>NC_014830.1:1341460-2682921 GCF_000184685.1 Intrasporangium calvum DSM 43043
GCCGGCCGCGTCGGGACCGACGTTGAACTTGACGACCGTGAACTGCAGCAGGTGCCAGATGATGAAGAGGACGAGCGCGAGCCCGCCCCAGCGCATCGCCTTGGACGTGAGTCCGGCGCGTGCGGCTTCCTTGGCGATGTACCGGGTCGAGCGGGCCCCGTTGGCCCGCTGCCACAGCTGGGCGGCCGACCAGACATGGGCGACAACCGCGACGATGAGGAGCGCACGCAGCAGCCAGAGGACGCCGCCGACGGGGAGGATCGGGGTGAGCAGGGTCCGCAGGCTCTCGGCGTAGTGGTCGAAGGACTCGACGCCGGCGAAGATCTTGAGGTTGCCGTACATGTGCAGGAGGACGTAGAGCACGAAGAGCGCACCGGACACGGCCATGACCATCTTGAGGAACACAGTCGTGCGGCGCGCCGAGGCGGGTCCCGTCCTTGGGAGAGTGTTGGTGGCCACGGGGGGCACCATATCGCCGCGCTCGGGGAGTCAGGATCCTACTCGCCGGTAAACGCGCGACTGTGACAATTTCCACTGGGTCGCGCAGACCGGACACGGCATCTGCATCGGGCGCCGCCGCCTCGGCCCGAGTGGCTCACGCCACCGCTGACAGGCGCTGGCCGGCCACGGCCTCGTAGTGCTCGACCAGGTGGTCGACCACCGCGGCCCACGACCGGTCGCGGACCCGCTCGAGACCCCGCTGACCCAGTTCGGACAGATGGTCCGGGGAGGCGAGTGAGCGGCATACGGCCTCGCGGAGCGACCCCGGCAGGTCGGGGTCGAAGAGGTGCCCGTTCTGCCCCTCGGTGACGAGGTCGATCGGCCCGCCCGCGCGGGGCGCGACGACGGCCACGCCGGACGCCCCGGCCTCCTGGATGGTCTGCCCGAACGTCTCCCGCGTGCCGGTGTGGACGAAGAGGTCGAGCGCGGCATACGCGCGCGCCAGGTCCGCTCCGGTCCGGGACCCGAGGAAGACGGGGGGCCGGTTGGGCCGGCCCGGCGACGCCGCGACGGCCTCGGTGAGCAACTCGCCCACGCTCAGCCGCGACGGTCCGTCGCCGACGATGACGAGCCGCGTGTGCGGCACGTCGGCGAGCTCGGCGAGGCGCTCGAGCTCCTTCTCCGGAGCCAGGCGGCCGACGTAGCCGATGAGTCGCTCCCCGTCGGGGGCGAGCTCGCGCCGCAATGCGCGGGTCAGCGCGTCGGCGCGCCAGGCGGGGGAGAAGAGGGAGGTGTCGACCCCGCGCCCCCACAGCTGCGTGCGGGGCACGCCGTGGGCGCGGAGGTCGGCGAGGGCCCCGCTGGAGGGGGCCAGCGTGAGATCGGCCCATGAGTGGATGCGCCGGATCCAACGCCAGGTCGTGCTGGCGGTGGCCCGGCCCGCCGAGCCGGGGGTGTGGTGGCGGACGTAGCCCGCCATGTCGGTCTGGAAGATCGCGACCGTGGGCAGTCCGAGGCGGGCCGCTGCTCGCAGTCCCCGGGCCCCGATGACGAAGGGGCTGGCCACGTGGACGACGTCGGGTGCCGCGTCCGCGAGGATCTGCTCGATCTCGGCGCTCGGCAGGCCGACGTCGAACTGGCGGAACGGCAGCGAGGTGATCCGGTGCACCGGGAAGCCCAGGTAGGTGTCCGGCATCGCCTCTCGCGCCCGCGGCGCGATGATGACGGCGTCATGCCCCCGGGAGCGGAGCTGGTCGGCCACGTGGCACACGCTCGTGGTCACGCCGTTGAGGCTCGGGAGGAACGACTCGGTCACGATCGCAGCTCGCACGACTCCACGGTCCCGAGCCCGGATGAGGTGGGGGCGACGTCGTGGGGTGTGTTGCGTGACGCTCCGGTGACGTCCGCCCACCACGCCGTATGCCGCTGGGCTCGGTCGCGCTGAGCCGTGCCCTCGGGCACCGTCTAGGGTGTCCGGTGTGAAGATCGCAGTCGCGGGCCTCGGTTACGTGGGCCTCTCCAACGCCGTCGTCCTGGCCCAGCACAACGAGGTCGTCGCCCTGGACCTGGACGCACGCCGGGTCGAGCTGGTCAACGCCCGCCGCTCGCCGATCGTTGACGCGGAGCTCGAGGAGTACCTGGCTGAGCGCGAGCTCGACCTCCGGGCCACGGTCGAGCCCGCCGACGCGTACGAGGGTGCGACCTTCGTCATCGTGGCGACGCCGACCGACTACGACCCCCGGTCCAACTACTTCAACACGTCGTCGGTCGAGTCGGTCATCGCCGACGTCCGTCGCCTCGCGCCGGGCGCGACCGTCGTCGTGAAGTCGACCGTTCCGGTCGGCTTCACCGAGCGGATCCGCACGGAGTACCCCGGCGCGAAGGTGCTCTTCTCGCCGGAGTTCCTCCGCGAGGGACGAGCCCTGTGGGACAACCTGCACCCCAGCCGGATCATCGTCGGGGACCTGTCGCCCGAGGCCAAGCAGTTCGCCGACCTCCTCGTCGAGGGGGCCGAGGACACCGACATCCCCGTCCTGCTGACCAACCCGACCGAGGCGGAGGCGACCAAGCTGTTCGCCAACACCTACCTCGCGATGCGGGTCGCCTACTTCAACGAGCTCGACACCTATGCCGCGATGCACGGTCTCGATGCGAGGTCGATCATCGAGGGCGTCGGGCTCGACCCGCGGATCGGGTCGCACTACAACAACCCGTCGTTCGGCTACGGCGGCTACTGCCTGCCCAAGGACACCAAGCAGCTGCTGGCCAACTACGACCAGGTGCCGCAGACGCTGATCCGGTCGATCGTGGACTCGAACACGACTCGGAAGGACTTCATCGCGAAGGACATCCTCCGGCGGGAGCCGCGGGTGGTCGGGATGTACCGCCTCGTCATGAAGGAGGGTTCCGACAACTTCCGCAGCTCGAGCATCCAGGGGATCATGAAGCGGATCAAGGCCAAGGGCGTCGAGGTGATCGTCTACGAGCCATCCCTCCAGACCGACGACTTCTACCGCTCACGGGTGGTCCGCGACCTCGCGGCCTTCAAGGCCGAGGCAGACGTCATCGTCGCGAACCGCCACTCCGACGAGCTGGCGGACGTCGCCGCCAAGGTGTACACCCGCGACATCTACGGTCGCGACTGAGCCCCGTCGAGTGTGCACTTCCTGCCGTCAGGTCAGGTCTGCTCGACCGCGCTGCTGCAGCTCCTCGACGACCCTCTTGACGTCCTGGGCACGCTCCTGCGTCGTCACGAGCAAGGCGTCTGCGGTGTCGATGACGACGATGTCCTCGAGCCCGACGACAGCGACGACGCGACCACTGTCAGCCGCGACGAGCCCGGTCGAGTCGATGGACACCACGTCGTCCTCCCCGGCGATGACGCGGAGCCGTGGGGCTCTGTCCGACTCCGCGAGAATGCCTGCGAGAGAAGCGAAGTCGCCGATATCGTTCCAGCCGAACGAAGCCCGCACCACGGCAACCCTGCCCGCTGCAGCCGCCGGCTCGGCGACGGCATGGTCGATGGCCACCTTCGGCAGGGTGGGCCACAGGTCGGTCATGCGTCTCGGGTCGCTGGCGATGATGCGCAGGTTGTCGGTGAGGTCAGGGTGGGTCTGCGCGAGCAGTTCCAGCAAGGTGGTGGCTCCGACGACGAACATCCCTGCATTCCAGCGGAACTCGCCTGAGTCGACATACCGTCTCGCCGTTGCAGCGTCCGGCTTCTCGACGAACTCGCGCACTCGACGCCCCGACTCGGCACCGACGACGCCGAGTGGGTCACCCTCGCGGATGTAGCCGAACCCGGTTGCGGCATGGGTCGGCTCGACGCCGATCGTGACGAGCTCACCCCGACGTGCCAGCACGACCGCCTGCCGAACCGCCGCATGGAAGGCGGCGACCTCGGTGATGACGTGGTCTGCAGCGAAGGACCCGAGGACGGCCTCCGGGTCGCGACGCTCGAGGATCGCCGCGGCCAGACCTATGGCGGGCATCGAGTCTCGCGGGCTGGGCTCGGTCACGACGGCGTCGCGGGGGAGCATCGGCAGCTGCGCCCGGACGGCCTCAGCGTGAGCCGACCCCGTGACGACGAGAACTCGCTCGGCGGCCAGGGGCGACAGCCGCTCCCAGGTGGCCCGGAGGAGCGACTGCCCTGAGCCCGTGAGGTCGTGCAGGAACTTGGGGGAGGTGCGCCGGGACATCGGCCACAGCCTGGTGCCGGCGCCGCCGGCCGGGATGACGGCCCAGAAGTCGTCCATCGAGGTCATGGCGGTACCGTAGCGGCCCTCGTCGTAGCTCAGGTGATGTCGCGGTTCCGGAGGCCGTACAGCCCGGCGCCGCCGAGGGCGGCAGCCACCGCGAGCAGCGCGACGAGAGGCGCCCACTCCACTGCACCTCCCGGCAACCGTGGCAGGTGCGCGAAGGGGGAGAGGCCGACGAGCCACCCGGGCAGCTCCAGCAGCTCGCCGAACTCGCCGAGCGCGAAGAAGGTGAGCAGCACGCCCCACGCGAACCCGGTGAACCGCGGCGCCAGCCCCACGAACGCGAGCGCCACGGCGGTGCAGACCCATACAGCCGGCAGCCGGGCGAGCGCCGCTCCGCCCAGGCTGGCCACCTGCCCCGGCACGTCGCCCACCTGGCCGCCCCGGACGAGACCGAGCACCAACCCCATCACCGCCAGCACGAGGGCCGTCCCGACCACCGCCACGCCGAGCTGGCTGACCGCCCAGCCGATGCGAGTGGTGCGGGTTGCGAGGACGGACTCGGCCCGTCCCGCGGTCTCCTCGGCTCGGAGGCGGAGGACGAGCGCGATGCCGAGAGCGGACACGGCGACGGCCGCGAAGCCGAGCTCGGTCGCGAAGAAGGTGTCGATGAGACTTCCGGCGGATCCGCCGAGGCGGGTCAGCACGTCACGGATCTGTGACCCGCTGAGGAACCGCTCGACGTTCGGCGCGACCGAGCCCATCACCGACGCGAGGACGGTGACTCCGACCAGCCAGCCGGCCACGGTCCCGCTGGCGAGGCGACGGGCGAGAGCGCCCGTGGTCCGGAGTCGGCCTCGGGCGGGCCCGATGCGGCCGGCGAAGATGCCGGACCCGAGGTCGCGGCGCTCGAGCAGGAGGAAGGCCAGGGTGACGAGCAGGAGATACGCGATGACGCCGAGGGCGCCCACCCAGAGGCGGTTCGCGCCGTAGGCCTGGACCTTGACGACCCAGCCGAGCGGGGACAGCCAGCTGAGTCCGCTGGCGAGCGTCCCCTCCCCGGCCCCGTCGCCGATGACCCGGACGACGTAGGCGACGGCAAGCGCACCGAGGGCGAAGCCGGCGGCCCCGCGGGACGTGCCTGCGAGCTGCGCGGCGACCGCGGTCACCCCGACCCAAGTCAGCCCCGCCGTCGCCCACGCGATGCCGAGCCCCACAGAGCCGGTGTCATCGAGCCCGACCTGGACCGAGGCCGCGGTGACGAGCATGGCGGTGAGCAGGACCGCCGCTGTGGCGAGCAGGACGGCCGCCGCCAGCGGCGCCCGCCGGCCGACGACGCCCCCGCCGAGCAGCTCGAGGCGGCCCTCCTCCTCCTCCGTGCGGGTGTGCCGGCGGACGACGACATAGACGAGGAGGACGAGGAAGACAGCTCCGAGCAGCACCGTCTTGAAGGTCGCCAGGGAGTCGATCGAGGACGGGTCGGACACCGGTCCGTAGAGCGCCACGACAGCCGGGTTCGAGAGAGCTTCCTGCATGGCGGCGATCGCGAGCGCCGGCTCGGGATAGAGGTCGATCGTCGCCCTGGCGGCAGCGGTGACGAGGCCGACGACGGCCACGATGCTGGTCGGCAGCAGGACCCGGTCCCTGCGCAGGGCGAGGCGCAGGAGGGCTCCCGTGCCGGCGAGTCCGGTCATCGGGGACCCGCCGGCGTCTCGCGGTCGCGGTACTGGTCCATGAAGAGGTCCTCGAGCGTGGGGGGCTGGCTCGTCAGGCCGCGGATTCCGTGCGTCCCGAGCCGCGCGAGCAGCTCACCGAGGTGGGTCGTGTCGACCGAGCAGGTGACCCGGTCCCCGGCGACGACGAGGTCAGCCACTCCGGGGACCTTCGACAGCTCGCTCGCATTCACCGGCTGCGCGAGGAACGCCTCCACGGTGGTCCGTGCCCGCCGCCGCAGCTCGTCGATGGCGCCCGACTCGACGTTCCGCCCGGCGCGGATGATGCTGACCCGGTCCCCGAGCGCCTCGACCTCGCCGAGGATGTGGCTCGACAGCAGGACGGTCCCCCCTCCGGCGGCGAAGTCGCGGACGCAGCTCCGGAACTCCGCGTCCATGAGCGGGTCGAGCCCGGAGCTCGGCTCGTCGAGCAGGAGCAGCTCGACGTCGGAGGCGAGGGCCGCGACGAGCGCGACCTTCTGCCGGTTGCCCTTCGAGTAGGACCGCCCCTTCTTGGTGGGATCGAGCTGGAAGCGGGCGAGCAGGTCCGCGAGCCGCTTCTCGTCGAGGCCACCGCGCAGGGAACCGAGCAGGTCGATGACCTCGCCGCCGGTGAGGTTCGGCCAGAGGACGACGTCGCCGGGCACGTAGGCGAGTCGTCGGTGGAGCGTCTCCACGTCGTGCCAGGGGTCTCCGTCCAGGACCCGCGCGGAGCCGTTGTCGGCCCTCACGAGGCCGAGCAGGATCCGCAGGGTGGTCGACTTCCCGGCCCCGTTCGGCCCGAGGAACCCGTGGATCTCGCCGCGCTCGACGACGAGGTCGAGTCCGTCGAGAGCGATGGTGCGGCCGAAGGACTTGTGGAGGTCGCGGACCTCGATCACGGGCATGTCCTCACCATGGACCCACCCCGGGGGGCAGGCAAGGAGGTTGGGCCCGGCTCGCCAGCCCAGCGGCATACGGCCGGGTGCCCGACGTGCGAGACGACGGAGTGACGTGGACGACGTTCGACGTCCGCACCGGCCACGACGACGGACGACGCCACTACTCTCGGCAGCATGGCTGACAGCACTGGCGCGCGCTCCGAGTCCGACCTGCCGATCAAGCCCGTCTACGACGCGTCGGCGCTGAGCAGGTGGGACCCCCAGACCAGGCTGGGCGCGCCGGGCAGCTACCCGTTCACGCGGGGGGTGTACCCGACGATGTACACCGGCAAGCCGTGGACGATGCGGCAGTACGCCGGGTTCGGCACGGCCAAGGAGTCCAACGAGCGCTACCACCAGCTCGTCAGGGCCGGCACGGGTGGCCTCTCCGTCGCGTTCGACCTGCCGACGCAGATGGGCTACGACTCCGACGAGCCCATCGCGCACGGTGAGGTCGGCAAGGTCGGGGTCGCGATCGACAGCCTCGACGACATGCGCACGCTCTTCAACGGCCTGCCGCTCGACAAGATCTCGACGTCGATGACGATCAACGCGCCCGGGTCGACGCTGCTGCTGCTCTACCAGCTCGTCGCCGAGGAGCAGGGTGTCGCGGGCAACCAGCTGACGGGCACGATCCAGAACGACGTGCTCAAGGAGTACATCGCCCGCGGCACCTACATCTACCCGCCGCGCGAGAGCCTGCGCCTCATCGCCGACATCTTCGCGTACTGCCAACAGGAGCTGCCCCGCTGGAACACGATCTCGATCTCGGGCTACCACATGGCCGAGGCCGGAGCGACTCCCGTGCAGGAGATCGCCTTCACGCTGGCCAACGCGATGGAGTACGTCCGGGCCGCCCAGGCGGCCGGTCTCGACGTCGACGACTTCGCCCCGCGCCTGTCCTTCTTCTTCGTCGCGCGCACGACGCTCCTCGAGGAGGTCGCGAAGTTCCGCGCGGCTCGCCGGATCTGGGCCAAGATCATGAAGGAGCAGTTCGGCGCGACGAACCCCAAGAGCCAGATGCTCCGCTTCCACACCCAGACTGCCGGGGTGCAGCTGACCGCCCAGCAGCCCGAGGTCAACCTCGTCCGGGTGGCGCTCCAGGGCCTCGGCGCGGTTCTCGGCGGCACCCAGTCGCTGCACACCAACTCCTTCGACGAGGCGATCGCGCTGCCGACCGAGAAGGCGGCCCGTCTCGCCCTGCGCACCCAGCAGGTCATCGCGTTCGAGACGGACGTGACCAAGACGGTCGACCCGTTCGCCGGCTCCTACGTCGTCGAGTCGATGACCGACGAGATCGAGGAGGCCGCGCTCGCGCTCATCCAGCAGGTCGAGGACCGCGGGGGAGCGGTGGCCGCGATCGAGCAGGGCTTCCAGAAGTCGGAGATCGAGCACTCCGCCTACCGCGTGCAGCTCGAGATCGACAGCGGTGAGCGCATCGTCGTCGGCGTCAACAAGTACACGGTCGACGTCGAGGAGAAGTACGACCCGTTGCGCGTCGACCCGCAGATCGAGGCGGAGCAGCGTGAGCGCCTCGCGGCCCTGCGCGCGGAGCGCGACAACGAGGCGGTCGAGGCGGCGCTGGCCGAGCTTCAGGACGCGGCCCGCGGCACGGACAACGTCCTCTACCCGATGAAGCGGGCCCTCGCGGCCCGCGCGACCGGTGGAGAGGTGGCCCACGCGCTGCGTGAGGTGTGGGGCACCTACCAGCCTCGCGAGAGCTTCTGACCCAGGCCGTATGCCGCTGGGCTCGCTCCCAGGGCGGCCTCCGTCGGGCGGCGGGCGGGCGCGTCGGTCTCGTCGGCGGGTCGGGACCCGGACATCCGCTCGGTAGACTCTCGTGCTCGTGACCATGACCCCGTTGTTCGATGAGATCTCCCGAGTCGTGACCGAGTCCGAGGGTGAGCTCATCGACTTCCGGCGGGACCTGCACCAGCACCCCGAGCTGGGACGCGCCGAGGTCCGCACGACGCGGCTGCTCGCGGAGCGCCTCGAGTCGGAGGGCATCGCCGTGCACCGGCTGCAGGGGACCGGGCTGGTGGCGGACGTCGGCGCTCCCGAGCCGGTGGTCCGGATCGGCCTGCGCGCCGACCTCGATGCGCTACCGATCCGCGAGCAGACCGACCTGGAGTTCGCCTCCCGCACCGACGGGGTCAGCCATGCGTGCGGCCACGACGTGCACACGACCGCGCTGCTCGGCGCCGCCCTCGCGCTCAAGGCCGTGGAGGAGCGGCTCCGGGACCACGGTGTCGCCGCTCGGCTCGTCTTCCAGCCCGCCGAGGAGCTGATGCCGGGCGGGGCAGAGGACGTCGTCGCCCAGGACGGCCTGGTGGGGGTCGACCGGATCTTCGCCCTGCACTGCGACCCGTCCCTCGACGTGGGTCACGTCGGGCTCCGCGTCGGCCCGATCACCGCGGCGGCCGACCACATCGACGTCACCCTCACCGGGCGCGGCGGCCACACGAGCCGACCGCATCTCACCCAGGACCTCACCTACGCCCTGTCCAAGGTGGTGACGGACGTCCCGGCGGCGCTCTCCCGCCGGATCGACCCCCGAGCGGCTGCGGCCCTCGTGTGGGGGTCGATCCACAGTGGCGGGGCGCACAACGTCATCCCGGCCACCGGCCGGGCGACTGGCACCCTGCGGATGCTCGACGTGGAGACGTGGGCGGGCGTCGAGAAGCTCCTCGACGAGGTGGTGCACGCCGTGGTGGCGCCGTACGGGGTGGCCGCCGACGTCACCATCACCAAGGGTGTGCCACCCGTCGTCAACGACGCCGCCTGCATCGACGCGTTCACCGCCGCGGTGGTCGGGGCCGGCGCCACGGTGGCGCCGACACCGCAGTCGCTGGGCGGCGAGGACTTCGCCTGGTACCTGACCCACGTCCCTGGTGCGATGGCCCGGCTCGGCACCCGCCGCCCCGGCGGGCCGACCTATGACCTGCACCGCGGCGACCTCGTCATCGACGAGGGCGCGATCGCGGTCGGCGCGGCGACCCTCGCGGGATGCGTGCTCGCAGCGGCGGCCCACCACCTGCTGGCCCGGCCGGGCGGCGGAGCCCTCGCTACTGCCGAGTAGTGAAGTGCGTCACTGGGTGGGCGCGCACCGCACGCACAACGGGGTCGCGGATAGGTAACACTTGCGGCGCGTTTTCCAGCCCCGTCCCGATCGGGTCCGGACGCGGGTCTACAGTGCGGGAATCAGGGCCGATGTCGTCGTCGGCCGATGGAGCGAAGGAGCATCCCTTGCGTCATGCAACCAAGGTCGCAGCAGTCATCGCGGCTGCCGCGCTCGGACTTGCTGCCTGTGGCAGCGACACCCCGGCCGCCACACCAGGCGCGGGTAACACCGGCACCGGCGGCGCTCCGGCCGCTGAGCAGCTCAAGGTCGGTATGGCCTACGACGTGGGCGGTCGTGGTGACCAGTCCTTCAACGACGCCGCGGCTGCCGGTCTGGACAAGGCCAAGGCCGAGCTGAACCTCGACAGCAAGGAGGCCGTCGCGCAGAACGGCGAGGCCGAGTCGGCTCGCGAGGAGCGGCTCCAGCAGCTGATCGACGCCGGCTACACGAACATCGTCGCGGTGGGCTTCGCCTACGCGCAGTCGGTGGCGAAGGTCGCCGGGGAGAACCCCGACGTCAAGTTCGCCCTCATCGACTCGACGGACGCCAAGGGCGACAACATCGAGAACGTCACCTTCGCCGAGCACGAGGGGTCGTTCCTCGTCGGCGCGGCTGCCGCCCTCAAGACGAAGACCAACGTCATCGGGTTCGTCGGCGGCGTCGAGACGCCCCTCATCAAGAAGTTCGAGGCGGGCTACATCGCCGGCGCCAAGGCCGTCAAGTCCGACATCGACATCAAGGTCCAGTACCTCACCCAGCCGCCGGACTTCTCCGGTTTCGGTGACGTCGCCAAGGGCAAGGCGGCCGCCGAAGGGATGTACCAGGCCAACGCCGACATCGTCTACCACGCTGCGGGTGGTTCCGGCGGTGGTGTCTTCCAGGCCGCCAAGGCCGCGAACAAGCTGGCCATCGGCGTCGACGCCGACCAGGCGCTCACGGCCGACGCGGCGGTCCGCGACGTCATCCTCACGTCGATGATCAAGAAGGTCGACGTCGGCGTCTACGACTTCATCAAGTCGATCGCGGACGACAAGTTCACGGCCGGCGAGAAGTCGTTCGACCTCGAGGCCGGCGGCGTGGACTACTCCACGACGGGCGGCAAGATCGACGACATCAAGGCCCAGCTCGACGACTACAAGCAGAAGATCATCTCCGGCGAGATCACGGTCCCCACGACTCCCTGAGTCCCGGATCGACCAGCCGGCCACGTGAAACGGCCCGGACGACGCGCCGCGCGTCGTCCGGGCCGTCTCTCGCCCTGCCACCGCATCACTGTGTACGTTCGACGTGGTGGTCCATATCTGTCGTCGCCCGTCTGCACAGGGCCCTGATGAGGAGCGTGCGTCATCGTCCCCACTGAGCCAGCCGCCACCGTCCCGCCGGACCGAGGCTCGGCGCCCACCGGCTCCCGAGCTGCCGGGGCTGCCGGGGCTGCCGGGGCTGCCGGGGCAGCGGTGGGTGAGCCGGTCGTCGAGCTGCACGGGATCACCAAACGGTTTCCGGGGGTCGTCGCCAACAAGGACATCGAGCTGACGGTGCACCGCGGCACGGTCCACGCGATCGTCGGCGAGAACGGTGCCGGCAAGTCGACGCTGATGAAGATCCTCTACGGGGTGCAGCAGCCCGACGAGGGGACGATCTCGGTGGAGGGCAGGGCGCGCCAGCTGAAGTCGCCGGCCGACGCCATCGACGCCGGGATCGGCATGGTCTTCCAGCACTTCCAGCTCGCCGACAACTTCACCGTGCTCGAGAACGTCGTCCTCGGCGCCGAGAAGCTGCACGGCATCGGTGAGGGCGCCCGTCGCAAGGTCAAGGAGATCTCCGACGCCTACGGGCTCGACCTCGACCCGGACGTCCTCGTCGAGCACCTCGGAGTGGGCGCCCAGCAGCGGGTCGAGATCCTCAAGGTCCTGTACCGCGGCGCCCGGATCATCATCCTCGACGAACCGACCGCGGTGCTCGTCCCCCAGGAGGTCGACGAGCTGTTCGACAACCTCAGGGAGCTCAAGGCCGAGGGACTCACCGTCATCTTCATCTCGCACAAGCTCGACGAGGTGCTGAGCGTCGCGGACGCCATCACCGTGATCCGGCGCGGCACGACGGTGGCCGAGGTGGCTCCGAGGGACGTCACCGCGCGCGACCTCGCGGAGCTCATGGTGGGTTCGGAGCTGCCGTCGCCGAGCACCGAGGAGTCCACGGTGACGGATGTGCCGCTGCTCAGCGTCGAGAGCACCTCGCTCGACAACCCGCTGGGGGGCAGACCGCTGCTCACCGATGTCAACCTGACGATCCACTCCGGGGAGATCGTCGGCATCGCCGGCGTCGAGGGCAACGGTCAGGACGAGCTCGTCGAGGTCGTCATGGGGATGCGGGAGCCGACGTCCGGCCGGATCCTCCTCGGCGACGTCGACACCTCCAGCTGGCACACGAGAGAGATCCGCGAAGCCGGCATCGGCTACATCCCCGCCGACCGCCACCGCCACGGACTGCTGCTCGAGGCGCCCTTGTGGGAGAACGTCGTCCTCGGTCACCAGACCGAGCCGGTCTACGTGACCGGTCCGGGCGGCACCCTCATCAACGGCGCCGCGGCCCGACAGGAGGCGGAGGCGGTCGTCGAGCAGTACGACGTGCGAACCCCGTCGATCAACGTCACCGCCGGCTCGCTCTCGGGTGGGAACCAGCAGAAGCTCATCATCGGCCGCGAGATGCGCCGAGAGCCCAAGGTCCTCGTCGCCGCCCATCCGACCCGCGGCGTCGACGTCGGTGCCCAGGCGGCCATCTGGGACCACATCAAGCAGGCCCGCCGGGCCGGGCTCGGCGTGCTGCTCATCTCCGCGGACCTCGAGGAGCTGGTCGGCCTCTCCGATAGCATCCACGTCATTCTGCGTGGCCGCCTCACCGGGCAGTTCGACCCCGACCGGGTCACCAAGGAGGAGCTCGGCGCGGCCATGACGGGCGCCACGGCCACCGAGGGAGCAGCCTGATGACGAGCCGCTTCGACCTCCGACGGATGGGCATGGCGCTGTCTGCCCCGGTCCTGGCCATCATCGTGGCGGTCCTCGTCACGTCCGCGATCCTCGTCGCCGCCGGCGACCCTGTCGGCGAGGTGTGGGGCACCATCCTCTCTGTCCCGCGGCCCCGAGTCGTCGTGGCCATCATCAACGCGGCGATCGTCTACTACATCTCGGCCGTCGCCGTGGCCATCGGCTTCCGGATGAACCTCTTCAACATCGGCGTCGACGGCCAGTACCGCATCGCCGCCTTCGCTGCTGCCGTGGTGGCCGGAGAGGGCTGGCTCCCGGGTCCGCTCAACATCCTGCTCGGCCTCGTCGTCGCGATGCTCGCCGGTGGACTCTGGGCCGGGATCGCGGGCCTCCTCAAGGTCTATCGAGGGGTGTCCGAGGTCATCTCGACCATCATGCTCAACGCGATCGCCACCGTGCTCGTCGCCTTCCTGCTGCGCAAGGTGGCTCCGCAGACCGGATCCAACATCGTCAGCACCAAGCCTCTCCCCGAGAGCTCCCACGTGTCCGGACTGCCCCTGATCCCGGGCGTCTCCCGCGAGGTCTACGGCCTCATCATCCTCGCGGTCCTCATCGGCGTCGTCTACTGGTTCATCCTCGGGAAGACCCGCTTCGGCTTCGACCTGCGCGCCACCGGACGCTCCGAGTCGGCGGCAGTGGCGAGCGGCGTCAAGGTCAAGCGGATGGTCCTCATGTCGATGATCCTCTCGGGAGTCGTCGCCGGACTGGTCGGCATGCCGCTGCTCTTCGGCCAGGACTACGCGTATGGGACGACCTTCCAGCCGGGCCTCGGCTTCGCCGGGATCGCCATCGCCCTCCTTGGTCGCAACCACCCCGTCGGCATCGTCTTCGCCGCGTTCCTGTGGGCCTTCCTCGACCAGCAGTCGAATGCCCTGCAGATCACGGCGGGAGTCAGCGACCGGCTCGTCCTCATCATCCAGGGCGTCATCGTCCTGTCGGTCGTCATCGCCTACGAGGTCATCCGTCGGCTCAACGTGCGGATCGAGCAGCGGCGGGTGGCCCAGGCCCTCGCCACCCAAGCCGCCGACGTCAAGGAAGGGGCCCCGGCATGAGCGCGCAGATCGTGCAGACCGAGCCGGCCGGCCCGTCGGTCGACCAGCGGACCGGATGGACCGGATGGCTCGGGTCCCTCGTCGGCTGGCGTCGGCTCGTCGTCCTCGCCTCCTTGGGGCTGGTCGTGCTCTCCCTGACCCGTGTCATCACCGGGGCCAACGACATCGACTCGTCAGGCGCCCTGGCTGCTGCGCTCGCCCTGGCGGCCCCCATCGCCCTCGCCGGTCTCGGCGGTCTCTGGTCCGAGCGGGCCGGGGTCGTCAACATCGGCCTCGAGGGGATGATGATCCTCGGCACGTGGGGCGCGGCGTTCTTCGCCTCGAACTACGGGCCCTGGGCGGGCCTCCTCGGCGCGATCCTCATGGGGGCGGTCGGCGGTGCGGTCCATGCGCTGGCCACCGTCGTCTTCGGGGTCGACCACATCATCTCCGGCGTCGCGCTCAACCTGCTCGGGCTCGGGGCGGCCTCGTACCTCGCGGTCCGCACCTTCGAGGGGACGGGCGGCACCCAGTCGCCGAGCCTTCCCGAGCTGCCCCGCATCACCATCTCGGGGCTCTCGGACTGGCTCGGCGAGATCGAGCAGGGCCGCACCTTCCTCGTCGCCGACGTCGCGAGCGTCCTCCGGGCCCTCGTCACCAACCTCTCGGTGGTGACCGTGCTCGTCGTGGGACTCCTCGTCCTGTCCTGGTGGATCATCTGGCGCACGTCATTCGGTCTTCGGCTGCGCTCGTGCGGTGAGTCGCCGACAGCGGCTGAGACCCTCGGCGTCAACGTCTACCGCTACAAGTTCATCGCGGTCGTCATCTCGGGTGGGCTCGCCGGGCTGGGCGGTGGCTTCCTCGCGATGGTGGCCTCCAACCTCTACCGCGAGGGCCAGACCGGCGGACGCGGCTACATCGGGCTGGCCGCCATGATCTTCGGCAACTGGCGCCCGGGCGGCCTGGCCGCCGGAGCCGGGCTGTTCGGCTACAGCGACGCGATCTACCTGCGCGGAGGCGGCGACGTCATCCACGCCTTCCTCCTGCCGTTCTCGGTGTTCCTCCTGCTCTGGGGCGCGTGGGCGCTCTGGCGCCGGCGGCAGGGCAAGCGCGTCGTGGGGCTGGTCAGTGTGCTGATCGCCATCGGGGTCTTTGCCTGGTTCGCGCTCACGTCGATCTTCCCGCGGGAGCTGACGGGCATGACCCCCTACCTCGCGACGCTCATCGTCCTGGCGTTCGCCTCGCAGCGGCTCCGCATGCCCAAGGCCGACGGGGTCGTCTACCGGAAGGGGGAGGCCTCGTGACGGAGGCTGACCCGGGAACGAGCCCAGCGGCATACGACATCGACTGGGAGACTCTGCGCCACCGTGCGGTGGAGCTGATGCACCGGGCCTACGCCCCCTACTCGTCCTTCCCGGTCGGGGTCGCCGGCCTCGTCGATGACGGGCGCGTCGTCGCCGGGTGCAACGTCGAGAACGCCGCCTACGGAGTCGGGCTGTGCGCCGAGTGCGGCATGGTCTCGGACCTGCATGCCACTGGCGGAGGCCGGCTCGTCGCCGTCTTCTGCGTCGGGGCCGACGGCTCGGCCTTGATGCCCTGCGGTCGCTGCCGTCAGCTGCTGTGGGAGAACGGCGGGCCCGACTGCATGCTGATGACGCCCGAGGGTCCGCTGACGATGCGGGAGGTCCTGCCCCAGGCGTTCGGCGTCGACGACCTTCGGGCGGGCGGAGCCCAGCCGTGAGCTCCGGGTCGCCGTGCGCAGTGGCCTCCGGGCCGGCCCGGTGCGGTGGGCCCACCCACGGGTTGTCCACGACTGCCTGCACCGATGGGTGAGGATGGGACCGTGACTGGGACGACTGAGGGTTTCGACGCCGTTGACATCATCGCCGCCAAACGCGACGGCCTCCGGTTGGGCGGGGAGCAGATCGACTGGGTGGTCGACGCCTACACCCGAGGTGTCGTGGCCGAGGAGCAGATGGCAGCCCTGGCCATGGCCATCTACCTCAACGGCATGACAGCGGAGGAGATCGCCCGCTGGACCGATGCGATGATCAGGTCCGGTGAGCGGCTGGACTTCTCCGGGCTCTCGCGACCGACGAGCGACAAGCACTCCACCGGCGGGGTCGGCGACAAGATCACCCTGCCGCTCGCCCCCCTCGTCGCAGCCTGCGGCGTAGCGGTCCCGCAGTTGTCGGGCCGCGGCCTCGGCCACACCGGAGGCACCCTCGACAAGCTCGAGTCGATCCCCGGCTGGCGCGCCTCGCTGACCAACGAGGAGATGCTGCGTCAGCTCGAGGACGTGGGCGCGGTGATCTGCGCTGCAGGCTCGGGCCTGGCCCCGGCCGACAAGAAGCTCTACGCGTTGCGCGACGTGACGGCCACGGTCTCCTGCATACCGCTGATCGCCTCGTCCATCATGAGCAAGAAGATCGCTGAGGGGACGGGGTCCCTGGTCCTCGACGTCAAGGTCGGCTCCGGTGCGTTCATGAAGGAGCTCGACGACGCCCGGGAGCTGGCCCGGACCATGGTGCGCCTGGGCACCGACGCCGGCGTCAGGACGGTGGCCCTGCTGACGAACATGTCGACGCCCCTCGGACTCACCGCCGGCAACGCGCTCGAGGTGCGCGAGTCGGTCGAGGTTCTCGAAGGCGGCGGGCCACAGGACGTCGTCGAGCTCACGGTGGCGCTCGCCCGAGAGATGGTTGCCGCTGCGGGCAAGGACGACATCGACCCGTCCGACGCCCTCGCCGACGGACGCGCCATGGACGTGTGGCGTCGGATGATCCGGGCGCAGGGCGGCGACCCGGACGCACCCCTGCCCACGGCGAAGGAGACGCACGAGGTCCCCGCTCCCGCGGACGGTGTGCTCGTCCGGCTCGACGCGCTGGCCGTGGGGGTGGCCGCCTGGCGCCTCGGCGCCGGGCGGGGTCGCAGGGAGGACCCGGTCCAGGCGGGGGCGGGCGTCGAGATCCACTACAAGCCCGGGGCAGTGGTGCGGGGTGGCGAGCCGCTGCTCACGCTGCACACCGACACGCCAGAGCGCTTCGAGCGGGCGATCGAGGCTCTCAAGGGGGCCTACGTGATCGCGCCTGAGGGGTCCCGACCGGACCTGCCGCCGATCGTGATCGACCGCATCTCCTAGGGCCGCCCGGGGGCGCCACGGAGCGGCCTGTCGGGACGGCTCCGCAACCTGCCTGAACTCGGGCATCTTCGCAGGTCAGAGGCCGTTTTTGCCGCTCGGTGGGGGTGGATTAGGAGATCCGCAGGGGCCCGTGTAATGTTCTACCTGCCGCAAGGGAAACCAAGCGAGTCGGGACCGGCGCCTCCAAGAGGCGGTCACGGATTTGACTCCCAAGCAGACGAGCGGCAAACTAGAAGGGTTGCCCCGGTGGCTGGCTCGGTGAGCTGGTTGTTGGTGTGTGTCCGATTCTTGAGAACTCAACAGCGTGTCAAAAATCGATGCCAAGTTTTACCTCGTGGTGGGGTGTGGCTGGCTGCCGTTGTGGTGGTTGGTTGTGTCTCGCGACGATTTTTATCCTTTGGTTGAATGATGACTGCTTTTTATAGCTAGTTGTTTACTTCAGTCAGTGATTTTGCCCTTCGTGGGTGTTTTACTTCAACGGAGAGTTTGATCCTGGCTCAGGACGAACGCTGGCGGCGTGCTTAACACATGCAAGTCGAACGGTGATGATGGGGCTTGCCCTGTCTGATCAGTGGCGAACGGGTGAGTAACACGTGAGCAACCTGCCCCAGACTCTGGGATAACTCCGGGAAACCGGAGCTAATACCGGATATGACCCTCGTACGCATGTGCTGGGGGTGGAAAGTTTTTCGGTCTGGGATGGGCTCGCGGCCTATCAGCTTGTTGGTGAGGTAGTGGCTCACCAAGGCGACGACGGGTAGCCGGCCTGAGAGGGCGACCGGCCACACTGGGACTGAGACACGGCCCAGACTCCTACGGGAGGCAGCAGTGGGGAATATTGCACAATGGGCGGAAGCCTGATGCAGCGACGCCGCGTGAGGGATGACGGCCTTCGGGTTGTAAACCTCTTTCAGCAGGGAAGAAGCGAAAGTGACGGTACCTGCAGAAGAAGCACCGGCTAACTACGTGCCAGCAGCCGCGGTAATACGTAGGGTGCGAGCGTTGTCCGGAATTATTGGGCGTAAAGAGCTTGTAGGCGGTTTGTCGCGTCTGCTGTGAAAATCCGGGGCTCAACCCCGGACTTGCAGTGGGTACGGGCAGACTAGAGTGTGGTAGGGGAGACTGGAATTCCTGGTGTAGCGGTGGAATGCGCAGATATCAGGAGGAACACCGATGGCGAAGGCAGGTCTCTGGGCCACTACTGACGCTGAGAAGCGAAAGCATGGGGAGCGAACAGGATTAGATACCCTGGTAGTCCATGCCGTAAACGTTGGGCGCTAGGTGTGGGGCTCATTCCACGAGTTCCGTGCCGCAGCTAACGCATTAAGCGCCCCGCCTGGGGAGTACGGCCGCAAGGCTAAAACTCAAAGGAATTGACGGGGGCCCGCACAAGCGGCGGAGCATGCGGATTAATTCGATGCAACGCGAAGAACCTTACCAAGGCTTGACATACACCGGACACATCCAGAGATGGGTGCTTCTTCGGACTGGTGTACAGGTGGTGCATGGTTGTCGTCAGCTCGTGTCGTGAGATGTTGGGTTAAGTCCCGCAACGAGCGCAACCCTCGTTCTATGTTGCCAGCACGTGATGGTGGGGACTCATAGGAGACTGCCGGGGTCAACTCGGAGGAAGGTGGGGATGACGTCAAATCATCATGCCCCTTATGTCTTGGGCTTCACGCATGCTACAATGGCCGGTACAAAGGGTTGCGAAGCCGTGAGGTGGAGCGAATCCCAAAAAACCGGTCTCAGTTCGGATTGGGGTCTGCAACTCGACCCCATGAAGTCGGAGTCGCTAGTAATCGCAGATCAGCAACGCTGCGGTGAATACGTTCCCGGGCCTTGTACACACCGCCCGTCAAGTCACGAAAGTCGGTAACACCCGAAGCCGGTGGCCCAACCCTTGTGGGGGGAGCCGTCGAAGGTGGGACTGGCGATTGGGACTAAGTCGTAACAAGGTAGCCGTACCGGAAGGTGCGGCTGGATCACCTCCTTTCTAAGGAGCATCTTGGCTGGCCGGCTTTGTGCTGGTTGGTCCAGGCCTGGTCTGTCCCCGAGTGTGGGGCAGCGGGTGCTCGAGGGTGGAACATCGATTATTTGGCGCCGTCATGTTGCGGGTGCTGGCAAGTACTGGCCGTTTGGAGCCCTTGGGTGGGTGAGGTCGTGGAAAGCTGGTCCGTGGGGTGGGGGTGTCTGACACGTTGTTGGGTCCTGAGGGATCGGGCGAGCGCATAGCTTGTCGGGTGCTTCTGGTGTGGGCCTCGTGGATGGTTCGGTGGTTGCCGGGCCGGGTGCGGGGTGCCGGTTGTATGTTGAGAACTTCACAGTGGACGCGAGCATCTTTGTGGCCAAGTTTTTAAGGGCACACGGTGGATGCCTTGGCACCAGGAACCGAAGAAGGACGTAGGAATCTGCGATAAGCCTCGGGGAGTCGATAACCAGACTGTGATCCGAGGATTTCCGAATGGGGAAACCCGGCTGGAGGCAAGTCCAGTCACCCGCGCCTGAATATATAGGGCGTGTGGAGGGAACGTGGGGAAGTGAAACATCTCAGTACCCACAGGAAGAGAAAACAACAGTGATTCCGTGAGTAGTGGCGAGCGAAAGCGGAAGAGGCCAAACCGGGCGTGTGTGATAGCTGTCAGGCGTTGCACGTCCGGGGTAGTGGGACCTCTCGGTCGGGACTGACATCCCGGCATGGAGTAAGAAATCTGCGTCATAGTCGAAGAGCATTGAATGGCTCGGCATAGAGGGTGCGACCCCCGTAGACGAAATGGCGTGGACTCCAGAGGGGGATCCCAAGTAGCACGGGGCCCGAGAAATCCCGTGTGAATCTGGCAGGACCACCTGCTAAGCCTAAATATTCCCTGGTGACCGATAGCGGACAAGTACCGTGAGGGAAAGGTGAAAAGTACCCCGGGAGGGGAGTGAAATAGATCCTGAAACCGTGTGCCTACAATCCGTCGGAGCCTCCCCCCGTTGGGGGTGTGGGGTGACGGCGTGCCTTTTGAAGAATGAGCCTGCGAGTTAGTGCTCAGTGGCGAGGTTAACCCGTGTGGGGGAGCCGTAGCGAAAGCGAGTCCGAACAGGGCGCCCATAGTCGCTGGGTCTAGACCCGAAGCGGAGTGATCTACCCATGGCCAGGTTGAAGCGCAGGTAAGACTGCGTGGAGGACCGAACCCACTTAGGTTGAAAACTGAGGGGATGAGCTGTGGGTAGGGGTGAAAGGCCAATCAAACTCCGTGATAGCTGGTTCTCCCCGAAATGCATTTAGGTGCAGCGTCACGTGTTTCTTACCGGAGGTAGAGCTACTGGATAGCTAATGGGCCTCACCAGGTTACTGACGTTAGCCAAACTCCGAATGCCGGTAAGTGAGAGCGTGGCAGTGAGACTGCGGGGGATAAGCTCCGTAGTCGAGAGGGAAACAGCCCAGATCACCAGCTAAGGTCCCTAAGCGTGTGCTAAGTGGGAAAGGATGTGGAGTTGCTGTGACAACCAGGAGGTTGGCTTAGAAGCAGCCACCCTTTAAAGAGTGCGTAATAGCTCACTGGTCAAGTGATTCCGCGCCGACAATGTAGCGGGGCTCAAGCACACCACCGAAGCTGTGGCATTGACATACTGCTCGGCCGTGACACCTGAGGGTTCACGGTCCAGGCGTGTTGATGGGTAGGGGAGCGTCGTGTGGCCAGGGAAGCGGCGGAGTGATCCAGCCGTGGAGGCCACACGAGTGAGAATGCAGGCATGAGTAGCGAAAGACGGGCGAGAAACCCGTCCGCCGAATAACCAAGGGTTCCAGGGTCAAGCTAATCTGCCCTGGGTAAGTCGGGACCTAAGGCGAGGCCGACAGGCGTAGTCGATGGACATCCGGTTGATATTCCGGAACCGGCGAAGAACCGCCCCTGACGAGGCATGTGATGCTAAGTGCCTGAAGCGCGCCCACCGACCCTTCGGGGTCACCGGGTGCGTGGAGCGCACGAACCGAACTTGTAGTAGTCAAGCGATGGAGTGACGCAGGAAGGTAGCCGCCGCGTGGCGATGGTAGTCCACGTCCAAGGGTGTAGGGCGAGGTCCAGGCAAATCCGGACCTCATACAAGCCTGAGACCTGATAGTGACCGCGTATGCGGGAAGAGGGTGATCCTATGCTGCCGAGAAAAACTTCTAGCGAGGTTCGAGCCGCCCGTACCCCAAACCGACTCAGGTGGTTAGGTAGAGAATACCAAGGCGATCGAGTGAATCGTGGTTAAGGAATTCGGCAAAATACCCCCGTAACTTCGGGAGAAGGGGGGCCCTGATCGTGACGGAACTTGCTTCCCGAGCGTGATCGGCCGCAGAGACCAGGGAGAAGCGACTGTTTACTAAAACACAGGTCCGTGCCAAGTCGCAAGACGATGTATACGGACTGACGCCTGCCCGGTGCTGGAACGTTAAGGGGACGGGTTAGCCGCAAGGCGAAGCTCAGAACTTAAGCGCCAGTAAACGGCGGTGGTAACTATAACCATCCTAAGGTAGCGAAATTCCTTGTCGGGTAAGTTCCGACCTGCACGAATGGCGTAACGACTTCTCCACTGTCTCAACCACGAACTCGGCGAAATTGCACTACGAGTAAAGATGCTCGTTACGCGCAGCAGGACGGAAAGACCCCGGGACCTTTACTACAGCTTGGTATTGGTGTTCGGTACGGCTTGTGTAGGATAGGTGGGAGACTGTGAAGCCGTCACGTCAGTGATGGTGGAGTCAACGTTGAAATACCACTCTGGTCGTTCTGGATATCTAACCTCGGTCCGTGATCCGGATCAGGGACAGTGCCTGGTGGGTAGTTTAACTGGGGCGGTTGCCTCCTAAAAGGTAACGGAGGCGCCCAAAGGTTCCCTCAGCCTGGTTGGCAATCAGGTTTTGAGTGTAAGTGCACAAGGGAGCTTGACTGTGAGACAGACATGTCGAGCAGGGACGAAAGTCGGGACTAGTGATCCGGCGGTGGCTTGTGGAAGCGCCGTCGCTCAACGGATAAAAGGTACCCCGGGGATAACAGGCTGATCTTGCCCAAGAGTCCATATCGACGGCATGGTTTGGCACCTCGATGTCGGCTCGTCGCATCCTGGGGCTGGAGTAGGTCCCAAGGGTTGGGCTGTTCGCCCATTAAAGCGGTACGCGAGCTGGGTTTAGAACGTCGTGAGACAGTTCGGTCCCTATCCGCTGTGCGCGCAGGAAACTTGAGAAAGGCTGTCCCTAGTACGAGAGGACCGGGATGGACGAACCACTGGTGTGTCAGTTGTTCCGCCAGGAGCACCGCTGATTAGCTACGTTCGGAAGTGATAACCGCTGAAAGCATCTAAGCGGGAAGCACGTTTCAAGATGAGGTTTCCACGGCCGCAAGGCCGAGAGGCTCCCAGCTAGACGACTGGGTTGATAGGCCGGATGTGGAAGCACAGCAATGTGTGGAGCTGACCGGTACTAATAAGCCGACAACTTGACCAACAAAGATGCTACGCGTCCACTGTGCGGTTCCCGAGATACAAACGGGGAACCCACCCACTGAATTGATATCTCCATAGAGTTACGGCTGCCATAGCGAAGGGGAAACGCCCGGCTCCATTCCGAACCCGGAAGCTAAGCCCTTCAGCGCCGATGGTACTGCACTGGTGACGGTGTGGGAGAGTAGGACGCAGCCGGACAACTTTTGAAACGCCCCACCGACTTTCGGTGGGGCGTTTCGCATGTCCGCGCCAACTATCGCGCCGTGTGGACGGAGGCGCCGGGGCGTAGGGTGGCTTCGTGCCTGAACTCGTCCAAACTCCGACCCGCATCCCTGTGCCTGGGGGCAAGCTCATCGAGGAGCACGTCGGGCAGGTGACCACGCCCGGCGCGAACCTGCAGGCCTCCGTGTCGGTCGCCCACATGAAGGCCCCGGCAGGGTGGTCGGAGCCGTACCAGACACCGACTTTCGACGAGATCACGCTTGTCCTCGCAGGTCAGGTCATCGTCGATCACGAGGGTGGCCGGCTCGAGGTGGAGGCCGGTCAGACCGTCATCACCCGCGGCGGCGAGCGCATTCGGTACTCGTGCGGAGCAGAGGGCGCTGAGTATGTCGCGGTGTGTGTTCCGGCATTCTCGGCCGAGACGGTGCACCGTGAGGAGATCGGGTGAGGCCAGAGACCACCCGAAGGGCGCCCAAGGTCCTGCTCCACGACCACCTGGACGGGGGCCTGCGCCCGGAAACCATCGTCGAGCTGGTGCAGCAGACCGGCCAGGCCAACGACCTGCCCCGGCCGGATGCCGAAGGGCTCCGTGCCTGGTTCCAGGAGAGTGCTGACTCCGGGTCGCTGCCCCGGTACCTCGAGACCTTCGTGCACACCCTTGCGGTGATGCAGACCGCCGATGGTCTCCGGCGGGTCGCCCGGGAGTGCGTCGAGGATCTCGCCGCCGACGGCGTCATCTACGCAGAGAGCCGCTATGCGCCTGAGCAGCACCTCGCGCAGGGCCTCTCGCTCGAAGAAGTCGTCGAAGCGGTCAACGCCGGCTTCCGGGAAGGCGAGGCGGTGGTTGCCGAGGGAGGTGGCCAGATCCGGGTCACTGCGCTCTTGACGGCGATGCGCCAGGCAGCGATGTCGGCGGAGATCGCGCGGCTGGCGGTCCGCTACCGCGACGACGGGGTGGCGGGCTTCGACATCGCCGGAGCGGAAGCCGGCTATCCACCTACGCGTCACCTCGATGCATTCGAGTATCTCCGGCGCGAGAACGCCCACTTCACGATCCATGCTGGTGAGGGGTTCGGACTGCCCTCGATCTGGGAGGCGATCCAGTGGTGTGGGGCTGACCGCCTGGGCCACGGGGTTCGGATCGTCGACGACATCAGCATCGGGGGTCGGTCGTTCGGTGACTGGGTGGCGCACCGACGGAACGATCCACGTGCCCTGGTTGAGGTCGATCTCTCTGAGGTACGCCTGGGGCGCCTCGCCGCCTACGTCCGGGACATGCGGATCCCCCTGGAGATGTGCCCCAGCAGCAACCTGCAGACCTCGGCGGCACTGTCGATCGCCCTCCACCCGATCACGCTGCTCAAGCGCCTGCGCTTCCGCGTCACGCTGAACACCGACAACCGGCTCATGAGCGGGACCTCGCTCAGCCGGGAGGCCCAACTGCTCTCTGACGAGGCAGGGTGGACCTTGGCCGACCTGAGGTGGGTGACGATCAACGCGATGAAGTCCGCCTTCATCCCGTTCGACGAGCGACTCTCGCTCATCGACGGCGTGATCAAGCCTGGTTACGCGGCCCTCGGTTATGCCGGTGAGCCGGTGAGCTGACCTCGAGGTCCGCCAGGACGGCGTGTGGGCGCAGTGCGCCTGCGCCAGAGTGCGCCGCTCATCGTGGCAGGGACGTTGCCCCGGACCACGACTGAAGCTCCTGCTCGGCCTCGCGCGGGCCGACGCAGCGGGCACCGTGGGTCTCAGCCTGCGCGATGATCCGCGGCTCGGCTCGCAGCAGGGCCAGTCCGCGTCGGAGGAGGATGTGAGGGGGCTTCCGCCGTTCGGAGAGGTCGCGCACCAGCCGGAGGAGGAAGGTCACCCACCGGGAGCGGCGGACGCACAAGGTGGCGGCGAGCAGGCCCTCCGCACCAAGCGGCTCAGCCAGCCGCGCGGCGAACAACCCCTCGGCGACGATGTAGGAGTCCGGGGTGCCCGAGACGAGGTGACGGCCGGTGACTCTGGACGCGGAGATGTCGTAGATCGGCACCTCGGCCGCACCTGTTTCGACGAGCGTCCGCAACGCCACGACGGCGCGCTGCGCGTCCCAAGAGTCGACGTGGTCCCAGTCGGGGATGCCGAGTGGCGACCTCGGTAGGTCGGGGTCGTCGACCTCGCGGTAGAAGTCGTCGAGACGCACCACGGGCCAGCCGAGCCTGGCGTTGAGCCGGGCGGCCAACCGGCTCTTACCCGCACCGCTCGGACCGGTAAGAAGGATGACGCGCCGACGCGTCGCCGCCCTCGATGTGGGCGGTATGCCGCTGGGCTGGCTCCCCGCCGCAGCGACGGTCTCACCGTGGCCCGGGGCCCGATCCCCGGAGGTTGGGTCGCTGCGGCCCCCACCGGACACCGTCGTGCGCCCGCCGTCGCTCACAGGCCCTTGGGGTGCCAGACCGTCTTCGTCTCGACGAAGGCGCGGATCCGGTCCAGGCCCGGACTGGCGGACCAGTCCGGCTCGACCGGACGGCCATCCGAGAGGGCGGGGCGCAGCACTCGCTTGAGGTTGCCTGCGGCCTCGGCCTCGAGCGCTCCCCAGTCGACGCCGTCGGCGCCCGCAGCTCCGGTGAGGTCGATGGCGTTGACGTCCCGGTGCGAAGCGAGCCACGGTGCCACCTCGGCCGTCTTGGCGGTGATGAGGTTGACGACGCCACCCGGGACGTCCGAGGTGGCCAGCACCTCACCGAAGGTGATCGACGGGAGGGGCCGGCCTGCGGAGGTGAGGACGACAGCGGTGTTGCCCGTCGCGATCACCGGAGCGACGACTGAAACGAGGCCGAGCAGCGAGGACTCTTGGGGAGCCAGGATGCCGACGACGCCGGTCGGCTCGGGGCCGGAGACGTTGAAGAACGGCCCGGCCACCGGGTTGAGGTTACCGAGGACCTGAGCGACCTTGTCGGTCCAGCCGGCGTACCAGACCAAGCGGTCGACTGAGGCGTCGACGAGGGCGCCGGCTGCCTTCGCGGCCAGCCCCTCTCCGGCGCCGACCTCCTCGACGAACTGGGCCCGGCGACCCTCGAGGACCTCGGCCACGCGGTACAGCACCTGACCCCGGTTGTACGGGGTCGCCCCGGCCCAGCCGGGCTGGGCCGCCCGCGCGGCGACCACCGCGTCGCGGACGTCCTTGCGCGAGCCCATTGACGCATTGGCGAGGAACGCCCCGCTGGCTGACACGACCTCGTACGAGCGGCCGGACTCGCTGCGCGGGAACTTCCCGCCGATGTACAGCTTGTACGTCTTGCGGACGTCGAGGCGGGTCATCGGGGGGCTCCTGTCGTCACAGCGGAGGTGGACGTCGTCACGTAGGCCTCGAGGCCGTGCCGCCCACCCTCGCGTCCGTACCCTGACTCCTTGTAGCCGCCGAAGGGAGACGTGGGATCGAAGCGGTTGAAGGTGTTGGCCCACACCACGCCGGCCCGCAGCTGGTCCGCCATCCACAGGATCCGCGAGCCCTTCTCGGTCCACACGCCGGCGGAGAGGCCGTAGGAGGTGTTGTTCGCCTTGGCCACCGCCTCCTGAGGGGTCCGGAAGGTGAGCACCGACAGGACGGGACCGAAGATCTCCTCGGTGGCCACCCGATGGGTCTGGGAGACACCCGTCAGGACGGTGGGTGGGAACCAGAAGCCCCGGGCGGGGAGCGTGCAGTCGGGGCTCCAGCGCTCGGCGCCCTCGGCGACGCCGGCGTCGACCAGGGTCGTGATGCGGTCGAGCTGGGCACGGCTGTTGATCGCGCCGAGGTCGCTGTTCTTGTCCATCGGGTCGCCGACGCGCAGGGTCTCGAGCCGCCGCTTGAGCCGCCCGATGACGGCGTCGTGGACGCTTTCCTGGACGAGCAGCCGGGACCCGGCGCAGCACACCTGACCCTGGTTGAAGAAGATGCCGTTGACGATGCCCTCGACGGCTTGGTCGATGGGCGCGTCGTCGAAGACGATGTTCGCTGCCTTCCCGCCGAGCTCGAGCGTGGCCTTCTTCGCGGTGCCGGCAATCCGGCGTGCGATCGCTTTGCCGACCTCGGTCGATCCGGTGAAGGCGATCTTGTCGACACCGGGGTGTTCGACCAAGGCCTCGCCGGTGCGTCCGTCACCGGTCACGATGTTGACGACGCCCGGAGGTAGGTCGGCCTGCTCGCAGACCTCGGCGAAGAGCAGGGCGGTCAGGGGGGTGGTCTCGGCCGGCTTGAGGACGACGGTGTTGCCGGTGGCCAGGGCCGGGGCGATCTTCCAGGCCAGCATGAGCAGCGGGAAGTTCCACGGGATGATCTGGCCGACGACACCGTGCGGGCGCGGGGCCACCCCACCGGTGGGGGCGAGGCCGGCGAACTCCAGCTTGTCGGCCCAGCCGGCGTGGTAGAAGAAGTGCGCGGCAGCGATCGGCACGTCGACGTCGCGGGTCTCCTTGATCGGCTTGCCGTTGTCCAGCGTCTCGAGGACGGCGAACTCGCGCGCCCGCTCCTGGAGGATCCGGGCAATCCGGAAGAGGTACTTGCCCCGCTCGGCTCCGCTCAGACGACCCCAGACCTCGTCGAAGGCTCGCCGGGCTGCGGCGACCGCCTTGTCGACATCCTTGGGGCTCGCCTGGGACACCTCGGCGAGGACGGTCTCGTCGGCGGGGTTGATCGTCTCGAAGGTGTCCTTGGGCCGCGTGAAAGCGCCGTCGATGTAGAGACCGTACGACTTCTTGAGCGTGACGACGGCCCGTGACTCGGGCGCGGGTGCGTACTCGAACTTCGACATCAGCACGTTCTCCCGGTCAGTCGATCGTCACGTAGTCGGCGCCCGAGTAGGCGCCAGTCGCGAGCTTGTGGCGTTGCAGCAGCAGGTCGTTGAGCAGGCTCGAGGCGCCGAAGCGGAACCAGTCGGGTGACAACCAGTCGTCCCCGGCGACCTCGTTGACCATGACGAGGTACTTGATGGCGTCCTTCGACGTGCGGATGCCGCCTGCTGGCTTGACCCCGACCTGGACACCGGTCAGCTCACGCCAGTGCCGCACCGCCTCGAGCATGACGAGCGTGACCGGCAGGGTCGCCGCGGGGGAGACCTTGCCCGTGGAGGTCTTGATGAAGTCACCCCCGGCCAGCATGGCGAGGTAGGACGCACGGCGGACGTTGTCGTAGGTGACGAGCTCACCGGTCTCGAGAATGACCTTGAGGTGAGCGTCGCGACATGCCTGCTTCACCTCGGTGATCTGGCTGAACACCGTCAGGTAGTCACCCGAGAGGAAGGCGCCCCGGTCGATGACCATGTCGATCTCGTCCGCTCCTGCCTCGACCGCGGCCCGCGTGTCTGCCAGCTTGACGGCCAGGGCGGCTCGGCCCGACGGAAACGCGGTCGCCACCGCCGCCACGTGGATCCCGCTGTCGCCGAGAGCCTCTTTGGCAGTGGCCACCATGTCGCCGTAGACGCAGATGGCGGCTGGGTGCGGTGTCGTGGGATCGAGCGGGTCGGGCACCCGAGCCTTGGCACACAGGGAGCGAACCTTCCCGCGCGTGTCCGCACCCTCGAGCGTGGTGAGGTCGATCATCGAGATCGCGGTGTCGATGGCCCAGGCCTTGGCGGTCGTCTTGATGGAGCGCGTGGCGAGTGAGGCCGCTCGCGCTTCACAGCCGACCTGGTCGACGCCGGGAAGCCCGTGGAGCCAGGAGGTGAGCGCCCGGTTGGTCAGCCGCGAGACGCCGAGCAGGTCCCGCGCCCCAGCTGTGAGGTCCTGGACGGCGTGTGCCGTGGTGCTGACTGTCACCCCGGGAGTCTACCGGTGAGTCGGGTGGGCCGCTCCCAAGTCGGGGGCCGCCAAGGTCCCGCGAGCGGTGGCCGTCGTGAGACAGTCGAAGGAGAGCGCGGGGAAGGACGAACGAGTGACGATGAGCGGGGGCGGGCCGTCGCCGATCGACCCCCAGCGCCCGGGGTCCGCCGACGGGGCGGGCACTGCGACCTTGCGCCCCGCATCTTCTGTTGCTGTGGGCGCGGTCGGTGCCCTTGCTGGGGTGGCTCTGCTCGTGCCGGCCCTCGCCACCCCGGACCGGGACTGGGTGGTGGTCGCCTCCATCGTCCTGGCCTTGGTTCTCTTGTGGCTGTTCGTCGTGCGCCCTCGTGCCCAGCTGAGCCCCGACGGCATCCGGCTGGTCAACCCGCTGCGCGTCGTCGACCTGACCTGGCCTGCCATCGAGGAGGTCCGGTCCCGGTGGGCGCTGGAGCTCCTGTCGGCCGGGCGACGCTACACGGCTTGGGGCGTACCAGCTGACCCGGGGCGTCCCCAGCACGGCAGGTCGACGCTCGCCTCCGCCTCGAACGCCGTGACCACCCACGCGGTGGAGGCGGGGACTGTGCGGCCCGCCGAGCACCGACCCAAGGCCGAGGCGCAGACGGTCGCCGCCGAGATCGAGCGGCGGATCGCCGCCGACCGGCTCCGGCCACGCGAACGGCCCTCCCCGGTGGTGCCACCGGGGAGGGTCCAGTCGTGGGACGGCTTCGCCGTCGCGCTCCTCGTGGGGGCGGTCGCGTTCTTCGTCGTGGCTGTGCTCGTCCTCTGACGAGTGCGTCCCGTCGGATGCCGCTGGGCTCGCTCCCGGAGTCCGGCGCTCCTTCGGCGTCGGCCGCGGGATGGCAGAGGACGCGGCAGAGGACGCGGCAGGAGACCGGCAGGGGAATCGGGATGGGTCATGTTCGCGAACCACAGATGCTGGCCGGCCTGGTTGGCGCTCAGGGCGGGGGGCGCGGGCTGGGAGGAGCAGCGTGGGGGTCGACGTGGACCCACACCGAGCGCGGTCTGGGCCCGGACCGTCATCGCGGTCTGGGCGCGGACCGTCAGCGCGGACACCGACGCATCCGGACCTTAGGGCAGTGCGGTGAGCTGCTCGAGCTCCGACCGGATCGTGGCCAGCCGGCCGGCGGCCGCCGCTTGTGCCTCCCGCAGCCCGGCGCGGTCCGGGACCGGCTCGATCACCTCGAGGTAGATCTTCACCTTGGGCTCGGTCCCGCTCGGCCGGACGATGATGCGCGAGGCGTCGTCGAGGTGGTAGCGCAGTCCTTCAGTGGGCGGGAGGGCTCCGAGACCGAGGGACAGGTCGTCCATCCGGGCGACGTCCCGGGCCGCCAGGGAGGTGACTGGAGCCTCGCGGAGTCGGCGCAGCAGGAGCTCGGACTGGGCCAGGTCGGACACGCGGACGGAGAACGAGTCGGTTGCATGGACACCATGGGCGACGGCCAGGTCGTCGAGGAGGTCGGTCAACCCCCGACCCTGCGACTTGAGGGTCGCCGCCAGCTCGGCCAGGAGGAGAGCCGCGCTCACGCCGTCCTTGTCGCGGACGAGGTGCGGGGCGACGCAGTACCCCAGAGCCTCCTCGTAGCCATAGCGCAGGCCCTCGACCCGAGAGATCCACTTGAAGCCGGTCAGTGTCTCCTCGTGCCGGATCCCCGCCGCGGCGGCGATGGCGCCGAGGAGTCGAGACGAGACGATCGAGCTGGCGAAGACGTCGCCGGGCTCGACGCCGCGGTTCACCAGGTGCGCGCCGAGCAGTGCTCCGACCTCGTCACCACGCAGCATCCGCCAGTCGCCGAGAGCGGGGTCGAGCACCGCTGCGGCGCACCGGTCGGCATCGGGGTCGTTGGCGATGACCAGGTCGCAGGCCTCGGAGCGGGCCAGCTCCAGGGCGAGGTCGATGGCGCCCGGCTCCTCGGGGTTGGGAAAGCGGACGGTGGGAAAGTCCGGGTCCGGCAGGGCCTGCGCGCCCACCGGTGTCGGCGGTCGGAAACCCGCCCGCACGAAGGCGGTCGCGAGCGTGGTGTGCCCGACGCCGTGCAGGCTCGTGTGGACGCAGCTGAGCTCTCGCGGGGAGTCAGGGGCGACCACGGTGACGATGGCTGAGATGTAGTCCTCGACGATGGAGTCGTCGAGCGTTCGCCACCCCTCGGTGGCTCGCGGAACGCTGGCAACGGACGGCACGGCGGCGATCCGCGCCGCGATCTCGCGGTCCGACGGAGGGACGATCTGGCTGCCGTCGCCGAGGTAGACCTTGTAGCCGTTGTCCTCGGGCGGGTTGTGGCTCGCGGTGACCATCACCCCCGCATCGGCGTCGAGGTGACGGATGGCGAAGGCGAGGACCGGGGTGGGCAGGGGCCCCGGGAGGAGGATGGCCCGGCCACCCATGCCCTCGACGACCGCGGCCGTGTCGCGGGCGAAGACGTCGGAGCTGTATCGCGCGTCATATCCGATGACGACGGTCGGAGCCGCCCCCGGCCGCCCCACCGCCTGCAGGTGCGCGACGAGCCCGGCCGCCGCGCGGATCACGACACTGCGGTTCATCCGGTTGGGACCGGCGCCGAGGGCACCTCGCAGACCAGCAGTGCCGAACTGCAGCATGCCGGAGAACCGGTCGGCCAGCTCGAGCCGTGACTGCGCCGACCCCAGCTCGACCTGGTCGATGAGCCCGTCGAGCTCGGCCCGGGTGGTGGCGTCGGGGTCGTCGTCGCGCCACGTGCGGGCGGACTGAACCAGGTCCGGCGCGCTGGCCGCCGTCCGCATCACAGCCTCCCCACGATGCCGGCGAGGAGCCGGGCGCAGCGGCCCGCCGCAGCCTGGCCTGCTTCGAGAACCTCCTCGTGGCTCAGCGGACGGTCGCTGATCCCGGCCGCGAGGTTCGTCACGAGCGAGATACCGAGGACGTCGAGCCCCACCTGACGGGCTGCGATCGCCTCGAGGCTCGTCGACATGCCGACGAGGTCACCGCCGAGGATCTTCGCCATCCGCACCTCCGCGGGCGTCTCGTACTGCGGTCCGCGGAACTGGACGTACACGCCCTCGTCCAGGGACGGGTCGACCTCGCGGGCGACCTGCCGCAGGCGTGGCGTGTAGAGGTCGGTCAGGTCGACGAAGTCGGCGCCCTCGATCGGCGACAGTCCCGAGAGGTTCAGGTGGTCGCGGATGAGGACCGGCGTGCCCGGCTCCCACGCCGGGTTCAGCCCGCCACAGCCGTTGGTGAGCACCACCGTGGTGCAACCCGCTGCGTGTGCGGTCCGGACGGCGTGCACCACCGGCCGGACGCCCCGCCCCTCGTAGACGTGCGTGCGGGTGCCGTAGACCAGCGCCCGTCGCCCCGTGTCGCCGATCGCGATCGACCGCATGGTGCCGGAGTGACCGGCGACGGCGCCCGCGTGGAAGCCGGGCACGTCCGCGTGGTCCACCGTGGCCAGGGTCTCGCCGATGAGCTCGCCCGCCTCGCGCCACCCCGACCCGAGCACGAGAGCGATGTCGTGGCGGTCGGCGCCGGTGCGCTCGGCGATGACCCCGGCGGCGTGTCGGGCCACCTCGAAGGGATCAGTGGTCGGGTCGTTCAGGTCGATGGCGCTGATGCTCACCCTCCGGACTCTAGCGACGCCAGCCGCACGGAGGTGATGGCCACGGCCCGGAAGGTGGCTTCTGCCGGGACCGAGCCCAGCGGCATACGGCTGCGTCGGTGGTTGGATGGACGGGTGATCACCCGAGAGACGTCCGTTGTCATCATCGGAGGCGGCCCCGGCGGCTACGAGGCGGCGCTCGTCGGCGCCCAGCTCGGCGCCGACGTCACCATCATCGAACGCCTGGGACTCGGCGGTGCGGCCGTGCTCACCGACTGCGTGCCGAGCAAGGCGCTGATCGCCACGGCTGACTACATGTCCGACTTCGAGGTGGCCGGCGGGCTCGGTGTCCACCTCACCGACCACGAGGGCGACGTGGTCGAGGACGTCGTCGCCCAACCCCAGCTGGTCAACGAGCGGATCCTCTCGCTCGCCGCGGCCCAGAGCGAGGACATCCACGGAAGCCTGACCGACGTCGGCGTGCGGTTCATCCGCGGCGCCGGTCGGGTGACAGCCAGGGACCGGGTGGTCGCCCGACCCGACGCGCCGGACGAGGCGACCCAGGAGCTCGCCGCCGACGTCATCCTCGTCGCCACCGGCGCGACGCCCCGCATCCTGCCCTCGGCCGTGCCCGACGGGGAGCGCATCCTCACCTGGCAGCAGATCTACTCGCTGACCGAGCTGCCCGAGCGCCTCGTCGTGATCGGCTCCGGCGTCACCGGCGCCGAGCTGGCCCAGGCCTTCCTCGGGCTCGGCTCTCAGGTCGTGCTCGTCTCCTCCCGCGACCACGTCCTGCCCGGGGAGGACACCGACGCCGCCACGGTGATCGAGGAGGTCTTCCGCAAACGCGGTATGGAGGTGCTCAGCCGGGCCCGCGCAGCCGGGGTCGACCGCACCGAGAGCGGAGTCGTCGTCCGCCTCGAGGACGGCCGGACCGTGGTCGGCAGTCACGCGCTGCTCGCCGTGGGAGCGATCCCCGCGACCCGTGGCCTCGGTCTCGAGGAGGTCGGCGTCGACCTCACCGACTCGGGCCACATCACCGTCGACCGCGTCTCGCGGACGTCCGTCCCGGGGATCTACGCCGCAGGCGACTGCACCGGCGTTCTCCCGCTCGCGTCGGTCGCGGCGATGCAGGGCCGGATCGCGATGTGGCACGCACTGGGCGACGCCGTCACACCCCTCAATGTCCAAGGGGTCGCCGCGACGATCTTCACGGAGCCCGAGATCGCGACGGTCGGCATCGGGCAGGTGGCCGCGGACGCCGAGCCCGACGTCGAGTCCGTCATGCTTCCGCTGGCGCGCAACCCCCGGGCCAAGATGCAGGGGATCACCGACGGCTTCGTCAAGCTGTTCTGCCGCAAGGGCTACGGGACGATCCTGGGTGGGGTCGTCGTCGCGCCGAAGGCGTCCGAGCTGATCCACCCGGTCGCGCTCGCCGTCCAGAACCGCCTCAACGTCGACCAGGTGGCCAGCACCATCACCGTCTACCCGTCGCTCTCGGGCTCGATCGCGGAAGCCGCGCGGCAGCTCCACCAGTCGCAGTGACGCGGTCGGCGAAACCCGGGTCAGGACGAGGGCCCCTGCAGTCCCGCGGCAGCGTAGCGTCAGGGTGACCCGAACCCGACACCAGAAGGCGGACACCATGAGCGGCTGGATCGACAAGGCCAAGGACTTCATCAAGGGCCATCCCGAACAGGCCCGAGACGCCCTCGAGAAAGGGGAGGACCTGGTCAACGAGCGCACTGGCGGGAAGTACTCCGAGCAGGTCGACCAGGGATCCGACGCCCTGGGGGACCAGCTGGGGCTCCCGCCGGAGGCCGAGGACGTGCCCGCACCTGCGCCGGCACCCGAGCCGGCACCCGAGCCGGCACCTGAGCCTGGGCCCGCGCCGGCACCGGAGCCCGTGCCGGCCCCGACCCCCACCGAGGCCGGCCCTACGGGGAGTGACACCGGCACGGCTCCGGGGACCGGTACGGCCGGGGGAGAGGTGCCGGACCTCCCGTCACAGGGCGACATCACCCTCGGCGACCCGCCGCCGTCCAGGTCCTGAGCCTCGAAGAGCACTTTGTCCCCCGACACGCGCCGGCCGAGACGGCCAGCGAGGGGACAACGTGCTCGTTCGAGGTGCGGTCAGCGAAGGGACGAAGTGCTCTTTCGATAGGCGGTCAGGCCTCGGGGGCGGCGTCCTTGATCTCGGCCAGGACGGCGCCCGAGGTGACCGTCTCGCCGACCGCAGCCTTGAGGCCGGTCAGGACCCCGGAGCGGTGGGCGTTGATCGGCTGCTCCATCTTCATCGCCTCGAGGACGATCACCAGGTCGCCCTCGGCGACCGTCGCACCCTCCTCGACGGCGATCTTGACGATCGTGCCCTGCATCGGCGCCGTGAGCGAGTCGCCCGAGGCCGCGGCGCCGCCCTTGCTGCTGCCGGAGCGCTTCGGGGCCTTCTTCTTGCCCTGGCTGCCCGCACCCGCGCCGCCGCCCAGGCTCAACCCTCCGGGCAGTGAGACCTCGAGCCGCTTGCCACCCACCTCGACGACGATGGTCTGTCGCTCAGCCACGTCCTCACCGTCGGTGTCCGCGGCAGCCGGCCCAGCCGCATACGGCGGAACGGTGTTGTCCCACTCCGTCTCGATCCACCTGGTGTGCACCCGGAACGGCGACCCGTCGGAGGGCGCGAACGCGTCGTCGGCGACGACGGCGCGGTGGAACGCCGTCACCGTCGGCATGCCCTCGATGACCAGCTCGTCGAGCGCGCGGCGGGCCCGCTCGATCGCCTGGGTGCGGTCTCGGCCGGTCACGATGAGCTTGGCGATCATCGAGTCGAACGCTCCAGCGACGGTGTCGCCCTCGACGATGCCGGCGTCCCAGCGGACACCCGGACCCTGCGGCACGACCATGCGGGAGACGGTGCCCGGGGCGGGCAGAAAGCCGCGCCCGGCGTCCTCACCGTTGATCCGGAACTCGATCGAGTGGGCGTGCGGCTCGGGGTCGGTGAAGGTCAGGGCCTCACCGTTCGCGATCCGGAACTGCTCGCGGACCAGGTCGACACCCGTGACCTCCTCGGTCACCGGGTGCTCCACCTGCAGGCGCGTGTTGACCTCGAGGAAGCTGATCCCGCCGTCCTGCCCGACGAGGAACTCGCACGTGCCGGCGCCGACGTAGCCGGCCTCGCGGAGGATCGCCTTGCTGGCCCGGACCAGCTCGGCGTGCTGCGCCTCGGAGATGAACGGGGCCGGGGCCTCCTCGACGAGCTTCTGGTTGCGCCGCTGCAGCGAGCAGTCGCGGGTCGAGACGACGACGACGTTGCCGTGCTGGTCCGCCAGGCACTGGGTCTCGACGTGCCGCGGCTTGTCGAGGAACCGCTCGACGAAGCACTCGCCCCGACCGAAGGCCGTGACCGCCTCGCGCACCGCCGACTCGTACAGATCCGGGATCTCCTCGATCGTCCGGGCCACCTTGAGCCCACGACCGCCACCGCCGTAGGCCGCCTTGATCGCCACCGGCAACCCGTGCTCCTCGGCGAAGGTGACCACCTCGTCGGGCCCCGCGACCGGTTCCTTCGTGCCCGGGACCAGGGGCGCGTCCGCCTTCGTCGCGATGTGCCGTGCCTTGACCTTGTCGCCGAGCGCATCGATCGCGGCCGGCCCCGGCCCGATCCAGATGAGGCCGGCGTCGATGACGGCCTGGGCGAAGCCGGCGTTCTCGGCGAGGAAGCCGTAGCCGGGGTGGACCGCGTCCGCGCCTGCCTGCTTCGCCACCTCGAGCAGCTTCTCCTGCACCAGGTAGCTGTCGCCGGGCGTGGACCCGCCCAGCGCGTACGCCTCGTCGGCCACCTTGACGTGCAGCGCATCACGGTCCGGATCTGCATAGACCGCGACGGAACCGATGCCCGAGTCCTTGCACGCGCGCGCAATGCGGACAGCGATCTCACCACGATTAGCGATCAGGACCTTGCTGATGGAAGCCATGCGAGGGACTCTAGCGCCTCGGCGGTGCCCCAAATTGGGCCGTCCCCGCCATACCCGGCCCGGTGAAAGTGAGGTCCGGCACACCGCCGGGATCCCGCACCGCCTACCGTGGAGCGCATGTCCCCAGACCATGAGGTGCCCACCAGATCCCCCCTCTCGCTGGCTTCAACCGTCCCGCTTCGCCACGCGTCGGCCCCCGGCCTGGCCGTCCCCGTGCTCGGGTTCGGGGTGTGGGAGGTCCCGGACGAGGTGGTCGACTCGGCCTTCGCTCAGGCGCTCGAGATCGGCTACCGACACATCGACACCGCTCGCCTCTACCGGAACGAACCGGGGGTGGGGCGCGTCCTTGCCTCCACCACCGTGCCGCGCGACGACATCTTCGTCACGACGAAGGTGTGGAACGACGACCACGACAACGTGCCGGCCGCGTTCGACGCCTCGATGGCCCGCCTCGGGATCGACGTCCTCGACCTCTACCTGATCCACTGGCCCGCCCCGGCCCAGGACGAGTACGTCCGAGCCTGGACGGCCCTGCTCGAGCTGCAGCAGTCGGGCCGGGTCCGCTCAGTGGGGGTGTGCAACTTCCAGGTCGCGCACCTCGAGCGGCTCCGGGCCGAGACCGGGGTGCTGCCCTCGGTGAACCAGGTCGAGCTGAGCCCCTACCTCCAGCAGGAGGAGCTGCGCGCGTTCCACGCCGAGAACGGGATCGTCACCGAGGCGTGGAGCCCCCTGGCCGCACGGGCCGGCCTGCTCGAGGACCCGGACCTCGCCGCGGTCGCCGCCAAGCACGGGGTGTCGCCGGCGCAGGTGGCGCTGCGCTGGCAGCTCCAGCTCGGCCACGTCGTGCTGACCCGGTCGGTCCAACCCCGGCGCATCGAGGCCAACGCCGACCTCTTCGGCTTCGAGCTCGACGAGGAGGACCTGACGACGATCACGAGCCTGGACCGCGGGCTGCGCACGGGACCGGACCCGGACGCGTTCGGCTGACGTGTCCGGTGTCGCCGCGGCGGCCCCTAGGCCACCGGAGGCTCCGGCAGTACGTTGGCGCCATGGGCTTCTTCTCGCGCAGGAGCAAGGAAGAACGGGCCGGTGCTGACGACGCGCCGCGGCGGGCCGGCACCGAGGACGATGCGACCGGGGGCGTCGCCGCCGGACCCGGCCCGACCGTCGAGCTCGTCGACGGCCGGCCCGTCTCCTCGCCCTTGACGAGTGCCGAACGAACCCGGATCGCCCACGGCCTCGAGGTGTTGCGCGGCCAGGGCATCGAGATCGACGACCTCGCAGCCCTGGACGAGGCGTACGACCGCGCCTTCTCGGCGTACCGCTCCGGCGTGGGCCAGGACCCGGCTGACGTGGTCGAGACGTTCGGCATCGTGATCGGCGAGTACCTCGCTCGCCACAGCCACCGCGACTGGGCCGTCGTCACCGATGTCTTCGGCACCGACCTCGGTCTGGTCGACGCACGCGCCGACACGGTCATCGTGCCCCACAACATCGTCAGCGCCCGATGGATGCGCGGCGAGACCCGCTGGATCCCCGGCGTCGTCGAGCACCTCGTGAGCCTGCGCCCCCGCCCACCGGCTTAGGCTGGCATCCCGGGCGCAAGGGGAGCTGCGTGACCCCGTGGCTTGAGAAGGCCGTATGCCGCTGGGCTGGGCTGCGCTGGAAGCCAACCCAGCGGCATACGGCTGAGCTGGGTTGAGCCGTCAGGCGGCTGACTTCTCGCGCACCTGTCGCTTGATCCGGGCGAGCATGGCGGCCATCCCGCGCAGCCGCAGCGGGGAGACCGCCTCCGCGAGGCCGAACCGCATCGGCGCGTCGTCGGGCACCGCGAGGACCTCCTCCGGCGACAGCCCGTCGAGTCCCGCATGGAGGATCCCGGCGAACCCGCGCGTGGTCGGGGACTCGGCGGGTGCGTCGAAGAAGAGGTGGACGCGCCGCTCGGCCGCAGCGGAGGACTGCTCGACCTCGACGACGAGGAAGAGCGGCGTCTGGCACTCGTCGACCCGCTCGAGTCGGTCGAGCTGGCCGGCGTAGCGCTCCGGAAGGGCCGGCAGCTCGTCGCTGAACTCGAGGAGCAGCTGGAGCTTGAGGTCGTTGCTCGCGGACCGGAAGTCGTCCGCGATCTCGGCCAGGGGCCCGGGGAGCTCGGTCGCGGTCACTTCTCGATGGGGACGCGGACGGCGTTGCCCCACTCCGTCCAGGAACCGTCGTAGTTGCGGACCGACTCGAAGCCGAGCAGGTGGGTCAGCACGAACCACGTGTGCGACGAGCGCTCGCCGATCCGGCAGTAGGCGACCACGTCGTCGTCGGGGGACAGGCCCTGCTCGGTCAGGTAGATGGCCTCGAGGTCCTCGCGGCTCTTGAAGGTCCCGTCGTCGTTCGCCGCGCGAGCCCACGGAACTGACGCGGCGCCGGGGATGTGTCCGCCGCGCATCGCGCCCTCCTGCGGGTAGTCGGGCATGTGCAGCAGCTCGCCGGAGTACTCGCCGGGGGACCGGACGTCGACGAGGGGCTTGCCGAGGTGGGCCAGGACGTCGTCCTTGAAGGCCCGGATCGGGGCGTCGTCCCGCTCGGCGACCGGGTACGTCGCCTGCTTCGGCGTGGGGAGCTCGCGGGTCACCTCACGGCCCTCGGCGACCCACTTCGCGCGCCCGCCGTCCAGCAGGCGCACGTCCTCGTGGCCGAAGAGACTGAACACCCACAGCGCGTAGGCGGCCCACCAGTTCGACTTGTCGCCGTAGATGACGACCGTGGTGTCCCGGGCGATGCCGCGGGAGCCCATCACCTCGGCGAACCGCGCTCCGTCGACGTAGTCGCGGGTCACCGGGTCGTTGAGGTCGAGGTGCCAGTCGATCTTCAGCGCACCCGGAATGTGGCCGGTGTCGTAGAGGAGGACGTCCTCATCCGACTCGAGCAGGGCGATCCCGTCCGGTCCGCCGACCCGTCCGGCCTCGATCTGCTCGGCCAGCCACTCGGTGGTGACGAGGCGCTCCGGGTGCGCGTAGGCCGAGGTCTTGCGGTCGTCGCCAGTCATGACCCCATCGTGTCACGGACGGGGCGGAGCGAGCCGGTCGAGGTCGGCCCGGCAGCTGCGCTCGAAGTCGCCCAGCTCGGCGATCGCATCCTGGACGTCCTTGAGCCGCTGCTCGAGGTCCGTGCGCCGCGCGTCGATCTGGTCGAGGACGTACTCGAGCTGGGCCCGGCGGCCGCGCGGGGCATCGAAGAGGTCGACGATGGTCCGGATCTCCTCGAGCGGGAAGCCGAGGCGTTTGCCGCGGAGGATGAGCTTGAGCCGGGTGCGGTCGCGGCGGTGGAAGATCCGCTGCGTGCCACGCCGCTCGGGGGACACGAGACCGAGGTCCTCGTAGTGGCGGATCGTCCGGTGGGTCACGCCGAACTCGTCCGCGATCTGCGCGATCGTCCACTCGGGCCCACTTGTCATGTCCGCGATTCTGCTTTACGTTTACGTTAACGTCAACCGTCAGGGGTCCGCCCCCCGACTGCCCCCCGACTGGCCGCGTGGCTGGGTCGGACTTCCTCCCGGCTGCAAGCCGGACCCCGGAGAGCACCGAGAAGCCCCTGTGGGCGTGGATGTGGAGAGAGCGATGTTCGAGCTGAGCCAGGAGCACGAGGACTTCCGCAAGGTCGTCCGGGACTTCGCCGAGAAGGAGGTCGCGCCCCACATCGCCGAGTGGGACCGCGCGTCGCACTTCCCGACCGACCTCGTCCCCAAGATGGGTGAGCTGGGGCTCTTCGGGCTCGTCGTCCCCGAGGAGTACGGCGGCAGCGCGGGGGAGGGGCAGGGAGACTTCACCAGCCTCTGCGTCGCGATCGAGGAGCTCGGGCGGGTCGACCAGTCCATCGGCATCACGCTCTCCGCCGGCGTCGGCCTCGGCATCAACCCCATCCTCACGTACGGCAACGAGGAGCAGAAGCAGCGCTTCCTGCCCGATCTCGTCGCGGGACGCGCCCTCGCAGGGTTCGGGCTCACCGAGCCCGAGGCGGGCTCGGATGCGGCGGCGACGAGGACGCGTGCGGCAGCAGACGGGCACGAGTGGGTCGTCAACGGTTCCAAGGCGTTCATCACCAACTCCGGCACGGACATCACGTCCGTCGTCACCGTCACGGCCCGCACCGGGACGAACGGCGACGGCACTGCGGCGATCTCCGCGATCATGATCCCGTCCGGAACGCCTGGCTTCACCGTCGAGCCGGCGTACCACAAGCTCGGCTGGCACGTCTCCGACACGCACGGTCTGACGTTCGAGGACTGCCGGGTCCCGCTCGAGAACCTCCTCGGCGACGAAGGGCAGGGCTTCAAGCAGTTCCTCAAGACCCTCGACGACGGCCGCATCGCCATCTCCGCGCTCGCGGTCGGCTGCGCGCAGGCCTGTCTCGAGCTCGCCACCGACTACGCCAAGACCCGGATCGCCTTCGGACGGCCGATCGGCGTGAACCAGGGCATCTCGTTCCAGCTCGCCGACCTCGCGGTCATGGTCGAGGCGTCCCGGACCCTGACGTACAAGGCCGCCTGGCTCAAGGACGAGCTGCACGAGGGCCGGCGCTCGGTCAAGGAGGTCAAGCACGCGGCCGCGATCGCGAAGCTGTACTCGACCGAGGCGGCCGTGTCGGCCACCCGGATCGCGACGCAGGTCTTCGGTGGGAACGGCTTCATGGAGGAGTTCCCCGTGGCCCGGTTCTACCGCGACGCGAAGATCCTCGAGATCGGCGAGGGCACCTCGGAGGTCCAGCGCATGCTCATCGCGCGCGGCCTTGGACTCCCGCAGTCCTGACCCCGCGCCCCCGAACCGGAAGGATGAGCCGTATGCCGCTCAGTGACCCGCCTGCCCAAGGACCCTTCGCCGTCGACTCCCCGGGCGACGACCCTCGGGTCGCCGACGTCCGGACCCGCCTCAACGCGGCCTACGCCGCCTCCGCCCGGGCGCCGGAGAAGGCCCAGGCCAAGCTCGACGCGCAGGGCAAGATCTACGTCCGCGACCGGATCGCCCTGCTCTTCGACGAGGGGTCCTTCGTCGAGGACGGCAGGTACGCGAACGCGCTGCAGCGCGGGCTGCCGGCCGATGGAGTGGTGACCGGTCGCGGCACCGTCGACGGCCGGCCGGCGATCGTCATCGCCAACGACCCGACGGTCAAGGCCGGCTCGTGGGGCGCGCGCACGGTCGAGAAGATCGTCCGCGCGACCGAGATGGCGCTGCGCGAGGAGCTGCCGGTCTTCTGGTTCGTCGACTCGGCGGGGGCTCGGATCACCGACCAGGTGGAGATGTTCCCGGGGCGGCGCGGGGCGGGACGGATCTTCCACAACCAGGTGGCGCTGTCGGGCAAGGTGCCGCAGATCTGCTGCCTGTTCGGGCCGTCGGCTGCCGGTGGCGCCTACATCCCCAGCTTCTGCGACCTGATCATCATGGTCGAGGGCAACGCCTCGATGTACCTCGGCAGCCCGCGGATGGCCGAGATGGTCGTCGGGGAGAAGGTCTCGCTCGAGGAGATGGGCGGTGCCCGGATGCACTGCACCGTCTCCGGGGTGGGGGACCTGCTGGCCCAGGACGACGTCGAGGCGATCGAGCTGGCCAAGCTCTACTTCTCCTACGTGCCCGGCAGCTGGCGTGACCGGCCCCCGAGCTACCACGCCGAGGCGCCGAGCGAACCGCTGACGAAGCACACCGTCCCGGAGCGCGAGTCGGTCCCGTTCGACATCCACTCGGTCATCGACGGACTCGTGGACGAGGACTCGTTCTTCGAGCTGAAACCACTCTGGGCCGCTGAGCTGGTCATCGGCTTCGGTCGGATGGACGGCGAGACCGTGGGGATCGTCGCGAACAACTCGATGGTCAAGGGCGGTGTCCTGTTCACCGACAGCGCCGACAAGGCGGCCCGGTTCATCTGGCTGTGCGATGCGTTCACCATCCCGCTGATCTACCTGGCCGACGTCCCCGGGTTCATGATCGGCTCCGAGGTCGAACGCGGTGGCATCATCCGGCACGGCGCGAAGATGGTCAGCGCGGTGTCGTCAGCGACGGTGCCCCAGGTGTGCGTCGTGGTCCGGAAGGCCTACGGTGCCGGGCTGTACGCGATGGCGGGCCCGGGCTTCGGCCCCGACGCGACGATCGCCCTGCCGACGGCGCGCATCGCCGTCATGGGGCCGGAGGCGGCGGTCAACGCCGTCTACGCCAACAAGATCGCCGAGATCGAGGCCTCCGAAGGCAGCGAGGCGCGGGAGGCCTTCGTCGCGGCCCGCCGTGCCGAGTACGAGGAGGACGTCGACATCGAGCGCCTGGCTGCCGACCTCGTCCTCGACTCGATCATCGAGGCGGACGAGTTGCGTGCGGACCTCATCCGCCGACTGTCCTATGCTGCCCGGCGTGACCGTCACTTCAGCGAACGACGCCGCTCCGTCCCCCCGGTCTGACCCCCGGCTGGTGGAACGGCTCGAGCGCGTGGACCGCGACGCCGAGGCGCGTCAGGCCTGGTGGCGCCGGTTCGGCTTCTGGTTCCCCGTCGCCGTCTACGCCGTCTCGCGGCTCTACGTGCTCGTCGCCGGCATCCTGCTCGCCAAGGGACAGATCGCCCTGCCGATCGGGTTGGAGCGGATCCGGATCTCCTACCCGCTCCCTGAGGACCCGGGCTACCTGGCGGCGATGACCAACTGGGACGGGCAGTGGTACCGCGTCATCGCCGAGCAGGGCTACCCGAGGGTCCTGCCCCGCGTCGGCCACGGCGGTATCGACATGAACCCGTGGGCCTTCTTCCCCGTGTTCCCGCTCACCGTGGGCGGGATCATGAAGGTGACCGGCCTGCCGTTCGACGTCGTCGGCCCGGTCCTGTCCACGCTCCTCGGCTTCGTGGCGATGTACCTGCTCTTCAAGCTGGTCGACCAGGTCGTCGGTCGCTGGGAGGCCATCGTCGCCGTCGTCGCGACCTGCTTCTACATGGCCTCGCCGGTCTTCTCGGCCGCCTACACCGAGTCGGCTGCCCTGCTGCTCGTCACGGCGATCCTGCTGTTGCTGCGGGCGCGCCGGTACTGGTGGGTCGCCGCGGCGCTCGTCGTCCTCTCTCTCACCAGGAACGTCGTCATCGCCATGGTGCCGGTGATCATCGCGCACGCGGTCGTCCGGTGGCGGCAAGAGGACGAAGGCTCGCACCCGGTCCGACTCCGCTGGGGGCTGGCCGCGCTCGCCGCGTGGGCCGGGCTGTTGACCTGGCTCTGGCCCACGATCGTCTCCGCCGTGACGCAGACCCCGGACGCGTACAACCAGACGATGCTGGCCTGGAACATCCAGACCAAGGTGAAGCTCTACATGTGGTGGGACCTGCTCTACGCCTACTGGGGCGTCATGGGGCAGGTCCTCGGCGTGCTCGGCGTCGTCGCGTTCGCGTGGTTCATGCTCTCGAGGCACTCGTGGCGGTGGGGCCCGGAGATCTGGGGCTGGGCCGGCGCCTACCCGGGCTACATCCTGCTCGTCACGAGCACGACGCCCAGCCGGGTCCGCTATGCCCTGCTCGCCTTCCCGTTCACGCTCATCATCGCGTGGTTCCTCAAGCTGCGGTGGTGGAGCCGATGGCGCTACTGGATCCTCGGGGGGATCGTCATCGTCGGCGCGATCCTCATGTGGTGGTGGCTCGAGCACTACCTCATCATCAAGGACCTCACCGACGACCTGTATCCGTAGCCCATCGCCGCCGGACCAGTATCGAAAGAGCACTTTGTCCCCCGGCCCGGAGTCGCAGAGCCCGGTGACAACGGGGGACAAAGTGCTCTTTCGATTGGGGGGCGAAGTGCTCTTTCGATTGGGGGGGCCGTGCTCTTGCGGCTGCTCAGCGGTTGACGATGTCGAACCAGCTGATGCCGGCGTCGGCCAACAGGTCCCGTAGCAGGGGCAGGGACAGCCCGACGACGTTGTGGTGGTCTCCTTCGATGCCGGCCACGAAGGGACCCCCGAGGCCGTCGATGGTGAAGGCGCCGGCGACGCGGAGCGGCTCGCCCGTCGCCACGTAGGCGTCGATCTCCTCGTCGGACAGGGCCGCGAAGTACACCGTCGTCGAGGCGGTCGCGCCGATCGTCGCGCCCCCCGACTCCCGGTCGTCGACGAGCCAGTGGCCGGTGTGCAGGATGCCGGAGCGGCCCCGCATCCGCCGCCACCGAGCGGTTGCCTCCCGCGCATCGGCCGGTTTCCCATGGACCTCACCCTCGAGCTCGAGGACCGAGTCGCACCCCAGCACCACGGACGGGGACTCCGTCCGGCTCGTGACGTCCTCGGCCTTGGCCCGGGCAAGGAGCAGCGCGATGTCGGGAGGCTCGATCGGCCCGTACCGGTCGATCGCCTCGGCCACGACGAGGTCCTCGTCGACGTCGCTCACCAGGACGACGGGCTCGACGCCCGCGCCGCGCAGGGTCTTCAGTCGTGCCGGTGAGGCGGAACCCAGCACGAACGGGACGGGAGAGTCAGGCGGGAGCGGGCTGAGCGGCATACGACGGAAGATACGGCACCTGACGCCGACGGCGCCGCTCCCACCAAGGGGAGCGGCGCCGGAGGGCGGTGCTCAGATCTCCCGGAGGACCGCGGACCGGAGCGTGTCCAGACCCACCCCGCCGATGTCGAGCGCACGCCGGTGGAACGCCTTGAGGTCGAACGCATCTCCCTCGCGGCGCTGGGCCTCGTCACGGAGCTGCAGCCAGAGGCGCTCGCCGATCTTGTACGACGGGGCCTGTCCGGGCCAGCCGAGGTAGCGGTTCAGCTCGAAGCGCAGCGTCTTCTCGTCCATGAACCCGTAGCGCGTCAGGTACGTCCACGCCTTGTCGTAGTCCCACGCCCCACCGCCCACCTCCGACGGCGCGTCGAAGCCGCAGTGCACCCCGATGTCGAGGACGACCCTCGCGGCTCGAAGGGACTGCCCCCCGAGCCAACCCATCCGGTTGCCCGGGTCGTCCATGTAGCCCAGCTCGGCCATGAGCCGCTCGGCGTAGAGCGCCCAGCCCTCCGCGTGCCCGGACGTGAACGACTCGAGGCGGCGCCACGCGTTGAGCAGCCCGGAGCGGTAGACGGTCTGCGCGATCTGCAGGTGGTGACCCGGAACGCCCTCGTGGTAGACGGTGGTCAGCTCGTTCCACGTCTGGAACTCGGTCTTGCCCTTGGGGACCGACCACCACATCCGCCCGGGACGGCTGAAGTCGTCGCTCGGGCCGGTGTAGTAGATGCCGCCGGTCTGGGTCGGCGCGATCATGCACTCGATCCGTTGGACCGGACCGGGAATGTCGAAGTGGACGTCCTTGAGGCTGCGGATCACCTCGTCGGCCCGCTCCTGCATCCAGGCCTGGAGCGCATCGGTGCCGTGGAGCTGGTAGCGCGGGTCGGCGTCGAGGATCTCGACCCCCCGCTGGACGGTGGCGCCCGGCTCGAGCCCCTCGGCGATCTCCCGCATCTGCGCGTTGAGGTCGGCGACCTCCTGCTGGCCCCAGGCGTACGTCTCCTCGAGGTCGACGGTCGCGCCGAGGAAGTAGCGCGACTCGAGCTGGTACCGCTCCCGCCCGCAGGCGTCGGTCTCCGGGGCGTGCGGCAGCAGCTCTCGCTCGAGCCAGTCGGCCATCTCGCCGTATGCCGCTGACGCCGCCTTCGCCGCGTCGGTGAGCTGGGCCGTGACGTCGCCGTCGAGCGGGCCGTCCGTGGTGCGGGCGCGGGCGACGAGGGTGGCGAAGTACGCGTCCTCGGAGGTCAGGTCCCTCGACTGCTCCGCGCACGCGGCGACCTGGCGGCGGGGGGACACGAGACCCCGCTCGCGAGCGGCGAGCAGTGACGCCTGGTAGGTGTCCAACGCGGCCGGGATCTGCGCCATGCGCGTGGCGAAGGTGCGCCAGTGCGCCTCGGTGTCCTGCGGCATGAGGTCGAAGACGTCGCGAACGGCCTGGAGGGGGGAGGCAAGGACGTTGAGTGACATCTCGTCGAGGCCCGCCGCGTAGCGCTCCTCGGCCAGCTCGAGCCGGTCGACGAGAGCGGCGAGGGTGACGCGGTCGACGTCGTCGACGGGGGTGGCCGTGGCCAGCTCGGCCAGTGTCCGCCTGCGCAGCTCGCTGTGGGCGGCGTGGCCGGCCGGCGACAGGTCGTCCAGCTCGTCCTCGCGCCCCGGGAGGCCGAGGTAGGTGGCCTGCATGGGGCTCAGCTCGACCGTGCCGTCGAGGTACCGCTCGGCGATGCGGTCGATCTCGGTCCGGGGGCGAGCATCGGGTGCTGTGGCAGTGGGGCTCGAAGGCGGGGTCGGAGTCGGGGTCTCAGTCACCGACCGAACGTATCCCACGCGGCAGTGCTGCCCGCCACTGGAATACGGTGGCGCGGCGACCGGCTAGTCGTCGCTCTTCTTCTTCTTGTCGGCCCCGCCCTTGCCATCGGTCTTGGGGTCGCCGGCGTCGCCGCTGCCGGCGGGGCCGTCGGACACGATGAGCACGACGACGCCGTCCGAGGCGGGCTCGCCGCTGGACGGCCAGCTCCCGAGGACCGTGCCCGGCGCGGCGTCCGACGGGATCGGCGCGGTGCTGAAGCGGAGCCCGGCGCCCTGCAGCGTTGCCGACGCCGCGTCCGCCGTGTTGCCGACGAGGCCGGCCGGCACGTCGATCGGCTCCACTCCGTCGGGGAGCTGTCCGCGGCTGACGATGATGACTGCCGTCTCCCCGCGCTGCATCGTCTCGCCGACCCGGGGGAAGGTCCCGATGACCGAGCCTTCGGGGGCTCCGGACCGGACGAGGGCCCAGCGCACGCTGAGGCCGCGCTCGTTGAGCTCCTTGACGACGTCGTCGCGCTCGCGGCCGACGGCGTCGCGGGGCATGGCGGGGCCGTCCGGGGTGACCGGCTCCTCGGCGGAGGGCTGCTCGGTCGGTGTGCCGGCTGTGGTGGGAGCGGTCGTGGGGGGAGGGGTCTCGTCCCCTCCGGACAGCGCGAAGGTGAGGGCGGCCGCCATGGCGACGGCACCGAGACCCGCCCCGAGCCAGCGGAGACGGGAGCGACGGTCGCCCCCAGCGTGCGTCGGGCGCACGCGGTCACGGCGTGTCGCAGGCGCAACGGCGGCCGCCGCGAGACCTTCCGAGCCGTGGGCCGGCCCAGGGCCTTGAGGGGGCCGAGTGGGGATGAGCGCCGGAGTCCGGTCGGAGATCGCCCGGGTCGCCGGGTGGGACTCCGGGTAGGACCCCGGGTGGGACTCCGGGTGGGACTGCGGGAGGGGGAGGACGCTCGTCGCCACGGCGTGGGCCGGCCGCCGGGCCGGTTCCGCCGCCGCCGCGCGAAGGGCGAGGGCCATCGTGCGGGCGTCCGGGAAGCGGTCCTCGGGGCGCGCCGCGGTGGCCCGGGCGACGATCTCGTCGATCGGTGCCGGGATGCCCGGCACCAAGGAGCCCGGCAGTGGGACCTCGCTGTCGAGGTGCCGGAGCGCGATGGTCACGGGCGAGTCCCCGTCGAAGGGGACCCGGCCGGTCAGCATCTGGAAGAGGAGCACCCCCACCGAGTAGATATCGGACGCCTGGCTCGCCGGCTCCCCGCGCACGATCTCGGGGGAGACATACTGAGCCGTTCCCATGATGGTGCCGGTCTGGGTGAGCGACGACCCGCCGAGGGCCCGGGCGATGCCGAAGTCGGTCACCTTGACGGACCCCTCGCGGTGCACGTCTGCCGCCCCGTCCCGGTGCGGGTGCGGGGTGGTGATGATGACGTTGCTCGGCTTGATGTCGCGGTGGACGAAGCCTGCGTCGTGGGCCGCCGCAAGGGCATCGCAGACCTGGGCGGCGATGCGGGCGGCCTCTGGAGCGGTGAGGGAGCCGCGGTGCGAGAGGAGCTGTGCGAGGTCCTGCCCCTCGACGAGCTCCATGACGATGAAGTGGGTGCTGCCGTCCTGGCCGTAGTCGAGTATCCGTGCGACGGAAGGATGGGTGAGGCGGGCCGACATGAGCGCCTCACGCCGAAAGCGCTCGATGAAGTCGCCGGACTCGGCCAGCTCGGCTCGGAGCAGCTTGACCGCCACCTTGCGATGCAGTCGCTGGTCGGTCGCGACGTGGACCTCGCCCATGCCTCCGGCGGCGATTCGGGACTCGAGCTGGTAACGGCCTGCGAGCATCACGACAGTTTGACCGGTAGAACGGGCACAAGCAGAGAGGCTAGACCACTAGGGCGTCCGGAGTGACATCAGCACGGCGCCACTTCCCGACCGCGGGCTGCCCGGGCCGGGACAGCTCCGGCTGGCCTCCGAGGAGAGGAAGCACGATCCGCACCCGGTGGCGGGACAGCCGAGCTGGACCGGCTCGCTCATGAGCCTGCCGAGGCGGCCGAGGTGGTCCACCACCGCCTCGACGACGTCGCGTGGCATGCCCGTGGCGCGCTCCAGTTCTGCGATCGTGCCGGATCCAGCCCGGATGGCTGCCACGACGGCCGTCAGCGGGCGGGTGGGAGCCGCCGTGCTCATGTGAGGAGCCGTCCTACCTGGAAGACGGCCACGGCGAGGAGCCAGGCCACGCTCAGCTGGACCCCGATCCCGAAGGCTGTCCAGCGGAGCCCGACTTCCCGTTTCTGAGCAGCGAGGGTGGCCACGCACGGCGTGTAGGCGAGGATGAAGACGAGGAAGGCGAGGACGGCGGGGATGGGGTGTCCTCCGGAAGAGTGGTCGAAGGCCTGACGCAGCTCCACGGCCAGGCCACCGGGCTGGGCGCTGCTCTCGGGCTGTGCGGTGGCGTAGGTCTGCGCCCACGACGACACGACGGCCTCCTTGGCGACGAAGCCGACCATGAGGGCGCCCGTCGTCTGCCACTCGCCGAAACCGGCCGGCTCGAAGACCGGAGACACCGCCTGCGCCGTGGCTGCATAGAGGCTGTCGCCCGGCGGGACCTGCGCGAAACCGGCGTCCCCGCGCACCGGCACCGACTGGAGGAGCCAGACCACGGTGACGGCGGCGACGATGATCCCCCCGGCGGTGCGGAGGAAGCCCTTGACGCGGATCCAGCTGACCATCCCCACGACGCGGAGGGTGGGTCGCTGGTAGGGCGGCAGGTCGATCATGAGCGGCTCACCGCCCATCGTGCGCCACAGCGTCGCGCGCAGGGCGAGCCCGACGAGGACCACGAGCAGGATCGAGACGACGTACATGCCGAAGACGACCAGTCCTGCTTGCGCCGGCATGAAGGTCGTGGCGAGGAGGACGTAGACGGTGAGCCGCGCGCTGCACGAGGTGAAGGGGACGAGGAGCACCGTGAGGATGCGGTGCCGGGCGTTGGGCAGGGCCCGGGTCGCGCTGATCGCCGGGACGTTGCACCCGAAGCCGACGACGAGTGGGAGGAAGGCCCGACCCGGCAGGCCGACGAGCCGCATCATCCGGTCGGTCACCACGGCGGCGCGAGCCATGTAGCCGGAGTCCTCGAGGATGGACAGGAGGATGAACATCAGGCTCATGACGGGGAGGAACGTCAGCAGCATCCCCACTCCGGCCACGAGCCCGTTGACGACGAGCCCGTGCACCGGCGTGCCCGCGAGCCCGACGGCCTCGAGCAGGGCCGTGGCAGCCGTGGTCACGGGACCGGAGAAGAGCGAGTCGAGCGCCGCCTGGAAGGGCGCGGCGACCGTCGTCGTCGTCTGGAAGACGACGAACATGGCGGCCAGGAACAGCAGCGGGCCGGAAACCGGGGCGGTGGCCCAGCGGTCGATCCGGTCGGTCCAGGTGCGCCGGCCTGCGCCGGCCGGCCGCGTGGTCCGGTCGACGACGCCGAGCACCCACGCGAAGCGCTCATCCGCGCGCTCGAGCTCGTCGCCGTCAGGGTCCGGGAGATCCGGCCGGGGCGGCGGTGCAGGGTGGTCGAGCACCCGCGCGACCGCTGCCTCCAGGGCGGCGCTGCCGAGGCGTCGGCGCGGGTCGACGACGACGACCGGCAGGCCCAGGGTCTCCTCGAGGGTCCGGTCGTCGATCTCGATGGCCCGCCGCGCGGCCAGGTCGGTCATGGTCAGCGCGATGACGACCCGCAGCGAGTGCTCGCGCAGCTGCGCCACCAGGTGGAGGCTGCGCGAGAGGTGGGCTGCGTCGACGACGGCGACGACGACGTCGGGCCGGTCCGCGACCGGGACGTCGACGAGGAGCCGGCGGGTCAGCTCCTCGTCCGGGGAGGCCGGGTCGAGGCTGTAGGCGCCGGGGAGGTCGAGCAGGGCAACCTCCCTGCGCGTTTCCTCCGTCCCGAGGAACCAGGCGCCCTCTCCGACCTCCACGGTCGTACCGGGCCAGTTGCCGACGGAGCGGCGAGCTCCGGTGAGCGCGTTGAAGAGCGTCGACTTGCCGGAGTTCGGAGCGCCGACCAGGGCCACCTCGGGGGACCCGGTCGACGCCTGCGCCTTGGCGGCCTGGCTCGCACAGGAGGGGCAGGCCGGCGCCGTGTCGTGCGTCGTCATCGGGCGACCTCCGCCGGCCAGGCGTCCAGGGTGGCCCGGTCCAGTGCGATGCGGGTCGTGCCGGTCGCGATGACCCGCCCGCGCCCGGCAGTCCGGTGGAGGATCACCACCTCGGTGCCCGAACGCAGCCCGAGCTCGCCCAGACGGCGGATGGCGGCCGTTCCGAGGCGAGGGGTGGCCAGGACCACCGTGCTCCCCAACGGGTGTCGCGCCAACGTGGGACTCCGGTCTGACCCCGGGGTGGGTGCGGATGGGTGGTCGCTGCCGGCGGGAGGCTGGGTGTCCGGCTGGCTCCGCCGGGTCAGCCCGATGAGGTTCACATCGCGGACGATACTCCCGCAGTTAGGTGTGCCTAACCTCTGACGGCCAGAAGTGGCCGGTATCACTCCCGCGACGTCAGCGCGGCAGGCTGGACCCGCGCCAGCCGCCGCGTCTCGCCTGCGGACCGACGAGGCGCCAGGCGGGGTCCGACCAGGCCGACCGGGCGCGCGGGAGGCCCGCTTCCTCGCCGCCACCGACCGCGGAGAGGACCGCGACCAACGCTGCGATCTCCTCCGCAGCCGGGTTCCCGCGCAGCACCCGCACCGCGTCACGCGCCTCGCCGGGCTCGCGCTGCTCGCGCTGCGCGCGCAACTGCTCGGAGCTCGCTTCGCTCGCGCGACCTCCTGTTCCGCCCGAACCAGGCTCGTTCCTCGCGGTTCGGGCGGTCACAGCGGAATGTTCCCGTGCTTCTTGGGCGGAAGTGTCTCCCGCTTGTTCTTCAGCGCCCGCAGGGCGCGGGTGACGTTCATCCGCGTGTTCGACGGGGTGACGACGGTGTCGATGTAGCCGCGCTCCGCCGCGATGTAGGGGTTGGCGAGGGTCTCCTCGTAGTGCGCGATGAGCTCGGCCCGCTTCGCGTCGACGTCGCCGCCCTCCGCCGCGACGGCGGCGAGCTCCTTGCGATAGAGGATGTTGACCGCTCCCTGTGCGCCCATGACGGCGATCTGCCCGGTCGGCCAGGCGAGGTTGATGTCGGCGCCGAGGTGCTTGGAGCCCATCACGTCGTAGGCGCCGCCGTAGGCCTTGCGCGTGATCACCGTGATCTTCGGGACGGTGGCCTCGCCGTAGGCGTAGATCAGCTTCGCGCCGCGGCGGATGATGCCGTCCCATTCCTGGGAGGTGCCGGGCAGGAACCCCGGGACGTCGACGAACGTCAGCACCGGCACGTTGAAGCAGTCGCAGGTCCGCACGAACCGGGCCGCCTTCTCCGAGGCGTCGATGTCGAGTGTGCCGGCGAACTGCATCGGCTGGTTGGCCACGACGCCGACGGACATCCCGTCGATCCGCGCGAAGCCGGTGATGATGTTCGGGGCGAAGAGCGGCTGCACCTCGAGGAACTCACCGTCGTCGACGATGTGCTCGATGACCTGGTGCATGTCGTAGGGCACGTTCGGTGAGTCCGGGATGCACGTGTCGAGCCACCGGTCCTCGTCGGTGACGGTCAGGTCTGCCTCGCCCTCGCCGTAGGACGGCGGCGTCTCCATGTTGTTGCTGGGCAGGTAGGACAGCAGCGCCTTGACGTAGTCGATGGCGTCCTGCTCGTCGGTGCCCATGTAGTGGGCGACCCCCGACTTGGTGTTGTGCGTCTTCGCGCCGCCGAGCTCCTCGAAGCCGACGTCCTCACCGGTGACGGTCTTGATGACGTCCGGGCCGGTGATGAACATGTGGCTGGTCTGGTCGACCATGACGGTGAAGTCGGTGATCGCGGGGGAGTAGACGGCCCCGCCGGCGCACGGCCCCATGACGAGGCTGATCTGCGGGATCACGCCGGACGCCCGCACGTTGCGGAAGAAGATCTCGCCGTAGAGCCCGAGGGACACGACTCCCTCCTGGATCCGAGCGCCACCGGAGTCGTTGAGCCCGACCACCGGGCAGCCGATCTTCATCGCGAAGTCCATCACCTTGACGATCTTCTCGCCGAAGACCTCGCCGAGCGACCCGCCGAACACGGTGAAGTCCTGCGCGAACACGGCGACCTGGCGGCCGTCGACCGTGCCGTAGCCGGTCACGACGCCGTCACCGTAGGGACGGTTCTTCTCCTGGCCGAACTGGTTGGACCGGTGGCGGGCGTACTTGTCCATCTCGATGAACGTGCCCTCGTCGAGGAGCATCGCGATCCGCTCGCGGGCGGTCTTCTTGCCGCGGGCGTGCTGCTTGTCGATCGCTCGCTCGGAGCCGGCATGCGCCACCTCGGCCACCCGACGCTTGAGGTCGGCGAGCTTGCCCGCCGTCGTCGTCAGGTCGATGGTCTGATCTGCCTGGTGGTGATCTCCCTCGGCGGGGGCCTGCTCCGTTGCCATGGCGGCACTCTAGCCTTGGAAGGGTGCGCGAACCGATCGACCCCGACGTCATCCATGCGGCATTGGTCACGTCCGGCCAGCCCTGGCGGTCAGTCGAGTTCCATCCGTCGATCGGGTCGACGAACAGCCGGGCTGCCGAGCTCGTCCGGACGCCTGATCCCCCCCCGGGCGCCGGTTCCAGTCAGTCCGCGAGGCCGTATGCCGCTGGGCTCGCTCCCCACGGCAGCCCCCTCTGGCGCATCGTCCTCACCGACGACCAGACGGGTGGCCGTGGCCGGCTCGGGCGGTCCTGGCAGGTGCCCCCGCGGGCCTCCGTGGCCGTCTCGGCGATCGTCCCGGCGCCCGCCGACCTGGGCTGGGCCCCGCTTCTGGCCGGGGTCGCGCTCGGGCGCGCCATCGGGGGCGTCACCACGGCGACCGGAGCCCGACTCCGGCCCCGGCTCAAGTGGCCCAACGACGTGCTGCTTCCGGAGGACGACGACCGCAAGGTGGCGGGGATCCTCTGCGAGTTCGCCGAAGGGCCCCACGGCCGGGCGGTCGTGGTCGGTGCCGGGGTGAACGTCGACCAGACCCGCGCCGAGCTGCCGGTCCCGACGGCCACCTCGCTCCGGGTCGCCGGCGCCGTCGTCGCACGGGAAGACCTCGTCATCGCCTTCCTCAAAGAGCTGGCCGCCGTCCTCAACAGCGGGTCGTCGGCTCGGTCCGCGTACCGCTCGCTGTGCGCCACCGTCGGATCCCAGGTCGACGTGCACCTCCCGACGGGTGGTCTCGTCTCGGGGCGGGCGGTCCGGGTGGACGACTCGGGGGCGCTGGTCGTCGAGGTCGCCGGGAGCGAACGGGCCTTCTCGGCGGGCGACGTGGTGCACGTGCGGCCCGGTGCTGAGGCGGCTGGCATGATCGGGCCATGACCCAGGCCGGCGGCTCCGAGGGCACCGGGCCGTGGCCGGCAGAGCCACCGCCTGCCTCCCTGCCTGAGACAGCGCCTGAACCAGAGCCCGAGCCGCTGCCCGGCGTCGACGTCGACGCGAAGGAGGTCATCGAGCGGCTGCTCGGGCAGACCCTCGAGATGGGCCGCAGGGACGTGACCCGCGAGGCCGGCGTCTCCCTCCTGTCCGCCCAGAAGTTCTGGCGCGCCCTCGGCTTCCCGGTCGTCTACACGGACGACGAGCTGTTCACCGGGGCCGACGTCGACGCGCTGCGGGCCGTCGCCGGGATCGTCCGGGACGGGGACATCGACGAGACGCTCGCGCTCGCGATGACGCGCGCCGTCGCCCGGTCCGCCGACCGGCTCGCCGTGTGGCAGGCCCAGCTCGTCGCCGAGGCGGTCGAGACCGAGAAGTCCGAGCAGCGGGCCACCGAGTCGGTGGCCGGGGCAGAGACGCGGGTCGTCCCGTCCCTCGGAACGGCCGCCGAGACGGCCCAGCGCATGGCCGACCTGGCCGACCGGTTCGAGCCCCTGCTCGTCTACGCCTGGCGGAGGCACCTCAGCGCCGCGATCTCGAGGATGCTCGCCGACGCCGATCCCGCGAGCTACGGCCTGGTGAAGATGCGCTCGGTCGGGTTCGCCGACCTGGTCAACTTCACCTCGCTCGTGCGCAAGATGTCCGAGCGCGACCTCGCCCGGCTGGTACACCGCTTCGAACGGCTGTCGGCCGATGTCATCACCGCGCACGGTGGTCGCCTCATCAAGACCGTCGGCGACGAGGTCCTCTTCACCACCGTCCAGGCAGCCCCCGCTGCCGCGATCGCCCTCGACCTCGTCGAGACGATCTCGCAGGACGACGTGCTGCCCGAGGTCCGGTGCGGGATGGCACGCGGCCCGATCGTCTCCAGCCTGGGGGACGTCTTCGGCACGACCGTCAACCGCGCGTCGCGCCTCACGGCCGTGGCGCAGTCCGGGAGCGTACTCGTCGATGCCCCGATGGCCCGCGAGCTCGCCACGTTGTCCGGGTTCCAGCTCACGGGCCAGCGCCGCCGGATCCTGCGCGGCGTCGGACCCGTCTCGCCCTCGATGCTCCGCCGGGCCCCCGCCGAGGGCCGCCGGCCGACCTGACCACCCTCGCCCACCTGCACCCCAACCGAACCCCACCCAGAGGAGCCCGCCGTGACCCAGCCCGCCAGCCATAGCCTCGTGCGTGTCGAACGGTTCGACGAGCCGGGCCTCGCCCACGTCGCGGAGCTCGTGCTCGACCGCCCGGAGTCCCTCAACGCCGTCTCGACCGCGATGGCCGAGGCCATCCGCGACGCGACCTCCTCGCTCGCGGCCGACGACGGGGTGCGCTGCGTCGTTCTCACCTCGAGCCATCCCAAGGCCTTCTGCGTCGGCGCCGACCTCAAGGAGCGCAACGCGTTCACCGACGCGGACCTCGTGCAGCAGCGACCGCTCGCTCGCTCCGCCTACGGCGGCGTCCTCGCTCTCCCGATGCCCGTCATCGCCGCGGTGGACGGTTTCGCCCTCGGCGGCGGCTTCGAGCTGGCCCTCTCGTGCGACGTCATCATCGCCGGGGAGGGGGCCCTCGTCGGGCTGCCGGAGGTCGGCGTCGGTGTCATCCCCGGTGGCGGTGGGACCCAGCTGCTCGTGCGCCGCGTCGGCTGGTCCAAGGCGGCCAAGGCGATCTTCTCGGCGGCCAAGATGCCGGCCACCGAAGCCCTCGGGATGGGTGCCGTCGACGAGGTCGTCCCCGCAGGTCGGGCCCGCGACCGCGCCCTCGAGCTCGCCCGCGCCATCGCCGCGAACTCGCCGGTCGGCCTGCGCAACGCCAAACGAGCCATGCGCCTGGGGTCCGACGTCGACCTCGCCTCCGGACTGGAGATCGAGGACGCCTGCTGGCGCGCCACGGCCTTCTCCGGTGACCGCAAGGAGGGCGTGGCCGCCTTCGCCGAGAAGCGCACGCCCAACTGGCCCGGCCGCTGAGGACGGGCCGCTGGGAGCGAGCCCAGCGGCATACGGCATCCCGGACGGGTGGCGTCGGCCCGCGATGTCGGTAGGCTGCGGTCGGGCCCCGCCCACGGGCCGCGGATCCTGGCGAGACGCAGTTCGACGTTGACCGAGGACGGTGACATGACGCGAGTTCTCCTGGCGGAGGACGATCCGGCGATCTCCGAGCCGCTCGCCCGGGCCCTGCGACGCGAGGGTTACGACGTCGACGTCCGCGAGGACGGCGCCGAAGCGCTCGAAGGAGCCAAGGACAACCCGGACCTCGTGCTCCTCGACCTCGGGCTGCCCAAGGTCGACGGACTCGAGGTGTGCCGCCGGCTGCGGGCGGAGGGACGCAGCATCCCGGTCCTCATCCTCACCGCGCGGGCCGACGAGGTCGACACCGTCGTCGGTCTCGACGCCGGCGCCGACGACTACGTGACCAAGCCGTTCCGGCTCGCCGAGCTGCTCGCCCGCGTGCGGGCCCTGCTCCGGCGCACACCCACCGATGTCGGACCGACCGGAGAGCTGGTCCGGATCGACTCCGACGGTCGACGCGCCTGGTTCAAGGGCGAGGAGCTGCAGCTGACCGCCAAGGAGTTCGACGTGCTCCGCGTGCTCATCCGCGAACAGGGCAAGGTGGTGCCTCGCGAGCAGCTGATGCGCGAGGTCTGGGACACGGCATGGTTCGGCTCGACAAAGACCCTCGACATGCACATCTCGGTCCTGCGCCGCAAGCTCGGCGACGACGCGACCTCGCCGCAGTACATCGCCACCGTGCGTGGCGTCGGCTTCCGCTTCGAGCGACCCAAGCCCGACTGACCATGCGGCGGACGCTCGAGCGGGTCGCGCTCGTCACCGCGACGACGACAGCCGGCGTGGCCGCCCTCGGGACCACCGGGGTCATCGCCTACCTCATCACCCGCCGGCCCGACGTCATCAGCGGGTGGCTCTCCGAGGAGCCGTCCGTGGTGACCGCTCGCTTTGCCGCCGCCGCCGCCGCCGCCGTCAGCCTCGTCGCGCTCGCCATCGGACACCTCGCGAGCCGGCCCCTCCGACGCCAGCTCGAGGCCGCCGCCCACGCACTGGTCGTGCTGGCCGACCGGTTCGCCGACGGCGAGGCCAGGCTCAAGCCGCTGCGTTCCGGCACGGCCGAGCTCGACCACGTCTCCGACGTCATCACCCGGCGGGCCCACGACATGACTCGCTCCCTCGCCGCGGAGCGCGACTTCGCCGCGGACGCCTCGCACCAGCTGCGCACCCCGCTCACCGCTCTCCTCATGCGACTCGAGGAGATCGCCGAGACCGACGACGTGGCCGCGGTGAAGGAGGAGGCCAACATCGCCATCGCCCAGGTCGAGCGGCTGACCCGGGTCGTCGACGACCTCCTCGGGCGCTCTCGGGCGACGGGTGGGCCGGTGCCTGCCGTCTCGCTCGACTCGGTCATCGCAGCCCTCCAACGTGAGTGGCAGCCCGCCTTCGAGCAGGCGCGGCGCTCGGTGCGGGTGCGTGGGGAGCGGGGGCTCTTCGTCCGGTCGACACCCGTCGCGCTCTCGCAGGTGCTCTCCACGCTCCTCGAGAACTCCCTCGTCCACGGACGCGGCACCGTCGACGTCCATGCGCGTCGCTCCGGCCCGTCGGTCATCGTCGAGGTGAGCGACCAGGGGGAGGGGGTGGCGCCCGCGATCGCCCCGCACATCTTCGAGCGGTCCGTGAGCAGCGGCGCCGGTGGCAGCACCGGCCTGGGCCTCGCCCTGGCCCGCGACCTCGCCGAGGCAAACGGCGGCCGGCTCGACCTCGTCCAGGCCCAACCCGCACGGTTCGCCCTCTTCCTCTCCGAGGCGGAGTCCGACTGACGAGGGCAGTGCGCTCTCAGGTTCCGCGGGGCTCGCCGGACCGGCGTTACGCTGCGCGGGTGAGTCGGCTCCGGGAGTACCTGTTCGTGCGCCATCGGCACAACTGGCTCCTGCTCGTGAGGTTCGGCCTGGTCGGCGCCTCCGGCGTCGTGGTCAACCTCGCGACGCTCATTCTCGTCAAGCGGCTCGGGACCGACCCGGACCACGCCATCATCGGCCTGCCCTGGTCCGACTACAACCTGCGTTGGTACCACGCCTACTCGACCGTCGCCTTTCTCGTCGCGAACCTCTGGAACTTCCAGCTCAACCGGACCTGGACCTTCCGGAGCGAACGCCATCCCGCGTGGTGGCGCGAGTACTGGCCCTTCCTCACGGTCGGGCTCCTGGGGCAGGTTGCCGGGTTGCTGCTCCTGACTCTCCTCATGCACCCCCACTCGCCCCTCGCCCTGCCGACGGACCTCCTCGACGACACGACCGGACTCCGGACCCGGCTCTACTGGGCCCAGCTCCTCGTCATCGCCGTCGTCACGCCGCTGTCCTTCGTCCTCAACAAGCTGTGGACCTTCGCCGCCGTCCGCACCCGGCACAGCGAGCTCGCCGACCCCGTGCACACCGAGGCGGTCCTGCACGGGTCGATGGCTGACTCGGTCGGCGAGGCGGACGCTGACCTGGGAGAGCCGACCGACACGCAAGCGACTGAACCGGCGGCCCACTAGGCTTGGGCGTCGTGACCGAGCCGAAGCGCGCCCCCGGAGGATTTCCCGTCGTCGGTGTCGTCGGCGGCGGCCAGCTCGCCCGGATGATGCAGGGCCCCGCGATCGAGCTCGGCATCCAGCTGTCCGTGCTGGCCGAGGACGAGGTGGCCGCCGCCGCTCTCGTCGTCCCCTCGTCGCCGGTGGGTCGGCACACCGAGCTCGACCACGTGCTCGAGTTCGCGCGCTCGTGCGACGTGGTGGCGTTCGACCACGAGCACGTGCCCCAGTCCGTCCTCGAGTCGCTCGAGAACGAGGGCATCGTCATGCACCCCAGCCGGACGGCACTGCGGTTCGCCCAGGACAAGCTCGCGATGCGCCGCCGGCTGACTGACCTCGGCATCGCCTGCCCCCGGTGGGCCGTGGCCCGCGTGGCAGCAGACGTCGACCGCTTCGGCGCGGAGGTCGGGTGGCCGGTCATCGTCAAGACACCGCGCGGCGGCTACGACGGCAAGGGAGTCATGCTCGCCTCGTCGAGCGCCGACGTCGCCGACTGGCTCACCCACGTCGGCGAGCCGGGTCCCATGTCCGAGGGTCTACTGCTGGAGGAGCGGGTCGACTTCACCCGCGAGCTCGCCGCCCTCGTCGCCCGCAGCCCCTCGGGACAGGCGGCCGCCTGGCCGGTGGTCGAGACGGTCCAGACCGGCGGCATCTGCACCGAGGTCCTCGCGCCGGCGCCCGGCATCGACCCCGACCTCGCGGCGGTGGCGACCGAAGCGGCCCTCCGGGTGGCCGGCGAGCTGGGAGTCACCGGCGTCCTCGCAGTCGAGATGTTCGAGGTGCCCGGGCCGGACGGTCGCCCCGGGTACGTCGTCAACGAGCTGGCCATGCGCCCCCACAACAGCGGCCACTGGTCCATGGACGGCGCAGTCACCGGCCAGTTCGAGCAGCACCTGCGGGCGGTCCTCGACCTGCCGCTGGGCGACCCGCGACCCCACGCTCCGTGGACGGCGATGGCCAACGTCCTCGGCGGCGACTACCCCGAGCTCTACCCGGCCTACCGGCACATCATGGCCAGGGACCCCCAGGCCAAGGTGCACATGTACGGCAAGGGGGTCCGGCCGGGCCGCAAGCTCGGGCACGTCAACGTCAGCGGGCCGGACCTGGCCGAGGTGCGGGACCGGGCGCGGCACGCGGCCGACTTTCTCCAGGGCGTGATCACGGAATGAGGCGAGGATGACCGAGCAGAGCAAGCAGCCCGTGGTGGGCATCGTCATGGGCAGCGACAGCGACTGGCCCGTGATGCGCGAGGCCGCCGCGGTGATGTCGGACTTCGGGATCCCCTACGAGGCGGACGTCGTCTCGGCGCACCGGATGGCCGAGGAGATGATCGCCTACGGCACGTCCGCCGCCGACCGTGGGCTGCGAGTTGTCATCGCCGGAGCCGGGGGAGCGGCCCACCTGCCCGGAATGCTCGCCTCGGTCACGCCGCTGCCCGTCATCGGCGTGCCGGTGCCGCTCAGGTACCTCGATGGCATGGACTCGCTGTTGTCCATCGTCCAGATGCCGGCGGGGGTGCCGGTCGCCACGGTGTCCATCGGGGGCGCTCGCAACGCCGGACTGCTCGCCGCCCGGATCATCGGGACGTCCGACGACGACCTCGGGCGCGCGGTCCGCGACCGGATGCGCGACTTCCAGGGGGCACTCCGCGACCAGGCTCACGCGAAGGGAGCAGCGCTGCGCGACGAGGTCGCCCGCGGCCTCTGACCAGCAAGCCGATCGAAAGAGCAGTTCGTCACACCTCGACGGGGAGAATGCCCCGGCCGGGTCACGAAGTGCTCTTTCGATTGTGACGAACTGCTCTTTCGATTGGGACGAACTGCTCTTTCGATCGTGACGAAGTGCTCTTTCGATGGTCAGCCGGAGAGCGCGCCGGCCGAGTCGCCGGGCTCGATGCGCGGCCACTCGATCTTGGGGCAGGTGTCCATGACGACCGCGAGCCCCGCCTCGACCGCGCGGGCGGCGGCGTCCTCGTCGACGACGCCGAGCTGGAGCCAGAGCGCGCCGATGCCGAGGCGCTCCTTCTGCGCGATGGCCTCGTCGACGCAGGCGCCGACTCGTGAGCTGTTGACGTAGAAGTTGACGACGTGGACGGTGGTGCCGTCCGGGATGTCGGCGAGGCGGGCGTGGCCCTGGAAGCCGTGCACCGTGGGCGCGCTCGGATGGATCGGGATGACGTTCATCCCGATCTCGCGGGCGAGCCACAGCGAGACGCTGTAGGCGGTGCGGCTCGGGTTGTCACCGAGACCCACCACGGCCCAGGTCGCGGGGGTGTGCAGCAGGTCCCTGATCACGGCTGGGTCGTTGTGGTGCATGCCTCATCCTCACACGCCGACCGGCGCCAGTGTCGTGAAGGGGCCCGGGGGGCGTGACAGGATGACCGGCATGAGATTCGGACTCTTCGTGCCGCAGGGCTGGCGGATGGACCTCGTCGGGATCGAGCCGGACCGCCACTGGGAGACCATGGCCGGTGTGGCGAAGCACGCCGACGACGGTGACGTCTTCGAGTCCATCTGGGTCTACGACCACTTCCACACGGTGCCCGTCCCGTCCGACGAGGCGACCCACGAGGCGTGGACCCTCATGAGCGCCTTCGCTGCGTCGACCAGCCGGGTTCGGCTCGGCCAGATGTGCACGTGCATGAGCTACCGCAACCCGGCCTACCTCGCCAAGGTGGCCGCCACGGTCGACATCATCTCGGGCGGCCGCCTCGAGATGGGCATCGGCGGTGGCTGGTACGAGCACGAGTGGCGGGCCTTCGGCTACGGCTTCCCGTCGGCAGGTGAACGGCTCGGCCGGCTGCGCGAGGGCGTGCAGATCTTCCGTGACATGTGGACCACGGGATCGGCGACGCTCGACGGGAAGTACTACCAGGTCGACGGAGCGCGCTGTGCTCCCCGCCCGCTGCAGGGCACGTCGCGGCCCGGTTCCGAGAGCAACGGCATCCCGATCTGGATCGCCGGCGGCGGCGAGAAGGTGACGCTGCGGATCGCGGCGCGCTACGCGGACTACACCAACTTCTTCGACGACGCCGAGACCTTCTCGCGCAAGAGCGACGTCCTGGCCGGGCACTGTGCTGACGTCGGCCGCGACTTCGGCTCGATCGTGCGGACCGGCAACTTCAACGTGGTCCTCGGCGAGAACGACGCGGAGGTTGAGGACCGGCTGCGCTTCCACGGCGACCTGCTGCGCCGGGCCGGCGTGTCCGACGAGCGAGTCGAACGGCACGTCGCCAACCTCCGCACGCAGCCGGCGGTGGGCACTCCCGAGCAGGTGGTCGAGGTGCTTCGTGACATGGCGGGCCGCGGGATGGCCTACGGGATCCTCTACTTCCAGGAGGCCGCCTACGACCGGTCGGGCATCGAGCTCTTCGAGAGCGCGGTGGCGCCCGAACTGCGCGGCTGAGGGCGCGGACCGGCCCAGCCGCCGGGCCTACCAGGCGGTCCAGCCGCCGTCCACCGCGATGACCTGTCCGGTGACGTAGGCGGCGGCGTCGGAGGCGAGCCAGGCCGCCACACCCCGGAAGTCGTCCTCGGTCCCCATCCTGCCGAGCGGGGTGAGGCGCTCGTACCGCGCGACGAAGGCTTCGTCCTGCCCCCGCGCGATGCCGCCCGGGGCGAACGCGTTGACGCGGACGTCCGGGGCCAGGACGGTCGCCAGGTAGCGGGTGAGCTGCGCGATCCCACCCTTGGAGGCGGCGTACGCGGCCGGGTTGCCCATCCGCGTCCCCTCGTAGAGTCCCATGTTCGGCCCGACGAGGCCGTAGATGCTCGAGACGTTGATGACGCTGCCGTGCCCCCCGGCGCGCAGCAGCGGGGCGAGCTGCCGGGTCAGGGAGAAGGGCGCCGTGAGGTTGAGCGCGAGCGCCAGGGCGAAGGCCTCGTCGGTCTGCTCGTCGAACGGCACCGCGTAGCCCGGCACGCCGGACGTGCCGGTGAAGGCGGCGTTGTTGACGAGGACGTCACACGCCCCGAGCTCGTGGAGGGCGTCGACCACGGTCGAGATGCCCTCGGGCTCGAGCAGGTCCGCTGCGAGGGGGAGGTGGCCACGGCCCGGGAGGGCGCCGGCTGTCGCGGCGCAGCGCTCCTCCTCGACGTCGCAGACGACGACGCGCGCTCCGGCCTCCGCGAGTGCCGCCGAGAGGACGGAGCCGAGCGGTCCCGCTCCACCCGTGACGACGGCAGTGCGTCGGCTGAGGTCTCCCTGGGATGTCGTCACGGGCTAGCTCCTCTCGAGCCAGGGCAGGGTGATGATGTCGGCGGCCACGAGCGCCTCGATGAGGCGGAACTCGTACTCGTCGTCGATCGAGAACGCCTGCGCCTCCGGGATCTCCGCGCCCGCATGGCGTCCCTCGTCGAACCAGGACTGCTCGAGCCGCCGCACGAAGTCCGCTCGCCACAGGTAGAAGTTGCCGTTGATGCGCCGGAAGCGCTCGGTGTCCTGGCGGCGAGTCACCCCGGTGCCGGCCGCGAAGTAGCGTTCCAGCGCCCCGTCGGGGGACGACCCGGGGCGCACGCCCACCCAGACCGGGTTGAACGTCGGCTCGGAGACGCTGATGACGCCGTCGAGGCCGTCACTCGAGAACAGCAGGTCGGCGGCGGCAGCGAGCTGCTGGGGGACGCGCGCGGGGGAGGTGGGGTCGAGAAGGAGCACAGCGGCATACGGCTCGCCCTCCTCCCGCTCACACCACTCCAGGGCGTGCCGGACGACGGGAGCCATGGGGGTGTCGTCCCGCGCGAGCTCCGCCGGGCGGAGGAACGGGACGTCGCCGCCGGACTGGCGGGCGACGGCGGCGATCTCCGTCGAGTCGGTGGACACAACACACCGCGACACCTGCGGCGTCAGGGCGGCGGCGCGGATGCTGTGGGCGATGAGGGGGAGCCCGGCCAGGGGTCGGATGTTCTTGCCCGGCAGGCCCTTCGAGCCGCCACGGGCCGGAACGACGGCGAGGATGCGAGGCCGGGTCATGACATCGCCCTTGCGCGGTCGCAGAGCTCGAGCGTGGCCAGCCCTTCGGCGAGGGTGGCAGGAGCCCCGGCCGTATGCCGCTGGGCTCGGTCGGCGTCCGGCGTGAGCTCGAGTGCCGCGCGGGCCTGCGTCGCCATCACGGTGTCGCGCTCGAGGTCGGCCGCGAAGGTCTCGGTCGTGGCGTTGCCCGCGGCATCTCGCCTCGTCACGGTGGCGGTGGGCAGATCCCACTCGAGCGAGCCGTCCGGCCCGTGGAGGGCGATGCCGCGGGTGGTGGGTCGGGTGACGTAGTCGAGGCGGCAGGTGACCGTCGCGAGGTCCGTGCGCCACAACAGCGTCGCCGCCTGCTCGGCCTCGATCTCGAGTGGCCCGGTGTGGTCGAGGCCGGCGCCGAGCAGGGTCGGCCGGCCGAGGAGGACCTCGGCGTAGTCGAGCTCGTGCACGAGGTCTCGCAGCACGCCGCCCTCGTCTGCGCGGGCCGAGTAGGACTCGCGGTAGTCGCGGTCGGGCCGCCAGTCCGGCAGCCAGGACTGGCACCGGACGTGCGCGAAGAGCGGCCGGCCGATGGCGCCGACCTGGGTGAGCAGGTGGCGGAACCCCTCGTGGGCCCGCAGCGGTGCGGCGACCCACACCTCCGCCGCCCTGCGGTGGGCGGCCAGCGGCTCGGCGGCGGCGCGGCTCGGAGCGGCCGGCTTCTCGAGGAGCACCCGGCCTGCGCCGGCGTCCAGTGCCTCGATGGCGTCCGCGACATGACGGCCCGTGTCGGTGGCGACGACGACGAGGCTGGCCGCGGCCAGCGCAGCGGGACCCGTGCTGTCGTCGAGGAAGCGGACGGTGGTGCCACCCGAGGGGGAGGTGCGGGCGCGGACCGGCCAGAGAGCGGCGTCGGCGCCGACGAGCTCGAACACCCGCAGGTGCCGCAGTCCGATCGACCCGCCCCCACGGACGACGACGCGCGGCCTGGGCGGGCCGGGACACTCGGCGCGGTGGTCGGACACGACAGCACCCTCTCACGCACCGGGCCGGTACGGTCTCACTGTGACGTGCGACCCCGAGGCCACGGCCCACCCGACGGGAGCAGCGCCCTCGCTCGCCGGGCACTCGGCGGTCTATCTCGTGGGCACGGCGCTGCAAGGGCTCGGGATCCTCATCATCCTGCCGTTCGCGACCCGGCTGCTCGGCGACGCGGAGTACGGCAGGGTCGCCACCGCTCTCGTCGTCATCCAGATGGTCGGCACCATCGCGGCCGCGGGACTGCCGCAGGTGATCCTGCGGGAGTACCACCGGGGACCCGACGGCCCGACCGCCGGCCGGGCGTTGGCCGGGACCATGACCCTGCTCGCCCTGGGGGTGGCCGTCGCCGGGCTCGTCGTCGGGGCGGTCCTCGCGGCGACGGACCGGGTCGACTTCGGTGAGTGGGCCCTCGTCGTCCTCGCGTCCGCAGCCCTGACCGTCGTCGTGGCGGGCCAGTCGCTGTCGCGGGCCCGGCTCCGGCCGTTCGAGTTCCTCACCCTGGCGGTCTCCGCCACCGTCGTCGCACACCTCGCCGGGTTGCTCGCGGCACTGGGCGACCCCACCGGCCGGACCTACCTCACGGCCTACACCACGGCACTCGTCGTCGCTGCCCTCGCGGCCGTGCTGGTCGGTCGCCCGCTGCTGCCCACGGCGGCCCGACAACGGACCCGCGCCGGGGTCCGGCTCGCCGCGCCGCTCCTCCCGCACGCCGTGGCCATGCTCGGGCTGCTCATGGGAGACGTCCTGCTCGTCAGCCTCCTGCTCGGCCAGGCGGAGGCGGGCGCCTACCAGGTCGCGCTCCAGCTCGCCAACATGCCCTTCGTGCTCGCCGTCGCGCTCTTCAACGCCTGGAGCCCGCTGGTGCTGTCGCACCCGCTCGAGAGTCGCTGGGACTGGACCGCTCGCACGGCCTCCGCCCTGGTCCTCGTCGTCGGGGTCGGCGCAGCGGGGGTGGCGCTCCTCGGCCCGTGGCTCGTCCGGCTGATGGCCCCCGACTTCCCGCAGCGCGCGATGTGGACGTCGCTCGCGGTCATCACCGTCGTGTCGATCGCCTACATGGTCTACCAGGCGGCCTCTCTCGCCGTTCTCGACCACGAGCACACCGCACGGCTGGCCGTCGCCGCGGTCGTCGGGGTCGCCGTCCTCGTCGCGCTCGCGGCCTCACTCAGCAGCCCCGCCGGCCTCGCCGGGGTCGCCCTCGCCAAGGTCGCCGCCTACGTGGTGCTCATGGCGCTCACCGTCCTCACCGCCCGGTCGCTGACCTCGCTCCGGCTCCCACGTCCGCTCTGGTTGGCCGCCGCGGCCACGGCCGCCACGTGCACGGCCGGGGCCCTGCTCCCCGCCACGGGCGCCGGGGCCGTCGCGCGGGTGGCGCTCGCCGTGACCCTCGCGGCGGCCGCTGCCGCGCTCGCGCCCCGCGTGCTGCGCACCCTGCGCGGCTAGGATGACGACGGCCTGAAACCCCGCAGCCGCCCACCGCGCCCGGTCCCTGGGAGCGGGCCCAGCGGCATACGGCATCGAACGACGACAACTCGAGGAGCACGCCTTCGTGGTGACACCGCTGGTCCACATGGGGCTCGGCTACGACGACCTGCTCGTGCCCGCGCTCGTCCACGCGGGGTTCGAGACGAAGGACCTCATCCTCGTCGTGCGCACCGACGCCAACCTCGCCTGGGTGCGGCGGCACGCGCCGCTCGCCACCACGGTCCGGCTGCCCTACGCGGCGGCCTGGAAGGCCAACGTCGTCAGCGGGCTGGCGCCCCACGCCGCCCTCAAGCGCGCCTGCGCCGGCGTGGGTCTGGACGTGCTCGACCTGCTCGTCTCGGAGCGTGCGCTGCGCCGCAACCGCGTCGACACGGCGATGAACTTCCTCAACCTCGCGGCCGAGCACCTCGAGCAGGCGATCGCCGGTCGCGGGCCGGTCCTCGCGCTCACCGAGTTCACCGTGACGTCCGAGTTGCTCACCGCCGGGCTCGTCACCCACCACGGAGGGCTCGCGACGTGGCCGCGAGGGATCCGGCTGCCCTCGGACCGGTTCGGGCTGATCGGGGCGCCGCAGGGCATCACCCTGTTCGAGCGGGCCGTGGATGACCCCGCTGCCCTCGACGCCGGCAAGCGCTTCATCGACACGTGGCGGACGGAGCAGGGGCGGCCGATGGGGTACGCCCGCAACCTCAAGGTCGAGTCCGGACAGGAGATCTGGCGGCTCGCCAGCGACCGCGTCCGGGAGTTCGCGGTGGACCGGGGGGCGAACCTCCAGCTGCCGAAGCCGAGCGACTACGCGCGCCTGCCCTGGCTCAACCCGGTCAAGGCGCGGCTCAACCTGCGCGAGTACCGGACCCGCCGCTGGGACCCCGTGCCGGAGCAGTTCGTCTTCCTTCCCCTGCAGGTGCAGCCCGAGTCGAGCGTCGACGTCATGGGGCAGGAGTGGCGCGACCAGGCCTACACCGCAAGGGTGCTCGCGGACGCGTTGGCGCCCATGGGGATCGGCGTCGCGGTGAAGGAGCACGCCCACTTCATGTGGCGCCGCGACCCCGACTACTGGCCGCAGTTCGACGTCCACCCCAACATCGCGACGATCGACCCGTTCGCCGACTCGCGCGAGCTGATGAAGCAGGCCGTCTTCACGGTGACCGCGACCGGCACCGTCGGTCTCGAGGCGGGGCTGCTCGGCCGGCCGGTCGTGACCGGCGCCGCGATGCCGTGGAGCGCGCTGGGCAACGTGCGGCGGCTCGCGACCCCTGACGACCTCGTGCCGTTCGTCGCGGAGCGAGGGTGGGAGACGTTGCGCGCCACCGAGTCCGAGATCGACGAGTGGTTCGTGCACTCCTACGTCCGCAACTCCTGGGAGGGGCTCGTCCTCGACCCGCCGCGGGTGCCGGCCGTGCTCGAGCCCGCGAACATCCGCCGCGTCGGGGACGCCTTGGCCGAGGCCGCGGGCACGCTGGGCGGGCTGTCATGAACGACAGGCCGGATGCCGCTGGGCTCGCTCCCGCTGCCGGTGACGGTCCCCCCACGGCTGGGTGGGTCGTCTTCGGTGCCGGTGGGCACGCCCGCTCGGTGGTCGACGTCCTGGAGCGGCTCGGGGCGTCGGTCGTGGCGGTGGTCGGCGACGCCGGCGGGCGTGCCTGGCCCGTCGACGTGCTCGAGGACGAGGACGCCGGGATCGAGCGGGTCGTCACCGAGGGGTTGCACGCGGTCGTCGCGATCGGTTCGTCCGAGGCTCGACTGGCCGTGCTCGGGCGGCTCCGCACGGCGGCGCAGCGCGCCCGCACCGCAGCAGCTGCACCCTCGACCGAGTCGGGGGCTGAGGTCCCGTCGAGTGTGCAGAACGTGCCGGCACGAAGTGCGCAGTCGACGGGGGGAGGGGACGAGGTGGCGCCTGCCGTCGTCGCTGCCACCGCGACCGTGGCCGTCGGCGTCGAGCTCGGCCCTGGCACCGTCGTCCTCGAGCACGCCCACGTGGGCCCCGGCTCCCGGCTGGGGGCCGGTGTCATCGTCAACACCGGTGCGATCGTCGAGCACGACTGCGTCGTGGGGGAGGGCTCCCACGTGGCACCCGGGGCGGTGCTCCTCGGTGCAGCACGGATCGGAGCCCGGTCGTTCGTCGGGTCGGGCGCCCGCATCCTGCCGGGCGTCGCGCTCGGCGCCGGCGTGACGGTCGGGGCGGGGGCCGTCGTGACGCGCTCGGCCCCGGATGGCCAGACCATGGTCGGCGTCCCCGCACGCTCGGCCCACCAGAGGCTGGGAAGAGGGACGAGCCAATGAGCACCGTGACCATCGCCGGGACCGCCATCCCCACCGAGGGCGACGTCTACGTCATCGCCGAGGCGGGCGTCAACCACAACGGTGACCTCGACCTCGCTCATCGCCTCGTCGACATCGCGGCCACCTCCGGCGCGGACGCCGTGAAGTTCCAGACGTTCTCCCCGGACAAGCTCGTCTCCTCGACGGCGGCGACGACCCCCTACCAGCGCGACCGCGGCGGCAGCGCCGACCAGCGCTCGCTCCTGGAGGCCCTCACCCTGCCGCAGACCGCGTGGGCCGAGCTGCGCGACCACGCGGACGACCGCGGAATCACGTTCCTGTCCACGCCCTTCGACCTCGACAGCGCGGAGCTGCTCGTGGGCCTGGGGCTCCCGGCCCTCAAGGTGAGCTCGGGCGAGCTGACCAACCTGCCCTACCTCCGCCAGCTCTCGCGGCTGGGCGTGACGCTGCTCGTGTCGACCGGGATGGGCTCGGCGGAGGAGGTCGCCCTCGCCGTCGACGCCTGCGGCGAGGCGCCCGGCCTCGTGCTCTTCCACTGCGTCTCGGCCTACCCCGCCCCCATCGAGGAGTGCAACCTGCGTGCCATCTCGGTGATGGCCTCCGCCCACGGGGTCCCGGTCGGCTGGTCGGACCACACGCCCGGTCTGACGACCGCCCTCGGGGCGGTGGCCCTCGGCGCGCCCATCCTCGAGAAGCACTTCACGGCCGACCGCACCCTGCCCGGTCCGGACCATCTCGCCAGTCTCGAGCCGCAGGAGCTGACCGACTACGTCGCAGCGACCAAGCAGCTCTCCCGCGCGCTCGGTGACGGGGTCAAGCGGCGGATGCCTTCCGAGCAGGAGAACGCGACACTGGTGCGCCGCTCCTGGCACGCCGCGGTCGACCTGCCGGCCGGCACCGTCCTCGGGGGAGAACATCTGTCGCTGCTCCGACCAGAGGGCGGCCTCAGCCCGGCGGTCGACCTGCGCGGTCGCGTCGTCGCCACCGCGGTCCCGGCCGGCGCGCCGATCACCGACGCGGACCTGGGAGCCTGATGCCCGAGCCGCGCACCGTCGCCGTCTTCGTCGGCACCAGGGCCGACCTCGGCCCCCTCACCCCCGTCATCGGCGTCCTGGCCCAGGCTCCCCAGGTGGACCTCCACCTGCTCACCGGCGTGATGTACGACGCGGCTGAGCTCGAGCAGGCCCTACCCGAGGCGACCGGCTCGGGTGCCCGCGTCCACGCCCTCGCCGAGCCGATGGGCGAGATGTCGACCGCGGCCCAGCTCGAGCAGGGGGCGCTGCTCTCCGCCGCCGCCGGCAGGGTGCTCGCCGAGATCGGGGCCGACTCCATCGTCGTCCTCGGCGACCGGTGGGAGCTGCTCTACGTCGTGCCCCCGGCCTTCCTCCTCGGGGTGCCGATCGTCCACCTCCACGGCGGTGAAGTGACGGAGGGGGCGGTCGACGAGCGGATCCGGCACGCGGTGACCAAGCTCGGCGACGAGCACTGCGTCGCCTCGCCCGACGCGGCCCAGCGGCTCGCCCAGATGGGAGAGCCGGAGGAGCGGATCCACGTCACCGGAGCCCCCGGCCTCGACCGACTCGCAGCGGCCCAACCCCTCGACGACGCGGCCCTCGCCGGCCTGCTCGGCGTCGAGCGGGTCGAGCGGCCCGTGGCCCTGTTCACCTACCACCCACCGACGGCGAACGCCGAGGCTCCCGTCGGCGACTGGGCGGTGGCCGCCGCAGAGGGAACCCTCGCCGCGTGCGGCACCGTCATCGGGACCCACCCCGGGATGGACGAGGGCCGGGACGAGATCATCGCCGCTCTCTCGGCGCTCGCCGCGCGGGAGCCCCGCTTCCGCTTCGTCGACGCCATCGGAGCCCAGTATCCTGCCGTGCTCGCGGCCGTCGACGTCGTCGTCGGCAACTCGTCCTCCGGCGTCATCGAGGCCGCCACCCTCCACCTGCCCGCGGTCGACGTGGGCGAACGGCAGCGCGGCCGCCTCCGCGGGGACAACGTCATCCAGGCGGCCGATGACCGGGCCGATGTCGAGCGGGCCGTGCGATCAGCCCTGTCACCCGAGTCCCTCGCTCGCGCTCGGCTGGTGGTCAACCCGTACGGCAGCGGGGACGCGAGCGGCCGGATCCTCGATATCGTGCGGAGGGCCGGCGGTGCTGGACGGGTCAAGTCGTTCGTCGACGCCGCAGCGAACGGCCGACCCGACGACAGCGTGCAGGACCGGACACCGGGCGAGGAGGTGGCACCGTGAGCGGAACCGCGATCTCCGGTGACCTGGAGCGGTCGACCGCCCCGACCACGGCGACGCTGCGCGACGCCCTGCTCGTCATCGACCGGAGCGGAACCCGTGTCTGCCTCCTCGTCGACGTCAGGGGACGGCTCGCTGGACTGCTCACCGACGGAGACCTCCGTCGCGCCATCCTCAGGGGCCGCAGCCTCGAGGAGCTCGCCATCGAGCACGCGACGACCTCGCCGCACACGGTCACGGCCGGATCCCCCCGAGCCCTCGTCGTCGACCTGCTCACCGCCTTGCACGTGTCAGCAGTCCCGGAGGTCGCCGAGGACGGCACGCTGCTCGGGCTGCACACGCTGTCCGACGTCGTCGGTGCCCCGGCCCGGCCCAACGTCGCGGTGATCATGGCCGGCGGCCGCGGTTCCCGCCTGGGCGACCTGACCCGACACACCCCCAAGCCCCTCATGTCCGTGGCCGGCCGCTCGATCATCGAGTGGATCGTCCTCGGCCTCGTCGGAGACGGCATTCGCGACATCCACGTCAGCGTCAACTACCTGGCCGACCAGATCGAGGACCACCTCGGCGACGGCTCCCGGCTCGGCTGCTCGGTGCGCTACCTCCGTGAGGACCCGGAGCGGCCCCTGGGCACCGCCGGCTCGCTGACCCTGCTCCGCGCCGAGCGGCCGGACCTGGCCGATCCGGTGCTCGTCATGAACGGCGACCTCATGGTCCAGTTCGACGCCGGAGATCTGCTCCGCACCCACCGGCGCACCGGGGCCACGCTGACCATGGCGACGCGCAGCTACCAGCACGAGGTGCCCTTCGGCGTCGTCGAGACCGAGTCGGGGCGGGTGACCGGGGTCTCCGAGAAACCGACCCTGTCCCTCGACATCAACGCCGCCGTCTACGCCGTGGAGCCGCGGGCCCTGGCCTGGGTCCCGGCGGGACGGCCCAGCGGCATGCCCGACCTGGTCGAGACCTGCCTCCAGAAGGGTGAGATCGTGACCGCCTGGCCGATCGGCAGCGACTGGATCGACGTCGGCACCCCGACCGACCTGGCCCGCGCCAAGGGCCACGCCTGAGCGGCCCTGAGCCCAGCGGCATACGGCATCGACGAACCCAACGAGAAGGCAGCTGTGACCACGAACCCCGACTCCGGCCCCGACCTCCGCCCGCGACCCACGGAAGGCTCGGTCGCGGGCACGACGGTCCTCGTGACCGGTTCCGACGGCTTCATCGGCAGCCACACCGTCGAACGGCTCGTGGCCGACGGAGCCCGGGTCAAGGCGTTCTGCCTCTACAACTCCAACGGCTCGCTCGGCTGGCTCGACCAGAGCGAGGTCTTCGCGCAGGCGCTGCGGGACGGCCAGGCCGAGGTCGTGCTCGGCGACATCCGCGACCCGGAGCACGTGGCGGCCTCGATCGAGGGAGTGGACGTCGTGCTCCACCTCGCGGCACTCATCGCGATCCCCTTCTCCTACGTCGCGCCCCGCTCCTACGTCGAGACCAACGTCATCGGCACGCTCAACGTCCTCGAGGCCGTCCGCCGCCATGGCACTCCGCGTCTCGTCAACACGTCGACGTCCGAGGTCTACGGCACGCCGGAGGAGGTGCCGATCACCGAGCACCACCCGCTGCGCGGTCAGTCGCCCTACTCGGCGACGAAGATCTCGGCGGACAAGCTGTGCGAGTCCTACGCGCTCTCGTTCGAGACTCCCGTCGTGACGCTGCGACCCTTCAACACGTTCGGTCCACGACAGTCCGCCCGGGCCGTCATCCCGACCGTCCTGTCCCAGCTGCTCGCCGGCGCCGACCAGGTCCGACTCGGGGACCTGACGCCCAAGCGCGACTTCACCTACGTCACCGACACCGCGGACGGCTTCGTCCGGGCCGCCCTCTGCGACGTGGCGCCCGGGACGACGATCCAGCTCGGAACCGGCCGGACCGTGTCCATCGGTGAGGTCGTCGAGCTCTGTCGCACCGTCACCGGAAGCACGGCCGAGATCGTCACGGAGGAGGCACGGATCCGGCCGGAAGGCTCGGAGGTGCAGATCCTCCTGTCGGATCCGACCCGAGCCCACGAGGTGCTCGGATGGGCGCCCACGGTGTCGCTCGAGGAGGGCTTGGCCCGCACGGCGGAGTGGCTCCGGCCTCGCGTCGACCCCGAGACGGCAGCGCGGTACCACCGATGAGCGACCGACTGGCCGCAGGGGGAACGGAGCGCGAGGCGCATGCTCCCGGGTCGCACGGCGTCGCCGGGACGATCCCCCTCGCGGTGCCCAACATCGGCCCGCTCGAGCGGCACTACGTCGTCGAGGCGGTGGAGTCGGGCTACGTGTCGTCCGTCGGGCCCTTCGTCGCCGAGTTCGAGGACCGTTTCGCGCACCGGGTCGGCGCTCGGCACGCGATCGCCTGCGCCAGTGGCACCGCCGCGATCCACATCGGTCTGATCCTGCTCGGCGTCGAGCGCGACGACGACGTGTTCTGCTCCGACTTCACCTTCGTCGGGTCGGTCAACCCGATCGCCTACCTCGGGGCTCGGCCGGTCTTCGTCGACTCCGAACCCCGGACCTGGAACCTCGACCCGGCTCTCGTCGCCGCGGAGCTGGACCGTCGGGCGGCGGCCGGGGAGGAGCTCCCGAAGGTCGTCGAGGTCGTCCACGTGCTCGGCCAGCCCGCCGACATCGAGCCGATCGTCGACGCGTGCGACCGCCACGGGGTCGCCATCCTCGAGGACGCCGCAGAGTCCCTCGGTGCCGGCTGGTCCGCCGGACGCTACGCCGGCAGGCACACGGGCACCGTCGGGCGAGTCGGGTGCTTCTCCTTCAACGGCAACAAGATCGCGACGACGGGCGGCGGCGGCATGATCGTCACCGACGACGACGCGCTCGCCGAGCGGGCTCGGCATCTGACGACGCAGGCCAAGGTGCCCGACGTCGGCTACCTTCACGACGAAGTCGGCTACAACTACCGCCTCACCAACATCGCCGCCGGCCTCGGCCTCGCGCAACTGGAACGTCTCGACGAGTTCGTCGCGGCCAAGCAGCGACTCGCCCGTCGCTACGACGAGGCGCTCGCGGACCTGCCGTTGGATCTGCCGCCCCGGGTCACGGGGTTCGATGCCACCTACTGGCTCTACTCGGTCATGGTGTCGCCGGCCGATGGTCGAGGTCGCGACGACCTGCTGGCGCACCTTGCACGGCGCGGTGTCGGCGCGCGGGCCCTGTGGCGGCCCCTCCACGCCCAGCCGCCCTTCGCCGCGGCGCGCGTGCTCGCCGGCTCAGTCGGCGACGGCTTCTTCGAGCGAGGGCTGTCACTGCCCTGCTCCACGGACCTGAGCGAGAAGGACCAGGGGCGGGTCATCGAGGCGGTGCGCTCCTTCTTCGGCTGACCGATGGGCGGCCACTGCTCTCGGCGATCGAGCGGGGACCGTAGGTTGGGTCCATGCAGCTTCCTCGCGCAGACGTTGACCCGGACGGCCTCCTCGAGTACTCGGTGGTCTTCTCGGACCGGTCCCTCAACCACATGTCCCGCCGCTTCGTCGGCGTGATGCAGGAGATCGTGGAGGTTCTCCGGGACACCTACCACGCAGATGCGGTCGCCGTGGTCCCCGGCGGCGGAACCTTCGCCATGGAGGCCGTGGCACGCCAGCTCGCCACCGGTCGCCGAGTGCTGGTCCTGCGCAACGGGTTCTTCTCGTACCGGTGGTCGCAGATCTTCGAGGCGGGCTCGATCCCCAGCGCCGTGACCATCTGCAAGGCCCGGCCCGACAGCCCGGCCGTGGATGCGTCGTGGTCACCGGCTCCGATCGAGGAAGTCGTCGAGACCATTCGTCGCGAGCGTCCCGAGGTGGTCTTCGCGGCTCATGTGGAGACTGCCTCCGGGATCCTGCTGCCGGACGCCTACGTGGAGGCCCTGGGCCGTGCGACCCGCGAGGTGGGTGGTCTGCTCGTACTCGACTGCATCGCTTCGGGAGCCATGTGGGTCGACATGGCGACCGCCGGCGTCGACGTGCTCCTCAGTGCTCCCCAGAAGGGGTGGAGCGGGTCACCCGGCGCCGGGTTCGTGATGCTCGGGGAGCGGGGCCGGGCGGCGGTCGAGGGCTCGAGGTCGACCAGTTTCGCGGCCGACCTGCGCACGTGGCTCTTCGTCACCGACGCGTACGTCGAGGGACGGGCCACCTACCACGCGACCCTGCCGACCGACGGCCTCGCCCACAATGCCGCCGTCATGCGGGAGACCTACGACCGTGGGCTCGAGGTGGTGCGGGCGGCCCAGGCTGACCTCGGCGCCCGGGTCCGCGCCCTCCTGGCCGAGCGGGGCTTCGTGTCCGTGGCCGCCCCTGGGTTCGAGGCCCCGGGGGTGGTGGTCGTCCACACGGACGATCCGGCACTCCAGTCAACCGCCCGTTTCCGTGAGGTCGGGATCCAGGCTGCCGCCGGGGTTCCGTTGCAGTGTGACGAGCCTGCCGGGTACTCGACGTTCCGAATCGGCCTGTTCGGTCTCGACAAGCTCGCCGACGTGGACGGCACCGTCGCCCGGCTCGCCGCTGGCCTCGACCGGCTCGGGATTCGCTGACGCGCCGCCCCGGGCTGACCCGCTGGGGCCTCAGCTGACCCGCTCGGCGGGTTCGCCACCACCGGCTCACACACTGACCCGTCCCACGGGTCAGTGTGTGAGCCGCGTCGCTGCCCCGGGCTGACCACCGCACCGGCCCTGCCCCCAGCGCTCGAGTGTGCTCTTCGCCCCCAGCGCTCGAGTGTGCAGTTCTTCGCCCCCAGCGCTCGAGTGTGCAGTTCGTGCCGGGTCACTGGTTGACCAGGACGGACCGGGCCTGCTTGACGGTGATCGTGGTGGCCGGCTGGCGCACCGTGACCTGGTCCGGGACCTCGATCCACGGCCCCCCGTTGACCCGGAACTGCGCCCCGAACCGCACCTGCACGAACGAGGCGAACTGACCCGCCTCGCGGTAGGTGTGCACCACCTGCCCGTGCGGGTAGGTCCCGCCCGGCGAGTCGGTCGGCCCGAACGAGTCCCCGTCCCCGAAGTGGTAGCGGTAGCTGACCAGCCGGGGCCGGATCTGCACCCGGTAGCCATACATCCGCGCCGGGTCGACCGTGTCGACCTCACCCGGCTCGAACCCCTCGCTCGACCACTGCACCCGGTAGAAGGTCTCGAGGTTGACCAGCGTCGTGTTCCCCTCCGGCTGGGTGGCCACCCGCGCGGTCGCCCACCGCGTCTGGTGGAACGCCGCCACGATCATCTCGACCGTCGGCACCGGGCGCACCCCCGGCACCAGGTTCGGCAGGCAGGTGGTACCGACCAGCTGCTGGCCCAACGGACCGGCCGGGCGGCTGCCGGCGGGCCACTCCTCGGCCGGCAACGGGTCGCCGTCCCGATCGACCCACCACCGGTACACGTCCGAGAGCGGCCCCAGCCCCTGCCGCGGGCTGTTGTCCGCGCACGCCGCCGTCGCCGCCGCCAGGCAGTGACCACTGAGCGCCGGACCCCCCTCGAGATCACACCCCGAGATCGCGATCCGATACCTCCAATGCGCCTGAGGCTTCACCAACAACCGCGCATACTCCGCGTCCAACGCTCGCATCTGAACTGCGTTGAGCGAGGCCGTGACTCCAGTTCCGTCTGTTTCGCAAGTCCAGCCGCTACCGCAGTCGGCAGCAGCCGGAGTGGCCACTGCCAGAGAGAACGCAAGGATTGGCAGCGCAAGAAGAAACTGCGCGCTCCTACGCATTGCTGACCTCTCGAACACTCCACCCCTTCGTTCCCCAGACGAGAGAGAAGATGTTCTTTACAGTCTCCTTCCGGTCTTCCCGCACCGTGTCGCCGCTGTCATTGACGACGCGCGCACCTAGGACCTTAACCGTCGCGTGGATTCGGGAGATCCCATCCGAATCGGCGAGGGTGACGAGGAGGCCGACGTCGATCGGGTCCGACTCGTAGCGTCCCTTGCCGTTCAAGAGCCGCTCTGCCAATGATGCGTAGCCCGAGCATGACTCGGACTCACGCTGGCACAGGCTTCGAATGGCTTCGGGGTTCGGCTTCCTCCAGGACGCGTTCACGACATCGACGAAATGCCTGACAAACGCCTTTGCGCCGTCCTTGGTGTGCTTCTTGGCGGCTGCTGGCAGCCCGTCCGGGAAGTCCGGCGCCGCACTCGTCGGTGACGCGGCCGGCGCCGCCGGCGCCGACGTGGCGACCGAGCTGCTCGGCGCGGACACCGTCGGCACCGGAGTCGTCGGCTCCGGTGCAGCGGACTCAGCCGCGCACCCGGTGAGCGTGACCGCGAGGGCGAGCCCAGCGGCATACGGCAGGAAGGTTTGTCTCGACACGGCTCTTCAGATCCCCTGACCTTGAACGAGGCACGCCACCGGCGTGCAAACGGGCGCAAACGTGACAGAACGGTCCCATGATCCTGCCCGATCCGCACCCCGAACCGCGCCCGCCATCCACAGGACGCTGGCCGAGGTCAGGCCAGCGTCTGGGCGATCGACTGTTCGGCCGTGCTGAAGCGGACCGTGGTGAGCGCCCCGTTGACGAGGGCGAAATGGGGGGCCACGTGCCCGCACTCGACGTCGGCGATGATCGGCACACCGAGCTCACCAAGCGCCTCGACAACGGCGTCGTGCTGGGACAGGTCACCGGCTGAGGGCGCCGTGGTCCGGGAGACCAGGATGCCGTTACTCCGATCGAACCAGCCGTGCAGGCGCATCGCGTGCAGCGCCCGGCAGATGTCGTAGGCCGCCCACTCCGCCACATCGAGGACGTGGATGATGCCCTCCGGAGCGCAGGCGTCGGCGAACCCACTGACGTCGCCGTACGCCCCACCGGCGAGGAAGCTCACCGTCTCGACGCATCCGGCGACCAGACGCCCCTGCAGCGCCACGGGCTCGCCACCGGCACCCGGGTCGATCCGGGTCCACGTGCCCGGCTGGTCGAGGTGGTACTCGGCGGCGCCGGGGTCGGCGGCCCAGTCGTCGAACCCGGTGCTGCGCCAGCGGCCGGGGGACTGCTGCCTGATCTCGGCGCCGACGGCTGACCCGGCCACGTCGAGCCAGTGGGCGACCCCGACGGGGGTCCGATACAGGGTGTCCATGAAGTTCTGGCCATGGATGGTCGCGATCCCGGTCCGCAGGGTGAGCGGGGTGAGCCACGTCGACGTGTCGGAGTACCCGACGCACCACGTCGGCTCGGCGTCGGCGATCGCCTCGAAGTCGAGCAGCCCCAGAAGGTCGATGCCGGTCTCTCCGCCCCACGGCGGCACGACCGCCCGGATGTCAGGGTCGGTCAGCATCCGCATCAGCTCCGCAGCGCGCTGCTCCTTCGGGGCGCTGACCTGCGAGGGCGTGTGCATGCACTCGCCGATCTCGACGTCGAAGCCCTCGCCCTCCAAGAAGGCCCGAGTCACCTCGACCCGAGGCCACAGGCGGTCCGGCACACCCGAGCTGGGCGCGGTCACGCCGATCCGGTCACCCGGGCGCAACGGGACCGGATAACGGACGGCGGTCGCGTTCTCGGCGGGCATGGGGGCCAGCGTACGAGCGGGAGGGGGTGAGCGGCATACGGGCTGCCGCCCACCCCGCGGGACGGTCAGCCCTTGGCGGCGGCGAAACCCTGCTCGAGGTCGGCGATGATGTCGTCGATGTGCTCGATCCCGACGGACAGACGGACGAGGCCCGGCGTCACGCCGGCAGCGAGGCGGTCCTCGTCCGGTCCCTGCGAATGAGTCGTGGACGCGGGGTGGATCACGAGCGAGCGGACGTCGCCGATGTTCGCGACGTGGCTGTGCAGGGTCAGGCCCTCGACGAACCTCTTGCCGGCCTCCAGGCCACCCGCGATCTCGAAGGCGAGAACGGCTCCCGCACCCTTCGGGACGTACTTCTGCGCCAGCGCGTGGTTGGGATCGTCCGGCAGCGAGGCCCAGACGACCTTCTCGACCTGGTCGTGGCCCTGCAGGAAGGCGGCGACCCGGTGGGCGTTCTCGATGTGCCGCTCGACCCGCAGCGACAGCGTCTCGATCCCCTGGCCGATGAGGAACGCGTTGAACGGCGAGATGGCGTTGCCGAGGTCGCGCAGCAGCTGGACGCGGGCCTTGAGGATGAAGGCGAGGTTGACCCCGAAGGCGCCGTCCTTGCCGAGATCTCGGGCGTAGACCAAGCCGTGGTAGCTCGGGTCGGGCTGGTTGTAGTTCCGGAAGCGCTCGGGGTCAGCGCCGAAGTCGAAGTTGCCCGAGTCGACGATGACACCCGCGATCGTCGTGCCGTGGCCGCCGAGGTACTTCGTCGCGGCGTGGACGACGATGTCGGCGCCGTGCTCGATCGGGCGGAGCAGGAACGGCGTGGCAATGGTGTTGTCGACGACGAGCGGCACGCCCACCTCGTGTGCGACCCGCGCGACGGCCTCGATGTCGAGGATGTCCGACTTGGGGTTGGCGATGGTCTCGCCGAAGAACAGCTTGGTGTTCGGCCGCGTCGCGGCACGCCACGACTCGGGGTCGGCGCTGTCCTCGACGAACGTCACCTCGATGCCGAGCTTGGGCAGGGTGTTCTGGAACAGGTTGTACGTCCCGCCGTAGAGCGCCGGGCTCGCGACGACGTGGTCGCCGGCCTCCGCGATGTTGATGATCGCCAAGAACGTCGCGGACATGCCCGAGCTGAGCAGCAGGGCGCCAACCCCGCCCTCGAGGGACGCGATCCGCTTCTCGACGGCGTCCTGGGTGGGGTTCATGATCCGGGTGTAGATGTTGCCGAGCTCGGACAGGGCGAAGAGGTTCTTCGCGTGGTCCGTGTCGTTGAAGACGTAGCTCGTCGTCTGGTAGATCGGCAGGGCTCGCGCCCCGGTCGCCGGGTCAGCCTGCTCCTGCCCGACATGGATCTGGCGGGTCTCGAACGACCAGTCGGGGTTGTCACTCATGGCGTGCTTCCTCACACTCGCGCTTGCACGCCGGCGAATGCCGGGTGCCAGGTCTTCACCCGGGGCACCCCGCCGCGTAGCGAGGGTTGCCGGTCAGCGAGCCGGGGCCGTGACGCTGACACTCATGACCTTTCGGGGATGGTATGCCGCTGAGCTCCTCCCAGCCCGACGTGTCCTCATCGTGGACGCTGAGTCCCCATGCTGGACAGGGCCGGTGCGTGCGGGCAGACCCGCGGCGCCGCGCGTGGTCTCAATCACTTGGACGTCCTACTAAATGTGTCTCGCGAGTAGCATGGGTGACCGTGACCAGCACTGACTTCGACCTGTTCCGTATCAGCGAGGACCACGAGGCGCTCCGTGAGGCGGTGCGCGCGGTGGCCGAGGACAAGATCGCCCCCTACGCGGCAGCCGTCGACGAGGAGGCCCGCTACCCCCAGGAGGCGCACGACGCGCTCGTCGCATCGGACTTCTTCGCTCCGCACGTCCCGGAGGAGTACGACGGGGTCGGCGCGGATGCCCTGGCCACGTGCATCGTCATCGAGGAGGTGGCTCGCGTCGATGCGTCGGCGTGCCTCATCCCGGCCGTCAACAAGCTCGGCTCGCTGCCGCTGATCCTCGCTGCGAGCGAGGACGTCAAGCGCAGGTACCTGCCGCCGCTGGCCCACGGTGAGACGACGTTCTCGTACGGCCTGTCCGAGCGGGAGGCCGGATCCGACACCGCCTCGATGAAGTGCCGCGCCCGCCGGGACGGCGACGACTGGGTGCTGAACGGCCAGAAGTCGTGGATCACCAACGCCGGCGTGTCCGAGTACTACACGGTGCTCGCGGTCACGGACCCCGACGGTCCGCGGGGCAACAACGTCACCGCTTTCGTCGTCGAGAAGTCGGATGCGGGCTTCACGTTCGGGGAGAAGGAGCGCAAGCTCGGGATCAAGGGCAGCCCGACCCGCGAGCTGCACTTCGACAACGTGCGGATCCCCGGCGACCGGGTCGTCGGGGAGGTGGGCGACGGCCTGAAGATCGCCTTGCGCACCCTCGACCACACCCGCGTCACGATCGGCGCCCAGGCCATCGGCATCGCCCAGGGCGCCCTTGACCAGGCGGTCGCCTACGTCAAGGAGCGCAAGCAGTTCGGCAAGCGGATCGCCGACTTCCAGGGCATCCAGTTCATGCTCGCCGACATGGCGATGGAGGTCGAGGCCGCACGCCAGATGGTCTACGTCGCCGCCGCGAAGTCGGAGCGGGGGGACAAGGACCTCACGTTCTTCGGGGCGGCGGCCAAGTGCTTCGCCTCCGACGTCGCAATGAAGGTGACCACGGATGCGGTGCAGCTGCTGGGCGGCGCCGGGTACACCAAGGACTTCCCGCTCGAGCGGATGATGCGCGACGCGAAGATCACGCAGATCTACGAGGGCACCAACCAGATCCAGCGCGTCGTCATGGCGCGTCAGCTCCTCAAGGGTTGAGGGGTAGTCTCCTCAGGACCGAGTCCCCGAGCCCCCGGAGCGGACGCACCCCGTGGACCATGCCCCACCCATCAGCGTCATCATGCCCCTGCTCAACGAGGAGCAACACCTGGGTGAAGCCGTCGAGGCGATCCTCGACCAGCGCTACCCAGGCGAGCTGGAGCTCGTCCTCGCGATCGGTCGCGGCCATGACGACACGCTGGGCGTCGCCCGGGAGCTCGCCCGCCGGGACCACCGGATCATCGTCGTCGAGAACCCCTCAGGCCGCACCCCTGACGCACTCAACCTCGCCGTCGGGGCAGCCAACCACGAGATCATCGTGCGGGTCGACGGGCACGGGTTCCTCAGCCCCGGCTACATCGAGCGGGCCGTGACGGTGCTCGAGGAGACCGGGGCGGCCAACGTGGGCGGCGTGATGTACGCCGAGGGGTCCTCGTCCTTCGAGAAGGCAGTCGCCATCGCCATGCGATCGTCCCTGGGCGTGGGGGGAGCGCGGTTCCACACCGGGGGTCACGCCGGGCCGGCCGACACCGTCTACCTCGGTGTCTTCCGACGCAGCTGGCTGACGACTGTGGGTGGCTACGACGCACGGTTCTCGCGGGCCCAGGACTGGGAGCTCAACTACCGGCTCCGGCAGGCCGGCGGCACGGTCTGGTTCGACCCCGAGCTGCGCGTGCGCTACCGCCCCCGTCCGACGTTCCGCCGACTCGCGCGCCAGTACCGGGACTACGGACGCTGGCGCCGCGTCGTCGCCCGCGAGCACCAGGGCTCGATCAACGCTCGCTACCTCGCGGCGCCGACCGCGCTCGTCGCCAACGTCGTCGGCCTGGTCGGCGGCTTCGTCTGGGCACCGCTCTGGATCGTCCCCGGGACGTACGCCACGGCCATCACCGTGGGAGGGCTCGTCATCGGCAGGCGCGATGGGCTGGCCGTCGCCGCGCGGGTCCCGGCCGTGCTGGCGACGATGCACGGCAGCTGGGGGTGGGGCTTCCTCACGAGCCGACCCGGACAGCTCCTCCCCGAGACCGACGAGGGCTGAGCTCCGACCTGTCGACTCTGCCGTTCGGGCGCGGACCGGACGACGGCCCCGGACGTTCCGCGCCCGGGGCCGGCCAGGAGCGGTGGGGTCAGCCGAGGTCGACGGTGAAGTCGGGCTCGGTCTTCTCGCGGACCTCGTCCTCGGTGACGTCGGGCGCCAGCTCACGCAGCACGAGCCCGTCGTCGGTGACGTCGAAGACGGCCAGGTCGGTGATGATCCGCTGGACGACGCCGCGGCCGGTGTAGGGCAGCGAGCACTCCTTGACGATCTTGTAGGAGCCGTCGCGGGCGTTGTGCTCCATCAGGACGATGACCTTCTTGGCGCCGTGGACCAGGTCCATCGCGCCGCCCATGCCCTTGACCATCTTGCCGGGGATCATCCAGTTGGCGATGTCGCCCTTCTCGCTGACCTGCATCGCGCCGAGGATCGCGGCGTCGACCTTGCCCCCGCGGATCATCCCGAAGGACGTGGCCGAGTCGAAGAAGGAGGCGCCCTTGCGCAGCGTGACCGTCTCCTTGCCGGCGTTGATCAGGTCGGCGTCCTCCTCACCCTCGTACGGGTAGACGCCGATGCCGAGGATGCCGTTCTCGGACTGGAGCACGATCTCGACGTCGTCGGGCACGTAGCTCGGCACGAGCGTCGGCAGGCCGATGCCGAGGTTGACGTAGGCGCCGTCGGACAGCTCGGCGGCCGCGCGGGCGGCCATCTGCTCACGGGTCATCGCCATGGCTCAGGCCTCCTGCTTCTCGGTCTGGGTTCCCGCAGCGTCGGGGCGGGGGCGGACGGTCCGGCGCTCGATCCGCTTCTCGGCGGCCTGCTCCGGGCTCAGCGGCAGCACCCGGTGGACGAAGATCCCCGGCAGGTGCACCTCGTCCGGGTGCAGCTCGCCGGGCTCGACGAGCTGCTCGACCTCGGCGATCGCGACCTTGCCGGACATCGCGCAGAGCGGGTTGAAGTTGCGGGCGGACTGGTTGAAGACGAGGTTGCCGTGCCGGTCACCCTTGGCGGCGCGGATCAGCGCGTAGTCGGCGCGGATCGCCTCCTCGAGCACGAACGTCTTCGTCTCGCCGTCGACCTCGAAGTCCTGGGTCTGCTTCGGCGGCGAGGCGAGCACGACGTTGCCGTCGGCGTCGTACTTCCACGGCAGGCCGCCCTCGGCGACCTGGGTGCCGGCACCGGTGATCGTGAAGAAGGCCGGGATGCCGACCCCACCGGCGCGCAGCCGCTCGGCGAGGGTGCCCTGGGGGGTCAGCTCGACCTCGAGCTCGCCGTGCAGGTACTGCCGCTCGAACTCCTTGTTCTCACCGACGTAAGAGGCGACCATCCGGCGGATCCGCTTGTCCTTGAGCAGGATCCCCAGCCCCCAGTCGTCGACGCCGCAGTTGTTGCTGATCGCTTCGAGGTCCTGGATGCCGGCATCGTGAATGGCGGCGATGAGCACACTGGGGATGCCACAGAGACCGAAACCGCCGACCGCCAGTGACATCCCGTCACTGATGCCGGCGATGGCCTCCTGAGGTGTGGAGACGACTTTGTCCATGGTCCGGACTCTATCGGTCACTCGAGTCGGCCCAGGGGTGGGGTGCCCCCACATCGACGCACCGCCGGTGGGGGCGCGCCACGTGATGCAGGCAACACCGACGGCCTTAGCGGAGCCTCGGGTGGGCAGCCATCGGGAAATTACAGGTTTGTAGTTCAGGCGATCGACTTGTTAACCGTGTGACTGGAGTGCATAAATGGTGCAGTTGCACACTCGAGGGGAAGTGAGCTTCCAGAACTCCAGCGCTCCTGAATCGAGTCCGCCATGGCCCTCGGCCGTCACCCCCTTGCGCTCGCCCTCGCGGCTCCGCTCCTCGTCGTCCCGAACGTCGTCCAGGTGGCAACGGTGGCCCATGCCTCCACGCCGCCCGCCCCTCCCACGCGGACGCTGCCCAAGGCGCTGGACGTGTACGTCCCCTACCAAGGTCAGACGGTGTGCGACCCCGTGGCGCGGCCCGGCGTCCTGGCCTTCGCGAAGCTCATGACGAGCCACTACCAGATGGGGTCGACCAGCCTCATCGGCCGCACGTGCTCGAGCGACACGTCGGAGCACTACGACGGCCGGGCCTGGGACTGGATGCTCGATGTCGACGACTCCGAGGAGTCGGCCGTCGCGCGCAGCGTCCTGTCCTGGTTGACCAAGGCCGACGCCGACGGCGTCCCCGGCGCGATGGCCCGACGCTTCGGGATCATGTACATCATCTACGACCACAAGATGTGGCGCTCGTACGCACCGGAGCGGGGCTGGGCTGCCTACTACGGAAGCAACCCCCACACCGACCACATCCACTTCAGCTTCAACTACAACGGCGCGGCCGCTCGCACGTCCTGGTGGACGGGTGTCGCCGCGACGACCGTCCTCACCTCGCTGCCGTCCTCCGGCACGACGACGACCGTCACGGTCCCGTCGACGCCCACCGTCCTGTCCTTCGGGATGCAGTCCGAGGCGGTGCGCCAGCTGCAGGTCCGGCTCGGCAACCTGCCGACGACCGGGTACTACGGGGCCATGACCCGGGACCGCGTCACGGAGTACCAGCGGTTCGCCGGGCTCCCGCAGACGGGGGTCGCCGACCTCAGGACCCAGGAGATCCTCGCCAAGCGGGGATGGCGCACCGTCAGTGCGGCCTTCCCGACCCTGTCCTACGGGATGACCTCGAGCGCCGTGCGCACCCTCCAGACGAAGCTCGGGTCACTCCCCACGACGGGCTACTTCGGCTCGCTGACGAAGGACCGGGTGCTCGCGTACCAGAAGTTCGTCGGCCTGCCTCAGACCGGAACCGCTGACCCCGTCACCCAGTACCGGCTGTGGGTGCGCGGCTGGGCGGCACCTGCGACATCGGGAGGGGGCACCGCGACGACCTATCCCACCCTGTCGATCGGGACGACCTCCGCTGCAGTGAAGAACCTCCAGGCCGAGCTGGGCAACCTCCCCACGACCGGCTACTTCGGCTCGATGACCCAGGCCCGCGTCACCGAGTACCAGAAAGCCGTGGGGCTGCCGGCGACGGGGATCGCCGACCAGACCACCCAGGAGCTGCTCTACACCAAGGGCTGGCCGACGACGTACCCCACGCTGTCCGTCGGGATGACCTCGACCGCGGTGCAGAACCTCCAGGCCCGGCTGGGCAACCTGCCGACGACCGGCTACTTCGGCTCGATGACCCGGGCACGCGTCATCGAGTACCAGCGGTTCGTGGGGCTCGCGACGACGGGGGTCGCCGACAACCGCACCCAGCAGCTGCTCTACACGCGGGGTTGGTCCGTCGTCGCCCCCGCCAGCACCACCGTCCAGCAGGAAGGAGCCGTGATGACCGCCTTCACCACCTCATCGCCGACCAGCACGGCCGGTCCCGCCGTCTCGACCGTCTCGACCGCGACGACGTTCACGCCGTTCAAGGATGTCGTGCTCGCGATGGGCTCTCGCGGTGCAGCGGTCCGAACGCTGCAACGCGCACTGGGAGGAGTGGCCGTCGACGGTGTCTTCGGGTCGCTCACCCGGGACAAGGTGGCGGCCCTCCAACGCTCGCTGGCGCTCCCACAGACCGGTGTCGTCACGCCGGAGGTGTGGGAGGTCCTCGAGTCCAGGGAGTTCCCCTTCGCGGCGCACCGCACGACGGTCCTGCGGCTCGGGGACACCGGGCCCCAGGTCTCCGCGGTGCAGCGAGTGCTCGGCGTGCGCCCCACGGGCGTCTTCGACGAGCGGACCCGAGCGGCGGTCAAGGAGGCGCAGGCCCGCGCCGGGCTCGCGAGCACCGGGGTGGTGGCCTCCCGGACGTGGTCCCTCTTCGACCGGCTCTCGGCGTAGCCGTCCCCGGCCGCTGGCGGCCCGACATGACTGATGTCGTATGCCGCTCAGCGCGCCTCCGCTCTCGACAGACCCGAGCGGATGGCGGGGTTTCCCCGAAGAGCGAGCCCAGCGGCATACGGCGTGCTCAGGGGGAGGAGGGCACCTGCGGTCCACCTCGGGCCGGAAGGAGGGAGAGGGTGACCCCCTCCGCCTCCAGCCGCCGAGCGAGGGCGTCGGGGTCGACGGCGGCAGAACCGCGCATCGCGACGACGGAGCCGTCCGCTGCCCAGGCACTGAGCGTCACGGCGAGCAGGCGTCCGAGCCCGTCGTCCACCGCGACCCTGGGCCCCCGGCCCCAGGCCGGCTCGGGCACCACGAGGTCGCCGTAGGGCGTGTCGGTGCCGTCCACACTCAGTGCGAGGTCACCGGGCTCGGGGTCGGACATCGGGGAGAACTGGTCACCGTGCGTCGCCAGCTCCCTCGCCTCGTCCACGGCACCACCGGCGGCCGCTGCGTCAGGGTTCGAGCGTGCGAGCGCAGGCAGCGTGACGAGAACGGCATCACCGCCATGGGCGGCTGCGGCGGCCGGGTCGATCGTCGCGAGGACGTCGGCATCGCCGGCGGCCGCCCCGAGGACGACGGTGGCGCCGACCGACCACGACGCCCACGCCCAGTAGACACCCCGCCAGTGCGCCGGCAGGTCGAGCCCGACCGTCGTGCCGGGACCGGCGGCGCAGTCGTCCTGGAGGAGGTTCGCGGCCTTCGAGACCCAGTTGGCGAGCACTCGTGCACTGAGCTCGATGCGCTCGCCCCGGGTCGGGCCGGGCTCGTCGTCGTACCAGGTCAGCCGGGGCCGGCCAGAGTCGCTCGCCAGGAGTCGGGCCAGCACGTCGGAGGGGTAGAGCGGCCCGGGCATCAGTGCCTCACTTCGGGTCCTCGCCGGGTGTCGTGCCCGGTGGCGGCTCGGTCAGGGGCTGGTCGTCCCTGAGAGTGTGGAAGAGGGCGAGCGCCCGCTCGCTGTCCCACTTGACCGCCACCCCGGCGTTGTCGGTGGGATAGGCCATGTCCGCGATGGGGACGGTCAGGGACAGCCCCTCGTCGCTGCTCACCGCCCGCATCGCCTGCAGGACCCGGTAGGCGTCGAGCAGGGAGGTCTCCTCCCCGACCGCCACTCCGCCGGAGGCTGCGTCGACGAACGTGGTGTAGCGCCAAGGGATCAGGACGGTGGAAGGGGTCGCGGACTGCTTCATCAGGGCCCCGAGGAACTGGCGCTGACGAGTCGCCCGGCCGATGTCCCCGAGTGGGTCCTCGTACCGCGACCGGACGTAGCCGAGCGCGTTCTTGCCGTCGAGGACCTGGCACCCCTTCTGGAGGTCGATGCCCGCCTTGTCGTCCTTCATGTCACGGGGCACGCAGATCTCCACGCCCCCGATCGCGTCGACCATCCCGGCGAAGCCACCGAGTCCGATCTCGAGGTAACCGTTGATGTGCAGGCCGGTCACCTGCTCGACGGTCTGCGTGAGCAGCTTGGGCCCGCCGAACGTGAAGGCCGCGTTGATCTTGTTGGTCCCGTGCTCCGGGATGGGCACGTAGGAGTCCCGCGGGATGGAGATGAGGACCGGCTTGCCGCCGCTCTCCGAGACGTGGACGAGCATGATCGTGTCGGTCCGGTTGCCCTCCGCCGACCCGGTCTTCAGCTGCCGACGCTGCGCAGCCGTCAGCCCCTCGCGGCTGTCCGACCCGACGAGGAGGTAGTTGTGGCCTGACGTGTCCTTCGGCCGCTCGCCCGCGGGCACGTTGTCGACGCGGGAGATCCCCGTCCACGCGGCCACCGGGACCCAGATCATGAAGGCCAGCCAGCCCACCACGAGCAGGCCGACCACGAAGAGGGTGAGTCGTCCCTTCCGCCGCCGGGTCCGTGGCCCCGGCCTCACCTGCCGCAGGGCCTCGGGACTGGCCTCCCGTCGGGGGTCAGGGCGCACCTCCCCTCGGGGATCGGGGCGGACCTCCCGTCGCGGGCTCGGTCGGGCGGCAGCGGCGGCGGGTCGCCCCTTGCGTGTGTCGACCACGTAGACGTCGTCCTCGGGGCCGCCGGGGCTGCCGGCGCCGTGGGGCGGGCGAGGTTCAGTCGGCATCGGTGCCCTTCGGGGTCGGTGTGGATGGGGTGGGGCGCGCCGGTCGGTCGGGAGGGAACGCATCCCTGACGGGGACCGCCTCGTCGAGCGCGATCCGCCGGGCGAGCCGCGTGTAGCGAACCTCCATCTCGCGGAACCGCTTGAACGTCGTCACGACGAAGCCGAGGAAGGCGACGACCAGCCCGTAGAGGATGAGGTCGGCGCCTCGCCCGACGCCCAGGGCCTGTGCCAGGCTCGTCCACGTCTTGCTCGGGTCGATGATCGAGTAGACGGCCAGGCCGGCAAGGGCGAGGAGCCCGAGCCGGCGCACCGCCTGGGTCCGCTGGCCGGAGCCCGCGAGCAGCCGCCAGGCGATCGCCAACGTCGCAGCGATGAGGATGATCTGGATGACGCTCTGTCGACTCATCGCCAGATCAGCTCCGCGAGGATGTTGACGGCATTCCACAGCGACTGGCCCTTGGCCTTGCTGTAGTCCGTGTAGAGGATGTGGACCGGCGCCTCGGCATAGGTGACCGGCTCGCCGTCGAAGCGCATCGCCCCGATCTGGGCGACGATCTCGGAGGCGTGGGCCATCCGGTTCTGCGTGATGTCGAGACGCTCCACGACGCCGCGCTCGAGGACGCGCAGGCCGTTGTGGGCGTCGGTGAGCCGGGTGCCCGTGCTGAGGTTGGTGTAGGCGACCGCCATCCGGAGGACCAGCCTCTTGAGACGTGACGCCTCGGTGCGTTCGTCGAGGAAGCGGGACCCGAACACCACGCGGACCGGCCCCTCGCGGACGAGGTCGACCATGGCCTCGACGTCGGCGACCTGGTGCTGCCCGTCGGCGTCGAAGGTGACGCAGTAGCGCATCGCCGGGTCGGTCAGTGCGTAGTCGAAACCGGTCTGCAGCGCCGCGCCCTGGCCGAGGTTGACGGGGTGCCGCACCACGACGGCCCCGGCCTGCTCGGCGCGTGCGGCCGAGTCGTCGGTGGAACCGTCGTCCACGCAGACGACCTTCGGGAAGGACGCGCGGGCGGTGCGTACGACGTCGCCGATGACCTTCGCCTCGTTGTAGAGCGGCACCACGAGCCACACGTCGTTCGCTTGCATCACCACCAGAGTAAAGCGGAGCCGCCCGTGCCCTGTCCCGGCGCCACGCAGACGCGGCGGTTCGGGGCCCGGCTCGGGGCTAGAGTCGGTCACGATGACGGACCTGAGGCTCGATCACGTGGCACCGGCGCCCGCCGGTTCCGCCGCCCTGCGGATCGCGGTGGTCGGCCCGACGCATCCGCACAAGGGCGGGGTCGCCGCGCACACGACGATGCTCGCGCACCACCTGAGCGAGGCGGGCCACGACGTGACGTTGGTGTCCTGGGCGCACCTCTACCCCTCGAGGCTGCACCACGCCGACGCCACCGTCCCCCAGGGCGCGCCAGAGGTGCCTCCCTATCCCCGGACCGTGCGCGCCCTGAGCTGGGCCCGTCCCGACACGTGGGTCCGCGCCGGTCGCCGGCTCCGTGATGTCGACGCCGTGCTCGTCGTCCACGTGATGCCACCCGTCGTCCCGGCCCACCTCGCGCTGCTCCACGCAGCCGGGGCTCTCCCGGGTGTCCCGGGCCTCCCGGGCCTCCCGGGTGTCCCGAGCCCACGCCCCCAGTCGATCGTCGTGTGCCACAACGTGCTCCCGCACGAGTCGCGGCCGGGTGACACCCCCCTCATGAGGATGTTCCTCGCCAAGGTCGACGCGATCCTGGTCCACAGCGCCGACCAGGCCACCCTCGCCCACGAGCTCGGTGCGCGCCGGGTGTCGGTGGCCGACCTCCCGCCGCACCTGCCCGGCGGTGAGCCGATCTCCCGAGGCCAACGCAGCGGACCGACCCGACTGCTCGCGCTCGGTCTGATCCGCGAGTACAAGGGCATCGACGTCCTCTTGCGGGCCATGCTGGACGTGCCCGACGTCAGCCTGACGATCGCCGGCGAGGTCTGGCCCTCCCAGCGAGAGGTCATCGGGCGGCTCGTGACCGACCCGCGCCTCGCCGGACGCGTCGAGCTGCGCGAGGGATACGTGCCGGCCGACGAGCTCGCGGCGCTCCTCGCCGACCACGACGTCCTCACGCTGCCCTACCGGTCGGCCACGGCCTCGCAGAACGTCATCCTCGGACACGCCCACGGCCTACCCGTGCTCGCCTCGGACATCGCACCGTTCTCGGGCCAGATCGAGGACGGGGTCAACGGACTGCTCGTGCCCCCCGAGGACGAGCGGGCGCTCGCCGGGGCGTTGCGGCGGCTCCGGGATCCCGAGGTTCGTGCCCGGTTGGCCGAGGGGGTGCAGACCCCCGACCTGTCCGGGCCCTGGGCCAACTACCTCGGCACGATCGAGGCGCTCGCCGCGGATGACGAACGGTCGTCGGTTCCCGGCTGGCGCGGAGGATCCCACTCGGCCGCCGCCCCGCGAGCACCGCACCTGGCCGTGGCCGCCGGCGTCCGCGCGGCCGGCTCGCGGCTCGCGGGGGGACTGCGGGCCGGCATCCGGTCGCGTCGGCCCGTCGTCGCGTTGGACCGGTCCGACCTGCCGGACTGGGTCCTGCCGACCGACGTCCTCAGCGACCCGCTCGAAGCCGAGGAGGCCCGCCGACTGGCCCGTCGGCTCGGCCTGCCGCTGTCGCTGGACAAGGTCGAGGCGTGGGCGGCGCTCGGCGCGCTCGCCGCGATCCTGCGGGTCCGCGACGACGGCCGTCGAAGCGCCATCATCGTCGACGAGACCGGGACCCGGTCGGTGTTGTCGCGCTGGGCCAGGGCCATCGGCTTCGCTCCCGTCGAGATCGACTTCACCGGTTCGGAGCCGAGCGTGGCAGCCCTCGACGTCGACACCGGCTCCCTCGACGTCATCGTGCGGATCCACCCCCGGGGCTGCGACGGCACCGACGTCGACCACGTCCTCGAACAGGCGTCATGGGCACTCCGCTCCGGTGGTCTGCTCATCGTCACGATCCCGATCGGGCCGCCGTCCGCCCCCGGGGCGGTCGGGCCTGCAGACGTCCGCGGCATCCTCGCGCGGGCCCACGACCTCGGCTTCGTCCTCGTCGGCGACCTCGACGGCGACGTCAACGCGCGCATGCGCGAAGCCGGCGCGCGAGCGCGAGCCGACTCAGCGGCATACGGCCTCGTCCGGCTGACGTTGAGGAGGCGCTGAGTGTCCCGCGGGCGACTCCTCATGGGGCTCCGCGTCCTCGTCGCAGTCGTCACGCTCGCGGCAGTGGTCTACGCGGTCGCCCGCAACTGGGGGGACGTCTCCGTGCACCTCGGCAAGGTCTCGGTGGTGACCTTCGCGTGGTCGACGTTGGCCGCGGCGGTCGGCACGTGGCTGACCATGCTCGGGTGGCGCATCATCCTGCGCGACCTCGGCTCGGACCTGCATGTGGCTCCCGCCTCCGGCGTCTACTTCGTGGGCCAGCTCGGCAAGTACCTCCCCGGGTCGCTCTGGTCGGTGCTCGTGCAGGCCGACATCGCCGCCCACCTGCGCGTGCCTCGGCGGAGGACCGCGGTGACGGGGCTGCTGGCCCTCGGCTTCGCCCTGCTCACCGGGCTGCTCGTCGGGCTGCCATCCGTCGGGTTCCTCCTGCGCCAGACCTCCGGCGGGTTCCCTTGGTGGCTGGTGCTCGCGGCGCCCCTCGTCGTCGTGCTGCTCGTGCCCCGGCTGCTCAACTGGTCGATCGCCACGATGCTCCGGCTGATCCGCCGACCCCCACTCGAGCACGACCTGTCGGCGCGAGCGGTTCTCAAGGCCGTGGCCACCTTCGTGCTCGTGTGGCTCTGCTTCGGGGCGCACACCTGGCTGCTCGCGGCCGCGGTCGCCGGAGATGCCCCGCACCCCGACCTCTCGACGGCGGCGTTGACCGGCTATGCGCTCTCGGTGTCCCTCGGCATGCTCCTCATCGTCCTGCCGGCCGGTCTGGGCGCTCGCGAAGGGCTGCTCACCCTCATCCTCTCCGCGGCGATCCCGACGCCGGCAGCGGCGGCGGTGGCGATCATGTCGCGCTTCATCGTCACCATCCTCGACGTGGCAGCCGCCCTCGTCGGCTGGTTCTACGCCCGCTCCCACGACCTCGTCAGCGAGCGGCGCGAACGGGCCCCGGACGCGCAGCTCGGTTCGAGGTGACGCGCGACCACCAGGAGTCGACGATCACCTCGGGCCACGTCTCGACGGTCTAGACCCGCTCGAGGAGGAAGACCGGGATGACCCGATCCGTCTTCTCCTGGTACTGGGCGTAGGGCGGGAAGGCGGCGACGCAGACGGGCCACCACTCGGCGCGCTCCTCGGGTCCGAGCTCACGGGCGTGGGCCCGGAACCTGTCGGTGCCGTCCTGCAGCTCCACCTCCGGGTGGGCGCGCAGGTTGTGGTACCACTGCGGGTGGTCCGGTCGGCCGCCCTGGCTCGCGACCGCGGCGTAGACGCCGTCCCGCTCGACGCGCATGAGCGGCACCTTCCGGACGGCCCCGGTCCGTGCGCCGCGCATCGTCACGAGCACGACGGGGCGACCGAGGATGTCGACCGAGGCGGTCGTCCCGGTCTCCGCGATCTGCTCGACCTGATGCCGCACCCAGTCGGACGGGCTGGGGAGGTAGTCGTCCACGCTGGTCACGCCGCGCCGGGCTCGGGCGCAGAGGACCACGGGAACTTCTTGACGAAGTCCTCGACCACCGTGACGTTGAGGCCGCCGCAGTACTGGCGCTTGCCGCTCTGCTCGCCGACCTTGCCGGTCTGGAGGTCGACGTCAGCAGCCCAGTGGGTCAGCGCGTACTTCTTGCCCTCGGGGAAGGCGCCCCGCGTCGTGTCCCATGGCGTGATGATGAACTTGTTCTGCGACTCGGGCATCGCGTTGACCCGCTCGGCCAGGGCTGCGAACTGCGACGCCTGGCTCTGCTCGACGGACGGGTCGTACCAGAGGACCGTGTAGCCGTGCTCGAGGTTGTGCACGAGGGCCTCGACCTCGGGAGCGTCCGCGACGGTGTAGACCCGGCGCTCCGAGAGGGCGGGCTGGGCGAAGTGCTGGCCGCTCGCGGGGGGCGCCGTGTCGTACTCGACCCGCTCGGTGTCCGCGACCGACGTGCCCGGCCCGACGTGGTCGGACGAGCCGGTGGCCGGGTCGTCGATGACCGGGTCGCACGCCGCGGCAGCGACATCGCCCGCCATCCCCTGGAGCGCGGCGTCCTTCTTGCTCTGCTCGCCCATGATCGCCCACGCCACCGCCCCGCCGATGAGGGCGATGACGAGCACCACTGCACCGACGACGAGCAGGAAGCGTCGGCGCTCGGACTGCTTGGCCTTGGCCTGCATGGCGGCGACGCGCTCGCGTCGTTCTCGGCTCGTGTCGCGGGCCATCGTTCCTCGTTCCGGGGGTCGGGCTGGGCGGGGCAGGGGCTCAGGGGTCGGGTCGCATTCAACGACCGGGGTCGAGTGTAGGCGAGACTGTCCCCGTGACCGAAGTGAAGGTGCGCGTCTGGAGGGTCGATCGGGAGATCAACCTCCGTGCGCAGCTCTCCGCTTTCCAGCGAGGCGCGGGGGACCCGACCAGCCGTTGGGGGGCGGACGGCTCCTTCACCAGAGCGGCTCGGACACCGGCGGGGCCGGGCACCCTCCAGGTCGTATGCCGCTCAGCCGGCTCCGCGGTCGAGTGCACAGCGTGGGGTGCTGGGGCGGAGTGGCTCCTCGAGTCGGTCCCTGACCTGCTGGGCGCCGCCGACGACGTCTCGGGCTTCACGCCACACCACCCCGTCATCGCCGATGCGTGGCGCCGCTTCGCGCACTGGCGGGTGCCCCGTTCGGCTCTCGTCATGGACGCGCTCGCACCGGCCGTCGTCGAGCAGAAGGTGACCGGGCAGGAGGCCTTCTCGGGATACCGGCGGCTCGTGCGTCGCTACGGCCAACCTGCGCCGGGTCCGCTCGGTGACGCGCTCTGGGTCCCGCCGGCGCCCGCCGACTGGGCGAGGATCCCGTCCTGGGCCTGGCTGCAGGCCTCCGTCGACGGGGCCCGGTCGCGCACCCTGGTCGGAGCCGCCCACGTGGCAGGCAGGTTGGAGCAGTGCGTGGACCTCCCGCTGGACCGCGCCCGATCTCGCCTCCGGGCGTTGCCGGGTGTCGGTGTCTGGACGGCCGCCGAGGTCGCCCAACGAGCACTGGGAGACGCCGATGCGGTCAGCTTCGGCGACTACCACGTCGCCAAGGACGTCGGCTGGGCACTCCTCGGCACGCCCGTGGACGACGCCGGGATGGCCGAGCTGCTCGAACCTTACGTCGGCCACCGGTACCGCGTGCAGCAGCTCCTCGCGCTGGCCGGTCACCGCAGGCCCCGGCGTGGTCCGCGGATGGCACCGCGCACCCATCTGCCGGTCCGCGCCCGCTGAGCCCAGCGGCATACGGCCCCATCGGAGTGGGGATCTGCTGAGGGCGCCCCCCTCACCCGGCGGCTACGTGGGCCCGGCGCCCCCTGGCCACCGGGCCCACGAGTCTGCACCGGGCCGCCGGTGGGCGCGCTTGGGACGCTACCGATCCCGGGGGACAGGACCGGGGGGCACCGAGTCGCCAGGTGGTGAACAACCCGTGTCCGCTCGGTCTTTCGTCGACCTGCCGAGGTCGGACCGCGGGTCTGGCGGCAGTCGTGGGTCGGCCACCTGGATCGGGAGGGTAGCTCCGTCGAGCACGATGACGCCGCGGCCGGGGAGCCGATGTCGTGCGATCTCCACCCGGATGCCGAGGACGTCGCCGTCGTTCGGGGAGACCGGTGACAGGACCACGCCGGTGGCGTGCCGGGCGAGCTCGGGAACGACCCCGCGGTAGAGGCTCGCCGCGCGTCGGGCGTCGACCGCCGCGACGCACCAAGAGCTGGGGTGTCCGAGGTCGTGCGCCACCTCCAGGACCACTGGCTCAGCCGGGCTGCCGTCGAGCCCCTCGGCATCGTCGACGAGGACGGACAGGTCAGGGTGAGCCTCGCGCAGCTGACGCAGTCGCCCTCCGTCCTGGGCCGACACGAGGTGGAACTGGGGTGTGCCGGCCAGCCAGCTCAGCGGCGTGCGCCGGGTGGCGACCACGACGGTGGGGCGCCCAGCGTCGGCCAGCTGCCGAGCCATCGTCGCCAGGACGGTGCTGCGCCCGCTGCGCGGGCCCCCGACGACGAGGGCGCGGCGCCCGACCCAGCCCGCCTCGAAACCGAGGGGTCGCGCGTCGTCCCCGCCCAGCCCGAGGACCAGCCAGTCGGGTCCGGCCGGGGGCAGGTCGTTCCAGGCCACCGCGTGGGGGAGTGGGGCCACCCGCCACGGAAGGCCACCGGCAGCACCGGCAGCACCGACTGCGCTGTCGCGCCAGAGGCCCGCCCGCAGCCGCTCGGCGACGGCCACGGTGGTGCGAACCTGTGCCCCGCTCTCGGGGTCGGCGCCGACGTGCGCCAGCTGGACCTGGTGGCCGGTTGCGACGTCGATGGCCCGGCCCACGCCGTGGTGCCCTTGGGCCAGCTCCGGCGACAGCCCGGCCAGGGTGAGGTCGATCGGGTCTGTCATGGGCAGCACGAGGCGGTGCTGGACGAGGCTGGAGACCCGGCCGGAGATGAGCCCCCGGCCGCCCGTGACGACGAGGCGCAGGCCCGCTGCCATGCCGTCCCGCGCGAGGCGCAGCAGCGCCTCCGCCGGAGCTCCGTGGTCCACCGCCTCGAAGGCGTCCTCGACGGACTCCCAGCCGTCGACGAGGAGAACCGTGTGGCAACGTCTGTCGTCGCTGGTCGTCGGCGACCCGGTGCCGGCGGGATCGTCCGGCAGCTGGTGCCCACGTGTCGTCGCATCGGTGAGGCGTGCGATGACACGCGCGGCCAGAGCGGGGTCGGCGGTGCTCGTGACGGAGCCGACGTGCGGGAGGGAGGCGAGGTCGCGGAGTGAGCCGGGCGTTCCCTCGATGACGTGCAGATGGAGCTGTGTGGGTGGCCAGTGCTCGGCGAGGCCGACGGCGAGTGCCCTGGCGGTCGTGGTCCGACCGGTTCTCGCCCCGCCGGCGATCGCGAGGTTCCCGTCGCTCACCGGGTGCCAGGTGTAGGGCATCTGGGCCTGGAGAGCGGGGGCGTCCTCGAGCCCGAGGGCGACGGCGCCGGCCGGACGGTCCCCCGTGAGGGTGGAACGGGAGAGCGACGCCGGCAGGGGAGGCAGCCACGGAGAGGGCGGGCCCACCACGCCCAGCGCCGCGGCGGCCTGCTTGGCAGCGGCCACGACGGCCTGCAGCTCGCTCGAACCGGTGTCCGCGCCGGCCGGCCGGTCGACCGTGAGAGGCCTGGCGAGGTCGGCCCAGGTCAGCTCCCGGACCGACACGAGATGCGGCTGGGTCGGGCGGCACGGCGAGGTCGACGCACCCGCGAAGGCGGTCTGGACTTCGGACAGGCGGCCCCCGCCCGTGCGGACCCACGCGCGCCCCGGCGTCTGGTCGCTGACCGCCGCCGCCACCGGGCTCTCGATGACGTCGTCGCTGTCGCTGCGATCCCTGACCCGGAGGGCGATCCGGAGCGAGACGTTCGCTCGCATGTCACCGGTGATGATGCCCGCGGGCCGTTGGGTGGCGAGCACCAAGTGCACCCCGAGAGAGCGGCCCACGGCGGCGATCCGCACGAGTCCGTCGACGAAGTCGGGCAGCTCGTCCGCCAGCATCTTGAACTCGTCGACGACGATGACGAGCCGGGCCAACGGCTCCAGCTCGCCCCTCTGGGAACGGACCCGACGGTAGTCGTCGAGGTCCTTTGCGCCCGCCTCGGCCAGGAGGGCCTCGCGCCGCTTGACCTCGGCCCCGAGCGACTCGAGCGCTCGCCGGGTGAGGTGCTCGTCGAGGTCGGTGACGACGCCGAGGCAGTGTGGCAGCTGGGCGCACTCCTTGAACGCGGAACCGCCCTTGTAGTCGACGAGCACGAACGCCAGCTCGTCCGGAGGGGTGCTGACGGCGAGCCCCACGACCAAGGTCTGCAGGAGCTCGGACTTGCCCGATCCCGTGGTGCCCCCGACGAGGCAGTGTGGCCCGTCCTGCGCGAGGTCGACGACGAAGGGCCCGTCCTGGGCGACGCCGAGCACGGCGCGAGGGCGGCCGTCGGAGGTCGACCACAGCTGGACGAGAACAGGGGCCTGCGTCGGCTCGTGGCCAGTGAGCGCGTGGGCCGCAGCGAGGGTGATGGCGTCAGGAAGGGCACTGGAGCCGGTTTCGGGAGTCACGTCCTCGAGCGGCGCCAGCGACCGGGCGAGGGAACCGACCCACGCCGGGTGCGGCAGGTCGGGGACGATGTCCCGGATCGTCGCGTCGTCGAGGTGGAGCTCGGCTCGGGGAGCGGGCCCCTCGTCGAGGACCAGCTGGGCCCGGCATTCCGCGGGGAGCCGCTCAGCCGTCTCGTCCAGGGCCACGACGTGCACCCCGGCGCTCGGGGCGGCTTCGAGGATCGCTGCGATGCCCGCCCGTCCGCGCAGCTCCGCGGCGCCATCGAGGACGACGAGGAAGCGCGGGACCGCACGCGCCTGCACGCCGACGCCGTTCGCAGGTCGGGTCCGCGAGTCGATCACCGTCAGCAGCTCGGCGACCCGTGCCACCACGGCCGCCTCGTCATCCACTGAGGCCACCAGGGCAACGGGTCCGCTCGGCGGGCCGGCGGCGTGGGGGAGCCAGGTCGCCCAGGCCCAGTCCCGTTCCGCGTCGGGTGCGGCCGAGATGATGACGACCCGCGTTGAGCGTGGAGAGTGCCAGACCGAAGCCTGGGCGACGAGGCTGCTCACGGCAGCCCGCGTCCTGGCGCGGGGACCAGCGACCCCGATGACGCCGACGCCCAGGTCGAGGACGACCGGGACGTCGGGCACCGTCGGGTCGGCGCGGGACTCGTCTGGGGCCTCGACTCGCGTCCTCGCCGCCTGTCGAGCGGTGCCGACCCGCAGGACGAGGTGGTCGGTGTCGCCGGTCCGCCGCTCCCACAGGCGAGCGTCCCGATGGGTGGCGACGGAGGCGACGAGGGCCAGGTCCGGCTGCTCGTCATGGCGCGCTTCGCGCTCTGCGGCCAGTGCGTCGTCCAGCAGGCTCTCGGCCTCCGCGGTCAGGCGAGCATGGTCGGCCAGCTGGGATCGGTGGGACACCCGCCCGTGCCGGCGGTCGCCCCACCACTGCGTCAGGAGCATGACCGGAGACATCAGGGCGAACAGGAGCATCACGGGAGAGCGAAGTGCGGCGGCCAGCGCCACCGAGATGGCCAGGGGGGCCAGGGCGGCGAGGACAGGAGCACGGGTGGCCGGGGGGCGTGTGGGTCGCTCGGGAAAGCGGATCGTCACCGGCTCGGTGTGCGGTGTGAAGCGCGGCCGGCGGTTGACCCGGACGGAGCCCCGCGAGCACTCGCTCGCGGCAGGCGTCGTGTCTGGGCGTCTCAGGACGAGGGTGGTCGACGCAACCCTGATCCGGTCGCCGACGCTGAGCGCTGCACCATCGGGCGGGACCCGTGCCTCATCCACGTAGGTGGGGTTGGTCGCCTCGAGCTCGCGCAGCCGGATGCCCGCGTCGTCGATGGTGATCGAGGCATGGGCTCGCGACACGCCATGGTCGTCCAGACGGACCCCGCTCGACGTGGCTCGGCCCACGACGTGCTCGCCGCGTGCCAGGTGGATGACTCGCCCGGCCCCGGGGCCGCCCACGACGTGCACCTGGACGAGCCCAGGTGGGAGGACTTCCCCCGGGGCGGCGTCACGCGCCTCGTCATCCGCGCGCAGCAACGCACCCCGAATGAGCCGTCCCTCGCCGAGGACCGCCTCGTCCGTGACGGGGTGGCCGTCGATGAAGAATGTGCCGGGTCTCCGGTGGAGCAGTTCCGCGAGCCTCGGGCGCACCTCTTTGAAGGTGACGGGATGCTCGCCCGGGGTGTCTCCGTTCTCGTCGGTGTCGATGACGACGTCTCGCACCCTGGCGGTGCTGGGGTCCACCAGCCCCATCCGAAGTCTCATCCCGCTCCCTCGCTCCGACCACTCCGCCACCCGCGGACTCTCCACTCTGGCCGACCACGCCTCCCGCGAGCCGGAGTTCTCCACAGGCTGCCGGGCCCGCGAACCCGCTCTCCATCGTTGGTGTTGGACCCGGTTTGCTCGCCCTGGACTACGTTTTCCACAGTTCACGTTCGTCCAGCTGGTTCGGAGTCGATCTGGCGCCATGGTTTCGACGCGACGAATCGGGCATTTCGGGTCAGGATTAGATGTCAGCAGTCGAGTCAGGGGGAGCAGGTGTCGACTCAGCAAGCGGTGCGCCACGTCGAGGGCGAGGTGCGTGAGCTCATCCGGCGAACCGGGCTCGATCCCTCCCGGGACACCCGGGAGGTGCAGCGGCTCGTTCAGGACGCCGTGCACGACTACGACGAGCGGTCGCTGCACGGCGGCCTGCCCCAGCTCGGGGACACGAAGGCCGCCGTCCACTCGATCCTGGCTGTCGTGGCCGGCTATGGGCCGCTGCAGCAGTACTTCGACGACCCCGCGGTCGAGGAGATCTGGATCAACGAACCGAGCAAGGTGTTCGTCGCTCGCGGTGGCGTGGCCGAGCTGACGCCGACGATCCTCACCTCCGAAGAGGTTCGGGACCTCGTCGAACGGATGCTCAAGACGAGCGGTCGTCGCGTGGACCTCAGCTCACCCTTCGTGGACGCGACCTTGCCGGACGGGTCCCGTCTGCACGTCGTGATCCCCGACATCAGCAGGCTGCACTGGCAGGTCAACGTCCGCAAGTTCGTCGTCAAGGCGGACCACCTCGACGACCTGGTCCGCCTCGGCTCGGTCACCAAGCAGGCGGCCGACTTCCTTGCGGCGGCTGTCTCGAGCGGGCTGAACATCCTCGTGGCCGGCGGCACGCAGGCCGGCAAGACCACCTTGCTCAACTGCCTCGCCGCAGCCATCCCGCCCCGGGAGCGCGTCATCACCTGCGAAGAGGTCTTCGAGCTGAAGATCCCACTCCGCGACGTCGCGTCGATGCAGTGCCGCCAGCCGAGCCTCGAAGGAACCGGTGAGGTCCCGCTGCGCCGGCTCGTCAAGGAGGCGCTGCGGATGCGCCCCTCGCGCATCATCGTCGGTGAGGTGCGCCAGGAGGAGAGTCTCGACCTTCTCATCGCCCTGAACAGCGGCGTGCCGGGGATGTGCACCCTGCACGCCAACAGCGCTCGGGAGGCCGTCACCAAGATGTGCACCCTCCCGCTCCTGGCCGGGGACAACGTGTCCAGCCGCTTCGTCGTGCCCACGGTCGCCTCGTCGGTCGACCTCGTCGTCCACGTTGCGCTCGAGCGGGACGGGCGACGGCGGGTGAGAGAGATCGTGGCGGTTCCGGGCCGGGCGGAGGGCGACGTCATCGAGGTTGCCGACCTCTTCGTGAGCCGCGGTGGGATGCTGCAGCGGGCCGACGGCTTCCCGCCCCACCGGGAGGCCTTCGACCGGGCCGGCTACGACGTCACTGCCCTGCTCGCTCAGCGGGGTGCGTGATGTCGCCCCTCGTCGTGGGCCTTGTCCTCGGTGCCGGGGTGTTCTGCATCTACTGGTCGTTCTGGCCCCAGTCAGCCGGGCCGGGTGCAGCACGTGTCGGGCGACGGTCCGGCCTCGTCGAGGACCTGCGTGACCACCTCCGCCAGGCCGGCTATCCCACCGTCACGCCCACCAACGTGCTGGTCGGCTCGGTGGTCCTCTTCGTCCTCGCCTTCCTCCTGTTCATGCTTCTCACGGCTGTCGTGCCGATCGCGTTGTGCTTCGGGGCGATTGCCGCCGCGTCGCCCATCTCCCTCATCCGGATGCGCGCCCGCAAGCGGCGCGGCAAGCTCCGCGATCTCTGGCCGGACGCGGTCGACAACATCACCTCCGGAGTGCGCGCCGGCCTGGCCTTGCCTGAGGCCCTCGCCCAGCTGGCCGTCCGAGGACCCGAGGAGCTCCGTCCCCCCTTCGCGCGTTTCGCCGAGGACTATCGCGCGACCGGCCGGTTCCACGACTGCCTCGACCGGCTGAAGGACGCGATGAGTGACCCGGTGGCCGACCGACTGATCGAGTCGCTGCGGATCGCCCGGGAGGTCGGTGGCAGCGACCTCGGACGCCTGCTCCGGACCCTGTCCGCGTTCCTGCGCGAGGACGCTCGGACCCGGGCCGAGCTCGAGGCGCGCCAGAGCTGGACCATCAACGCTGCCCGGCTCGCGGTTGCCGCACCGTGGGTGGTCCTGGCCATGTTGGCCCTCCGGGGTGGCTCCCTCCAGGCGTACGCCACACCGACCGGGTGGCTGGTTCTCGCATTCGGAGCCGGCTTGTGCATCGTCGCCTACCGGCTGATGGTCTGGATCGGTCGGCTCCCCGACGAGGAACGGGTGCTGCGGTGAGCGTCGGGTGGTCCTGGGCCGGAGCGGCCGTGGGGGTCGCCATGCTCGCGGGTCTGTCCCTCATCGGTGCCGGCCTGCCGTGGCGCCGGAGGGCGACCTTGGAGCAGCGGCTCGCGCCCTACCTGCGGGACGCCCCGATGCCGTCGCGCCTGCTTGGCAGCGGGCCGTCGACACTGACGATCTTCGGGCTGGGGGATCTGCTCGCTCCGTACCTGCGCAGCCTGGGAGCGGGTTTCGAACGGGTCCTCGGAGGCGGACCATCCGTGGTGCGAAGGCAGCTGCGCGCCGGTCGCGGCGCCGACCTCGAACGGTTCCGGGCCGAGCAGGTTCTCTGGGCCACGGGCGGCGCGGCTCTCGGGCTCCTGGGCTCGGGTGTCCTTGCGGTGTCCAAGCGGAGCTTCTCGGTGCCGATGCTCGTTCTGCTCACCGTCATCGGCGTCGCCGTCGGAGCAGTCCTGCGCGACTATTCGTTGAGCCGTGCGGCTCGACGCCGGGAGCAGCGGATGCTAGCCGAGTTCCCCACGGTCGCAGAGCTGCTCGCGCTGGCCGTGAGCGCTGGCGAAGGGGCCACCGGTGCGCTCGAGCGCGTCTGCAGACTGTCGGACGGCGAGCTCGCCGACGAACTGCGCCGCTGCCTCGCCGATGCGCGGGCGGGAGCGAACCTGCCCACCGCACTCCAGGGACTGGCCGACCGCACCGGACTGCCCAGCCTCAGTCGCTTCGTCGACGGCATCGTCGTCGCCGTCGAGCGAGGCACCCCGCTGGCGGACGTGCTCCGTGCCCAGGCACAGGACGTTAGAGAGGACGGGCGCCGGGTGCTCATGGAACAGGGTGGCAAGCGCGAGATCGTGATGATGGTTCCCGTGGTCTTCCTCATCCTGCCCGTGACGGTCCTCTTCGCCATCTACCCGGGCCTCAGCTTCCTTCGGTTCGAGCTGTGACCGCCCGCTGACTGAACGACCTCAACACCACAGGGAAACAGGAGATCTCACGATGAGCACGCATCTGACGCCGACGATCAGTCACCTCACCAAGCGGGCGGTCCACAGGGTCACGGCCGCCTTGAGCGGGCCCAGGGACCGCGGTGACGTTCCCGGCTGGGTCCTGATCACGATCATGACGGCGGGTCTGGTCACGCTGCTCTGGGGGGTGGCGGGAGACCAGCTCGAGTCGCTCTTCACCAACGCGATCAGCAGTGTCAGCGGTCCCAGCGGCGGCTGAGCCGTTGCGCCTCACTGACCGGTTGCCGAGAGGGGATGCCGGCGGTACCGACGACGGGTCAGCGATCGCCGAGTTCGTCATGGTGTCTGCGCTGCTGCTCTTCGTCGTCCTCGCGGTTCTCCAGCTCGCCGTCGCCCTTTACATCCGAAACACGTTGATCTCCGCCGCGTCGGAGGGTGCCCGGTTCGGCGCCCGAATGGATGCCTCGCCCGATGACGGGGCTTTCCGGGCCGAGGGTCTGATCGCGGCGTCCCTCAACGCGTCCTTCGCACAGGACGTGTCGGCGGGCGTGGCCCGCACGATGGAGGGCGTCCAGGTGGTCGTCGTGACGGTCACGGCGCCGTTGCCGCTGATCGGTCCGATCGGTCCCGCCGGCGGTCTCACCGTGAGTGGCCGCGCCTTCAGCGAGACCCAGGTCTCGGGACCTGCGGGCGCGGGGTCCCGATGATGCGCTCCCGGCGCGGGGCGCCGGATCGGGCCCACGGCGACGAGAAGGTCGGCGACGACGGCCGAGCCATCGTCGAGTTCATCTTCCTCGGCGTCCTGCTGCTGCTTCCGTTGACCTACCTCGTGCTCACCCTCGCCCGGATCCAGGCGGCAACCTTCTCGGCCTCACTGGCCGGCCGTGAGGCGGGACGCGCGTTCGTCACCGGAGCGGACGACGAGGAGGCCCGGGGCCGGGCCGCCGATGCGGCGCGAATCGCCTTTGCGGACTTCGGCTTCGACGAGGGTGCGACCCTGGTGGTGCAGTGCGACGGCACCCCGTGCCTGCGCCCTGACGGCGTGGTGACGTCGACCGCGGCGATCGAGGTGCACCTGCCGCTGGTGCCCGACGTCGTCGCGGGGAGCCTGCCGGCATCGGTCTCCATCTCGTCGACCCACGTGGCGGCCGTCGACACGTACGTGGCCCGATGAGCCGGCTCTTCAGCTCTTCGTCGCGAACCCGCATGGTGTCGGGTGAGGACGGTCAGATCGCCGTCCTCATCCTCGGACTGTTCGTCATCGTCCTCGTCTTCATCCTCGGGGCGGTGGATGTGACGGCAGCTCAGCTGGCGCGGATGCGCCTGCTCGACACCGCCGACGCCGTCGCGCTCGACGCCGCGGACGCCCTCGACGCCACGGCCGTCTACCGCGGAGGAGTCGCCGGACCGCTCGTCCTGACCGATGCGTCCGTCAGAGCGGCAGCCCAGGAGCACCTCGCGCGGACTCCCACCCCGCCCGGGATCACGGAGTGGTCGCTGGTCGCCGCGACCGGCAGCAGGGACGGGCGCACCGCCGAAGTGACGCTGCGGGGCAGGGCCGCGCTGCCCATGACCGGTTGGATCCTCGAGTCGCTGGGCGGCGGCGTCACGGTCACCGTGACCTCCCGGGCGCGTGCACCCGTCAGCTGACCGCCGGTCAACCGGGCGCGGGCTTGCTCCATGGGCAGCCCGCGCCCGGGCCGGCGCCGGGATCCGGCTGCTCCGGCTGCTCCGGCTACTCCGACGGCTGTGGCACCGAGCAGCCGATCTCGGGGTCCAGCCCCAGATAGTTCAGGGGTCCCGTGATGATCGTCAGGGCGGCGCTGCCGATCCTGCTGCAGCTGGGCTCCGCAGAGCCGAAGTAGCCCCTCTGGACGGCGGCTAGCACGCCGATGAGCAGCCAGATGACGACAACGATGGTGCTGATGCTGGCGCGGGACCTGCGACGGACGGCCATGGTCACCTTTCGTGGGGAGGGCGCGCCACCCCGTCGGTGACGCGTGCGCGGGCCGGGACCGGCGTGCCGTTGGCCTCCGACCCCTTTGCAGCCCAAGCGCGCCCGTCCCATACCCACCAACCATCAGAACGACCAACCGTCAGAGCGCGGCCGACGGAGGGGACGAGCCAGGATGCGTGGGCCCGGCTCAGCCACCTCGCTCCGGCGGCGGCCCCGGGGAGCGAGCCCAGCGGCATACGGCCATCCGGATGAACTGACGTAGGCTGTTCCATCGTGGCTGTTGACTTCACGCAAGAGATCAAGGACCTGCGGGCGACGATGGACTCCGTGCGCGGGGTCACGGACCTCGACGTGCTCGCCAAGCAGATCGTCGAGCTCGAGCGGCAGGCCTCCGAGCCGAACCTCTGGGACGACCAGGACAAGGCGCAGCAGGTCACGTCGGCGCTCTCCCGAGCCAACGCAGAGCGTGACCGGGTGCTCAGCATGGACAGTCGCATCAACGACCTCGAGACCCTCGTCGAGATGGCCACCGAGGAGTCCGACCAGGACACCATGGACGAGGCCCTGCGCGACCTCGCCAAGATCAAGAAGGACCTCGGGGAGCTCGAGGTCCGCACGCTCCTGTCCGGCGAGTACGACGAGCGGGAGGCCGTCGTCACGATCCGGGCCGGGGCCGGCGGTGTCGACGCCGCCGACTTCGCCGAGATGCTGATGCGGATGTACCTCCGCTGGGCCGAGCGGCACGGCTACCCGACCAAGGTGATGGACACCTCCTACGCCGAGGAGGCAGGGCTCAAGTCGGCGACCTTCGAGGTCAACGTCCCCTACGCGTTCGGGCACCTCAACGTGGAGGGTGGCACCCACCGCCTGGTGCGGATCAGCCCGTTCGACAACCAGGGCCGCCGCCAGACGAGCTTCGCCGCGGTGGAGGTCATCCCGCTCATCGAGTCCGACGACTCGATCGAGATCCCCGAGAACGAGCTGAAGATCGACGTGTTCCGATCGTCGGGACCGGGGGGCCAGAGCGTCAACACGACCGACTCCGCCGTGCGCATGACGCACCTCCCCACCGGCATCGTCGTGTCGATGCAGAACGAGAAGTCGCAGATCCAGAACCGCGCCGCCGCCCTCCGGGTCCTCCAGTCGCGGCTGCTCCTGCAGCGCAAGGCGGAGGAAGCCGCGGTCAAGAAGGAGATGGCGGGCGACGTCAAGGCGAGCTGGGGCGACCAGATGCGCTCCTACGTCCTCAACCCGTACCAGATGGTCAAGGACCTCCGGACGGACTTTGAGACGGGCAACCCGGCAGCGGTCTTCGACGGCGACATCGACGGGTTCATCGAGGCCGGCATCCGCTGGCAGATCGCCCAGAAGAAGGCTGCGGTCTGAGCCCCCGGAGGCGCGGCACGCCACGCCCGGCCGGCCGGGTGCCCACGATTCGGGCCGTCGGCCCGTAGCCTCGGAGACGGCTGCGGACCATGCCGTATGCCGCTGAGCCCGGTCCCAGCGCAACGCTGGCTCCGCGTTCGGCACCCTTTGTCCCCGACGAGTGAGGTCCAGGGAACTGGCGATGATCCTCTTCGAGAACGTCACGAAGACGTACCCACGGACACAGCGGCCCGCCCTCGACGACGTGTCGCTCGAGATCACCCGCGGCGAGTTCGTCTTCGTCGTGGGCACGTCGGGCTCGGGAAAGTCGACGCTCCTCCAGCTGGTCATGAAGGAGCAGGACGTGACCGCCGGACGCATCCTCGTGGCCGGGCGGGAGCTGGGGCTGCTCGCCGACCGGAAGGTGCCCGCCCTGCGCCGGGAGATCGGCTTCGTCTTCCAGGACTTCCGGCTGCTGCCCAACAAGACGGTCCACCAGAACGTCGCCTACGCCCTCCAGGTGCTGGGCGCGTCGCGGGCGCGGATCCGGCAGACCGTGCCCGAGACGCTCGAGCTGGTCGGGCTCGGTGGGATGGGCAAGCGCCTGCCGCACCAGCTGTCCGGCGGTGAGCAGCAGCGGGTCGCGATCGCGCGGGCGTTCGTCAACCGGCCACCGATCCTGCTCGCGGACGAGCCGACCGGCAACCTCGACCCGGACACCAGCCTCGAGATCGTCAAGCTGCTCGAGCGGATCAACCACACCGGCACGACGGTGGTCATGGCCACTCACGACACCGCGACGGTCAACGCGATGCAGAAGCGGGTGATCCGCCTCGACCGTGGGCTGCTCGTCGCCGACGTGGAGACCGGGGACTACACGACGGGCTCCATCCCCCGAGTCGTGCTCGAGCCGGCCCAGCCGGATGACCTGCCCGACCCCCTCCAGGCGGAGGCCCTCGACGCCGTGGAGGCGTACGAGGAGGAGGAGGGTGAGCTCCCGCCGATCGGCCGCGACGCCGACGCGCCCATCGCGCGGCCCGAGCGGTTTCCCCTCTTCCGCCGTCGCCAGCCAGAGCGTTCCACCACCCACTGATCGAGACGAGCCATGCGACTCCAGTTCCTCCTCGGCGAGATCGGCAACGGTCTCCGGCGCAACCTCTCGATGGCGGTCTCCGTCGTCATCGTCACGATGATCTCGATGTACCTCCTCGGCCTCGGCCTGATGGGTCAACGCCAGGTCGACACCATGAAGGACTACTGGTACGACCGGGTCCAGGTCACCGTGCTGCTCTGCGCGGAGAAGACCCGCTACGCCAACTGTGCCGGCCAGGCCACGTCGGAAGAGCAGCGGGCGACGATCAAGCAGGAGCTCGAGTCGCTCCGACCCACCGTGAGCGAGATCTTCTACGAGTCCCGCGCCGAGGCCTTCGGGCGGTTCAAGGAGACGTACAAGAACTCACCGTTGGCGCGCGCGGGGGAGTCCTACTTCGCGGACTCGTACCGGGTCAACCTCGCTGACCCGAACAAGTTCGACATCGTGGCGAGCTCGGTCAAGGGGATGCCAGGGGTGGCCGACGTGCAGGACCAGAAGAAGCTCCTCGAGAAGTTCTTCACCTTCATGAACACCGTGTCGTGGTCGGCGATCGCGCTCTCGTCCCTGATGGTGCTCGCGGCCGTGATGCTCATCTCGACGACGATCCGGCAGGCCGCGTTCAGCCGGCGCCGCGAGACGGGCATCATGCGCCTCGTCGGCGCCTCGAACTTCACGATCCGGTTCCCGTTCGTCATGGAGACGGTCCTCGCCAGCGTCGTCGGCGCCGGGCTGGCGATGGTCATGCTGTGGGGCACGGTCAAGTACGGAGTCGTGGGCTTCCTCAGCACGACGTTGACGGACACCGCGTTCATCGGCGAGGTGGATGTGCTGTCGGTCGCCCCGATCGTCATCCTCGGGGTCGTCCTCCTGGCCACCGTGACGTCCTGGGTGACGCTCCGCCGGTACCTCAGAGTGTGACCTCCGGCAGAAATATTCCGGTTTGTCACGCATCGACACGCGAAGTTCGCCACAATTTGCTCACGTTCTTCTCCCGTTAGGGGTGGTGCCTGTGGTACCAATGATCCATATGTGGCGAGTGAGACGGTCGAGCAAGCCCACTGCGAAGACTCGTTGGACGGCGATCGCAGCGGCTGCCGCCTGCACTCTGTCCCTGGTCGGGGGCATGGTCGCCCGAGCCGATGACGTCCAGGACCAGAAGCGGCGGGCCGACCGCCGCATCGCCGCGCTCGGCCAACAGCTCGAAGGGACGAACGCCGCCCTCGCGAAGGCCTACGTCAACCTGGAGAGGACTCGCGCCGCCATCCCCGCCGCCCAACAGCGGGTGGCCCAGGCCCAGTCAGCGCTCGCCCGAGCCCAGCAGGCTCAGGCGCAGGCTGAGGCAACCGAGGCCCGCGCCGTCGCCGCGGAGGCAAAGGCGCGCGCCCACAACGACGACGTGGCCCAGAAGCTGGCCGAAGCCCAGGCCAACGAGTCCCGCGCGGCGGAGAAGCTGAAGCGAAGCGGGCGCGAGCTCGTGACGTCGCAGGACGCCCTCGATGCCTATGCAGCCGAGGTCTTCCAGGGCGGGTCGGTGACCGAGTCCCAGCTCGGCATGGTCTTCGGCTCCACCTCTCCCCAGGACTTCGCGAACCGGCTGGTCATGGCCGACACCGCGAGCGCGGTCGCGAGTGACACGATCGACAAGCTCGCCGCGATGACCGCCGACAACACGGCCACGAAGGCGTACCTCACCTCGGTGCGCGGTGAGGTGGCCGCACTCAAGATCCAGGCGGAGAAGGCACTGAAGTCCGCGGAGGCCGCGAGTGCCGCCGCGACCCAGGCCCGCGAGCAGGCGGTCGTGGCCAAGAACAACGCCACGACGGCGACGCAGAACGCGTCCGCGGCCAAGGCCGACCTCGAGTCGCTCAACACGAAGCAGACCGCCTACGCGGGCGACCTGCGCAAACAGCGGGCCGACGAGAAGGCTCAGCTCGCGGCTGCCGAGCGAGAGGCCTCCCGGCTCAAGGCGGTGCTCCTGGAGCGGGCCCGGCTGGCCAAGATCGCCGAGCAGAAGCGGCTGGCCAAGCTCAAGGCCGAACGAGACGCGAAGATCCGGGCGGAGCGGGCGAAGGCGGCCGCGGCCGCGCGGGCGGGTCGAAGCTACACCCCGAGGATCCCCGCGCCGGTCCAGAGTTCCACGCCGAGCAACTACCTCTCCTACCCGGCCAACGGTCCGACGACGTCCGGCTTCGGCATGCGCTGGCACCCCGTCCTCCAGAAGTGGATGCTCCACGACGGCCTGGACTGGGGCGTCGCCTGTGGCACGCCCGTGTACGCCGCCGCTCCGGGCTCGGTGATCCGCGCCGGGTGGCGCGAGAGCGGCTGGGGCAACCAGGTGCTCATCGACCACGGCATCCACCGGGGCATCGACCTCGTGACCAGCTACAACCACCTGTCGAGCATCGTCGCGTGGGGTGGCAGCGTCCAACGGGGGCAGCTCATCGGGTACAGCGGCACCACCGGGTACTCCACCGGCTGTCACCTGCACTTCGGCGTGTACGAGGACGGCACTCCGGTCAACCCGCGCAACTGGCTCTGAGCAAACCGAGTCCGGGTGAGACCCCTCCTCGGGGTAGCGTTGACGTCGTCGCCCCGGGACCCAGCCCAGCGGCATACGTCCTGCTGTGGAGTGAAGGGAACGGTCCGGTGCCGAAGGAGAAGGGGCGGTCGCTCGTCGCGAGCAACCGCAAGGCGCGCCACGACTACCACATCGAGGACACCTTCGAGGCCGGCATCGTCCTCTCGGGCACCGAGGTCAAGGCGCTGCGCATGGGGCGGGCCTCGCTCGTCGACGGGTTCGCGATGTTCACCGGTGACGAGCTCTACCTTGAGAACGTCCACATCCCCGAGTACCTCAACGGGACGTGGAACAACCACGCACCACGGCGCAAGCGCAAGCTGCTGCTCCACCGCTCCGAGCTGGAGAAGATCTCGGGCAAGACCCGGGAGAGTGGCCGGACGATCGTCCCGCTGGCGCTGTACTTCAAGGACGGCCGCGCCAAGGTCGAGATCGCCATCGCGACCGGCAAGAAGCAGTACGACAAGCGCCATGCGCTGCGCGAGCGACAGGACCAGCGCGAGACCGCCCGTGCCATGAGCGCGGCGCACCGCGGTCGCCAGGCCTAGGAGCCACCCGATCCGGCCCGGATAAACTGCCGGAGCGACGAAGGACGTTACGGTGTTGTCCCGCCGTCCGCGTGAGTGGACCGACCGGAATCGAGACTGTGGGGGCATGACGGTGCGAACGCAGCGATGGATCGTCACGGTGTTCTCCGCGCTGCTCGGGGCGTTCTGGCTCGCAGTCCTGCCCGCCGGCAGCGCCCATGCCGTGGGGGACGAGGCGATGGAGCGCTTCTCGGTGGTGTACGACCTCCAGCCGGACGGGAGCGTCGCCGTCGAGGAGACCATCACGTGGCGGTTCCCGGCGGGGGAGCGGCGCCACGGCATCTTCCGCGACATCGTCGTGCGGATGGGCTTCAACGACGAGGCTGGCAGGTACCGCTACTACGACCTGACCGACGTGCAGGTGTCGAGCCCGTCGGGCGCCCCTGCGACGTTCCGGGTCAGCGACAACGGGGCGGCCAAGGAGATCCGGATCGGCAGCGCCGACCAGTGGACCGAGGGAACCCAGGTCTACGAGCTGCGCTACACCCTCCACGACGTCCTCAACCCGATTGCCGCGACCGGGGGAGCCGGCGACACGGTGGAGTTCCACTACAACGTGTTCGGCAGCAACGAGCTGACGCCCCGCGAACGGGTCAACGTCGTCGTCAGAGCGCCGGCGCCGTCGACGCAGGTGGCCTGTTACAAGGGGGAGGCCGGAGCCGACACGACGTGTCAGGCGGTCGCCGGTGACCCCACGACGTTCGCGACGATGGGCCTTGAGCCCGGGGAGGCGATGACGGTGATCGCCGGCTACCCGGCCAGCGCCTTCGCGAACCCACGGCCGGACGTGCGCGAGGGCAACGCCGAGTCCAGCTACGGCGGCAGCGCAGCGACCGCGGCCAACGGGGCCGCCGTCGCCGCCGGGGTGGGCGCGCCGGTTCTGGCGCTCGCCGTCATGGGGGTGCTCGTCTGGACCCGTGGACGGGACGAGCGCTACGCCGACCTCACCCCCGGGCTGACCCCCTCCGCCGCAGGCGGGCCGGCGCAACCGACCACGCGTGGCGGCACGGGAACGATCGCCGTCCAGTTCCACCCGCCCGCCGGCGTCCCACCGGGCCTCGTCGGGACCATCCTCGACGAGCGGGCGAACCCGATCGACGTGTCCGCGACCGTCATCGACCTGGCGGTCCGGGGCCACCTGCGCATCGAGGAGGTGGAAGGCGGCGGCGTGTTCCGACGAACGGACTGGAACCTCGCCCGGCTCGCCCCGCCTCGCGATGACACCCTGCTGCCGTTCGAGCGGCGCCTCCTCGACGGCATCTTCGGGGCCCACGGTGACGTCGTGGCGCTGTCTGACCTCAAGAACACCTTCGCCAGCACGCTGAAGAAGATCCAGTCCGACATGTACGACGAGGTGGTGACCCGTCACTGGTTCCGGTCGTCCCCGCAGCTCCAGCGGGGAGTGTGGCAGGGCTTGGGGGTCGTCATCGCGGTCGTCGGGGGCATGATCCTCTTCTACGGCCAGGGCGCCGTGGCAGCCCTCATGGGGGCCGGGTTCAGCGGTGGGGCAGTCCTCGGCGTCGGCCTGGTCATCGCGGGAGCGATCGTCTGGTTCCTCGGCGGCCGGATGGCGGCGAAGACGGCCGAGGGCTCCGCGGTGCTCGCCCAGTCCCTCGGCTTCAAGGAGTACCTCACGACGGCGGAGGCCGGGCAGATCGCCTTCGAGGAGGCGAGCAACATCTTCAGCCGCTACCTGCCCTACGCCGTCGTCTTCGGCGTGGCCGACCGGTGGGCGCGGACGTTCGCCGAGGTGGCGCAGGCCGCCGAAGCGGTCGGCCGCACGGTCGTGATGCCCAGCTGGTACGTCTGGAGCGGCAGCGCCTTCCCCGACTTCACCAGCATCGCCAACGGGGTGGAGAGCTTCTCGACGACCTCGACCGGGACGTTCACATCGACTCCTGGCTCGTCCGGCGGCTCGGGGTTCTCGGGCGGCGGGTTCAGCGGGTCAGGCGGCGGCGGGTCCTCGTCCGGTTCGTGGTGAGGGCGTCGTCGGCCGGGTAGGTCACCGGTATGCCGAAGGACCCGCACGAGCTCCTCGAGCCATACCGTCGCAAGCGCGATTTCGGTCGGACGCCCGAGCCGGCCGGCCAGGGCGGCGCTGTCCCGGCTCGACCACCTGGGCCTGAGGGCCTACCCCAAGCTGACCGGGAAACGCGGGATCCAGATCTGGGTGCCGATCGCCCGGGGTCCGAGCTTCGACGAGAGCAGGGAGTGGGCCGAGCGGGTGTCGAGGACCGTCGGCGCGATCCACCCCGAACTTGTCAGCTGGAAGTGGCAGAAGCAGCAACGCCAGGGGCTCGCCCGTCTCGACCACACCCAGAACGCGGTGAACAAGACTCTCGTGGCTCCCTACAGTCCTCGGGCGGCGCCGGGCGCCCCGGTCTCCGCCCCCTCACCTGGGAGGAGCTCGACGACCGGGACCTGCGCCCCGATCGCTTCACCATCCGCAGCATCCTCGACCGCCTCGAAGAGAGCGGCGACCTCTTCCGGGGTGCGCTCGCGCAGGACCAGCCCCTCCCGGTTCTCTGCTGACGGCCGTCGAAAGAGCAGTTCTCCACCCATCCCGTATGCCGCTGGGCCCAGTCCCGATCGAAAGAGCAGTTTGGGACATGTCGGGATCGGGTCTCGGCGGGACGAACTGCTCTTTCGATGGGTCGGCGGGACGAACTGCTCTTTCGATGGGTCAGGTGATGACGACGAGGAGGTCCCCACCCTCGACCTGCTGCTGCGCCCCGATCGCCACCCTCGACACCGTGCCGCCGGCGGCTGAAGTGATGTTGGCCTCCATCTTCATCGCCTCGATCGTCGCGACGACCCCTCCCGCCTCGACCGTGTCGCCCACTGCGACGGTGAGGGTGACGACACCGGCGAACGGGGCAGCGACCTGCCCCGGTGCGGCGGGGTCGGCCTTCTCCGCCGACTTGACGTCAGCCTCGATGGAGCGGTCCCGGACCTGGATCGGGCGGAACTGCCCGCCGAGCGTGCACATCACGGTCCGCATGCCCTTCGAGTCGGCGTCGCCGACGGACTGGACCCCGATGATGAGGCGCTTGCCCTGCTCGATGTCGACCTCGTACTCCTCGCCCTGGACGAGGCCGTGGAGGAACTCGACGGTACCGAGGACGGAGAGGTCGCCGTAGGCCTCCCGGGAGGCTTCGAACTCCTTGGTCGGCCCCGGGAAGAGGAGCTGGTTGAGGGTGCGCCGCGGCTCGGTGGCCAGCGCCTGCTCCTGTTCGGCGGTCAGCTGGGTGAGCCGCGGGCGGGCCTGGCGCCCCGCGAGGGCCTTGGTCCGGAACGGCTCGGGCCAGCCACCGGGCGGGTCGCCGAGCTCGCCGTTGAGGAAGCCGATGACCGAGTCGGGGATGTCGTACTTCTGGGGGTCGGCCTCGAAGTCGGCGGGATCGGCGCCGGCACCGACGAGGGCGAGGGCGAGGTCGCCGACGACCTTGCTGCTCGGCGTCACCTTGACGATGTTGCCCAGGATCCGGTTCGCGGCGGCGTAGGTGTCCTCGATTGCTTCGAACCGGTCGCCGAGCCCGAGAGCGATGGCCTGCTGCCGGAGGTTGGACAGCTGCCCGCCGGGGATCTCGTGGAAGTACACCCGGCCGGTCGGCGACTCGAGGCCGGACTCGAACGGCCGGTAGAGGTGCCGGACCGCCTCCCAGTAGGGCTCGAGGGAGAAGACGCGGTCGATGTCGAGACCCGTGGGTCGCTCCGTGTGGTCGGTCGCGGCGACGAGCGCCGACAGCGACGGCTGAGACGTCGTCCCGGCCATGGTGGCGGTCGCGGCGTCGACCGCGTCGACCCCCGCGCCGATGGCGGCGAGGAGGGTGGCGACCTGGCCGCCCGCCGTGTCGTGGGTGTGCAGGTGGACCGGCAGGTCGAACCGTTCGCGCAGCGCGGTGACGAGTCGAGCGGCTGCCGGCGCGCGGAGCAGCCCGGCCATGTCCTTGATCGCGAGTACGTGGGCGCCCGTGTCGACGATCTGCTCGGCCAGCCGAAGGTAGTAGTCGAGGGTGTACAGCGTCTCCGAGGGGGAGAGGAGGTCGCCGGTGTAGCACAGGGCCACCTCGGCAACGGCCGTTCCGGTCTCGAGGACCGCTTCGACGGCGGGCCGCATCTGGGAGACGTCGTTGAGCGAGTCGAAGATCCGGAAGATGTCGAGCCCGGTCCGGGCCGCCTCGTGCACGAACGCGTCGGTCACGGCCGTGGGGTAGGGCGTGTAGCCGACGGTGTTGCGCCCACGCAGCAGCATCTGCAAGGGGATGTTGGGCATGGCCTCGCGCAGGGCAGCGAGGCGCTCCCACGGGTCCTCGGCGAGGAAGCGGAGGGCGACGTCGTAGGTCGCCCCGCCCCAGGCCTCCATCGACAGCAGCTGCGGCGTCAGGTGGGCGACGTGACCGGCGACGTGGAGCAGGTCACGGCTGCGCATCCGGGTGGCGAGCAGCGACTGGTGGGCGTCTCGGAAGGTCGTGTCGGTGACGGCCACCTGGGTCTGCTCCCGCAGCCGGCGCGCGAACTCGGCGGGGCCGACCTCGAGGAGCAGGTCGCGCGACCCGCGGGGCAGCGGAGCGTCGGGGAGGGCGGGCAGCTTGGCCCGGGGGCGCACCCGTGTCGTGGCCGGGCCGTGCGGCTGGTTGACGGTGACGTCGGCGAGGTAGGTGAGCAGCCGGGTGGCACGGTCGGCCGAGACCTTGGCCGTGAGCAGCTCGGGTCGTTCGTCGATGAACGAGGTCGTCGCTCGTCCGGCCTGGAACGTGGGGTCCGCCAACACCGCTCTGAGGAAGGGGATGTTGGTCGAGACGCCGCGGATCCGGAACTCCGCGAGCGCCCGCTGCGCCCGGCGCACGGCCATGGGGAAGGTCCGCCCGCGGCAGGTCAGCTTGACGAGCATCGAGTCGAAGTGGGCGCTCACCTCAGCGCCGACGAAGACGGTGCCGCCGTCGAGCCGGACGCCGCTGCCACCGGCCGACCGGTAGGTCGTGATGGTGCCCGCGTCGGGGCGGAACCCGTTGGCCGGGTCCTCCGTCGTGATCCGGCACTGCATCGCGAACCCTCGGGTCCGGATGTCGTCCTGGCGCAGGCCGAGCGACTCGAGCGTCTCACCGGAGGCGATCTGCATCTGGGTGACGACGAGATCGACGTCGGTCACCTCCTCGGTCACCGTGTGCTCGACCTGGATGCGGGGGTTCATCTCGATGAAGACGTAGCGTCCGTCCTCACCGAGCAGGAACTCGACGGTCCCGGCGTTGCGGTAGCCGATCGAGCGAGCGAAGGCCACCGCGTCCGCGCACATCTGCTCCCGCACCTGCGGGTCGAGGTTCGGTGCCGGCGCGATCTCGATGACCTTCTGGTGGCGGCGCTGGACGGAGCAGTCGCGCTCGAAGAGGTGGATGACCTCCCCGGTCCCGTCGGCCAGGACCTGGACCTCGATGTGCCTCGGGTTGACGACGGCCTCCTCGAGGTAGAGCGTCGGGTCCCCGAAGGCGGACTCGGCCTCCCGCTGCGCCGCCTGCAACGCCTCGGCGAGGAGCTCGGGCCGGTCGACCCGGCGCATGCCACGTCCGCCACCACCGGAGACCGCCTTGACGAAGACGGGGAACCCGATCTCCGCGGCTGCCGCCTCGAGACTGGCGAGGTCCTGGCTCGCGCTCGAGCCGTGCAGCGTCGGCAGGCCGGCCGCGCGGGCCGCTTCGATGGCCCGGGACTTGTTGCCGGTGAGGTGCAGGACGGAGGGTGGCGGGCCGACGAAGGTGATGCCCGCGCGCTCACAGGCCTCCGCGAGGAGCGGGTTCTCCGAGAGGAACCCGTAGCCCGGGTAGATCGCGTCGGCGCCGGCCTCGACGGCCTGCGCCACGATGGCCTCGTGGTCGAGGTAGGACCGGACCGGGTGGCCCTCCTCGCCGATCTGGTAGGCCTCGTCGGCCTTGAGGCGGTGCTCCGACTTGCGGTCCTCGTAGGGGAACACGGCTACGGTGCGGGCGCCGAGCTCGGTGGCGGCCCGGAAGGCCCGGACGGCGATCTCACCGCGGTTTGCGACGAGGACCTTGCGGAACATGTGACCTCCAGCGTGGGTGGCGTGGCGGTTCGCAGCCTAGTGGCGCACCTCACAGGGGGCACGGGTGGTTCCATCCTGAGACAGCCCGGATGAGACGCGAGCCCATGAGCTCACGGGGGCCCGCCCCGCGCGGTGCCCGGGGACCGCGCGGAGCGAGCCCAGCGGCATACGGCCGGGAATGTGCTTGGCCGCACTGTCGTTGCCAAGGCATACTGTGATCTCGCAGTAGCGACGGTTGAGAACTGAACAGCGTGACGTGGACACCCCTCATGGGGGTGATCGGTTTCGACGGTGGTCGACACATCAGGGGAAGCGGGTCGAGGATGCAGGGTTATCTCGTAAACGCTCCTTGCAAACCAATAGGTGCCAACTCAAAGCGCACCGACTTCGCCCTCGCCGCCTGAGCGAGCTCCGAAGTCCGTCAGCCTGAGCTAGTTTCCGACTCAGTGTCTGGCGTCAGCTAGGAAACTTGCTGCGTGGTCATGTTGGGGGGCCACGCGGGACTCGTACTCAACTGGGCCTGTCAGGGAACGTGTGCGCGCGAGCCCTGGGGCCGAGAAAAGCCATAGCGCACTGCACCCGGAGAAGCCCTGGTTTCTCGTCATCGGACGCGGGTTCAATTCCCGCCACCTCCACCACTTCGTGGTGGCCACGTCACGCTGTTGCCGTCACGGCGCAAGGGCACCCGCTCAGCTGGGTGCCCTTTCTCGTGTCGTATGCCGCTGGGCTCGGGCCCGGACGCCCGCGCGCTGCCGCTTAGGCTGGGGCGCGTGCTGCGCGATCCGGACCTGACTCCCCGGCCGTGGCGGGCTCGTCGGCGGTTCACGTTCCATCCCCTCCTCCTGCTGCCCCTCGCTCCCCTCGTGGCGCTCGGGTTCCTCGTGCCGAGGGTCCTCGACGACCCGGTCCTCGAGCAGTGGGTCGCGGTCAGCCACCTCGTCGCGCTGGCCATGGTCGCCTCGGTGGCCTCGCCGTGGCACGTGCCTCGACCGCCGCTCCACGACCCGGTGGGGCGGACCATCACCTTCCGGGCCCGTGCGACCCTGGGGCTCCTGCCGCTCGGGCTGGTCCTCTGGGGCATCGTCCTGCTCGTCCACTTCGAGCTGATGCGCTCGGACCGGGTCTCGCGCGACGTGGTCATCGGGGCGCTCGAGGTGCCCTGGGGGCTGACGCTGCCGCTGGGCTTCCTCATGGTGGGAACCGGGCTCTACGTTTCCCGCCCGCCACGGCGCCACGACCTCACGGTCGGCGTCGACGGGCTGCATCTCCAGCATGGGCGCCGGAGCTTCTCCGCACAGTGGGACCAGACGCTGCAGCTCGTGCCGACCCTGAGAGGCGGAGTGCACCGCCGGATCGAGGTCCACGGCCCGGGTCTCGTCGCCCTCGACGGGCACGGGCACCTGGTGCGGCCGGTCATCGACGCCGACGTGCTCGACTCGGATGCGGTGCGGTTGTGGCTCACTCTCGAGCACTACTTCCGCCACCCCTCTCACCGCGAGGAGCTCGGCACTCGTGCGGGGCGGTGGCGACGTGCGGAGTGGCGCCGGGTCATTCCCCGCGCGGCACCTCAGCCGGGGACCCGCCGCTGACGGGCCCCTCGCTCGTCACTCCTGGGACGCGCCCTTGGCGGACGCCTCCTTGGCGATCTCTTCCTTGATCGGGGCCATGTCGAGCGCCTTGACCTGCTCGATGACGCTCTGGAGGGCTGACTGCGGCAGGGCGCCGGGCTGGGAGAACACGAGGACACCCTCCTTGAAGGCCATCAGCGTCGGGATCGACGTGATGTTGGCTGCTCCCGCGAGGGCGGGCTCCGCCTCGGTGTCGACCTTCCCGAAGACGATCCCCTCGTTGCCGCTCTCCTGCGACGCCGCGTCATAGACCGGCGCGAACTGCCGGCAGGGGCCGCACCAGGCCGCCCAGAAGTCCACGAGGACGATGTCGTGGTCGAGCACCGTGCGCTCGAACGTCTGTCCGGTCAGGTCTGTCGTAGCCATGTCTCTCCCAACGGATCGGTTCCTGACTTCATTCCGGGCCCGCTCGGCCCGCCTCAATCACTAGCGGGTCTGCGCGGCCGGCTCTCGCGGGGCCTCGGGGGGCTGGAGCTCCCAGGTGACCGCCACCGCCACGGTGATGTCCAGGTCGCCCCCTTCGACCGGCATGGCAGCGGCCATCTCGCGGGCGGCGAAGGCCATGCCGCGGGGTCCCGGGAAGGGCGTGGCGCCGCCCTCGGACACCGTGAGGACGCTTCCGAGCCGGGCGGCGGACAGCCCGGCGTACTGCTCCGCCTTGCCGCGGGCGTCCGCGAAGGCGGCGTGGCGGGCATCCTTCAGGCCGCTCGACCGGTCCGACACGTCCAGGACGACCTGGTCCACGAGGAGAGCGTTCCCGACTGCACCGGCTGCTGCGGCGAGGATGTCGCCCACGGCGTCGAGCCGACGGACCGTCACGCGAAGGCGCTGCTGGGCCGTGAACCCCACGGGAGATCCGGTCTGGTCGTAACGCTGCCCCACGGATGCGTCCAGCGTCCGGATGTCAGCGTCGGCCACCCCGCTGGCTCGCACGACGCTCCCGACCGCGGCGATGCCCCGGGAAGCGCCGGTCAGCGCGGCTGCGACGTCGGCAGCATCATGACCGATCCGGAGGTCGACTCGGACGACGTCGGGTGCAGCAGACGCCGTGCCGGTCCCGGTCACGCTCACCGTTCGCCTGGCCATGAACCCAACCTAACCGCCCCTCCGCCCCGGGCAGGTTCGCAACGTTCATCATGTTCAGCACGTGTGCGCCCGCTGCGGCCGCCGGGGTGCAACCTAGACTGCGGGCGACATGGACGGCGGTGCGAGGCGGTGGTGGACGGCAGCAGCCGTGGTATCGCTCCTTGCCCATCTCGGTGCCCTGTACTGGCCGGTCGTCACCGTGGCGGGACCGGTTTCGGGGACGGACAAGGTGGTCCACGTGCTCCTTTTCGCCGTGCCGACCTATCTGGTGGGCCGACTCGTCGCGCGCCCCGGGTGGGTGGTGCTCGGCTTCGCCGTCCACAGCATCATCAGCGAGCTCTCCCAGCATCTCTTCCTGACCGGGCGGTCGGGCGACCCCTGGGACGTCGTCGCCGACGTTGCTGGGGTCGCGCTGGCTGCGCTGGCTCTCGTGGTCGGGAGCCACCCGAGGCGCTGATAGAATCGTGCGGTCCGTCTCCGAGCATTCCGGAACCTTGGACGAGTGGACCGCCGTGGCGCGGTTCGGCTCGGCCGGCGGGATGACGACAAAGGCAGCTCGCACCACCGGTGCGACCCGAACAACGCGGAGCGGACCATTCCACCGGGGCACTGATGCCACCCGGTCCACTGGGCGCCCGGAGCGCCTGAGGCTCGTCTGCATGGTCGTGGTTCGACTCACGGCTCGAGACGAAGTCTGCTCGAGTCAAGAGAGTTGAACACGTATGTCCAAGAAGCCCACCTCCAGCGCGCCCAAGAAGGCCCGCTGGACACCCGCCGAGAAGAAGTCACGCGCCGCCGTCGGCTCCAAGAAGCCCCACCGCGGACGCGGCGCTGCTCCCATGACCGACCCCAGGTCTGCTGCGCGGACCTCACGCCCGTCCACGACGTCTACCGCACACGTCGGAGGTCGCGACTGGCGAGGTCCCCGCGACGAGCGTCGTGATGACCGCACGTCTGAGCGTCGTCCGTCTGAGCGTCGTGATGACCGCACGTCTGAGCGTCGTCCGTTCGAGCGTCGTGACGACCGTCGTCCGTTCGAGCGTCGTGACGACCGTCGTCCGTTCGAGCGTCGTGATGACCGCACGTCTGAGCGTCGTCCGTTCGAGCGTCGTGATGACCGCACGTCTGAGCGTCGTCCGTTCGAGCGTCGTGATGACCGCACGTCTGAGCGTCGTCCGTTCGAGCGTCGTGATGACCGCACGTCTGAGCGTCGTCCGTTCGAGCGTCGTGACGACCGCACGTCTGAGCGTCGTCCGTTCGAGCGTCGTGACGACCGTCGTCCGTTCGAGCGTCGTGACGACCGCACGTCTGAGCGTCGTCCGTTCGAGCGTCGTGACGACCGTCGTCCGTTCGAGCGCCGTGATGACCGCACGTCTGAGCGTCGTCCGTTCGAGCGCCGTGACGACCGCACGTCTGAGCGTCGTCCGTTCGAGCGTCGTGACGACCGCACGTCTGAGCGTCGTCCGTTCGAGCGTCGTGACGACCGCACGTCTGAGCGTCGTCCGTTCGAGCGTCGTGACGACCGTCGCCCGTTCGAGCGCCGCGACGACCGCGGCCCGTCGGACCGCCGCAACGATGGCCGGGATGCGTGGCGTCAGCGGAGCCACCAGGGCCACCAGAGTGATCGTTTCGCAGCCAGCTCCTTCGATGAGGCCGAGGCCGAGCGCCTCGATGCCGACACGTGGACCAAGGCCACGCGCAAGCCGGTCTCCGACGGCCCCGTCGAGGTGGCGGCCGACAACGGCTTCGCGGCGCTCGGGCTGTCCGAGCGGCTCGTCGAGCGGCTCGCCCGCGACGGCATCACGGCCCCGTTCCCGATTCAGGCGGCCACCATCCCGGACGCGCTCGCCGGCAAGGACGTGCTGGGCCGAGGCCAGACGGGGTCGGGCAAGACCCTGGCCTTCGGGCTGCCGATGATCACGCGCCTCGTCGAGGCGGGCCTTCGCCGGGCGCCGCGTCGTCCGCACGCTCTCGTGCTCGTCCCGACGCGTGAGCTCGCGATGCAGGTCTCGGACGCCTTGGAGCCGCTGGTCCACGTCGCTGGGCTGCGGCACAAGCTCGTCGCCGGCGGACTCAGCTACACGACGCAGATCGCGGCGCTCAACAAGGGCGTGGACATCCTCATCGCCACGCCGGGTCGGCTGAACGACCTGCTGGAGCGCGGCGCCGTGGAGCTCGACGACATCCGGATCACCGTCCTCGACGAGGCCGACCACATGGCGGAGATGGGGTTCATGGCGGAGATCACGACGAGCCTCGACCGGATCCCCGCCGAAGGCCAGCGACTCCTCTTCTCCGCCACCCTGGACAATGGGATCGATGCGATCGTCGAGCGCTACCTCACTGACCCGGTGATCCACTCGACGGACGACGCGACCGCCTCGGTCGAGACCATGGAGCACCACGTGCTGCTCATCGACCCCCAGCACAAGAAGGTCATCACCGCCGAGGTGGCCAACCGCCCGGGCCTCACGCTCGTCTTCTGCCGCACCAAGCTCGGCGCGGACCGCATCGCCACCCAGCTGCGCGAGCAGGGCGTTCTCGCCGCCGCGCTGCACGGCGGCCTCAGCCAGGGGGCCCGGAACCGGGTCCTCGGGGCGTTCCGCGACGGCTCGCTGCCGGTGCTGGTCGCGACCGATGTCGCCGCGCGTGGAATTCACGTCGACGACGTCTCGGTCGTGCTCCAGGTCGACCCGCCCGCTGACCACAAGGACTACCTGCACCGGTCCGGCCGAACGGCTCGGGCGGGAGACCGCGGCACCGTGGTCACCCTCGCGCTGCCGCACCAGCGCCGGACGATGGAGCGTCAGCTTCGTGAGGCCGGCGTCGACATCGTGGTGGTCAAGGCCGCGCCGGGTGACGCGATCATCGCGGCGACGGGCGCCACCGCTCCCAGCGGCATTCCGATTGCGGACGCTGACTTCGCGCGGCTCGTGGAGGGTCCCAAGTCGCACCGACGCGGCCCGGCGGGCGCACGTGGGCCACGCCCGGGTGCGCGCGGCGGTCACCGCCCCCACCAGAGGCGGGGTGACGACCGCGGCCAGCGTGCTCCTCAGGGCCGGGGCCGTGACGCCCGCGGAGGCGAGCCGCTCGTCGGTCGCTGGGGTGACGAGGACCGCCCGCGGGGCTCCCGCCGCAGCTTCTGACTCCCGGCGCGCTGCCCTCACCCGGTGTGGAAGGCTTGCTCTCGTGAGCTCGACCTTCCACACCGGCCGCCTCCTCGTGGCCACTCCCGCCGTCGAGGGGGACGTGTTCCACCGGTCGGTCATCCTCGTCCTCCATCATGACGAGGCCGGCGCGCAGGGCGTCGTCCTCAACAAGCCCCTCGCGGCGGAGGTGGACTCCGTGCTGCCCGGGTGGCAGCGCGTCGTCACGGCGCCGCATGTCCTCTTCCAGGGTGGGCCCGTCTCGACGTCGTCGGCGCTCGGCCTCGTCACCGTCCCGGGTGACGAGCCCGAGCCGCTCGGCGTCAAGCGGCTCTTCGGCTCGATCGGGCTCGTCGACCTCGACGTCCCCACCCCGGTCGTGGCGGCGGAGCTCGCCGGGATGCGGATCTTCGCCGGCTACGCGGGTTGGGAGGCCAGCCAGCTGGAGGGCGAGATCCTTCGAGGTGACTGGTACGTCGTCGACGCGGAGGCCCGGGACGCGTTCACGCCCGATCCCGGCGGCCTCTGGCGTGCCGTCCTGCGCCGGCAGCGTGACGGCCTCGCCTTCGTGGCGAGCTTCCCCGACGACCCTTCGATGAACTGATGGTGTCGTATGCCGCTGACCTCGCTCCCATGACCACGCGACCTCCCCGTCGGGTGGCGTTCGTCGACAGCGGCATCGGTCTGCTCGGCTACGCGGACGCGCTGCGTGCCCTGCGTCCGGACCTCGAGCTGGTCCTGGCGCTCGACCCGGACCACATGCCGTACGGGCCTCGCTCGCCGGGTGAGGTGAGGGAGCTGATCCTGGCGTCTGCTGCAGCGGCCGCTGAGCTCGAACCCGTCGCGCTGGTCGTCGCGTGCAACACCGCTTCGGTGCACGGCCTGGAGGCACTCAGGGCCGAGCTCGAGCCGGGGCTGCCCGTCATCGGCACGGTTCCCGCCATTCGGCCGGCGGCGACGACGGGCGGGCCGGTGTCGATCTGGTCGACGGCGGCGACGTCCTCCAGTGACTACCTCCGCGGCCTCGTCGATGCGTTCGCGTCCGAGGTCGAGACCCACTCGATCGCGGCACTGGGGCTCGCCGAGGCCGTCGAGGCGGTCGACCCCGCCGAGATCGACCGGGCGATCGGTGCGGCTCTGGCGGAGACCCCGGCGGACACCCGGGCGCTGGTCCTGGGGTGCACCCACTACGGCCTGGTGGCGGACCGGATCTCCGCGGCACTGAACAGCCGGGGGAGCGAGGTGACGATCTTCGACTCGCCCGTCGCCGTGGCGCGCCAGACGTTGCGCCGCATCGGTCTGGAGCCCGAAGAGGCGGCGGTGCCGACGAGAACCGCGCCCATCGTCCTGTTGAGCGGGCGACGAGGTGAGCTGCCCGAGCGGCTGCGCCTCTATCCGCAGGGCGCCCGCCTGCTCGGAGGCCCCGCCCCGGGCGCTGGCCCACGGCCTACACTCGCGTCATGACTGCGATGCCTCCCGATCCCTTCGAGAACGATCCGCAGCCGCTGCGCAGCACCGGCACCGCGACCATCGAGCGCGAGGAGGTCCGGGAGCAGCTGCAGGAGCCCGGCGACCACGAGCGGTTCTCGCACTACGTCCGCAAGGAGAAGATCCTCGAGAGCGCGCTGACGGGCGAACCGGTGGTCGCGCTCTGCGGCAAGATCTGGATCCCCGGCCGCGACCCGCAGAAGTTTCCCGTGTGCCCGGTCTGCAAGGAGATCTACGACGGCCTGCGTGACCCGCAGGACGGCGGTGGCGGAAGCGGCGGCGACGGAGGCAGCGGCGGCTGACGGTCGCCCCCGATACCACGACACCGAGGCCCTGCCCGCGAGGCGGGGCCTCGGCATGTCGTCCCGCGAAATCCCTTACGGTTGGGGGCCTATGAGTTCTGGGGCTGCGTTTCATCTGTCACCCGCCTTCCCGGAGCGGGCTGCGTGGGGTACCGCGAGCAAGCTGCGGGCCTGGCAGCAGGCGGCGCTCGACGCCTACCTGCGAGATGACCCGCGGGACTTCCTCGCGGTCGCTACCCCGGGCGCCGGGAAGACGACCTATGCCCTGCGGGTGGCGACCGAGCTGCTGTCCCGCGGTGTCGTCCAGCGGGTGACCGTGGTCGCACCGACCGAGCACCTCAAGACCCAGTGGGCCGACGCTGCGGCCCGGGTGGGGATCAGCCTCGACCCTCGCTTCAGCAACGCGGTCGGGCGCCACTCAGAGGACTACCACGGCGTCGCGGTGACCTATGCGCAGGTGGCTTCCCGCCCGGAGCTCCACCGAGAGCTGACCCAGTCGCGCCCGACGCTCGTCATCCTCGACGAGATCCACCACGGCGGCGACAGCAAGTCGTGGGGTGACGGCATCCGCGCGGCCTTCGAGCCGGCCGCCAGGCGGCTCTCGCTCACCGGCACACCCTTCCGCTCGGACACCTCGCCCATCCCGTTCGTCCGGTACGAGCTGGACACGGACGGCATCCTGACCTCCTCGAGCGACTACTCCTACGGCTACGCCGAGGCGCTCCGCGACGGCGTCGTCCGGCCGGTCCTGTTCCTCGCGTACGGCGGCAACATGCGCTGGCGCACCAAGGCCGGCGACGAGATCTCCGCGAGCCTCGGCACGCCGATGACGAAGGACCAGATCGCCCAGGCGTGGCGCACGGCACTCGACTCCAAGGGGGAGTGGATCGGCTCCGTCCTGGCCGCGGCGGACAAGAGGCTCACCGAGGTCCGACGCGGGGTGCCCGACGCCGGAGGGCTGGTCATCGCCTCCAACCAGACGCAGGCGCGGGCGTATGCCGCTCACCTCCGCGCGCTCACCGGCGAGGCTCCCACGGTGGTGCTGTCCGACGACGCGGGCGCCTCCCAGCGGATCGAGCAGTTCGCCGGCGACACGTCCCGGTGGATGGTGGCGGTGCGCATGGTGTCCGAGGGTGTGGACGTCCCGCGGCTCTGCGTGGGGGTCTACGCCACGTCCACGTCGACGCCGCTCTTCTTCGCCCAGGCCGTGGGCCGGTTCGTCCGGGCCCGGCGGAGGGGGGAGACCGCCTCGGTGTTCCTGCCCTCCGTCCCCGTGGTCCTCGACCACGCGGCGCGGCTCGAGGAGCAGCGCGACCACGCCCTGGACCGCAGACCGGCGGCCGAGGACGACGTCGCCGCGATGTGGGCGGAGGAGCAGGCGCTCATCGACGAGGCCAACCGCGAGGTGCGCAACGTCGGCCCGGACGAGGGGGTCTTCGAGGCGCTGGAGTCGGACGCCCACTTCGACCACGTGCTCTTCGACAAGCAGCAGTGGGGGATGCATGCCCAGGTGGGGTCGCAGGACGAGGAGGACTACCTCGGGCTTCCGGGGCTCCTCGAGCCGGAGCAGGTCGCCGCGCTGCTCCACGAGCGGCAGCGTCGGCAGGTCAAGCGGGCCCCGAAGCCGGACGGGCCGGCTCCGGTCGCCCAGCACCGTGCGCTCGCGGCCCAGCGCAAGGAGCTGAACCAGCTCGTGTCTGCGTACGCGCGACAGAAGGGCTACCCGCACGCGAACGTCCACCTGGACCTCAGGCGGGCGTGCGGCGGCCCCGACCTCGCGGCGGCGTCCTCCGAGCAGGTGGCGGAGCGGATCGACAAGGTCCGCAACTGGCTCGTCGGCCGTCGCTGAGTCTCACCAACAACAGGGGTCAGCCTCGTCAGGTTCTGCCAGGACGCAGATCCCCGGACGACCGCACTGAGGACTAGCGTCGAGCCCGTTCACTGCCGGCGAGATGCAAGGGATGCTCATGACGAACGACCTGTTCGAGTCCGAGACGACGCGACGACAACTGCTCACCCTGGCCGCTGTCGGCGGCGCCGGACTGTTCACCGTGGCCGGGGCCTCCACCTCGGCCGCGCAAGGGCGCGGCGACGGCAGCAACGGCAAGCCGTTCCGCCTGACGGTTCTCGGCACGACGGACCTGCACGGCAACGTCTTCAACTGGGACTACTTCAAGGACGCGAGCTACAGCGACTCCAGGGGAAACCACGTGGGGCTCGCCAAGGCCGCCACGCTCATCCAGGCGGTCCGAGTCGAGCGCGGCGCGGACACGTGCATCACCCTCGACGCCGGGGACACCATCCAGGGCACGCCCCTCGCGTACTACTACGCGAAGATCGACCCCATCACCCGCGGCTCGAAGCACCCCATGGCCGAGGCGATGAACCTCGTCGGCTACGACGCCGCAGCCCTCGGCAACCACGAGTACAACTACGGCCTCGACACGTTGCACACCTTCGAGAGCCAGCTCAACTTCCCCCTCCTGTCGGCCAACTCGGTCGACTGGGACTCGGGGCAACCCGTCTTCCGACCGTACGTCATCAAGACCATCCAGGTGCCGGGGTCCAAGCCGATCCGGGTCGGCATCCTCGGCCTCGTCACTCCCGGCGTCGCGATCTGGGACAAGGCCAACGTCGAGGGCCGCGTGCGGTTCCCGGGCATCGTCGAGCAGGCCAAGGTCTTCGTTCCGCGCCTCAAGGCGGCCGGAGCGGACATCGTCATCGTCTCGGCGCACTCCGGCGCCGACACGTCGTCGTCCTATGGTGACGCCCTGCCCTTCCCGGAGAACGCGAGCACGCTGCTCGCCGAGCAGGTGCCCGACATCGACGCCATCCTGGTTGGTCACGCTCACCGGGAGATCCCGCAGCGCCTCGTCACGAACGCCCAGACCGGGCGAGACGTCCTCCTCTCGGAGCCGCTCTACTGGGGGATGCGGGTCACCGTCATGGACCTCGACCTGGTGAAGGTTCGCGGACAGTGGCGGGTCGCCTCCTCCTCGGCCACGACGCTCAACTCCAACACCGCGCCAGAGGACGCTGAGATCGCCGCACTCCTCCGGTCCTCGCACGAGACGGTGCGGGCCTACGTCAACAGCGTCATCGGCACGTGCACCGAGGCCATGTCCGCGGCCACGTCGCGCTACGAGGACACGGCTGCGATGGACTTCATCAACCTCGTCCAGGCCGAGACGGTCAAGGCGAGCCTGGCCGGCACCGCTGGGGATGGACTGCCGGTCCTGTCCATCGCGGCGCCGTTCAACAAGAACGCGGCGATCCCCGCGGGCGACGTCACGGTCCGCGACGTCGCGGGGCTGTACATCTACGACAACACCCTCCTCGGCATCGTCCTCACCGGTGCCGAGGTCAAGGACTACCTCGAGCAGAGCGCGGTCTACTTCAAGCCCGTTCCCGGGCCGGGCACCTACCCGGCGGACGCCGTCACCAACGCTGTCACCACCAACGCGCCGAACGGCACCCCGGACTACAACTACGACATCATGGGTGGGCTCGATGCGGCCCTGACCTACGACATCGACCTGACGCAGGCCGTCGGGTCGCGGATCAGCGGCCTCTCCTATGCCGGCGCGCCGATCGACGTCGACGGCGAGTTCGTCGTGGCGATCAACAACTACCGCCAGTCCGGAGGTGGGAGCTTCCCCCACGTCACGACGGCTCCGGTGGTCTACAACCGGCAGGTCGAGATCCGCCAGCTGATCATCGACTGGGTCACGGCTCGCGGGGTCGTCGACCCGCCGTCGTTCGCCAGCGTCGACTGGCGGCTGGTCGCCGGCACGACGCCCCTGACGATCACCCCCTGACCCCAACGATCGAAAGAGCAGTTTCTCCCCGCCTGAGAGCGCCCGTGACCTCGCGCGCGAACGGGGAGAAACTGCTCTTTCGATCAGACGGGGGAGAAACTGCTCTTTCGATCAGGCGTTGAGCAGGTGCTCGACGAGGGGCACGACGCGGTGGTCGAGGCGAGTCGCGAGCGAGATCACCGTCGAGGCACGGGTCACGTGCGTGTCGTCGACGACCTGGTCGATGACCCGCTGCAGGTCGGCGTTGTCCCGGCCGACGATGCGGATCAGCACATCCCCGGAACCGGTGATGGTGTGCGCCTCGAGGACCTCCGGGATGGCAGCCAGGTGGTCGACGACGGGGGAGTGGCCGCCCTTGCCCTGTCGGATCTCCAGCGTGCAGAAGGCGGTCACGGGATAGCCCAGCGCCGCCGGGTCGACGTCGGGGGCCATGGACCGCAGCACGCCCCGTGCCTGGAGTCGGTCGAGCCGCGCCTGGACGGTGCCTCGGGCCACGCCCAGCCGCCGGGACGCGCCGAGGACACCGATCCCGGGCTGCGTGAGCAGGAGCAGGAGGATGCGGCAGTCGAGGGCGTCGACCGGCGCCTTGGCGCCGGCTGGTGAAGTCGGGGACGGCTGGAAGGTCATGGACAAAGTGTCCGGTACTCAGCGGCATACGGCCAGCACTGTGTGCATGCTGCCCACTTTGTGCGGATTCTGTTGACCGATCGGGCCCGGTTTGCGACCCTCCCGCCCATGACCTCCGACACCCATCTCGACCTCACCGACCAGGAGCGCGAGGCCAGCCTCGACCTCGAGCAGCTCAAACAGCTGGTCGGGCTCGTGGAGTACGACGAGGACAAGGACGTCTTCCCGGTCACGGGATGGGACGCCATCGTCTTCGTCGTCGGCAATGCCACGCAGACCGCTCACTATTACCAGAGTGCCTGGGGGATGGAGCTCGTCGCCTACTCGGGACCGGAGCACGGCAACCGCGACCACAAGGCCTTCGTGCTCCGGTCCGGCTCGATCCGCTTCGTCGTCAAGGGTGCAGTCAGCCCCGACAGCCCACTCGTCGAGCACCACGCGAAGCATGGCGACGGAGTCGTCGACATCGCCCTCGAAGTCCCTGACGTCGACCGCTGCATCGTCCAGGCGCGGCGTGCGGGCGCGACCGTCCTCGAGGAGCCGCACGACCTCACCGACGAGCACGGCACCGTGCGCGTCGCGGCGATCGCGACCTACGGGGAGACCCGCCACACGCTGGTCCAGCGGCACGGCGCTGCGGGCCCCGGCTCGGGGTACGCCGGCCCCTACCTGCCGGGCTACCTCCCGGCCCAGTCGGGCTACATCAAGCGCGACGGTGCGCCCAAGCGCCTCTTCCAGGCTCTCGACCACATCGTGGGCAACGTCGAGCTCGGCAAGATGGACGAGTGGGTCGGCTTCTACAACAAGGTCATGGGCTTCGTGAACATGGCCGAGTTCATCGGCGACGACATCGCCACCGACTACTCCGCCCTGATGTCCAAGGTGGTGGCCAACGGCAACCACCGGGTGAAGTTCCCGCTCAACGAGCCGGCCATCGCCAAGCGCAAGAGCCAGATCGACGAGTACCTCGAGTTCTACCGCGGCCCGGGGGCCCAGCACCTGGCGCTCGCCACGAACGACATCCTCACAACGGTGGATGCGCTCCGAGCGGAAGGCGTCGAGTTCCTCGACACACCGGACACCTACTACGACGACCCCGAGCTGCGAGCGCGGATCGGTGAGGTGAGGGTGCCGATCGAGGAGCTGAAGAAGCGCAAGATCCTTGTCGACCGGGATGAGGACGGCTACCTCCTCCAGATCTTCACCAAGCCGCTCGGGGACCGCCCGACGGTCTTCTTCGAGGTCATCGAGCGGCACGGCTCCCTCGGCTTCGGCAAGGGCAACTTCAAGGCTCTCTTCGAGTCGATCGAGCGAGAGCAGGACAGACGCGGCAACCTCTGACCGGGCCACCCGCCGTATGCCGCTGGGCCCGCCCTCCGAGGGAGGGCGGGCCCAGCGCGTGGTCGGTCTTCCCTCGGCGATGGCCGCGGAGGAGCATAGTTGCAGTGGGAACTCGGCGCGCTCATCCTCCAGACCGAACCGTGGTCTTGTGCAGCTGGGCGGTGGCGCGCTATCGAGGAGTGCGGCGTCGATAGGGCCTACGTCGCGGACCACCTGACCCATCCGGCCATGGTGGGCGAGTGGATCCCCGACCCGTGGGTGACCCTCGGCGCCGCGGCGGCCGTGACGACTCGGCTCGGTCTGGGGACGCTGGTGGCCTCCGCAGCAACCCGGTCGGCGGTCCTGCTCGCCCGCGCCGCCTCGACGGTGCACGACATCAGCGGTGGACGGTTCGTGCTCGGTCTGGGGGCGGGCACCGCGTTCGACGCCAAGGCAGAGCGCGGCGCCGAGGAGAGCCCCGGCATACCGTCGCGCCGGTTCGCGGACGTCGTGCACGGGCTCAAGGCCGTCTGGGCCAGGTCGCCACCCTGACCGAGTCCTGCGAAAGGGTCGGGCGCGACCCGGCGACCCTGAGCCGCTCCGTCCTCGTGGGCTACGCCGGATACCGGCCACTCGAGTCGGTCAGTTCCATCGAGGACGAGGCGGCGGCTGCCGAGGCGGCTGGTTTCGACGAGCTGTGCTTCTACTGGCCGACGGACGTGATCGGCGGGGTGCTGGCTGCAGACCTCGACGTCGTGCGTCAGGGGGTCGCCGCCGTTCATGGCAGAGTTGGGGTATGACGCAGCAGCCCTCCGGGTGGTACGACGATCCCAGCGACCCCACGATGCTCCGCTACTGGGACGGGGTGACCTGGACCAGCCACACGGCGCCGAGGAAGTCGCCGACTGCCTCGCAGTCCACCATCGGGCACGCTGACCAGGCCCCGACGACGCCCCTGCCTCAGGGCGGCTGGCGGGCCCACAGTCCTCAGCCGGGACCGCCGCCGCAGTACCCCGGCGATTACCCGGGCGCCGGACAGCAGAACCCCTACGGGGGCCAGAACCCCTACGGCGGGCAGTACCCGGTCGCGCCGCAGCCGCAGGCCTGGATGCGTGGTCCCGTCACGGCGGACGGCGTGCCGTTGGCCTCGTGGGGCAAGCGGTTCGGCGCCTGGCTCATCGACGGGCTCATCCTCGCCGCCCTGTCGTACTTCGCCCTCCAGCTCTTCGCGCCGGGCTACTGGGACACGGTGCAGCAGTTCGTCGACCTCGCAAGCACCGGGGACCAGACCGCCGTGGAGGGTCAGATCGGCAAGCTCACCGAGGAGTCGCTGAAGGCATCCATCGTCACCTGGCTCACCATCACGGCCTACTGCGTGGCCTTCTGGACGACCACTTCGCAGACCCCGGGGAAGATGGTGCTGCGGATCAGCGTCCGCAGGGCCGATCGACCGGGAGCCCTCGACCTCGCAACGGCTCTACGCCGTCGACTCCTCAGCCTGATCCAGCTCATCCCGTTCATCAGTGGCATCTACGCCGTCATCTGGCTCCTGGACGGGTTGTGGCCCCTGTGGGACAACCAGCGCCAGGCCCTGCACGACAAGGTCGGCGCCACCCAGGTGGTCGAGGGCAGGCAACCCCGCCGACCGAGCTGAGCCCCACGCACCCCCTGTCGCGATAACCCTTTGCGATGAAGGGCAGGCTCCCGGGGACAATGGCGTGTGCGCCGGGCCCCGGTCTGCGGGGCCGTCGCCGACGGCCGTCCAGGCCGCCCTCCACCACCGATCATCTCCACCACCTTGGGGGACCTGTGTCAGCTTCACCCGACTCGATGGCGACCGCACCCGCGGCGCCGTCCGCTCACCCCGACAAGATCGATGCTGCCGTGCTCAAGGTGGCGGGCGTCGTCGTCCTCGGCTCCATCATGTCGATCCTCGACATCACTGTCGTCAACGTGGCGCTGCCGACGTTCGTCCAGGCCTTCTCGACGAACCCGGCTGACCCGCTCCCGTACTCGACGGTGGCCTGGACCATCACTGCCTACACGCTGGCGCTGGCAACGGTCATCCCGCTGACCGGCTGGGCGGCCGACCGCTTCGGCACGAGGCGGCTCTACATGCTGGCCCTCACGCTGTTCACGCTCGGGTCCGCGCTCTGCGCAACCGCAGACTCCATCGGCATGCTGATCGTCTTCCGTGTCCTGCAGGGCCTCGGCGGCGGCCTGCTCATGCCCCTCGGCATGACGATCCTGACCAAGGCCGCGGGGCCGCAGCGCATGGGACGGCTCATGGCCATCCTCGGCGTCCCGATGCTGCTCGGCCCGATCTTCGGGCCGATCCTCGGCGGCTGGCTCATCGACCACTACTCGTGGGAGTGGATCTTCCTCATCAACCTGCCGATCGGGGCCGCCGCCGTCGGCTACGCGTGGTTCGCGCTGCCGAAGGACCGCCCGGAGCCGTCGGAGTCGTTCGACGTCGTCGGCATGCTCCTCATGTCGCCCGGTCTGGCTGCCTTCCTCTACGGCGTGAGCTCGATCCCGGGTGAGGGCACCTTCTTCTCGGCGAAGGTCGGCGTGCCGGCAACCGTCGGCGTGGTCATGCTCGTCGCCTTCGTGCTCTACAGCTTCCGACCCAGGCACCCGCTGCTCGACCTTCGCCTGTTCGCCAACCGCAACCTCACGGTCGCGACGGTCACGATGTTCCTCTTCGCCGCGTCCTTCTTCGGGGCGCTCTTCCTCGTGCCGACGTACTTCCAGCTCGTGCGCGGCGAGCTCCCAGTCGACTCGGGCTGGCTCGTCGCTCCGCAGGGCGTGGGCGCCATGGTCACGATGCCGATCGCGGGGGCGCTCGCCGACCGGTTCCCGGTCGGACGGATCGCGCCCTTCGGCCTGGTGCTCATCGTCGGCGGCATGTTCGCCCTGACGCAGGTGACGGCAGACACCTCGTACTGGGGCTACCTCATCCCCGTTCTCTTCGTCATGGGTCTCGGAATGGGCGCGACGATGATGCCCATCATGACGTCGGCACTCAAGACGCTCACGTCCCACCAGGTGGCCCGTGGCTCGACCTTGCTCAACATCACCCAGCAGGTGGCGAGCTCGATCGGGATCGCCGTGATCTCGGTCGTCTACACGAACATGCTCGCCCAGAAGCCACTCGCCGGGCCGGCCATCGCCTCCTGGCGGAACCCGTCCATCGCCGACCAGATCGGCGGGCCGGCCGGCGTGGCGCAGGGCCTGGGCCAAGCGGCAGACGCCTTCGGCGACACGTTCCTCGTCGCGGCGGTCCTCGTCACCCTCACGCTCGTTCCGGCACTGCTGCTGCCGCGCCGGCGCGAGCCCTCGCACCTGCTCGATGACGTCTCGGCGAGCGCCGCGCCCAGCGACGACCCGGACCTGAGGGCCGCCAACCGCGTCCTCCACTGAGGACGCGGTTGGCGGCCTAACGGGCCGGGCGGATCGTCCCGGAGACCTCGCCGAGGGCGATGCGTGCGCCGTTCGGCCCGGGAGCCCAGCCCTTCATGGTGACGGTGTCACCGTCCTCGAGGAAGCCCCGGCAGGTGCCATCGGCGAGCGTGAGCGGCTCGGTACCGTTCCAGGTCAGCTCGAGGAGACTGCCCCGGGCGCCTTTCTCCGGACCGCTCACGGTCCCCGACCCGAGAAGGTCTCCGCTGCGCACCGACGCCCCGTTGACGGTCAGGTGGGCCAGCATCTGTGCAGGCGCCCAGTACATCCCTGCGTACTCGGGCCGAGACACGACCGTGCCGTTGAGGTCCACCTCGAGGTGGATGTCGAAGCCGGTCGCCTCCCCGGCGAGGTAGGGCAGGACGGGCGGCTCGGTCTGCCCCGGGAGCGGCACCCGTGCCGCGCGGAGCGCGTCGAGCGGAGTCACCCAGGCGGAGATCGACGTGGCGAAGGACTTCCCGAGGAAGGGGCCCAGCGGGACGTACTCCCACGCCTGGATGTCGCGGGCGCTCCAGTCGTTGAGGAGGACGACGCCGAAGAGGTGGTCCTCCGCATCGCCCACCGAGACGCTGCTCCCCAGCTCCGTGGGACCACCGATGACGTAGCCCAGCTCGGCCTCGATGTCGAGGCGGAGGCTCGGCCCGAAGGACGGGGCGGGGTCGGCCGGCGCCTTGCGCTGGCCCCTGGGTCGGACGACCTCGGTGCCGGAGACGACGACCGTCCCGGAGCGGCCGTGGTAGCCGATCGGCAGGTGCTTCCAGTTCGCTGGAAGCGCGGGACTGTCGGGACGGAAGATCTGGCCGACGTTCGACGCGTGGTTCTCGCTGGCGTAGAAGTCGACGTAGTCGGCCACCTCGATCGGCAGGTGCAGGGTGACGTCGCTGAGCGGGAGCAGGTGCGGCTCGACGCCCGCGCGGTGGACCTCGTCCGTGAGGATCTCGGTGAGCCACTCCCGGGCCGTCGTCCACGCGGGCCGACCCAGGTCGAGGAAGGCGTTGAGGCTCCGCGTCTGCCAGGCCGATGCGAGGTCGGGGCCGTCGCCCACGAGCCCGGCGTCCCGGCCCACGGCGGCAACGGCGCCCGCGTCGAGGACCAGGTCACCGATCCGGACCCCCACCCGCGGCGGGCCGCCGACGGAGAAGACGCCATAGGGGAGGTGGTGGATGCCGAAGGGGTGGTCGGTCGGCAGGTCGAGCCACGTGATCACGCAGTGGTCCTTTCGGGGAGGAGGCCGAGGGCCTCCAGCTCGGTGAGGGGGTCGAGGACGCCGCAGCAGCCGAAGCCCGTGAACGAGGCGCGCAGGCGATCGACGCGCTCGCCGTCGAGGACGGTGACGCGACCGACGAGGTGCTCGACGTCCGTGATCGACAGGAGGGTGGCCAGATCATCGGCCTCGGCCCCGTCGAGGGCCTCGTCCGTGGCGACGAGGACGTTGAGGAGCCCGTGCATCGGCTCGCCTCCGTGGTCGCCCCGGACCACGTGGTGCAGGCCGCCGGTCAGCTTGAAGGCCAGGCCGCGCAGGACGGTCGCGTCGAGGAAGGCAGCCAGGGCGTTCTCGTCGGGCCACGCCCAGGTCGGGGTCGCCCCGGTGCGGAACTTGGCCCGGACATCGGGTCCCGAGTCGACCGCCCGCGCGATGTCGTCCAGGGCCCACTCCTGTTCCACCCCGAGTCCCACCTCGACGACGACGGGCACCCCGAGACCGACGGCTCGGCGCCACTCCTCGCTCCACCCGACCTCGACGCTCGCCACGTCGACCGACGGCCGGTCGCGGAGGTGCTCGACGCCGTCCACCAGGGGCCCGAGAGATCCCCCCGGTCGGACGATGAGGCCCACCCGCAACGGGCGGTCCGCTGGGCGGGGGTCCGCCTCGGCGAGGGCGGCGACCTCAGCCGCAGCGGAAGCGGGCACGAGGAGGGGACCGAGCCCAGCGGCATACGGCCCGTCCCGGAGGTCGAGGTGCTCGCGAACGGCCACGTCCGTCGGGGCGAGCCCGGGAGGGAAGACCGCTGCGTCGTCGACGAGATGGTCGAAGAGCCGCGCCTGGTGCGGGAAGCCGGTCGACCTTGACATGAGCCGGAGCGTACTCCAATGTGTCAATGGAGAGACACCGACGTCCGGAAATCGGACGTGCGGCCAGTCCCTGAGCGACCGAGAGGGAGAGATGGCGTACTACCGGGCGGCCGGGAACATCCCGCCGAAGCGGCACACCCAACACCGCCGCGCCGACGGCGAGCTCTACTTCGAGGAGCTGATGGGGGAGGAGGGCTTCTCGTCCGACTCGTCCCTCCTCTACCACCGCAACATCCCGTCGACCGTCTCTGCTTCCCGAGTGTGGGACGTCCCCGACCAGTCGACGGCACCGAACCACCCGCTGACGCCGCGTCACCTCAGGCTGCACGACCTCTTCGACGACGCCGCTGTGGCCGCGACCGACGTCGTGACCGGCCGACGGCTCGTCCTGGGCAACGGAGACGTCCGGATCTCCTACGCCGTGGCGGGACGGCCCAGCCCGTGGTACCGCAACGGCATCGGCGACGAGTGCGTCTACGTCGAGCGCGGCGCCGCCCGCGTCGAGACGGTGTTCGGTGCGTTCGAGGTCGCCGAGGGCGACTACGTCATACTCCCGCGCGCGACCACCCACCGGTGGCTCCCGGTCGAGGACGCCGCGGACCCGCTCCGCGCCTACTGCATCGAGGCGAACAGCCACATCACCCCGCCGAGGCGCAATCTCAGCAGCTACGGCCAGCTGCTGGAGCACGCGCCCTACTGCGAGCGCGACCTGAGGGGCCCCGCCGGCCCGCTCTTGGCCGAGGACGTCGGCGCGGACGCGGCAGCCGAGACCGACGTCTACATCAAGCACCGCGGCAACGGGCCCGGCGGAGTGGTCGGGACCGTCCACACGCTGCCCTTCCACCCGCTCGACGTCGTCGGCTGGGACGGCTGTCTCTATCCGTTCGTCTTCAACATCCGGGACTTCGAGCCCATCACCGGCCGCGTCCACCAGCCACCCCCGGTGCACCAGGTCTTCGAGGCGACGAACTTCGTGGTGTGCAACTTCGTCCCCCGCAAGGTCGACTACCACCCGCTCGCCATCCCGGTGCCCTACTACCACTCCAACGTGGACAGCGACGAGATCATGTTCTACGTCGACGGAGACTACGAGGCCCGCAAGGGCTCCGGCATCGGGCGCGGCTCGATCTCGGTCCACCCCGGCGGACACGCCCACGGGCCGCAGCCGGGGGCGACCGAGGGCTCCATCGGCGTCGAGTACTTCGACGAGCTCGCCGTCATGGTCGACACGTTCCGGCCACTCGAGCTCGGAGAGGCCGGTCTCGCTGCCGACGACGGGATCTACGCCCTTTCGTGGTCCCGGGGCGCCGGCCAGCTGGGGAGCGGAAACCCCAGCCCGGGCCCCGCCCGTTCCGAGCGCTGATGAGCGAGCGGGCCGAAGCGGCCGACCACCCCCCACGCGGCACCCGCGCACCTGAGACCTCGAAAACGCTCGACCGGGGGATCCGGCTGCTCGAGGTGCTCGCCCGTCCGGACCTCGGCGGCGGGCTGACCATCACCGAGCTCGCTGCCCAGCTCGACGTCGGTCGGCCGGTCGTCTACCGTCTGGTCACCGCCCTCGAAGCGCACCACCTGGTCGCCCGGCGCCCCAACGGGCGGGTCCGGCTCGGCCTCGGTGTCAGCCGGCTCGCTGCCGCGGTGCGGCCCCTCGTGCGGTCCGAGGCCCGGCCGATCCTCCAGGAGCTCGCCGACGCCGTCGGTGCCACCGCCCACCTCACCGTCGCGGAGGCGGACGAGGCGCTCGCCCTCGTCGTCGTCGAACCCACGTGGACCGACTTCCACGTCGCCTACCGGGCCGGCACGCGCCACCCGCTCCACCTGGGGGCGGCCGGACGAGCCATCCTCGCGGGTCGGTCCGGGTCGTCCGAGCTCGTCATCTCGGGTGGGGAGATCCAACCCGGGGCGCACGGGCTGGCGATCCCCGTGCTCGCCGCCGCCACCGACGCCGGCGAGCCGGAGCGCGTCGTCGATGCCTCGGTCGGCGTCGTCGCGCTCGGGCCCATCGACCCCGTCACGACCCGGCCCCGGCTCGAGCGCGCTGCTCGGGCGTTGTCCACCGTCCTGCGGTGACGACCGCGCGGCGTCAGTCGGCCAGCCGCGGCGCCCCCGTGAGGCGTACCCCAGCCCCGCCGAGCTGCCTGAGGGCTGCGTCGGTCGTGGTTCTGGCGACGCCAGCGGTGAGGTCGAGCAGGACCGTCGTCTCCAGCCCCTCACGCCGTGCGTCGAGGGCCGTGGCGCGGACGCAGTGGTCGGTGGCGATGCCGACGACATCGACCTGTGAGACGCCCCGCTCCTCGAGCCAGGCCGCGAGCGTCGCCTGCTCGGCGTCGGTGCTGCGCCCCTCGAACCCGCTGTAGGCGGCGGCGTGCTCGCCCTTGCGGAAGACGGCCTGCACCGAGCCGAGCGCGGGAGCGAGCGCGGGATGGAACGCCGAGCCAGAAGTGTCGGCGACGCAGTGCACCGGCCACGAGTCGACGAAGTCGGGGGACGGGGAGAAGTGTCCGCCCGGGTCGACATGCCAGTCTGCCGTCGCGACGACGGCGTCATAGTCGCCGGCGTGATCCTCGACGTGGTCCGCGATGGAGGCCGCGACGGCGGCGCCGCCGGCCACCGCAAGGGAGCCGCCCTCGCAGAAGTCGTTCTGGACATCGACGATGATGAGCGCGCGCCGGCGCCCGGCGGGTCGGCTCGGGGTCGAACTCGGGGTCGAACTCGGGGTCGAACTCGGGGTCAAGCCCGCGCCGGGGCTCGGCCCGGCACCGGGGATCGGAGCGGGAACTGGGCTGTCGGACATCGTCAGTCCTCCTCGTACACCGTGGGGATCACGGGCTCACCCCGGGACAGCTGGGTGGCGGCGCGCGGTAGCTCCGCCCGTGCGGCGGCGTGCCGGGACCGGGCCTCGTGGATGTCCTGGTGGTCGACCACCTCGCCGTCGCGGACCAGCTCGATCATGAGGGGACGGTCGTTGCCGTCGTCCTGGGGACGCTCGCCGATGCCGATCACCTCTGCCTCGGCGACGCCCCCGGCGTTGCGGCGGCGCATCGCCCACTTCCGCCCCCCGACGGAGGCCTTGTCCTTGCTCTTCTTGGCGACGTTCTCCATCTCGCCCGCGCCGTTCTCGCGCTGGACGAGCTTGTAGACCATCGACGCCGTGGGCGCCCCCGAACCGGTGACGAGGGCCGTGCCCACGCCGTAACCGCTCACCGGGCCGGCGGCGAGCGCGGCGATGGCGTGCTCGTCGAGGTCGGAGGTGACGATGATCCGGGTCGCGGTGTTGCCGGCGGCGTCGAGCTGCGTACGGACCTCCTTCGCCTGGATGAGCAGGTCGCCCGAGTCGAGGCGCACGGCTCCGAGCTCGGACCCGGCGATCTCCATGGCGAGGTCGACGGCCGTCCTGACGTCGTAGGTGTCGACGAGCAGGGTGGTGCCCTTGCCGAGCGACTGGACCTGCGCGGTGAACGCCTCCCGCTCCGAGTCGTAGAGAAGGGTGAAGGCGTGCGCGGCCGTGCCCGCGGTGGGTACCCCGTAGCGGCGTCCGGCCTCGAGGTTGCTCGTCGCCTCGAACCCCGCGACGTAGGCAGCTCGGGCGGCGGCCACGGCGGACTCCTCCTGGGTGCGGCGCGAACCCATCTCGATGCAGGGTCGGTCGCCGGCAGCGGCGGTCATCCGTGAGGCCGCGGACGCAATGGCGGTGTCGTGGTTGAGGATCGAGAGGACCACGGTCTCGAGGAGGACGCCCTCGGCGAAGGTCGACTCGACGACGAGGACGGGTGAGTAGGGGAAGTAGCACTCACCCTCGGGGTAGCCGCTGATCGTCCCGCTGAACCGGTATCCGGCCAGCCAGTCGATCGTCGCCGCGTCGACCACGTTCCGGTCCGCCAGGAAGCGGATCTCGTCGTCTCCGAAGCGGAACTGCTCAAGGGCCTCGAGGAAGCGTCCGGTGCCGCCGACGACGCCGTAGCGTCGACCGTCGGGCAGGCGCCGGGAGAAGGCTTCGAAGACGCACCGGCGGTGGGCCTCGCCGGAGGCGAGGGCAGCCTGCACCATGGTCAGCTCGTAGTGGTCGGTCAGCAGTGCGGTGCTCACGCCGGCCAGCCTACGGTCCTGACGGCTGCCGGCGCCGTCCCGGGGCGGTCACGGAGCGGTCATAGGGTGGACGGGTGATGTCGACCAGCCTGTCCCTCGCGCCTCCTGCGCCGGTCCGCAGCCCCGAGACGGAGGAGGTCACCGGGACCGATGACCTGGTGGCCCCCGACGTCCCCTGGGTGACCATCGTCTGGAACGACCCGGTCAACCTCATGAGCTATGTCACCTGGGTCTTCGAGACATACTTCGGCTACCCGAGGCCGAAGGCGGAGAAGCTGATGATGGACGTCCACACCAAGGGTCGCGCGGTCGTGTCCCACGGGCCGCGTGAGTCCATGGAGCGCGACGCCGAGTCGTTGCAGGGCTACGGGCTCTGGGCGACCTTCGAGAAGGACGAGTGATGGCCCGCGCTTTCCTGATGGAGGACGGGCGCTACGTCGCGGTCCTCGACGAGACCGAGCGCTTCATGCTCCACGGCCTCATGGAGCAGACCCGGGTCGTGCTCTCGCCGGAGGTCGAGTCCACCGGTGACGCCTTCGCCGACCTCGTTGCCGCGATGGGCGTGTCGCTCGGCCAGGACGACCAGGAGCCGCGGGCGTCGGCCGACCCGCCCGATGCGGAGGCGCACCCGGGGGAGGAGCGTGACCCCGCCCTGGACCGCCTGCTCCCGGACGCGCACCGGGGGGACGATGCCGTCGCGGCCGAGTTCCGGCGCCTGACGGAGGAGGGACTGCGGCAGCGCAAGAGCGCGAACCTCGACGTGGCGATGGACCGGATCGCCAGCGCATCGGGGGACCGGGTGGAGCTGGATGCCGTCCAGGCCCCGGCCTTCCTCACGGCCCTGACGGACGTCCGTCTCCTCCTCGCCGAGCGGATGGGGATGCGCACCGAGGAGGATGCGGACCGGCTCCACGCGGCGATGGAGGTGATGGGAGACGACGACCCGCTCGGCTACGCGATGGCGTGGTACGACTTCCTCACCTGGCTCCAGGAGACGCTGACCCAGGCGCTCATGGGGGAGGCCTGAGGGTCGCCTCCGCCCGGGGTTCCGTCGGCGGGGTGCCCGTGTGACACACCCGACGAGCAAGTCGCGGGCCCCCGGCGGACGGGGCACCTAGGCTCGGTTCGTGGACCTCACCATCGTCGGATGCTCCGGATCGTTCGCGGGGCCGGACTCGCCTGCGTCGAGCTATCTGGTCCGGAGCGAGCACGAAGGCCGGACGTGGAGCATCGTTCTCGACCTCGGCAACGGCGCGCTCGGCCACCTCCAGCGGCACGTCGACCCGCTGACGGTGGACGCGGTCCTCGTCAGCCACCTCCACGTGGACCACTGCATCGACCTGTGCGGTCTCTACGTCATGCTCAAGTACGTCCCCGGAGGCTCGGGCCGGGAAGGGCTGCCGGCCTACGGCCCGGAGGGGACGGGCGACCACCTGGTCCGCGCGTACGGCAACGAGGAGATCGAGGACGTCCCGGGGGTCTTCGACTTCCGGACGTTCACCGATCGGGAGCCTGTCGTCGTGGGGCCCTTCACGATCACTCCCGTCCGGGTGGAGCACCCGATCGAGGCCTACGGCTTCCGCGTCGAGGCCGACGGCCGGGTGCTCGTCTACACCGGGGACACCGACCTGTGCGACGCCTTGACCCCGCTCATGACGGGGGCCGACCTCGTGCTCGCGGACGCGGCCTTCGTCGACGGCCGGGACGAGGTCCGCGGCATCCACCTGTCGGGCAGCCGCGCCGCCGAGGCGGCCGTCCGAGCGGGTGGCGTCCAGCGGCTCATGCTCACGCACCTGCCCGCGTGGAACGACCCCGAGCAGTGCCGGGCCCAGGCGGCCGCCGTGTGGCCGGGTGAGGTCGAGCTCGCCAAGCCGGGTGCCACCTACACCGTGTGACGGGATTCCGTATGCCGCTGGGCTCGGTCCAACGGCTCCGTGACCTCGGGCGCGGGGCCGGGCTGGGTGGACGACCGGCGACCTACCGTTGAGGGATGGCTAGCCTCAGGGGCATGACTGCGACACGACATGACGGACGGGCCCCCGACGAGACCCGGGAGGTGCGGATCACCCGTGGGTGGCTCGACCACGCCGAGGGCAGCGTCCTCGTGGAGTTCGGGCGCACCCGGGTGCTCTGTGCGGCCTCCTTCACCGAGGGCGTGCCGCGCTGGCTCAAGGGTCGGGGAACGGGGTGGGTGACGGCCGAGTACGCCATGCTGCCCCGGGCCACGAACACCCGCTCGGACCGCGAGAGCGTCAAGGGGCGCATCGGCGGCCGGACCCATGAGATCTCGCGGCTCATCGGCCGCAGCCTGCGCGCCGTGATCGACACCAAGGCGCTCGGCGAGAACACCATCGTCCTCGACTGCGACGTCCTCCAGGCCGACGGCGGCACCCGGACCGCGGCCATCACCGGCGCCTACGTCGCGCTGGCCGACGCCATCGAGGACGCTCGAGCCAGGGGCCTCATCGCCAAGGGAGCCCAGCCGCTGACCGGCTCGGTCGCCGCGGTCTCCGTGGGCATCGTCGGTGGCCGGGCCGTCATCGACCTCGACTACCCCGAGGACTCGACCGCGGAGACGGACATGAACGTCGTCATGACGGGCGACGGGCGCTACATCGAGGTGCAGGGCACCGCCGAGGGCGAGCCCTTCGACCGCGCCCTCCTCGACGACCTGCTGGAGCTCGCGGCCAAGGGGTGCGCCGACCTCACCGCAGCCCAGCGAGCCGCCCTCGCCTCCGGTTCGGAGGGGGTCGCGTCATGACCAGGCTCGTCCTCGCCACCCGGAACCACCACAAGGTCGAGGAGATGCGCGAGATCCTCGCCGACGTCTGCACCCAGCTCGACCTCGAGATCGTGGGTCTCGACGAGTTCCCCGACGCCCCGGACGTGGTCGAGGACGGCGTCACGTTCGAGACGAACGCCGTCCTCAAGGCGCAGTCGGCAGCCGAGGCGACCGGGCTCCCGGCGCTCGCGGACGACTCGGGTCTGGCGGTGGACGTGCTCGGCGGCGCCCCGGGGATCTTCAGCGCTCGCTGGTCGGGCCGGAAGGGCGCAGGAGCCGACCGCGCCAACCTGGAGCTGCTCCTGGCCCAGCTGGACGACGTGCGCCACGAGCACCGTGGGGCTGCGTTCGTCTGCGCGGCGGCGCTGGTGCTGCCCGACGGTCGGTCCGCAGTGGAGGTCGGGCGCTTCCCCGGCCAGGTGGCTCGCGAGCCGCGGGGCACCGGTGGCTTCGGGTATGACCCGATCTTCGTCCCGGACGGCCAGCCCGACGCCTCGCTGGAGCGGACCCTCGCCGAGTACTCGCCCGCGGAGAAGAACGGGGTCTCGCACCGCCACGTGGCCTTCCGGGCGCTGGTCCCTCGTCTCAGGGAGCTGCTCCGGCCATGAGCTCGACCAGCCCGCCGCGTGGCAGCGCCGCGCCGCACCCCTCCGGGCGCACCGGGGGCCGGGCGCTCGCCGCCGCGCGCGGGCTGGTCTCCGGTTTGCTGACCGTCGGGCTGGCGACCCTGCTGGCCGCGCTGATGCAGCAGGTCGGGGCGACGAGCGGTCAGCCGGCGCCCATCGCAGCTGTCAGTGGCGCCTTCATCGACCGGACGCCCGCGTGGCTCAAGGACCTGGCGATCGCCGCCTTCGGCTCCAATGACAAGCGTGCCCTGCTCGTCGGCGTCGTCCTCGTCCTCGCCATGGGCTGCCTGCTCATCGGGGTCCTCGCCACCCGGCGGTCGAGGCTTGCCCTCACCGCTTTTGCGTTGCTGGGTGCCGTCGGCGGCGCGGCCGTCCTCTCCCGTCCGGAGGCGACAGCCGCGGACGCCGTGCCCACCCTCGTGGGGACGGCGGTCGGGCTGTGGTTCCTCGGGCGCGGGTACCGCGAGCCGGCCGCCTCGGACGTCGGGAACCCCGCCCGACGGCTCGTGCTGGGGGCCGTGGTAGGCGGCTCAGCGGCATACGTCGGGGGCTGGCTCGGTGGTGACTCCACCGAGGCCACGGCGTCGCGCGAGGCGATCGCGAGGGAGCCGGCGCGCGCCACTCCGGTCGCCGTCCCCGCCGGGGCGGACCTCGACGTCCCGGGCGCGGCGCCGTTCATCGTCCCGAACGACGACTTCTACCGGATCGACACCGCCATCGTCGTACCGCGCCTCACTGCCGAGGACTGGCGGCTCAAGGTCACCGGGCTGATCGACCGTGAGGTCGAGATCGACTGGGCGACGTTGCAGGACAAACCGATGCGCGAAGCCCTCGTCACCCTTGCGTGCGTGTCCAACGAGGTCGGCGGGGATCTGGTCGGCAACGCGGTCTGGACCGGCTGGCCCGTGCGCGAGCTGCTCGCGCTCGCCGGTCCGCGATCGGGCGCGGACATGGTCCTGCAGACGAGCGCCGACGGGTGGACGTGCGGGACCCCCCTCGGTGCCCTGACGGACGAGCGGAACGCCTTGCTCGCGGTGCGGATGAACGGGGAGCCACTTCCCTTCGAGCACGGCTTTCCGGTACGGCTCGTCGTGCCGGGGCTCTATGGCTACGTGTCCGCGTGCAAGTGGGTCACCGAGCTGAAGGTGACGACCTTCGCGGACGACGTCGGCTACTGGACGCCGCGTGGCTGGTCGGCAGACGGGCCCATCAAGACGTCCTCGCGGATCGACGTGCCTCGAACCGGTGCGACGGTGCCCGCGGGCCGGGTCGCGGTGGCCGGTGTGGCCTGGGCGCAGCACCGGGGCGTCTCCTCGGTCGAGGTCCAGGTCGATGACGGTCCCTGGACGGCCGCGCGGCTCGCCACCGACGCGAGCATCGACGCGTGGCGGCAGTGGGTCCTCGACTGGGAGGCGCGACCCGGGAGCCACGTTCTGCGGGTTCGGGCCCGGGACCGCGCTGGAAACCTCCAGTCCGCCGTCGAGCGACCGCCGGCGCCGAACGGCGCCGAAGGACTCCACACCATCGCGGTGCAGGTCGCCTGATCGCACCGACGCCGTCCGTGTTCCCCGCATGGGGATGCGGGCCAAGCCCGTCGCCAAGCCCGTCGCCAAGCCCGTCGCGAGGTCTGTCGAGGGTGCTGTCGGTGGTCCGTGATAGGGGAACGTATCGCTGAATCACCCTCTCCTGCAGTCATTTTCAACCACTTTCCGGTGCTGCGAAGTCTTGATCGGAGGGCGTTGCTGTGATGGGATGAAGATGGCTTCGCGAGGTGGCTGGCGCGTCGCCGTCGGGATCAGCGTGGCTGGGACCCGGGCTGGACCGTCGTCAGGGAGGGGACGTGATGCCGTTCATCGAGGCGCCGCTGTCTCCGCTGGAGCTGGCCCTGCGGCGTGGACTCGGGGGCCACGGGCTGACTCCCGAGGGAACGGTCCTGCAGTCCGCAGCGCAGCCGAGGCCGCCAGCCCGGCTCGACCTGTTTCCGAGGGGGCCTGTCACGGAGCTCCATGTCGGTCCTGCCGGTGACCGACATGGAGCGGGCCCGGGGGACCGGGTCGACGACCAGGGAGAGGGCCAGAGCCAGGGCCAGAGCCAGGGAGAGGACGAGGGGCTTGCCGCCTACCTCACGCTCGAGCAGGCGGCCGGCGCCCTGGTGGCGCAGATCGAGGCTCTGGAGGAACGCAGGGCGCGTCTCGACGCCGAGCTGATGGAGGTCTACGGCGCCCTCCACACGGTCCTCGAGCAGGCTCACGCCGCGCACCAGGCCCAGCTACCCGATGGCCTGCCGCGGGAGAGCCCGGCCGAGGCCAGCGTCAGCGTCGAGCAGCTCGTCGTCCAGGAGGTCGCACTCGCGACGCCGGTGCCGGCGTTCGAGGTGCGCCGTCGACTGGAGCTCGCGGCGGCGCCGCGTCGGCACCGACCACTGCTGGATCGACTCGCCACCGGCTCCGTCTCGCTGCTGCATGCCGCTCTGATCGCCGGGGCGACCCGGGAGCTTCCGGATGACGCGATCGCGACGATCACCGAGCGTGTCCTGGCTCCGATGCCGGACGGGTCCCGTCCCACTCACCAGGTCATCACGCGCCGGTTGCGACGCCTGGTCGCCTCCTCAGCCGGCGAGAACGCGACACGCGGCCGACGGAACGCTTTGGCCGCCCGCAGCGCCCACGGCGAGCTGACCGAGCACGGCACGGGCCTGCTCTCGATCACCACCAGCGCAGAGCGGACCGTCGCGATCATGGAGCGGCTGGAGGCCCTGGCCCGTGCCCTGCGTGCGGCGGGCGATCCGCGCACCTTCGCCCAGCTCCGGTCGGACCTCGCCACCGATGCACTCCTGGGGCACATCTACGGGCCGTGCTCCCAGCACTCACGGATGACGAACTCCTTCCTCGACGGACCGCCGGCTGTCCCCACTGAGCTCGCTTCGGCCCCTGTCACCGGCGCGACTCCTGTCACGGCTGCGACTCCTGACCTTGCTGCGACTCCTGACCTTGCTGCGACTCCTGGCACCCCGCCTCCGTGGCTCGCCGAAGCTGACTGCGCTCCCTGCCTCCCCGGTGCAGCCGTGCCGATCGGCGCCGCTTTGGTCGACGGCACCGCTTTGGTCGACGGCACCGCTTCGGTCGACGGCACCGCTTCGGTCGACGGCACCGCGGAGGCGTCCCAGGCGGGTCCCTGTGCCTGCGCACCCGTGGCTCCACCGGCCCACGTGTGGATCGTCGTTCCCTTCGAGGTCGCCACCGGCGCGAGTGACGCGGCCTGCGAGATGCCCGGACATGGGTGGGTCACCGCGCGGCACGCACGCGAGATCATCACTGCCGAGGGGTCGCAATGGCGATGGCTCGCCGTCGACGCACTGACCGGCCAGGCCCTCAAGCTCGGCACGGACCGGTATCGACCCACTCCGGCCATGACCGAGCAGGTTCGCGCGCTCGACGGGCACTGCCGTGCGCCGGGCTGTCTGGTCCCGGCCCGCCGATGCGACATCGACCACCACGTGCCATACCCGGAGGGTGAGACCTCGACGACCAATGCTGGACCTCTGGACCGGCAGCACCACAACCTCAAGACCGCGCGGTACTCGACGTGCACCCCCACGGCAGATCATGAGCTGACTCGCGGACTGCGCTGGACGACCGTGGCGGGGAGGGAGCGCACGACCTACCCCAAGAACTACCGTGAGGCCTTGGACGACACACCCCCGCACTGCGATCCACGTCGGTCACTGGACGACCCGCCACCCTTCTGAGCGGGGCGGCGAGGTCCGCAGACAAGGCGACGCGCGGACAGGACGACGCGCGGACACGACGATGCGCGGCGCGGTGGCACAACAGCACGTGGCCGGCCCAGAGCCCAGCATGATCGGCAGGTGGGGCGACCCCCCCGCACGTCGTGGCGGGTGGACCTAGGAGCCCGCCTGACCGACGACCGCGTCCGCCTCGATCTCGACGAGGAGTACCGGGTCGATCAACGCGGAGACCTGCACCATGGTCGCGGCCGGTCGGGAAGCTCCGAAGACCTCCCCGTGGGCGCGGCCGATCTCCTCCCAGCGCGTGATGTCGGTGACGAAGATCCTGGTCCGCACCACGTCCACCGGGGAGGCGCCGAGCTCCGCGAGGGCGGCGACGATGATCTCGAGAACAGCCTTCGTCTGCAGGTAGGCGTCACCGCCCCCGACGACCGCTCCGTCCCGGACCGCGGTCGTTCCCGCGACGTGGATCGTGTCGCCGACCCGCACCGCGCGCGAGTAGCCGACGTGTCGTTCCCAAGCACTGCCCGTGCTCACCTGTTGCCGCATGTCGTCAGGGTAGGCAACTAGGCTGGGCCGCGGTTCTCCGCATGGAGGGCCGCCCAGGCGGACGTGGTGGAACTGGCAGACACGCAGGATTTAGGTTCCTGTGCCTCGGCGTGCGGGTTCGAGTCCCGCCGTCCGCACTCTCGTGCACGATCGACGAAGGAGACCCGTGAGCGACCGACTCCAGCCCGGTGACCAAGCCCCCGACTTCACCCTGCCCGACGACACCGGTGCGACCGTCCGCCTCAGCGACTTCCGCGGTCGCAAGGCGATCGTGTACTTCTACCCGGCGGCCATGACACCGGGCTGCACCACGCAGGCGTGTGACTTCAGTGAGTCGCTGGAGTCGCTGCGACGTGACGGCTACGAGGTCCTCGGCATCAGCAAGGACGAGCCGGGCAAGCTCGCGAAGTTCCGTGAGCGTGACGCACTGACCATCCCGCTCCTCTCGGACGAGTCGCTCGAGGTGCATCGCGCCTACGGGGCGTACGGCGAGAAGAAGCTGTACGGGAAGACGGTCGAGGGGGTCATCCGGTCCACGTTCGTCATCGACGCGGACGGGGTCATCGTCCATGCGCTCTACAACGTCAAGGCGACGGGACACGTCGCCAAGCTTCGACGCGACCTCGGTCTCGCCGTCTGACCCCTCCTTGGCGAAGCCCCGACTAGAGTCGACAGCAGCCTGCCGAAAGGAATCGTCATGACTGAGACCGCACGCATCGAGAGGGACATCGAGGCAGCCCGGGCGCGCCTCGAGGGGACCGTCAACGAGCTGGCCTACCGCGCCCAGCCCAAGGTCATCGCCGAGCGCCAAGCCCAGAGCCTCAAGCTCAAGCTCAACGAGGCGACGCACACGCCCGACGGTGATCTGCGGGTCGAGCGGGTCGGCGCCGTCGTCGCCGCCGTGGTGGCCCTGGTGGTCGTGACGGCGCTCATCCGACGGCGCGGCCGCCGCTGACCTGTCCCCGTGGAGACCAGCACACCCAGATGAGCAAGACCACGTCGCCCACCGCGTCACGCAGCGGATCGGCAGCCGGTAGGCTGCCGATCCGCATGCTTCATGACCGGCTCCTCGTCAGCCTCGAGCACGAGGGCGAGCGCCGCAGCGGAGGCGGCATCCTCATCCCGGCCACGGCCACCGTCGGCAAGCGCCTGGCCTGGGCCGAGGTCGTCGCGACGGGCCCGACGGTGCGGCAGGTCAAGCCCGGCGACCGGGTGCTGTTCGATCCCGAGGAGCGGGCCGAGGTCGAGCTGCAGGGTCACGACTACGCCCTGCTCCGCGAGCGCGACATCCACGCCGTCGCGGCGTCCCGCGTCGAGGACGGCCAGACCGGGCTGTACCTCTGAGGCCCCGCGGTGGCCCTGGGGCCGACAGCGAGGGGTGGCGAGCGCCCGACGGGACCGCTCGATGCAGAAGAGGCCTCCCGCAGCGCGGGAGGCCTCTTCGGAAGTGCGCCGCCAGGGACTCGAACCCCGAACCCAGTGATTAAGAGTCACTTGCTCTGCCAATTGAGCTAGCGGCGCAACGAGGGGAAACATTAGCAGGCGGCTAGGGACGCGACAAAATCGACTCCGGGCTCACGGAACCGGCCTTTTCGCGGCGTTCTCGGTGCTTCCCGCGGACCAGGAGGAGTGCCCCTCCGAGCATGAAGGCGAGGTAGGCGAGCAGACCCCCCAGGTGCTCGTCGTCGGTCACCTGCGTCGAGGTCCCCTGGGGTGTGTTGGTCACCGGCTTGGGGTCGCCGGTGCTGACGATCCCCGGGGCTGGCAGGCTCGTCGGCTGGCCGTCCGCAGCCAGGCCCAGCACGGTGCCCGGGCGAGGGCCCCCCGCCGCCGGAGCCGCGAGAGCGCTGCCCACGAGCGTCAAGGCGAGGCTGACGACGATGAGGCCGACGATGATCCCGACCGTGATCTGCTGCATTCGCTTCTTGCCCGACATCACCGGCCCATTGTGGCGTATCGCACCGGCGCGGTCGGGAGGCGCGGTCGGCAGGCGCGGTCGGCAGGCGCGGTCGGGAGGGACGGCAGGGAGGCGGACAGCGGGACGAGCCCAAGCGGCATACGGTGCGAAAAGAAAGATCCCCGCACGTGCGGCCACGTGCGGGGATCACCTGGGGTGAGTGACGGGACTTGAACCCGCGACCACCTGGACCACAACCAGGTGCTCTACCAGCTGAGCTACACCCACCAAGTCGCTGCAGACAGCGACGCCAATCGTACAGGCTCCGGGGGAGTGCTCGTGACACCCCCGGTCGCCGACCGCGCCGAGGTCCGATCGGTCAGTGCTCGACCACGTGGCTCTCCGCGAGCGCCTTGGCCGTCGCGCTGTCCGGGCCCGGCTGAGGGACGAACACCGCCTCGCGGTAGTACCGCAACTCGGCGATGGACTCCTTGATGTCAGCCAGCGCCCGGTGGCCACCGGACTTCTTCGGGGCGTTGAAGTAGACCCTCGGATACCAGCGCCGGGACAGCTCCTTGATCGACGAGACGTCGATGATCCGGTAGTGCAGGTGTGTCTCGAGGTCCGGCATGTCGCGGGCGAGGAAGCCGCGGTCGGTCGCCACGCTGTTGCCGCCCAACGGCGCCTTGCGCGGCTCGGGGACGAAGCTGCGCACGTAGTCCAGGACCAGGGACTGCGCCTCCTCGAGCGTCACCCCACCGTCCAGCTCGTCGAGGAGTCCCGACGTCGTGTGCATGTCGCGCACGAACTCGTCCATCTGGTCGAGCGCAGCGGCCGGCGGCCTGATGACGACGTCGACGCCCTCGCCGAGGACCGTGAGCTCGAAGTCCGTGACGAGGGCAGCGACCTCGACGAGCGCGTCGGTCCGGAGGGACAGGCCGGTCATCTCGCAGTCGATCCAGATGATCCGGTCGGAGATGGCGCGCTGGTTGGGCGAGTCGTTCGTCGTCGTCACCGGTCCACCATAGAGGCGCGGGCCGACAGGGTCCTGCACTAGCCTGCGGTCATGACTTCAGGGGATCCCGTCGGAGGGCTGGAGCGGTTGGAAGCCCGCGAATGGAGCCGTGAGCCGAACCCCACATGGAGACCCGTGCTCCGGAGGATCCTCACCGTCGGCGTCGCCACCGCGCTGCTGCTCGGGTCGCTGCTCATCCTGCTCGGGATCATCGGCGGCCAGCTCGAGACCCGTGTCGCCGTCCTGGCCGGCCTCATGGCGATCATCCCCCTCGTCATCATCGTCCCCACGTACCTCTGGCTCGACCGTTACGAGGCCGAGCCGGTTCGCTACCTCGTCTCCGCCTTCCTCTGGGGTGCGCTGATCGCCGTCGTCGGAGCCTTCTGGCTCAACACCCTCGGCCTGGTCCTGCTGGTCGACGCCAACTGGGTCGATCCGTTCGCCACCGGCGCGGTCTACCTCGCACCCGTGACCGAGGAGACCCTCAAGGGAATCGGGATCTTCCTCATCTACCTGCTGCGCCGGCACGAGTTCGACGGGATCATCGACGGCATCGTCTACGCGGGGCTCATCGGGGCCGGTTTCGCCTTCAGCGAGAACATCCTCTATCTCGGTCAGGCCTACACCGAGATGGGCAACGAGGGCCTGACGGCCACCTTCATCGTCCGCGGGTTGATGGGCCCCTTCGGACACCCGCTCTTCACCTCGCTCATCGGGATCGGCATCGGGATCGCGGTGTCGTCGCGCAGCACGGTGGTGAGGTCGCTTGCCATCCTTGGGGGCTGGGCCTGCGCGGTGCTGCTCCACGGGGCGTGGAACCTCTCCGCGATCGCCGGCATCGAGGGTTTCCTCAGCGCCTACATCACCTACCAGGTGCCGCTCTTCATCGGCTTCATCGGCTTCCTCGTCTGGCTGCGCCGGCGCGAGGGCCGGCTCATCGGACAGCACTTGTCGCCGTATGCCGACGCCGGGTGGCTCACCCATCCTGAGGTCGGCATGCTCTCGCACCTCGGCACCCGACGGGCCGCGCGTGCCTGGGCTCGGCGCCGCGGCGGCCTTGCGGCGCAACGGTCCATGGACGCCTTCCAGGACAGCGCCAGCGATCTGGCACTGCTCCGCGCACGGCTCGTCCACGGCACCGCGGAGCGCGATGCGGCCCGACGAGAGATGGTCCTTCTCGAGGCGATCACGGCACACCGCAAGGACTTCATCGGTACGCCGGTGCTGTGAGCCGGTCCAGGTCGTCCCAGCTGGTGGGAACGCGTGAACACGCTTGGTGGGCAGGGCTGCTGGGCACGGCTGGTGGGGAAGGGCCGGGCCCTCGCGGTCGAGTGGCGCCCCCGGCAGGACTCGAACCTGCGACCAAGAGATTAGAAGGCTCTTGCTCTATCCGCTGAGCTACGGGGGCCGGCCCGCGTCGGGCGCTCCTATGATAGGCGGGAGCCCGTCCTGAATCGCCGCCACCCACTCCCTGAGGCGGCGAGGAGAACGAGCCCAGCGGCATACGACCCGCGTGTCCCTCCACGACCGAAGCACTGATGAGTTTTGATTGGTCCACGGGGACACGAGAGGATGTGGCGCGTGTCTGGTTCAGGGGAAGGCGGTGCGCGGCTGCTTGCGGCCGTGACGCGGCTTCGTGATGCCGTCGATGCGGCTTCGCTGCCGGTCGACGTGGCCCGGGTCGGCGACGCCCGCACCGAGCGGGAGCGACTACTGGACCAGCTCGACGACTACGTGATCCCTCGGCTGACCTCGCTCGACGCCCCCCTTCTCGCCGTGGTCGGGGGCTCGACCGGAGCCGGCAAGTCGACCCTCGTCAACTCGGTCGTGGGGCGGGAGGTCTCGCTGCCCGGCGTGCTCCGACCCACGACACGCTCACCGGTGCTCATTCACCACCCCGAGGACGCCGGCTGGTTCTCGGACCAGCGTGTCCTGCCGCGGCTCGCGCGGATCACCGGGAAGCACTCCTCCTCCGACGGCCCCGGGGCGGTGCGCCTCGTGAGCACCGACGCGATCACCCCCGGGCTCGCTCTCCTCGACGCGCCCGACATCGACAGCGTCGTCGCTGCCAACCGCGACCTGGCGGCCCAGCTCCTGGCCGCGGCGGACTTGTGGATCTTCGTCACGACCGCCGCGCGCTACGCCGACGCCGTTCCCTGGGACCTCCTGCGCCAGGCCTCCGAGCGCGGGACCGCCGTCGCCGTGGTGCTCGACCGGGTCCCGGCCGAGAGCCTGGACGACATCCGGACCCACCTCGCGGCCATGCTCCGGGAGCAGCGCCTCGACCAGGCTCCGATCTTCACCATCCTCGAGTCGCCGCTCGAGGATGGCCTGCTCCCGGCCGCCCAGACCCAACGCCTGCGCGACTGGCTCGGCGCTCTCGCGGGCGACGCCCAGGCCCGCGCCGACGTCGTGCGCCAGACCCTGACCGGCGCCCTGGCTTCGCTGGACTCCCGCGCCGCGACGCTCGCCGAGGCCTCCGAGGTCCAGGTCGAGGCCGCCGAGGCGCTCGTCGACACAGCGGCAGGGGCCTACGACGACGCACTCGCCCGGGTGCAGGAGGGAATGCACGACGGGACGCTGCTGCGCGGCGAGGTGCTCGCCCGCTGGCAGGAGTTCGTCGGCACCGGCGAGTTCTTCCGGCAGGTCGAGTCAACGGTCTCCCGCGTCCGCGACCGGGTCACTGCCTTCTTCAAGGGGGAACCGGCCAAGGCCGAGCACCTCGGCGAGGCGCTCCAGACCGGCGTGGAGGCCCTCGTGACCAACCGGGCCGACCTGGCGGCGCACTCGACGGCCCGGACCTGGCGCGACCTACCCGGCGGCAGTCAGCTCCTCGGCGCCGCGCCGGCGCTGCTCCGCTCGAGCGCCGATCTCGACGCCCGCACCGCTCGGCTGGTCCGAGACTGGCAGGGCGACATTCTCGAAATGGTCCGCAACGAGGGACGGGACCGGCGCACGACCGCCCGCATCCTGGCCTACGGGGTCAACGGACTCGGCGTGGTGCTCATGCTCGTGACCTTCGCCTCGACGGCGGGGATCACCGGGGCCGAGGTCGGCATCGCGGGCGGGACGGCCGTGGTGGGGCAGAAGCTCCTCGAGGCGGTCTTCGGGGACCAGGCGGTTCGGGAGCTGGCGCGTCAGGCCAGGGAACGCCTCGCCGAGCGGGTCGCGGCGCTCTACGCCGCAGAGCGGGCGCGCTACGAGGAGGCGGTTGCCACGCTTGCCGTGCGGGCCGGTCAGGCAAAGGAGCTCGAGCAGGCTGCCGCGGACGTGAGGTCCGCGCGATGAGTCCGATCAGACGAGGCAGGGCCAAGGTCAAGGCGCCCACTGCGGCCGAGCTCGGGGATCGGACGACGGCGCTGTCCCTGGCCCTGGTGTCCGGCGCGGACGAGCTCGACCCGACAGGGGTCGACGAGTCCCGGCGGGTGCTCGACCGCGCGCACGAGCGGCTGACGATCGCCGGTGACCACACCGTCGTGGCGCTCGCCGGCGCGACCGGCAGCGGCAAGTCGTCACTCTTCAACGCCCTCGTGGGAGAACCCATCGCGACGATCGGTGCGCGGCGTCCGACGACGGCGAAACCGACCGCCGCCGTATGGGGTCACTCCGACGCCTCAGAGCTGCTCGACTGGCTGCACGTCGACGCCCGCCACGTCGTCGGGTCGGCGCGGTCGGAGGGGCCAGCGCGTCCGGACGGCTCCGAGGGCTCGGGCTCGGAGGGGGCGGACGGCCTGGAGGGTCTCGAGGGTCTCGATGGTCTCGTCCTGCTCGATCTTCCCGACTTCGACTCGCGCGAGCTCTCGCACCGTCGTGAAGCCGAGCGCATTCTCGAGCTCGTCGACATGTTCATCTGGGTCACCGACCCGCAGAAGTACGCCGACGCGCGCCTCCATGACGAGTTCGTCTCTCTCATGGCCCACCACGACGCGGTGACCCTGGCCGTGCTGAACCAGGCTGACCGGCTCGACGGCACCGCCGTCAAGGCGCTGCGACAGGACTTCACCAAGCTCCTCGAGGCCGACGGCATCCACGACGCGTCGGTCCTCGCGACGTCGGCGGTGTCGGGGGCAGGAGTGCCGGAGCTCAAGCAACGGCTCGCCAACGCCGTTGCGGGGCAGGCTGCCTCGCGGCAGCGGCTCAACGCCGATGTCGTGGCTGTTGCCCGTCGGCTGCGCCAGGGTGTCGCAGACGGCGAGCCCTACGTCGGACGGCTCGACCGCACCCAGCTCGACGCGTCGCTCGCTCGGGCGGCCGGCGTTCCGATCGTGCTCGACGCAGTGGCCCGCGACTACCGCCGCGAGGCCTTCGCCCACACGGGCTGGCTCTACGCGCGGTGGACGCGGGGCTTCGCAGCGGACCCCCTGCGCCGCCTGCGGCTCGACCGCACGGGAGGGCGGCCGGCCATCCCGGTCGACATCGATGGTTCTGACGTCCGCGCGGTGCTCGGCCGCTCGTCGATCCCGGCGCCGACGCCGTCCGCCGTGTCCGGTGTCGAGCTGGCGACCCGGAGCTTCGTCACTGACGCCTCCGAGGGGCTCCCCGTCCGCTGGGCTCAAGCGGTGGAGGAGGCGGTCGCGCACGGCGACGGCTCGCTGGCGGACGCGTTGGACCAAGCGGTCGTCGGCACCTCGCTGCGGGCGCGACGGCCCGTGTGGTGGCTTCTCGTCAACGTCATCCAGTGGGTCCTGGGACTCACCGCCGCCCTGGGCGTGATCTGGCTCGCCGTGCTCTGGGTGCTGGGGCTGCTCCAGATCCCCGCCCCAGAGACCCCGGCGGTCGGCGTCCTACCAGTCCCGGTCCTCATGCTCGGCGGGGGTCTCCTGCTCGGCGTCCTCCTCGGCCTCCTGTCCCGGTGGTGGGCCAAGGTGGGTGCGCGACGTCGGAAGGCCGTCGTCGGCAAGCGCCTCTTCGAGGCGGTGGCCCACGTCGCCGACGAGCGGCTCCTCATCCCGATCGACGAGGTTCTGGACCGCCACCGACAGACCCGCGAGCACCTCGACCGCGTCCTGGGCTGACCGGTCCCAGCCCCACAGGTCGCACGCTGCTCGGGGCTCCCGTCCCGGTCTGTGGCCGCACGGTCCACATCCCCTGGTGGGGACGACCCGTCGTCCACAGGTCGGGGGCTGAGCCTGACGGGTCCGAGCCCGGCGAGGCACCGTGGTCGGGAGCGGCAACAGCCGTCGCGAGCGACCCGCCCTCATCGGCAGGAGGAGACCAGCATGAACGACATCCGCGTCACTGTTCACGGCAACGTCGTGAACGACCCCATCACCAGGCCCGGTCGAAACGGCAGCGTGTTCACGACCTTCAGGGTCGGGACCACGCCCTATCGGCGCAACGGCGACGGCAAGTTCGTCGACCTGGACACGAGCTTCTACAACGTGATCGCCTTCAACGCCCTGGCGGCGAATGCCGGGCAGTCCCTCCTGAAGGGTCAGCCGGTCGTCATCGAGGGGAAGCTCTCGTCGAGGTCCTACATCGGCAGCGACGGGGTCAGCCGGACCTCCGCGGAGATCGAGGCGGACCACATCGGCCATGACCTCCGCTGGGGCCGTGCCTCCTTCCTCAGACTGAGCAAGGCGGCTGCGCTCGGCCTCGACCCCGCGTCGGAGGTCGAGGTCCGCAACGCGGTCGCCACGATGAACGGCGGCGGGGAACCGGGTGGCGAACCCACAGGCTTCGGGGCCGGTCGACCGGCGAACGTGGACGCCAACGGCGTGCTCCACGGTGACCTCGCCCTGGACGAGGGTGGGCCCGGGTCAGCCGAGGACCTGGGGTGTGACGGTGTTCCCGGCGACCCGGAGACGGACGACTACACCGTGGAGGAGCCGGCGGCGTGAATGGCTGAGGAGGCTGGCGAGACGCCCGTTCCGTGCCGTCCGGCTCAACCGGACGGATTCGGTGAGCGGGCGGATCGCAGATAGCCTTCTGCGCATGGCCGAGTACATCTACACCATGACCCGGGCGCGCAAGGCGCACAACGAGAAGGTCATCCTCGATGACGTCTCCATGTCGTTCTACCCGGGCGCGAAGATCGGCATGGTCGGCCCGAACGGCGCCGGCAAGTCGACGATCCTCAAGATCATGGCCGGACTCGACCAGCCCTCGAACGGTGAGGCGCGGCTCGCTGCCGGTGCCACCGTGGGGATCCTGCTCCAGGAGCCCCCGCTGAACGAGGAGAAGACCGTCCTCGGCAACGTCGAGGAGGGCGCGGGCGAGATCAAGGCCAAGCTCGACCGCTACAACGAGATCAGCGCCGAGATGGCCGACCCGGACGCCGACTTCGACGCACTCCTCCAGGAGATGGGCAAGCTCCAGGAGCAGATCGACCACGCCGACGCGTGGGACCTCGACAACCAGCTCGAACAAGCGATGGACGCCCTGCGCTGTCCGCCCCCGGACCTGCCCGTCACCAACCTGTCCGGCGGTGAGCGTCGGCGCGTGGCGCTCTGCAAGCTGCTCCTCCAGAAGCCGGACCTGCTCCTGCTGGACGAGCCGACGAACCACCTTGACGCTGAGTCGGTCCAGTGGCTCGAGCAGCACCTCGAGAGCTACCCGGGCGCCGTCATCGCGGTCACCCACGACCGCTATTTCCTCGACCACGTCGCGCAATGGATCGCCGAGGTCGACCGCGGCCGGCTCTACCCGTACGAGGGCAATTACTCGACCTACCTGGAGAAGAAGTCTGAGCGCCTCCAGATCCAGGGCAAGAAGGACGCCAAGCTCGCCAAGCGGCTCAAGAGCGAGCTCGAGTGGGTCCGCTCCAACGCCAAGGGCCGCCAGGCCAAGTCCAAGGCCCGACTCGGACGCTACGAGGAGATGGCGGCGGAGGCCGAGCGCACCCGCAAGCTCGACTTCGAGGAGATCCAGATCCCGCCGGGTCCCCGGCTCGGCTCAGTGGTCATCGAGGTCAGGAACCTCCGCAAGGGTTTCGGCGACCGGCTCCTCATCGACGGCCTCTCCTTCACCCTCCCGCGCAACGGCATCGTCGGGGTCATCGGTCCGAACGGGGTCGGCAAGACGACGCTCTTCAAGACGATCGTCGGTCTCGAGCAGCCGGATGCCGGGGAGGTCAAGGTCGGCGAGACGGTCCAGATCTCCTACGTCGACCAGGCCAGGGCCGGCATCGACCCGAAGAAGACGCTGTGGGAGGTCGTCTCGGACGGGCTCGACCACATCAAGGTCGGCAACGTCGAGATCCCGTCGCGTGCCTACGTGTCGCAGTTCGGCTTCAAGGGGCCCGACCAGCAGAAGCCGGCCGGCGTCCTCTCCGGCGGTGAGCGCAACCGCCTCAACCTGGCCCTCACCCTCAAGCAGGGTGGCAACCTCCTGCTGCTCGACGAGCCGACGAACGACCTCGACGTCGAGACCCTCGGTTCGCTCGAGAACGCGCTCCTGGAGTTCCCGGGCTGCGCCGTGGTCATCTCCCACGACCGGTGGTTCCTCGACCGCGTCGCGACGCACATCCTGGCCTACGAGGGTGACGACGAGAACCCGGCGAAGTGGTACTGGTTCGAGGGCAACTTCGACTCCTACGAGGCCAACAAGGTCGAGCGACTCGGTGCTGACGCCGCGCGCCCGCACCGGGTCACCTACCGCAAGCTGACCCGCGACTGATCGTCGGTCGGCGCCGGGGGCGGCTCCATGCTCCCGAGCCATCGCGCGAGCGTGGCGACCGCGGCCCGTCCGGCCCGGTTGGCCCCGATCGTCGATGACGACGGCCCGTACCCGACCAGGTGCACCCTCGGCTCACCGGCGACCTGCGTACCGTCCATCTCGATGCCGCCGCCGGGGGAGCGTAGGTGGAGGGGGGCGAGATGGTCCAGGGCGGCCCGGAAACCAGTGGCCCAGAGGATCACGTCAGCTGCCAGGAAGCCACCGTCAGCGAGTCGCACCCCGTCGGGTTCGATGCCGGCGAACATCGGCCGTCGGTGGAGCACCCCACGTTGCGCTGCCGCGCGGAGGACGGGCGTCCAGATCAGGCCGGTGACGGAGACGACGCTCTGGGGAGGCAGCCCCTGACGGACGCGCTCCTCGACGAGCGCGACCGCGTCGTGCCCGGCCTGCGGTGTGAACTCGTCCTCACGCCAGACCGGCTCGCGGCGCGTGAACCATGACGTCGAGGTCACCTGCGAGATCTCGTCGAGGAGCTGGACGGCGGAGATCCCCCCGCCGACGACGATGACGTGCTGACCACGGAACTCCTCGGCCGAGGAGTAGTCAGCGACGTGGAGCTGCCGCCCCCGGAAGGCGGCCTGCCCGGGATAGATGGGCCAGAACGGCTTGGTCCACGTCCCGGTCGCGTTGATCAGGCCCCGGGTGCTCCAGCTGCCGTGGTCCGTCTCGACGAGGAGCCGCCCGCGCGGGTCCGTGTCGTGACGCTGGACTGCCGTCACGCGGACCGGGCGGATGATGTGGAGCCCGAGGTCTCGCTCGTAGTCGCCGAAGTACCGGGTGAGGAACTCCGAGCTCGCTTCGCACGGATCCACCTCGGGCTGCGCCACCCCGGGCAGGTCACTGATCCCGTTGACGGTCGACATCCGGAGCGACCGCCAGCGGTGCCGCCAAGCCCCGCCAGGGCCCGCCTCCGAGTCGAGGACCGCATAGCGTCGGCCATCGAACCCTGAGCTGGCCGCCTCGAAGCCGCGTCGGCGCAGGTGGTAGGCGGCGGAGAGACCGGCCTGCCCGGCCCCGATGACGAGGACGTCCACCCGCTGCGATGTCACTCCAGCAGTGTGGCACTGGGGCCGGGCTGGGCGTCGCGGCGGACTTTCTACCGTGCCCGAGTTGAGCATCGAACCCGCCCCTCTTCTCGCAGAGCCCGCTCAGGCGACGAGCGGAGTCGCCGGCTCGCGGGTGGAGCGGCTCTCGAGGGCCATGGTCCAGGCGTTGGCCAGGCGGCGTCCCACATCGTCCGCCTCGTCCGCGGGGACGCTGTAGGGGATGCGGACGAATCGGTCCATCCCACCGTCGGTGCCGAACTGGGCTCCTCGGGCGAGGCGGACGCCGGCCGCCTCGCCCACCCGGCTCAGCGCGTCTCCCCGGTCGACCGGTAGCTCACACCAGAGGTTGAGGCCCCCGGGAGGGACGGCAAAGCGCCAGTCCGGTACGTGGGTGCGGAGAGCGGCGACCATGGCATCGCGGCGTCGTCGGGCCTCGGCGCGACGGTCGTCGAGGAGGGTGCGGCCGGAGCGGAGCAGCTCGACCAGGACGAGCTGCTCGAGGACGGCGGTGCCGAGGTCCAGGCTGTGCCGGGCCTCGAGGATGGGCGCGACGAGGGCGTGCGGCGCCCGCACCCAGCCCACCCGCAGGCCGCCCCACCACGCCTTACCCGAGCTCCCGAGGGTGATCGCCTCAGGGGAGGAAGCGGCGAACGGGGCCGGTGGAGCGGTGTCGAGTCCGAGCTCGACGAAGGTCTCGTCGATGACCGGTGTGCTGCCGGTCCGTCGGAGGACCTGCGAGGTCGACACCCGCTCGTCGCTCGACATGAGGCGCCCGGTCGGGTTCTGGAAGTCGGGAACGAGGTAGGCCAGGCGAGCACCGCCCTGCCTGAGCGCGAGCTCGAGGTGCTCGGGGTCCCAGCCCAGCGGGTCGATGGGGAAGGGGACGGGGCGCAGGCTCGAACGTCGCACGCCGACGATGGCGTTGGGGTACGTCGGGGTCTCCAGGAGCACCCGGTCGCCCGGGTCGAGGACGGCACGGAGGACGGCCGAGAGAGCGGCGTGGGCTCCGCCCGTGATGACGATGTCGCCCGGGTCGGTCGGGAGGCCGCGGCCCTCGTACCACCCAGCGAGCGCCTCACGGAGCTCGGGCAGGCCCCGCGGGTGGTACCCGGAGGTGGCCAGGTGCCGAGGCAGGTGCTCGAGCGCCCGCTCGTAGGCGGCGGTCAGTCCGGCCGCCGCGGGGAGCACGGCGTAGGTCAGGTCGATGACGTCGTCGGGGACGTCGCTGGGGACCAGTCCGGCTCGCGACAGGGCGAGACCTGAGCGGTCCTCCGGGAGAGCGGTGACGCTGCCGGAGCCGCGACGTGTGACGATGAAGCCCTCCGCCCGCAGCACGTCGAAGGCCGCACCCACCGTGGTGCGACTCAGGCCGAGCTGTGACATCAGGGCCCGTTCGCTCGGCAGCCGGGTGTCGACGAGGATGCGGCCGTCGGCGATGAGCCGACGGAGGCCGGCGGCCAGGCTCCGGTAGGCGGGCCGGGCCAGACGATCCGGGCCCAGCAGCTGGTCGACGGTGCGGGCGGAGAGCGTTCGCATGCGGTCCACTCTGACACAACTGGCTATGGAAAGTAAGGCCAATCTGACCGATCGTGGAGCCCATGCGTCGTTCCGTCCCCCTGCTCAACCTCTCGCCCCGTGACCAGCTGCGGGCGGGGCGGCTCCCACGCCGCCTCGCTCAGCTGCTCTTCGGCCTGACGCTCTACGGGGTGTCGATGGCCATGATGCTGCGGGCGACGCTCGGCCTCGACCCGTGGGATGTCTTCCATGCCGGCATCACCCTTCGGCTGCCGCTCACCTTCGGACAGGTGACCATCGTCGTCGGGGCGCTCGTCCTGCTCCTGTGGATCCCGCTGCGGCAGTGGCCGGGGCTGGGCACGCTGGCCAATGTCGTGGTGATCGGGCTGGCTGCCGACGCGGGACTGGCGATGATCGGCACGCCGTCCGGACTGGCAGCCCAGGTGGGTCAGCTCGTTGCCGGCCTCGTCCTCAACGGTCTCGCCGGGGGCCTCTACATCGGCAGCCAGCTCGGACCCGGGCCCCGCGACGGCCTCATGACCGGGGTTGCCGGGCGCACCGGGCTCAGCATCCGCCTCGTGCGCACCGGTCTGGAGCTGACGGTGCTCGCGGCGGGGTGGCTGCTCGGAGGGCCCGTCGGGTTGGGCACCGTGCTCTACGCCGTGTCGATCGGCCCGCTGGTCCAGTTCTTCCTCCCGCGCGTGACCGTGTCGCTCACGGCGCAGCCGCACCCCACTCGGCCCCTCTCGGAGTGCCCGGCGACCTCGTAGGATCGAACCATGCGACTGGGTCTCCAGGTTTCCCACTTCAGCTGGCCGGGTGCGCCCGCGTCGATCGGTCCGACCTTCGGTCGGATCGCCCGCGATGCGGAGGCGGCGGGGATGGCCTCGTTGTGGGTGATGGACCACTTCTTCCAGATCCGGGGGATCGGGCCGCCGGAGCTGGAGATGCTCGAGGCCTACACGACGCTCGGTTTCGCAGCGGCGCAGACCTCGCGCATCGAGCTCGGCGCCCTGGTCACGGGCGTGACCTACCGCCACCCGGGGATCCTCGCCAAGACCGTGACCACCCTCGATGTCCTTTCCGGCGGCCGGGCCTGGCTCGGCATCGGCGCTGCCTGGAACGAGGAGGAGCACCGCGGACTCGGCGTCCCCTTCCCGCCCGTCGCAGAACGGTTCGAGCGGCTTGACGAGACCCTCCGGATCGTCCGTCAGATGTTCGCCGGTGACGACGGACCGTTCCACGGCCGGCACTACACGCTCGAGCGGACGCTCAACAGCCCCCAACCCGTTCGTCGCCCCCGTCCGCCCATCCTCGTCGGTGGCATGGGGCGCCGGAAGACGCTCCGACTCGTGGCGACCCACGCCGACGCCTCCAACTTCTTCGACGTGGGTCCGGACGGGCTGAGAGCGACCTGTGAGCAGCTGCGTGACCACTGTGCGGAGGTCGGGCGGGAGTACGCCGACATCACGAAGACGGTTCTCACCCGGATCAGCCTGTCCGACAGGGGCGGAACCGCGCCCTCGGGCGAGCGGACGATGTCCGTCGCCGAGGCGGTCGACAAGCTCGGAGCCCTGGCGGAGGCGGGCATCGACGACGCCATCCTGGGGATGGGCAACCAGACGGACCCAGAGGTCTACGCGTTGGTCGCCGAGGTCGTCCGCCAGGTCGCCGGCCTCAGGGCCGAAGGCCGCTGACCTCGCCGGCGCCGAGCGGCCAGCTCCACAGCACCCGGCTCCCTCCGGCGGCATACCATGCCAGATCCAGGCGCTCCGCTCGGCACTGGGCCGGGACGAGGTCTCCGAGCCGCCGGCGCGTGGACTCCATCGTGACGGCGTCAGACCGGCCGTCGAGGGCGTCGAGCGTGAGGTGGGGGCGAGCGTCAGGGAACTCAGCGGCATACGGCGGGCACTGCGGGAAGGCCCGCCACAGCTGGCGGGTGAGGGCCCGGAAGGGGCCCTCCGGCTCGGGCACGAGGTGGATGATGCCGTTGGGGAACGTGTCGAGGTCGGCGAGCCGGAACTCGAACGCAGGTGTCGCTCGGGCGATCCGGGCGACCCTGGTGCGAACCCCCTCGTCGACGAGGCGCGGGTGGAGGAAGGGGCCCAGGGCGGTGACGTGTGCGTGCACGAAGCTCGGGTCGGAGGAGACGAGGTCGCGGTCGTAGTGCCGGTAGCGTTCGAGCACGAAGGGCTCCAGCTCGGGGACGGGCACCTGCAGCACCGTGTGCCCCCGGCTCACCCGCGGGTCACGGGTGTCCGGCGCCGACGAGGCGCAGTGCGAGCGCGGCATTGGTCTCGCCGATCTCCTGCGGCGTGCGCTTGATGGTCGGGGAGTACCAGCGTGCGACGTCGACGGCCATCGACAGGAGGGCGAGGGCGGTGTCGCCGATGTCGTCCACGTGGAAGTCGCCTGCGGCGACACCACGCTCGAGCACCTGGCGGATCTGGGCGTCGATGTCCTTGCGCAGCCCCAGGACGACCGCGCGGTGCTCCGGAGTGAGGTGCTGGTGCTCGTACTGGACGACCTTGGCGAGCTGGTACTGCTCGGCGTGCCAGGCGGAGAACCGGTTCATCGCCACGGCGAGCCGCTCGGCCGACCCCTCGACGCCCTCGAGGGCGTCACGAAGCAGCTGCAGCGCCGACTGGTGCCCGCTCCGGCTCAGGTTGAAGAGCAGGTCCTCCTTCGAACCGAAGTGGACGTACACGCCTGCGGGGGAGAGGCCCGCGCCGGAGGCGATGTCCCGCGTCGTCGTGGCGTGGAAGCCCTTCTCGGCGAAGGCGTGCGCCGCCGCCTCCATGAGCCGGTCGACGGTGGTCGCATCCCGCGCGGGCTGGGGCGGGCTCGTCGAGGTCAGCACGTTGACAGCATGCCCCAGAGAGGCGAGACTAAGCAAGCGCTTAGTTACCCGTGAGTTCAGGCTGGGAGGCCCGATGCCCCGCAACATCTACGACGACGACCACGAGGCCTTGCGAGCGTCCGCGCGCGAGTTCATCGACCGGGTCATGCGACCGCGGGCCGAGGAGATGATCGAGCTCAAGTCGATCCCGCGCGACATCTGGCAGGAGGCCGGCAAGCAGGGCTTCTTCGGCTTCGACATCCCCGAGGAATACGGCGGTGCCGGGGTCGACGACTACCGCTTCAACGCGGTCGTCGCCGAGGAGTGGGCGCGGTTCAACATGGCCACGAGCTCGTGCTTCGGCATCCACGCCGACGTGTGTCCGCCCTACGTCGTCGACCTCGGCACCGACGAGCAGAAGCAGCGCTGGCTCCCTGGGATCGCGAGCGGCGAGCTCATCATCGCCATCGCCATGACCGAGCCCTCGGGTGGCTCGGACCTTGCCGCGCTCAAGACCACCGCCGTGCGCGACGGCGACGACTGGGTCCTCAACGGCTCCAAGACCTTCATCACCAACGGCTACCAGGCCGACCTCGTCATCGTCGCCGCCCGGACCGACGCGTCCAAGGGCGCCAAGGGCATCACGCTCTTCATGGTCGAGCGGGGCATGGACGGGTTCGTCAACGGCCGCAAGCTCGACAAGGTCGGGATGGACGAGTCCGACACGGCCGAGCTGTTCTTCGACAATGTCCGGGTACCCGACGAGAACCGCCTCGGCGAGGCGGACCTCGGCTTCATCGCGATGATGCAGCGCCTGCCGCAGGAGCGGGTCGGCTCCGCCGTGGCCAACACGGCCCATGCCAAGGCCATCCTCGAGGAGACCATCCAGTACGCCAAGGACCGCAAGGCGTTCGGCCAGTCCATCGGCACCTTCCAGCACAACAAGTTCCTGATCGCCGAGCTCGTCACCAAGATCGAGGTCACCGAGGCGTACGTCGACGACTGCGTCCTCGCGCACTCGAAGAAGGAGCTGACCGCCATCGACGCCGCGAAGGCGAAGTGGTGGAGCTCCCAGGTCCAGAACGACGTGCTCGACTCCTGCGTGCAGCTGCACGGCGGTTACGGGTTCATGAACGAGTACCGGGTCGCCCGGGCCTGGCGGGACGCCCGCGTCACGAAGATCTGGGCGGGGTCGAACGAGATCATGAAGGAGCTCATCGGCCGGGACCTCGGCTTCTGATGGGGGCGCACGAAGGCGCGGTCGCCATCGTCACAGGAGCGAGTCGCGGGATCGGCCTCGGCATCGCCGCCCGCCTCGTCGCCGAGGGCGCGAAGGTCGTCATCACGGCGCGCAAGCCGGAGCCGCTCGCCGAGGCCGTGGCCTCGCTGGGTGGTTCCGCCCACGCCGTCGGGATCGCGGGCAACGCCGCGGACGGGGACCACCAGGACGAGGTCATCGCCGCCGCCCGGTCCACCTTCGGCGGGCTGCACTACCTCGTCAACAACACCGGGATCAACCCCGTCTACGGGCCGATGCTCGACGCGGACGTCGACGTGGCGCGCAAGGTCCTCGACGTCAACGTCGTCGCCGCGTTCTCGTGGATCAAGAAGGCCGTCGCCAGCGGGCTGGGCGACGAGGCCCACCCCGGTGCGGTGGTCAACCTCGCGTCGATCGCCGGCCAGGGAGCGTCCGGGGTGATCGGCTGGTACGGCGTCTCCAAGGCCGCCCTCATCCACCTGACGACCGAGCTCGGCTACCAGCTCGGCCCGGACGTGCGGGTCAACGCCGTGGCACCCGCCGTCGTCAAGACCAGGTTCGCGGAAGCGCTGTACGAGGGGCGGGAGGAAAAGGTCAGCCGCGCGTACCCGATGAAACGGCTCGGCACGCCCGAGGACATCGCCGGCGCGGTGAGCTTCCTGCTCGGCCCCGACTCAGCGTGGATCACCGGGCAGACGCTGACGATCGACGGCGGCGTGACCCTCGGCGGCGTCTTCTAGAAGCTGGCCAAAGCAGGCCGTATGCCGCTGGGCCGGGTCCGCGCGAGTGCGCGGACCCGGCCCAGCGGGTCAGGATGCGTCAGGGGGTGGGGTTCAGGATCCGTGCCGCGGACCACCGGCTCGGAGCGTGACACGGCGACACGGGGCGGGACGCCGCGCTGGGAGCGAGCCCAGCGGCATACGATCCCTGAGGTCCCCGGCGCGCCGGCACCCCGCCTTGCGCTGGGACCCCGCCATCCGGAGAGAATGGCGTTCGCCCGTTCGCTCGACGAGAGAAGGTCCATGGAGATCTGGCCCGGTCAGGCCTACCCGCTGGGGGCCACCTACGACGGGACCGGCGTGAACTTCGCCGTGTTCTCCGAGGTCGCCGAGCGGGTGGAGCTCTGCCTCATCGACGAGGACCTGGTCGAGACCCGGATCGACCTGCCGGAGGTCGACGGCTTCGTGTGGCACGGCTACGTGCCCTACATCCAGCCCGGCCAGCGCTACGGGTTCCGGGTGCATGGTCCCTACGACCCCGCCCAGGGCCATCGGTCCAACCCGAGCAAGCTGCTGCTCGACCCCTACGCCAAGGCCATCGACGGGCAGACCGACAACCATCCGTCGCTCTTCTCCTACACGTTCGGCAACCCGGACGCGGCGACGACGACAGAGATCAACACGGAGGACAGCCTCGGGCACACGATGCTCTCGGTGGTCACCAACCCCTTCTTCGACTGGGGCAACGACCGTCCGCCCCGGCACGAGTACCACGACACCGTCATCTACGAAGCCCACGTCAAGGGCCTCACCCAGCTTCACCCGGACATCCCCGAGGCGATCCGTGGCACCTACGCCGCCATCGCCCACCCCGCGATGATCGGGCACCTCAAGGGCCTCGGGATCACCGCGATCGAGCTGATGCCGGTGCACCAGTTCGTCCAGGACGCACACCTGCTCGACCGGGGCCTGTCGAACTACTGGGGCTACAACACGATCGGCTTCCTCGCGCCGCACAACGGGTACGCCGCCGGCGGGCAGCCGGGCCAGCAGGTGCTCGAGTTCAAGGCCATGGTCAAGGCGCTGCACGAGGCGGACATCGAGGTCATCCTCGACGTCGTCTACAACCACACCGCCGAGGGCAACCACCTCGGCCCGACGCTGGCCTTCCGCGGGCTCGACAACCACAGCTACTACCGGCTCGTCAGCGACGACCTGGCCCACTACTACGACACGACCGGCACCGGGAACTCCCTCCTCATGCGGAGCCCGCACGTCCTGCAGCTGATCATGGACTCGCTGCGCTACTGGGTCACCGAGATGCACGTCGACGGGTTCCGCTTCGACCTGGCGGCGACGCTCGCCCGCCAGTTCCACGAGGTCGACAAGCTCTCGGCCTTCTTCGACCTCATCCAGCAGGACCCCGTCGTCAGCCAGGTGAAGCTGATCGCCGAGCCCTGGGACGTCGGCGAGGGCGGCTACCAGGTGGGTGGTTTCCCGCCCCTCTGGACCGAGTGGAACGGGAAGTACCGCGACACGGTGCGCGACTACTGGCGCGGCGCCGGCGGAGCGCTCGCGGAGTTCGCCTCCCGGTTCACCGGGTCGAGCGACCTCTACGAGCACTCCGGCCGCAAACCCATCGCGTCGATCAACTTCGTCACGTGCCACGACGGGTTCACCCTGCGCGACCTCGTCTCCTACGACGACAAGCACAACGAGGCCAACGGGGAAGGCGGCGTCGACGGGGAGAGCCACAACCGGTCCTGGAACTGCGGGGTGGAGGGCCCCACGAACGACCGCACGGTCCTCGAGGTCCGGGCCCGCCAGCAACGCAACTTCCTCGCCACCGTGCTCCTGTCCCAGGGCGTGCCGATGATCAGCCACGGCGACGAGCTCGGCCGCACCCAGCTCGGCAACAACAACGGCTACTGCCAGGACAACGAGGTCACGTGGGTCCACTGGGACCTCGACGACGACCAGCAGCGGCTGCTCGCGTTCACCCAGGCGATCATCCGACTGCGCCAGGACAACGCCGTCTTCCGGCGGCGGCGGTTCTTCGCCGGCAGCCCCGACCACGGCGGCGAGAGCGACCTCGGCGACATCGCCTGGTTCATGCCGAACGCGGAGCACATGGACGAGCCGGCCTGGCACAACGCCCTGGCGAAGTCGGTGATGGTCTTCCTCAACGGCTCCGCGATCCCTGAGCCGGACCGGCGCGGCGAGAAGATCCTCGGCGACTCCTTCCTCGTGATGTTCAACGCGCACTCGGAGCCGATCACGTTCTCGCTGCCGGACGAGGAGTACGGGCGGGTGTGGATCCCCGAGGTCGACACCGCCGCGCGCGAGGTGAGTGACGAGGAGCTCGAGCCGGGCTGGCAGATCGAGGTCGACGCCCGCAGCGTCGTGGTGCTGCGCAGCCCGCGGGAGGCCGACGAGTGAGTGCGCCCCGTCGTGTCGTCTCGACCTACCGGCTCCAGCTCGGACCGGACCTCTCGTTCGACGATGCGGCGGCGCAGGTCCGGCAGCTCGCGGACCTCGGCGTGTCCCACCTCTACCTCTCCCCGATCCTCCAGGCGTCTGCGGGGTCGTCGCACGGCTATGACGTCGTGGACCACTCGCGACTCGCCGACGGGCTGGGCGGAACCGCCGGCTTCGATCGCCTCGTCGCGGCTGCGCACGGCGTGGGGCTGGGGCTCGTGGTCGACGTCGTCCCGAACCACATGACGACACCCGTTCCGGTGCTGCTCGCCGCGCCCCTCTGGTCCCTGCTCAAACACGGCGAGGCCTCGCCCTACGCCCCTTGGTTCGACATCGACTGGGCCGCCCAGGACGGGAAGGTCCTGTGGCCCGTTCTCGGCGACTCGCTGGCGACGGTGCTCGCCGCGGGCGACCTGGTCGTCGACCGGATCGAGGGCGAGAGGGGGGTCGAGGCCGTCCTGCGCTACTTCGACCACGTCCTCCCGCTCGCACCGCGCTCCCAACCCGGCGACGACGTTGGCCGTATGCCGCTGGGCTCGCTTCTCGCACAGCAGCACTACCGCTTGGCGTCCTGGCGCGAGGCGAGCTCAGCCCTCAACTATCGTCGCTTCTTCGACGTGACCTCGCTCATCGCGCTCCGCGTGGAGGACCCGGGCGTCTTCGACGCGACGCACCGCGTCATCATCGAGGCAGTGCGCAACGGTCAGGTCGACGGGCTGCGCATCGACCACCCGGACGGTCTCGCGGACCCGCGTGGCTACCTCCAGCGGCTCTCGGAGGCCACAGGGGATGCGTGGACCGTGGTCGAGAAGATCCTCGAAGGGGAGGAGCGACTGCCCCACGACTGGGACTGCGCGGGCACGACCGGCTACGACGCGCTGTTCCGGGTCGGCGGCCTCTTCGTCGACCCTCGGGGGAGCGAGCCGCTCACCGTGCTGTCGGAGGAGCTCCTCGGTGACCACCAGGACCTCGCGGCAATGAGCTCGGACGCGAAGCGGCACGTCGTCTCGTCAGTCCTCGTGGCGGAGGTCGAGCGGCTCGTGCGGGCGCTCCGCCGCGCGCTCCCCGGGATCCCGGCCGCGTCGGCCCGCCGCACCCTCGAGGCGCTGCTGGTCGGGATGGACCGCTACCGGATCTACGTCCACCCCGGCGAGCCGGCCGGTCCGGAGGCGGGCCGCGAGCTCTCGTCGGCGGCGACGCGCGGCGCTGCTGCGCTGGGCCAGCCGCTCGAGCCCACGGTCGTCGATGCGGTGGTCGACCTCGCACTCGGCCGGGCGGCAGGGGTGGCGGACCGCACTGCGGAGTCGGACTTCATCACGAGGTTCCAGCAGACCTGCGGTCCGGTCATGGCCAAGGCGGTCGAGGACACGACGTTCTACCGGTTCGTCCGGCTCGTCGCGCTCAACGAGGTCGGTGGCGACCCGGCGCACTTCGGGGTGTCGGCGACCGACTTCCACGCTTTCGCAGAACGACTGGCGAGCGAGTGGCCGATGACCATGACGACCCTGTCGACCCACGACACGAAGCGCTCGGAGGACGTCCGGGCCCGGCTCGCCGTCCTCGCCGAACGCCCGCAGGAGTGGGCCGCGTGGGTGCGCCGGGCGCGGGGCTTGGCCGACGCCCATCGGCATGGCAACGTCGACGCCCTCACGGAGTACTTCCTGTGGCAGAACGTCGTCGGGGCCTGGCCGGTCGACGCCGACCGTCTCGCGGCGTACGCGACCAAAGCGGCCCGCGAGGCCAAGCTCCACACGTCATGGGTTGACGGCGATCCCGCTTACGAGGAGGTGGTCAGCCAGTTCGCCGCGGGGATCACCGGCGACGCCGCCGTGGGGCGGCACGTCGAGGACTGGCTGGTGCAGACTCACGTCGAGAGCCGAGCCAACATCCTCGGGCAGAAGGCCGTCCAGCTGCTGATGCCGGGCGTCCCCGACGTCTACCAAGGAACCCAGCTGGTGGACCTGTCGCTCGTCGACCCGGACAACCGCCGGCCCGTCGACCAGGCCGACCGGGCACGGCGCCTCAGCCGTCTGGACGGGGGTGGCCTCCCCACCGACCTCAGCGACGAGAAGCTCCTGGTGACCGCCGCCGCCCTTCGGTTGCGTCGCGAGCGCCCTGACACCTTCGTCGGCGAGCGCGCCGGCTATGAGCCGCTCCCTTCCTCGAGCGAGCACCTGGTCGGCTTCCGACGGGGCGACCGTGGGGGTGCGGATGTCTGCGTCCTGGTGACTCGACTGGCGGGGCGGCTCCGCGACCGTGGCGGCTGGGGGGATGAGGTCGTCACCCTTCCGACCGGCCGGTGGCGAGACCGTCTGAGTGCCAAGGTCGTCCATGGGGGCGACGTTCCGCTCAGCGAGGTCCTCCCGCATCCCGGGTGGCCCGTCGCCGTCCTGGTGCGCGACGACGGAAGGAGCAGCTGAGCATGACGCCGATCAGGGTGTGGGCCCCCGAGGCTCGGCAGGTCGAGTGCGTCGTCGGTGCAGACCACCACCGGATGACCTCTGAGCCCGGCGGCTGGTGGTCCTGGACCCCGGCGGGCGACGGGCGGATCGACTACCTGCTCTCAGTCGATGGCGGTGATCCGGTCCCTGACCCGCGCAGCGCCTGGCTGCCGCGCGGCGTGCACGGACCGAGCCGGACGTTTGACGCCACCGCCTTCGACTGGACCGATGAGGACTGGCGCGGTCCGCGCGAGGGTCGAGGGACGCTGGGGGCGGTCTTCTACGAGCTGCACGTCGGCACGTTCACCCGCCCGGGGACGCTGGTCAGCGCGATCGGCCACCTCGACCACCTCGTCGATCTCGGGGTCGACGTCGTCGAGCTGATGCCGGTCGCCGCGTTCGGCGGCAGTCACGGATGGGGCTATGACGGGGTACAACCGTACTCCGTGCACCAGGCGTACGGCGGGCCTCTCGCCTTCCAGGTGTTCGTCGACGCCTGCCACGCGCGTGGCCTCGGGGTGTGTCTGGACGTCGTCTACAACCATGTCGGCCCGGTCGGCAACTACCTGCCCACCTTCGGGCCATACTTCACCGAGGGGGATGCGACGCCGTGGGGTGCCGCTGTCAACCTCGACGGGCCCGGCAGCTCGGAGGTCCGCCGGTGGGTGGTCGACAACGCACTCCGCTGGTTCCGGGACTTCCACGTCGACGCACTGCGGCTCGATGCGGTCCATGCCCTGCACGACGAGTCGCCGATCCACATCCTGGCCGAGCTGAGCGACGAGACCGCCGCCCTTGCGGAGCAGCTCGGGAGGCCCCTCGACCTCATCGCCGAGAGCGACCTCAACGACCCCTCCATGGTCAGCCCCACGGCGGCCGGCGGCCGAGGTATGACGGCCCAGTGGGACGACGACATCCACCACGCCCTGCACGTGACGCTCACCGGCGAACGGCAGGGCTACTACGCCGACTTCGCCGGCGGCACCGAAGCCTGGCCGGAGGGCACGCCGCTCCGGGTGCTCGCCAAGACGCTCACCGAGGCGTTCCTCCACGACGGCCGACCGTCGACGTTCCGCGGCAAGGTGTGGGGGGCGCCGGTCGACCGGGAGACCGTGTCAGGGCACCGCTTCCTCGCCTACCTGCAGAACCACGACCAGGTCGGCAACCGAGCAGCCGGAGACCGCATCAACGAGACGATCTCCCCGGGCCAGCAGGCGATCGGGGCAGCGCTCTATCTCCTCTCGCCCTACACCCCGATGATCTTCATGGGGGAGGAGTGGCGAGCCAGCACGCCCTTCCAGTTCTTCACCTCCTTCGACGACCAGTGGCTCGCCGACGCCGTGCGCAAGGGGCGCCGGGAAGAGTTCGCCGCCTATGGATGGGCTGCTGAGGACGTCCCCGACCCGCAGGATCCGGCGACCTGGAGCGGCAGTGTGCTCAACTGGGCGGAGCGCGGCACTCCCGGCCACACGGAGATGCTCGAGTTCTACCGGGAGCTGACCAAGACCCGGTGCCGGGAGCCGGACCTGGCAGCTGGCGACCTCCTGGCGACGACCGTTGAGCTCGACGAGACGGCCGGCTGGGTCGTCATGCACCGCGGCCGGGTCCACGTCGTGTGCAACCTGGGACCGAGGTCCCGGACGGTGCCTCTACCAGACCTGGTCGTCGACAGGGTGCTCGTGTCGTGGGGTCGCGCGCCGATCGTCGACGAACACGGCGTCCAGCTCGACGGTCATGACGTCGCCGTCATCCGGTCGGTCGAGGAGCGTCCCCCCGCACGAAGTGCACACTCGAGTGGGGCGGCGGGCTCGGCACGAAGTGCACACTCGAGTGTGCGGGCCGGTGGACCGATGAGCGCGTGACTCAGTCCTTGACGCGGACCATGCCCTCCTGGGCGACGGACGCGACGAGCCGCCCCCCCTGGAACATCTGACCGATCCCGAGGCCCCGGCCGCTCGAGGCAGACGGGGACTCCTGCATGTAGAGGAACCAGTCGTCGCCCGACACGGGGCGGTGGAACCACATGGAGTGGTCGAGGCTGGCAATCCGGAGTCGTGGGTCGCCCCACGCCAGGCCGTGCCGGCGCAGGACCGGGTCGAGCAGGGAGTAGTCGCTCGCATAGGCCAGCACCGCGGCGTGGACGAGCGGGTCGTCGGGGAGAGTGCCGACGGCGCGCATCCAGACCTGCTGCTCAGCCGGCGAGTCAGGCGCCGGGGAGAGGAAGGTGGACGCCTCGACCGGGCGCTGCTCGATGGGCCGTTGGGTGGCCATGTGGCGCGCTGCGGGATGGTCGATGTGTCCCAACAGGTCAGAGAGCGAGCGGAGACCATCCGGACCCGGCAGGTCGGGCATCGGCAGCTGGTGCTCGAGGCCGGGGGACTGCGCCTGGAACGAGGCTGTGAACGACATGATCGGGGCGTTCTTCTGGATGGCGTGGACCCGTCGGGTCGAGAAGGACCTGCCGTCGCGCATCTCCTCGACGGCGAACCGGATCGGCAGGGTGTCGTCACCGGGACGCATGAAGTACCCGTGCAGGGAGTGGATCGGTCGGGGGCCGTGGCGTTCCTCGACGCCTTGGAGTGTCAGCCCCGCCGCCATGACGCACTGTGCGAGGACCTGTCCGCCGAACACGCGGTTGTGCGGCATCCGTTGGCTGCGTCCCTCGAAGACGCGCGCCTCGGTGGCCCCGATCGAGGAGGCGGCGTCCTCGCCCTCGATGCCGGTGACGGAGATCTTGGCGGTGCCGAGCTCCTCCAGCGTCAGGACGTCGATGAGGTCCTCGATCGGGGAAAGGGTCGGCTGGGCGTCGTGGGTCACAGCGACGACCCTAGTCCCCGCCGCCGCGTCGGCAAGCACTGCCGCGACAAGTACGGCGGCGCCAAGCACTGCGGTGCAACGCACGCCGCCGCTCAGGCCTCCACGGCGAGGGTGAGCGGGAGAACGGCGGGCGCGCCCGCCTCACGCAGCAGCGCGCCGGCCACCGTGAGGGTCCACCTCGAGTCCGCGACGTCGTCGACGAGCAGGACTGGGCCGGGAACGCCTTGGAGACGCTGGTGCAGCTCTGCCCCGACGGTGAAGCGGCCCCAGATGTTCGCCAGGCGGAAGGCACTGTTGCCCCCCGGCTCGCCGACCGGGCCTCCCTCGACCAGGTCGAGGGCGCCCAGGTAGGGCAGCCTGCCGAGCTCGCCGAGGCCGGTGGCAAGAGACGTCACGAGCTGCGGTCGGTGCCGCGACGGCACCGCCACGATCGCAACGGGGCGCTCAGCCCAGTCCCAGGCCCGGAGCACGTCCACCACGGCCCGGAGCACCTCCGGCGGGACCGGGCGGTCCGACGCTGCCGGCTCCGCGCTGCTCGCCTCCGGGCTCGTCGACCCCGGCTGAGGGGTGGTCGAGCGGAGCAGTTCGCGCAGCCGCTGCCCCCAGCCGAGGTCGGTGAGGCGGGCCACGGCGCGGCCCTCCGACAAGGCCACGCTGGGCGCGATCCGCCCCTTGACCGGCACGCCGAGCCGGTCCATGCCGGGCGGCCACTGGACCCGTGGCTCGAGGGCGACCCCGGGACGCTCGAGGCGGGAGCGCGCCGTGAGCACGGCGGCCTCGGGAATCGCGTCGGGGAACCACGTCCCGGCACACCGGTCGCAGCGACCGCACTCCTGGGCCGTGTCGTCGTCCAGGCACTGCTGCAGGAAGGCCATCCGGCAGCCGTCGGACCGCTCGTAGTCGACCATGAGCTGCTGCTCACGCTGACGGGCGTCCGAGACGCGCTGGTAGCGCTCCGAGTCGTAGATCCACGGCTCGCCGGTCGCGACCCAGCCCCCTTGGACGCGCTGCACCGCGCCGTCGACGTCAAGGACCTTGAGGAGCAGCTCCAGTCGGGTCCGGCGCACGTCGACGATCGACTCGAGCGCGACGGTCGACAGCGGGCGCCCAGTCTGGGCGAGCGCCCTCAGCACCGCGTCCGCCTGGTCCTGCCGCGGCATCGACGCCGAGGCGAAGTAGCGCCAGATGTCCTTGTCCTCCGGGCCCGGCATGAGCAGGACATCGGCCCGCTCGGTGGCGCGACCCGCGCGACCGACCTGTTGGTAGTACGCGACCGGCGAGGAAGGTGCGCCGAGGTGGAGCACGAAGCCCAGGTCCGGCTTGTCGAAGCCCATGCCGAGCGCCGAGGTCGCGACGAGCGCCTTGAGCCGGTTGTCTCGCAGGTCCTGCTCCAGGCGGATCCGCTCACCGGGCTCGGTGCGCCCGGTGTAGGCGGCAACCTCGTAGCCGGCCTCACGAAGCGCAGCCGCGACATCCTCGGCCGCCGAGACGGTCAGGGCGTAGACGATGCCCGAGCCGGGCAGGTCGCCCAGGTGTGCGATGAGCCAGGCCAGACGTTGCTCGGGGGCGGACAGCGGCAGCACGCCCAGTCGCAAGGAGGCCCGGGCCAGCGGACCGCGCAGCGTGAGGACGTCTCGGCCTCCGGCGCCCAGCTGCTCGACGACGTCGGTCACGACCCGCGCATTGGCCGTGGCAGTCGTCGCCAGCACGGGAGTCTCCTCCGGCAGCGTCGTGAGCAGGTCCCGGATCCGGCGGTAGTCGGGGCGGAAGTCGTGGCCCCAGTCGCTGATGCAGTGTGCCTCGTCGACGACGAGCAGCCCGCACGTCTGGGCCAGCCCAGGCAGCTGCTCCTCGCGGAACCGCGGGTTGTTCATGCGCTCCGGGCTGACGAGCAGCACGTCCACCTCACCCCGGGCCAGGGCGCCGGACACGGCCGCCCACTCGTCAGCGTTCGTCGAGTTGAGCGTCACGGCGCGAATACCCGCGCGCTCGGCCGCGCCGATCTGGTCCCTCATGAGTGCGAGCAGGGGGGAGACGATGACGGTCGGACCGGCTCCCTCGGCCCGGCGCAGGGCGGTCGCGACGAAGTAGACCGCCGACTTGCCCCACCCGGTGCGCTGGACGACGAGGACCCTGCGGTGCCCGGTCACCAGCGCCTCGATGGCCTCGAGCTGGCCGTCGCGGAAGTCGGCGTCGTCCCGTCCGACGAGCCGCCGCAGCGCGACGGTTGCGCGCTCGCGCAGGTCGAGGGCGGCGAGGGCGGCGGGTGAGCTCGGCATGCACCCAACCTACGTGGACCCGCTGACCGCGCTCAGCGGCATACGGCAGCTGTGGACGACGCGAGACCCACGCGAGGGGATGTGGACGACCCTGCAAGGATGCTGCCATGGAGCCGTACGCCGCCCACGTGTCCTTGCGATGGTCCGACATGGACGCCTACGCCCACATCAACAACGTCCAGTTCCTGCGCCTGCTCGAGGACGCCCGCGTCATCGCCTTCCGGGACTGGTTCGACAACCCCCACGGGGGGCGCAGCCTCCTCGACGAGGGGGTTCTCGTGTCCCGGCACGAGATCGAGTACCGGCGTCCACTCGGCTTCCGGCACGAGCCCGTCGAGATCCGCATCTGGGTCTCCCGGATCGGCGGCGCCGGCTTCGACGTGGCCTACATCGTCACCGACCCGCAGCCGCTGCGCGACGCGGTCGGGGGCGACGCGACGATCTACGCGGTCGCCGAGACGGAGCTGGCCCTCTACGACTTCACGGCGTCGACCCCGCGGCGCATGCGGCCCTCCGAGCGGTCCTCGCTGGAGCGACAGCTCGGCGTCGTCGCACCCTTCAGGAGGAGGCGTCGATGAACCCGAGCGTGGACCTGATCGACTTCGGCGACGCGCACGGCGTCACGGACCTCGCGACCTTCGTCGGGCGAGCGCGCGTCGCCGTTCCGGACGGGGCGGTGCGGCTGCAGGTCCCGGCTCCGGGGCTGCTCGTGGCGACCGTCGCCATCCTCGAGGGCACCGGCCTCATGGGGGAGGGCACGGTCCTGGGGTTGCGCGTCGTCTCGATCCGCGAGGCCGCACCGGGGGTCGACGCGACGGTGAGCTTCAGGTCGGTCAGCGACCGGCTGGCGCGCCATCGCGAGGAAGAGACCACCTTCAGCGTGCCGGCCACCACGGTGACTCCGTCCTGGGCCGGTTTGACCCCGCCCCGCCAGGGCTGGGAGCGGGTCGGGCTGCTCGACGGTGCCGCGGTGCGCCGGATCGCCGAGCAGGGGATCGCCGAGGTCGCCGAGCAGCCGCACCAAGGTGGCGGCGGTGCCGCCGTTGCCGCCCTGCGCCGCCGCGTCTGGGGAGCGATGAGCGACACCGTCCCGCCGATCGCAGCCGGTCTGGCGTTCGGCGCCCACGTCCTCGGCTTCCTCCGCCCCGGCGAGACGGCGGCGGTCGCTACCTGCGGACGGTGGACCCGCCTCAGCACCGTCCGCGGTCACGTGCTGATGCGGTGACGCTGCTCAGTCGCTGGCCTTCAGCGACTCACTGGACACCCGTCCACTCGCCGCGGTCGGTCAGCACCTGCTTGAGGACGTCGATCCGGTCACTGACGAGTCCGTCCACCCCGAGGTCGAGCAGCCGGTGCATCTCCTCGGCATCGTCGACGGTCCACGCGTGGACCTGCTTGCCGAACTGGTGCGCCGCGTCGATGAGCTTCCGCGTGACGACCGTGACCTCCCGTCCTCCCAGCACGTGGGTCGGCGGGACCTGGAACACGTCCGCGGGCGTCCGCAGCAGCCGGGAGAGCGCCCTGGGCCCGAAGCGCATCAGGACGGTGCCGGCGTGGGAGGCAGCGGTCGCCACTCGACCGGCTGACACCTTGCGGAAGGCGCTGATCTCGCGCTGGTAGAAGGACCCCACGCAGACTGCGTCCTGCAGCCCGCGCTGCTCGACCAGCTCCCAGAGCAGGTCTGCGGTCCGTGGTGCCTTCAGGTCGATGTTGAGCTTGATCCCCGGAAACGTGTCGATGACCTCGGTGAGGAGCGGGACGTGCTCACCGTGCCCGACCCGCGCCCACCGGACCTGCTCCCAGTCCAGCTGCCTGATCCGCCCCTGCATGTCGGACACGCGGTCGAGATGGTCGTCGTGGAAGGCCACCAAGCGGCCGTCCCGCGTTGCATGGACGTCCGTCTCGATGTGCGTGTACCCGAGCGCGACGGCATGCCGGAACGCCGTCATCGTGTTCTCCAGCCCGCTGTTGGGCGCGTAGAGGGCTCCTCCCCGGTGCGCCAGCGCGATCGGCGTCGCGGCGAGGTACGGCCTCGTGGTCATGCGCTGAGGCTAGTCGCCGGGGCACGGCCGTCGATGGACCCTCGGCGCAGTCCGCCCACCGTCAGGACCAGATCGCCCACACGCTCGTGTCGGTGGGCACGAGGCCGCCCTCGAGAGGGCCGGACGACACGAGGACCCGGGCTCCGTCCGGCAGGGCGACCGGTTCCGAGCCGAGGTTCGCGACCACGAGGAGCCGGCCCCGAGAGGGGCTCGCGTTGACGAACGCCACCACGTCCGAGCCGTAACCCTCGACGAAGGCCAGCGACCCGCTCCCGACGGCCAGCTCGCGACGGACTCGCAGCAGGTCCCGGTAGAGCTCGAGGGTCGACCCCGCGACGCCGAACTGCCGGTCGACGGCGTAGGAGGCATAGACGTCGGGCTGGGGGAGCCAGGTGCGGTGCGTCGGGCCGAAGCCCAGGCCCTCTGCGTCGGCGGCCCACGGCATCGGCACCCGGCAGCCGTCGCGTCCCTTCTCGGTGCCGGCGCTGCGCAGGAAGCTGGGGTCCTGCCGGAGCTCGTCGGGCAGGTCGGTGGAGTCGGGCAGGCCGAGCTCCTCCCCCTGGTAGAGGTACGCACTGCCGGGCAGCGCGAGCATCAGGGTGGTGGCAGCGCGCGCCCGGCGCAGGCCGAGCTCGCGGTCCGGCTGCGGGTCGTCGGCACCGATCCCGTTGGGACGCTTCGTTCCGGGCGCGTAACCGAGACGAGTGGCGTGACGCACGACGTCGTGGTTGGACAGCACCCACGTCGAAGGGGCGCCGACGGAGCCAGCTGCCTGGAGGGACCGCTCGACCACGGCGACGAGGTCCTCGGCGACCCATGGGGTCCCCAGGAAGTCGAAGTTGAACGCCTGGTGCATCTCGTCCGGCCGCAGGTAGTGGACTGCGCGCTCCTGAGGCTCGACCCAGGCCTCCGCGCAGAGGATGCGGTCGGGGGCGCCGTAGGAGTCGAGGATGGCGCGCCAGGCGCGGTAGACCTCATGGACGCCGTCCTGGTCCCAGTACGGCGTGTGGTGGGTCGGCTCCGGCTCCGCCCCCTCGAGCACGTGCGCGGCGGCCTGCTCGGTGTCGCCGAGCATCTGGGTGCGGGCCTCGTGGTCCGGCAGACCGTCCTTCTTGACGAGACCGTGCGCGACGTCCACGCGGAACCCGTCGACGCCTCGGTCGAGCCAGAAGCGCAGGACCGACTCGAACTCCGCGCGGACGTCGGGGTGCTGCCAGTTGAAGTCCGGCTGCCTCGAGTCGAAGAGGTGCAGGTACCACTGGCCGGGTGTGCCGTCCGGCTCGGTCACCCGGGTCCAGGCGCGACCACCGAAGACGGACTCCCAGTTGTTCGGGGGCAGCTCGCCGGCGGCGCCTCTGCCGTCGCGAAAGAGATAGCGGGCCCGCTCCGCCGAACCGGGCGCGGCCGCGAGCGCAGCCCGGAACCAGGGGTGCTCGTCGGAGCTGTGGTTGGGGACGAGGTCGACGATGACCCGCAGGTCGAGGGCGTGGGCCCGCTCGATGAGCCGGTCTGCGTCGGCCAGGGTGCCGAACGTCGGGTCGACGTCGCGGTAGTCCGCCACGTCGTAGCCGGCATCTGCCTGCGGACTCGTGTAGAACGGCGAGAGCCAGAGGGCGTCCACACCGAGCCTGCGGAGGTGGTCCAGGCGCGCGGTGATGCCGGGGAGGTCGCCGATCCCGTCGCCGTCGGAGTCGGCCCACGACCGCGGGTAGACCTGGTAGATCACCGCATGGCGCCACCAGGGCGAGTCCGGGGACTCCGGGGGGTGCACCGGAGTCGTCGGCACGTGCAGAGAGGGGCCGGCGAGGTCACCGGCTCGGGTCGGCGTCGAGATCGAGGTCACGAGGGAACATGATTGACCATCCGGGCCGAAAACCAAAGCAAGTTCTGCAAATTCTTGCATCCTGACGTGGTTGGGCGGGCCCGCAACCCCCCACGCGGTCCGGCCCGCGCCTCCACGAGGGAGGCGCGGGCCGGACCGTTTGGGGTCGGTTCAGGAGGGCTCAGGTACCGAGACCGGCGCCCATGCCAGCGCCCATGCCGGCGCCCATGCCGGCCCCCATGCCGGCGCCCATGCCGCCACCGCGCATGCCGCCCATGCGGCCACCGATCACGCCCGCGTCGATCGCCTTCTTGACGGCGTCCGCCTCGGCCTGGGTGAGCTTGCCGTCCGTGACCGCCTGGTCGAGCAGGTCGGTGAGCGCTTGGTCGCGCTCCGCCTCGTGGGCGGCCTGGACCTTCTCGAGGGCCGCTTCGACCTTGCTGACGTCGATGCCGAGCTTGTTCGCGAGGGTCTTGGCCATGGTGCCCTGCATCTGGTTGTGCACCGTGTCACGGTCGATGCCGCCGTTCTGCGCCGAGTCCCTCAGGCCAGCCATCTGGTCGCGCAGGCTGTCGCGGGCCGCGTCCATGGCGTCGCGGAGCTTCGTCTCGTCCACGCCGAGGGCGGTGGCGAGGTCGGACAGGTCGGCGTGCATGCCTGGGGCGCCGTGCCCCATCCCGCGTCCCATGCGGCTCGTGTCGGTGGCGGCGCTCTGGGTCGTGGTGGTGGGCGTCGGGGTCTCCTGCGCCTGAGCCACGCTGGAGAACCCGAGACCGAGCGCGACCGCGGCCACTCCGACGGTGGCGATCCCAGCCATCCTCTTGTTGATCGGCAGCATGTCGATCCTTGTCCTTTCTGCGACCCGCCGTGTCGGCGAGCATCGGGGGTTTTTCGTCCTGATGCCAGACAACACCCACGACCAAGCAGCAGCCTCTCAACAACCTGTGAGTCCCTGTGAGACCGGGGAGGATCAGTAGGCGCCGTCCGGCCCCGGCGCGTTGACCAGCGAGTACGCGGCTCGGGTGAGGTAGTCGCGGAGGCGGTCGTCGAGCTCGGCGTCAAGGTTGAGCGTGTCCACGGCACGCATCATGTGCAGCAGCCACCGGTCCCGCATGTCCGGGGTGACGGCGAACGGCACGTGTCGCATCCGCAGCCGAGGGTGGCCCCGCTGCTCGGAGTAGGTCGTCGGGCCGCCCCAGTACTGCTCGAAGAACAGGCGCAGTCGGTCCTCCGCCGGACCGAGGTCGTCCTCGGGGTAGAGCGCCCGGAGCGCTTCGTCCTGGGCGACGCCTCGGTAGAACTCGCGCACCAGCTTGGCGAAGGTCTCGTGGCCGCCGAAGTCGTCGTAGTAGGTCACCGGGCGATTCTCCCAGACCGGTCAGGGCCCCCCGGCCTTGCCGCTGAAGGGGGGGACCTGCGGGAGCAGGACGGGGGAGCGGATCCCCTCCCGGTCGAACGCCAGCTTGACGCGTTCGCGGATCTCCCGCTGGACCGCGAAGTGCTCCTGGGCGACGGTCTTGGCCAGGACGCGAATCGTCACGGCGCCTCCGGCGATGGACTCGACCCCGACGACGTCCGGCGGGCCGAGGAGCTTCTCGTCCCAGGGAGCCTGCTGGTCCATCGTCTCGACGACGGCGCGGATCACGCGCTGGGCCCGCTCCACGTCCTCGTCGTAGGCGACCGGGATGTCGACCATGGCCGTGGACCAGCCCTGGGAACGGTTGCCGATGCGGACGATCTCGCCGTTGCGGACGTACCACGTCACGCCGCTCGCGTCGCGCAGCTGCGTGACGCGGAGCGTGACGTTCTCGACGGTCCCGACGGCCTCCCCGGTGTCGATGACATCCCCGACGCCGTACTGGTCCTCGATGATCATGAAGATGCCGGAGAGGAAGTCCTTGACCAGGCTCTGGGCCCCGAAGCCGAGCGCCACGCCACCCACCCCTGCGGAGGCGAGGAGCGGTGCCAGCGGGATCTCGAGCAGCGCCATGACAGTGAGGACCGCAACGGTGGCGACGACCACGGTGATGACGCTGCGCAGCAGCGAGCCCATGGTCCGGGTCCGCTGGACGTGGCGTTCGTGGGCCAGGCCGATGGCCTGCACCAGCGAACGCCCGCCACCCGGCAGCTCCGCGAGCCGCTGGGCGTGCCGGCTGGTGGCGGTGCTGACGACCCGGTCGATGAGCCGGAGGAGCAGCCAGCGGGCGACGACGGCGAGCGCCAGGGTGACGATGATCCTGACCGGGACCCCGAAGAGCCAGTCACCCACCTGGGCCCACGTGAGCATCGGAACTGAGCTGAGCGGCATACGGCTCATCCTTTCAACTCGGGACGGGGCCCGCGCGACCCCCCGCCGGTCGATGCCGTATGCCGCCCAGCTCGGTGCCGCTCGGCGGCTCAGTCGCGCTCGGCGTCCTTCGCCTGCGCGAGCAGGGCACGGGCGATCGTGTCCCGGTTCTCCGCGACGGTCCGGGCCAGACCCGCGGGAGCATCCGGGTGGGTGCGCAGCCATGCGTCAGAGGCTGCCTTGAGCGTCTCGTCCGCCAGGTCGAACGGGTAGAACCCGCCGACGACGCGCTCGCCGATCGCGACGCTCCGAGCTGCCCAGGCATCGAGCAGCATCGCGTGGTACTTCTCGACGTAGGGCTCGAGGAGCGACCGGTCGGTGCTCCGCCGGAAGCCGCCGGCGATGGCCTGGACCATCTGGTTGGACAGGTCGTTGTGCTCCACGGCCTTCGTCCACGCGTCCGCCTTGGCCTCGGCGGTCGGACGGGCGGCGAGCGCCTCGGCGGCGCGCTCCCGTCCCGTCGAGGTCGGGTCCCGGTCGAGCTCCGCCTGGATCTCGGCGGCGTCGGCGGCGCCGAGGGCGGCCAGGGCGCGAACGAGCACCCAGCGCAGCTCCGTGTCGATGCTGAGGCCGGGGAGGGTCGACTCACCGGCGAGCAGGCCTCGCAACTGCCGCTCGTCGGCCGGGTCGACGGTGGTGTTGGCCCAGGCCTCCAGCAGCTGGAACTGTGCGTCGCTGCCCGGCTCTGCCGACTCGGCGAGTCCATGCAGCGTCGAGGAGAGCAGCGCGGCCGTCTCAGCGCGGTGGTCAGGTGCGGTGTAGAGGCGCGTCGCCGTGGTGATCTGCGTGAGCAGGACACGCAGCAGCGTCGAGTCGCTCTCGCCGGGGAGAGAGTCGAGGACGAAGCGGACGAAGTCGCGCGCCGGCATCTCCGCGTCTCGGGTCATGTCCCAGGTGGCGCCGAGCACCAGCGAGCGGGGCAGCGACCCCTGGAAGCCCCGGGGCAGGTCGAGCGCGGTGCGCAGTGACCGCCGGTCGAGGCGGATCTTCGCGTAGGCGAGGTCGTCGTCGTTGAGCAGCAGCAGGTCGGGCTGGGCCACGCCGACGAGCTCCGGCAGGTCGGTCCGGTCCCCGTCGATGTCGACCTCGTCGTAGCCGACCCGGACGAGGGTGTCGCCGTCGCGGTCGTAGCGGCCGATGCCGACCCGGTGCGGACGCAGGGTCGGGTGCGACTCTGCAGCGGTCTGCACCACGGAGAACGAGCTGAACGTGCCGTCCTCCGCGACCTCGAAGACGGGACGGAGCGTGTTGACTCCGGCCGTCTCGAGCCAGAGCTTCGACCAGGAGGTGAGCTCTCGCCCGGAGGCCCGCTCCAGCTCGCCGAGGAGGTCGGCGAGCGTCGTGTTGCCCCAGGCGTGCTGCGCGAAGTACTCGCGGAGGGCCGCCACGAAGGGCTCGCGACCGACGTAGGCGACGAGCTGCTTGAGGACGGAGGCGCCCTTGGCGTAGGTGATCCCGTCGAAGTTGACCTCGACGTCCTCGAGGTGCCGCATGTCCGCGGCGATCGGGTGCGTGGAGGTGAGCTGGTCCTGCGCGTAGGCCCAGGCCTTCTCGGCCGTCCCGAAGGTCGTCCAGGCGCTGCGCCACTGGGTCGCCTCGGCCTGGCACGTCGTGGAGGCCCACTCGGCGAACGACTCGTTGAGCCAGAGGTCGTCCCACCACTTCATCGTCACGAGGTTGCCGAACCACATGTGGGCCAGCTCGTGCAGGATCGTCAGGGCCCGCCGCTCGACCTTCGCCTCGGAGACCTTCGACCGGAAGACGTACACCTCGGTGAACGTCACCGCGCCGGCGTTCTCCATCGCCCCCATGTTGTACTCGGGCGTGAAGACCTGGTCGTACTTCTCGAAGGGATAGGGCTGGTCGAACTCCGCCTCGAAGAACGCGAAGCCGCGCTTCGTGCAGTCGAAGATGTTGTCGGCGTCGAGGTGCTGCCTCAGGGACTTGCGGCAGAAGACGCCGAGCGGCACGACGCCATTCCGGGTCGCGACCTCGTCACGGACCTCGTCGTAGGGACCGGCGATGAGCGCGGTGATGTACGAGGAGATCCGCTTCGTCGGCGGGAACTCCCACGTGGCGACCTCGGTGTGGTCCACGACTCCACCCGGGGCTGGCACGGGAGTTGGGGAGTTGGAGATCACCTTCCAGTGCGCGGGTGCCGTGACGGTGAACCGGAAGGAGGCCTTGAGGTCGGGCTGCTCGAAGACCGCGAACATCCGCCGCGAGTCGGGCACCTCGAACTGGGTGTAGAGGTAGACCTCGTTGTCGACGGGGTCGACGAAGCGGTGCAGGCCCTCGCCGGTGTTGGTATAGCGGCCCGTGGCGTCGACGGTCAGCTCGTTGTCCGCCCCGAGGCCCGGCAGGGTGACCCGCGACTCAGCGAACACCTGGGCGGGGTCGAGCTCGACACCGTTGAGCGTGACCTTCTCCACCGAGTCGGGGATGAGGTCGATGAAGCTCTCGGCGCCCGGTTCGGAGCAGCTGAAACGGACGGTTGAGACGGTGCGGAAGGTCTCCGGGCCCGTGGTCAGGTCGAGGACGACGTCGTACGTCTCGACTCGCAGCAGGCTGGCACGCAGGGCCGCCTCGTCGCGGGTCAGGTTCTTGCCGGGCACGGAAGTCCTCCTCATGGGACGGGATTCGTGGGGGAGACCGGTCCGTGCGGTGGGGACGGCCTCGTCGCGGTGGACATCCTCGCACGGAAGTCGGCGGACCCAGGGACCGCTCAGTGGGACCGGGGCACGAGCCGGGGATGGAAGGATGAGGGCATGGCCACCGAGACCCCGACCGAGACCCCGAACGAGACCCCGAACGACACCGCCGCCGAGAGCCAGACCGACCGCAGCTCGGTGGAGATGTGGTTCGACCCGATCTGCCCCTGGGCCTGGATGACCTCGCGCTGGCTCATGGAGGTCGAGCGGCTGCGTGACGTCGAGGTCACCTGGTCGGTGATGAGCCTCGCCGTGCTCAACGAGCACCGCGACCTCGACGCGGCCTACCGCTCCCTCATGGACAACGCCTGGGGCCCGGTCCGCGTCATCGTCGCTGCCGCGGAGGAGCATGGCCCAGGGGTCGTCAAGCCGCTCTACGACGCCATGGGCACTCGGATCCACCCGGGGAGGATGACGGACCTCGACCGGGTGGTCCGAGAGTCCCTCGAGGAGGTGGGTCTGCCCGGTCGCATCGCGTCCGCCGCCCATCACAAGACCCATGACGCCGCCCTGCGTCGCAGCCACAAGCGTGGGATCTCACTCGTCGGCACCGACGTCGGCACGCCGATCATCGCGGTCGAGGGCGTGGCCTTCTTCGGTCCGGTCGTCACCCCGGCTCCCAAGGGGGAGGACGCTGCGCGGCTCTGGGACGGCTGCGTCCTCGTCGCCGGCACACCCGGCTTCTACGAGCTCAAGCGGACCCGAACCGAGCACCCGATCTTCACCTGAGGCGCCCGCCCCGGCGCTGGACCATCTCCCACCCTCCGCACGCAGTGCACCAAAGGACGAACATGCGTATCCACATTGGCGGCGACCACGCCTCCTACGAGCTCCAGCAGACCCTGATGACGCACCTCGAACGATCCGGTCACGACGTCGTCAACCACGGTCCGTTCAGCTACGACGCCCAGGACGACTACCCGGTGTTCGTCCTCCGGGCTGCCGAGGCGGTGGCCGCCGACCCGGGGTCGCGCGGCGTCGTCCTAGGGGGATCCGGCAACGGAGAGCAGATGGCTGCGAACAAGGTGGCGGGCATCCGGGCCGCGCTCGCCTACTCGGCCGAGCTGGCCGCGCTCGCCCGGGAACACAACGACGCCCAGGTCGTCTCGATCGGGGCTCGTTTCACGCCGGAGGACGTGGCCACGCAGATCGTCGACACCTTCTTGGACACGGAATTCTCCGATGACGCGCGCCACAGCCGTCGCATAGGTATGGTTTCGGCGTACGAGGCCGACCGGATGCTCCCGCCGCTGCCGGACTCGGTCAGCTGAGGGGCCACCGTCAGGGTGGGCCCGACGACTGACTCCCCCTCACTGAAGCAACGAGGATCGCTGCCAGCCGGACCCTCCACGGCCCCTACGATCCAGGGATGGAGGCCCGTGGCCCTCAAGGAGACGTATGTCTCGAGCCGCCCGAGCATCGCGGCCGGGCCGATCCGTCGTGCCCGGATGATGGTTCCCTGGATGTCCCGGGCGCCGTGGCTGCTCGTCGTCGGCCTGGTCCTGCTCGGGCTGGGCGCCGGCTGGGCCATCTCCAGCTGGCCTGAGCACGTCCCCTGGGGCATCTTCGCCCTGCTCGTCGTCGTGGGCGGGCTCTTCCTCGAGCCGAGACACCTCGTCATCGTCTACGTCGCGCTGTTCGCCACCATGGCGGTCGTCGGCGCCGCCCTCGGCGAGCGCAAGGGGGCGACGTTCGGCACGGAGCTCGTCACCCTGGCGACGATGCTCCTGATGATCTGGCTCGCGCACGCCCGCGCCCAGGTGGGAGTGGTCGGGGTCAGCGGTGAGTCGATGCTCGTCGACATGCGTGACCGCTTGCGGGCCCAGGGTGAGCTGCCCGAGCTGCCGCCCGACTGGTCCGCGGAGGTCGCCCTCGAGTCGGCCTACGGCGACAGCTTCGCTGGGGACTTCGTCGTCGCCGGTCGATCCACCGACGGCACGACCCTCGAGATCGCGCTCGTCGACGTGTCCGGCAAGGGTCGTCAGGCAGGCACGCGGTCCCTGCTCCTGTCCGGTGCCCTCGGCGGGCTGCTCGGCGAGATGAGCGAGCGGGGGTTCCTGCATGCTGCGAACAACCACCTGCTGCGGCTGCGGTGGCCGGAGGGATTCGCCACTGCGGTCCACGTGGCGATCAACCTCGAGACGGGGGTGTTCTCCATCGGCTACGCCGGGCACCCCGCCGCTGCACAGTTCGCGGCCGGCTCGGGACGCTGGCGGATGCTCTCGGGCGGGAGGGGCCCGCTGCTGGGCGTCATCGAGCACGCCGACTATCCGCGCGAGGTCGGCACGCTGCGCCGCGGCGACGCGCTGGTCCTCTACAGCGACGGCGTCATCGAGGCTCGCGACAAGACCTTGGTCGACGGGATCGACCGGATGCTGGGTCGTGCCGAGTCGTTCGTCACCAAGGGCTTCGAGGGGCTGGCGCAGCGGCTCTGTGACCACGCGATGGCAGGCCACGGCGACGACCGCGCCGTCGTCACCATCTGGCGCCGTTGACCCCATCGATCCCCAGGCGACCTCGTCGTCCTGACCGGTGTCGAACATGCAGACCCGTCGGGAAGGTCCGGTGAACGCCGGCCTCACTACGATGCCGGGGTGAACGAGCTCGCCGACCAGCCGACTGACCAGCCCGCCGAGCACTCCTCGCGTGGACCCGCCGAGCCGGCGCGCCGGCGAGCCCATGAGGTGCCGGACCTGCCCCAGGGAGTCGCGCCGGCGCGGGTACGCAGCTTCGTCCGTCGCGGACGTCGGTCTGCACTGACCCTCGACCGGCTGCACCGACTGGCCCCCGCGCGTGCCCTGCCCCCTGGACGGTTCGACCCTGAGCAGGCCTTCGGCAGGGTCGCCCCCGTCGTCCTGGAGATCGGCTGCGGGCACGGCCACGCCGCGATCGCCTTCGCCTCCGCGCGCCCCGAGTGGGACATCGTCGCGATGGACGTGCACTCGCCGGGCCTCGCCCGGATGCTCGCCGACGCCGAGGCTGCCCAGGTGCCCAACCTTCGGGTCGAGCAGGGAGACGCGGTCGTCTTCCTCGAGGAGCGGGTGGGGGACCGGGTGTTCGACGCCATCCACCTCTTCTTCCCCGACCCGTGGCGCAAGAAGAAGCACACCAAGCGCCGGTTCGTCTCCCCGACCAACCTCGACCTGCTCGCTCGCGTCCTCAAGCCCGCTGGGCATATCCTCGTCGCCACCGACCAGGAGTTCTACGCCAGGCACGTGCTCGACGAGGTGGCCGCGCACCCGCGGTTCGACGGGCGCCGGGTCGACCGCCCGGATTGGCGTCCCGCCGTGGGCTTCGAGGCCAAGGGCCGGGCCGCCGGGCGCGAGATCCACGAGCTACGCCTCGACCTCGTCGGCTGAGGCGAACCTGCACAGTGCAGGTCCGGCTGTCGCCGATGTCCTGAGACATCACATGGTCGGGGCACGCCGTCGCTCGTGCCTCGCTCCTCCCCTGTTGAGGGGACCTTCGGTCGGGGCACGCCGTCGCTCGTGCCTCGCTCCTCCCCTGTTGAGGGGACCTTCGGTCGGGGCACGCCGTCGCTCGTGCCTCGCTCCTCCCCTGTTGAGGGGACCTTCGGTCGGGGCAACAGGATTTGAACCTGCGACCTTCCGCTCCCAAAGCGGACGCGCTACCAAGCTGCGCCATGCCCCGTCGTACCGACCGGCACGAAGATACCCGCGGGACGGGTCGATTTCAGCGGACGGGACGCGAACCAGTAGGCTAGCGCCTCGGATCGCCGGGTCAACCAGCGGCCCTGCGGGCGTAGCTCAATGGTAGAGCCTCAGTCTTCCAAACTGATTACGCGAGTTCGATTCTCGTCGCCCGCTCCACCAGCTCCTGACCTTCCGCCGAGCGCACCTCGCGCGCTCGGCGGAAAGAGCCCCGGACCTCGACCGGGTGCACGGTGCCCTCCATGCGGGGACCAACGACCCTTGACTCCTCATCCACACCGGGGAACCGTGGCGAGTGTCGGCGCGCCCGGCACCGACCGGAGAAGTTGGAGGAGGCGTCCACATGGAGGACAAGACCAGAGCGGACCTCTACACCACGATGGTGCAGATCCGCGCTTTCGAGGAGGCGATCCTCGCCGACTACCACGCGGACAAGAAGCCCGCGTGGGACATCGGCGCGGGGCTGATCCCGGGGGAGATGCACCTGTCGGCGGGCCAGGAGCCGGTGGCGGCGGGGGTCTGCGCCCACCTCGACAACCGCGACGCGGTCACCGCGACACACCGCCCCCACCACTTCGCCATTGCCCACGGCATGGATCTGAACAAGCTCGCCGCGGAGATCTACGGCCGCGAGACCGGGCTCGGCCGGGGCCGAGGCGGGCACATGCACCTCTTCGACCCGATGACCCACTTCTCGTGCTCGGGCATCATCGCCGAGGGCTATCCCCCCGCGCTCGGCCAGGCCCTCGCGTTCAAGCGGCAGGGGACCGGCGCCATCGCGGTGGCCGTCACCGGCGAGGGGGCAGCCAACCAGGGCGCGTTCCACGAGTCGCTCAACCTCGCTGCCCTGTGGAACCTGCCCGTCGTCTTCGTCGTGGAGGACAACGACTGGGCCATCTCGGTCCCTCGCGCCGCGTCGACGTCGGTGATGTCCAACGCCGACCGTGCCGCGGCCTACGGCATCCCCGGCGTTCGGGTGGAGGACAACGCGGTCGAGGGGGTCTACGACGCGGCGGACGAGGCCGTCCAGCGGGCTCGCAGCGGCGGCGGACCCACCCTCATCGAGGTCCACACGCTGCGCCTCTGGGGCCACTTCGAGGGGGATGCCCAGGCCTACCGTCCAGAGCTCGCCGAGGTGCCGGCGCGCGACCCCATCCCCACCTACGAACAGCAGCTCATCGCCGACGCCGTCCTCGACGAGACCAAGGTCGAGGAGCTGCGCGCCGAGGCCAGGCAACGGGTCGAGGCGGCGCTCGAGTTCGCCAAGTCGTCACCGACTCCGGACCCGTCCACCGCAACCCAGTACGTCTTCGCGTGACCCAGAGGAGGAGAGAGCGATGACCACAGTAGAGACCACGCGTCGACTCACGGGTGCCAAGGCAATGGTCGAGGCGATCGCACAGGAGATGGAGCGCGACCCGTCCGTGATCGTCCTCGGCGAGGACGTCGGAGCCTACGGCGGCATCTTCGGCTCGACGACGGGCCTGCTGGACACGTTCGGACCGGAGCGGGTGCTGGACACGCCCATCTCGGAGACCGCGTTCATCGGGCTCGGCATCGGCGCAGCCACCGAAGGGATGCGGCCCGTCGTCGAGCTGATGTTCGTCGACTTCTTCGGCGTCTGCATGGACCAGATCTACAACCACATGGCCAAGATCCACTTCGAGTCCGGAGGCAACGTCAAGGTGCCGATGGTGCTCATGACCGCGGTGGGAGGGGGCTACTCCGACGGGGCGCAGCACTCGCAGTGCCTGTGGGGGACGTTCGCCCACCTGCCGGGCATGAAGGTCGTCGTGCCGAGCAACCCGGCCGACGCCAAGGGCCTCATGACGGCCGCGATCCGGGACGACAACCCGGTGATCTACCTGTTCCACAAGGGCCTGCAGGGTCTGGTCTGGATGGCCAAGCAGTCCCGGTCGGTCGGCGACGTGCCCGCGGAGGCCTACGAGGTCGAGATCGGCAAGGCTGCGGTGGTCCGGGAGGGCGCGGACGTCACCGTCGTCACCCTGTCGCTGTCGGTCCAGCACGCCCTGGAGGTGGCCGAGGAGCTGGCAGCGGAGGGCGTCGACGTGGAGGTGCTCGACCTGCGCAGCCTGGTCCCACTCGACCGTGACGCGATCGTCGCCTCGGTCGGGAAGACGGGCCGTCTCGTCGTGGTCGACGAGGACTACCAGTCCTTCGGCCTGTCGGGCGAGATCGTCGCCACGGTGGCCGAGCGGGGGGTCGCGCTGAAGTCGGCACCCGTCCGGGTCGCGGTGCCCGACGTGCCGATCCCGTACGCGCGCGAGCTCGAGTACGCGGTGCTCCCGCGACAGGACCGGATCCGCGCGGCGATCCGCAAGGTCGTGGGCTGAGCCATGGCGGACGTGGTCTTTCCCGGGCTGTCCACGGACGACCCTGCGGCGGAGGGCGTCGTGGCGACCTGGTTCGTCGACGACGGGGCGACCGTGGTCGAAGGACAGCTCATCGCCGAGGTGGCCGTGGACAAGGTCGACGCCGAGGTGGTCGCACCGGCCGGGGGCACTGTGCGGATCATCGTCGGTGAAGGTGAAGGCGCACGACAGGGGTCGGTGATCGGGACGGTCGGCTGAGCGCGCGCGCCGGCCCATCGGCATACGGCCGATGACGCCGTATGCCGCTGAGCTCAGTTCCCGACGAAGCCCAGCGTCTCGCTGAGGTGGCTCTCCGCGCCCTCCGCCTCGAGTCCCTTCGCGACCGCGGCGGCAGTGCGCGGGGAGGGCCACGCGTGCCACCAGAAGAGCGCCCCGGTGACGGGCAGGGCGATGAGCAGCGGCAGCCACGAGTGGGGCGTGACGACGAAGGACACGGCGAAGGCGACGAGGACCGGGGTCTCCGCGATCGCGGAGCGCAGGACGGTCGTCGATCCGAAGTAGCGCAGGCTCGTCCTGGCGGCGTTCTCACGCGGGAGCCCGCGTGGCAGCGACGGGACGGCGTAGCCGAACAGGGTGATGGCGGCGGTCGCCAGGACGACCGCCGCGAGGACGAGGCCGACGGCGAGCCACGACGGCGGCACCGGGTCCAGGTCCACGAGGATGCGCATCGCGGTGAGCATGACGGCACCGATCCCGATCGCGGCGCTGACGAGCTGGAGTGGACGCAGCGCGGCGAGTGCGTGGTCAGGCGACGGTCGTGGGGCGCTCATGGTCCCGAGCATAGGAGCACGCATTTAGTCCGGGACCGGCGCGACCGATAGCATGGTGCGTCGGTGCGCCCAGACGGCAACCGTCGGAGTCCACCTCCCCGTCCGTTCACCCATCCCCAACAGCCGACATGGAGTACCCGCAGTGAAGAGTGCGCTCGAGACCCTCAGCCCGACCCGGGTCAAGTTGACCGTCGAGGTCCCGTTCGAGGAGCTCAAGCCGAGCCTCGATGCGGCCATCAAGCACATCGGTGAGCATGTTCAGGTGCCCGGCTTCCGCAAGGGCAAGGTCCCGGCGCGCATCATCGAGCAGCGCGTCGGTCGGGCCGCGGTCCTCGAGGAGGCCGTGAACAACGCGCTTCCCGACCTCTACGGCCGGGCGCTCGAGGAGAACGACGTCCGCCCGCTCGGCCAGCCCGAGATCACCGACCTCAAGGTGCCGGCCACCGACGGCGAGGACTTCTCCTTCACCGCCGAGGTCGACCGTCGCCCCGAGATCGAGCTGCCCGACTTCTCCGACATCGAGCTGACCGTCGACGAGGCCGTCGTCTCCGACGACGACGTCGCCGAGCGGCTCGACGCGCTCCGCGCCCGTTTCGGCACGCTCAAGGGGGTCGACCGGCCCGTCCAGGACGGCGACTTCGTCTCCATCGACCTGTCTGCAGAGATCGACGGCGAGGAGATCGACGCCGTCAACGGCGTCTCGTACGAGGTCGGCAGCAAGAACATGCTCGAGGGCATGGACGAGGCGCTCGTCGGGATGGCCGCCGACGAGACGAAGTCGTTCGTCGCCCCGCTCGCGGGCGGTGACCAGGAGGGCCGCGAGGCCAACTGCACCGTCACCGTGCTGGCCGTCAAGGAGCGCGAGCTGCCCGAGCTCGACGACGAGTTCGCCCAGCTGGCGTCCGAGTTCGACACGCTCGAGGAGCTCAAGGCAGACCTCACCCAGAAGGCCGAGGTCGACGCGAAGTTCGCCCAGGGCGTCTCCGCCCGCGACCAGCTGCTCGACGCCATCCTCGGGCGGGTCGAGGTCCCGATCCCCGAGGGCATCGTCGAGGCCGAGGTCAACTCGCACCTCGAGGGCGAGGGCCGGCTCGAGGACGACGAGCACCGCGCCGAGGTCGACGAGAGCACCCGCAAGGGCCTCAAGACCCAGCTCCTGCTCGACGCGATCGCCGAGAGGGAAGAGGTCCAGGTCCAGCAGGCCGAGCTCATCGAGTTCCTCGTGATGAACGCGCAGCAGTACGGCATGGACCCCAACGCCTTCGCGCAGACCCTCGACAAGGAGGGTCAGATCCCCGCCATGGTGGCCGAGGTCGCCCGTCGCAAGGCGCTCGCGTCGGTGCTCGAGAAGGTCTCGGTCAAGGACACGGCCGGCAATGTGGTCGACCTCAACGAGGCCGTGCCGGGCACCGAGGCCGACGAGGACGAGCCCGTGGACGCCGAGGCAGACGGGGCTGGCGACATCGAGGCTGCCGAGGCGCAGCCGACGGACGCTCCCGTTGCCGAGGCCGACGAGGCCGACGAGGCCGACGAGGCAGCGAAGGCCTGAGTTCCGCAGCACAGCGACGACGGCCGGTGCCCCTTCTCGGGGCGCCGGCCGTCGTGTTGTGCTGTGGGGCCCGTGCAGCTCCAACTCGACTGGGTAGTGGTCCGACGCACCGCTGCGGCGAGGGCGGACCGCACCGGGATGAGACCCGACGGAGGAGGCGGCAGTGACCGAGACGAACCGCACGGCGGGCGAGATCCCGCACGAGCCGGACGAGATGGACGTCGAGCGGGGCAGCGCCGATGGAAGTGCCAAGGCGAACCGGCCCCTCGAGGAGTCGCTCGAGGACGCGGGGGACGTCCGGGGCGTCGAGACGCACCACGACGTCGAGCAGCCCGTTCGCGGCGAGGGCGACGACCCCGCGGTGAGCTGACTCCGGTCCCTCGACCGGAGTGCTGGACAGGGCCGGCTCCCGGGTACCACGCAGCCCCCGGGAGCCGGCCCGCGCTCGCCTGCGCGGGCCCACGGGACCGAGCCCAGCGGCATACGACCCGGAACGCCCGCCCGTCGGGGACGGTTTGTGCGCTCAGGGCGAACACGGCGGGGTTCGGGAAATCCTCCCCCACCTCCGGGCGTTAGGGTCAGTGACGAGCCAGCCAACCGGGGATCTGCCCGGCCGGGCGGGACAACTTCGACGATGGAGACAAGGTGACTTCGGACATCTCCGCCAACGGCACCGGCATGCCCGGTGGTCTGGACGACCACATCTACAACCGCCTGCTCAAGGAGCGGATCATCTTCCTCGGGTCGGACGTGCGCGACGACAACGCCAACGCGATCTGCGCGCAGCTGCTGCTGCTCTCGGCGGAGGACCCCGAGAAGGACATCTGGCTCTACATCAACAGCCCGGGCGGCTCGATCTCCGCGGGCATGGCCATCTTCGACACGATGAACTGGATCCCCAACGACGTCGCGACCGTCGCCATGGGGATGGCGGCCTCGATGGGCCAGTTCCTGCTGTCGGCCGGCACGCACGGCAAGCGCTATGCCACGCCGCACGCGCGGGTCATGATGCACCAGCCGTCCGGTGGCATCGGCGGCACGGCCACCGACATCAAGATCCAGGCCGAGCAGATGCTCTACGTCAAGAAGCAGATGGCCGAGCTCATCGCCGAGCACACCGGTCAGACGATCGAGCAGATCGAGAAGGACTCCGACCGGGACCGGTGGTTCAGCGCCCAGGAGGCCAAGGAGTACGGCTTCGTCGACCATGTCTTCTCGAGCTCCGGACAGGCCATCGAGGGCGACACCGTGGGCCAGGCCGACGCGAAGACCGACGGCAGCGAGAAGTGAGGAACGCCATGATGATCAACCCCACGGGTCGCCTTGCCGTTCCCGCCCCGCAGAGCCGCTACATCCTGCCGCAGTTCGAGGAGCGCACCTCCTACGGCATGAAGCGGTCGGACCCCTACAACAAGCTCTTCGAGGACCGCATCATCTTCCTCGGCGTCCAGGTCGACGACGCGTCGGCGGACGACATCATCGCCCAGCTGCTCGTGCTCGAGTCGCTGGACCCCGACCGCGACATCCTCATGTACATCAACAGCCCCGGTGGGTCGTTCACGGCGATGACGGCGATCTACGACACGATGCAGTTCGTCCGGCCGGACATCCAGACGTTCGTCATCGGTCAGGCTGCGTCCGCGGCGGCGGTGCTCCTGGGCGCCGGTGCGCCGGGCAAACGGTTCGCGCTGCCCAACGCACGCATCCTCATCCACCAGCCCGCCCTGTCCGGCGGTGACTACGGCCAGGCGTCCGACATCGAGATCCAGGCCAACGAGGTGCTGCGCATGCGCACCTGGCTCGAGGACACGCTGGCACACCACACCGGCCGCACGTCCGAGCAGGTCCGCAACGACATCGAGCGCGACAAGATCCTGTCCTCGGATGACGCCAAGGAGTACGGCCTCATCGACGAGGTGCTCGCCTCGCGCAAGGCCTCGCTGGAGGTCTGAGCCAACGTCATCGAGAGAGCAGTTCGTCCCTCCTCCACGCGACCGTGTCGGCGGGGGAACGGGACGAACTGCTCTCTCGATCAGGTTAGGTTGGGGTCATGGCGAGCACTGAGTTCGAGTCGGCCGTTGCTGCGGTCAAGCAGCTGACCGAAGACCCCGGCACCGACATCAAGCTGAAGCTCTACGCCCTTTACAAGCAGGCGACGGAGGGTGACGCGACGGGCAAGCGACCGGGCTTCACCGAGTTCGTGGGGCGGGCCAAGTACGACGCGTGGGCCAAGCTGAGCGGCACGTCACCCGAGGCGGCGGAGGCGCAGTACGTCGCGGTCGCCCAGGACCTCACCGCCCCCTGACCGACGCCCGGCCCGCGCCGCCCGCGCCGCCCGGCCCGCGCCGCCCGCCGCACCCGCACCACTTTCCCGCACGTGCGGGCAAGTGGTGCGGTTTCCCTGCAGGCCGGCACCACTTTCCCGCACGTGCGGGAAACTCGCCTGGCCACGAGCGGCGGGCTGTGGATGACGTCCGCGGCGGGACGTTCCCAGCCGACACCATCAAGGCATGCCACCGAGCCACGAGCCGTTTCGCGTCCTCATGGTCACGAACCCGGTCAGCGGGAAGCCCGAGCTGGACCCGCCGGCCGGAGTCACCCGGGCAGACCTGCGCTCACCCAGGTACCGGCGCCTGTTCCACGGCACCTACGTCGACGCCCGCGAACCGGTGACGCCGGCCTTGTTGGTCCGGGCGGCACTGCTCCGAGACCCGGAAGCCATCGCCTCGCACCACTCCGCAGCGCGCCTCTGGGGTGGCACCGTGCCGGACGACGGACTCACCCACATCGCCGGGCTCGGTCATCGACGGCAGGTCCGCGGCATCAAGGCGCACGCACGCCGCGCCGGGCGCCGGTTCACCACCCACGAGGGTGTGCGCCTGACGACGCCCACGTGGACCTTCCTCGACCTGAGCGACCAGCTCTCGCTGGTCGAGCTCGTCGTCCTCGGTGACTCGCTCGTCAAGGCCGGCCGCGTCACCTGCCAGCAGCTGGTCGAGGCGGCCGGCACCTTCGGTGGTCGATCCCGCCGGCTCGCCCGGCAGGCGGCGGGTCTCGTCCGAGCCGAGGTCGACTCGCCGATGGAGTCGCGGTTGCGGATGCTGCTCGTCCTCGCCGGCCTGCCCGAACCCGCCGTCAACCACAAGGTCCACTGGCCGGACGGGCGGGTGCGGTTCCGCTTCGATCTCAGCTACCCGGACGCCAAGCTGATCATCGAGTACGACGGGCGCCAGCATGCGGAGTCCGACGAGCAGTGGGGCATCGACCTGGGCCGGCGAGAATGGCTCGACGGCGAGAAGTGGCGCCTCGTCGTGATCCGGGCCAAGGACATCTACAACACGCCCGCGCACACGCTCAGCCGTGTCCTCGCCGCCATGAGGGACCAGGACGTCAGGACCCCACGCCTGCGCGACGAATGGCGCAGGCACTTCCCGAGCAAGCCGGATGACGTCACCGACCCGGTCTGAGTGCCGTCCATCACGCATCGACGGCAGACCCGGTCGAGTCCAGCGCCACCCGGCCCATCCGGCCCACCCGGCCCACCCGGCCCACCCGGCCCGCTCGGAACCGGGCGGACGCTGGGAGCGAGCTCAGCGGCATACGGCCGGATGGGTCCTGACACGTGCGGAAGTCACACCTGCGTGGTTTGTCAGCCGACAGCGGACAAACGGCGTTGCACGCGCCAGGGTGGGTCGCTCCGTCGTCTAATAGGACTCGACCCCTAGATTGGGGGTCGTTGTCGACAGCCTGACGTCGAGGGTAGGAGCGATTCGGTGGCACGCATCGGAGAAGGAGCGGACCTCCTCAAGTGCTCGTTCTGTGGGAAGAGCCAGAAGCAGGTCAAGAAGCTCATCGCCGGCCCCGGCGTCTACATCTGCGACGAGTGCATCGACCTGTGCAACGAGATCATCGAGGAGGAGCTCGCCGAGTCGAGTGAGCTGGGCCTCGACCACCTGCCCAAGCCCCGCGAGATCTTCGAGTTCCTCGAGCACTACGTGGTCGGGCAGGACGCTGCCAAGAAGTCGCTCGCCGTGGCCGTCTACAACCACTACAAGCGGATCCAGGCGGGGGAGGGCCCCAAGCGCGAGGACGACCACGTCGACATCGCCAAGTCCAACATCCTGCTCATCGGACCGACCGGCTCTGGCAAGACCTACCTCGCGCAGACCTTGGCCAAGATGCTCAACGTCCCGTTCGCCATCGCCGACGCGACGGCGCTGACGGAGGCCGGCTACGTGGGCGAGGACGTCGAGAACATCCTCCTCAAGCTCATCCAGGCCGCCGACTACGACGTCAAGAAGGCCGAGACGGGGATCATCTACATCGACGAGGTCGACAAGATCGCCCGGAAGTCGGAGAACCCGTCCATCACCCGCGACGTCTCCGGCGAGGGCGTCCAGCAGGCGCTCCTCAAGATCCTCGAGGGGACGACCGCGTCGGTGCCGCCCCAGGGCGGGCGCAAGCACCCGCACCAGGAGTTCATCCAGATCGACACCACCAACGTGCTGTTCATCGTCGGTGGCGCCTTCTCCGGCCTCGAGAAGATCATCGAGAGCCGGTCGGGGCGCAAGGGCCTTGGCTTCGGACAGCCCTTGCACACCGCCAAGGACCTGGGCGACAGCTTCGCCGACGTCATGCCCGAGGACCTGCTCAAGTTCGGTCTCATCCCCGAGTTCATCGGTCGGCTCCCGGTCCTCACGACGCTGGGCCCGCTCGACCAGCATGCCTTGGTCAACATCCTGACGGCGCCGCGCAACGCGCTCGTCAAGCAGTACCAGAAGATGTTCGCCATCGACGGCGTCGAGCTCGAGTTCACCGACGACGCGCTCGAGGCCGTCGCCGACCAGGCGCTCCTGCGTGGCACGGGCGCGCGCGGGCTGCGGGCCATCATGGAGGAAGTGCTCCTCCCGGTGATGTTCGACGTGCCGAGCGACGACGGGATCGCCCGGGTCGTCGTGAGCCGGGAGGTCGTCCTCGACAACGTCAACCCGACGATCGTGCGGCGGGAGGCCGAGCCGCGGCCGAAGCGGCAGCGCAAGGAATCGGCGTAGAGCGGCATTCCAGGACGCCTGACGGGGGGCTTGCATGATCGCGCCATTCCATCTTCGGGCCGGTGACCGCGTCCCGGTGCAGCAGTCGAGTACGACGTGCGGGTCGGCATCGTTGACCGTGGCCCGCATGCTCGTCAACCCGGCCTTCGCCCGCTGGATCCGGCTCGGCCTCGAGTTCGAGGCGAAGGACGAGGACGCCCCCGACGGCCGCTCCGTCGAGGAGCGTTTCGCGGCCCACGAGCAGGTGGTCGCCCGGAGGACCAACGCCCTGGTGGGCGCCGGCGGCCGGATCCAGCTGCCGTGGCCCAGGGCCCTCGGCACCCCACCCTGGGGTGCGGTCGGCGAGCTGGAGTACGGCGCCGCGGTGCCGTGGGCCGACTACGACATGACCCTTTTCCGGTTCGGGGGGCAGGGCTCCCTGGAGAAGGCCTACGCCGAGCTGCAGCGGCGAGTCCGGACCGGCCGTCCGGCGCTGCTCTACATCGGCAACGCGTGGCTGCCGCGGCACGTCGTCCTCGTCATGCCGGCGAGCCGGGGCCAGGAGCTCGACGTCTACGAGCCGTCGGTCGGTCGGGTGGTCGACCTGCCGAGGAGGTCGTTCGTCGACCGGAGGCTGCGGATGGCGGGCTGGGACGTGCCCTGGGGGGCCGTGTGGGACGACGCGACGGACGAGACCCTCGACTAGGCCGTGGACCACCGTCTCAGTCCGGTTGGGCGGGCGGCTCGGTGCGCAGCAGGAAGACGCCGACGGCGAGGCCGCCGAGACCGATGACGTATGCCGCTGGGCTGGCTTCCAGTTCCCCGCTGCGGAGCGCTCCGGCGAGAGCTGCCACGGCCGGCGCGGTCAGGGCGGCAAGGACGACCCGGCCCCCCCAGATGCGAACGACCCGGGCCGGAAGACCGCCGGCGGGCGGGGTGGTCGCCGACAGGGCGGCTGCGGCGTGACCGACGACCAGCGCGATGGCGGCGGGCACGGACCAGGCAGAGAGGCTCCCGGACGGGGTGAGGAGGAACCAGCCGGCGAGCATCAGCCCCCAGAAGGCGAGTGGCGCCGCGGACCCGGCGAAGCCGAGCGTGGCCAGGGGGACGATGGCGAGCGCCCACCAGACGGGGTCGAAACCGCCTGAGGCGGCTTGGAGGCAGAGGAGGAACGCGACCGCGCTCGCCACGCCGGTCAGCGCCAGCCCGAGCTGCGGCAGTGACCAGGGGCGCCCCTTCCCGAAGCGGACGGTGCGCCACGTCGTGGGGTCGGCACCGTCCTCCACTCCACCCCGTGGGCGTGCGGTCGTCATCGGCGTCTGCCCATCCGGGGAGCGGCGGCTCGCCGGGAGAGGTCCCGGAGGACGTGGTCGAGCGACCCCGGCCCGCGCCAGGGCACGACGGGCACGCCCCGGGTGACGAGTGAGTGCACCTGGGCCTCACGGGACAGCAGGCGGATGCGCCATGCGAGGGCTTCGTAGACGCTGCCGGGGTCCGCGGTCAGGTGCTCGGGCAAGGTGTCCACGACGACGGTCGTCATGCCTCGTGCGGCAAGCGTGTGGGCCAGGCCGACGGTCGTCGGGACGATGAGCGGGCTGAGGACCAGGCAGAGGGCGTTGGGGTCGACGCCTCGAATGGCCGCTTGACCGTCGTCGCGGCGCTCGCTGGCCGGTGCGACCGAGGCGAGGGACTCGAGGACGCGGCGGAGGTGCTTGGTGCCGGAACCCATTCCGAGCCGGGGGATGTTGGCGGCGCCGACGGTCCGGAGGGTCAGTCGGTCGTTGCTGCCGAGGAAGTGCTCGCTGATGGCGCCGGCCGCCCGGACGGTCACGTCGAGGCTCGTCGGTCGGCCGTCGATGCCCTCGCGGGGCCCGAGGTCGCTGAAGGCGTCGACGAGGACGAACACGTGCGCGTCCTCGTCCGCGTAGGTGGAGGTCACGTGGAGGGTGCCGGTGCGGAGGGACACCGGCCAATGGATGCGACGGAGGCGGTCACCGGGTTGGAACTGCCGGATCGTGTTGAACTCGCTGCCGGAGCCGGTGCGGGAGGACCGGTTGAGCCCGACGAGCCCCCGCGGATGGGGGGTGGGGGCGGCGGCGTCGAACGCGGCTGGCACCGGAAGCGTCGCCGTGGCCAGGTCGGGAACGTCCGTCGGCCCCACGCGGTAGGCGCCCCAGGCGCTCGACAGGGTCACGCTGAGCGTGCCGATCTGTCGCCGTCCCCAGCGGGTCGACCGCAGGGCGATCGCACCGACGCCGCCCTCGAACGGCGCGATGCCGCTCGCGGGCTTGCGTTCGACCCACCGGGTGGAGGCCAGGGTGATGACGCCGTCAGCGTCCGAGGCGGGTCGGACCCGCACGACGACGTTCGCCACGTCGCCCTCGCGGAGGGTGCCGCGGCCCAGCGTGACGTCGGCCTCGGGTGCTCGGCGTGGACGGGCCAGGTGCCCCCACACGGCCGCGACGGCCAGGGGAGCGGCGAGCACGAGCAGGTCCGGCCGGCGACCGAGGACCGCAGCCACCGCGGCGCCGGCTGCGAGGAGCACCGACCGGGTGTGGGCGGCCGTGGCCGTCCACTCGCCCAGGGGCCCGGACGAGGTGGTGCGGGGCAGGAGTGGACGCACCTCAGGCCTCGGGGGCCGCCGCTGACACCGTCGTTCCTGGCCCGGTGGCTCCCGGTGGCCGCTTCTCCCGCGGGGCCGGGGTCGGCACCGAGCGGAGGAGGCGTGAGACGACGTTGCTGCCGCTGACCTCGCTCATCCAGAGCTCGGGTTTGACCGTGACCCGGTGCGCGAGCACCGGCTTGGCCACGGCCTTGACGTCCTCGGGGGTGACGTAGTCGCGGCCATCGATGATGGCGTAGGCACGGGAGCACAGCAGCAGGCCGAGCGCGCCACGGGGTGACGCGCCCATGAGCACGTCCCCGTGGCTTCGGGTGGCGGCAGCGAGCGCGACGCAGTACCGACCGACGGACTCGTCGACGACGACCCGCTCGACGGCGGCCTGCATCGCGAGCAGCTCATCGGGGCTGATCACCGCTGCCAGCGTCTGCTCCTCCTGCTGGCGGGCCATCCGGTTGGTGAGGATCTGCCACTCCTCGTCCACGGTGGGATAGCCGAACGACACGCGCATGAGGAACCGGTCGAGCTGCGCCTCGGGGAGCGGGTAGGTGCCTTCGTACTCGACCGGGTTCGCGGTCGCGAGGACGTGGAACGGTCGCGGCAGCGGGAACGTGCGTCCCTCGACGGTCACCTGCCGCTCCTGCATCGCCTCGAGGAGGGCGGCCTGGGTCTTCGGTGGCGTCCGGTTGATCTCGTCGGCGAGGAGCAGCCCGGTGAAGATCGGTCCCGGCCGGAACCCGAAGTCCCCGGATCGCTGGTCGAAGACGAACGAGCCGGTGATGTCGCCGGGCAGCAGGTCGGGTGTGAACTGGGCTCGCTTGAAGGTCAGACCGAGGGTCTGGGCGAAGCTGCGGGCCGCGAGGGTCTTGCCCAGCCCGGGGAAGTCCTCCAGGAGGACGTGCCCACCGGCCAGCACGGCGGCCAGGACGAGGCGCAGCGGTTCTCGCTTGCCGACGACGGCGCGCTCGACCTCGGTGAGGACGGCGTTGCTGAGGTCGCTGACGCGACGGAGGTCCATGTGGCCGGCTGTCGGGGTGCTCAGGTCGGTCATGGGGTCACCACTGCTCGATTCGTCGGAGGATCTGGTCAAGTCGATCGGGGCGGTACAGGTCGGGCGGCGGCAGGGTCACGAGGAACTCCCACAGGTCGGGCGGCATGACGCCTTCGGCCCACCTCGGCTCCTCCTCGACGACGATGCCGTGCTTCGCGTGGAGGCGCTCGCGGATGATCTCACTGAGGCGGGTGTGCAGGTGGTGGACGAGCTCGGGGCGGCCCTCGGGTCGAGCCGCGGCGCCCTCGAGTCGAGCCGCGAGGTTGGTCACCTGGTAGTCGCTGCCGGGGTTGCCGGAGCCGAGCTCGCTGTCGGTGAGCGGCCAGACGACGAGCTGCTGGCTCGCGAAGTGGTCGACGGCGTACCAGACGACGGCGGCGGACGCGACGAGTGCGACGGCGAGCCGGGGGACGTCGGGGCGCAGCCCGATGAGCGCGGTGAACAGGGCGACCAGGCCCCACGCGGCGGTGATGCCGAGGAGGCGCCGACGCCAGGGTCGCAGGGCGCTGAGCACGGGTCGTATGCCGCTGGGCCGGCTCTCCGTCACAGCGCACCTTCGGGTCGGGCCGAGTCCACCCCGGCCGGCGTGGCCCTCGCGTCGGTGGGGGCCCGGCCCACGTCCGTGGCGGCCCGGCCCAGGTCGCTCCGGATGGTCGTGAGGGCGGCGATGGCGCGCTCGCGATGTGGCTCGGTGAGGGGATGGGTGGAGAACCGCGCCTCGCGGAACAGCGCGGCGAGGTCGTCGAGGCTGCGAGCGTCGACGTCCCAGACGGCGAGGACCCGGCCGACGTACTCGGTCGAGGTCTCGGCGACGTGCCGGGGGAGACCCGCGCCTGCAGCGGACTGCTCGAGGGCGACCCACGCAGCGACGACGGCGTTGCGGGGCGACCCCTGACCGAGGGCGTCGAGGCCTGAGTCGGCTCCTGCCAGGATCGTCGGGGGCACGGCGGGAGTCCTGAAGCCCGGCTCGGCCTGGCTGGTCAGGGTGGGTGCGACCCGCCTGAGCAGGTCGCGAAGGGCCAGCGCGAAGAGGAGGAGGATGCCGATCACGACCAGGACGACGACCACCTGGACGAGCACAGCGAGCAGGCCGTCGGGGTCCCAGCCCTTGGCTCCCTCGGGCGTGACGCTCTCCTGGGGCAGGGCGGTCAGGGTGAGCGTCAGACCGGTCGTCGGCACGGCCGGCGCGAGGCTCGCTCGCGGCCGGCTCAGGAGGTCGGCCGGACCGGTGGAGGCGGCGATGACGAGGGCCACCATGACGAGCGCGGCGCCGACCCACGCGCCGAGGACGCCGACGGCGACTCCCGTGGCCCCCCTGCGCGACATGGGTCAACCGTAGTCGCGGCCTCCGACGTTGAGTGTCCTTGCCGCGCACCCGCGCTGAGGGCCGGGTGGTCGCCGGATCCCTCGGCGCGTCGGTCAGACGGCGCGTCGGTCAGACGGCGCGTCGGTCAGACGGCGTGTCGGTCAGACGGCGTGTCGGTCAGACGGCGTGTCGGTCAGACGGCGTGGGACGGGCGCGGCTCGGCCGGGATCAGCTCAGCCTCCCGCACCTCGATGCCGTCGCCCTCCCCGTAGGACAGGTCACCGATGCGGCCCGTGGCGCGCAGGTCTCCCTCGGCGGCGCGGACGTGGTCGAGCTGGGCAGCTGGGCCGACCAGCGTCATCGTGCGCACCTCGGCCCGCATCCCGAGCTTCGCCTCGGACTTGACCTTGCGGACGCCCGCCAGCGCCTCGCTGACCGAGGCGAGGACCGCGGGGTCGCCGCCGCTGGGCAGCTCGTCCCGAGTGGGCCAGGGCTGACGGTGTACCGAGCCCTGCTCGAACCAGGACCACACCTCCTCCGTGGCGTACGGGATGAACGGGGCGAAGAGCCGCAGCAGCGTCTCGAGGGCGATCCGCAGCGCGGCCCGGGCGCTCGCGGCCTCCGCCTCGCCCTGTCCGCCGTAGGCGCGGTCCTTGACGAGCTCGAGGTAGTCGTCGCAGAAGGTCCAGAAGAACGACTCGGTCACCTCGAGCGAGCGCGTGTAGTCCCACGACTCGAAGCCGTGGGTCGCCTTCTCGACGACGTCGGCCAGGGCGGTCAGCATCGACCGGTCGAGCGGGTTCGTCACGGCGGCTCCGAGCCCCTCGGCGGTCGCCCCACCGGAGAGCGCCGGGGACACCTCCCCGAACCCGAGCGCGAACTTCGAGGCGTTGAGGACCTTGATGGCGAGGCGGCGGCCGACCTTCATCTGACCGGTGTCGTAGGCCGCATCCGTCCCGAGGCGGCCGGAGGCGGCCCAGTACCGGACGGCGTCGGCACCGTGCGCCTTGACCACGTCCTCCGGCGTCTCGGCGTTGCCCTTGGACTTGCTCATCTTCTTGCGGTCCGGGTCGAGGATCCAGCCGCTGATCGCCGCGTTGCGCCAAGGCACGGTCCCGTGCTCGTGGTGCGCCCGCACGACCGTCGCGAAGAGCCAGGTCCGGATGATGTCGTGACCCTGGGGCCGCATGTCCATGGGGAAGATCGCCTCGAACAGCTCCGGGTCGGACCCCGGCCCCTCGCCACCGCGGACCGGCCACCCGGCCGCGATCTGCGGTGACAGCGACGACGTCGCCCACGTGTCCATGATGTCCGGGTCGGCGACGAACCCCCCGGGCTCGCCGCGTTGCGCCTCCTCGTAGCCCTCGGGCGCGTCGATCTGCGGGTCGACGGGCAGCGCCGACTCCGGAGCGAGGAGCGGGTGGTCGTAGTCGGTCTCCCCCTCGTCGGTGACGGGGTACCACACGGGGAACGGCACGCCGAAGAACCGCTGGCGGGAGATCAGCCAGTCACCGTTGAGGCCCTCCACCCAGTTGCGGTAGCGGGCCCGCATGAAGCTCGGGTGGAAGTCGATGTCGTCGCCACGGGCCACCAACGCTCCGCGCAGGTCTGCCTCCCGCCCGCCGTTGCGGATGTACCACTGCCTCGAGGTGACGATCTCGAGCGGCTTGTCGCCCTTCTCGTAGAAGTTCGCCTTCCGCTGCGTCTTCTGTGGTTCGCCGTCGAGGTCGCCGGACTCACGCAGGGCACGAACCACGGCCTCCCGCGCACTGAACGTGGTCTTGGTCGCCAGCTCAGCGGCATACAGCGACTCGCCGGGGCCACCAGCGATCCACTCCGGCGTCTCCGCCTGGAGGCGACCGTTGCGGGTGATGAGCGACCGGATGGGCAGCTGCAGCTCACGCCACCAGATGACGTCGGTGAGGTCGCCGAAGGTGCAGCACATCGCGATACCGGCACCCTTGTCCATCTCGGCCGCGTGGTGGGCGAGGACGGGCACCTCGACGTCGAAGAGCGGGGAGCGCACGGTCGTGCCGAAGAGCGGCTGGTAGCGCTCGTCGTCGGGGTGTGCGATCAGGGCGACGACCGACGGGATGAGCTCGGGTCGCGTGGTCTCGATGTGGACCGGCTCCGCGTGGCCGTCCGAGCCGGCCCGGTGGAAGGCGACGCGGTGGTAGGCGCCGGGGTAGTCACGGGCCTCGAGCTCGGCCTGCGCGACGGCGGTCTGGTAGGTCACGTCCCACAGGCCGGGCGCCTCGGACTGGTAGGCCTCGCCCCGGGCGTAGTTGCGCAGGAAGGCCTGCTGGGCGACCGCGCGGGAGCGCTCGTCGATGGTCCGGTAGGAGATGTTCCAGTCGAGCGAGAACCCGAGCCGCCGGAAGAGTGACTCGAAGGTCTCCTCGTCCTTGACGGTGAGCACGTCACACAGCTCGATGAAGTTCTTCCGGCTGACCGGCTTCTGGTCAGCCGGCTTGATCGCCTTGCCGTTCGCGTCGACGCCCTCGCTGAACGGCGGCTCGAAACCCTCCTCGTAGGGCAGGGTCGCGTCGCCGCGGACCCCGTAGAAGTTCTGCACGCGGCGCTCGGTGGGCAGCCCGTTGTCGTCCCAGCCGATGGGGTAGAAGACCTCGAGCCCCTGCATCCGCTTGTAGCGCGCCATGCAGTCCGTGTGGGTGTAGGAGAACACGTGCCCCACGTGGAGCGACCCTGATGCGGTCGGCGGAGGAGTGTCGATGGCGAACACCTGCTCGCGCGGCAGGCTGAGAGCCCGCTCCCGGTCGAACGCGTAGGTCTGTTCGTCCTTCCATACCTGCGTCCACTTCTCCTCGAGGCCGTCGAGCGTCGGCCGCTCGGGGATCCGCGAGGTCGTCGGTGCAGGTGTGTCAGTCATGCGCCCAATCCTTCCATGCGCGTGCGGCTGCCTCGACCGTGGATCGAGGCGCCCTGTGGCGATGGTCACGGCGCATCCGCGGATCTGGAACGACCGGAGGGTGACCGAACGTCGGCGGGCAGGGCAGAGTGTCCTTCCATGGAGCCCGTCTACACCCCGGTCATCGGTTTCGCCCGGGCCGTCTTCGCCCTGCAGGGCCTGCGGTTCACCATGCTCGGCGAGGACAACGTGCCGCGGAGCGGCGGTGCCGTCATGGCGATCAACCACATCGGCTACATGGACTTCACCTACGCCGGACTGGCCGCGCAGAAGTCGGGCCGCCTCGTGCGGTTCATGGCGAAGGAGTCGGTCTTCTCCCACCCGGTGAGCGGACCGCTGATGCGGGGCATGCACCACATTCCGGTCGACCGGACCGCGGGGGCGGCCTCCTACCGCCAGGCCGTCGAGGCGCTCCGGGCCGGCGAGATCGTCGGCGTCTTCCCCGAGGCGACGATCAGCCGCTCGTTCGAGCTCAAGGAGTTCAAGTCCGGAGCAGCCCGGATGGCGGCCGAGGCCGGGGTCCCGATCCTGCCGGTGGTCGTGTGGGGCTCCCAGCGCGTGTGGACCAAGGGCCATCCCAAGCGCCTGGGCCGGACCAACATCCCGATCGTCGTGTCGGTCGGCGAGCCGATCCCGGTTCCGGCCGACGCCGACCCGGAGCAGGTGACCGCCACCTACAAGGCCGTGATGCAGGAGATGCTCGACGTCGTCCGCGCGACCTACGAGCCCCTCACCGGCGCCGACCTCAAGTTCCTCCCCGCCTCGATGGGGGGGACGGCGCCGACCCTCGCGGAGGCGACCCGGCTCGACGACGCCGACACCGCGGCGCGGCGCCGGCTCGCTGAGGAGCGGCGTGCGGCCCAGCGCCGCGCGCAGGGGAAGGACTGAGCGCGAGCCAGCTCAGCGGCATACGCCTCGGGGTCCGTTAACCTGCCCGGCATGGCTCCACCTCGTCAGCGCGTCCCTGAGGGACCGGCACCCGACCCGGCCGTGCAGAAACTGCGCGTCCGCTACGCGAAGCGGGGCCGACTCAGGTTCACCTCGAGCCGCGACTTCCAGCGGGCGCTCGAGCGCGCCCTCCGGCGAGCCGACGTGCCGATGGCCTTCTCCGCCGGCTTCCACCCCCACCCGAAGATCAGCTACGCCAACGCGGCGGCCACGGGCACGGCCAGCGAGGCCGAGTACGTCGAGCTGCAGGTGACCCAGCGGGTCGACCCCGAGTCGGTCCGGGTGGCACTCGACGAGGCGCTCCCGCCCGGCATCGACATCGTCCAGGTCGTCGAGGCGGGGCCGGGCTCGCTGGCCGACCGGCTCGAGGCGAGCGAGTGGCGTGTCGAGTTCACCGGAGTGCCGGTCCCCGTGCTCAGGGCGGCCGTCGACCTGCTCCTCGAGCGGGACCGGTCCGAGGTGACGAGGATGACGAAGTCGGGGCCACGGACCTTCGACGTGCGGGCCGCCATCGTGTCCGCCGAGGTGTCCGAGATGTCTCACGCCGTCGCGGCGAATCCCGGCACCGCGTCCGACTGTGCGATACTGCGCATGGTCGTACGGCACACCACACCCGCCGTTCGCCCCGACGACATTCTGACCGCGCTGCGTGAGACTGCCGACTTGGTGCCGCCGCGTCCACCACTGGTGACGCGACTGGCCCAGGGACCGCTCGACACCGCAACCGCGAGGGTGACCGACCCGCTGGCCTGACCAGCGAACTGGCTGCCGACAAGAACGCCGCCGGCACCGGATCATGGGGCCGCGCCCCCGCGCGAACCATTCTCCGGTGTAACAAGACGACTTCCGTCGGCCACTGTGGCGCGACGACCCATCACGATCCGTGCTCGTGCGGTGGTGACGGCCTCGGCCGAAGGGTGTGGGTCACCCCGCACCCGACGGAAGGTTGCCGAATGGCACCCAACGACTTCACCCCGACCGACACCACGAGCAGCGACAGCGCGGGCTCGGGCGCCGAACGCGCCGCCACCCTCTTCGGCGGGATTGCCACCCTGCCGGATGCCGCTGGGCTCGGCTCCGACGCGGCTGCACCCCCAGCGGGGCGGGCTCCGCGCAAGCGCGCCCCCCGCCGCACGACCAAGCGAACGGCCGGGGACGAGACCAGCGCGGCCGGCGACCTGTCCGGGGAGGGTGCCGAACGCCCCGCCGACACTCCTGAGGTGGAGGCGGCGGCGGTAGTCCCCGCCCGCAAGCGAGCCACCCGCAAGGCCGCGGCGCCGCGCAAGCGGGCGAAGCAGGCCGAGGTCGAGACCCAGGACGTGCTCGAGTCCGTCGCGCTCACCGAAGCCGAGGCCGACCTCGACACCGTCCCCCAGCTGGTGGACCGGGGCGACGAGGAGCCCGAGGCGGACGAGCCCGTCGACGAGGAGCCGACCGGGGCCGCCGAGGTGCCCGAGACCCGAGTGGCCCCCAGCTTCAGCGTCCTGTTCCAGGCACCGGACGCCGCCGCCGCGCTCGCCGCTCCCACCCGCCGGCGCCGACGGGCCGAGGCGCCGGCCGCCGAACCTGCGCCGGCGGAGCTCTTTCCCGAGCCGCTTCCCGAGCCGGTCGACGCGGCCGTCACCGCGGACCAGCCGCAGGACGAGGGCACCGACGACGACACGTCGCCCCGTCGCTCGCGTCGCCGTCGCGGGGGCAAGGGCCGCCGTGGCCGCGGCGGCGCCGAGGACACTGAGCCCGAGGGTGACGACGAGTCGTCCGAGGACGGTGCGGACTCGGCCGATGGGCCCACCGAACGGCAGTCCGGCAACGGCTCCGGGTCGGAGGCCAACGAGGCGGCCGAGGAGACCGACGAGGCCGGCGAGGACGAGGACGGCGGCTCGAGCCGTCGACGCCGTCGGCGGCGCCGCGCCGGGTCCGGTCCGGGCGATGCCGGGGAGGACGCCGTCCCCAACGTGTCGACCCGCGTCCGCCAGCCGCGCGGGCAGTCGGACGAGCCGGTGGGGGTCAAGGGCTCGACCCGGCTCGAGGCCAAGAAGCAGCGCCGTCGTGAGGGCCGCGAGGCCGGTCGACGTCGCACGGTCATCACCGAGGCCGAGTTCCTCGCCCGGCGCGAGGCCGTCGACCGCGTCATGGTCGTGCGCAACAAGGAGGGCCGCACCCAGATGGGCGTCCTCGAGGACGGTGTCCTCGTGGAGCACTACATCGACCAGGCGACGAACGTGTCGATGGCCGGCAACATCTACCTCGGTCGGGTCCAGAACGTCCTCCCCTCGATGGAGGCCGCCTTCGTCGACATCGGCAAGGGCCGCAACGCCGTGCTGTACGCCGGCGAAGTGAATTGGGACGCCGCCGGCCTCGAGGCGAACGAGCCGAGGCGAATCGAGAACGCACTCTCCTCCGGCCAGTCGGTCCTCGTCCAGGTGACCAAGGACCCGATCGGGCACAAGGGCGCTCGGCTCACCTCGCAGATCTCGCTCCCCGGTCGCTACCTCGTCTACGTCCCGAACTCCTCGATGACCGGCATCAGCCGCAAGCTGCCCGACACGGAGCGGGCGCGGCTCAAGAAGATCCTCCGCGAGGTCGTGCCGGACTCTGCCGGCGTCATCGTGCGAACGGCTGCCGAGGGGGCGAGCGAGGAGGAGCTGCGCGCCGACGTCGAGCGGCTGAGCCGGACCTGGGAGGACATCCGGGCCCGGGCCGAGCTCTCGGGCACGCCCAGAGCGGGCAAGTCGAAGGGCCGGAAGAAGAACGGCAGCCCCGGCTCGGCCCCGACCGGGTCGGCGCCCCTGCTCCTGCACGGGGAGCCGGACCTCACGGTCAGGGTCATCCGCGACGTCTTCAACGAGGACTTCAAGCAGCTCGTCGTCGCCGGCGACCAGGCGTGGAACGAGATCCACCCCTACATCAGCTCGGTCGCGCCGGACCTGGCCGACCGCGTCTCGCGATGGACGGCCGAGGAGGACCTCTTCACCCACCACCGCGTCGACGAGCAGCTGGCCAAGGCGATGGACCGCAAGGTCTGGCTGCCTTCGGGCGGCTCCCTCGTCATCGACCGCACCGAGGCGATGACCGTCGTCGACGTCAACACCGGCAAGTTCGTCGGGTCCGGGGGCAACCTCGAGGAGACGGTGACGAAGAACAACCTCGAGGCCGCCGAGGAGATCGTCCGCCAGCTGCGGCTGCGAGACATCGGCGGGATCATCGTCATCGACTTCATCGACATGGTCCTCGAGAGCAACCGCGAGCTCGTCGTCCGACGGCTGTTGGAGTGCCTCGGCCGCGACCGCACCAAGCACCAGGTCGCCGAGGTGACTTCCCTCGGGCTGGTCCAGATGACCCGAAAGCGCGTCGGGTCGGGCCTCATCGAGGTCTTCTCCGAGACGTGCGAGCACTGTAACGGACGCGGCTACGTCATCCACGCCGACCCTGTCGACCAGGGCGCCGGGGGTGGCGAGGCGGGCGAGCCGTCCGGCGCCAGGTCGGGTCGCCGGACGCGCCGGGGCGGGTCGACCGGGCCCACCGGCCCCACGGGTGCCACGGGTGCCACGGGTGCCACGGGGGCGACGGGGGCGACGGGGGCGACAGGTGCCACCGCTGCCGCAGCCACCTCGCAGTCCGAGCCGATCAAGCCCTCGGGCCCGACGGCTGCTCAGATCGCGGCCGCCGCTCACGCGGCCGCGCTCAAGAGCACTGGGGCAGCGCCGGAGGACACGGTCGACGACGCTGCAGACTCCACCGGGCACGCGGTCGAGGCCCCCGTCGCGGCGGCGACCCGGCCCGAGACGCGCGAGGAGTCGCCGGTGACCGAGGCTCCGGTCAACGAGCGGGCTGCGCAGGCTCCGACCGACGAGCCTGTGACCCAGGCTCCGGTCGACGAGCCGGTCCACCAGCCTCTCGACGAGCCGGCCAAGGCGGTGCCGAACCGCCGCAGGCGCGGCCGGGTCGTCGCACCGGCCGGCCCGCCGCGCACGTCCCCGACCGAGGGCTGAGGGGCGGCACGGGGCGGTCCGGTTTGGCCCGGAGCCGCCCCAGCCGGTAGCCTAGATCCTCGGTGCGCCCACCGGGCCCGTGTTGACGGGCCGGTGCCGAAAGCGGCGCTCCAGTCCTGATTCAGAGAGTGAGTTTCACGTGTACGCGATTGTTCGCGCTGGCGGTCGCCAGGAGAAGGTCTCGGTGGGCGATGTCCTGCTCATCGACAAGGTGACGGGTCAGCCCGGCGACGCCGTCGAGCTCACGCCGCTGCTCGTCGTCGACGGTGCCACGGTGACGTCCGATGCGGCCAAGCTGGCCAAGGTGTCCGTCAAGGCCGAGGTCGTGAAGCCGGCCAAGGGGCCCAAGATCACGATCATCAAGTTCAAGAACAAGACGGGCTACAAGAAGCGTCAGGGTCACCGTCAGCCGCTGACCCAGGTCAAGATCACCGAAATCAACGCGTGATCGACGCCCTGCGTCTCACGGGTACACGGACTCACAAGGAGTAACTGACATGGCACACAAGAAGGGTGCGTCCTCGACCCGCAACGGTCGCGACTCGAACGCACAGCGGCTCGGCGTCAAGCGCTACGGCGGCCAGCAGGTCAACGCAGGCGAGATCCTCGTCCGTCAGCGCGGCACGCACTTCCACCCGGGTGACGGCGTCGGTCGCGGTGGTGACGACACGCTGTTCGCGCTCGTCGCCGGCGCGGTCCGGTTCGGCACCAAGCGTGGCCGGAAGACCGTCAACATCGACGCGGTGGAGACCGCTGCTGCTGAGTGATCGCCTGATCACCAACCGAACCCCAATCGAAAGAGCAGTTCGCGACAGCACTGCTGATCGAGAGAGCAGTTCGCGACGGGAGCCCGTCGCGAACTGCTCTTTCGGTTCTGCCGTATGCCGCTGGGCTGGCTCGATCTGGAAGAGTGGACCCCCATGGCAGTGAACTTCGTCGATCGCGCCGTGCTGCACCTCTCGGCGGGCGCAGGTGGCCACGGCGTGGCTTCCGTCAAGCGGGAGAAGTTCAAGCCGCTCGGTGGCCCCGACGGCGGCAACGGCGGTCATGGCGGGTCGGTGATCCTGCGGGTGGACCCCCAGGCCACGACCCTGCTCGACTACCATCGCCACCCGCACCGCAAGGCCGACAACGGCAAGCCCGGAGGTGGGGACGAGCGCAACGGCGCCGACGGGGCCGACCTCGTTCTCCCGGTCCCCGAGGGCACCGTGGTCAAGGACGGTGACGGGCGGATCGTCGTCGACCTGGTCGGGATGGGGACCGAGCACGTCATCGCCCGTGGCGGTCGGGGCGGTCTCGGCAACAAGGCCCTCGCGTCGGCGCGCCGAAAGGCCCCGGGTTTCGCCCTGCTGGGCGAGCCAGGGGAGGAGGTCGACGTCGTCCTCGAGCTGAAGACGCTCGCCGACGTGGCCCTCATCGGCTTCCCCAGCGCCGGCAAGTCCTCTCTCGTGTCCGTCCTCTCGGCGGCTCGGCCGAAGATCGCCGACTACCCGTTCACCACCCTCGTTCCCAACCTGGGCGTCGTCACGGCCGGCTCGACCCGGTTCACCATCGCCGATGTCCCCGGCCTCATTCCCGGTGCCCATGAGGGCAAGGGTCTGGGGCTCGAGTTCCTGCGTCACGTCGAGCGGTGTTCGGTGCTCGCCCACGTCGTCGACTGCGCGACGCTGGAGCCGGGGCGCGATCCGCTCACCGACCTCGAGGTCATCGAGCGCGAGCTGTCCCTCTACGTGCCCGACGCCGACCTCGGCGGGCGGCCGCTTGCCGAGCGCACGCGGCTCATCGTGCTCAACAAGGCGGACGTCCCCGAGGCGCGCGAGCTCGCCGAGATGGTCAAGCCCGACCTCGAGGCGCGCGGCTACGAGGTCTTCATCGTCTCCGCCGTGGCCCACCTCGGGCTCAAGGAGCTGACCTACGCCATGGCGCGCCACGTCGAGACCGCCCGTGCAGAGGTCGAGGCCGTCGTCCCGCAGCGGGTGGTGCTGCGACCCAGGTCGGTCGACGACCAGGGCTTCTCCGTCGTTCGGGAGGTCGGGCCAGACGGTCCGTTCTTCCGCGTCACGGGGGACCGGCCCACCCGCTGGGTCCGGCAGACCGACTTCAGCAACGACGAGGCCGTGGGGTACCTGGCCGACCGGCTGGCCCGCCTCGGCGTCGAGGACGAGCTCTACAAGGTCGGGGCGGTGGCGGGGGACACCGTCGTCATCGGGTCCTCCGACGACGCTGTCGTCTTCGACTGGGAGCCGACGCTCCAGTCCGGCGCGGAGCTGCTCGGGGCGCGCGGCACGGACCTGCGCCTCGAGGAGGGGGCCCGACCGACGCGTGACGAGAAGCGCGAGGTGATGAAGGACCGGTACGCCGCCCGAGCCGCCACTCAGGAGGAGCTGGACGACGAGCGCCGCGCCGGGCTCTGGCACCTGCAGGGCGACGACGACTGATCGAAAGAGCAGTTCGTCCCCAGTTCGCGCGAAAGGTCACCTCCGTCAGGAGCGGGGGACGAACTGCTCTTTCGATGGGGTGCGTGACGAACTGCTCTTTCGATGGGGTGCGGGACGAACTGCTCTTTCGATGGGGGTCGTAAGGTGAGCGCATGAGCTCGTGGGGTGCGTTGCTGCGCCGCGGTCACCTCGGCACGGAGGCCGACCGCGCCACCTTTCGCACGCTGCACACCGCGTCGCAGGCGTCCCCGCCGCTCCGGGCCGGGCTCACCACGTCGTCAGCGGAGCGGTCGCTGAAGTACCTCCGCGCGCTGCTCGGGGCCCCGGCGGTCGCGATGACCGACACCACGGATCTTCTCGCGTGGGACGGCGGGCGCAACCACCACGCGGTCCAGCCTCCGGTCATCGCCGCCGGCACCTTGGGCAACGGCCGCACCGTCGTCGTCGACGGGGCCGACATCGCCTGCATCGAGCCGTCCTGCCTCATCCGGCAGGCGATCGTCGCGCCCCTCGAGGTCGACGAGAAGGTCGTCGGCACCCTCCAGGTCTTCACCGGCTCGGCCTCCGCCAGCCTGGTCCGGGCCACCACGGAGGTGGCCCGGTGGGTCTCCGGCCAGCTCGAGCTCGCCGAGCTCGACGCCTCCCGGACCCGCCTCATGGAGGCCGAGGTCCGTGCGCTGCGGGCCCAGATCAGCCCGCACTTCGTCTACAACTCGCTGACCGCCATCGCGTCGTTCACCCGCACCGACCCCGAGCGCGCCCGGGAGCTGCTCCTCGACCTGGCCGAGTTCACGAGGTACTCCTTCCGCAGGCACGGCGAGTTCACCACGCTCGCCGAGGAGCTGCGGTCGATCGAGGCCTACCTCGTCATCGAGAAGGCCCGCTTCGGTGACCGCCTCCGGGTGACCCTGCGCGTCGCACCCGAGGTGCTGCCCGTCGTCGTGCCGTTCCTCTGCCTCCAGCCGCTCGTCGAGAACGCCGTGCAGCACGGCATCGAGGGCAAGGTCGGCGACGGCGAGATCACCATCCTCGCCCAGGACGCGGACCATGAGTGCCTCGTCACGATCGAGGACAACGGCGTGGGCGAGGACCCGGAGAAGGTCCGCCGCGCCCTGGCCGGCGACGGCAACACCGACTCCGTCGGCCTCGCCAATGTCGACGAGCGGCTCCGCGCCGCGTTCGGAGACGACTACGGACTCGTCGTCGAGACCGCCGAAGGGGCCGGCACCAAGGTCACCGTCCGACTGCCGAAGTTCCGTCCCGGGGTGCACGTATGACCTCGTCGGTCGGCCGGGCCCGCTGCCTGACAGGGGCCCCGCGATGAGCAGCCCCAGCACCGTCGCCGGGGGAGCCGCACCTGAGCGGCTCCGAGTGCTCGCTCTCGACGATGAGGCCCCGGCCCTGGACGAGCTCGTCTGGTTGCTGGGCAGGGAGGAACGGATCGGCGAGGTGATCTCGTCCGACTCTGCGGCCGAGGCGTTGCGGATACTCCACGAGCGCCCCGTCGACGCGATCTTCATGGACATCCAGATGCCCGGCCTGACCGGTCTCGACCTCGCCAGGGTGCTCTCGCGCTTCTCGACCAAGCCGCCGGTCGTCTTCGTGACAGCGCACGAGCAGCACGCGGTCGACGCCTTCGAGCTCAATGTCGTCGACTACGTCCTCAAGCCCGTGCGGGACGAACGGCTCGCCGAGGCCGTCCGGCGCGTCGTCAGCCGGATCGAGGGTCGCGAGTCGGCGCCCGGCGCGGAGGACGACAGCATCCTCGTCGAGCTCGCGGGCGTCAGCCGGCTCATTCCCCGCTCGGACGTCCTCTACGTCGAGGCCCAGGGCGACTACGCGCGGCTGCACACCGCCGCCGGCAGCCACCTCGTCCGGGTGCCGCTCACGACTCTCGCCGACCAGTGGCGCGACGCCGGGTTCGTCCGGATCCACCGGTCGCTCCTCGTCGCCCTCGGGCACATCACCGAGTGGCGCACCGAGGGCGGCCGGACGACCGTCGTCCTCGGTGGCCACGAGCTCGGGGTCAGCCGCCGCCACACCCGGGCGCTCCGGGACCTGCTCGTCAAGCGCGCCCAGCCTGGCCGGGAGCGACGGTGACCCGGGAGCCGGCCCAGCGGCATACGGCATCGCGGGCCACCGAGCCACCCACCCGGGTCACGGTCACCTCCCCCCGGACGGTCGCCGCCCGCGCTCGGCAGGTCTCCATCGCCTCCGAGATCGATGCGCAGAGCCGGCTCGGGGAGGTCTACGTCGACTCGCTCATGCGCAGCCAGCTGCGGCTCGCGCTCGCGGTGGTGGCCGCGCTCGTCCTCACCCTCGGACTCGTCCCCCTCGTGCTCCATCTCGTGCCGGCGTGGGGACGCGTCGTCGTCCTCGGCATCCCGGTGCCCTGGGTCATCCTCACCGTCGTCGCCTTCGTCGAGATCGTCGCGCTCGGCGTCTTCTACGTGCGACGGGCCGAGCGCAACGAGGCCGCCTTCAGCGACCTGCTCGACACGCGGTGAACCGGGCCCCATGAGCACCGCAGCCAGCGTCGTCGCCGTCATCCTCGTCGCAGTCTCGTCCCTCGGGGTCGGCGCCTTCGGGCTGCGGATCTCCCGGACCATGAGCGACTTCTACGTCGCCTCACGGGTCGTCGGGCCCGTGCTCAATGCCTCGGCCATCAGCGGCGAGTACCTGTCCGCCGCGTCGTTCCTCGGCGTCGCCGGCCTCATCCTCGCCCGGGGGGTGGACATGCTGTGGCTACCCGTCGGGTGGACGGCTGGCTACCTGCTCCTCCTCGTCTTCGTCGCCGCGCCGCTCCGACGCTCCGGGGCCTACACCCTGCCCGACTTCGCCCAGCTGAGGGTCGAGTCGACGAAGGCCCGCCACGTCGCCAGCCTGCTCGTCGTCGGCATCGGGATGCTCTACCTCATCCCCCAGTTCCAGGGCGCCGGACTGACGCTGCGCACCCTGACCGGCGCGCCCCTCTGGGTCGGGCAGGTCGTCGTGGCGATCATCGTCTCCCTCAACGTCCTGCCCGGCGGGATGCGGAGCGTCACCCTGGTCCAGGCCTTCCACTACTGGCTCAAGCTCGCGGCCCTGCTCACGCCGATCTTCTTCCTCCTCGGAGCGTTCGTCACCGGGGGTGCGCCCGAGGCGGTCAGTCGCCTCGACGCCGTCGACTGGGCCGAGCCGCTCTCCGGCGACTACGCGCTCTACCTCACCTACTCGCTCGTGCTCGCCACGTTCCTCGGCACCATGGGGCTGCCGCACGTCGTCGTCCGGTTCTACACCAACCCGGACGGCCGGGCGGCGCGGCGGACCACGCTCGTCGTCCTCGGCCTGCTCGGCGGGTTCTACCTGCTGCCCGTGGCGTACGGCATCCTCGGTCGCATGCTCGCGGCGGACCTCGTCACCTCGGGGCGGGCCGACTCCGTCGTCCTCGAGCTGCCGGCCCGCCTCTTCTCCGGGGTTCTCGCCGACCTCCTCACCGCGCTCATCGCCGCCGGTGCATTCGCCGCCTTCCTCTCCACGTCGATGGGCCTGGTCGTCTCCGTCGCCGGCGTCCTCAGCCAGGACGTCCTGCGTCGCCGCACCGAGCTCGGCCACGGGGTGAGCGCCTTCCGCCTCGCGACCCTCTTCGCCGTGGGGCTCGCCCTCGGCCTGACCTTCGTGGCGGCCCGGGTCCCGGTCGCCCACGCCGTGGAGCTGGCCTTCGCCGTCGCGGCCTCGACGTTCTGCCCGATGCTCGTGCTCGGGATCTGGTGGCGACGGCTGACCGCTGCCGGAGTCATCGCCGGCCTCGTCGTCGGCGGCTCCCTCTCGATGACCGCCGTCCTCACGACGATGATCGGCATCGACTCCCAGGGCCTGCTGGGAGCGATTCTCACGCAGCCGGCAGCGATCACCGTGCCGGCCGCGTTCGCCACCATGATCGGCACCTCGGTCGCCACGCGGCACCGCCAGCCGGCGCACGTGGCGCAGACGATGGTCCGCCTGCACGCGCCCGAGCACCTGACCCTCAACCGGGGGCCGTTCAACCCCGAGGCGCACGAGGACACCCGACTGGATCGGCTTACCGCTCGTCGCTGAGCACCGACCGCTCGTCGCAGAATCCCCGGACGCAGGGCGACCCGTCCGCACCGTTCACCGACCGGGCGCGCCCGCATGCTCGCGTTACCTAGGTCACACCCCTAGCGTGGGCGCACCCTGACACCCACCAACGGAGGTGGCTCCTCGTGAGCAATGACGCTCAGCCGCCCGTGGCCGACGACCGGTACACGGAGCTGCAGAACTCTGCGGAGTTCGTCGAACTGCGGCGCAGGTTCCGCAGGTTCGTTTTCCCGATGACCGCGTTCTTCCTGATCTGGTACTTCCTCTACGTCCTCCTCTCGGTCTACGCGAAGGAGTTCATGGGCAGCAAGTTCGTCGGCAACATCACGTGGGGCCTCGTCCTCGGGCTCCTCCAGTTCGTGACCACATTCGCCATCACGATGTACTACGCCCGCTGGGCAGACCGTGAGTTCGACACCCGCGCCGAGGCGCTGGCCCAGAAGATGGGAGGTGCCCTGTGAGCACCCAGCTCGTCTCGCTCGCCACGGCGGAGACCCAGGTCGGCAACCCGGCCCTCAACATCGCCATCTTCGGCGTCTTCGTCCTCATCACGCTGGCGATCGTCGTCAAGGTCTCGCGCGGGAACCGCAGCGCCGCCGAGTACTACGCCGGCGGGCGGGCCTTCTCCGGCCGCCAGAACGGCATCGCGATCGCCGGAGACTACCTCTCCGCGGCCTCCTTCCTCGGCATCGCCGGCGCCATCGCCATCAACGGCTACGACGGCTTCCTCTACTCGATCGGCTTCCTCGTCGCCTGGCTGGTCGCCCTGCTGCTCGTCGCGGAGCTGCTCCGCAACGTCGGCAAGTACACGATGGCTGACGTCCTCTCGTTCCGGCTGCGGCAGCGACCGGTCCGCATCGCCGCGGCCATCTCGACGCTCGCGGTCTCCTTCTTCTACCTGCTCGCCCAGATGGCCGGCGCCGGCGGTCTCGTCGCGCTCCTGCTCGGGGTCAAGGGCGACTGGGGCCAGCGCCTCGTCATCGTCATCGTCGGCGTGATCATGCTCTTCTACGTCATCTACGGAGGCATGAAGGGGACCACCTGGGTCCAGATGATCAAGGCCGTCCTGCTTATCATCGGCGCCGGGATCATGACCCTCTGGGTGCTCGCCAAGTTCGGCCTCAACCTCTCCTCGGTCCTCGGTGAGGCGTCGAAGACGTCGCTCGAGTCCGGGGGCAAGGACCTTCTGCTGCCCGGCAACCAGTACAAGAACCCGATCGACTTCATCTCCCTGTCGATGGCGCTCGTGCTCGGCACGGCCGGCCTGCCGCACGTGCTGATGCGCTTCTACACGGTGCCGACGTCGCGTGAGGCCCGCCGCTCCGTCGTCTGGGCCATCTGGCTCATCGGCCTGTTCTACCTGTTCACCCTGGTCCTCGGCTACGGCGCAGCGGACCTCGTCGGCGGCGCGGAGATCAAGGCGGCCCCCGGCGGCGTCAACTCGGCGGCCCCGCTGCTCGCCTTCGCCCTCGGCGGTGAGATCCTGCTCGGCATCATCTCCGGCGTCGCCTTCGCAACCATCCTCGCGGTGGTCGCGGGGCTGACCATCACGGCGAGCGCCTCGCTGTCCCACGACGTCTACAACACGATCGTCAAGGACGGCAACGCGACCCCGGAGGAAGAGGTACGGGTCGCTCGCATCGCCGCGCTCGTCCTCGGGGCCGTGGCGATCGTGGGTGGCATCTTCGCCCTCGGCCAGAACATCGCGTTCCTCGTCGCCCTCGCGTTCGCCATCGCGGCGAGCGCGAACCTGCCGACGATCCTCTACTCGCTGTTCTGGAAGCGGTTCAACACCAGGGGCGCGCTGTGGTCGATCTATGGCGGGCTGGTCAGCGCGATCACGCTCATCGTGTTCTCGCCGGTCGTGTCGGGCAAGCCGAACGACCCCGTGACGGGCAAGAGCCCGTCGATGCTCCAGGGCATCGACTTCCACTGGTTCCCGCTCGACAACCCGGGCATCGTCTCGATCCCGCTCGGCTTCATTCTCGGCTACATCGGGACCGTGACGAGCAAGGAGTACAACGCGGCGAAGTACGCCGAGATGGAGGTGCGCTCCCTCACCGGCCACGGCGCCGAGGTGGCCACCCACCACTGAGCGCGCTGACGCTCCCGACCGAGCCCAGCGGCATACGGACGACTCCGTATGCCGCTGGGCTCGCTCACGCTCGGGATGCGCCGTGCCGCGTGGGCGGGGGAGCGGTCAGGCCCTGAGGATCTTGTCCATCGGCCGGCCCTTGGCCAGCTCGTCGACGAGCTTGTCGAGGTAGCGGATCTGCTGCATCAGCGGGTCCTCGACCTCCTCGACGCGGACCCCGCACACCACCCCGGTGATCAGAGCGGACCTGGGATGCAGGTGCGCGGCGGCGAAGAACTCCTCGAACGTCGTGCCCGCGGCCAGGTGAGCGCGCAGGGCCGTGTCGTCGAAGCCGGTGAGCCACTCGATCACCCGGTCCAGCTCGGCCTTGGTGCGGCCCTTCCGCTCGACCTTGGTGACGTAGAGGGGGTAGACCGAGGCGACGCTCGTCGTGAAGATCCGGCTCATTCCGGTGAGCGTAGCCCGCAGCCCACAGCCCCCAGCCCGCAGCGCGTCAGAGCACGACGAGGTCGTCCCGGTGGATGACCTCGCGCTCGTAGGCCGGCCCGAGCGCCTTGGCCAGCTCCCTCGTCGAACGGCCGAGGAGGTTCGGCAGCTCGTTCGACGCATAGTTGACGAGGCCGCGCGCGATCGGCGTGCCGTCGGGCCCGCACACGTCCACCGGGTCGCCGTCGTGGAAGGTGCCCTCGACGGCCGTGATCCCCGCGGGGAGCAGCGACTTCTTGCGTTCCTTGAGAGCGTGCACCGCGCCCTCGTCGACGATGAGCCGCCCACGCGCCGAGGTCGCGTGCTCGAGCCAGAGCCGCCGGGACCGGCCCCGCCGACCGATGGGGAGGAAGAGGGTGCCGACGTCCTCGCCCCGGAGGACCTCGATGATGCGGTCCGCGGCGGTGATCGACGTCGTGACCCCGGCGGCCGTCGCGATCCGGGCCGCCTCGATCTTGGTCGCCATGCCGCCCGTGCCGACCTTGGAGCCGCTGCCCCCGATCGCGACGTGGGCGATGTCCTCGGGGCCGGCGACGATCGGGATGCGCTGTGCCCCGGGCCGGCTCGGTGGCCCGTCGTAGAGCGCGTCGACGTCCGAGAGGAGGACGAGGGCGTCGGCGTCGATGAGGTGCGCCACGAGAGCGGCGAGGCGGTCGTTGTCGCCGAACCGGATCTCCGACGTCGCGACGGTGTCGTTCTCGTTGACGATGGGCAGCACGCGCAGGTCGAGCAGCCGCTCGAGGGTGCGCCGGGCGTTGGCGTAGTGGGTCCGCCGGGTCACGTCCTCGGCCGTGAGGAGGACCTGTCCGACGGTGATCTCGTGGGCGGCGAAGGACTGCGTGTACGCGGCGAGCAGGGCGCCCTGACCCACGCTCGCTGCGGCCTGCTGGGTCGCGAGGTCCCGGGGGCGTGCGGTCAGGCCGAGCGGGTGCAGCCCGGCCGCGATGGCCCCCGAGCTGACGAGGACGATCTGCGCTCCCCGAAGGTGCTGGTGGGCCAGCGCGTTGACGAGGGCGATGAGCCGAGCGTGGTCGATGCCACCGTCGACCCCGGTCAGCGAGCTGGAGCCCACCTTGACGACGAGGCGGCGGGCGCTGCTGATGACGGAGCGAGGTGACACGGCGCCCAGCCTAGTGAGGCGCCCCGCGTGGGAGCGTCGCCGTTCAAGGTATGGAGCAACTCCTGGTCGTCGATCCATACCTCGAACGGGGAGAGGGCCGCAGGTGTGGTCAAGGGGTCTCGACGTACACCGACGAGCCGAGCTCCACGAACTCGCGGCTCTTCTCCGCCAGCCCGGCACCCACGGCCACCTCGTCCGTGAGACCGCGCTCAGCGGCATACCTCCGAACGTCCTGCGAGATCCGCATGGAGCAGAACTTCGGGCCGCACATCGAGCAGAAGTGCGCCGTCTTGGCCGGCTCGGCGGGCAGGGTCTCGTCGTGGAAGGCACGGGCCGTGTCGGGGTCGAGCGACAGGTTGAACTGGTCCTCCCACCGGAACTCGAACCTCGCCTTGGACAGGGCGTCGTCCCAGTCGCGCGCGTACGGGTGCCCCTTGGCGACGTCGGCGGCGTGCGCGGCCAGCTTGTACGTGATGACGCCGGTCTTGACGTCGTCCCGGTTGGGCAGCCCGAGGTGCTCCTTGGGCGTGACGTAGCAGAGCATCGCCGTGCCGTGCCACGCGATGTGCGCGGCGCCGATCGCCGAGGTGATGTGGTCGTAGCCGGGCGCGACGTCGGTCACGAGCGGGCCGAGCGTGTAGAACGGAGCTCCGTGGCACCAGTCCTGCTGGAGGTCGACGTTCTCCTTGACGAGGTTGAGCGGCACGTGGCCCGGACCCTCGACCATGACCTGGACGTCGAACTCCCACGCCCGCTTCGTCAGCTCGGCGAGGGTGCGCAGCTCGGACAGCTGGGCCTCGTCGTTCGCGTCCGCGGTGCAGCCGGGACGCAGCCCGTCACCGAGGCTGAACGCGACGTCGTACTGGGCGAAGATCTCGCAGAGCTCGTCGAAGTGCGTGTACAGGAAGTTCTCCTCGTGGTGGGCCAGGCACCAGCCGGCCATGATCGAGCCGCCGCGGCTGACGATGCCGGTGATCCGCTGCGCCGTCATCGGCACGTAGCGCAGCAGCACCCCGGCGTGGATGGTCATGTAGTCGACACCCTGCTCGCACTGCTCGATGACGGTGTCGCGGAAGACGGGCCACGAGAGCTGCGACGCGTCACCGTCCACCTTCTCGAGCGCCTGGTAGATCGGCACGGTGCCGATCGGGACGGGCGAGTTGCGCACGATCCACTCGCGGGTGGTGTGGATGTCATCGCCGGTGGACAGGTCCATCACGGTGTCGGCACCCCAGCGCGTCGCCCAGGTGAGCTTCTCGACCTCCTCGGCGATCGAGCTGGTCACGGCGGAGTTGCCGATGTTCGCGTTGATCTTGACGAGGAAGCGCCGGCCGATGACCATCGGCTCGCTCTCCGGATGGTTGACGTTGCTCGGGATGATGGCCCGGCCCGCGGCGACCTCCGATCGGACGAGCTCGACGTCGCAGCGCTCGCGGGCCGCGACGTACTCCATCTCTCGGGTGACGGTGCCGGCGCGCGCGTACGCCATCTGAGTGACCCGCCGGCCGGGCTTGGCGCGCAGCGGTGCTCGCCGCTCGCCGCGCCACTCGAGGGACGCCTCACCCCGTCGGACGGCCGAGCGTCCGTCGTCGGCGAGGTCGCGCTCCCGACCGGTGTACGTCTCGACGTCGGCGCGGCCCTCGATCCAGCGAGCCCGGGCGGGCGGGAGACCCTCCTCGGCGACGCTCCCGGGCCCCGATGTGTCGTAGAGGTGGAAGGGTTCGTTGCCTTCCGTGAGGGTGACCTCGGTGAACGGCACCCGTATGCCGCTGGGCTCGCTCGGCACGTAGACCTTGCTCCGCGCGGGGTTGGCGTGCGTCATCGGGGGGCTCCTTGGCTGGTGAGGGGGCTGGTGAGGGGGCTGGTGAGGGGGCTGGCCGGGGGGTCGAGGAAGGTGGTGCGGGTGTGGGCGACGGGGCCGCGTCCGGCTCCGAGTCGCCAGCCGGCCGACGTGCGCAGGGCGTGGCGGACGAAGCCGCGCGCGGACAGGACGGCGTCGCGAGTGCTCTCGCCGCGGGCGAGGAAGGCTGCGGCCGCGGAGGCAAAGGTGCAGCCGGTGCCGTGGTCGTTGTCGGTCGCGATCTCGGAGGAGCGGAACACGTGCGTGCCGGCGGCCTCGGCGAGGACGTCGACCCGGTCGGCGCCGGCTGCGGTCCGAACCGTGCCGCCCGTGACGACCACGGTTGTCGCGCCGAGCGCCCGGAGCGCTTGGGCCTGGTCGGCCTGCTCGTCGACTGACCGGGCCGGCCCGACATCGAGAAGAGCGGCCGCCTCGTCCGTGTTGGGGGTGACGAGCACGGCGTGGGGGAGCAGGTGATCCCGGAGGGCTTGGGTTACGCCGTCCGCGGCGAGCGAGTGGCCGCTCGTCGAGACGAGGACGGGGTCGACGACGAGCCGGGGCAGCCGGCCCGCGGCCGCGAGCCGGGCCACCGCCAGCGTCAGGCACGCCTCGCCGAGCATGCCGACCTTGACCACAGTCGGGGCCAGGTCGGCGAGGACGCAGTCGACCTGTGCGAGCACGACGTCGACCGGGAGCGCGTGGACGCCGTGCACCCCGGTCGTGTCCTGCACGGTGACGGCGGTGACCGCACTCGCACCGTGGACGCCGAGGGCCGCAAAGGTCGCCAGGTCGGCCTGGATCCCCGCCCCTCCGCCGCTGTCGGATCCCGCGATGGTCAGCGCAACCGGCGGTGTCGGAGCGTGCTCGGCCTGCCGCGCGGCACCGGCGCCCGGGGGAGTGTGCTGACGGCCCGTCATGAGGCTCCCGCTCTGGCTGCGCGGACCGAGTCGACGACGGCGCGCATCGCCGCGGTCGGGTCGGCCGCGCGCATCACGGCGCCCATGACGGCGACCCCGTCAGCACCGGCCGCGATCCAGTGGCCGGCGTTCGCGGCGTCGACGCCGCCCAGCGCGAAGATGACTGGCGGGGTGGGGTGCTCGCGCCGGACCGTGCTCGCCAGACGGCGCAGGCCCGCTGGTCCGAGCGCCGGGCCGTGACCGGGTTTCGAGACGGACGCGGCCACCGGAGAGAGCGTGACGTGGTCGAGCCCGTCGTCGGCCGCGCGCCGCAGCTCGGCCAGGTCGTGGCAGGAGCGGCCGACGAACGTGGCGACGCGGTCGAGGTCTGCGGGCACCCCTTCATGGCGTCTCAGGTGCAGGCCCAGCCGCCTCCCCTCTCCCGATTCGATGTGATCGACCGATGCAGATCTCGATCGGTCACATCGACCCTGGGGAGGGGGGAGGTGGGGATGGGGGAGGTGGGGATGGGGGAGCGGGGAGGCGACGAGGAGCAGGGCCTGGTGCTCGGCGCAGAGCGGGCCGACCCCGGTGACGAGGGCGGCCCGCTCCTCGTCGGCCAGGTCGCGCTCGCGTACCAGCACCCCGTGAGCGCCGCCCTCGAGCACGGCCCGCACGACATCGAGGAGGGGACGGTTCCCGGGGACCTGCGACCGGTCGGTCACCGCGATGGCCAGCCCAGCAGCCTCCCGCAGGCTCACCACTCGACCAGGCCCTCGGTGGGGGAGGATGCGCGGGCCAGGCGGCGGACCGGGATGCGCCCGGCGTGGCGCGCGAGCCAGCCGGCCTCGACGGCGTGGTGCATGGCACGGGCCATCGCCTCCGGGTCCTCGGCCCGGGTGACCGCGGTGGCGAGCAGGACCGCGTCACAGCCGAGCTCCATCGCCAGGGCCGCGTGGGAGGCGGTCCCGATGCCGGCGTCGAGGATGACCGGCACGTCGACGAGCTCACGGATCAGCTCGATGGCATGGGGGTTGCGGATCCCCAGGCCGCTGCCGATCGGCGCGCCGAGAGGCATGACCGCCGCGCAGCCGGCGTCGACGAGGCGCTGGGCCGCGATCGGGTCATCGTTCGTGTAGGGCAGCACCACGAAACCGTCCCGCACCAGCTGCTCTGCCGCGTCGATGGTCTCGACGACGTCGGGGAGCAGCGTCCGGTCGTCCGCGATCACCTCGAGCTTGACCCAGCTGGTCTCGAGGGCCTCCCGTCCGAGCCGGGCCGTGAGGAGCGCGTCGCGGGCCGTGCGACACCCTGCGGTGTTGGGCAGCAGCCGGACACCGCAGTCCCCGAGGAGGTCGAGCAGCCCGCCGACGCCGTCCTTCGGCACGCGGCGCAGCGCGACGGTGACGAGCTCGGTCCCGGAGGCGCGGACCGCCGCCTCCAGGGAGGCGTGGCTCGTCGCGCCCCCGGTGCCCAGGATGAGCCGGGAGCCGAGCTCGGTGCCGTCGATGGTGAGGGGGCCGTCGATGGTGGGCCGCCCGTCGATGGTGACCGGGTCGGGCCGTGAGGGTGTGCCGGCCATGTCAGCCGCCCTGCATTGCGGTGACGACCTCGAGCTCCGCGCCGGGACTGAGCACCTCGGTGGCCCAGCGCGAGCGCGGGACGATGACCCGGTCGAGTGCGATGGCGATGCCGCGGCTCGGCAGACCGAGGGTGCCGACGAGCGCGGCGACCGTGGTGCCCGGCTCGAGGCGGTGCTGCTCGCCGTTGACGATGACGTTCACTCGTCCTCCTGGGTGCCGAAGCGTCGTGGGTCGAAGTGGTCGGCGTGCTCCGGCTGCGGGAGACCGAGGACGTGCGCGACGACGGCGTCGGCCGTCAGCGGTGCCAGGAGAATGCCGTCCCGCCCGTGGCCGGCGGCGACGACGAGCCCGTCGACACCGGACGGCCCGACGACCGGGAGGTTGTCCGGGGTGGCGGGTCGCAGCCCGGCGGTGGATTCGACGAGCGCCGCCTCGGACAGCTCGGGGACGATCTCGATGGCGTCGTGGAGCAGGTCGTGGACCGCGCCGGCGGTGACGCTCGGGTCGGCCCCGACGTCCTCGCTCGTGGCGCCGACGACGACCTCGCCGTCGGAGCGGGGCACGAGATAGACGAACCGGCCGTGCACGGATGCCCGGACGATGCGGTGCAGGACGTCGGGCGCGGCCGGTCGGAGCCGCAGCACCTGGCCCTTGAGCGGACGGATGGGGACCCGCAGCCCCAGGTGGGCCGCGAGCCCGGACGTCGCCCAACCCGCCGCGAGCACGGTGACGTCCGCGTGGCTCGAGTGGGGCCGAGCGTGCCCGACCGGCTCCACGGACCGGCGGGTCGGCTCCACGGCGGGCTCCGCACCGACGATGCGACGGTCCCGGAGCTCGGGGCGGGCCAGCAGGGGGCGGAACTCGCCCCCGCGGCTGGTGATGGCGATGCGGAGGGCGTGGGCGACGCGCCTCGGGTCCACGGCCGACTCGTCCTCGATGACGAGGCAGCCGGCGAGGCGCGGCGACAGCGCCGGTTCGAGGCGACGGGCCGCCCGGCTCGGGAGCCGCTCGACGGCCCGGTGGTACCGCTCGAGGAGGCGGGCCTGCCGGGCGAGGACCTGCTCGTCGTCGTGGTCGGCCGCGACGAAGAGGGTGCCTTCGCGGCGCAGGTCGATGGGCAGCCCGGAGTCGGCGGCGAGGTCGGCGGCGAAGGCGGGCCAGCGACCGGCGGACGCCGTGCTCGCCGCCAGGAGTGCCTCCTGTCCGAAGGTGGCCTCGCTCGACGGGGTGATCATCCCGGCGGCGGCGTGCGTGGCTCCCCCCGCGACGCCCGGGTCGAGCACCGTCACCTGACAGCCCGCCCGAGCCAGCTGCCAGGCGCTCGCGAGCCCGATGATGCCGCCACCGATGACGGCGACGCGGACCCTCGTGGAGACCCCTGACTCCACGAGGGCCGAGTGCCGGTCCTGGGGGGCTGCCGTGGTCACCGCGGCACCTCGTCCCGGTGCCGTGCTCACGGGCGGACCTCGATCCGACCGTCGGCCGGCTCGCCGTCGCACTGGTCGGACGGACCGACCAGCGCGGCGGTGAGAGCCGCTGCCGTCGCGGCCGGGTCGGCTGCCTCGGACAGCGCGGCGACCACGGCGACGCCGTGCGCGCCGGCGGCGAGCAGGGCGGGGACGAGCTCGGGGGTGACACCACCGATCGCGATGACGGGCAGCTCCGTGGCTGCGGTGACGGCACGGAGGCCGGGTGGTCCGAGTGGCTCTGGGAGGCCGGCCTTGGTGGTCGTCGCATGAGCCGGTCCGGCGCCGAGATAGGTGGCGCCGGCCGACTCGGCGGCGCGGGCCATGTCGGGGGTGCGCACCGTGGCTCCGATGACGAAGCCTGCGGGAACGACGCGTCGGACCTCCGCGACGGGGAGGTCGGTGGCCCCGAGGTGCACGCCGTCCGCGCCGGCGGCCAACGCGACGTCGACGCGGTCATCCACGATGACGAGCGTGCCTGCGGGACGGGCCAGCCCGAGGATCGCGGTGGTGAGGGCGAGGACCTCGCGGTCCGTGTGGTCCTTGGCCCGCACCTGGACCGCCGCCCGGCCGGTGGCGATCGCGCACCGCACTTCGCGGAGGGGGTCGCGACCGCCGCGGGTGTCGGTGAGGACGTGCAGCCGTGGGAACGGCCGGGGACTCTGCGTCATCGCAACTCCTTGGTCCCTGCGCCGGCATGATCCGGATCAGGTTGGGACGGTCGGGGCTGCGTCAGCCCCCTCTCAGCCCGGTGCTCCGGACTCCCGTGAAGGACGGTCAGAACCATAGCGACCTGGCCGCGAACGCGCATCCCGGGGTGCCCGGGTAGGACGCGGCAGCCACCGGGCAACGGACGCGCGGGACCGCTGAGAGGGTGAGGCGCCTACCCTTGAACCATGTCCCACACCATCGACCCCTCGGTCGTCGAGCACGTCAACCAGCTCGCCGACCGGGCCCGCGTCGCCTCCCGCCGGCTCGCCCAGCTGAGCCGCGCCGAGAAGGACGCCGCCCTCCACGCGCTCGCCGACGCACTCGTCGTCGCCACCCCGCAGATCCTCCAGGCCAACGCCCAGGACCTCGACCGCGGCCGCGCCAACGGCATGAGCGAGGCCCTCCAGGACCGGCTCCGCCTCGACGAGCAGCGCGTCGCAGCCTCCGCCCAGGGCCTACGGGACATCGCGGCGCTGCCCGACCCGGTCGGCGAGATCGTCCGGGGCTCGACGCTGCCCAACGGGCTCCAGATCCGCCAGGTCCGGGTGCCGATGGGCGTCATCGGGATGATCTACGAGGCTCGGCCCAACGTCACCGTCGACGCAGCCGGACTCGGCCTGAAGTCGGGCAACGCAGTGATCCTCCGCGGCGGGTCAGCAGCCGGGGCCACGAACTGGGCCACCGTCATCGCGTTGCGCCTCGCCCTGGCCGGTCAGGGCCTGCCGGAGGACGCCATCACCCTCCTCGGAGAGGGCGGCCGCGACGCCGCCCGAGCCCTCATGACCGCGCGCGGCCGCGTCGACCTCGTCATCCCACGCGGGGGAGCCGACCTCATTCAGACCGTCGTGCGCGAGTCCACCGTCCCGGTCATCGAGACAGGGGTCGGGGTGTGCCACGTCTACGTCGACCGAGCCGCCGACCTCGACCAGGCCGCCGCGATCACGACCAACGCCAAGACGCACCGTCCGAGCGTGTGCAACGCGGCCGAGTCGCTGCTCGTCCACCGTGAGGTGGCCGCGGACTTCCTCCCCAAGGTGCTCACCGACCTCGCCAACGCGCAGGTGAAGCTGCACGTCACGCCCGACGTCAGGCCCTACGCGGAAGCCAGCTCAGCGGCATACGCCATCGCTTCGGAGCAGGACTTCGACACGGAGTGGCTCGCACTCGAGATGAACGTCGCCGTCGTCGACGACCTGGACGCGGCGATGGAGCACATCCGCCGACACGGCTCCGGGCACACCGAGGCCATCGTCACGGAGGACCGCGCAGCCGCACGGCGCTTCACGGCCGAGGTCGACGCAGCCGTGGTCATGGTCAACGCGAGCACCCGCTTCACCGACGGAGGCGAGTTCGGCTTCGGTGCCGAGATCGGGATCTCGACGCAGAAGCTGCACGCCCGGGGGCCGATGGCGCTGCCGGAGCTGACGACGACGAAGTGGATCGTCGAGGGCGACGGCCAGATCCGCTGACTCGGCCGACTGCGGCGCCCACTGGCCCATCCACCTCTGCGCACTGGCATGATGGCGCGGCATGGAGGGCACTGAGGTCCGCAAGCTCGCTCAGCTCGAGGGGCAGCACTGGTGGTACCGCGAGCGGCGACACCTGCTAGCGGAGGCGATCCGGGGCCTGACCCCCGGCCGGGCCATCGACATCGGGGCTGCCGGCGGCGGCAACACGATGGTGCTGCAACGCGCCGGCTGGGAGGCGACGGCTCTCGAGTACAGCGCCGAGGGCGCCGCCGTCGCGCACGAACGGGGGCTGCCGGTGCTCCGGTCCGACGCGACCCGCCTGCCCCTCGCCGACGACACCCAGGACCTCGTCGTCGCCTTCGACATCCTCGAGCACCTCGCCGACGACGACGGCGCCGTCCGCGAGGCCCACCGCGTGCTCAAGCCGAGCGGCACGTACCTCGTCGCCGTCCCCGCCGACCCACGGCTCTGGTCCGCACACGACGAGGCCGTGCACCACCTGCGCCGCTACACCCGTCCCGAGCTGCTCGCCCTCCTGGAGCGGGGCGGCTTCGTCATCGACAGCGTCCGCTCCTGGAACGTCCTGCTCCGACCCGTGGTGGCCTTCCGGCGGCGAGCCTCGACCGGCTCGGACCTCGAGGACCTGCACCCGATCGTCAACACGGGGCTGCGCGCCATCATCACCGCCGAGCGGTACCTGCCGGTGGGTGGCCTGCCCGGTGTCAGCCTGCTCGTCACGGCCCGCCCCCGGCAGTGATGGTCGGGGCGGACCGGGTGGCGCTCAGCGCAGTCGCGCAGGCGTGCCGGGCGAGCCGGGCGAGCCGTCGGTGTCGGCCCGCACGGTCTGCGTCGGGATGTGTTCGTCACGGGGCGTGGCCGGCAGCGGCGTGTCGGTCGGCCCGTGCTGCGGCGAGCTCTCCGTGAGGGAGTCGTACGCGACGAAGTAGGTCGGGCGCCCTTGCAGCTGCGCGTACATCCGGCCGATGTACTCACCGAGGATGCCCACGCAGACCAGCTGCACGGCGCCCACCCCGGCGACGACGGCCACCGTGGAGGTCCAGCCGGCCACGGTGTGGCCCTGGGCGCGGGCGACGAGCCCGTATCCGATGAGCAGGAGAGCGAGGACGGCGCCGACGAACCCGGCGATCGTCGCGAGCCGCAACGGTGCCGTCGAGATGCCCGTCAGCGAGTCGACCGAGAGGCGGATCATCTTGATGAGCGGGTACTTCGTCGATCCTGCCGCGCGCTCCTCACGCTTGTACTCGACGGTGTCCGAGGGGAAGCCGAGTGCCGGCACGACGAAGCGGAGCACCCGGTTGTGCTCCGGGAGACTGTTGACGGCATCCACCGTGGCCCGCGACATGAGGCGGAAGTCCCCGGCATCCGCGTGGGCCGACGTGCCGGACATGACCCGGATGAACCGGTAGAAGGTCTGGGCCGACACCCGCTTGAACCACGTGTCCGACGACCGGTCGCTGCGCACGCCGTAGACGACGTCGACGTTGTCCCGCCTCGCCGCCGACAGCATCTCCGGGATGACCTCGGGAGGGTCCTGCAGGTCCGCGTCGAGCGTGACGACGTAGGCGCCCCGGGCGGTGGCGAGGCCGGCCGAGATCGCGGCCTGGTGCCCGGCGTTGGCGCGGAGGCGGAGCACGCGCAGGGCCGGCCACTCGCGGTGGTACCGGTGCAGCAGGGCGGGAGTCAGGTCCGTGCTGCCGTCGTCCACGGCCACCACCTCGTACGCCACGTCCATGCCGTCGAGGAGGGGACGCAGCCGCTGGACGAGCAGCGGGAGCACGTCCTCCTCGTTGTACATGGGGATGACGACGGACAGCTCGGGGACCATGGGAAACAGCCTACGGCCCGGCGCCGCGGTCTCGAGCGCCGCACGGTCGCTCCGGACCGAGCCCCTTGGGAGGTACGCTGTGCCGCATGTCTGATCGTGTCCTGACCCTGGTCGCACAGGGCGAGGAAGCCGCGCGCGAGCTGCCCATGCCGTTCATCGCGTACTTCCTCATCACCTTCGCGCTCTTCCTTGTGGCGCTCGGCGTCACCTGGTCCTTCCGCAACACCGCCCACAAGGTGCCGATGTCGACCCACGTCGACCAGCACGGCCGGATCCAGATCGAGGGGCACCCGAGCCACCCCGGCCACGTGGAGGGGACGCACCACTGAGCACGCGCCGCCGCATCGGGGTCATGGGTGGGACCTTCGACCCCATCCACCATGGCCACCTCGTGGCGGCCAGCGAGGTGCAGGCCCTGTTCGGACTCGAGCAGGTCATCTTCGTCCCCACCGGCCAGCCCTGGCAGAAGTCGCACGCCGAGGTCTCCCCGGCCGAGCACCGCTACCTCATGACGGTGATCGCGACGGCGTCCAACCCGCGGTTCACCGTGAGCCGCGTCGACATCGACCGACCCGGGCCGACCTACACGATCGACACGCTCCGCGACCTGCGCGCCGAGCTGCCCGACGACGAGCTGTTCTTCATCACCGGCGCTGACGCGCTCGCCGACATCCTCGGGTGGAAGGACGCCGAGCGGCTCTGGCAGCTCGCGCACTTCATCGGCGTCACGCGCCCTGGGCACCTGCTCTCGGACAAGGGCCTTCCCGAGGACCGTGTCACCCTGCAGGAGGTGCCGGCGATGGCGATCAGCTCGACGGACTGCCGCGCCCGGGTGGCCGAGGGGGAGCCGGTCTGGTACCTCGTCCCCGATGGCGTCGTCCAGTACATCAACAAGTACTGCCTCTACACCGGCGGAGGGTGTGGGGCGCCACCCGTCGAGCCCCTCCGGGCGCGGATCACCTCGCCCCGACGCACCTCAGTTCCTCTGCAAGGAGACCAGTGACAGCAACAAACCATGCGCTCCAGCTCGCCAAGGCGGCTGCCGACGCCGCCGAGGAGAAGATCGCCGAGCGGGTGACGGCCATCGACGTCAGCGACCAGATGCCACTGACCGATGTCTTCGTCATCGCCTCGGCGCCCTCCGAGCGACAGATCGGCGCCATCGTCGACGAGGTCGAGGACCGGCTCCGCGAGCTGGGGTCCAAGCCGATCCGGCGCGAGGGGGAACGCGACGGGCGCTGGGTCCTCATCGACTTCGGCGACATCATCGTGCACATCCAGCACGAGGACGAGCGCGAGTACTACGCGCTCGAGCGGCTGTGGAAGGACTGCCCTGAGATCGACCTGACGGCGATCGAGTCCCCGGCCCGGCCTGGTGCGTCCAGCTCCCCGGACGGGTCGGACGGGTCGGACGGGTCGGACGGGTCGGGCGCCACGCCGTGAATGCCGCGCCGGGATCTTCGCCCGCGGCCCGCCGGATCGTGATCATGCGCCACGCAGAGACCGTGGACAACGCCGCCCGGGTCTGGCAGGGCCACAAGGACACCGAGCTCTCCGAGACGGGCCGGGCCCAGGTGGCGGCGGCTGCGCCGCACCTGGCTGCCTACCGACCTGCCCTGCTCGTGTCCAGCGACCTGCAGCGTGCGGCGGCGACGGCCGATGCCATCGCCTCCCTGGCGGGCCTCGAGGTGCGACTCGACGCGCGCCTCCGTGAGGTCCATGTCGGCGAGTGGCAGGGGCTGCACGCCGATGAGGTGAGGGCGAGGTACCCGGAGACGATCGCCGCGCTCGACCGTGGCGAGGACGTGCCGCGGGGCGTCACGGGGGAGACCCGGGCCGAGGTGGCCCACCGCGTGGGGCAGTCCGTCCGGGAGGTCGAGCGGGAGCTCCTGCCCGGCGAGACGGCGCTCATCGTGGCGCACGGGGTGTCCGGCCGGATCGCCGCGACCGACCTGGTCGGGCTCGACCAGGACGTTTCGGATGCCGTGTTCCGCGGGATCGACAACTGCCACTGGATCGAGCTCGTCGAGGGCAGCAAGAGCTTCAGCGCGATGTCGCGATGGCGGATCTCGGGGTGGAACCTCGGCCCGTGGAAGGCGTGACCCGGGCGGCGTGGTGCCATGACCGTGGATTTGGGCTCGGGCGCCTTCATTGGCTAGAGTGACGCAGGCACTTCACGGAAGTGAGGTCCGACGGGGCTGTGGCGCAGCTGGTAGCGCACCTCCATGGCATGGAGGGGGTCAGGGGTTCGAGTCCCCTCAGCTCCACCAGATGACGAAGGGCCGGACCGGGTGTCCGGCCCTTCGTCGCATCCGCCCAGGAGGATCCATGACGGACCACGTCCGGCCGGAGGAGCACGCCGACCCGGTCGCCGCGGTGCTCTCGGCCCGCCGCACCGGCGCAGCGCTGTCGCTCACCACCTCGGGGAGCACCGGCCCGACCCCCCGGCGGGTGCTGCGCACGACGGAGTCCTGGTGGGGGTGCTTCCCCGCCTACTCGGACCTGACCGGGGTGCGGCGTGGAGCGCGGGTCTGGGTGCCCGGCACCCTGCGGTCGACGATGAACCTCTTCGCGGCGGTGCATGCCGCCTGGGCCGGTGCCGAGCTCGTCGCCGGCGCGCAGTCGGCGACCCACGCGTGCCTGACCCCCGCCCAGCTGGAGCGGCGTGGGAGTGATCTGCCAGCGGGCGCGCGGATCGTGGTCGCCGGGGCCGGGCTCCCCGACGGAGTGGCCGCGGCGGCCCGGCAGCGTGGTCTGCGGATCGACCACTACTACGGGGCGGCCGAGCTGAGCTTCGTCGCCGCGTCCGACGCCGGTGACGGCCGGCTGCGTCCCTTCCCGGGGGTTGAGGTGGAGGTCCGCGACGAGCCGGTCACGGGGACCATCTGGGTGCGGTCCGACTGGGTCTGCGACGGCTACGACGGGCCGCCGGGTTCGCTGCGACGCGCCGAGGACGGCTGGGCGTCGGTGGGCGACCTCGGGCGGCTCGACGGAAGCGTGCTCACGGTCCTCGGGCGGCCTGACGCCGTCGTGACCGCGGGCGCCACGGTGCTCGTCTCCGATGTCGAAGCCGTGCTGCATCCCGTCGCACGCGGGACCGTTGTCGTCCACGGCGTGCCCCACCCGAGCCTCGGCGAGGTCGTCGCGGTCACCCTGACCGATGGGCGGGACCGGGCCGGCCTGGAGCACGTGGCTCGGGCCCGGCTGCCCGTCAGCCACCGGCCTCGAGTGTGGCGCGTCGTCCCTGAGCTGCCCCTGACCGAGGCCGGCAAGGTCGACCGTGCCGCGCTGGGGAGGTGACGCCATGACCGAGGCGTTCATCGTCGCGGCGCGCCGCACGCCGATCGGCACGGCGGGTCGCGGCCTCGCCGGCGTGTCGGCCGCCGCGCTCGGAGCTGCGGTCGTCGCAGCCGTGGCAACGGAGCTCGGGAGCCAGCCGGCCGAGGTGATCCTCGGCAACTGCATGGGGCCGGGTGGCGATGTCGCCCGGGTGGCCAGCCTCACTGCGGGCCTCCCTGCAGCCGTCCCGGCGATCACCGTGGACCGCCAGTGCGCCAGTGGGCTGGCGGCCATCGAGCTCGCGGCGCGGCTCGTCAGCGCCGGCTCAGGACCCATCGTCGCGGGTGGGGTCGAGAGCGCGTCGACGGCTCCCTGGCGCTCCTGGCCGCCGCAGGACGGGCGGCCGCCACAGCGCTATGAGCGGGCGCCGTTCGCGCCGCTCCCGGACGACATCGACATGGGGCTGGCCGCCGACCTGCTCGCGCTCGAGCGTGGCGTCACCCGCGAGCGACAGGACGCGTATGCCGCCGAGTCCCACGCGCGCGCCGTGCTGGCTGCCGCGCGGGGCGAGTTCGACGACGAGATCGTCCAGGTGGGCGGCATCCTCGCGGACGAGCGGCCCAAGCCGGCCTTGACCCCGCAGCTCCTGGCTCGTTTCCCAGCCGCCTTCCGGGAGGGCGGCACCGTGACGGTGGGCAACTCGTGCGGCGTCAACGACGGGGCGGCCGCGGTCGGCATCGTGCGGGCGGTCCGGGGGACCGCGGTCGGCCGGCCGGGCCTTCGGGTCCTCGGGGCGGCGTCGGCGGGCGTGAATCCGGGCCGACCTGGACTGGGGCTCGTCCCCGCCGTGGAGCTCGCCCTGGCCGAGGCCGGCCTCGGGATCGACGACCTCGACGTCGTCGAGGTCAACGAGGCGTTTGCGGGGCAGGTCCTCGCCTGCTGTGACGCGCTCGGGCTGGACCCGGGTCGCGTGTGCCCCGGAGGTGGCGCTCTGGCGCTCGGCCACCCGTGGGGAGCGAGCGGCGCTGTCCTCGTCGTGCGCCTGTTCACCCAGCTCGTGCGTCAGGACCGGGGCCGGTACGGCCTGGCTGCGATCGCGGCCGGCGGCGGTCAGGGCACCGCCGTGGTGGTGGAAGCATGCCGGTGATCGAGTTCGATGCCGTCCGGCACGCCTATCCGGTGTCCGGGTCGGAGCGGACCGTGCTGGAGGATGTCTCCCTGCGGCTCACCGAGCACCGAGTGGGTGTCATCGGCGCCAACGGCTCCGGCAAGTCGACGTTCGTGCGGATGATCAACGCCCTCGTCCTCCCCACCGCCGGTGCGGTCCGGGTCGACGGGCTGGACACCGCCAAGGATGCCCGGGCGATCCGGCGCCGGGTCGGGTTCTGCTTCACGGACCCCGACGCCCAGATCGTCATGCCCACGGTGGGGGAGGACGTGGCCTTCGGGCTTCGCCGCCGCGGGCTGTCCAAGCAGGAGGTGGCGGCACGGGTCGACGCGGCGTTGGAGGCGTACGGCCTGCAAGGGCACCGGGACCACCCGGCTCACCTGCTCTCGGGCGGCCAGAAGCAGCTGCTCGCCCTGGCTGCGGTCCTGGTCACCGACCCGGACGTCGTCGTCATGGACGAGCCGACGACCCTGCTCGACCTCGTCAACGCCCACCGGGTGCGCCAGGTGGTCGCCGGGCTTCGTCAGCAGGTCGTCCTCGTGACGCATCACCTCGACCTGGTCGAGGACTTCGAGCGCGTCCTCGTCTTCCACGAGGCGCGGTTGCGCTTCGACGGTCCGCCCGGTGAGGCGGTCGAGGCCTACCGTCGGCTCGTGCTGTGAGCGCCCTCGCCGTCTACGTCCCGCGCGACAGCCTCGTCCACCGGCTCCCTGCGGGGACCAAGCTGGTCTGCCTCGTCGTCGCGGCGGCGGTCACTTTCGCTCTGAGCCGGCCCTGGCAGGTGGCGCTCGCGCTCGGCGTGGTCGCGCTCCTCTACGGGGTGGCTCGGGTCCCGTGGCGCACCGCGCTCGACCAGGTCCGGCCGCTCGGCTGGTTCCTCGGGGCACTGGCCGCGTTCCAGGTCGTCGTCGCCGGGTGGGAGCGGGCGGTGGTCGTCGTCGGGGGCATGCTCGGTCTGGTCCTGCTCGCGGCCTTGGTCAGCCTGACGACGCGCACGACGGCGATCGTCGACGTCGTGGTCCGTTCGCTCCGGCCGCTGAGGCGAGTCGGAGTCGACCCTGAGCGAGTGGGCCTGCTCGTCGCGCTCGGCATCCGCTCCGTCGCGGTCATCATCGAGCTCGCGCGCGAGGTCCGACAGGCGCAGCTGGCCAGGGGGGCCGGGTCGAGTCCGCTGGCCTTCATCGTGCCGCTCGTCCTGCGCACACTGCGCCACGCCGACCGACTGGCGGACGCGCTCGTCGCCCGTGGTGTCGACGACTGAGCGCGGCGCCTCGTCGTCAGAGCGCGCTCGTCACGCGCTCGCGCGCGGCGTCCGCGAACTCGCTCTGGCCGAGGTAAGGGGCTCGTCCGGGAATGCGACGTGCCGGTCGTGTTCCGCCACTGTGCCGCGCTGCGGCAACAGCCCCGGGTAGCCGCGATGCACGGCGCCGGCCACCAGAGTGGCGAGGACGGCCTTGGCCAGGTCGCCGACGAGGAAGAGGGCGCTGCCGGCCATGGCAGCAGGAAGGCTGATGCCAGCTCGCCAAGCGGTGGCGGGCACCCCAATCGCATAGAGGACGATGATGCCGCCGAGGACGATGGCGACCAAGCCGTGGCCGGTGTGGTAGGGCGCGCCGCGCCGGACGATGAGTGCGCCGATGACGAACGCGGCGACGGGGAAGCCGACGAGGTAGCCGACGCTGGGTCCGGCGAAGACCCCGAGACCACCTCGCCCGCCGGACAGCAGGGGGAGCCCGAGGGCGACGAGGAAGAGGAAGAGGAGCACGGCCGCCGCGCCACGGCGGGCACCGAGCACCGCACCGGCGATCATGATGCCGAGCGACTGGACCGTGATGGGCACCGGGAAGCCGAACGGCGAGAAGGCCGGGACGAGGCCGAGGACGGCGATGAAGCCGGCGAAGGTTGCGGTCAGGGCGAGGTCGCGAGTGGGGCTCGGGGACGGGCTCATGAGATCTCCTGGATCGGTGTGGAGGGCGGTCCGGGGCAGGGCGTGCCCACGGTACGACGTCCCTCCCCGGGCGCGCGAATGAAGCCCGAACCGTGGCCGCATCCGAGTCCGGGACGATCAGTCGGGCGCCGGCCGCCTCGTCACGACGTAGAGGTCGTCGGTGCGCCAGTCGGCCACCGCGCCCGGGGGGGCGGCCGTCCCGCTCCGCGTCGCGACCCGCACCAGCAGCCGGTCCAGGGTCGAGTGCGGTTGCCCGCCTCGCCGCACGACCGGTGGAGCCTGGGCGACATCCACGTCCAGCTCGGGCTGCTCGAGGGAGCGCGGGTCGAACTCGAGGGTGCTCGTGATGATCTTGAGGTGGTCGGTCACCTGCACCGTGCCTGCCTCCCACAGCTGGTCCGACAGCTGACCGGTGAGTCCGACGGCTCTCGAGGTGCCCGCCTCGAGACTGGTCGACCCGGCCGGGAAGGCGTCCGTGAAGATGCCGTACGTCTCGGTGAGGTCGAGCAGCGCGCACCAGAGGGGCTGCGGCGTCGTGTTGGTGAGGGTGACGGTGAAGGTCGGTGCCCGCTCGCCGGCGTACGCGATCTCGAGCCGGCCGTCCTCGGTGAGTCGCCCGGACTCCGACGTGACCACGACCCGCATCGAGCCGGGAGAGAGCCGGGTCGCGGGGTTGCCGAGGGACGAGAGCCGGAGCCATCGCGCCACCCGCTCGAGGGCGGTGATGGTGCGCTGCTCGCAGTGCTGCCCCGCCACGACGGGTACGAGAGGGCGGGTGACTCCGGGCCGGGTGATGGCGAAGCCGGCCGGCAACGCGCGCACCACCAGGTCGGCCATCGTCGGGTCGCCCGTCACCTGGATCAGCGTCGTGTCAGCCGAGGCCGCGGCGGCCTCCAGGGCCTCGGTGCCGGCAGACTCTCCGACGATCGCGACGTCGAGTGGCTTCAGGGGGATCGTCCTGACGACCGCTCGGTAGACGAACCCCGGGTCGAGGTCGGGCACGACGTCGACCAGCGACCGGTCGGGCAGCACGGAGGTCACGGCGGCCTCGGCGAGCGGGGCGCCATCCGTCTCGTCGCCGAGCGCATAGACCGCGAGCTCGGTCGTGTCCTCCCCGATCGGCTCCGGCACACCGTGCACCGCGCCGGCATCGATGCTCCAGCCGTCGGGGAGGCGGCTCAGGGTCAGCTGCATGGGACGGGCCGGCAGGACCCCACCGAGGAAGGCGAGGTCCAGGTCTGTCGCGTCCCCCGTCTCGAGCTGCGGGTGCTGGGCCTCCACCCTTCCCAGCACGCCGGCGGTGACGAACCGGTGGATCTCGCGGTAGGTCAGCTCGTGGCTGTGGTCGCGGAGGGCTCGCTCGAGGGCCGCCGAGAGCGCGCCACGACAACGACCGCCGACAGTGAGCTCCTTGGCGGTCTCCCCGGAACGGCATGCAGCGAGGAGGACGTGGTTCGCCCCGACGCGGGTCGACCACGCGCTGCGCGTCGGGGCAGGACCACGCTGGTCAGGCGGCCCGGGCATGGAGGCATCGGGCAGGAAGGTGTCCCAGGGGCGGGCCCGCGGGTCCTCGGGTGCCAGACGCAACCGGACCGAGCCGTTGGCGTCCCGGGTGCCGTCTCCTGAGTGGCAGCAGTCCAGGACCACGAGGAGGTGGCCGACGGACTCGGCCACGCCCGCGAACAGGCCGCTCAGCTCCTTGTCGGCGAGGTCCCAACCACCGGGAGAACGGCTGTCCACGAGGACGATCGTCTCGTTGCGCCGGTCCGGCTCGACGCTCCACAACTCCGGAGGCGCCTGCTGCTGGGACCCGTGACCGCTGAAGTAGAAGAGCGCGACCGAGTCGGCCCCCCGTCCTGCGAGGTGGCTGCGAATGGCGTCGACGACGGCGGCTCGGGTGGCCTGCTCGTTGGTGAGGACACGGAGGTCGAGGTCACCCGGGGGCACCCGCGCGGTCAGCGTCTCCGCCATCGCCCTCACGTCGTTGACGCACCCGACGAGGGGAGGCACCGGCTCGGGGTAGCCGTCGATGCCGACGAGGAGGGCATGGAGGGTGGGCACGGGGTCAGCCCGCGTCCGCGAGGAGGACGGTCTGCCACTGCGCAGGGTGGTTCTGCGCGCGCGCTGTCCGGTCCGGGTTGCTGCTCAGCATCGCCTTCAACGTGCCGGCCCGTTCCGCGTCACTGACGTTGAGGTTCATCCCGACGACCGTCCCCCGCGCTGGTGCGATGCTGAGTCCCAAGGTCCTCCACGGCACCCGAGCCTCGAGCTGGTAGCCGTCAGCCGTGTCGCGGCGGGCCACGACGATCGACGGTTCGTCGTCACCGGCCGCGAAGCGTCCCTTGCTCACCCGGTTGATGGCCGCCCGCGCCCCTCGGTTGCCGTCGTCCACCAGGCCGATGAGGACATGGAGGTCACGACCTGGACGCAGTGGGTCGTTCGCACCGAGCGGCCTCGGGTCCGGGCCGAACTCGAACGACACGCCGTCCCCGGTCCAGAAGCTCCCTGGGTCAGACGTCCGCACGGCGGTCAGCCGGGAGTCCGTGACGGCCGCGTAGAGGAAGAGCGCGTCCTTGTCCCACAGCATCTTCCACGTGCTCGAGAGTCCGTCGCGAACCCCGCCTCGGCGATCGACGACGGCGGTGACGGGGTGGGTCGTCACCGACCGCCAGTCGTCGAACTCTCCGTCGACGACCGGAGCCACCGGGGCGCACCCCACACTGAAGGAGGTCCGCGGTGGTGCCGATGCTGCCGGGGACCCGCAGGCGAGGTCGACCAAGGGCTCGGCGCGCTGCATCAGGGTGGGCAGCAACCGCCAGGCGAGGAACCCGGCCCCGAGGACGACCAGCCACAGGACGACTCTGACCACCCGCGCCGGGCGGATCCGCCCGGCAGCTCTGGAGGAACCGCCCGGTGCCCGACCGCGCGCACTGCGGTCCTGCTGCTCGCGCTCGGGCTCCAGGAGGTCGCGTTGCGCCCTCGCCTCCTCCGCCTGGCGGGCTTCCTCCTCGCGGCGGGCTGCCTCCGCCTGGCGGGCCACAGCCGCCCGCGCCACCTCGGCCCGGCGAGCGGCGCTGACCGGGCCCTCGGGTGGCGCAGCGCCCGGCCCGCCCTTGACGGCTTCGAGGAGCGTCGTGACGTCTGCGTAGTCGGGGCGTTCCGAGGCGATCTGCTCGAGGATCGGCACAGCGGCTTCGGGCGTGGCCGATCCCAGCGACGACTGGGCTGCCGCGTAGAGCGACTCCAGGCGTCCTTCGGGTGCCGGCTCCGCGGTCCTCCCCAGGGCCGACACGTCGAACGGCTGACCCGACCCCGACCTGACGAGCACGGCCGTCCCCCACTCCGCCGACTCGTCGGACGTGGCCATCGCCTTGCGGACCTCGCAGATCGCCGCATCGATGGGCAGGCCACGGGTCAGGAAGTAGTAGAACTCGTGGCTGAAGACGAGCGCCGCCCGGTCGGAGATCTCCGTCTGCATGGCGACGACGGACGGCAGGCCCTGGCGCACGATGGCCTGGGCGACGCCGGAGAACGCGTCGCGCCCGCTCGTCCGCGCACCCTCACAGGCGTTGAGCACCACGAGCTGCATGCCGTTGGCGTCGTGGAGCAGGGTCCCGAGTCGTGACGCGCCGACTCGATGGCCGGTCCCGTCCTCACGTTCCAGGACGAGCACCCCCTCGTCGGCGCCCTGGTCGAAACCGCCGTGGCCGATGAAGTGGAAGACGTGGAAGGTGTCGAGCAGAGCCCGCTGGAGGCCGGTAAGCGTCGCTTCCGTCAGGACGACGAGCTCGAGCCGGCCGCTCGCGACGAGGTCTGCGGTCGTCGCCCGCAGCAGCTCCTCCTCGTGCGCCACGGCGAGCTGGGGCAGGTCCGACGGGCTCGAGATCATGACGAGCACCCGCAGCGGGGCAGCGACCCGGACCGCGGCCGGCACGTCCAGCGCGTCGAGGGAGCGGACGATCGGCGTCTGGGAGGACAGGGTGAGGAACCGCCCGAGCTCGCTGTCGTAGAGGTACTCCCACGGGACCGGCTCGAGGTCCGGAGCGGCGTCGAGGGCGAGGCGCACCCGAAGGCCCAGACCCTGCTGCTTCGCGCTCGAGAGGCTCTCCCGGAAGAGCCGGTCGACCTCTCCGGCGAACAGGGCGTCACCCAGGCGTTTGCCGTACTCCCGGACATCGGTGACCCGGGTCTCGGCCGGAACGAGCCGGCGCGAGGCGATCCGTGGTGGCCCGACGGCTGTCATGAACTGGGCGAGCTCCACCGCCGTGAACGGCAGGACGAATGTGGCGGTGCCCGTACCGGCAGGCGAGCTCGTCACCCGGGCCCCCTGCCCGGCCGACGTGTTCTCGATGGAGACCTCGAAGTCGAGATAGTCGCGTTCCACGGCGACCCCCCTCACCGACGGGACCCAGCTCGGATCGGCACATCCCTGACCCTCTACAGAGGCTAGTCCTCGTTCGGGTGATACCTGACGGAATCGCAGGGTCTGCCCACGTTGCCGCGGCCCAGGATCGGGGCAGAGCGCTCGACGCTGCTCGCCGACCGGAGGGGGGAGCCCGCTGGTCGGTAGGCTCCGGACATGCACGGTTGGTGGCTCGAGGCGGCGGGGTGGGTCGGCTCCGCCGTCCTCGTCTGGTCGCTCCTCCAGACCGAGCTGCGACGCCTGCGGCTCATCAACCTCGTCGGCTGCATCGTCCTCATCGGCTACAACCTCGTCGTCGGGGTGTGGCCGATGGTGGGCCTCAATGTCGTCCTGGCCGTGATCAACGTGGTGCACCTGGTCGGGATGTCGCGGCACCGGCACGACGCGGCCTCCTACGCCGTGCTCGAGGTGGCCGGCGATGACGAGTACCTCCGGCACGTCCTGCGCGTCCACGAGGGCGACATCCGCCGCTACAACCCGAGTTTCGTCCACGACCCGTTCACGGGGGACCCGTCCTACCTCGTCCTCAGGGGCGACGCGACGGTCGGGGTCGTGCTCATCCGTGATCTCGGTGACGGGCGGGCCCAGCTGCTCCTCGACTACGTCACCCCGCCCTACCGCGACCTGTCCCCGGGAGAGTTCGTCTTCGGGCCGCAGGGGCCGTTTCGGGCGCACGGCTTCCGAAGGGTCCTCACGCCGCGCGACATGGTCGATCCGTACTACGAGCGTCTCGGCTTCCGCAGGGAGGGCGACGCCTACGTCGTGTGACGCTGGGAGCCAGCCCAGCGGCATACGGCCGCAGTGACTTTCGTATGCCGCTCAGCCCGCCCACGCGCGCCGGCGGCGGGAGCGCTCCGGTGGGGTCAGACGAGCTTGCGGCACCGCGTCATGAAACGGTCGGGGTCGACGATCGCCCGGTGGACCTCCCCGTGGCCGAGCTCGTCGCCCTCGGCGTCCTTGATGCTGACGAAGCAGACGAGGCGGCGGCCGTCGTTGATCGGCTCGGCACAGTGGACCGTCACCTCGCTCCCGACCTGGCTGCCCTTGATGTGCTCGAACTTGACCATGGTGCCGACCGTGGTGTGGTTGGCGTCGACGGAGTGCTGGCACACCTGGAAGGCGGCGCTCTCGCACCACTCGACGAGCCGGGGCGTGGCGACCACGTCCAGGTCACCCGTGCCGAGCTTCGCTGCCGTGTCGTCCGGGGTCACCGTGTGCTGGAACTGGCGCATTGGCATTGGTCGAGTCTGGCACGATTCCGGACCTGGCCCGTGCGGCCGTCCCAAAAGGTGATCTGATCGTCGCCGCGTGTCCAGTCCATCCCTCGTGCGGGCGGCTGCCAACCTTGGGCCTGTGGAGACCCATGTCATGGTTCTCGCGGTGGCGGTCGCCTTCACGGCGGCCCTGAGCTGGTTCGCCATCGCGCGAGGGGACCATGTCGTCGACGTCATCACCCGGCCGACCTTCCCGGTCCTCCTCGGCGGGCTGGCCTGGTCCCTGGCAACGGGGACCGGCGGGGCGGAGGTCCCCGTCGCCGGCGGTCCGGTCGCGGTCCTGCAGCCCGTCCTCGTGGCGCTCGCGCTCCAGCTGGTCGTCGACGCGCTGCTGCTCACCGCGACCGAGCGGCGCTACCTGCTGGCGCTCTGGGTCTCGGTGCTCGCGCACATCGCGTGGGCGTGGGCCGTCGTCTCCTCGCCGGGCTCGGCCGGGTTCCGCTGGTGGGTTCCCCTCGCCCTCCTCGGGCTGGGTGTCCTGCACGGCCGGTGGGGGCGGGACGTCGTCCGGTTCTCGGGACGGCAGCGCGGCCTGGTCCTGCTGCAGCTGCTCTCCCTCGCGGTCCTCGTGGTCGTGGCCGCCTGGCAGCAGGATCGCGAGGTCCTCGGTGGGTCCGGTCTCCTGCTGGCCTCGTACCTCCTGCTGGGCCACGACCGCTTCGTGCGGGAACGGCGGTGGGCGCCCGTCCTCGTCCTCGTCCTCTACCACTCGGCCCTGGCGCTGCTCGTCGTCGGGCTGCTCGGAGCCACCGCATCCGGCTGAGCCGACCAGCCGGGGCGGATGCCGCTGGGCTCGGTCCCAGCGCGCGGCACCCACGGCGGCGGGGCTCGGTCCTGCGCTAACCTTGGGCGCATGGCTGGTCAGCTGCTCCTTCCGCAGCCGCGTTGACCAAGGCCGGGTCCCCGGCATCGACGCGGCCCCCCTCCTGTGCGAGGGGTTTTCTTTTGTCCCGGCAGTGCTGACCCACCTGACCAGAGAGAAGACATGAGCGAGCAGACGCAGACCAACGAGACGCCGTTCCGCTACACCGCCGCGATGGCCGCGGCCATCGAGGTCGCCTGGCAGGACAGGTGGGAGGAGCAGGGCACGTTCGACGCGCCGAACCCGGCCGGTCCCTGGGCGCAGCCGGACGAGGTGGCGCAGCGCGGGGAGAAGCTCGTCGTCCTCGACATGTTCCCCTATCCCTCCGGAGCAGGCCTCCACGTCGGTCACCCGCTCGGCTACATCGCGACCGACGTCTACTCGCGCCTCCACCGGATGCTCGGCAAGAACGTCCTCCACGCGCTCGGCTACGACGCGTTCGGGCTGCCGGCCGAGCAGTTCGCCGTGCAGACGGGACAGCACCCGAGGAAGACGACCGAGGAGAACATGACCGTCATGCGGCGCCAGCTGCGCCGACTCGGTCTGGGCTTCGACAACCGCCGCACCTTCGCGACGATCGACGAGAACTACTACAAGTGGACCCAGTGGATCTTCCTCCAGATCTGGGACGCGTGGTACGACGAGGACGCCGAGCGGCCCGACGGCGGCCGGGGCAGGGCGCGACCGATCAGCGAGCTCGTCGAGGAGCTCGAGTCGGGGCGTCGGGCCGTGCTCACCGAGGACGGCCGCCCGTGGTCCGAGCTGACGGCCACCGAGAAGGCCGAGGAGCTCGACGGCCACCGCCTGGCCTACCGGTCCGAGGCCCCGGTCAACTGGTGCCCCGGACTCGGGACCGTCCTGTCCAACGAGGAGGTCACCAACGAGGGCCGCTCCGAGCGCGGCAACTTCCCGGTCTTCCGTCGCAACCTGTCCCAGTGGATGATGCGGATCACGGCGTACGCCGACCGTCTCGCCGACGACCTCGACCGGGTCGACTGGCCCGAGAAGGTCAAGCTCATGCAGCGCAACTGGATCGGGCGGTCCCAGGGTGCGCGCGTGCGGTTCCCCGTCGTCACCGTTGCCGGCGACAAGACCGACATCGAGGTCTTCACCACTCGCCCGGACACCCTCTTCGGTGCGACCTTCATGGTGATCGCCCCGGAGCACCCGCTCGTGGACCGCCTGGTGCCCGAAGGTGACTGGCCAGACGGCACGCACGAGGACTGGCGCGGAGCCGATCCCGTTGCCGCGGCGACCCCGCGCTCCGCGGTCGCCGCCTACCAGCTCGCGGCCTCGCGCAAGGGAGACGTCGAGCGGCAGACCGAGGGCAAGGACAAGACCGGCGTCTTCACCGGCAGCTGGGCGACCAACCCGCTGAACGGAGAGGCGATCCCCGTCTTCGTCGCCGACTACGTCCTCATGGGCTACGGCACCGGCGCGATCATGGCGGTCCCCGGCCATGACGTGCGCGACTTCGAGTACGCCACGAAGTTCTCCCTCCCGATCCGCCGGGTCGTCGCCCCCTCGGTCGAGGAGGCCGACGGGCCGCTCGAGGAGGCCTTCGTCGGCGCGGGGTTGGCGGTCAACTCCGCCAACGACCACGTCGACCTCAACGGTCTGGCGCTCGACGAGGCCAAGGAGCGCATCATCGAGGCGCTCGAGCGCGACGGGATCGGCGAGGGCGCGGTCACCTACCGGATCCGCGACTGGCTCTTCAGCCGGCAGCGCTACTGGGGAGAGCCGTTCCCGATCATGTTCGACGAGGACGGGGTGTCGTACCCAGTTCTCGAGGACGAGCTGCCGCTGACCCTGCCGGAGGTGCCGGACTACAGCCCGAAGACCTTCGACCCGGACGACGCGACGAGCAGCCCGGAGCCGCCGCTCTCGCGCGTGCCGGAGTGGGTCAACGTCGAGGCCGACCTCGGGGACGGTCGCGGGATGCGACGCTTCCGCCGCGAGACCAACACCATGCCCAACTGGGCGGGGTCGTGCTGGTACTACTTCCGCTACCTCGACCCGGCCAATGACGAGAAGTTCGTCGACCCGGCCAACGAGGCGTACTGGCTGGCGAAGCAGGCGGCTCCCGTTGCTGGCGCGCCGGCCGGCACCCTGGACCCCGGCGGCGTCGACCTCTACGTCGGCGGCGTCGAGCATGCGGTCCTGCACCTGCTCTACGCGCGGTTCTGGCACAAGGTGCTCTTCGACCTCGGCCACGTCCAGAGCGAGGAGCCGTTCCGCAAGTACTTCTCCCAAGGCTACATCCAGGCGTACGCCTACACCGACAGCCGTGGACAGTACGTGCCGGCCGCCGAGGTGGAGGAGCAGCCGGGTGCGCAGGGTGCCGAGTCGACGTTCAGCTGGCGGGGGGAGCCGGTCAACCGGGAGTACGGCAAGATCGGCAAGTCGCTGAAGAACTCCGTGAGCCCCGACGAGATGTACGACGCCTACGGCGCCGACACGTTCCGGCTCTACGAGATGTCGATGGGCCCGCTCGAGCTGTCCAAGCCGTGGGAGACGCGCGCCGTCGTCGGGTCGCAGCGCTTCCTGCAACGCTTGTGGCGCAACGTGGTCGACGAGGTCACGGGTGACGTCCGCGTCGCTGACATCGCTCCCGACCAGGCCCTGACGACGCAGCTGCACCGCACCATCGCGGGCGTGCGCGAGGACTTCGAGGGCCTGCGCTTCAACACGGCGATCGCCAAGCTGATCGAGCTCAACAACGCCGTGACCAAGCTCGACGTGCCGCCTCGCGAGGTCATGGAGGCGCTCGTCCTGATGATCGCGCCCGTGGCGCCGCACATCGCCGAGGAGCTGTGGTCCAGGCTCGGTCACCCGGGCGGGGTGTCCTACGTGCCGTTCCCCGTGAGCGACGCGTCCAAGATCGTGGAGGAGCAGGTCACCTGCGTCATCCAGATCAAGGGCAAGGTCCGGGACCGCGTCGAGGTGCCGCCGGACATCAGCGAGGACGACCTGCGGGAGCTCGCCCTGTCGCGAGAGAAGGTCAGGGTGGCCACCGAGAGCGGGATCCGCACCGTGATCGTGCGGGCGCCCAAGCTCGTCAACGTCGTCCCGCTCTGAGGAAGGGCACCATGCCGTATGCCGCTGAGCTGGCCGGGTGCCCACGGTGACCACCGAGGGCTCCCGGCCGACCGACCGCCTGGGCGACCGGCTGGGCGAGCTGGTCGGCCAGCGGTTGCGCCGCTGGTCGAGGAACCGGGCCGCCGACCTGGCTCGCGAGGAGGCGGAGCCGCCTCGGGTCGACGTGCGGCTCGTCACCGACTCGACGGCCTACCTGCCCGAGGACCTGGTGACGGAGCACCGGATCGAGGTGGTCCCGCTCCACGTCGTCGTCGCGGGCCGCGAGCACGTCGAGGGTCGTGACATCACGGCCGCACAGGTCGCCGCCGCATTGAACGAGTACACCATCGTCACGACCTCACGTCCGAGCCCCGCCGTCTTCGCTGAGGTGTACTCCCGGCTCGCCGCCGAGGGCGCCACCCACGTGGTGTCGGTGCACCTGTCCAGCCAGATGTCCGGCACCTATGAGGCGGCCACGCTCGCCGCCGCGGAGGCGTCGGTGCCCGTCGTCGCGATCGACAGCGAGACGATCGGCATGGCGATGGGCTTCGCCGTCATCGCGGGGGCCGAGCGCGCCTCGCGGGGCGGTGGCCTCGAGTCGGTGCTCGCCGCGGTGAACTCACGCCTCGGACCGTCGTCGGTGACCTTCTACGTCCACACCCTCGAGCACCTGCGTCGCGGCGGCCGGATCGGCGCAGCGTCAGCCCTGCTCGGCTCAGCGCTCGCGATCAAGCCGATCCTCTCGGTGCGCGACGGTCGAATCGTCCCCGTCGAGAAGGTCCGGACGTCGGCTCGGGCCATCGCCCGCCTCGTCGCGCTCGCGGTCGAGCAGGCCGAGGCGTCGGGCGTGGCGGTCGACATCGCCGTGCACCACCTCGACTCCGCCGACCGGGCCGAGGCGGTCGCGACGCAGCTCCGCGAACGGGTCCGGGGCGCCCGGTCGGTCCTCGTCCTCGAGCTCGGGGCCGTCGTCGGCGCTCACGTCGGGCCCGGCACCGTGGCGGTCGCCGTGTCCCCGCGGCCCGGGGACGTGCTCGAGCCGCAGGACGCCGGGGTCGACCCGCTGTGAACGGGGCCACCCCCGCGGTCCTCGGGGGAGCGGTGGTGGTGGCCTTCCTCATCGGTTCGGTGAACCCGGCCACGATCGCGGCCCGTCTCCTCGGCAAGGACCTGACGGCCTCCGGCTCCGGCAACCCGGGAGCGACCAACGCCGGTCGGGTCCTCGGCCGCCGGTGGGGAGTGCTCGTCGGGGTGCTGGATGTGCTCAAGGGTCTGGCCCCGACGTTCTTCGCTGGTCAGTGGTTCGGGGCGCACGCGGCCTACGCCGTGGGTCTCGCCGCGATCCTCGGGCACATCTTCTCGCCGTTCCTGCACGGTCGTGGCGGCAAGGGGGTGGCCACGACCCTCGGTGCCATCCTCGGTGTGCACCCGTGGGTCGCGATCGTCGTGCTCGGGGTGTTCGCGGTCGCGGTCGTGCTGACGCGCTGGGTGGCGGCCGGCTCGATCTTCGCAGCGCTCGGACTGCTCGTGACGGCTGGGGTCGTCCTCGCGGGACGGGCGCCGGGTGACCTGTGGACCGGCCTGTGGCTCATCGCGATCGCGCTCGTCGTGCTGTGGCGGCACGACAAGAACGTCATCGGCTGGTGGCGGCAGCGCCACCTCCACTGACCCACGCAGCCAGCCCCCGTCGAGTGTGCACTTCCTGCCGCCCCGACCTCCGTCGAGTGTGCACTTCCTGCCGCCCCGACCTCCGTCGAGTGTGCACTTCCTGCCGGATCCTTCTCTTCCCCGGCGGCAGGTACTGCACACTCGACGAGCGGCGAGCGCGGCGGTGAACGCGGCTCAGAAGACGATGGTGCGCCGCCCGGAGAGGAAGACCCGGCTCTCGGCGTGGTCGCGCACCGCGCGCGAGAGCACCCGGCGTTCGACGTCTCGCCCGATGGCGACCAGACGTTCCGGTGTCTCTGCGTGGGTCACCCGAACGACGTCCTGCTCGATGATCGGCCCCTCGTCGAGGTCGCCGGTGACGTAGTGGGCGGAGGCGCCGATCAGCTTCACTCCCCGCTCGTGGGCCTGGTGGTAGGGCTTGGCTCCCTTGAAGCCGGGCAGGAACGAGTGGTGGATGTTGATCGCGCGCCCGGCCAGCTGCTGGCACAGGTCGTCGGAGAGGATCTGCATGTACCGCGCCAGGACGACGAGGCCGACGTCCTGCGCCGCGACGAGTCGGAGCAGCTCGGCCTCGGCGGCGGCCTTGGTCTCCTTCGTCACCGGAAGGTGCGTGAAGGGCACGCCGTAGTACTCGACGAGCCCGCGCGTGTCCTCGTGGTTCGAGACGACACCGACGATGTCGATGGGGAGGTCACCCGACTTCCACCGGTAGAGCAGGTCGAGGAGGCAGTGGTCGAACCTGCTCACGAGGATCAGGGTCCGGCAGCGCTCGTCGGCGGGACGCACGGCGAGGTGCTGGTGCTCGACGGCGGCACTCCGGTCGATGGCGTCGAGGACGGTCTGAACCTCGTCCTGGGCCGCGTCGAAGACGGTCCGCATGAAGAAGAGGTTGGTGTCCTCGTCGGAGAACTGCTGGTTCTCGACGATGTTGGCGTTGACGTCGAGGAGCGCTGTCGAGACCGCGGCGACGATGCCGGGACGGTCGTCGCAGGTGAGGGTCATGATGTGCCGGGCCATCCGAGGATTGTGGCCCAGCGACGGGCAGGCCTCCCAATCGGGGGGTCGGCATCTCGTGGGCTGACCATCCACATCCCCTTGGGGCCGGACCCGTCGTCCACAGAGGTGGCTCGATGTCAGGTGGGCGCGGGCTCGCTTGCCTAGTTTCGCCGTATGCCGCTGAGCCGAGTCCCGAGGGCCCCTGATCTCGAGCGCGTGGTGCAGATCCTGGGTGGACGGGTCGTGGGGGAGCGCACGGGCGGCGCCGAGGCATCCGGTGGCTGGGTGCCGACCCCTCCCGGAGGCGGGCAACCGGCCGTGGCCCGGACGGATCCCGACGTCGGTGGCTCGGATCCCGCAGGCGACCCGTTCGACCTCGTCGACCTGGCGGCGGGCCACCCAGGGGAGCCTGGCCGGCCCGCGGCCCGGCTGCAGGAACAGTTGCGACGAGCGAGGCGTCCTTCCCTCGTGACCGTGCCGGCCTCGATCCGGGCGGGCCGGGTGTCCGTGACGAGCAGTGCGGTCGTCGCCGTGCTGGCGCTCGTCGTCGCGCTCGGGTGCGCCTTCGCGGTGCGGGTCCTCTGGGCCGAGCGGGCGGCCCAGGGCCGGCCGCTGGCCCAGGCGCACGAGTCGGACGCGGGGGCCGGGTCGACCGGCGGTCAGGACGCCGCGCCGATGGCCGTGACCCGCTCGCTCCAGGTCGGTGGCAGCTCCCCACCGACGGGCCTGTTCCCTGGTGGGGCTGCGGGGGGCGCCGCGGGGGATACTGCGGGAGCCGCGGCACCAGCCGAGGTGGTGGTCCACGTCGTCGGACAGGTCAGGAAGCCAGGGCTGGTCCGGCTGCGCGCCGGCTCCCGGGTCGCCGACGCCCTCGAAGCGGCCGGCGGAGTGACACAGCGGGCGGACGTGGCGGCGCTCAACCTCGCCCGTCCGGTCAGCGACGGGGAGCAGGTCTTCGTTCCCAGACCAGGGGAGTCAGTGACCCCGGGGCCCTCGGGTTCGGGGTCCGGCGGGTCCGGAGGAGTCGCGGGTGGCGGCGGCTCGGCTGGTGCATCGGGGTCCGGCCCGGTCAACCTCAACACCGCCGACCTGGCCGGCCTGGAGACCTTGCCGGGCGTGGGGCCGGTGCTCGCGCAGCGGATCGTCGACTGGCGCACCGAGCACGGCCGGTTCAGCTCGGTCGAGGAGCTCGGGGAGGTGAGCGGGATCGGGGACAAGATGCTGACCCAGCTCCGGCCCAAGGTCACGGTGTGAGCCGAACGGTGGCGCGTCCCCACCGGCGGACGCGGGCGGACGAGGTCGTCCGCGTGCCGCGGCGGCTCGACGCCCGGCTGCTCGTCCCGGTCCTCATCAGCTGGCCGGTCGTCGCGTTCGTCGCGCTCCTCGTCCCGACCGCCTGGGTGTGGTCCGCGGCGCTCCTGGCCGGCATCGGCTCGGCCGGCGTGGTCCGGACGCGGCCCCCGTCGTCAGCCGTGCGCCTCACCGCGTTGACGTTTGCGGTGCTCGCCCTGCTGCTGCTGGCCACGGCCGGCCACCGGACGGTCCGCGACGTCGGGCCCTTGGAGCACCTGGCAGGGGCGCAGGCCGTGGTGACGGTCCGCGGCAGTGTGGCCGCGGAGCCGCGGGTCGTCGGAGGCGTGCTGGCCGACGGAGACTTCGCGGTCACCGGCGGCGCCGAGGAGGCGGGGCGCGAGCCGATGGTCCTGGTGCGCGTCGACGTCCGAGAGGTCGAGGGCCGAGGCCGCGCCACCGCGGTCAGCGCGCCGATCCTCGTCATGGGGGACGAGTCCTGGGCTGGTGTCCGGTGGCACGAGGACGTCCAGGCGGTGGTGCGGCTGGCGCCGGCGGAAGCGGGGGACGCGGTGGTGGCCCTGGCCCGACCGAAGAGCCCCCCGACCCTCGCCGGGCACCCGGGTGCGGTCTTTCGGGCCGCCGACTCCGTGCGGTCGGACTTCCGCGCGGCGACGGCAGGACTGAGCAACGATGCCCGAGGTCTCGTCCCAGCCCTGGTGATCGGGGACACGAGCCGGACTCCCGAGGACCTCACCGCGGCCATGCTCGACACGGGTATGAGTCATCTCAGCGCCGTGTCCGGCAGCAACGTCACGTTGGTGCTCGCGGTGGGGCTCGGCCTGTGCCGGTTGGTCGGGGTCCCCCGACGGGGCCGGCCCTGGGTCGCCCTCGGCGTGCTCGCGGCCTTCGTGGTGCTCGCCCGGCCCGAGCCCAGCGTCATCCGCGCCGCGGTCATGGGGGCCGTGGGCCTGCTGGCCCTGTCGACGTCGCGTCGTCAGGCGGGAGTACCCGCCCTCTCAGGGGCGGTCGCCGTCCTCCTCGTCTGGGACCCGTGGCTGGCCAGGTCCTACGGCTTCGCGTTGTCGAGCATGGCCACGCTGGGCCTGCTGCTCTTCGCCCAGCCCTGGGGAAAGGCGATCGCCCGCGCCCTGCCGACCCGGCTGGGGTGGTTCGGGCCCGTTCTCGCGGTTCCCCTCGCGGCCCAGGCCGTCTGTGGCCCGATCGTCGTGCCGCTCCAGGGCACGGTCTCACTCGTGGCCGTGCCGGCCAACCTCCTGGCGGCACCGCTCGTCGGGCCCACGACCATCCTCGGCGTGGCCGTCGCCGTGCTCTCGGTGATCTGGGTGGAGGGTGCGTCGTGGGTGGCGTGGCTCGCGGGCGCTCCGGCTCAGGGCATCGCGTGGGTCGCGCGGAGCTGTGCCGAGATGCCCCTCGGGAACCTCGAGTGGGGTGACTCGGCGGCGGCTGCACTGGGCCTCGCCGGGGTCACTGTCGCGGTGGTCGTCCTGACACCGTGGGCATGGCGTCGGGCCCGGCTCCGTCCGCTGCTCGGCCTGGCCGCGGTCCTCGTCGCCGTGGCGGCAGCGGCCCCGACGAACATCGTCACGTGGCCCCCTCCGGGCTGGGTCTTCGTGGCCTGCGACGTCGGCCAGGGCGACGGGCTGGTCATCAACAGCGACTCGACGGAGGGCACGGGGCACGCAGTGGTCGTCGACGCCGGCGAGGACCCGGACCTCATCGACGGTTGCCTGGACCGGCTCGGGGTCGACGTCGTGGACCTGGTCGTCCTCAGCCACTTCCACGCCGACCACGTCGCGGGCCTGGCGGGTGTCGTCGCCGGCCGGAACGTGGCGGAGATCCGGGTCTCGCCCGTCGCGGAGCCAGGGACGATGGCCCGCGGCGTGCGTGAGCTCGCTGCCACGGAAGGGATTCCCGTCGGCGAGCTCCGGGCGGGAGACACGGTTCGTGTCGGACCCGTCACTGCGGAGGTCTGGTGGCCGGCGCACCTCATCAGTGACGGCTCGGTGCCGAACAACGGGTCGGTCGTCATGACGGTGCGGGTGAGGGGAGTGGACCTGCTGCTCTCAGGGGACATGGAGCGCGAGGCTGCGGCCCAGGTCCTCCGGGCCGCCCGCCGGGACCCGCAGCGCTGGGGCGAGGTCGACGTGCTCAAGGTCGCCCACCACGGGTCGAGCAACCGCGATGACCAGCTGCTCGAGATGGTTGAGGGGCGGTTGGCCGTCATCAGCGTCGGGGAGGACAATGACTACGGGCACCCGGCACCTGCGTTGCTGAGCGCCTTGGCGAGTCGAGGGTTCGCGGTCTACCGGACCGACCTGTCCGGAGACGTCGCGGTGACCGTGGACGCGGACGGCGAGATCGCGGTGCGGACGCGTGAGTAGCCTCGCTGGCCGCTGCGGTGCGACGAGGTGCCGGGCGCCGCGGCCCTACGCGCCGCAGCCCTACGCGCCATCCGAGGAGGCCACCCCGACCGCGCCCTCACGGCGTGAGTCGGCTGCGGCGAAGAGCTCGGCACCGTCCAGCCGGGCGGCCCCCACCCCGCCGAAGTACATGTGCCTCGACGGATACTCGTATCTGGGCAGCCCCCGGGTCTCCACGGCCGCTGCGATGGCAGGGTCCCGCTCGTGCTCGACCGCGGGTGTCCCGTCCTCGCGAAACCGGACGTGCAGACGGGGCGCCTCGATGGCGTCCTCGATGTCCGTGCCGCGGAGCAGCGCGGGGCCGAGCACCTGCAGCAGGGCGGTCGTGATCCGGTCCGCCCCCGGCGAGCCGACGGCGAGGCAGCCTCCGGAGGAGCTCCTCGCCGTGGTCGGCGCCATGTTGGACGCGAGCCGGGTCCCCGGGGCCAGGGCGTGCAGCCCGAGCCGGTTGAGCTCCGGCTCGCCGAGGGCGTTGTTGAGCAGGATCCCGGTGCCGGGGATCGCGATGCCGGCACCGTAGCCGGACGACATGGTGATCGCGCACGCCGTGCCGTCCGAGTCCGCGGCCGAGACGTGGGCGGTCGAGGCAGATGTGGGTAACCCCGCGAGGCCGTGCCGTTCGACGAGCTGGAGCAGGGCGTCCCCGTCGGCGAGGAGGTCGGGGGAGCGGTCGTGCACCGAGAGGCGGTAGGACAGGACGCGGGTCTGGATGTCGATGACATCGGTCCAGGACCAGCCCGGTTCACGGCCCGCCAGCTCGCCGAGCATGACGGCGAGCATCGGGCCGCCGACCGACGGTGGTGGGTTGAGGGCCACGGTCCAGTCGCCCAGCTGGCGCAGCGTCGGGCGGCGCACCACCGCCTCGTAGGCGAGCAGGTCATCGCGGGTGAGGAGACCGTCGTGCGCAGCCATCTCCTCGATGAGAACCCGGCCCACGACCCCGGTGGTGAAGAGCGCCGGCCCCTGGACGGCCAGCAGCTCGAGGATGTCGGCGAGATCGCTGTTCTGGACGACATCGCCGGCGCGCAGGGTGTGCCCCTCCGGGCCGGTGACGATGGCGTGGGCCTCGGCGTCGTCACCGAAGAGGCTCTCGCGGACGATTCCGAGATAGAGAGCTGAGGCCGCGCCGACCGCGAAACCGTCGCGGCACACCCGTTCCGTCGGCTCCACCACGCGGGACCAGGGCACCTTGCCGTGCAGCTCGATCGCCCGGGAAAGGGCGTGGACCGCTCCGGCGTTCGCCACCGAGCCGTACCCTGCGCCCAGCGTGATGCCGCCACCGTACTGGGTCTCGACGAACCGGATGCCCTGGCCGAACCGACTCGGGTCCAGGCCGCGCCCGGGCATCTCCACGTTGCCGTCGATGACGACGGGTGGGCCGCCGCCCGGCCAGATGTTGACGTAGGCACCACCCATGATGCTGACGATGCCCGGCTCGGTGCACATGGCCGCGATGGAGGCCGCCACTGCGGCGTCCACCGCGTTGCCGCCCTCGGCGACCACCGCGAGCCCGGCTTCCAGTGCTGCGGAGCTCGGCGCTGCAACCGCGACCTTCGTCATTGGCTCATTGTGCCGGGGCGTGGCCCCAGGGGGTGACGTTCGCCGCGCGCGAGGAAACCGGCTGGCGGAACCCAGCCCAGCGGCATACGGCCCAAGACTACGAGCGGCTCTGTGAGTGGTACTCGGCGTTGGGCACGAACCCGAGCGCCGAGGAGACCCGATTGGTCAGGTTGAACATCCCCACGACCTGGACGAGCTCCATGATCTGGTGGTCGTCGAGACCCACCTCCCGCAGCGGCTCGAGGTCCGCCTCGACGACGTCCGCAGGGTGCAGCGTGAGCTTCTCGGCGTAGGCCGCCATCGCGGACTCGCGGTCCGGGAGGCCGGCCTGACGCCAGTTGACCGCGACGAGGTCGGCGGTCCGCTCGTCCTCGGTGTAGGTCCGCAGCGCAGCGCCGTGCGAGATGACGCAGTAGGTGCAGCGGTTGACGTTGGAGACGACGAGGGCGAGCAGTTCACGGTCGGCGTTGCTCAGGTGGCCCTCCTTGTTGACGAGGAGGTTGAAGTAGTTCCACCAGGCGAGGAACTGGTCCCCGTTGACCGCCTGCGCGCGGAAGACGTTGGGTACGAAGCCGAACGCCTCCTCGGACTTGGCCCACAGCCTCGTGACGCCCTCCGGGACGTCCTCCGGAGCGGGCACGGGCAGGAACGAGATGTGTGCGTCATCGGCCATGACGGCACTGTATGCCGCTGGGCTCGCTCGCGCTGTCAGGCGGGGGAGAGTGCCGGCTCGGGTACGTCGACCCGGGCGCCGGCAGCCTCACCCAACGCTCGGAGCGCGGCCGCGACGGCGGGGACCCGCTGGAGGTCGGACGTCGTCACGGCGAGGATCTGGCGGCGTGAGACCGGAGAGAGGGAGAGGGTGGCGACGTCCTCGTGCTTGGCTGCGTTGAGGATCAGGTCAGGCACCAAGGCGACGCCGAGGCCGGCCGTGACCAGACCGATCTGGGCGACGTAGTCCTCGATCTCGAAGGCGACGTTGGGCCGGAAACCCTCATGGTCGGCCAGGGACACGAGGTGGCCACGGCAGCGGGGGCAGCCGGCGATCCACTCCTCGTCGGCGAAGTCGGACAGCCTGACGCTCTGCCGGTCGGCCAACTGATGGCTCTTGGGGACGACGACCCGGACCTCGTCGTCGAGGAGGTGGTGGGTCTGGAGGAGGGAGAGGTCCTCCTCGAGGACGCCGAGGTCGGCGCCCTCATAGGCGAAGGCCACTGCGACATCGCAGTCGCCGTTGCGCAGGGCGGCGAGGGACTCCGGCGGCTCGGCCTCGGTCAGGGTGACGACGATGTCGGGGTGGTGACGCTTGAGGATCGCGAGAGCCTTCGGCACGAGGGTCGCCGAGGAGCTGGGGAAGGCCTGGAGCCGGACCCGGCCCGCGCGGAGTCCCGCGATCGCCGTGATCTCCTCCTCAGCTGCGTCGAGTGCGGCGAGGACGCCGACCGCATGGCGGGCCAGCACCTGGCCGGCCTCAGTGAGACGCACCTGCCGGCCGTAGCGCTCGACGAGCACCGTCCCCGTGCGCTGCTCGAGGCGGCGCACCATCTGGGAGATGGCGGGCTGGGAGAAGCCGAGTGAGTGGGCGGCGCCGGTGAAGCTGCCCTCGTCGGCGATGGCCTTCATGACCCGAAGGCCCGCTGCGTCGATCATCCCCTCAGCATAACTGACACTTATGGTTTGCGGGGTTTGAGCGCATGAGACGTACGCTATGCAGGTGAAGCTTGCGACGACCCGGGTCCTGCCGCTCGTCACGGAGGACCTCGGGACGATGGATGACCTCGTCGACCTCGTCAGTGGTGGCGGGGTCCTCGTCCTCAGCGGGGCCGGGATGTCCACGGACTCGGGCATCCCCGACTACCGCGGGCCCGACGGGACCCGGCGCGTCGAGCCGATGACTCTGGGGGAGTTCGCCGGGTCGAGCGAGGCGCGCCGCAGGTACTGGGCGCGAAGCTACATCGGCTGGCAGCGGTTCAACCAGGCTCGGCCCAACTCCGGTCACGAGCGGGTCACCGCGCTGCAGCGGGATGGATATGTCGGGCCGATCATCACGCAGAACGTCGACGGGCTCCACCAGCAGTCGGGTGCTCGAGACGTCGTCGAGCTGCACGGCTCTCTCGACCGGGCCGTGTGTCTGACCTGCGGGGAGGTGACGTCCCGGGAGTCGCTGCACGAGCGCATGACGGAGGCGAACCCCGGCTTCCGGGAGCGGTTCGCTGCGGAGTCGGAGGCGGTCGGCTCCCAGTGGGGGGAGCAGGTGCGTCCCGACGGGGACATCGTCGTCGCGGACTCCCTCGTGGAGTCGTTCTATCCGCCCCTGTGCCTCGTCTGCGGCCGGGACACGGTCAAGCCGGATGTGGTCTTCTTCGGCGAGTCCGTCCCGAAGTCGTTGGTGGAGCGATGCTTCGGGCTCGTCGACGCCGCCGGTGCAGTGCTGGTGCTCGGGTCGTCGCTGTCCGTGATGAGCGGCTACCGGTTCGTGCGGCATGCGGCGCGGATCGGCGTTCCGGTGGCCATCGTCACTCGCTCGGCGACCCGCGGCGACGGGGACGCAACGATCCGGTTGCACGCCCCGCTCGCTTCGACGCTGGACGCGTTGGGTGTGGCGCTGAGGCACTGAGGCACTGGGGCGCTGACGGACTGACGCACTGGCGCGCTGACGCACTGACCCGTGAGGCGGGTCAGTGCGTGAAGGCCGCGGGCTGTGGATGACGGGCGCGGTTCCGGGTGCGGATCGGGCAGGATCATGGGACCGTTCTGTCACGTTTGCGCCCGTTTGCACGCCGGTGGCGTGCCTCGTTCAAGGTCAGGGGATCTGAAGAGCCGTGTCGAGACGAACCTTCCTGCCGTATGTCGCTGGGCTCGCCCTCGCGGTCACGCTCACCGGGTGCGCGGCTGAGTCCGCTGCACCGGAGCCGATGACTCCGGTGCGGACGACTCCGGTGCCGACGGTGTCCGCGCCGAGCAGCTCGGTCGCCACGTCGGCGCCGGCGGCGCCGGACTTCCCGGAGGGGCTGCCAGCAGCCGCCAAGAAGCACACCAAGGACGGCGCAAAGGCCTTCGTCCAGCACTACATGGATCGTCTAAATGTCGCTTGGACCACCCCCGATCCGGACGCGATAAGGCAGCTGTGTGACGTGTCCGTCTCGAAGTCCTGCGCTGCCAACCTGCAGGACGCCGAAGACTACAAACGGAAAGGTTGGAAGTACTCGGGCAAGGCTGCACGCACCCTGAGGGTTGACACCCTGGGCCTTGAGTCCGGCGGAACGCACCGCGTCCTTTGGACCGGCATCCAACTCAGGAACGACATCATTGACGCGAAGGGGACGGTAAGGGAGTCATATCCGCGCGAAGATCTTCGCCTGGTGTTCGATCTCCGTTGGACGGCCTCGGGTTGGCTGATCCTGGATGAGCGGCTTGGGTCATGAGGGCGAGGTGGCTGATCGGTGGTGCCATGCTCGTCGTCTACATTCTTGCCGGCACCCTGCCCGCGACCGCAGGCAGCATCGGGGGCAACGCGACCAAGAGTGGTGCCGGAATCACGCTCTTCCAACGTGAACTCACCGAACTGGGTGCGGAGTATGCGCGGTTGTTGGTGAAGCCTCAGGCGCATTGGAGGTATCGGATCGCGATCTCGGGGTGTGATCTCGAGGGGGGTCCGGCGCTCAGTGGTCACTGCCTGGCGGCGGCGACGGCGGCGTGCGCGGACAACAGCCCGCGGCAGGGGTTGGGGCCGCTCTCGGACGTGTACCGGTGGTGGGTCGATCGGGACGGCGACCCGTTGCCGGCCGAGGAGTGGCCCGCCGGCAGCCGCCCGGCCGGTCCGTTGGGCCAGCAGCTGGTCGGTACCACCTGCCTGCCGAACCTGGTGCCGGGGGTGCGCCCGGTGCCGACGGTCGAGATGATCGTGGCGGCGTTCCACCAGACGCGGTGGGCGACCGCGCGGGTGGCCACCCAGCCGGAGGGGAACACGACGCTGGTCAACCTCGAGACCTTCTACCGGGTGCAGTGGTCGAGGGAGGGGTTCGAGCCGGGTGAGGTCGACACGGTCGACCCGGCGCGGATGTATGGCTACCGGGTGCAGATCCGGCCCCGGCTGGTCAGCTACCGCTACCACTTCGGGGACGGGGACTCGTTCGGGCCGACCGACTCGCCGGGCGGGACCTTGAACCGTACTGAGGTTCCCGGAGGGTGGGTTGTTACGCGACCTCCGGGATGGGGGTCACGGTCGTAGCCTGCCGGTGAAGGTGCTCGAACTCAACCGGGGGCAGGTACCCGATCGAGGAGTGCAGCCGCCGGGCGTTGTACCACTGGACCCAGCGGGCGACCTGCCACTCGACCTCGCGGCGGTCCTTCCACGCGGGACCGGGCAGGTCGATGGCCTCGGTCTTGAACAGCCCGATGGTGCTCTCGCAGAGCGCGTTGTCGAGCGCATCGCCGACGGTGCCGATCGAGCCGGCGATGCCGGCCTCGAGCAGCTCAGCGGTGAACGCGATCGAGGTGTACTGGCTCCCGGCATCCGAGTGATGGACCAACCCTGTTGCATCCCAGTGCGATTGGTGACGCTGACGCAGGCTGAGGGCTTGGCGCAGCGCGTCGGTCACCATCGAGGTGTGCTTGCTCGTGGTCACCCGCCAGCCCAGAATCCGGCGGGAGAACACGTCCACGACGAACGCCACGTACACGAACCCGGCCAGCGTCCACACGTAGGAGAAGTCGGCCACCCACAGCTGGTCCACCCGAGTGGGCACGTCCCAGCCCCGCTTGACCAGGTCCGGGTGCCGGGCCGCCGCCTCATCCCGCCGGGTCGTCACGGTGTGGTGCGTTCCTCGGCGTACCCCGCGGATCCCGGCGATCCGCATCAGCCGCGCCACCTGGTCGCGGCCCACGCCAAGGCCGGCACGGCGCGCCTCGTGATAGAGCTTGCGCACCCCGTAGACACGCCAATTCTGTTGCCACAGTGTGAAGATCGCGTTGACCAGATACGCCTCCTCGAGCGCCGCATCGCTGAGCGGGCAGGCCTTGCGGGCGTAGTAGGTGCTCGGCGCGATCTTCATGCCGTGCTCGGACAGCACGGTACAGATCGGCTCGACGCCGAAGCGGGCCCGGTAGGTGTCGATGTAGGCCACGATCACCGCAGTCGGCGGTCGAGCTCCGCCTGAGCGAAAAACGCCGAGGCGGTCTTGAGGATGTCGTTCGCGCGCTCGAGCTCGGCGACCCGACGCTTGAGTGCACGCACCTCCTCCGATTCCGCCACTCGAGCCGAGGCCGCCGGGCGGGAACCCGCGGCCCGTTCCTCGGCCTCGACCCAGTTGCGGATCGTGGCCTGGTTGATGTCGAGCAGCGCGCCGACCTGACGACGCGCCTCGACCTTCGCCTCCCCGTGCTGCTCGAGCCGGTCCAGGTACATCCGGACCGCCCGCTCACGGGTCGCCTCGTCGAACTTCTTCGGTGCAGGCATGAGAACAGTCTCCCTTGCTAGATCAACACCCTCCGGGAAACTCAGGACGATTCACCTACCCGCACGGGCAGGTGGTGCACACCTATTTGGAGGCGGGTCAGTTCGCCTCGTTCGTGCAGGTGCGGTTCGGGGCGCAGTTCCGGGTCAACGGGGGGCCGTGGATCGAGGTCCCGGACCAGGTCACGGTGCGCCAGCCGGCCACCACGATCACCGTCAAGCAGGCCCGGTCCGTCCTGGTCAACCAGTGACCCGGCACGAACTGCACACTCGAGCGCTGGTGGCGAAGAACTGCACACTCGACGATTGGGGCTGCCTGTCGCACTGACCTGCCAGGCGGGTCAGTGCGACAGCTAGGGCAGCCGGGGCTCCCTTGCCTGAGTGCCGGGCGGCCGGGGCTCCCGCGCTTGGGTGTCGGGCGCCGAGAACCGCTCGAAGGGAATGATCTCGACGACATCGGCGGCTCCTTCGGCAGCGACCTTGTCCTTACGGGTCGGGTAGTCCCAGAGCTCGGCTGTCTGCAGACCCCAGAAGACCAGGAAACTGAGGATGACCACGACCTCGAGGATGAGGATGACGTAGTTCCCGGTCAGGCCCATCAGGTGAAGGACGACCGTCACGCCGATCAGGGCCACCATGACGGCTGCGACCAGGCTGTACCGGTTGACCCAAGCGCGTGGCCCCTGCTCAGGCTCCCGCCCCCCTGGTGGAGTCGGTGCGGACCGGAGCTCATCGGACTGCTGCTCAGCCCGGCTGAGGCCACGAGCGTTGGCGATCATCACGCCGATGACACCCAGCACCATGGTGATCGCGGCGACCCCGTGGCTCACGTCCTTGAAGGTGTCCGGCCAGAAGAGGAAGAGACCGAGCTCGACAGCGAGGATCACCAGACAGATCCATGATGCGCGCCGTGCCCACTGAGCCACGTGACCGTTGAGCGGCGTGGGAGCCTCGTCGGCGGGCTGCATCGGGAGCTCGAGATCCTTCTGGGTGCTCGTGGCGCGCCGACGGTCCCGGCGGACGAGCAGCCACTTGGCGAGCACGGCCAGCGCCGTGGCGATGAGGAGCGTGGTGATGTTGTTGCGCACGGCAGCGGCGGTGAGATCGAGGTTCTGCACGGGGTACTTGGAGCCGCACCCGGTGTCGACGACGGTCGGGACGAGCGCGACGACGAAGGCCATGAAGCCTGAGAAGTCGAGCAACACGTCCTCGAGCGGGTCGTTGCCCTTGTAGACGATGAGGCACGCCCCGACAGCGAACAGCCCGCCGATGAAGGCACCTCGCGCCGGGGTGTGGTAATACGCGCTGATCGAACCGAGGAGGCACGGCTCGCCGCGGAAGGTCTCCAGCCCCACCGCGATGAGCAGCGTCAGCAGCAGCGGGATCGTCGCCAACCGCAGGTAGCGATACGTGTTCAGCACGGCGGCCTCGTGCGACTGCCTCATGACTGCCCTCCCGAGTGTGCAGGCCTGGTGACGGTCAGAGTCTGGCGTGGCTCGACGTGATACGCACCCCGAGCGGGACCGGGCCGGTGTACGGGACTGAGCTCAGCGGCATACGGACTGGGCTCAGACCCGGCGCAGGACCGCGGTGACCTTCCCGAGAACGGTGGCGTGGTCTCCGTCGATGGGGGAGAACTCGGGGTTGTGCGGCAACAGCCACACGTGGCCGTCCTTGCGCTTGAACGTCTTCACGGTGGCCTCGCTGTCGAGCAGCGCCGCGACGATGTCGCCGTTCTCGGCGGTCGGCTGCTGGCGCACGACGACCCAGTCGCCGTCGCAGATGGCCGCCTCGATCATCGAGTCGCCGACGACCTTCAGAAGGAAGAGGTTGCCCTCGCCGACGATCTGCCTCGGCAGGGGGAAGACGTCCTCGACGACCTCCTCAGCGAGGATCGGCACGCCCGCAGCGATCTGGCCGAGGACCGGGACGTAGGCGGCGGCCGGCCTGGCATCGCCCGAGTCGGTCTCGGTGTCGTACTGGGCGCCGGACCCGGACTCGACGCCGGATGTCCCTCGGCGACGGCCCGAGGATGCCGGACCCGCGTCGGGAGAGACGATCTCGAGCGCGCGCGGCCGGTTGGGGTCGCGCCGCAGGTAGCCCTTCGCGACGAGGGCGTTGAGCTGGTGGGAGACGCTCGAGGGGCTCGACAGCCCGACGGCATCGCCGATCTCCCGCATGCTGGGCGGGTAGCCGCGGCGGTCGACCGAGTTGCGGATCACCTCGAGCACCCGACGCTGACGGACGGTCAGCCGGTCTCCCTTGTCCCGGTCGGGAAGCTCGGTCACGCCCATGGTGATCCCCTTCGTCATGCTCACGCGGCTGCTTGGTGGCGACTCGTCTCAGGCTGTCACAACAGGCACTGTCGGTGGTGACTGGTGTGCTTCCTGTTGTGGATGAAGCCTAGGGGGCTTCGAACACAGTTGCCAAACATTTGTTCGACGTGTCGCTCGACAATCTTCGGGGTGACGTGTTAGAAATTCGTACAGGCGTTCTATCGAACACCCGTTCGCAGTGAGGGAGGCACCATGGCCGCACAGGTTCTCGAATTCCTGGTTCCGGTCGAGCCAGCACCGGTGGCACGGCCGCGACTCGTGCTCGTGCCGCCCGTGACCGAGCCCACCTACCGGCTGACTCGACGGGGTCGGGTGGTCGTCGCCTTCTTCGTCGCACTGCTCGTCGCCGCGCTCGGCCTGGCCCTCGCGGGGCAGCTGGCGTCGGCGTCCGGACAGCCCGAGTCGGTCACCGTCGAGGCCGGGCAGACATTGTCCGAGATCGCCCTCCGAGAGCTTCCGCAGCTGCCGATCGCAGCCGGCGTCGTCGAGCTCCAGCTGGCCAACAACCTCTCCACCTCCTACGTCCATGCTGGGCAGACGCTCGTCATCCCTGAGCTCTGAAACAGCCCTCGGGCCGTATGCCGCTCAGCTGGCTCCTGTTTGCGCGCTGAGTGCTGCTTGGCTCCCCTGATCGGCCGCGTTGGCTCCACCTTCAGCGGCTGGTGCACCGGCGCTTCGACCCCGCCGGGGCACCCGGAGCGCCGCACCCTCGCCGTGACCGGCGTCGGTGCGGCGTTCTCGTGTCTGGCACCGGGTGGCGGGTGGGGGGCGGCCTGTGGACAAGACCTCCGGCGGAATCGGCGCTTTTTCCTAGCCTCGTCGGGATGGGGCTGGGAGGAGTCTGCAGATGAGATTTGAGGTGGAGCCCGACGCGCTCGTGCGCGACTCGGGCAGGTTCGGCGAGGCTGTCCGGGCGTTGGACGGCGTGGACGTCGGGAGTGCCGTGGCACCGGTGGCCCAGGCCTTTCCTGGGGGTCTGACCGCTGCGGCGATCCGGGAGCTCGGCGTGGCGTGGGGTGACCGGCTGCTGCGCGCCCGGCTCGGCCTCGCGAGGGTCGGGATGGACCTCGCGGCAGCGGGGGAGTCCTACGCCGTCGTCGAGCAGGTGGCGCGCCGCGCCGTCAGCGGGTCCGGTGAGCTTCCGTGACCCGGCAGCTCGGCGTCCGGGACATCAGGGCCTTTCGGCCCGCACTGGTCCTCGAGGTGGTCCACCGGCTCGAGATCCAACGGCGACGTGTCATGGGGGCTGCCGACGCGGCTCTGCGTGCCCGGGCCGCGGGACGCGAGTGGCGGGGGCGGGCGGCGACGTCGGCGAGCCAGGCCCAGTCGGGGGCGGTGGCACTGTTGGGTGACGTGTCGGCCCGCATGGGGGTCACGGCGTCGGTGCTTCGCGGTCTCGCGGCGCGGATGGAGGCCTGCCTCGAGCTGGTCCACCGAGCAGAGCGGATCGCACGGGACCGAGGTGCGTGGACGGACGCGGACGGCCTCGTCCAGGTGCCCCACCGCTTCCCCACGGGCGACCCGACGATGGACGCCCATGTGGGGCGGCTGGACGCCCTGATGGTGAACGAGGTCGGGCGCTGCCTCGGCGAGGCGGTTCGGGTCGCTGCGGAGACGGATGTCGAGGTGCAGCGCCGTCTGCGCGGGGCGGTGGCCGATCCGGTGGCGCCGGCGGTCCCCGACGAGCTCGGCGTGGTGCCGCCACCGCCCGAGGGTGGGGTGGGGCGGCCGGATGGCGCGTTCGCCAACGCGGCGTGGTGGCGCAGCCTCACCGTGAGCGAGCGGCGGCGGGCCATCACCCAGCACCCGGACTGGGTCGGCCCCCGGGACGGGATCCCCGCCTGGGACCGCCACCAGGCCAACCTGATCCTGCTTGCCCGCCTCCGCGGGCCGGCGAGGGAGGCGCTCCGACGCGCCGGTTCGATCCCCCAGCGCACCGCGATACCCACCTGGGAGCGCGCGAAGTCGATCGAGGCCATCGACGCACTCCTGGCCAAGCGCGACGGGGTGACGAGGCAGCTGCTCCTCATCGACGTCTCCGGGCTGGTGGTCCGGGCCATCACCACCGTCGGAGACATCGACCGCGCCGGGCACGTCGCGACCTATGTGGGGGGGTTCTCGACGCGACCGGAGCGGGACCTGCGGGACTACGACGACCGGTTCGTCGGGATGCGGCGACTGGCGCTGACCCAGACGCGCGAGGAGGGTGACGACGGCGACGTCGCCATCGCCATCTGGTTGGGCTACCCCGCTCCCCAAGGACGTGACGGGGGATTCTCCAGCCGGTCGGTCCTGCGCGACGACACGGCGCGGGCCTGGGCCGACGACCTGGCCTCGTTCACCAACGGCATCGACGCGAGCCGGGATGCACCCGCGCACCAAGCGCTCTGGGCTCATTCCTACGGGTCGGTCGTGACCGGTTTCGCCCTGCAGCAGGTGATGCGGATGGACGACGTCGCGCTCTTCGGCTCGCCCGGGACGTCGCTCGGCTCCGTGGCGCAGGCCGGCCTCAAGCCAGGGGCCTTGAACGTCCTCGCCGCGCCGACTGATCCCGTGCCGATGACCGACTGGCACGGTCTGGACCCACGCGAGATTCCAGGTGTTGCGGCCCTCGGCGCCACTGCGGCCCTGAAGCCCGGCGCGACCAACGTGGTCCTCCGGGAGTCGTTCCTGCACGGCGACTACCTCGACGAGGGCACGACCTCCGAGTACAACCTCGCAGCGATCGCGGCCGGGCGCTCGGACCAGCGACTCCCGGCCCAGGGCGACCGACCCCTGGCCCCGATCCCGCCGCCGGCGCCGTGACCGGGCGAGAACAACCGGGCCGACCAGTGGCCCGTACGGACAACGACTCATGAAATGGAGGAAGAAGCGATGAAGGACAAAGAAGGCCGGAGACTCGTCTCGGGGAGAGGGGCCGCGGTGATCGGCTCGCTGTGGGTGCTCGGTTCGGTCGTCATGGGATGGGGAACGGCATCGACGTCGCTCGTGCCGAGGCAGTTCGAGTACACCGTTGGCTACCTTGCCCTCGGCGCCTTCCCGGCGCTCCTGCTGATCCTCGTGTGGTCCTACCTCGAGTGAGACCGGCGGGGCGGTTGGGGCGGTTGTGACGTTTGCGCAGGTCATCGCCTTCGTCATGACGCGCCACGCCGAACTTTGCGTTCTGGCTTGATTACGCATCGGTCACGTGCCTACAGTTACCCCTACATCTAGTAGTTACATGGCTGTAAGTCGTCCACATGTAGTCCCCAAGGGATCGCACGTTACGCACAGCTCATCCACACGCTGTCCCCAGCTCTGTCCCCAGAGCGAGCTCAGCGGCATACGGAATCTGCTTTTGAGGGAAGGTGAGCGCAGGTGCACTGCCCGTTCTGCCGGCACACGGACTCGCGCGTCATCGACTCACGGACTGCGGACGACGGCACCGCGATCCGCCGGCGCCGCCAGTGCCCCGAGTGCAACCGCCGCTTCACGACGATCGAGACCTCGAGCCTCAACGTCATCAAGCGATCCGGCGTCTCGGAGCCGTTCAGCCGGGCCAAGGTCCTGTCGGGGGTGCGCAAGTCGTGCCAGGGCCGCCCGGTCACCGAGGACGACCTCGCCCTGCTCGCCCAGAAGGTCGAAGAGACCATCCGGTCACAGGGGAGTGCGGAGATCGACGCCCACGAGGTCGGCATGGCCGTCCTCGAGCCGCTCCGCGAGCTCGACGAGATCGCCTACCTCCGGTTCGCCAGCGTCTACCAGGCCTGGGAGACGCTCGAGGATTTCGAAGGAGCCATCGCGGTCCTTCGAGCCGAACGTGACGCGCTCGGGCAGGAGCCAGTGGCTCAGCCAGAGGTCGGCGCGAAGCGGTAACCGCCCTCCACCCCCATCGCCACCGGGCGTCCCCGGTCGCGGGTGCTGTCAGACCCCGGCGAGACACTGACTGAAGACGAGAAGACAAGAGCCGCACCAACGGTCAGGGAGGCCGAAGCATGACGGAGATCGGAAACCGCAGCACGCGTTCGAGGAGTGGCACCAGGAAGGGTGTCAAGGTCGAGCGCATCTACACCAAGCCCGGGGTGCACCCGTACGACGAGGTGACCTGGGAGCAGCGAGACGTCGTCCAGCAGAACTGGAAGACCGGGGAGACGATCTTCGAGCAGCGCGGCGTCGAGTTCCCCGACTTCTGGTCGGTCAACGCCAGCACGATCGTCACGACCAAGTACTTCCGCGGTGCCGTCGGCACCGAGGTTCGGGAGAAGTCGCTCAAGGAGCTCATCGACCGCGTCGTGCTGACCTACGTCAAGGGTGGCAAGGATCACGGCTACTTCGCGACTGACGAGGACGCCCAGATCTTCGAGCACGAGCTGACGTACTCCCTTCTGCACCAAGTCTTCTCGTTCAACTCGCCAGTGTGGTTCAACGTCGGGACGAAGTCGCCCCAGCAGGTGAGCGCGTGCTTTATCCTCGCCGTCGAGGACTCGATGGACTCCATCCTCAACTGGTACAAGGAGGAGGGGAAGATCTTCCAGGGCGGCTCCGGCGCCGGCCTCAACCTGTCGCGGATCCGGTCGTCCAAGGAGCTCCTCTCCTCGGGTGGGACCGCGTCCGGCCCGGTCTCGTTCATGCGCGGCGCGGACGCGTCGGCAGGGACGATCAAGTCGGGCGGCGCGACGCGCCGGGCGGCGAAGATGGTCGTGCTCGACGTCGACCACCCCGACATCGAGGAGTTCATCGAGACGAAGGCGCGCGAGGAGGACAAGATCCGCGCCCTGCGCGACGCCGGCTTCGACATGGACCTGGGTGGCAGGGACATCGTCTCCGTCCAGTACCAGAACGCCAACAACTCCGTCCGGGTCAACGCCGAGTTCATGCGTGCGGTCGAGGAGGGCACGAAGTTCGGCCTCAAGGCTCGTCTCGACGGCTCGGTCATCGAGGAGGTCGACGCACGGGAGCTCTTCCACAAGATGGCGCAGGCCGCGTGGGAGTGCGCCGACCCAGGCATCCAGTACGACGACATCATCAACGACTGGCACACCAACCCGGAGACGGGCCGGATCACCGCGTCCAACCCGTGCTCGGAGTACATGTCCCTCGACAACAGCTCCTGCAACCTTGCCTCCCTGAACCTGCTCAAGTTCCTCCGCGACGACGACACGTTCGACGCGGCGACGTTCCAGAAGGTCACCGAGCTCGTCATCACCGCGATGGACATCTCCATCTCCTTCGCTGACTTCCCGACCGAGAAGATCGCGGAGACCACGCGCAACTACCGGCAGCTCGGCATCGGCTACGCCAACCTCGGCGCACTGCTCATGGCGACCGGTCACGGCTACGACTCGGAGGGTGGCCGGGCGCTCGCTGCGGCGATCACCTCGCTGCTCACCGGCGCCGCCTACAAGCGGTCCGCTGAGCTCGCTGCGGTCGTCGGGCCGTACGCCGGCTATGCGCGCAACGCCGAGGCGCACAAGCGGGTCATGCGCAAGCACCAAGCCGCGAACGACACGCTCAAGACCGTCGGGGTCATGGATGCGGACATCCACCAGGCCGCGACCAAGGCGTGGGACGTTGTCGTCAAGCTCGGCGAGAAGAACGGGTACCGCAACGCTCAGGCGTCGCTGCTCGCGCCGACCGGGACCATCGGCTTCATGATGGACTGTGACACGACCGGCATCGAGCCGGACTTCTCGCTGGTCAAGTTCAAGAAGCTCGTCGGCGGCGGCTCGATGCAGATCGTCAACCTGACGATCCCGCGGGCCTTGAAGAAGCTCGGCTACCAGCAGGAGTCGATCGAGGCCATCGTCGAGTACATCGCCCACAAGGGCCACGTGATCGACGCACCGGGCCTCAAGCCCGAGCACTACGAGATCTTCGACACCGCCATGGGTGCGCGGGCCATCGCTCCGATGGGTCACGTGCGCATGATGGCCGCGACGCAGCCGTTCCTCTCCGGTGCCATCTCGAAGACGGTCAACCTGCCGGAGTCGGCCACGGTCGAGGAGATCGAGGACGTCTACTTCCAAGGTTGGAAGCTCGGCCTCAAGGCTTTGGCCATCTACAGGGACTCTTGCAAGGTCGGCCAGCCGTTGTCCGATGGCGGTTCTACGGCGAAGGAAGCGCAGGCGGCCAAGGACGCAGGCGAGGTCAAGGTTGAGAAGGTCATCGAGTACCGCCCGGTCCGCCGCCGCCTGCCGAAGCGCCGCACCTCGCAGACGACGTCCTTCGCCGTCGGCGGAGGGGAGGGCTACCTCACGGCCGGGAAATACGACGACGGGAACCTCGGCGAGATCTTCCTGAAGTTCGGCAAGCAGGGCTCGACCCTCGCTGGTGTCATGGACGCCTTCTCGATCGCGGTGTCCATCGGGCTGCAGTACGGCGTGCCGCTGGAGACGTTCGTCGAGAAGTTCACCAACCTGCGCTTCGAGCCGGCCGGCCTCACGGACGACCCAGACATCCGCATGGCGACGTCGATCATGGACTACGTCTTCCGCCGCCTGGCGCTGGACCACCTCGACTTCGACTCGCGGTCCTTCATGGGCATCCACACGGCTGCCGAGCGGGCTCGCCAGCTCGACACCGGCTCCTACGAGCCAGACGGCGCGGACGACTCGCACGAGGACATCGAGGACGAGCTCGAGTCGCTCCAGCAGTCGGCTCCGGTTTCCAAGAAGCCCGAGCTGAAGGCCGAGAAGCCGGCTGACCACGCGGCTGAGGTGAAGTTCGGCGCCGGTGCGGCCTCGGCCAAGCAGGCGTCCGCCGAGGTGCACTCGTCGGCTGAGCTCATGGAGAAGTTCATGGGCATCTCCGCTGACGCGCCGATCTGCATGACGTGTGGCACCAAGATGCGCCCGGCTGGGTCGTGCTACGTCTGCGAGGGCTGCGGAGCCACTAGCGGCTGCAGCTGAGCCTCTAGCGCACGACCGACGAGGGCCCGGACATCGTCCGGGCCCTCTTCGGCGTCATGGCGCTACTGAGCCCTGCGATGGCTGCCGGCGGGCATGGTCAAAGTCGCCCGCGAGTGGCCTGATGGCCTACCGCCTGCCAGCCACACGACGACCAGTCTCGCGACTATGCGGATTCGAACCGCTCGAATCGAAGTTGTAGCCTATTCGGATCTGGCCGGTCAGCCTTCCTTACCGGGATGTGAAGGCGCCTTTGGTGCATCTCCTGTAGGCCATGCTTCAGCATGGGTCCGTCCACTTCATGCAGGAGAGCGACATTGATGAGAATCTCGTAATCGGGCGAGATGCCAAGCAGGTTTCGGTCATAGGCGGCGTGGTGAATTTTGCAGAGACTGAGACCGTTTGGAACTACAGGGTCACCAAGTTCTGACGCATCCTCGATTATGTGTGCCGCATCCAGCAGTTCAGGATGCTTCAGCGTGCATACAGTGCAGGCACCGTCGTAGGCAAGCATGATTCGGGCACGGAATGCTGGCTGATGTACACGCTGCTGAACCATTCGTTCTGCGTACGCCTTCTCGAGCGCCGAGAGGCCAGCGCCTCCTTCGATGAGGCGGATGTTCTCGTCAAGGGAGAGAGTGAATTGCCGCGTGATTGGATTGTCTCCCACCACATACACAGGAAACACCGGGGCATAGATGCCCTTTGCAACTTTGTGTAGCCTAAGAAGAGGAAGGCGCAATTCGATCGCCGCACGCAGCTTGAGATTCTTCCCGCCCTCCGGTCCTCGTTGGTAATGGTATTCGAGAAGCCCATTCTCTTCGCTGTCCGGATACGGTCCATCAGGAGACGTGATGATGGAAAGGGTGGCCACGAAGTCACGTGGATTCCAGATGCCGCCCTTTCCGGGGTCGACGAGACGCTGAGTGGTGCCGTCGGGCAGTGGCAGGTTCGCGAGCTGGTCCCACGTCAAATAGCCGCCGTTAGCGTCGGCGAGCGACGTCACGACCGCCCCCAGCAGTTCCCGTCGAATCCGTTCCGTCTCGACATCCCCTGTGGCCACCACGGTCGGAGCTTATGACGATCGCTAGCCGCAGTCACCACAACCCGGGCGTCAGGCTTAGATCCCCCAAGGCATGGCGTCAGTCGGGTCATCCGGCACGCGGCCTACCAGTAGTCCCCCGGATAGCCGAGCGGACGGCGCAGCAAGGGTGAGACGGTGCGAAGACCCGCTCGCCTGTTCCGCGCCCCGACCCACAGAGCGGTCCCACGTCCGGGCCTACCTACAGCACCCGCGTCCGTCCCGGTCGCTCAACAGCCCGGGCGGCCACGTGTTCCAGGAAGTCGTAGCTTCGGATGCACCTACGCGGGCTGGGGATGGCGAGCAACCCGGTCGACACCATCGCGCCTCTGCTGGCCGGCGCCGGCTTCACCGGACTCTCCGCTGGCCTGCCCCATGCGGGCGGCCGTCGGCCCAGATGCCCGTGTCATTTGTCGATGACATTGTCGGGAAGTCATCGATGAATGACTTTCGGTAAATGTCACTGTATGATGACACTCATGACCGAGTATGTGGTGCGAGACTGGGCTCGAATTGGGGCCATCGTCCGCGAGCACCGCCGGCAAGCAGGTCTGACCCAAGCGGCCCTGGCCCAGGGCGCGGGCGTGTCGCGGGGCTGGTTGGTCAGGCTCGAGGCCGGTCATTCCACGGCCGACACCCCCACCGTGTTCAAGGTTCTTCGGGCCCTCGACCTCGAGCTCGTCGCGCGGCCAACGCGTCGCACGGAGGCCGAGGCGGCGGCCGAGCTTGCCTTGGCGGAGCTTCTCGGCGATGCCTGACGCACTCCGGGTCCTCCTCCACGGGTCACCCATCGGGGCCCTGTCCCGCTCAGCCCGAGGCGAGCTTGCGTTCAGGTATGACCGGGACTACTCGAACGGCTCCGGCACAGCGCTGAGTCCCGACCTCCCGCTGGATCATCGACCCTTCAAGGGCGAGAGGGTGCTGGCCTATCTGGAGGGCCTGCTACCCGACGATCCTGCCGTCCGGCAGCGATGGGCGGCCCGATTCGACGTGAGGGACGAGGCTTTCGACCTGCTGGCACACATGGGGCTCGACTGCCCAGGCGCCGTGCAGTTCCTGCCCGAGACGGCGACAGGTCACGAGGCGGCGGTCGCTGAGCGTGAGGCCGCTTACGTCCATGTCACCGAGGCACGGATTGCTGCACGGATCCGGCAGCTTCGGGCGGACGGCTCCTCCTGGACGATGCCCGACGAGCACTGGAGCCTCCCCGGCGCCCAAGAGAAGTTCAGCCTCGCGCGGCGGCGGGGCCGCTGGTACGAGGCCCATGGCTCCGCGCCAGCCACCCACCTCATCAAGCCGGGAATCGCCCGCATGCGCCACCAGGCCGAGGTCGAGTTCGCCTCGATGCGCGCGGCTCGACTCCTCGGCCTCAACGTCGCCGACGTCGACCTGCTGAGGCCGGGTGGGGAGGTCGCCGTCGCGGTGCGCCGATTCGATCGGCCCCAGGATCGCAACGGGACCATCGAGCGCTGGCACCAGGTCGACCTGTGCCAAGCCATCGGCGTGCCGCCGAGTCGCAAGTACGAAGCCCGCGGGGGCCCCAGTGCCGAAACCCTCGCGCGGGTCCTGCGCCGGGTCTCGACGGCGCCGGAAGCCGACGTCCGGCGCTTCAGCGACGCGCTGCTCTTCAACTACCTGAGCGGTTCGCCAGACGGACATGCCAAGAACTTCAGCCTGCTGCTCGTCGGCACCCAAGTGCGCCTTGCGCCCCTCTACGACCTCGCTACTGGGCTGCCCTATGCCACGCGGGATGCGGCACGGCAGTCGGCCTTCGCGATCGGGGGAGTGCGCAACTTCGGGGAGTCCTACCCGAAGCACTGGCGCGCCCACGGGCGTGCTCTCGGACTGGACGAGGACGAAAGAGTGGAGCGTGTGCGGCGATTTGCGAGCGAGCTCCCAGACGCGTTCCGGACTGCACTGCTGGACGAGGTCGGCGGTGACATCGGTCGGCGGCTGTGGGTGCGGCTCGAGAAGCGCCTGGTCCCGGCCTGTCGCAGGGTCGAGTCACGTTGGCGCAGCCACGGCTGAGCCGTCACACGAGGACCTGGCACGTATGCCGCGGCGCCGGCGAGCGCACCCCAGCTCCGCGGCATACGTGGACGGCGAGCACACCCCGCCCATCCTGACCGGGACCATGTTCAACTACGCCTGCCACAAGGTACGTTCGAGCATGGACGTCATCGAATACACGCCCACCCGTGACCAGTACGCCTACACGTTCGGCGGCGTCGCCCCAGTGATGCGGATCAAGCCCGGGACTGCCCTGAGGCTCTGGTCCGACGACGCCTTCGGCGGAGCGCTGCGCAGTGTCGACGACCTCTCGAGCGCCAAGGTCGACCTTCGCTTCGTCAACCCGCAGACCGGGCCGTTCTTCGTCGAGGGGGCCGAGCCCGGCGACACCCTCGTCCTGCACCTTGTCGCGCTCGAGCCGGCGCGGGACTGGGGTGCGTCGGCGGCGATCCCGTTCTTCGGCGGCATGACGAGCACCGACCGCGTCGCCACTCTCCAAGAGGCCTTGCCCGACACGACGTGGATCTACGAGCTGGACCGCGAGCGCCGGACTGTCGGCTTCGTCGCTCGGCACAGTGACCACCGCATCGAGCTGCCGCTCGAGCCGATGCTCGGGACGGTGGGGGTCGCGCCGCCCGGGGGAGAGGTGCGCTCATCTCTGGTCCCCGAGCGCTTCGGCGGCAACATGGACACCCCGCAGATGCGGGCCGGCTCGACGGTCTACCTCGGCGTCAACGTCGAAGGTGCCCTGTTCTCGATCGGGGACGGGCACTACCGCCAGGGCGAGGGTGAGGCCTGCGGCACCGCGGTCGAGGGCGCGATGACGAGCACGCTCATCGTCGACCTCGTCAAGGGGCACGCGCCCGGCTGGCCGCGGATCGAGGACGACACCCACATCATGACCGTCGGCTCGAGCCGGCCGATGGAGGACTCGTGGCGCATCGCCAACGCCGAGCTCGTCCACTGGGTGAGCCTCCTGCACGGGATGCACGTCATGGACGCCTACCAGCTGTGCTCCCAGATCACCCGGGTCCCGGTCGCCAACGTCGTCGACGCCAACTACAGCGTCGTCGTCAAGGCGGCCAAGGCGCTGCTGCCCGCAGGAGACGTCCTCGGGGGCATCCACGCCGACCTCCGCGAGCGGGGCCGTTCCCTCGGCACGGTGTGAGCCGACCGAGCCCACGCCATTCCAGTCCTGACCAGCCCCAGCCCACAACGAAAGGCCACGACCATGGATCTCCAACTCACCGGCAAGCGCGTCCTCGTCACCGGTGGCAGCCGCGGCATCGGCCGCGCCATCGTCGAGGGCTTCCTCGATGAAGGTGCGGTGGTGGGCTTCTGTGCCCGCGACCCGCAGGCGGTCTCGACCACTGCGGACGAGCTGGCCGGCCGCGGTCAGGTGACCGGCAGCGTCGTCGACGTGGGCGACGCCGAGGCGCTGGCCGCCTGGGTGCAGACCTCCGCCGAGGCGATGGGTGGCATCGACGTCGTCGTGGCCAACGTCAGCGCGCTGGCGATCCCCGACACCGAGGAGAACTGGCAGCTGAGCCTCAACGTCGACGTCATGCACACGGTCCGGCTCGTGCGGGCGGCCATGCCCTACCTCGAGCAGAGCGACGCCGCGTCGATCATCGGGATCTCGAGCGTGTCAGGCCGGGAGTCGGACTTCGCGTCGGGGCCGTATGGCACAGCGAAGACGGCGATCGTCGGCTACCTCCACGGTCTCGCGATGCAGTTGGCCGACAAGGGGATTCGCGCCAATATCGTCTCGCCAGGCAACACGTACTTCGAGGGTGGCGTGTGGGAGAGCATCGAGACCGGCGACCCCGCCCTGTTCGAGATGGCGGTCGGCCTGAACCCGACCGGCCACATGGGCACTCCCGCTGACGTGGCCGCTCCGGTGGTCTTCCTTGCCAGCCCAGTGGCGAGCCGGGTCAGCGGCACCAACCTCGTCGTCGACGGTGCCCTCACCCGCGGCATCCAGCTGTAAGAACCACTCGTTCTCCCAGCAGGTGGGCCTACGGTGAGTTCGTGTCAACGAAGAACTCAGCCGCGCGTTCGTCCCCACGTTCCGCCGCGGCATACGTCCCGACGTGGACGCGCCTGGCGAGCGCCGCAGTCGTGGGAGCGGTCGTCGGGGTTGCGGTCTCAGTCCCGATGACGTGGCAGTTCGGGGTGCCGCTCGGTTGGTCGGTCGCCGCGGCCATCCACGTCGGCTGGTCGTGGGTCACCATCTGGCCCATGGGCGCCGACTCGACCGCGAGCCACGCCGTCCGTGAGGACCCGGGGCGCGCGGTGACGGACCTCATCCTCGTCACCGCCGCCATTGCGAGCCTGGGCGCCGTCGCGCTGCTCCTGCGCAGCGGAGGTGCTGGGAGCCGGGACATCCAAGCCGGCTTGAGCGTGGCGAGCGTGGCCTTGGCCTGGGCCGTGGTGCACACCGTCTTCGCCGAGCGCTACGCCCGCCTCTACTACACCGGACCCGACGGAGGGGTGGACTTCAACGAACGGCCGCAGTACAGCGACTTCGCGTACCTCGCCTTCACCGTCGGCATGACCTTCCAGGTGTCCGACACCGAGGTCCGCTCCAAGGAGATCCGCGCGACCGTCCTGCGACACGCCCTCCTGTCGTACCTCCTCGGGGTCGTCGTCATCGCCGCCACGATCAACCTCGTTGCCAGCCTGAGCCGCTAGAGCCGGTGCCCGCGGGTCCGGGCCACGCGCCTCCGCTGCGTGCCTGGCTCCCAGCCCCGCGGCAGGCGACTGTTCCACGAGGCGATGGGCTCCTGCACCCGCCGGAGCTACCCAGGCCGTCCCAGGACTTTCGCCATGCGCAGGTCATGGCGTGTTGCGACATGCCCGCGCGGCTGGCGTGGCTGTCGGTGGGGGCGTCTACTCTGGCGGCGTGACGGACCAGCCCTCCGCCGATGAGCCCGGCGGCACCCAGGTCGACCGGGTGCGGCTCGAGGCGTTGCGCTATGCCGTGAACGAGGAGTCGGCGACCTACATCGCGGTCATGCGGCTGTTCACCGGGGGTCTGGCCGGGATGCTGTCGGACCAGTCGGCCGCTGAGGTGAGCGCGCGGCTGGCCGAGCAAGGCATCGCGCTCGACGAGGACACCGTGGACGCGCGGCTGGCCTATCTCGTCGAGCACGGGAACCTCGCTCGGAGCCCGCGTGAGTCCGAGGCGCGCAGCCTCCAGGACTACCTGCGCAACCGGGCGCGCTACCAGCTCACCCAGCGTGGTGAGCTCGTCCAGCGGCAGGTCGACGAGCTGCTCGGGCACACCGAGACGGCCACCGAGGTGAGCAGCGAGATGCTCGGTGCCATCCTCGCGGGGCTGCGGGACCTGGCCCGTCTGCCGGCGGATGTCAGAGAGCTCGACCCGCAGGAGCTGGCGCAGCGGATCGGCACGATCTTCGCCCAGTTCGACCGGTTGGTGCACAGCACCCGCGAGTTCTACACCTACCTCACCCAGGTGCTGAGCCGCTTCGACCTGGAGCGCGGGGAGTTCCAGGCGTTCAAGACCGCCCTCATCGACTACCTGCAGCGCTTCGTCGACGAGATCGCCCGCCACCTGCCGCAGATCGCGGAGGTCATTGAGCAGCTGCGTCCGGGCATCCCGCAGCTGTGCGCCCGCGCCAACGCCGGCCAGCGGCTCGTCGACCTCGAGGGGCGGGCCGCCAAGCGCGCTCCCGGCCTCGACCCGGCCGACTGGAACGGTCTCATCGCCTGGTTCACCGGTAGCTCCGACCGGGCGAGTGACGCCGAGGGCGTCCGGCGCTTGGCCACTGAGGCGATGCGCTCGCTGCTCGCCAACCTGCGGCGGATCGTCACGAGCCATGAGCGCGAGCACGGTCGCCATGCCGAGCTGCTGCGGTTGGCCCGCTGGTTCGACGACGCGGACGACACGACGGCGCACGCGATCTGGGCCAGCGCTTTCGGCCTCTACTCGAGCCGACACCTCGGCTTTCCCGTGAGCGAGTCGGAGGACGCGGTGCCCCCGACGATGTCATGGGTCCGCGCTCCCCGGGCGGAGGTGCCGATCATGCTCCGCTCCACCGGCCAGCGACGCAGCGCGGGGGCCTCCGGTCGACCGGAGGACTTCTCGCAGACGAAGGCCCGTCGCCTCGAGGAGCATGCCCGAGCCGACGCCGCGCGTCGACGCGCCGTCGCGGAGGTCGCCGGTCACCGGGGCCGGCTCGACCGCGTGCGGCTCAGTGATGCGGGCCGCGAGGCCCTCATGGAGCTGTATGCCGCTGGGCTCGCTCTCGCGGGCAGCGACAACACCGGGTCGGCTGGGTCCCGCACCGGTGCGGCGGTGCCGATCCCGGGTCACGACGCGGTGCTGCTGATCACGTCGACGCCGGGCGCGGGCACTGTCGTCGTGAGCCCGTCCGGCCGGCTCCGACTGGTGGACCGTTCCCTCGCGGTCGAGGCGGGCGCCGGACGACAGGTCCGCGACGAGGCGGCCGGAGGGAAGGAGGCGGTGTCGTGAGCGCTGACGCGGGTACCGCCGATCGCCTGGCCCGGCCACCCCAGGCCGAGGACGCTCAGGACACGCACGAGCGTCGCCTCGCGGCCCGGGCGCTGCTTCGGCGGCCCCTCATGCCCGTCGGGCACGGCCACGACGACGAGCTGAGGCTCATCCGGCGGCACCGGGTGTCCCTGACCCGCTTCTTCGCCGAGGCGCTCGGATACCGCCTCACCGTGGATCCGGCGGGGGCCCGGCTCTACAAGACGGGCCTCGGCCGTGACGGGTCGCGCCCGCTGCTCCGGGGTCGGGCGGGGGTGCCCTTCACCCCGCGGGCCTACGCGATGCTGACGCTGACGATCGCGGCGCTCACCCGGACCAAGTCCCAGCTGCTCGTGGACGAGCTCGTCGCAGGAGTCCGCTCGACGGCCGTGGAGGCCGGGGTGGACGTGGACCTCGACGCGATCGGGGACCGCCGGGCGCTGCACGCCGCGCTGCTCGCGCTCGTCCGGTTCGGGGCGCTCAGCGAGCGCGACGGGGACCTCGAGCACTGGGCCGAGGAACGCACCCAGTCCCTGCTCGACGTCCGCCGCGACGTCCTCGGCCTGCTCGTCGCCGCCCCACTGTCGACGCTCGAGTCGGTCGACGACCTGCTGGCACCGGCCAAGGTTCCCTCGGCTGCCGGCGGGGCGCGCATCACGACCCGCCGTCGCCTCGTCGAGTCGCCGATCCTGACGACCAGTGACCTGGCACCCGACCACGCTGAGTGGTGGGCCCGCAACCGCAACCGCGAGCGCGAGTGGCACCTCGACCAGCTCGGCCTGGCGCTCGAGCTGCGCGCCGAGGGAGCCCTCGGCCTGGACCCTGACGAGGAGCTGACCGACGTCGAGTTCCCCGGTCGAGGCCGCACCAGCCACCTGGCGCTGCTGCTCCTCGAGGCGATGGTCGAGGATGTGCGGCCGGCGCCCGATCCGCTCGGGCGCGCCGGCCCGTCGTCCTCCGCGTGGCACCGCATCGGTCGCGGAAGGATCGACGCCCTGGGGCGGCCGCTCCTTGCGACGTGGGCTGCCGGCCTTCGTCGGGACCAGCGCGAGGACCCGTCGGCCGCCGTCGCCGAGAGCCTGCGGCTGCTCGAGTCCGTCGGGCTCGTCCGGCCGGAGCCCGACGGCGACCCTGGCGAGTGGCAGGTCCACGCGGCCGCCCACCGCTACCGACCTGTCGCCGAGCTGGCTGCAGCGTCGGGCCGCGGGGAGGCATCACTGTTCGACCTGGAGGGGGAGTCTTGAACGACGAACGACCGCAGCGCTTCTCGCTGAGCCGGGGCGGGGTCCTCAACGTGTGGCAGTACGACGACCAGGTCTTCGACTTCGGCGGTGGTCGACTCCTGCTTCGGGGCACCAACGGCGCGGGCAAGTCGAAGACGCTCGAGATGCTCCTCCCGTTCGTCATCGATGGCGACAAGGCCAAGATCACTGCGTCGGGTCGCCACCACACGAGCCTGCTCTGGCTCATGCTCGACGGATACACCGGAGCGAACCGGACCGGCTACCTCTGGGTCGAGTTCGCGCGGCCCACTGCCGACGGCGGGAGCGAGACCCTGACCTGCGGCATCGGTCTGCGGGCCAGCGACTCGGCCCGGACCGCCACGACGTGGTATTTCACCTCGCCCCGGCGCGTCGGAGTCGACCTGCACCTCACCGACGCGGCCGGCCCCCTGTCGCTGCAGCGGCTGCGCGCCGAGGTCGAGACCGACGGGCACTTCTTCGACCCCAACGCGACGCGCCGCTACCGCGAGCACGTCGGCCAGCTGCTGTTCGGCCTCCCCCTCGACCAGTACGAAGACCTGCTCCGGCTCCTCTACTGGCTGCGCCAGCCCCAGGTCGGCGAGGACATCGACCCCAAACGGCTCGCAGAGCAGCTGGTCCAGGCACTGCCGCAGATCGACGAGTCCGCGCTCCGCTCAGCGGGGGACACCTTCGACCAGCTCGAGGAGTTCGGTGAGCAGATCGACCGGCAGGAGCGCGCGGCTGCGGCGATTGGCTCCTTCCTCCAGAGCTACCGCACCTACGCCCGCGGCGTGGTCGCGGAACGCGCCCAAGCGGTGGTCGACGCGGCCGACGTCGAGCGCCGGGCCCGCCGGGAGGTACGCCGGCTGGAACGTGCGGTCGCCGAGACCCTCGACGGGCTCGACCGCGCCCGAGCAGCTCAGCACCGCGCGGAGTCGGAGCTCGCCGACGCCGCCGCCCGGATCACCCAGCTCAAAGCCGGACCTGAGGCCCGCGCGCAGGCGCAGCTGCTCGCCCTCGACGATCATCTGACAACGCGTCTCCAGCTCGCCGACCAGGCCGAGCGACGCCTCGTCGAGCAGCAGCAGCGCGTGTCGGAAGCCCAGCGCCGGGCGACCGATGCGGCGGTGGACCTCGTCGCCGCCACCACCGAGTGGGTGAGCCGAGCCCGGACGGTGCGCGCCGAGGGCGCCGACGCCGGCATCGTCGGCCCGCTCGCACGTGTCGCGCACCTCGCGATAGCGGAGCCCGACTGGCGAGCACCTGACTCGGTCGTCGAGCTGCGGGCCGCGCTGGCTGCTGCGCCGGAGGAGCTGCTGGACGTGAGAGACCGCGTCGGTGTGGCGAGGGCTGCGGTCAAGGTCGTCGACGCGGCGCGCGCCCGGGCCGAGGACCTGCGCAGCGACGCCGTCCGACGGGAGGAGGACAGCGCCCGGGCCGAGACCACGCTCGCGGGCCGGCAGGCCCGCCACGACGAGGCCGTCACCGCCACGATGGACGCCACGGAACAGTTCGTGGCCGCGCTCACCACGTGGCTCGAGATGACTGCTGCCGTTCCCGTCCCGCGTCCGGAGATCTCGGCTGCGGAGCTGGGGGCCTTCGGAGCAGTCGTTGCCGACGCGGTTGCCCCGGTCCGCGCCGAGGCCGAGCAGCACCGCGCCGACGCCCGGACGCGGCTCGCTGCCGCAGAGGGCGACCAGGAACAGGTTCGGGCCGAGCGGGCTGAGGTCGCCGCCGAGCGAGACCCTCGACCCGCGCCTCCGGTGTGGCGCCGGGACGACCGAGGTGCGCTGGAGGCCATCGGAGGTGCACCCTTCTGGCGCCTCGTCGACTTCCGCGACGACATCGACGCGCCCACGCGCGCTGCCATCGAAGCTGCCCTCGAGGGCAGCGGCCTCCTCGACGCCTGGGTCACAGCCGAGGGACGCGTCGTGCCCGAAGCCGAGGACGCCTTCCTCATCGACGTTTCCCCCGAGCCGCAGGAGGGGACCGGCCGCAGCCTCGCCGCCGTCCTGCGCGCCGACTCGCACCTGCCCGGTGCGGTCCCCAGCGACGTGGTCGACGCCGTGCTGTCCCGGGTGGGGCTCGTCGACGATCTGCGGTCCGGAGCTGCGCCCGACGACGACTCGCTCGCCGGGGGACCACGTGCGGATCACACTCTCGCCCACGTGCGGATCGGGCTCGACGGCTCGTGGTGGACCGGCCCTCTCGTGGGTCGAACGAACAAGGAGAGGGCGCAGTTCATCGGAGCGGCCGCTCGCGATGCGGAGCGGTCACGACGCCTCGCGGCTCTTGACGGGCGTCTGGACGAGCTGGGTCGAACCATCGCGGTCGCAGGCGCCCAGGTGCAGCTCCACACCGCCACGCTGCAATCGCTCGACGCCTGGCACCGCGCCCGCCCCTCCCACGAAGGCCTCCTCACTGCCTGGGCCGCGGAACAGGCGAGCGCCACGGCCGTCGACGAGGCTCGGGCGGAGCTCGCCGCTGCCGCACGTCTGGCCCAGGCCGCACGCGCCGCCGCGGCGGTGGCCCACGACGAGCTCGTCAGGCTCGGCCAGATCCACGACCTGCCCATCACCGCTCAGGGCCTGCACGCTCGGGATGAGAGGCTCCGCGCCATCCTCGACCAGACCCGCGACCTCGACGACCGACGCTCGGTCCTCGAGCGGGACCTGGCCGAGTGGGAGGAGCGAGGCCGGTTCGCGGTCGCCGAGCGGGAGCGCCTGGACGAGGCCGCGGATGACGACGAGCGCGCTCGGACCGAGGCCGCGACCGCTGCTGCCGAGCTCGACGAGCTCCGTGCGTCTGCCGGTGCCTCCGTCGCCGAGCTCGAGCAGCGCCTCGACGAGCTCGCCAAGACCCGAGATCGGGCCGACGCCGAGCGTCGTGAGCAGGTGCGACAGGTCGAACAGCTCGTGCGGGCTTCGGCCACCCTCGAGAGCGAGCATCGCACCGCCGCTCACTCACTCGGCGAGGCGACTCCCCGGCTGGGTGCGGCCCGTGAGGGGCTCGTCCGCCTCGAGCGCGCTCCCGGCGTGATCGCCTCCGCCACGACGGAAGGTCACGTGGCCGTGGAAGCGAGCTCAGCGGCATACGACCACTGGACGCCAGACGAACCACGCGCCATCCTCGCCGCCCTCGGTGAAGGGGGGTGCAGCGACGACACGCCGGTCATCTCCGCCAGCCAAGGGCTGCTGGCCAGCGCGGCCGCCACGTTGGAGCCCCGGTTGGCCAAGGTCGAGGACGTGTGGGTGGCCTTCGGGCTCGGGGAGGGCGGCGAGCTGCCGCTCGTGGCCCTCGAGCTCCAGCTCTCCGCCACGGTCCGGGCGAACCGTGAGCTGCTCAGCCAGCGCGAGCGCCAGATCTTCGAGGAGCAGGTTCTCGGGTATCTCGGGGACGCGCTCCGTGGCGTGCGACTCAAGGCCGAGGAGCTCGTCGCGGCGATGAACTCACAGCTGCGGGGTGTGACGACGTCACAGGGCATCCGCGTCCGCCTCCGCTGGCGGCAGCGGGACGACATCGCCGCCGACGCGAAGCGCGCCGTGGAGCTGCTCGGGCAGCCGGTCGGGGCGCTCCTGCCGAGCGAGCGGATCGAGCTGCGCGAGTCGCTCCACCGGCTCATCGACTCCTCGCGCAGTGAAGCGCCCGAGGAGTCCTACGCCGAGCACCTCTCCCGGGCCCTGGACTACCGCCGGTGGTTCGCGTTCAGCGTTCAGTACCACCGACCGGAGACCGGGGAGTGGCGGGACCTGCAACGCAAGTCCGCCCTGTCCCAGGGCGAGCAGAAGGTGCTGTGCTACCTGCCGCTCTTTGCTGCCGCATCCGCGCACTTCACCTCCCTCGCGGGCGCGGCGCCCCATGCACCGCGGTTCGTCCTGCTCGATGACGCGTTCCCGAAGATCGACGCGCGCACCCACCCGCTGCTCTTCGGGCTGCTCGTCGACCTCGACCTCGACTTCGTCGTGACGAGCGAGCGACTCTGGGGCACCCACGCCACGGTGCCGGAGCTGGCGATCTACGAGGCGCTGCGCAGCCCCGGGGAGCGCGGCATCGCGCAGTTCGAGCACCGGTGGGACGGCCAGCTGCTGACTGCGGTGGGGGCCCGGGGACCCGCGGCGTCGGGCTCGGCAGGGGGAGGCGATGGCTGAACCCGCGCCGCAGTGGTTGCACGGCGACCGCCTGCGGCGCGTCTGGGACCACGTCGGGGACGCCCTGGAGCGACGGGCACTCCAGCCCCGCGGCACGCTCGAGGTGGCAGGGCTGTCTCGGGACGAACGACACGCGTTGTCCGACGTGGTCGGCTCACCCGTCACCGGAGCGACCGTCCGACTGCGGCTCGCCGACCTCGACCACCGGTTCCGCGCCCGCACGGGGCGTGGAGTCGCCGAGGTCGTGACGTGGGTGACCGGTCGTGTCCTCGTCGACCGCGCCGCGCAACGTCGCGATGCGATCGCCCTGCGGCAGGGGCCGTTCGACGCCGCGCGCGAATGGTTGCTGAAGGAGCTGCCCGGCTCCTCGGGGAGCGGGCCGGGTGCACCGGTGAGCGGGCCGGGTGCACCGGTGAGCGGGGGCCACGCTGCTGGGGCGCCGCAGGCGTCCGTGGGGCTGATCCCAGCGGCGGCCACCGGCTGGGTCGACGACTGGCTGGCCGCGCTGCGTCGTGACGGGGTGCTGACTGCCGGGTCCGACAGCACGTCTGTCCTCATCACCGCACTGCGTGTGCTCGAGGGCTGCGGGGCGTTCGGCAACGGCCCAGCGAAAGCACACGCCCGGACGGACCTCGCGGCCCGGATCACGGGTTCGTCGCACGGTCTGGACGACGGCTCAAAGGTGGCCCTCGTGGTGCTGCGGGCGGCGGCTGCCCGGTCCGGCACCCGTCTCCCGCGGAGCGCGTCAGAGCGTCGTCGCCTGTGGGAGGCGCTTGGGGTCGTCGTCGACCGCGTGTCCGCGACCTGCTTGGTCTGGAACATCACACCGGCCCCGATGCCGGCGGCGTCGACGCCGAGGTTGGCTGGACCTGGCCTCTCGGGGACCGCCGCGCACCGCACCGACGGCGGCCCACCCGCGCCGGGGGCGGCCGATGCCCGCGTTGCTCCCCGGCACCTCACCTGGTGGGACCTGGACTCGGGAGTCGCCTTCCTGAAAGAGCAACGGATCCTGGTGTGTGAGAACCCCCGCATTCTCGAGGCGATCGCCGAGCGGGGCCCGACTGCCGAGCGAATCGGCTTGGTGTGCACCATGGGCCGCGCCAACCTTGTCGTGCGGGAGGTGCTGAGGCGGCTCGTCACCTCCGGGGCGGTCCTGCGATACCACGGCGACTTCGACTGGGCCGGAGTGGCGCTCGCGAACTCGTGTCTGGCGGAGTTCGGCGCTGACCCGTGGCTGATGGGCCCGGACGACTACCACGGTGGGCACGGTTCGGAACCGTTGAGCGGTCGCCCGATCGAAGCAGACTGGGACCAGGAGCTCGCTGCGGCGATGCGTGCCCGGGGCGTGGCCGTGCACGAGGAAGCGGTCCTCGAGTCGCTGGTCGAGCGGCTTCCCGAGCTGTGGTCGTGACCGACGGGACGTGGCCGTGCGGCCCGGCTCGCTCGAGCCTGTGGGTAACTCTGCGAGGACCGGGTCGATCCGCGCCAGCATGATGGTCATGTCATTCAAGGATCTTCCGCAGGGCGGAGCCCGCGACCTCGACCTCTCCGACCACACCTACGCCGCCGACGTCATCGACCTCATCACGCTCGAGGAGGACCGCGCGCTCGGCTGCTTCTCAGCCATGTTGTGCGACAGCGAGGACCACGGCGTGCAGCCCCTGTGCCTCAAGTGCGTCGAGCCGGGAGCCTCGCCCGACGAGATGGTCGACCTGCTGGAGCTGGTGCTCCCGCTCCTGGCGCAGAGCCGTGGTTCCATCCTCCTGGCACGTGGCCGAGTCGGCGCGCTTCGTCCCACCGACGACGACCGCCACTGGCACCAGCGGGCCATCGAGGTGTGCCGTGCGCACGGCGTCAAGCTGCTCGGCTTCCACATCGCCACCCACGACGGGGTGCTGCGCCTGCCGGAACCGCTTGCCGCTTCGGACGTGGCCTGATGGGGTTCGCCCCTGTACTGGCGCGGCCCTTCGGGTAGGAGCCGGATGTCAGACTCCAGCGCGGACAAGGAGGCGCTCATGCGCTCAAGGATCTCCACCACCACCGAGGGCCACGAGATCCCCAGCGGGGTCAGCGAACGCGCCCCCCGTTCGCCGGGGCTGCTCAGGCCGGCGAGACCCGTCGCGCCGGTCGATCCGGTCGATCCGGTCTCGGAACGAGGCGAGCCGTGATGCCGGCCCGCGAGGAGATGCCCTCCACCCTCCGACGGTCCTCGAAGCAGGCGCAGGATCTCTGGGCCACGGTCCACGACAACGCCGTCGAACAGTACGGCGAGGGAGAGCGGGCTCACCGAACGGCGTTCTCCGCGCTCAAGCACAGCTTCGAGAAGGTCGGGGACCACTGGGAGGCCAAGGTGGAGAAGGGGCCCTCCGACGCGCAGGCAGCCCGTCACGGCGTTCGGGCCCGAAGGGGTGGGGAGACCGCCGGGGGCGTGGACGCGAACGCATCGAAGGCACACCTGTACGACGTTGCCAAGCGGCTCGGGGTCCAGGGCCGCTCTCGGATGACCAAGGCCCAGCTCGTCGAAGCCATCGGTCGCGCGAACGAGATGGCATCACGGAAGGCGCTTGAGGCAGAGCGGGATTGAGGGCCCGTCCGCCCAGCACTGGTGCGGCGGGCGAGCGGGCTGAACATGAAACAGGGGTGTTGTCGGTGGTCGGTTCTAGGTTGGTGTGATGGTTCCCGATGCGGCGGTTCTCGACCGACTCCGGGCGCGGCTGAGTGAGGTGGAGTCGCGACACGAGAGTGATGCTCAAGGTGCCGCGCAGGCGTTCTGGGCCTCGTTGCGAGGGCCCGTCGACGCTGCACCGGCCCAAGCCTCGCCGAGCGGGCGGGGTCGGCGTGGGGGCCCCAAGTTGCCAGCAGTGGGTGGGATCCGGCGGTGTGGCCCCTGGGCGCAGGTGGATCCGGATGGGCCCTTGCCGGTCGACCCGCTCGGGGTGGTGGCGGTGGATCCGGAGAGTCTGGACCTCGACGGCGCGGACGCTGGCTGGCTGGAGGCTTCTCTGGCGCAGGCGGAGGCTCGCCTGGACACCGAGGAGACGGAGCGTCCAGAGCCGCTCGCAGTGAAGATCGACGCGTTGTTGGGGGCTTCGCTGGTGTCGCACGGCTCGGCGGAGCTGGCCGTGGCGGTGGAGCATGTGGCCGCAGCGCGGGCTCAGCATGAGGTGGTGCTCGTCAACGTCCTGGCCGAGCTGGAGGCACGTGGCGAGCAGCCGCCCGGTGGGTTGCGGCCCGCAGACTGGCTGCGGTCGGTGGATCCCGGGATGAGCGCGGGCCAGGCGAAGGACCTGGAGACCGTGGCCCGGGCGGTGAACGAGCCCCGGTGGCGAGAGCTGCGGGCGCGGGTGACCATGCAGCACGTCACGGTGGCCAAGGCGGCCCGGATCGTCGAGTTCGACCAGCGGGTCTCACCGGTAGCGGATCCGGAGGAGGTGGACGGGGCCGTGACGGATCTGCTGGGGGCCGCCCCGGGGCTGGTCGTGGAGGACTTCACCCGGCTCGTGCGTCATCACACCGAGCAGGTCCGGCCACCCAAGGACGAGGGGGATGAGGAACGGGTTGATGCGGGCCGACGCTCGGCGCGGGGCCTGTGGTTCGGTCAACCGAACCGGACCGGGATGGTCAGCCTGCGTGGGGTGTTGGACCCGGAGGCCGCCGCCGTGCTGAAGTCGGCGATCGCCCCGCTGGCAGCACCCTGTCCGGAGCGGGACGGGCACGGTCACACGGTGTCGCCGGACCCGCGCTCGCCCGCCAAGCGCCGCGCGGACGCGTTGGTCGAGATCGTCGAGCGGGGCGTCGCGGCAGCTGCGGACCTACCGGTGACGGACAAGGCCAAGCTGGTGGTCACCCTCGATCACGAGGTGCTCACCGGCCGGATCCGTGGCACCGGGCTCGCCGGGTCCGGGGACGTGATCACGGCGGCGGCTGTGCGGCGGCTCGCCTGTGATGCGGCCATCATCCCGATGGTCCTCGGCGGGGCGGGGGAGCCGTTGGACGTCGGCCGGGCCCGGCGGCTCGTCACGGCCGCGATGCGGGCCGCGTTGTGGCAACGCGATGCGGGGTGCACGTTCCCGGGATGCACGGCTCCAGCGCAGTGGACCGACGCGCACCACGTGACCCCCTGGTGGGGCGGTGGGCCCACCAGCATGGACAACCTGGCCCTGCTGTGCCGACGGCACCACACCCATGTGCACCGTCACGAGCTGACCGCGACCGTCAGGCCGACCGGCGTGACCTGGCACACCTGAACGTCCCGCCCCGCACCTCGCCCGACCAGCGGCGGGGTGCCCGGCATGCCCGCACGAGCCCCATGAAGCCCCGTCGCTACGGTTCTCCCTACCGATGAGGAGGTCCCCTTGGCCAGCTGGCAGATGAAGGTCGTCGCGCTCGTCGTTCGCCTCACCCGGCGACGCGCGTTTCTCAGCGAGGAGGCCGGGGCGGCAATGCTCCGGCAGCCACAGTCGTCGTCCCACCCGCCTCGGTCGCTGAGGCGACGCTGCGCGGTGTCCTCTCGCCAGATCGGGGGTTTCCAGGTGCACACGGTCAGTGCAGCGGAAACTGGGCGAGCCGGCGAAACGGGCCAGACGAGCCTCGTCTTCCTCCACGGAGGCGCGTACACGCGGGAGATCGTGCGGCAGCACTGGGAGCTCGTGGCCCACCTCGCCGTCGAGCTCGGAGTGGACGTGCACGTGCCGCTCTACGGGCTCGCACCTCGCCACGACGGCCTCGAGGCGCTGGCGTTCGTCACCGACGTGCTCGAGACGGTCTGCGCAGGCGGCCGGACGGCCTACGTCGTCGGTGACTCCGCCGGAGGCGGCCTGGCCCTGCTGGCTGCTCAGGCGACGGCAGGCCGGGACGACATCCGGATCGCCGGTCTCACCCTCATCGCGCCGTGGCTCGACCTGACCATGTCCAACCCAGGCATCGATGCCGTCGAACGCATCGACCCGTGGCTGGCCCGCCCGGGCCTGCGCCCGGTCGCCCGGTCGTGGGCCAACGGGCTGCCCCTCGACGACCCGCGACTCAGCCCGATCCGCGGCGAGCTCAACGGGGTCCCGCCCGTGGACCTGTGGGTCGGCACGCGCGACATCACCCTGCCCGACTGCCGCCTGCTGCGCGACCTCCTGCCCACGGCGTCGCTGGCCGGCTACCACGAGCAGGCGGACGCCATCCACGACACCCCGCTGCTGCCGGTCCCGGAAGGCCGCGCCGCCCGACAGTCCATCACCGACCACATCCGGCGGCGCACCCTCGCGCCCGCCCCGTAGGCGAGGTCGGAGCGGGGGCGAGCCCAGCGGCATACGACTTCTGATGGGGCCTAGGGTGGGCGGGAACCGCGCCGACCAGAGGAGCCGACCATGCGCGTTGCCGTCACCGGAGGTTCGGGCAAGCTCGGACGTCACGTCGTCGAACGGCTCTCGACCAGCGGCCACACCGTTGTCAACCTTGACCGTGAGGGCTCTCGTGGTGCGGGTTTCGTCCGGGTGGACCTGTCCGACTACGGGCAGGTCCTCGACGCCCTCTCCGGTGCCCGTGACGGCGCCCAGCCCGCCCCCGTGGAAGCGGTCGTCCACCTGGCCGCGATCCCAGCGCCCGGGCTCGCCAGCGACATCGAGACCTTCCGCAACAACATGACGGCGACGTTCAGCGTCTTCCACGCGGCCATCCGACTCGGGATCCGCAACATCGTCTTCGCCTCCTCCGAGACGGTGCTCGGGCTGCCTTTCGACACAGCGCCGCCGTACGTGCCCGTCGACGAGGAGTACCCCGGACGCCCCGAGTCGGTCTACTCCCTCGTCAAGCACCTCGAGGAGCAGCTGGCGGGCGAGCTCTGCCGGTGGCACCCGAACGTCAAGATCATCGGGCTGCGCTTCTCCAACGTCATGGATGTCGCCGACTATGCCGAGTTCCCCTTCGACGAGGACGCCCGCACCCGCAAGTGGAACCTCTGGGCCTACATCGACGGACGCGACGGCGCCCAAGCCGTCGAGAAGGCGCTGCTCCACGACGCGACCGGCTTCGACGCGTTCATCGTCGCGTCACCGGACACGGTCATGACCCGTCCCAACGCCGAGCTGCTCGACGAGATCTACCCCGACGTCCCGCGCACGGGCGAGATCGGCGAGCACACCACCCTCCTGTCGATCGACAAGGCGCGTCGTGTGCTCGGCTACGAGCCGCAGTTCTCCTGGCGCGACCCGGGATCGTGACGAGGGGAGCACTCGAGAGGGCGTGAGTGGGCGCGACCCCACCCGGTTCGGGTGGGGTCGCGTCCAGTCGACCCGGCCGACTCAGCACTGCACCTCGGGGTTCCAGTCGGTGAACGTCCCGTTGGGGTTGGCCTTCTCGTGCCAGACGTGCAGCTCGTAGAACGCGGGGAGCCCATAGCGGTTGCCCTCCGCGACCCGCGCGAACCGCTGACCGTAGAGGATGGGTGGGTTCGCGTGCCCGGCGTCCCAGGCGTCTGCGAGGACGAGGTACTCCGCCGCGATCAGCGTCAGCGAGCCACCTGTACCGGGTTCGTAGATGAGGGCCTCGGGTGACAGCCGGTCGACCTGGCCGTCGAGGAGGCTGACGACATCGACGAAGTGGATCCCCATCGCCCCGCGACCCGCGGGATCCGTGATGCAGGTGATCCCCGCGAGGTCGAAGACCTGAGTCGTCCAGCCGCCTCCGGGCCCGGACTGATAGGGCCTCGTCACGTCTCGCAGCTCAGCGAGCTTCGCGGTGTGCCCGTGCGTCCTGACTGAGCCGGGTGAGACGTCGGCGGCCCCGCCGTCGTGGGCTGCGGCCAGCGACGGCATCGCGACCAGGGAGAGCGAGGCCAAGGTGCCTGCCAGCCTGGCGCGCATGTCAGCTGCCCTCCTGGACGGCGTAGACGTGGTCGGCAACCAGGCCGTGCGCCTCGCGGTGGACGGTGTCGGCGGCCTCCGCGTTCGGGGCCTCGACGAGGCAGAAGATCTGCCCCTCTCCTTCGGCGACCCAGTAGCGCAGGTAGCTGACCTCATGCGCGTCCTGGGTGGCCAGGTCTGCGGCATGGGCCCTGGCGACATCGTCCATCGTGACTCCGTCGCCGAGCGAGTGGACATCCATGAAGAGCGGCATCGTGCCTCCCCTTTCGGTGGGTGGTGGTGATGCCTCCAGAGTCACGAAGGGGGCCGGGTCGGGGCATGGGTGACGGCTACCCATGTTCTGGCCCCTCTCGCCCCTACCTACCGGCGCGACTCAGGCAACCTTGCCGCCGCAACCCCAGCGGTCACTCGGAGGCGGCGTACCACTCGGCCAGATCACGGCGGGAGCCCACGCCGACCTTGGCCAGGATCGACGACACGTGGTGCTCCGCCGTGCGTCGGGAGATGACGAGCCGCTCAGCGATGGCAGAGTCGGACAGGCCCCGGGCCAGCAGCGCGGCCACCTCCGACTCTCGCCTCGTCAGCCCGTCCGGATGGTCTCGTGTCGTCCGGCCCGGCGCCCGTGGTGGCGTCCGCCCCAGCGAGCGGAGGTCTGCCCGGCACCGGGCGGCGCCTGCGTGAGCCTTGATCTCGTCGAAGATCCCTGCTGCGCGGGTCAGCGCGTCGGCGTCGCCACTCCGCGCGAGTGCGAGGGCCTCGTCGAACGGGCAGCCAAGGCTCTCCCACAAGCGTGCCGCCTCCGCCCACTCGCCGGCGAGCTCCGCGGCGAAAGGTGGTGCCACCTCGCGGTGCGTGCCGGGTGCCCCCTGCGGCAGCCATCGCAGCACTGAGCCGCGGTTCCACGGGCAGTCCGCCCTTTCGACGAGCTCCACCACGGTCGTCGCAATCGCACCCGCATCCGCATCACGTCGGGCAAGCCAGGAGAGCTCGCTCCGCAGGGCGGCGACCGGGGCCACCGCCTGCACCTCGCCGATGCCCTCGGCGAGGGCAGCGGCCCGGGTGACGAGGTCCTCGTACCCGCCCTCGCCGCGTTGGCCCCGGACGTGGGCCAGGCTCACGAGCGGGGACAGGGCCGCTGAGCTCGCCAGCGAAGGATGGGCGAGGACGGTCTCAGCGCTGCGCTCCGCCGCGCCCAGGTCCCCGCGCTGGACCTGAAGCTCTGAGTCGCACCCCAGCAGGTAGTTCGTCCAGGAGTCGAGGTCGCGCTCCGTGCAGTACTCGATTCCCTCGGCCAGGCTGCGTTGGGCATCGTCGTGCCGACGCTGGGCGATGGCGCTGGAGGCCAGGTTGAGGTACGCGCGGGCAGCGTGCTCGTGCATCTCGGCCCGGCGCGACAGGTCGAGGCTCTCCTCGAGCATGGCGATGCCAGCCGCCCTGTCACCGGCCACGACCTCGATCGTCCCGAGGTTGTTGAGCGCATGCGCGCGTAGCTCGGTGCGGGCACGGCCTTCCTCGAGGGAGTCGAGGAGGCTCAGTGTGCGCGCTCCCCACGTGCGGGTGGCCGCGCTGTCGCTCGTGAGCATGCGCAGCTGGGTCATGTTGCTGTAGGCGTAGGCGAGTTCGGGTGTCGGGGGTCCCTCGAGCACGTCCAGGGCCTGCTCTGCCGCGGCCTCGGCATCGGCGTTGCGTCCCTCGAACCAGAGCAGCCGGGACAGGCACCGCCACGCGTCGCCGACTCGGGTGGTCGCCCCTTGGGCCTCCCAGAGGTCACGGGCTTCCTCGACAGCCACGGAGGCCTCACCGATCCGACCGGTGACGTAGAGCTCGTAACCCAATGACCAGTACAGGTCTGCGATCTGCTCGTCAGGCAGCCCCGTCCCGTGGAGACGGGCTGCATGGGCCAGGGCCCGCTCGAACTGACGGGCTGCCTCTCGGTGGGCGCCGAGGTCGGAGGCACGCCGGCCCGCGACCGTGGCGTGCGCGACGGCCGACTGGCTCAGGCCCGCGGCGTCCGCGTGGTGCGCCAGCCGCGCGGGGTCCGCGCCCCGGGCCTCCAAGGCGGCGAGCAGGCGCCGGTGCTGATGGATCCGCCTGCCGATGGGGACCTGCTCGGCGACGACGATGCGGGCGAGCTCGTGTCGGAACGTGACGGCCCCGTCGGCCTCGACGAGCAGCCCACGTGCCAGCGCGTCGTCGAGGGCGGCCAGCCCGTCCCGGAGCAGCTCTTCGAGCAGGTCGACCTCCGCTCGAGCCCCCGCGAGCGCGACGACCTCGAGCGCCTGCTGGGTCGTCTCGGGGAGGTTGGCCACCCGAGCGAGGATCGCGTCTCGGCACTGCTCGGGAACGGTGTCGAGCCCACTCGAGAGCACCTCGGTGACGTAGAACGCGTTCCCATGCGTGATCTCGTGGAGGCGTGTCACATCCACCCCGCTGCCGAGCGGCTGGGACCCCGCGTTTCTCGCGACCAGGGTGGCCACTGCATCGCGCGACAGGGGCGGCACGTCGAGTCGTCGGGTGCCGGTGGCGGAGGCGCTGTCACCGAGGAGCTGGCGCAGGCCATGGATCGCGTCGACGTCCTCGCGTCGGTAGGTGACGACGACGAGGGCCCGGCACGTGTGGATGCGGCGGGCGAGGTGAAGGAGGAGATCCAGGGTGGCCTGGTCGGCCCAGTGGGCGTCCTCGACGACCAGGAGGTATGGCACGGAGCCGGGCGGTTCGCGCAGGGCACCGAGGAGGGAGGTGAGGATCACCTGGCGGGTCGCGTCGTCCGGCCACAGACCTGGTGGCAGCGTCGGGAGAAGCTCTCGTAGCGGCGCGAGGGGCGACGGCGTCAGTGATCCGTCGCAGTAGGCCACCGCGGCACGCGCCTGGGGTGCCGCCGACGCCGTGAAGGTGTTCACGAGCGCTGACTTCCCGATCCCGGCCTCACCGGACACGTAGATCAGTCGGCCATGACCGGCCGCCGCCTCGTCGAGGTAGGCGCCAAGCGTGTGGAGCTGATGGTCGCGTTCGACGAGCATCACCGGTCAATCGTAGGAGCCGCCCCGCGCGCCTGCCTCGAAATGAGCGATTCCAACCCAGCCCCCCGCGACGGCACGGCCGGGCTGGGAGCCGGCTCAGCGGCATACGGCCGGGTGGCGCGGCCCGACGTGGGTCGATCGACCCATCGAGGGGCGTCGGGGATGGGTGAACCGCCCGACGCGGTGGTGGGACCGGGATCCCTACCGTCGAGGCCATGGGCAGTTCCATCCCGATCGCAGCCGGTGCCGTCGCCACGGTCGTCTTCGCGGCCAGCGCCCTTCCCATGCTGGGCAAGGCGGCCCGGACCAAGGACCTCGGCTCCTACAGCCGCGCCAGCCTGGTCATGGCCAACGTGGGCAACGCCTTCTACTCGCTCTACGTCTTCCACCTGCCACCGGGCCCGATCTGGGTGCTGCACAGCTTCTACCTCGCGTCCTCGGCGCTGATGCTCCTGTGGAGCCTGCGCTATGGGCGCGGAGCGACCACGTCCACCAGAGAGTCAGCACCGAGTCAGCAAGGGAGCCAGACATGCACACCGAGCACTTCGAGACCGTGATCATCGGCGCCGGCCAGGCGGGCCTCGCCACCGGCTACCACCTCAAGGAGAAGGGCCGCGGCTTCGTCATCCTCGACGGTGAGCGCCGCGTCGGGGACGGCTGGCGCCACCAGTGGGACAGCCTGCGCCTCTTCACGCCGGCCTGGGCGGATGGCCTTCCCGGGACGCCCTTCCCGAAGCCGGCCTGGGAGATGCCGACCAAGGACGAGTTCGCCGACTACCTCGAGTCGTATGCCGCTGAGCACCGTCTGCCGGTCCGGCTCGGCACGCGGGTGGCCGGGCTCACGGCATCCCCTGCCGGGGCGGGCGAGGCCGGCTACGTCCTCGTCACCGACCGGGGTCGGATCCAGGCCGACAACGTCGTCATCGCCACCGGCACGTTCGGCCGATCGCCGCTCATCCCGGGCTTCGCGGACCAGCTCGACCCGTCCATCGTCCAGCTCCACTCGAGCGAGTACCGCCGGCCGGACGACCTGCCGCCGGGACCCGTGCTCGTCGTGGGCGCCTCGCACTCCGGGTGCGACATCTCCTACGAGCTCGCGCAGACCCACCCGACCATCCTCGCGGGGCGCGACACCGGCCAGATCCCCGTCCCGTTCTCCTCGCCCTTGCTCAAGGTCGTCTTCCCGGTGCTGCTGTTCTGCTTCGGCCACGTTCTCAGCCGGCGAACCCCGTTGGGCCGCAAGCAGATGGATCACTTCCGCTTCAACGGCGGACCGCGGCTGCGGGTGCAGGCGCAGGACCTTGCCGACCGCGGCGTGGACTGGGTCCGGGAACGGGTCACCGGTGTGCAGGGCGGCCGGCCCGTCGTGGGCGGCCGCGGAGCCATCGACGTCCGCACCGTGGTGTGGTGCACCGGCTTCCGCCAGCAGTTCGACTGGGTCGACCTCGATGTCTTCGACGAGCGCGGGTGGCCCAGGGAGCTCGGCGGGGTGGTCGACGACGCGCCGGGACTGTACTTCGCCGGACTCGGCTTCCAGTCGTCCGCCCGCTCGATGCTCATCCACGGCGCGGGTCACGACGCCGGGCACGTCGCCAGGCAGATCGTCGGTCGGGCTCGGGTGGGCCAGGCCATGCCTCACCATCCGGCAGCTGCCTGATCGTCCCCCCAGTGGGGACGGGGGTGGGGACGGGGGTGGGGACGGGGGAGGGGGCGGGCGGGTCGGAGCTCGGTGAACCCGCCCGTCCGCCCGTCGGTTCGCGAGTATCGTCGGTGGACGGAGCAGCCATGGCGGTCGACGAGCTCACTGCGGGACGCGAGGCGTACGCGCGCCGTGCCTGGGGCACGGCACGCGACCACCTGTCGCGCGCCGACCCCGCTCAGCTCGACGGCGACGATCTGCGCGCCCTGGGCTTCGCGGCCTACCTCGGCGGGGACCGTGATGCAGCCGTCCGGGCGCTGCAGCGAGCGCACACGTCCCACGTCGCGGCCGGCGCCCGGCTGGCGGCGGCGTACGACGCGAACCAGCTCGCCATGATCTTCTCGACGAGCGGCGAGCCGGCGGTCGGAGCCGGGTGGCTCGCCCGGGCACGACGCCTCAGCGACGACCAGCCGGAGGACGCCGACGTCCGAGGTCACCTGCTCGTCCACGAGATCCACCGCCTCTTCGCCGAAGGCGACTTCGCGGGCGTCGTCGCCTGCTGCGAGCGGATCGCCGAGATCGGACGCAAGTGGGACGACGCGGACCTCGTCGCCTACCCCCTCTCCATCTCCGGCTATGCGCTGCTGCACAGTGGGAAGGTCCGTGAGGGGCTGGCGAGACTGGACGAGGCGATGGTGGCGATCACCGCGGGCGAGGTGTCGCCGGTCGTGGCAGGACACGTCTACTGCGCCATGATCGAGGCGTGCCAACGGGTCGCCGACTACCGCCGCATGGTCGAGTGGACCGACGCGTTGACCGCCTGGTGCGAGGACCAGTCAGGCCTCGTCGCCTTCACCGGCCAGTGCGCGGTCCATCGTGGGCAGATCCTGCGCGCCCAGGGCTCGTTCGCTGACGCCTTGGCCGAGCTCGCCCTGGCGGCCGAGAGGTACGAGGCGAACGGGATGGACCCGGCGACGGGCCTCGCGATGTACGAGCGTGGCGAGGTGCTGCGGACCGTCGGCGACCTCGACGGGGCGCAGGCGGCCTACGACGAGGCGGCCCGATGGGGGCACGAGCCGCAGCCCGGGCTCTCCCTCCTGGCCCTGGCGCGAGGCCGGACCGGGGCAGCCGTCGCGTCCATGCACCGGCTGCTCGCTGAGGCGCGCGACCCCCTGACCCGCGTCAGCCTTCTCGGCGCAGCCGTCGAGGTCCTCCTCGCGGCCGGGCTGCTCGACGAGGCGGCGGAGGCGGCGGAGGAGCTCGGCGGCCTCGCCGGGTCGTTCGGGTGCGCCGCCGTCGCGGCGAGGGGGGAGTATGCCGCTGGGCTCGTCGCGTTCGCCCGCGACGATCCGGCGGGGTCCCTCGCCCACCTTCGTCGCGCGTGGAAGGAGTGGATCGAGCTCGGGGCGCGCTACGACGCCGCGCGGGCCAGGACCCGGATCGGGGTCGCGCTCGGGGCGCTCGGCGACGATGTCTCCGCCACGGCGGAGCTGACCGTGGCGTTGCGGACCTTCAGCGAGCTGGGCAGCGAGCCGGCGAGGCGCGAGGTCGAACGACTCCTGGGCGCAGGCCTCCCCGGTGGGCTCACCGCGCGGGAGGCGGAGGTGTTGCGGCTCGTGGCCAGCGGCCGCACCAATCCCCAGATCGCCGCCGAGCTGTTCCTCAGCGACAAGACCGTGGCCCGCCATCTGAGCAACATCTTCACCAAGATCGCCGTCACCTCGCGGACCGCCGCGGCGGCCTATGCGCGCGAGCACGACCTCGCCTAGGGTCCGCGAGCGGCACCCGGTCCGGCGATGGGAGCCAGCCCAGCGGCATACGACCGGTTGCTCCCTCGATCGGGATGCTGGGGTCAGGCGGCGGTGCGCCGCGCCCCGGTCCGGTGGGAGGGGATCCGGCTCCCCGCCGGGACCACGGCGTCAGGACCGAGCCGCGCGCCGGCACCCACGTGGGCGTCGGGGCCGACCTTGACCCGGGGGCCGAGCTGGGCGCCGCGGCCGATGACGGCACGCGGCCCCACGTGGGCGGCGCTGCCGATCTGGGCGCCCTCGCGCACGACGGCGTCGCGGTCGACCCACGCGCCGGCCAGGACGCGGACCCGCGGACGCACGACGGCCCCGGCCTCGACGTAGGCCGACCCGTCGACCCAAGCCGTCGCATCTACCTCCGCCGAGGAGGCCACCAGACCCCCACCGTTCTCGTGGTGGAAGTACCGCAGGACGGTCCCGTTGTCCTCCTCGAACTCCACGAACCTCTTCCGCTTCTGCATCACGCTTCACCTTCTCCCTGCGTCGGACACCCGGCTGCGAGCCGGTTGCTCGCTCGTGGCCGCGCCTGATGCGTCATCTCGGACCGAGACGGGCCGCGAGGACCGAACGCATGTTCTACAACGTGCGAGGCGGGCGTGGTGTTCCGGCTCGACGGGGGCTGCGGTGTGCGTTTCCCACAGGCTGGGTAGCGGGGTAGGGACCGCGTGAGCCGGCGGAGCCGAAGGAGTCCCCACGATGAACGAAGGTGAGAGTGTGGAGCGGGCCGAGACCGCCCTCGCCCCCGACCACCCCCGCAAGCCCGAGTCGCCACCGGACCTGCGTCCGAAGATCTGGCGGACCAGCCTCAAGCGGGCGGCCCACGAGTTCGGCCATGACGAGTGCACGGACCTCGCGGCGGGGCTGACGTACTACGGCGTGCTGTCGATCTTCCCGGGCCTCCTCGCCCTCGTCTCGCTCCTCGGGGTCTTCGGCCGGGGGCGGTCGACCGTCGAGAGTCTCCTCGACATCCTCGAGGCCGTCGGGCAGGGGGACTCGGCGGACACCCTGCGCGGACCCATCACCGACATGGTCAACTCCGGCGCGGCCGGCCTGACGCTCGTCGTGGGGCTCGTCGGGGCTGTCTGGTCGGCCTCGGGCTACGTCGGCGCCTTCGGCCGGGCGATGAACCGCATCTACGGGGTGGACGAGGGGCGCCCCTTCATCCGGCTGCGTCCGCTCAACCTCGCCTTGACGGTCGCCTTCGTCATCATGGCGGCCCTGATCCTCCTCGGTCTGGTGCTGACCGGCGACCTGGCTCGCGCCGTCGGTGACACGATCGGTCTGGGCGGCGCGGCGGTCACGACGTGGAGCATCGCGAAGTGGCCGGTCATCCTGATCCTCGTCATCGCCATGGTCGCCCTGCTCTACTGGGCGACCCCCAACGTCAAGCAGCCGCGGTTCCGGTGGCTGTCCGTCGGGGCCGTCATCGCGATCCTGGCGGCCATCGTCGCCTCGGTCGGGTTCGGTTTCTACGTCTCGGGCTTCTCGAACTACGACAAGACCTACGGTTCGCTGGCCGGCGTCATCGTCTTCCTGCTCTGGATGTGGCTGATGAACCTCGCCCTCCTCTTCGGCGCCGAGGTCGACGCGGAGATGGAGCGCGGACGCGAGCTGCAGGCGGGGATCCCCGCGGAGGAGGCGATCCAGCTGCCACCTCGCGGCACGGAGGCGTCCGTGAAGAAGGCCCGCAAGCGCGAGCAGCTCATCGAGCAGCAGGAGGAGATCCGGCAGCGCAACGGCTCCCGGCGCGCCGGCGTGCGGTAGGGGCCCCGCCGTCGCCGACCGAGAGGAGGGCACCCGTACGGTGGGTGCATGGAATACCGGTATCTCGGCAACAGTGGTCTCAAGGTCTCGGCGATCACCTACGGCAACTGGCTGACGCACGCGTCCCAGGTGGAGAACGACGTGGCGGTGCAGTGCGTGCGCGCTGCGCTCGATGCGGGCATCTCCACCTTCGACACGGCAGACGTCTACGCGAACACCGCAGCAGAGGTCGTGCTCGGTGAGGCGCTCAAGGGCGAACGCCGGGAGAGCCTCGAGATCCTCACGAAGGTGTACTGGCCCACCGGGCCCAAGGGCAAGAACGACACAGGTCTGTCGCGAAAGCACATCATGGAGTCGATCAACGGTTCCCTCACGCGGCTGCAGACCGACTACGTCGACGTCTACCAGGCGCACCGGTACGACACCGAGACGCCGTTGGCGGAGACGATGCAGGCCTTCGCCGACATCGTCCGCCAGGGCAAGGCGCTCTACATCGGGGTGAGTGAGTGGACGGCGGAGCAGATCCGCGAGGGCGTGCGACTCAGTCGCGAGCTCGGCTTCCAGCTCGTGTCGAACCAGCCCCAGTACTCCATGCTCTGGCGGGTCATCGAGGACGAGGTCGTCCCGGCGAGCGAGGAGCTCGGCGTGAGCCAGATCGTCTTCAGCCCCGTCGCCCAAGGCGTCCTCACCGGCAAGTACGTGCCGGGGGAGCCGGTGCCTGAGGGATCGCGAGCCACCGATGAGAAGGGCGGGGCCGACTTCGTCAAGCGGTTCCTGCGCGACGACGTGCTCCATCGGGTCCAGGGGCTGCAACCGGTCGCGGACGAGGCGGGCCTCACCCTGGCACAGCTGGCGGTCGCCTGGGTCCTCCAGAACCCCAACGTCGCCGCCGCCATCATCGGCGCATCGCGTCCGGAGCAGGTGAAGGAGAACGTCAAGGCAGCCGGGGTCGAGCTGGCACCCGAGCTGATGGCGCTCGTCGACGAGGTGCTCGGCGACGTCGTCGAGCGGGACGCCGAGCTGACCCAGCTGAACGCCCCGCAGGGGCGCGTGGTCTGACCTGCGGCGACGCGCGGCATCTTCGTGCGTCGTCCCGGAACGGACGCGGCTCCCGGGGAGATAATGGCCTCAGGGCCGGTCGACGGGTCCGGCTCGACCTGGAAGGACGACCATGAGCGGGGAGACCGGCTCCACCGAGTCACCGGACAGCCGACGGATCGTCGTGGGCTACAGCGGCATGGACGGGTCGGAGCCCGCCCTGGACTGGGCTGTCGAGACGGCGCTCCGGGAGGACCGTCCGCTGACCATCCTGCACTGCTACGACCTCGCCCATGTTCCCGTGCTGGGTCCGGCGCCGCCCGACCAGCAGAGTGAGCTGATCGCGGATGCAGCCGACGAGGTCGTGGCCGGGGCAGTGGAGCGTGCCGCGCTCGTCCTCGGCCGCGCGAAGGTCACCGGCAGCAGCATCCTGGGAGGCGCTGCCGGGGAGCTCGTGACCGCGAGCGAGACCGCCCACCTCGTCGTCACCGGCTCTCATGGGCGCGGCCGCCTGCTCGGGGGTCTGCTCGGATCGACGTCGTACACCGTGACCGCCCACGCGCGATGTCCCGCTGTGGTGGTGCGCGGGGAGGCCTCCCTCCATCCCGACGCCGAGCACCGGGTGGTCGTCGGCGTCGACGACTCCGAGGCGGCCCTCCACGCCCTCGACCGCGCGGGGGAGGTCGCCGCCAGGGCGGGAGCGCCCCTCCACCTCGTCCGTGCCATTCACCCCTCGGTGGATCTGCACACGCAGCCGGAGCTGGGCCCGATGGTGTACGGCGAGGCGTACGCCATCGACCATGCGCGGTTCGCCGACGAGCTGCGCGGCTACGCGGCCGACGCGACGGCCGAGCTGGTCGAGCGAGTCACACGGGCACACCCCACTCTGGTGGTGACCTTCGAGGTCGTCGAGGACAGTCCGGGGCTGGCCATCGCACGGGTCGGGGCCGGTGCGGGCCTCGTCGTCGTCGGTTCGCGCGGGCGAGGGGGCTTCGCCGGCATGCTGCTCGGCTCGGTGAGCCATACGGTCATTCACCACGCGACGTCGCCCGTGATGGTCGTCCGCTGAGCATCCGGGTGCGCATCCTCCTGCGGAGCGACGCGAGGGTGGCTAAGGTGCGGACCTGTGGACAGCTGGGAGCGCGGGGGCCAGAGCGGCAGTGACGAGACGGCGCATGGCTTCGCCAGCGAGGCGGAGCAGGTGGTCTGGGACCGGCTCACGAGCCAGGTGCCCCCGGGCACGGTCCTCATCCCGAATCTCCGGTTGACGAGCACCCAGAAGGACCACGAGCTCGACGTCGTCGCGCTCATGCCGGACGTCGGGGTCGTCGTCGTCGAGGTGAAGGGCGGCAGCGTCTCGGTGGACGGCCAAGGACAATGGTGGTCCGGGGGGCGCAACCGCACCAGCCGAATCCGGCCGGTGGAGCAGGCCCGCGACGGCAGGTACGCCCTGAGGGACTTCATCGAGGCTGATCCTCGTTGGAAGAACCAGCGCAGCCGGGTGCGGTTCGGCCATGCGCTCGTCGTGCCGTTCACCCATCTCAGCCCGGACTTCGCCACTCCGGACTGCCCGCGGTGGATGGTCAGCGGGCGTGACGACCTCGACGACCTCGCCGGTCGCATCCACGACGTCGTCGCGCTGCAGCAGAACGACCAGCGCGTACCGACCCACGAGGACGTCCACCTCATCCAGGAGATCCTCACGGGCCGCTGGCTGCCCGCGCCGGACGGCGCAGCCGAGGCCGACGAGCGTGAGTCGGTGGCGGACCGACTGACGCGCGAGCAGGCCGAGCTGCTCAAGGTGACGCGACTCATCCACCGGATGGAGGTGCGGGGCGGAGCCGGCTCGGGGAAGACGATCCTCGCGCTGACGCAGGCCAAGGACCTCACCCGGGGCCAGGGGGAGCGCCGACCCCAGCGGGTGGCGTTGCTCTGCTACTCGATCGGCCTCTCGCAGTACTTCAAGCGCCAGCTCCAGGCGGCGCCGCACCGTCACCGCCCGGCCTTCGCGGGGTCCTTCGAGGACCTGGCCAACGAGTGGGGCATCGCCACGGCCCACGACCGCAACGACCGCGACTTCTGGGAGCGCGACCTCGCGGCGCAGATGGCGGCGGTGGCCGAGCGGCTGCCGGAGAGCAGGCGGTTCGACGCGATCATCGTCGACGAGGCACAGGACTTCGCCGACCACTGGTGGAACCCGCTGATGAAGTCGCTCAAGGACGAGGAGACCGGTGGGGTCTACGTCTACAGCGACGAGAACCAGCGGATCTTCCCGCGCTACGGGCAACCACCCGTCCCGCTCGTGCCGCTGGTCCTCGACCACAACCTGCGCAACACCCGGCAGATCGCCAGGGCCTTCGGTCCGCTCACCCCGATGCGGATGACGCTTCGCGGTGGGGAGGGCCCCGACGTCGTCGTCGTCCCCTGTGAGACCGAGGCCGCCGTCGATGCGGCCGACGACGCGGTCGGGGCCCTGCTCGACGACGGGTGGCGGCCCGAGCACATCGCCCTGCTGACCATGGGATCCCGGCACCGTGTCCAGGCGGAGCGTCAGGACACGGACGGCCAGATCGGCTACTGGCGGTCGTTCTGGGAGGACGAGGACGTGTTCTACGGCCACGTGCTCGGCTGCAAGGGCCTGGAGCGCAAGGCCGTGGTCCTCTGCATCAACACGGACAACGCCGACCGCGGCCGGGAGAAGCTCTACGTCGGGATGTCGCGCGCGACCGACCGTCTCGTCGTCGTCGGGGATCCTGACGTCATCCGCGCCATGGGGGGCGACGCGGTCGCGAGGCAGCTCGGCCTCTGACGCGCAGCGTGCCGCCGGCTGTGAGCGCGCCGGTCGTGTCTGGCCGCTCACACCGCACGGTGCGGCGAGCCGGAGGGGGAGAGGATGGAGGTGGCCCGACGGGCCGATCCGGCGGGCGGACGTGGCATCAGTCACGGGACGACCGGAGAGGCGCCGACGATGAGCGAGAACGCCACCACCACCGAGACCGCCAACCACCACCTCGGGCACGGCATCGTCGTGGGCTACGACGGCTCCGCTGCGTCCGTGCTGGCCCTCGACTGGGCCATCGAGACGGCCCGTGAGCGAGGGCGCCCGCTGACCATCGTGCACGGAATCAGCACGACCGGCACCGGCTTCCCCGCGATGGACCTGGCGCAGGCCCAGCCCCTCTTCGAGCGGACGGCGCGAGAGATCGTCGCCGACGGGGCCCGCCGGGCCGAGAAGGTCCTCGAGGTGAACCAGATCGAGACCCAGTACTGGCTGGGGAGCGCCGCCGGCCAGATCATCGAGGCGTCACGGGACGCTGACCTCGTCGTCGTCGGCAGCCGTGGTCGTGGCCGCCTCCTCGGTGGGCTGCTCGGCTCCACGTCCTACGCCGTCACCGCGCACTCCCACTGCCCGGTCGTCGTCGTGCGCGGCCCGGCGGGCGAGGACGTGGAGGACCTTCCCGAGCCGAGCCGACCGGACCCGGAGCACCCGGTGCTCGTGGGGAGCGACGAGTCACCGGGGTCCCAGCGGGCCGTCGACGCCGCCGCGGAGGTCGCTGCTCAGAGCGGGGCCCGGTTGACCATCGTCCGGGTCGCCGAACCGGTCATCCCCAGCACGTGGACCGTGATCGAGGCCGGCGCGGGTGGTGCGGCTCTCGAGGACCCGGACACCATTCTCGGCTGGGCCCGCGAGGGCGTCGAGCGTGAAGGCGAACGCGTGCGCCGGACCCACCCGTCACTCGACGTGACGACCGAGGCGGTCCTGGGTGACCCGGGTTCGGTGCTCGCGGGGCTGGGACAGGATGCCGGGCTCGTCGTTGTCGGGTCGCGGGGACGCGGCGGGTTCACGGGGATGCTGCTCGGCTCCGTGAGCCACCGGGTCATCCACGACGCCGTGTGCCCCGTCATGGTCGTTCGTTGAGCCGACCCTGTGCCTTCGGGCGGGAGCGGGAGGACGCCTGTTGACGCGGCCGGGCCCAGCGGCATCGGCCGGGCCGCGTCAGCGGCGGGTGGCGCTCAGCTCGCGATCGAGCTGGTGAGCCGTCCGAGGGCGTCGTCCCAGCGGGCCTTGTCGCTCTGGCCGTCCTCGGCGATCCCGCGTCCCTCGTGGAAGAGGTCGAGGCGGGTGCCGTCACCCTCGCGCCGCAGCTGGAGGTCGACGATGCTGAGCGGGCCGTCCTCGTTGGGGTGCCACGAGACGCGGATCTGTTCCAGAGGGTGGTAGCTGCGCAGGACGCCACACGGGCCTTCCGCGCTGTGCCAGGGCTCGCCCTTCGTCGCGAGGCGGGCGCCGGTGCCGAGCAGCGCCTCCGTGCCCTGCGGGCTGATCAGGTGCTCCCACACGCTTTCGAGCGGGGCCGCAACGGTGGTGCTCGCGTGCACACCAGCCGGCGACCCCTCGAGTTCTGCGTCCTCAGGGATCAACTGCGTCTCACTGGTCATGGGTACCTCCGGTCCGCGGCGGGTCCGGCCCCGGATGGGCTGGACCCACCACTCACAGTCGACCAAGGATCCGGCCTGAGGACAAGAGCCAGTTTGAGTGACGTATGCCGCTGGGCTGGCTTCCCGCACGTCGACATCCCCGGGTGCCCCGTCAGCCCTGGTAGCCGGCGCGCCGGAGGGCGTCTGCGACAGCGCTGGTCGGTGGCGGGTCCTCCCGCGAGCCGCGGGCACCCGATGAGGGTGTACCGGCCCGACCACGCCGGCCATCCCGACCATCGCGACCATCCCGGCCAGGGCGCCGTCCCGCACCCGGACGCGCCCCCCCGTCATCCGGTGTCGCAGTCGACGCCCGGCCAGGCGGAGCCACCTCGTCGTCGAGGCGCAGGCTCAGGGAGATCCGCTTCCGGACGAGGTCCACGTCGAGAACCTTGCAGGTGACGACGTCGCCCGGCTTGACGACCTCTCTGGGGTCGGAGACGAAGCGGTGGGAGAGCGCGGAGACGTGGGCGAGGCCGTCCTGGTGGACGCCGACGTCGATGAACGCGCCGAACGCGGCGACGTTGGTGACGACGCCCTCGAGCGTCATGCCCGGCCTGAGGTCCTTCAGCTCCTCGACGCCCTCCTTGAAGCTGGCGGTGCGGAAGGCGGGTCGTGGGTCGCGGCCCGGCTTGTCGAGCTCGGAGAGGATGTCGGTGACGGTGGGGAGGCCGAACCGGTCGTCGACGAAGGCCTCCGGGCGGAGTCGGTGCAGCACAGCGGTGTTGCCGATGAGCTGACGCAGCTCGAAGCCGGTCTCGGTGAGGATGCGCCGGACCACCGGGTAGGCCTCGGGGTGGACCGCCGAGGAGTCCAACGGGTCGTCACCGTCGGGGATGCGGAGGAAGCCGGCAGCCTGCTCGAAGGCCTTGGCGCCGAGGCGCGGGACCTCCTTGAGCGCCGACCTCGTCCGGAATGGGCCGTTGGTGTCCCGGTGCGCGACGATGCCGTCCGCAAGCCCGGCGGTGATGCCGGAGACGCGTCGAAGGAGCGGAGCCGAGGCGGTGTTGACGTCGACGCCCACGGCGTTGACGCAGTCCTCGACCACGGCGTCGAGGGACCGGGACAGGGATGTCTGTGAGAGGTCGTGCTGGTACTGCCCGACACCGATCGCCCTCGGCTCGATCTTGACGAGCTCGGCGAGCGGGTCCTGGAGCCGCCGCGCGATCGACACTGCTCCGCGGAGGGACACATCGAGCCCCGGCAGCTCCTCCGAGGCGTAGGCGGAGGCGGAGTAGACGGATGCGCCCGCCTCAGACACGACGGCAGGGGTGACCTTGAGGTCCGGGTGCCGCTTGACGAGATCCTGGGCCAGGCGGTCGGTCTCTCGCGACGCCGTGCCGTTGCCGATGGCGATGAGGTCGACGTGGTGGTCTCCGCAGAGGCGGGCGAGGGTGGCGATCGACCGGTCCCACTGGTTCTGCGGCACGTGCGGGTGGATGACGTCGGTGGCGACGACCTTGCCCGTCGCGTCGACCACGGCGACCTTGACGCCGGTGCGGAAGCCGGGGTCGAGACCCATCGTGGCGCGGGTTCCGGCGGGAGCGGCGAGGAGCAGGTCGCGCAGGTTCGCGGCGAAGACGCGGACCGCCTCCTCCTCGGCCGACCTGCGCAGCCGCATCCGCAGGTCGATCCCGAGGTGGACGAGCAGCTTGGTGCGCCAGGCCCACCGCACGGTGTCGCCGAGCCAGGCGTCGGCCGGACGGCCCCGGTCCGAGATCCCGAAGCGGGCCGCGATGGCCCGCTCGTACTCCGTCGGCCCGGTCGCCGGCCCGTCCGCAGGCGGGAGGGGGTCGACGGTCAGGCTCAGGACCTCCTCCTTCTCGCCCCTGAGCATGGCGAGGATGCGGTGGGACGGCATCTTCGGGAACGGCTCGGAGAAGTCGAAGTAGTCGGAGAACTTCGCACCCTCGGCCTCCTTCCCCGCGCGGACCTTGGCCGTGAGGTGCCCGCGCGACCACATCCGCTCGCGCAGGACGCCGACGAGGTCGGCGTCCTCGGCGAAGCGTTCGACGAGGATGGCCCGGGCCCCGTCGAGGGCGGCTGCGGCGTCGGCCACCCCTTTCGACGCGTCGACGAAGGCGGCCGCCGCGGCCAGCGGCGAGACCGTCGGGTCGCCGAGCAGCCCGTCGGCGAGCGGCTCGAGGCCGGACTCCTTGGCGGTCTGGGCCCGGGTGCGCCGTTTCGGCTTGTACGGGAGGTAGATGTCCTCGAGCCGTGCCTTCGTCTCGGCGGCCAGCAGCTGGGTGCGGAGCTCGTCGGTGAGCTTGCCCTGCTCGTCGATGGAGGCGAGCACCGTCCGGCGTCGCTCCTCGAGCTCGCGCAGGTAGCCGAGGCGCTCCTCGAGTGACCGCAGCTGGGCGTCGTCGAGGCCCTCGGTGACCTCCTTGCGGTAGCGCGCGACGAAGGGGACGGTCGCGCCTCCGTCGAGGAGCCCGACGGCGGCCTGGACCTGGCCTCGGCGGACGCCGAGCTCCTCGGCGATCCGCTGCTCGATCGACGGCCCCGCGCCACTCGTGCTCACTGCCACACCTGCTCCTCAGTTCTCGCCCGTGTCCCGCGCTCCACCGCGTGGACCCCGCATTCTGCCGGTGGCCACCGACATGGGTTCCCCCGACCCCCGCCTGGGCTGTCCGGCGTGGTCTGGCGTGGTCTGCAGGACCCGGTGCCGGTGTCGGTGGCCGGTGAAAGCCTCCAGCCGTGGTCCGAACGAGGGCCCGAGCGGGTGTGCCGTGCGGGGAGAGGGCAGATGGAGATTCGCGGTGATGACAGGCGCGCGCTCGAGCAGGCGTGGTCGACCTACGAGCAGTGGCTCGCAGAGCGGATCGCGCACCTGACGCCGGGTGCCGTGCTGGCCATCGGGCTCCGGCGCCCGAGTCGGGAGGACGGACTCGGGCCGTCGGTCGACCTCTACGTCGAGACGGACGGGTCCCTGCTCGCCTCCGCCACGGGAAACAGCGTCCTCGGTGCTCGGTACCGTGTCGCCGACCTGGAGCAGCAGGCACTGGCGCAGGCGTGGTCGGTGGCGGTGCGGAACGGGCGAGGCGTCGTGCTGTGGGAGCTGCGCCGGGCTCGTGGCGACGCCGCCGAGGTCGCCGCACAGGTGTGCCGGTTCCTGTCCCGGGCCTACCGGGTGCCCCATCCGGTCCTCCTCGCCACGCAGGTGGACGGCGCGCTGGCCGCTGCGACCGACTGGCGTCAGGTCCACGGCGGGCCGGCGCCCGTCGACCAGTGCGGGTGGGCCGGCTCACCGACTCCGCGGGCCGGCAGGGATGGGGAAGGCAGGAGCGGCCTCGGCGCTGCGGTGCTGCTCGAACCAGTGCACGGCACGGAGCACGCCCACGTCGTCGAACCGTCGCCCCGACACCTGCAGGCCGACGGCCCGCCCGTCGATCAGGAAGCCGCAGTTGACGGACGCGGCGGGCTGGCCGGACAGGTTGTAGGGCGCGGTGAACCCGATGTGGGCCATTCCCTCGTCGGAGTCCCCCCAGGGCATCGGCCACTCGGCGGGGAAGGCCGCCACCGGGGCCACCGGTGACAGGACGAGGTCGAAGGGCTCGGTGGCGCGGGCCGTCACCTCCTGGAGGCGCATGATGGCCGTGTAGTCGCGCATCAGCTCGCCGGCCGACACGTCTCGCGCCGCCTCGACCCACCGTCGGATGAAGGGCAGCACGCGGGACCGGCCCGAGGGGTCGAGGGCCTCGAGGTCGACGAGTGAGCGCACCCGCCAGAACTCGTCGAGTCGACGCAGCAGCTCAGCGGTGAGGAAGGGCGCCACCGGCTCGACGCGGGCTCCGGCCGCTTCGAACACGCCGGCTGCCGCCTCCACCGCCGCCCGGATGTCCGACGCGACGGTGAGCCCGCAGCCGGCGTCCACGTGGAGTCCGACCCGTAGGCCCGCCACGTCGTAGGTCCCGCCGGCCGTGAGGTCGTCGAGCTCGAGCTGTCCCGGCGGGAGGGCCGTCCAGTCCCTCGGGTCGGGCCGGCTGATCACCGCGAGGAGCAGCGCGGCGTCGGTCGCAGTGCGCGTCATGGGCCCCGCGACCCGCCCGAGGTAGGGGGCGTCGAGCGGCACCCGGCCGGCGCTGGGCTTGAGCGTGGTGAGGCCGAGCCAGGTCCCGGGGAGGCGGATGGAGCCGCCGATGTCGGTGCCGACGTGGAGCGGCCCGTAGCCCCCCGCGGCAGCGGCGCCCGCGCCGGAACTGGACCCTCCCGTCGTCAGGCGCGGGTCCCACGGGCTGCGCGTGACGCCGTGGAGGCTGGAGACGCCGGAGGAGAGCATGCCCCAGTCGGGCATGACCGTGGAGCCGAGGATGACCCCGCCCGACTCCTCGATCCGCTCGACGACGGGGCAGCTGCGCTCGGGGACCACCGGCGCCACCCCGGCGTTGCCGGCGGGCATCGGCACCCCGGCCCGAGCGAGGTTCTCCTTGACCGTGACGGGGACCCCGTCGATCGGACCCAGCGGGGCACCCGCGCGCCAGCGAGCGGCACTCAGCTCAGCGGCATACAGCGCCGCGTCGAGGTCGTAACGCCAGAAGGCGTTGAGCTCGGGCTCCCGCTCCGCGACCACGTCGGCGACGTCTCTGACGACGTCCACGGGGGAGAGCGAGAGCGAGGCGTATGCCGCTGAGAGCGCTTGCGCCGTCAGGCTCGCCGGGCGCCCGGCCGGGTTCTGCTCCACTCGCGGTCACCTCCCTTCCGAGCTCGGTGTCGTGTCCTCCCTTGACATCCGGACCATTGCCGGAAACGGTAGCCGTCAACGCCGAAAAGTCCACTGGCCAGACCAGCGGGACACCGTTGACGGGATGGAGCCACGATGACGCCGAGCCGGGTCGCCGCCAGCGGGAGCGTCCTGCTCCTCGCCCTCACCGCAGCCTGCTCCGCCGGGTCGGGGACCTCGGACGGCGCCGCGACCACCGGTGCCGGTGGGAAGGTCGGCACGTCGCTGACCGTCGGTCTCGTCGCCGAGCCGGTCAGCCTCGACTTCACGACCAAGGACGGCGCGGCCATCCCGCAGGCGTTGCTCGACAACGTCTACGAGACGCTCGTCAAGGTCGACCAGTCCGGTGAGCTCCAGCCGGCGCTCGCGTCCGGGTGGCGCGTCTCCGAGGACCAGAAGACCTACACTTTCGACCTCGTCCAGGGCGCGAAATTCACCAACGGGCGGCCCTTCACGGCCAAGGACGCCGCGTTCTCCATCAACCGCGTCAAGAGCGACTGGACCGTCTCGCTGAAGTCGGCCATGGACGTCGTCGCCGCGGCGAAGGCCGTGAGCGACACCCAGCTCGAGGTGACGCTGGCCAAGCCGAGCAACAACTGGCTCTACAAGATGTCGACCCGCGTGGGCGCGATGATGACCGAGCAGGGAGTCGCGGACCTCGCAGCCAAACCAGTGGGCACGGGTCCCTACGTCTTCACGGAGTGGCGTCGCGGCGACTCCATCTCGTTCGCCGCGAACCCGGACTACTGGGGGACCAAGCCGTTCTTCCAGGACGTCACCCTCAAGTACTTCAAGGACCCGTCCGCGCTGAACAACGCCTTGCTCACCGGCACGATCGACGTCATCGGCACGGTGCAGGCCCCCGAGTCGCTCCAGCAGTTCGAGGGCAACGACCGGTTCGAGATCACCGAGGGCACGACGAACGGCGAGGTGCTCCTGTCGTTCAACAACGGCAAGGCGCCGATGAACGACCTCAAGGTGCGGCAGGCGGTGCGCCACGCGATCGACCACCGCGCCCTGCTCGACACGTGCTGGGCCGGCCGCGGCACGCTCATCGGCAGCATGGTGCCGCCGACCGACCCCTGGTACGAGGACCTCACCGGCCTGTACCCCTACGACCTCGCGAAGGCCAAGGCGCTCGTCGCGGAGACCGGGGTCGCGTCCACCGCCCTGCGGCTGCGGCTGCCGTCCTTGCCCTACGCGACGTCGTGCGGCCAGGTCGTCAAGAGCCAGCTCGAGCAGGCCGGCTTCACGGTCGACCTCGACCAGCTCGAGTTCCCCGCCGTGTGGCTGAGCACCGTCTTCACGGACGCCGACTACGACATGTCGATCGTCGCGCACGTCGAGCCCCGCGACCTCGCCGCGGTCTTCGGCAACCCGGACTACTACACGCGCTACGACAACAAGCAGCTCCAGGCCGACCTCGCCGCGGCCGACGCGGGGACGGTAGACCAGCAGGTGGACCTGATGAAGAAGGCCGCCCGCGAGCTGTCCGAGGACGCCGCCGGTGACTTCCTCTTCCTCCTGCCCAACCTCATGGTCGCCGAGAAGGGCATCACCGGCCTGCCGAAGAACGCCATCACGGAGTCGTTCCGCCTCGCCGACCTCAGCCGCGGCTGAGCAGGGACGTCGGACGGGACCATGCTGCTGCACCTCGTCCGCAGGACCGCCGTCCTCCTGGCGAGCCTGGCGGTGAGCTCCGCCCTCGTCTTCGGTTTCATGGTTCTCCTGCCCGGAGATCCGGCTCGGGTCGCCCTGGGGGTCAACGCCTCGGAGGAGGCGGTGGGGCGGTTGCGGACCGAGTTCGGGCTCGACCGCCCGATCGTGGAGCAGTACGTCTCCTGGGTATCGGGCCTGCTCCGACTCGATCTGGGGCGGAGCTACGTCTCCCAGGTCGAGATCGCGCCGCAGATCCTCGACCGTCTGCAGGTCACGTTGTGGCTGGTCGGCTGCGCGATGGTCCTCGCCGTGGTGGTCGCCGTGCCGGTCGGGACACTGATGGCGCTGCACCACCGGCGGGTGAGCGGCCTCGTCCTCTCCGCCGTGGCACAGGTCGGGGTCGCAGTGCCGGCGTTCCTCGCCGGCATCCTGCTGATCACCGTCTTCGCGGTTCGGCTCGGCTGGCTGCCGGCCAACGGGTGGACCCCGCCGAACGAGGACCCGGTCCAGTTCCTGCGCCAGCTCGTCCTGCCGGTCCTCTCGCTCGGCCTGGTCCAAGGTGCCGTCCTCACCCGCTACGTCCGCAGCTCCGTCCTCGACGTCCAGCGGGAGGACTACATCCGCACCGCCCGGGCCAAGGGGCTGGGCCCGTTCCGGGCCTTGTGGCGCCATGGTTTCCGCAACGCGGCGATCCCGGTCGTCACGGTCCTCGCCCTGCAGCTCTCCACCCTGCTCATCGGCGCCGTCGTCGTCGAGCGGGTCTTCGTCATCCCGGGCCTGGGCAGCCTGCTCCTCGACCAGGTGTCGAACCGGGACCTCGTGTTCGTGCAGGACATCGTCATGCTGCTCGTCCTCGCGGTGCTGCTCGTGAACTTCGTCGTGGACGTCCTCTACGTGGTCATCGACCCGCGGCTGCGGGTGGGTCGGCCATGACGGCGCCACTCCCGGAGGCCCTCGACCCGCGCGAGGCCGCCATCGCCGGTCAGCCGCCCGTTCGCCGGCGCCCGGGCCCGAGTCTCGTGGTCGGCGCGGTCATCGTCGGCCTCGTGGTCGTCCTCGCGCTCGTGTCGTTCGTGTGGACGCCGCACGACCCGACCCTGGTCAACGCGGGAGCGCGGCTGCGCGACGTCGGCGATCCCGAGTACTGGCTCGGCAGCGACAAGTTCGGCCGCGACGTCCTCAGCCAGATCCTCGTGGGGGCCCGGACGACTCTCTTCGTCGGGGTCGTCGCCGTTGGCGTGGCCGGCCTCCTCGGCGTTCCCCTCGGGGTCGTGGCCGCGATGGCGCCGCGCTGGCTCGGCGAGCCGCTGATGCGGGGGATGGATCTGCTCCTCGCCTTCCCGGCCCTCCTGCTCGCGATCATGTTCAGCGCCGTCTACGGCGGTAGCACGCTCGTCGCCATGGTGGCCATCGGGATCGCCACGGTGCCGAGCTTCGCGCGCCTCGTGCGCAGCGGTGCCCTCCAGGTGCTCAGCAGCGAGTACGTCCTCGCCGCGCGGGCCGCCGGGCGGAGTGCCTGGGGCATCGGGCTGAAGCACGTCCTGCCCAACGTCAGCAGCCTGGTCATCGTCCAGGCGTCGGTCGCCTTCGCCATCGCGGTCCTCGCCGAGGCGGCGCTGTCCTTCCTCGGCTACGGCACGCCGCCACCGACCCCGAGCTGGGGCCGGATGCTCCAGGAGAGCCAGGAGCTGCTCTTCTCGGCGCCGCGCCTGGCGTTCGTCCCGGGCTCGGCGATCGCCCTGGCCGTCCTCGGCTTCAACCTGCTCGGTGACGGGTTGCGCGATCGCTACGACCCGCGTCTGGAGGACCGCCGATGAGCGCTGGCCCCGTCCTCGACGTGCGAGGCCTCTCGGTGAGGATCGGACGACACGGCCTCCTGCACGACCTGACCTTCTCCATCCGGAGTGGTGAGCGGGTGGGGCTGATCGGCGAGTCGGGCTCCGGGAAGTCCCTGACGAGCGTGGCGCTGCTCGGCCTGCTGCCCGAAGGGGCGCGCGTCACGGGGTCGGTGCGCCTCGCCGGGGTGGCCCACGACGTCGTCGGAGCCGGCGAGCGCGCCATGGCAAAGGTGCGGGGCAACGACGTGTCGATGGTCTTCCAGGAGCCGATGACCGCCCTCAACCCGACGATGCGCGTCGGAGCGCAGGTGGCCGAGACGATCCTGATCCACGGTGGTCGGGGTCGGCGACCCGAAGCCGGGCGGGGCGCGGTCCGCGAGCGGGTGGTCACCCTCCTCGACCAGGTCGGGCTCCCGACGCCGGCGGAGCTCGCCCGGGCCTACCCGCACCAGCTCTCGGGCGGCCAGCGCCAGCGCGTCGTCGTGGCCATCGCCCTGGCGAACGACCCGGAGCTGCTCGTCTGTGACGAGCCGACGACCGCCCTCGACGTGACGGTGCAGGCCAAGGTGCTCGACCTCATCGTCCGGGGCGTCGAGGCCCGCCGGGCGGCGCTGCTCCTCGTCACCCACGACCTGCCCGTCGTCGCCACGGCCTGCGAGCGCGTCCTCGTCATGTACGGCGGCCGGATCGTCGAGGCCGGCGCGGTGGCGGAGGTCTTCACCCGCCCCCGCCACCGCTACACCGAGGGACTGCTCGGGGCGTCGGACCTCGAGAGTGCGCCCCGTGGGAAGCCGCTCTCGACGATCCCCGGCTCGGTCCCGCCCGCTGGTGCCTTCCCGGAGGGCTGCGTCTTCCGCACCCGCTGCGCGCACGCCACGACCGAGTGCGCGGTCCAGCCGCCGTGGAGCAGTGCCGACCCCGGCCACGGCCACGCGTGTGTGCACCCGGCGGGAGTCGCGCCATGAGTGCGTCGATCGTCGTGCGGGACGTCGTGCGTCACTACCGACGTCCGCGGACGTCCTTGCTGCGCAAGAGTCCTCCGGTCGAGGCGGTCAAAGGAGTCAGCTTCGAGGTCGGTCGGGGCGAGCGGTTCGGCATCGTCGGGGAGTCCGGGTCCGGCAAGTCGACGCTGCTGCGTCTCATCGCGGCTCTCGACCGCCCGACGAGCGGGGAGATCCTCATCGAGGGCATGGACGTCACCGGTCGCCGCGAGCGCGACCTGCGGTTCGTCCGGTCGCAGCTGCAGGTCGTCTTCCAGGACCCGATGGGGTCGCTCGACCCACGGATGCGCGTCCGCGACATCGTCGCCGAGCCGCTCGTCGCCCAGGGGGACGAGACCGGGGGCGACCGGGACGCCCGGGAAGCCCGGGTCCTCGAGCTCCTCCAGGCGGTGGGACTTTCTGGCCAGGCCGCAGATCGGTTCCCGCACCAGTTCTCCGGCGGTCAGCGGCAGCGGATCTCCATCGCCCGGGCCCTCGCGCCGCGGCCCACGATCCTGCTGGCGGACGAGCCGGTGAGCGCCCTCGACGTGTCGGTGCGCGCGCAGGTGCTCAACCTCATCACCGAGCTGGTCGACCAGCTCGGTCTGACCCTCGTCCTCGTCTCGCATGACCTGTCCGTGGTGCGCCACACGTGTGACCGTGTCGCCGTGATGTGCGCCGGTGAGATCGTCGAGATCGGCCGGACCGAGCAGGTCTACGCTGCGCCGCAGCATCCCTATACCACTCAGCTGCTGCGCGCGGCGCCGAGCATGCGACGGGCGCTGCGCGGCGGGGGCACGGCGGAGCTCGTCGGAGGTGGCTCATGACCGGACTGCACGTCCTCACCCATCCGTCCGGACTGCCCATCGGGGAGGAGTGGGTGCCCGGCGCGTCGACCGCGCCGGTGCGGTTCCCGTTCACCGGGGAGCTCGTCGCGGAGGCACCGGTGGGTTCCAGCGTGCTCGCCACCCGAGCGGTCTCGTATGCCGCTGGGCTCCGTGAGCGGGCCGCCTCCCTCCCGTCCCACGTCCGCCGTCGCGCCCTTGCTGCCGCGGCCGATGCGGTGGCGGCGCAGCGAGCGGAGTTCGAGCAGCTCCTCGTCCTCGAGACGGGCAAGCCGCTGGTGGACTGCCGCGTCGAGGTCGAGCGCACGCTGCTCACCCTGACGACGGCGGCGGAGGAGGTCGCCCGGCTGCACGGTGAGACGGTCCCGCTCGACCTGCTGCCGAGCGGCGAGGGCCTGATCGGCTTCTGGGTCCGTCGGCCCATCGGCGTCGTCGTGGGGATCGCCGGCTACAACTACCCGCTCCTGCTCGCCTCGCACAAGGTGGCGCCGGCCCTCGCGGCCGGGTGTCCCGTGGTCCTCAAGCCGGCTCCGCAGACGCCGCTGACGACGCTCTGGCTCGTGCACCTCCTGCGCGAGGCGCTCGCCGCGGCGGGTGGTCCTCGGGGGCTCGTGCAGCTCGTCACCGGCGGGGTGGACGTGGGCATGGCGCTCACGACGGACCGCCGGGTGGGGGCCGTCTCGTTCACCGGGTCCGCCGCCGTCGGCCACCGGATCGCCAGGGACGCGGCGCCGACCAAGGTGCTCCTGGAGCTCGGCTCGAACTCCGCCCTCGTCGTCGTCGAGGACGCGGACATCGACGCCGCGGCGGATGCCGTGGTGCGGGGCGGCTACTACGCCTCCGGCCAGGCCTGCATCTCGGTGCAGCGCGTCGTCGTGGTCGAGCGGGTGCGCGACGCCTTCCTCGGCGCCTTGGGGCGGCGCCTCGCCGAGATCGTCGTGGGGGATCCCCGGTCTCCCGAGACCCGGGTCTCGGCGCTGATCGACGACCCGACGACAGCGCGGGTTCGTGGCTGGGTGGAGTCGGCCGTCTCGGCCGGCGCGACCCTCGTCCAGGGCGGTGAGGTGCGCGACGGGGTGCTGCAGCCGACCGTGCTGCTCGACGTCCCGGTGGGCGAGCCGGCGTGGGCCGAGGAGGTGTTCGGGCCCGTGGTCGCGGTGCGGTCGGTGCCGTCGGTGGACGACGCCCTCGACCTCGTCAACGAGTCGCGCTACGGGCTGCACGCGAGCGTCTTCACCACGTCTCTCGAGACCGCCTTCCGGGCCATCGAGCGAATCGAGACCGGGGGCGTCGTCGTCAACGAGGTCCCGGGCTTCCGGTCCGACGTCATGCCCTACGGCGGAGTCAAGGACTCGGGAGCGGGCCGGGAGGGCCCGCGCTTCGCCATCGAGGAGCTGACGGTGACCCGGATGGCGATCATCCGCCCGAGCACGCGGACCCGGCCATGAGCATGCCGCCGTCGTCCGAGGTCCCGGTGGGCACGGACTACAGCCGCCTCTTCCGGCTCGACGGGAGACGGGCGGTCGTCGTCGGCGCGGGCAGCGGGATCGGACGCGAGAGCGCCCTCGCGCTGGCGGCGTACGGTGCGCGCGTCGTCTGCGCCGACCGCGATCTGGAGGCCGCCGAGGCGACGGCCCGGCTCGGTCCCGACCTCTCGGCCTACCGCCTGGACGTCCTCGACGGTGACGCCGTCCGCCGCGCGTCGGCCGAGCTCGGCGTCGTGGACGTCCTCGTGGACTCCGCAGCAACGAACGTCCGCAAGCACCTCCTCGACTACTCGGACGACGACTTCGACCGGGTCGTCAACCTCAACCTGAGGGCGGCGTTCCAACTGCTCCGGGCCTTCGGGTCGGGCATGGCCGCTCGCGGGCGGGGCAGCATCATCGCCTTCAGCTCCATCCGCGCGGTCACCGTCGAGCCCGGCCAGGGTGTCTACGCCGCGACGAAGGCCGGACTCGTCCAGCTGTTGCGCGCCGCCGCGGCCGAGCTCGGGCCCCGCGGCGTGCGCGTCAACGCGATCGCCCCCGGGGTGGTGGCGACGCCGCTCACGGCCCCGATCCGGGCCGTGCCGGAATGGGCGGAGGCCTACGCGGCCAAGAGCGCCCTCGGTCGGTGGTCCCGCCCGGACGAGCTCGCCGGCGCGGTCGTCTACCTCGCGTCGGACGCGTCGTCGTTCGTCACCGGCACCCAGCTGTTCGTCGACGGCGGCTGGACCGCCATCGACGGTCGGTACACCCCCCCGACGTGAGCTCCACCCGCGGTCACTCGAGCCGGTCGTGGGGGTGGCTGTGCCTCTGGTGACGCGCGAGGTGAGTGGTAGGTGAGGCGCGAGGCGATGGGCACACGATGCTGACCTGCTGGCCGCCGACCCAGACCCCACCGAGATCGGCAGGAGTCGTGAGCGTCAGGGCCCGGCCCAGGGCATCCTCAGCCGAGGCCGCGTGCCGCAACCCGACGTCCAATGGATCGCCGCGTCGCGGCCGGACCCAGACCGCGTCGAACTGCTTGCCCACGCTGAGGTCTCCGACCTCGTCGCCCAGCCCCAGGGCCTCGGCGCCGGACCGGGTCGCGAGATGGAGCAGGTCCGGGGCGGTCAGGGGCAGCCCCTCGGTGCCGAGGAGGCGTTGGGTGAGGTATGCCTGCAAAGCCTCCTTGAACAGGGAGAAGCCCGTGCCTGCGCCGACGTCCGACCCGAGAGCCACGCGGACACCGTGCTCGACATGGCGCCGGAGCGGGAAGAGGCCGCTGCCGAGGGCGGCGTTGCTCGAGGGGCAGTGGGCCACGGCCGACCCCCGGGCGGACAGGAGCGTCAGCTCCGGAGTGGTGGTGTGGACGTTGTGCGCCAGTACGGTGTGTGGGCCGACGAGGCCGTGCCGGTCATAGGTGTCGACGTAGTTGTCGGCTGTCCTGAAGAGCGCGGCGACCGCGGCAACCTCGGCGTTGCTCTCGTTGACATGGGACGTGAACAAGGCCCCGTCGACGTCGGTGAGCACCGACGAGCACGCGGCGAGCAGGGCGTCGCTGGCCGAGTAGGAGAAACGCGGGGTGACGGCGTACCGGGCCAGTCCGGTGCGGTGCCAGCGGCGGGCGAGGTGGAGGGACTCCTCGTAGTACCGGTCCGGGGTGGTCAGCAGCGCCCGGGGGAGGGCACGGTCACTGGCCACCAGCCCGGCTGCGACGCGCACGCCTGCCCTCGCGGCCGCCTCGAAGAAGGCGTCCACCGCGCCCGCGAAGTGCGACCCGAAGACGAGAGCCGTCGTCGTTCCCGCAGCGACGAGCCCGTGGACGAACTCGGCGGCGACGCCACGGGCGTAGTCGACCGACTCGAGTCGGGCCTCCTCCGGCAGGGCGCACTCCTCGAGCCACTGGAGGAGCGGCATGCCGAGTGCCCCGAGCACCCGGACCTGCGGGTAGTGGACATGGGCGTCGACCAGCCCCGGAAGCACCAGTCCCTCGCGGAGGTCCACCACCTCGTGGTGCCCACCCGAGGGAAGCCCGCCCACGACGTCCGCGAAGGCGCCGCGTGCAGTCACCATGCCGCCCTCGACGAGCAGAGCGGCATCCGGCTGCGCGCGAAGCCGGACCGTGCCGACGACCTCGTCGCCGGGAGTGTCGAGGACGGTCCCTCGGAAGATGGTCACTGCGGCTCTCTCGTCGTGCGCCGCGATCGCGCGGCCACGGCGTCCTCCTCGAAGGTGCGCACGAGCCCCGTGGCGACCCCGATGGCCACGGTGGCCGGGTCCTTGCCGCGGAGCTCGGGCAGGCCGATGGGCGAACGGATGCGTGCGACCGTGCTGGGGGAGTGGCCCTCGCGGGCGAGCATCGCCTGGAAGCGACGCCACTTCGACGCAGAGCCGATGAGGCCGATCGACCCGAGGTGGCCGCACCGGAGCGCGGCGTCGCAGAGCGCCGCGTCCTCGGCGTGGTCGTGCGTCATGACGAGCACATGGGTGCCGCGGGGCACCTCGCCGAGGACGAGCTCGGGCACCGGCGCGGGGTGGAGCTGGACGGACGCCACTGCGTCGTCGAGCGGCTGGAGCCGGCCCGGCTGGAGGAGGCCGGGGCGCGAGTCGACGAGATGGAGATCGATGTCGTGACGCGCGAGGATGCGGGCCAGCTCCAGCCCGACGTTGCCCATCCCGAAGATCACCACTGATGGCACGACGTCGAGCGGCTCCAGCAGCACCGAGACCTCGCCGCCGCAGCACTGCAGACCGTGCTCGCTGGGGGCCTTGTCGCTCAGCGAGACCGCCAGGGTCTCCGGGGAGCGGCTTCCCGCGCCGATCAGCGCGCGCGCCCGGGCGACGGCAGTGGCCTCGAGGTTGCCCCCGCCGATGGTGTCCCAGACGTCGTCCTCGGCCACGACCATCTTGGCGCCCGCCTCGCGAGGAGCGTGGCCCCGCACTGCGCTCACCGTGACGAGCACGCCGGGGCGGCGGGTTGCTCGCAGGTGCTCGACGGCCCGGAGCCAGTTCATGTCCGGACCCGGCCCGTTCCGGCCGGAACTGCCGGGGGAGCCGGCGAGCCGTCGTCGGGAGGGAGCCCAGCGGCATCCGGCATGGGGGACGTCGGGACGACCCCGCGCGGCCCACTTCGCGCGAGCTCGACGGCCCAGTAGACGGCCTCCGGCGTGGCAGGGGAGGCCAGGTCGACGGCGACCCCGGGGCGGCCGAACGCCGCCGCGGCCTGTCGCAGCGCCTCGCGGACCGAGAAGGCGAGCATGAGTGGCGGCTCACCGACGGCCTTGGAGCCGTACACGACGCCGTCCTCGTGGGCGTCGCTGAGGAGCGTGACGTTGAAGACGTCCGGCATCTCCGAGAAGGACGGGAGCTTGTACGTGCTGGCCGCCTGGGTCGTGATGCGGCCGCGCGTCGGGCCGTCACCTTCGTCCCAGCGCAGGTCCTCGAGGGTGAGCCACCCGACGCCCTGGACGAACGCGCCCTCGACCTGGCCGAGGTCGACGACCGGGTTGAGGCTGTCGCCGACGTCGTGGACGATGTCGACCCGGCGGGTCCGGTAGGTGCCGGTGAAGCCGTCGACCTCGACCTCCGCCGCCGCGGCGCCGTAGGCGAAGTACTTGAACGGGGAGCCGTGCACCGTCGAGGCGTCCCACGCCAGGCCCTCGGTCCGGTAGTAGCCGGCCGCCCACAGCTGCACCCGCGCGAGGTAGGCCTTGGCCACGAGCTCCTCCCACGGGAGCTCCTGGCCACCCGCGACCAGAGCGAGGCGCGCCCGGATCTGCTCACAGGCGTCCTTGACCGCGCCGCCGTTGAGGTCAGCGCCAGAGCTCGCGGCGGTCGCCGACGTGTTGGGGACCTTGTCCGTGCGGGTCGGGGCCAGGCGCACCCGGGAGAGGGGAACGCCGAGAGCCGTCGCGGCCACCTGGATCATCTTGGTGTGCAGGCCCTGCCCCATCTCCGTCCCACCGTGGTTGATGAGCACCGAGCCGTCCTTGTAGACATGGACGAGGGCCCCGGCCTGGTTGAGCGGGGTGAAGTTGAACGAGATCCCGAACTTGACCGGCGTCACCGCCAACGCGCGCTTGCTGGTGGCGTGGGCCGCGTTGAACGTCGCGACCTCCGCCCGGCGACGGTCGAGCTCGGCGCTCGCACCGAGCGTGTCCCAGACGCGGACGAGGCGATCTGGGTGACGGACCTCCTGCCCGTACGGGGTCGTCTGGCCCGCCGTGTAGAAGTTCCGACGGCGCAGCTCGTGCGGCTCGACCCCCAGCTGCGGGGCGCAGCGACCGAGGATGTCCTCGATGATCAGCATGCCCTGCGGGCCGCCGAAACCACGAAATGCCGTCTGGGACGTCTTGTGGGTCAAGGCGATCCGGCCGTGGACGCTGACGTTCGGGATGAAGTAGGCGTTGTCGACGTGGCAGAGGGCCCGGGCCAGGACGGCCTCCGACAGGTCGAGGCTCCACCCGCCGTCCGCCGTCAGGATCGCGGCCAGTGCGGTCAGGTGGCCCTCCTCGTCGAACCCGACGCGCCAGGCGGCGTGGAAGCCGTGGCGCTTGCCCGTCATCGTCACGTCCTGGGGTCGGGTGAGCCGGACCCGGACCGGACGGCCGGTGAGGGTGGCGCCGAGCGCTGCCACGGCGGCGAAGCCGTGCGACTGCACCTCCTTGCCCCCGAAGGCACCGCCCATCCGAAGGCACTGCACCGTGACCGCGTGGTCGGGCAGGCCGAGGACGTGGGCCACGATCCCCTGCGTCTCACTCGGGTGCTGGGTGCTGCTGTGGACGAGGACCTGCCCTGCCTCGTCGACGACGGCGATCGAGGCGTGTGTCTCGAGGTAGAAGTGCTCCTGGCCGGCGACCTCGATCTCTCCGCTGAAGATGTGGGCTGCGTGCTCGAGGGCCGCGTCGACGTCGCCGCGGTGGAGGTGCCGAGCGGCGCCCTGGAAGGACCCGGCGGCGATGGCCTCGCCCAGGGTGACGATCGCCGGAAGCGGGTCGTAGTCCACGCCGTCAGCGGCGATGGCTGCAGCACCGAGCCGGGCGGCCTCGAGCGTCTCGCCCAGCACCCAGCAGACGGCGTGACCGTGGTGCATCACCTCGATGGGGAAGAGCGGCTGGTCCCCCGTGACGCCGGAGTCGTTGCGGCCGGGCATGTCCTCGGCCGTGAGCACGCGAGCGACGCCGGGCACGGCCAGGGCCACGCTGGGGTCGAGGCGCGTGACGAGGGCATGGGCGTGCGGTGCCTGGACCGGGTGGGCGTGCAGGACCCCGGGAAAGCGTCCGACCAGGTCGTCCGTGTAGAGGGCGGCCCCCGTGACGTGGAGTGCGGCCGACTCGTGCGGCACCGGGAGGCCGACCGACGCGTCGCGGGGTCGCTCCGACGGCGAGCTCATCGGGTCACCTCCGCGGCGGCGGGCTGCCCGGGGTGGGGGTGGTCGGCGTGGAGCCGCAGCAGGGACGTGCCGAGCATCGCGGTCCGGTAGGCGGCACTGGCCCGGTGGTCGTCCAGCGGAGTCCCCTCGGCACGCAGGACGGTCGCGGCGACGGCCACGGTGTCCCGCTCCCAGGGCTGCCCCTCGAGGGCGGCCTCCGTCGAGCGAGCCCGGATGCAGGTCTCGGCCACGCCGCCCAGTCCGATGCGGGCCCTGGTCACCACCCCGTCCTCGACCTCGACGGCCGCGGCGACAGCGACGCTGGAGATGTCGTCGAATCGGCGTTTGGCGATCTTCTGGAAGCCGGTGACGGTGCTGAGCGGCACCGGGATGCGGACGGCCCGGATGAGCTCACCGGGCCGCTTTGCCGTCTGTCGGTAGCCGGTGAAGAACTCGGCGAGTGGCAGCTCACGCTCGGACTCGCGGGAGATGAGGACGACCGACGCCTCGAGAGCGAGGAGCACGGGGGCGGCGTCGCCGACGGGGGAGGCCGTGGCCAGGTTTCCGCCGAGCGTCGCACTGTTGCGGATCAGTCGCGACGCGAACTGCGGGACGAGGTCCGCGAGAAGTGGCACCCGACCCGCGAGAGCGGCCTCGATCTCCGAGAACGTGAGGCCCGCTCCGAGCTCGATCATCTCGGCGCCGACCCGGAGGGTCCGCAGCTCGGGCACGCGGTCGATCCCGATGACGACGCTGGGGCGCGCCGCCCGCAGGTTGACCTCGACCCCCCAGTCGGTCCCGCCGGCGACGACCACCGCATCCTCGTGGGCCTCCAGGAGCTCCAGCGCCTCGGCGACGCTGGTCGCCCGGGCGTACGCGCCGCCCCGGCTGCCGGTGCGGGTGCGGCGGAGGGCTGGGGCCGGGCGGTCTCGCCGAGCGGCCCAGACGTCCTGCTCGGAGGGTTCGCCCAGCGCGAACGCCGCGTCGCGGATGGCGCGGTACCCCGTGCATCGGCAGAGGTTGCCCGCCAGGGCCTCCAGGTCGAAGCCGTCGGTGCTCCCCCGGTAGTACTCCGCAGCCATGCTGCACACGAAACCGGGGGTGCAGTAGCCGCACTGGGAGGCTCCCCCAAGGGCCATCACGCGCTGGACGGGATGAAGGGCGTCGGGCGTCCCGAGCCCCTCGCTCGTGAGGATCTCCTGGCCGTCCAGGGAGGCCGCCGGGACGAGGCAGGAGGTGACGGCCGTCCATTGCGAGCGGCCAGGGGCAGTGGGGTCGTTCGCAGGGAGGTCGTTGGGAGGGAGGTCGTTGGGAGGGAGGTCGTTCGCAGGGAGGTCCTTGGGAGGGAGGTCGTTCGCAGGGAGGAACTCATCGGCACGGACCAGGTCAGGCACGGGCCGGAGAACGAGCACCGCGCAGGCGCCGCACTCACCCTCGGCGCAGCCCTCCTTCGCCCCGGTCAACCCCTGCTCGCGGAGCCAGTCCAGGGCGGAGGTGTGCGCCGTCGTCCCCTCGAGCGAGACGGTCCGACCGTTCACGGTCACGGCGGCGGTCGTCGCGGTCCTCGTGGGGGTCACGGGGGTCACGGGGGTCACGGGGGTCACGGGGGTCACGGGGGTCACGGGGGTCACGGGGGTCACGGGGGTCGTGGTGTGGGCACCGACGCCCGCGGGGAGGGCCTCGTCCACGGATCCCATCGTCCCCTCCTCCAAGCGCCGCGCGCGCCGCAACCGGTCCCGGCCATGACGGTCGGCCTGTCGGCATGGTTGCGGTTGGCTCCGAACCCGCTGGTCATCCATGCAGAACCGCGGCTCGGGGTGTCTTCGATCGTACGTCGCAGAGCCGCGCTCGGAAGCGGTTTCCGGGCGCTCTGGCCCGGCCCCGCCTCGTGGTGGGTCGAGGGGCTGTGGACAAGTCGCACGCGGCTGGGTGCGGGCGGGCCATGCTGCCGTCCATGACGACAGGGGAGCCGACCGAACAGACCGCACCCAGGCGAGGGCGCCAGGCCTTCCAGAGCCTGCCGGGCGACTGGGCGCGCCGTCCGATGACCGACCCCGACCTGTTCGAGGGGGTGGTCGACCTGGCGGTGCTCGAGGCCTTCCGTGCCGTCGGTGGTCTCGCGCTGCTCCTCTGCCATGGCGACGGACGACTCATGCAGCCACTCACCCTGGAGAGCGTCAACGCGGCCTCACCTCCAGCTCGGGCCGAGTCCATCCTGCGCGAGGTCCTCCTCGACGTGGCCCGCGGCGGCGCACCGGCTGTCGTCATCGTCATCGCCCGACCGGGCTCCGCGACGCCGACCGAGCACGACCTCGCCCTGCGGCAGGCCTTCGTCGGGGCCTGTGGCGCGAGTGGGCTGGCGCTGCTCGGGGTGGCGGTCGCCGTCCCCGGGTCCGTCTCGACGCTGCCCTGCCCGTCCGAGACCGAGGCTGCCTGACCACCCACGGCGGGCAGGCCGGTACGGTCGGGTCCGACCGGGCCACGGCCCGTCGAGAGAGCTGAGGAGAACCGAATGTCCCGTCCCGCCGACCACGGCCGCCGTGTGGACCGCGACCGGACGGCAACCCGTCTCTCGACCGAGATGGGATGGGCTTGGTGGCTTGGCCTTGTGCTCGTACCACTCCTGCTGAGCGTGCTCGGCCGCGGCGCGTCGGGTGGCGTGCCCAGCGTCTTCTTCTGGGCCGTGGCGGCGTACGTGGCCGGCTCGCTGGTCGCGTTCCCCGCTGCCGACCGGGTCGGTGTCCGTGAGCCGGTGCGGCGGGCGGTTCCCGGGCCCGCGTGGCGGGCGGTGCCCCCAGCCGCGGCAGTACCGGGGGAGGCCTCACCATGCGACCCGTCGGCTCCGTCGCTTCCCGGCGACAGCCCGGCTGCGACGACCCCGGTGACCGGGCTCTCGTGAAGGCGCTCCTGCCCGCCGGTGCTGCGTTCGCTGGTTTCCTCATCACGTGGGTCACGTCGATGCGGGTCGTCCACCGGAGGGGTCCGGAGGACGCTCGCGGCCCCGCCGAGGCAGCAGTGGACGGGTCTCCTGACCGCGAATGGGTCGTCACCGTGCCCGTCCCCGCAGCGCCGGACCGAGACCTCGAGGACCCAGCCGCAAGCGGACCCCGCCGATCATGAGCGGCCAGCCCAGCGGCATACTCGATGAATTGTCCCGAAGGCCGCACCGGTGCCTCGTCACCGGTCCTGCCCACGGGCAAAGCGGGATGTTTCTTCGTTTCCTCCGTACAGCACCGGCAGGTAACCTAGCCCGCGGTCCTGCACGTACCTCCACGTGTGCAGCAGCAAGAACGTCCCGGCCCCCGGGGCGTACGAGGGAGCACCATGACACGTACTGACAGCGTCGACGTCAAGCGTTGGCGCGCGAAGTACGCGCTCATCGAGCGAGCAGCCGAGGCCGACCAGGACGCCAAGGCCCTGTTCGCCGAGATGGACGCGGAGCGCACAGCGCGCAACGACGAGCTGCGAGAGATCCTCGCGGACCTCGTCGCCTCAGGCGACCTGATGGCGTTCAAGGAGTCCCTCGGCCACTGGGCGCGCAAGGACGGCCCCTACGTCGGCTTCAGCGCAGTGGGCGGGCCGTGGGTGGCCGCCCTGGTGCGACGCAGCGAGGACGAGCACGCTGAGGTGATCGAGCTGCTCGCGAACGCTCTGCAGACGCCCGCCTCGCCCCAGGACGCGGCGGACAAGCTCCATGCCGTCGATGCCTTCCTCGCCCGCTCCGGCTCACGCGGTCAGCGCAGCCCGAGCCCGGCCCACACCGCCTACGTGCTCTCCCTCTTCTGGTCGACCGACGACGGCGGCGAGTGGCCCGTCATGTGGGAGAACGCTCCGCACATGCTCCAGCGGCTCGGCTGGCTCGAACGCGGCCTGTCCCACGCCGAGCGTTACGTCGCCTTCGCCGCCCTCTGCGCGGCGCTCCGTCCGGATGACCCCCGCTACGCATCGCGGATCCTCTGGTGGTTCAAGGAGGCACAGGCCTTCGTCGGTATCGCGCCGAAGGCCATCGACGTGTGTGTCGAGGCCGCCGAGCTGGCCGCCGAGTACCGCCCCGCCACCGGCTACGCCAGCGAGCGGCACGAGGAGCGCGCCGCCGACCTCGCCCGGCAGCTGCGCGGGGAGGCCGACCACCTCTCCGACAGCCTCATCGAGCGGCTGTCGGCGGAGACCGGGCTCTACCTCGAGGCGCCGACGCTCGCGTTGCAGCAGCACGCGGTCGACGACTCGCCCTACCGCGCCGACCTCTACGCCTCGTGGATCCTCGTCGGAGGGGCCGGCGCGCCCGGCTTCCGGCTCTGGGTCACCCCCGCGGGGGTCGGCTTCGGCCTGCACGGCGGCTGGGAGGGCGAGGGCGACGACCAGCACCGCGAGGTCGGAGCGCTGCTCCAGGGGCACCTGCCGCGCGGCATCAGCTTCCTGCGGGTCCACGACGACGGACGTGCGGCTGCCGAGGGCCTGATCGAGCCAGTCGGACGGGACTACCCCGGGGGCGAGACCTTCGTCGGGAAGTGGTGGAAGGACGGCGCCGCCCTCGGCCGCGCCGACTTCGCCGACGACATCGCTGCGACGGCTCGTGCGCTCACCCCGCTCCTGCGGTTCATCTCGTCCAGCCAGCGCGGCGGGGGCGACGACCCGAGCGTCGAGCTGACGGTGATGGCCGACCTCGAGTCCGAGGTCGAGATCTTCAAGACCGAGCGGCCCTATCCGAACGAGCGTGATGCCTGGCACCAGGAGCAGCGGCGTGTCTTCTCCACCGCCCTGTCCCGCGAAGGGCTCGAGACCTTCGACCTCCCGACGTTCAAGCGGATCGTGTCGACCCGTGGCTACGGGGACATCGGCGCCCAGTCCGTGCTGATCAGCTCGATCAACGCGCTCGACGCCGCCGGAATCGACGAGCTGCGCCTCATGGTTCGTGAGCTGCTCTGGGCTGACGGCCGGGACGAGGAGCGGATCAACTCGGTCCTCGGTACCGACGACCTGCCGGTCCAGGGGTTCAGCGAGAGCGTCGTCATGAAGCTCTTCGCCATCGCGCACCCCGAGCACTGGCTGCCGCTCTTCACCCTGGCCGGCGAGTCGGGCAAGATCGCCATGCTCGCCCGCCTCGGGGGCCCCGCCCGCTGGACCGAGGGCAAGTCCCGGGGCCGCATGCACGTGGAGACCAACGCGCTCCTCCGGCAGGTGCTCGACCCGCTGTTGGCCGACGACCCGTGGGGCCAGGCCCAGCTCGCCTACTGGCTCATGCGCCGGTCGGACAAGGCGCTCATGCCGGACCACGACGCGCTCGGCGAGGCGGCCAAGGAGCTGCTCATCGACGAGGCGTTCCTGCGTGAGATCCGCTCCCTGCTGGAGGAGAAGAAGCAGGTCATCTTCTACGGCCCGCCCGGGACGGGAAAGACCTACCTCGCCCAGCGCCTGGCGCTGGCCCTCCAGCCCGACCCCGCCAAGCGCGACATCGTCCAGTTCCACCCGAGCAGCTCCTACGAGGACTTCTTCGAGGGCTTCCGACCGCAGATCGACCACCAGGGGCAGATGGTGTACGAGCTGCGCAAGGGTCCGCTCGCCCTGCTCGCGGAAGCCGCCGAGGCCGACCCGCTCACGCCGCACATCATGATCATCGACGAGATCAACCGCGCGAACCTGCCGCGCGTGTTCGGCGAGCTGCTCTTCCTGCTGGAGTACCGGTCGCACTCCGTCAAGACGTCCTACCGCCCTGACGAGGGCTTCGAGCTGCCCCCCAACCTCTACTTCATCGGCACGATGAACACGGCTGACCGCTCGATCGCCCTCGTCGACGCCGCGCTGCGTCGCCGGTTCGACTTCGTTCCGTTCATGCCGCACGACGGGCCGATGGAGGGCCTGCTGCGTCGCTGGCTCGAGGCCCACGACGGACCGGTGTGGGTCGCGGACCTCGTCGACCGGGTCAACGAGGACCTGCGGCGCGCGCTGCGTGGCCCGCACCTGCAGATCGGCCACTCGTACTTCATGCGGCCGGGTCTCGATGGAGACGAGGCCACGCTCCGCCGGATCTGGGACTACAACGTCTACCCCTTCATCGAGGACCAGCTCTACGGCCGGGAGCACGAGCTGGCCCAGTTCCGCTGGGAGAACGTCCGGGCTCGCTACGGTCAGTTCGACCTCGCCATCCCGTCCGGCCCCCACGCGACCCCGACATCGTGACGATCGAGCTCCCCCCCATCGCGGAGCACGGTCGGTCCGGACCCGTCCGTCTCGACCGTCAGACCCGGGCCGCCCTCGTGGCGGCCGCGGGGGAACGGCTCGTCATCCACGCCACGGCCGATCCGGACGTCGTGACGATCGGCGCGACGAGCTGGGTCGGCGCGCTGGCGGTGCCCGGTCTCGTGGTGCGGGTCATGCCGCGTGTCTCGGTGTCCAACTTCTTCGCCATGTTGAGTGCCGGGGTCTCCCCGGAGCAGTTCGAGCACGAGCAGGTCACGTGGTCCGACACCGACGAGCTCGTCGACGGAGTGGCCTACTTTGCGATCCGGCTCATCGATGCAGCCACCATGCGCGGGCTGGTGCACGGCTACGTCGGGCGTGAGGAGCAGCTGCGGACGATCCGAGGGCGCCTGCTCGTGGAGGAGTTCGCCCGCCGGCCGTGGGCGGCGGCGGAGCCACGGTGCCGCTTTGACGACTTCACGGCTGACATCGCGGAGAACCAGCTGTTCCGCTGCACCCTGATGGCGATGTTGTCGTGGCCCCAGCTGGCCCCTGACGTGCGGCGCGAGGCGCTACGAGTGCTCGGCCGCTTCGACGGGGTCTGCGACACCCCGGCGACGAAGCACGCGGTCCCCGTACCGATCACCCGGCTGAACGAGCACTACGCCGACGCCATGCGGCTCTCTCGCCTCGTGCTGCAGGCCATGTCCCTGAGCCACGAGGCCGGCGACCAGCTGGCGCACAGCCTCATGGTCGACATGGACGACCTGTTCCGGCGGTGGATCGTCCAGGAGCTCGACCATCGGCTCGCCCCCGAGCTGCGGATCGACGCGGACGAGGACGTGTGGCTGGACGAGGGGCGTGCTCTGACGATGGCGCCCGACCTCATCGTCCGGCGTGGGGGACAGGTGGTGATCGTCGGGGACGCCTCCTACTCGATGGGCGCCGACGGCTACCTCGCTTCGCGCGACTACCTCAACCTCGTCGCATACACCGCGGCGATGGGCCTGCCGACCGGCCTGCTCGTGCACTGCAACACGGAGCGCGTGCCGGAGAACGAGATCGTCATCCGCAACGCGGGCACGCGCATCCTCTGCCGTCCGATCCGCCTCGACGGTTCGTACAGCGCGGTGTCGAGGTCGATGGACGCACTCGCCGATCTGGTCCGCGAGCTGGCGGAGTTCCCGGGAGAGCTCGAGGTCCCACGAATGCTTCGCACCGGCGTCCGCTGAGCGGTCTCCGCCCGGCCGGTCGCGGTCATCTCCAGCGCACCGGCCGGCAACTGACTCCTAGATCACACTGTCCGGTATTTGGGGGGTTTGAGCGCCCACTACTACACTGTGTAGTACCGACAGCAAAGGCCCTGCCGGATCACCTACACCGCGGGAGATGAGATCCATGGCCACCATCCACCACAACGAAGTCAGTCGAGTTCACGACGTCGACACCAAGCACCCAGCCGACGGCATCGTCACCTTCCAGGAGGAGATCGTCCGCTCGGCCTGGGCCCGTCGCTTCCTCGCGGTCCTCCGCCTCGTCATGGGCTGGACGTTCATCTGGGCGTTCGTCGACAAGCTCTTCGGACTCGGCTTCGCCACCCCGTCGGAGCGTTCCTGGCTCAACGGTGGCACGCCGGCCCAAGGCTTCATGAAGGGTGGCGCCGAGGGCGACAACCCATTCGGTCAGTTCTTCGCGAACATCGCCGGGCCCTGGTCCGACTGGCTGTTCATGCTCGGACTGCTCGGCATCGGTGTCGCACTCCTGGCGGGTGCCGGCCTCAAGATCGCCGCCTGGTCCGGCTCCCTCCTCCTCCTCTTCATGTACCTGGCCCAGCTGCCCTTCTACCAGGAGCGGGCCACCAACCCCATCACGGACTCCCACTGGGTCGAGGCCGTGGCCCTGATGGTCGTCGCCGCCACCTACGCGGGCGACACGTGGGGGCTCGGCAAGTGGTGGGGCCGCAAGGTCGGCAACGGCATCCTGCGGTAATCGACAGGACGTGGCCGACGGGCCAGCGCACAGCGACCGCCCTTCTCCCTGGGGGCGGTCGCTGGTTTCCATCTCCGGGACCGACCGCGGGACCGACCTCGGGACCGACCGCGGGACCGACCGCGTGACCCGGCCGGGGCCATCACCACCGACTCGAGCCACGGCGTCCGGCCTCTGTCATCGCCGAACGGCATACTCGCAGCCATGCAGCGCATCGACGGCAGACTGGTCCTCAGCCCGACGGACCTCACGAAGCACGTCGCCTGCCCCCACATCACCACGCTGGACCTGGGCGCAGTGGCTGGGCAGCATTCGGCGGCGGTGGCCGCCGACGACTCCCTCCACCTCGTCTTCACCAAGGGTCTGCAGCACGAGTATGCCTACGTGGAGCGACTCCTCGCTGAGGGTCGGACCGTCGAGGACATCGCCGCCCTGGGTCTGCGCGGGCCCGCGGCCGAGGCTGCCACGGTCGACGCGATGCGACGCGGCGTCGACGTCGTCTACCAGGCGACCTTTGACGACGGGCACTGGGTCGGCATGGCGGACTTCCTCCATCGCGTCGACCTGCCGGAGGGCCAGCAGAGCGCCCTCGGACCATGGCGGTACGACATCGCAGACACGAAGCTGGCGCGCCGGCTCAAGGTGCCCGCCTTGCTCCAGATGGCGACCTACGCGGCGCGGCTCGAGGTGCTGCAAGGGATGCCACCGCGGTGGCTGACCGTCGTGACCGGAGACTCGGCCGAGCACCACTGGCGACTCGTGGATGTCGCACCCTATGCCCGGCGGCGCCGAGAGGAGCTGCTCGATGCCGTCGAGAACCCCCGGGACACCGCGTCCGTCCGCGTCCAGCACTGTGGCCAGTGCCGCTGGAAGGAGCGTTGCGCCGCTGAGTGGCTCGAGCGCGACGACCTGAACCAGGTGGCGGGAATGCGCACCGCGCAGCGTGCGGCTCTCCTCGCGGTTGGCATCTCGACGCTCGCCGCCCTCGCGGGAGCCGACGACGAGGTCCTTTCTGGAGCGCTGTCCCGCGTGGCGCGAGCCCGACTGCGGGCCCAGGCGCGGCTCCAGCTCGCCGAGCGCGAGTCCGGCTCGGCACAGTTCGAGCTCATCGAGCCGCCGTACTCGGTGCAGGGCGACGCGGCAGGCAGCGAGCGGCGGGTCCCGCGGGGGCTCGCGCTGCTGCCCGCGCCTGACCTGGACGGCGACGTGTACCTCGACTTCGAGGGTGACCCCTGGGCAGCGGAGGGAGCCGGCCGCGAGTACCTCGCCGGTGTCTGGACGCGCCAAGGGGAGTTCGTCGAGTTCTGGGCCCACGACTTCGAGCAGGAGGGCCAGCTCACCACCGCGCTCATCGACTGGCTCTCGGCCCGCTGGGCGCAGTATCCAGCGATGCACATCTACCACTACGCCCCCTACGAGACGACCGCCCTCAAGCGGCTGGCGAGCCAGCACGCAACCCGGGAGCACGAGCTCGACCAGCTGCTGCGGGCCGAGCGGTTCGTCGACCTCTACACGGTCGTCCGCCAAGGCGTGCGGATCAGCAAGGACTCCTACTCCATCAAGAAGCTCGAGAGCTTCTACTGGGGGCAGGCGCGTTCGGCGGAAGGGCAGGTGTCCGACGGCCTGTCGTCCGTCGTCGAGTACGAGCGCTGGCTGTCCCTGGCCGAGGACGCCGCTCCCGAGGCATCAGAGGTCGACGCGTCGACCGGCCTGCACCCGATCCTCGCGGAAATCCGCAGCTACAACATCGACGATGTCCGGTCCACGCTCGCCCTGCACGAGTGGTTGGAGCAGCTCCGGGCCCAGCTCGCGAGCAGGGGGCACCGCCTCGCTCGCCCGACCAGTGACCCAGCCGAGGAGATCGGGGAGGCGGAGGCGGCCGAGATCGACCTGGCTGACCGGCTCGTGGAGCTGGGCACTCCACAGGCCGTGCTGCTCGCGGGCTGCGTCGGCTGGCACCGCCGCGAGGACCGACCTGAGTGGTGGGAGTTCTTCCGGTACGCGCGACTCGAGCAGGAGGAGCTGATCGAGTCGGGTAGCGCCATCGGTGGTCTCATGGCGCCCCTCGCCGTGGGCCAGGTCAAGCAGTCGACCATCTGGCGCTACGCCTTTCCGCCCCAGGACTCCGACCTTTCGGTGGGCGAGCGAGCCCACGACGTCGACACCCACTCGGGCGTCGGTGAGGTGGTGGGGATCGACGCCGTCGAAGGATGGGTCGACCTCAAGATCGGCAGGCGCTCCGGCGTGCCGTCGCCGCGCGGGTTGCACCCGCCCGGCCCCCTGAACAACCAAGTGATGCGAGAGAGCCTCCGGCGCACGGGCGAGGCCCTGCTGTCGGGCGACGCCCCGTTGGGGGTGCGGCTGCTGTCGAGTGTCGTCCCCAGCTCGGAGCGACTGGCCGCTCGGCCGGGCGAGAGCCCGACGGAGGTCGTGGTCCGCGTCGGCAGCACGCTCCGCGGCGAGGTTCTCGCGGTGCAGGGCCCGCCCGGGTCAGGAAAGACCTTCGCCGGGGCTGCCCTGATCCGTGGGCTCCTGGACCGGGGCCTGCGGGTGGGCGTCACCGCGCTCTCGCATGCGGTGATCCGCAACCTGCTCGACGCTGTCGGCCGCCTTGCACTTCACCGGGGCGGCGACGACCCCGACCCGCGTGTCGCGCTCACCACCGGGGAGCATGGCGGGTCCACAGCGCTCCCGCTGGTCCGACCGGCCACGAACGACCAGGTCGTCGCCGGGCTCACCTCCGGTGCGGCCAACCTCGTCGGCGGCACCGCCTGGTTGTGGTCGCGGGAGGAGCTGGCTGGGGCGGTCGACGTGCTCGTCATCGACGAGGCCGGCCAGTTCTCCCTCGCGAACGCGGTCGCAGTGGCCCAGTCGGCGGGCTCGCTCGTCCTGCTGGGTGACCCGCAGCAGCTGCAGCAGCCGACCAAGGCGGCGCATCCCTACGGGTCCGGGGCGTCGGTGCTCGAGCACCTCATCGGCGAGCACGACGTCATCCCCGCCGACCGAGGCGTCTTCCTCGACCGCACCTACCGCATGCACCAGGACGTCACGCGGTTCATCAGTGAGCTGGCTTACGAGGGGCGGCTGGTGTCCTCGCCCCGCCGTGACGGGCACGACCTCGCGAGGGTTCAGGTCCAGGCTGCGGGGAGGGTCTCCGGGACCGGGATCCGGTGGGTCCCGGTCGACCACGAGGTGCCCAGCGAGCAGACGAACGACGCCGAGGCGGCGGTGGTGCGCGGCATCGTCGACGACCTCCTGCGCGGATCGTGGACGTCGGCCCAGGGCGTGACCTCCCGTCTGCAGATCGAGGACGTGGTCGTGGTGGCACCGTACAACGCGCATGTGGCGACCCTGAGGCGAGCGTTGCCGGACGGTGCGCGAGTCGGCACCGTCGACCGCTTCCAGGGCCAGGAGGGCGTCGTCGTCATCTACGCGATGGGCAGCACCAGCGCGACCCTCGCCCCGCGCGGCGTGCAGTTCCTCTACGACGTGCACCGCCTCAACGTCGCCATTTCGAGGGCCCGGGCGCTGGCGCTCGTCGTGGCGTCGCCGATCCTCCTCGACGCGCCGGTCCACACCCCGGAGGAGCTGCGCGCGGTCAACGCGCTGTGCCGCTTCGTGGAGGAGGCTGCCCCGGTCTGACCTGGCGTCACGCGCCGTGGGCGGCGACTTCCCAGAGTCGACCCTCGGCCCGGATCCCCGGCATGGCCTGGCGGATCGACCGCTCGGCGAGCTCGGGGGCCACGCCGAGGTCGACCGCGTAGCGCAGCGCGACTGCCGGGGTTCGCCGTGTCGCGTCCCGGCAGTGGACGAGGACCCGTTTCCCCTCGGCTCGGAACTGCCGCAGCGCTGACGACACGTCGTCGAGGACGAAGTCGAGGTGCGGGTTCGAGTCGTCGGTGTCGTCCTCGTCGAGCCAGGCCTCGAGGTGGTCGCGGGACGGGATGCCCTCGGCGGGAATGTCCTCGAGCCCAACCGGACAGAGCGACACGACGGCCTGGACGCCGAGCTCTCGAGTGCGCGAGAGGTCGCTGATGGTGCCGAGGACGATGTCCGGGTCGATCGGGTGAGGCAGCCCCAGGGTGGCGATGGCGGGGTCGGCCATCGTCGCGACGGACGGCCAGGTCCCGGGAGTGCGTCCTCCCGACCACGTCGACACGGCGATCTCCACGAGGTCGTGGGCTCGGTAACCCGGCCATCCGTGGACCATGCGCCGCCACTGGGTGGGCACCCCTGAGGCCCCGTAGCGGGCGCCGAGCAGCGAGCCGGCGATCGCCGCCACGGTGTCGGTGTCGTGCCCCGCTCGGACGGCCGCCTGGAGCCCGCGCTGGAGGTGTATCGGAGACCGGTCGCCGCGGTCGGTCGTCGTGATGGCTGCCCACGCCGCCTGCAGGGCCGTGACGGTGTACCCGTTGTTGACGAAGCGCCCCGGGTCCTCACCCGTCGCCTCCTCGACCCACGAGGACCAGTCGTCCTGGTGTTCCGGGCTGACCAGGTCGAGGCCCGAGGCCAGGTCGAGGCGGCCGGCTGTCACCGCCACGCGGATGGCCTCGGACCACAGAACGGACGAGTCAGCGGCGAGCGGGTCCGCGTGGGTCAGCCTCGCAATCGACCGTGCGGCCCGAGCGGTGGCCTCCCGGTCGCCGACATTCCAGATGCCGACCACCGACGTTCGCATCAGCGCACCGTTGCCCGCCGTGAGCCCGGTCCGGTCGTGCAGGGACAGGCTCGCGGCCGTCAGCCGTTCGTGCGGTCGCCCCTCCAGCCGGGCGGCGTCCGTGAGCACGGTGCGGGTCTGGGCGCCGACGTCGGTCGCGCCGCCCACCAGCCAGCCGGTGAAGGCTTCGGCGACGGCGTCGAGGGCGTCGGCGTCGGTGAGGTCCATCCCTCGAGCGGCGACATCTGCGACGCAGAGTGTCATCTGCGTGTCGTCGCTCCACTCGCCCGGGTCGTAGGGGCCGAGGCCGCCCCCCTTCATGACGGCCTCCCCGACCGGAGGTGCCGCCATCTCGTAGGGCACCCCGAGGGCGTCGCCGCAGGCCCCGCCGAGCAGGACACCGGCGGCACGGTCGAGGGCGATCGGGCGCTGGGCGACCACGGGGCGACCTTTCGTCGAGGGACCGGACAGGCGAAAATCTACGGCGCGGCGCACGGGTTCGTGAGGTCGGGTGCCAACCCGTAGGATTCCGGCGTGCTCGCGCCCCTCACTGTGTCGCTCCTGATCGCCTCCGGGGTGCTCGGCCTGGTCGCCGTGCACCACCTGGCGCGGCGCCGCCTCGTGGACGACCCGTTGGTTCTCGTCGGCGCCGTGATCGAGCTCGGCCTCCTCGTCCAGCTCGCCTACGGGCTGTCCCAGTCCGGTGCCATCGCGGACGGTTCGGAGCGCGCCACCTTCCTCGCCTACCTCTTCACCGTCCCCGCCATCCTGCCGGTCGCGATCTTCATCGCGATCAAGGAGAAGACCCAGTGGGCCATGGCCGTCGTGCTCGGCGGGGCGGTCGTCGTGGCCATCCTGCTCGCGCGGATCCAGCAGATCTGGGGCCTCAGTGCCTGAGACGCGCTCAGTCCAGCACACCGGCCGTGGCCCGGGACGCCTCATCGTGGCGCTGTACGGCCTCCTCGCCCTGGCTGCGACCGGCCGCAGCGTCCTCCAGATCGTCGAGTACTTCGACCGGGCCCCGGTCCCGTACCTCCTGTCAGCCCTCGCCGCGCTCATCTACATCGTCGCCACGGTCGGCCTGGCCCGCGGTGACCGGGTCTGGGTGCGCATCGCCTCCGTGGCCATCGTGATCGAGCTCGTCGGCGTCCTCGTCGTGGGGGCGGTCTCCTACGCCGCGCCCGACCGTTTCCCGGACAAGACGGTGTGGTCGCACTTCGGACAGGGATACGGCTACGTCCCGTTGGTGCTGCCCGTGCTCGGCCTGCTCTGGATCCGGCGGAACCGGCAGCGCCGCACGGCCTCGGTAGGGTGACCGCCATGGACGAGGCACGCACCGCAACCAGCAACCCCGGGACGCCGTCCGGGCTCCCCGAGCCGACCGAGCCCGCTGACGCGAGCCGGCCGGCCGGCCCCTTCACGGTCCGTGCCATCACGGCGGACGAGGCACGGGCCACGGTGCTCGAGCTGGCGGGGAGCTTCCTGCAGACCCCGGCCTGGGCGCGCACCAAGCCCGATTGGACCACGGTGCACCTCGGCTGGTTCGACGCGACGGGGGCGCGTGTCGGGGCCGGGCTCGTCCTCTCGCGGAGCCTGCCCCGGGTGCGACGCTCGTTCGCCTACCTTCCTGAGGGTCCGGCTCTGCCGTGGACCGCCGTCGCGGAGGACCCGGGGGCGTGGCTGGACCCGCTGGTGGCCTGGGCCCGCACCTCCGGCGCCTTCGCGCTCCGCCTGGGGTTTCCCGTGGTGTCGAGGTCATGGCAGCCGGACGTCGTCAAGAAGCAGATCAGCGAGGGCGGGCTGATGTCCTTCACTACCCTCCCGCCCGCGGTGGACAACCCGGTTGCCCGGCGCGTGGAGACCTGGCTCGACCGTACCGGCTGGCGACCGATCGGGTGGGGGAGCACCGCGGCGGTGGGGCAGCCGCGCTACCTCTGTGTCATCGACCTCGAGGGCCGTGACACCCAGGCTGCGCTCAGGTCGATGAACCAGCAGTGGCGCCGCAACATCAAGAAGGCCGACAAGGCGGGCGTCCACGTCCGGTCGGTCGGGGTCGAGGGAGTCGAGCGGTTCCACCAGCTCTACGTCGAGACCGCCGAGCGGGACCACTTCGTGCCGAGGGCGAAGTCGTACTTCGAGCAGATGGTGCGGGCCTTCTCCGACGGCGGTGACGAGGTCACCGGTCGCATCTACGAGGCCCATGTCGACGGTGACGTGCTGGCGTCGGCCCTCATGGTCCGGGTCGGCGACACCTTCTCGTACCTCTACGGCGGCTCGACGAGCCGCAACCGCGACGCCCGCGCGAGCAATGCGCTCCAGTGGCAGGCGATCCAGGACGCGATCGACCTGGGCTGCACGTCCTACGACCTGCGGGGCTTCAACACCTCACTCGGCGCCACGTCGCCGCTCATCGGCCTGCTGCTCTTCAAGCTCGGCGCGGGCGCGGACGTCGTCGAGATGGTGGGTGAACGAGAGCTCGTGCTCAGCAGGTTCTGGCACACGGCGTTCGAGAAGGCGATGGCCCTGCGGGTTGCGATCAACAACCGTCGTGCCGGCTCCGAGGCCACCCCCGACACCGACGTGTGACGCCTGGCCGTATGCCGCTGGGCTGACACCCACCTGAGCGTGGCCGTCGGCGCTCGGCCGGGAGGTCTGCGGTCACGAGGTCTCCGGGCGCGAGGGGGGTAGCGCGCAGTCGGCCTGGCCGGGCCCCGTGGCGATGGCGACGAGCTCCTCACCGACGTAGACCCGGCACTGGATCTCGTCCTCGAGGTGCACGCCCAGGACCTGGACGAACTCGAGGCTGTCCGGCTCGTGGGTGCTCACATCGATGACGAGCGGGAGGACCGACTCGGGGATCTCGGCGTCTCCGTGGCCGCCGATGAGGTGGAGTGTGGCCGCGGGCTCACTGCCGACCACCTCGACCCGGTACGTCGTCGTTCCGGATGGGGGTTGGTGGGTGGGAAGGTCGGCCGACTGCACGCCTGCGATGTCGGCGCTGGTGGACACCGTCGTCACGGGCGGTGGGACAGCGGGCGACCCGTCTCCCCACGGCTCGACCGGACCCCATTCCACGTGGGTGTCGTTCATCGGCTCCGGCCCGAGGCTGAAGGCCACGTCACCCAGGACGGCCACGGCGAACAGGGCTCCCACCAGCCACCCTCCGGCGTGTCTGGCCCTTCGCCCGGGCCACCCGGCTGATGGGGCTGGCGGCGGCAGGGGCGGGGTCGAGGGGGGCGGCAGCCGGCGCAGGTCCCGCGCGGGCGCCCAGGCCGACGGCGGCAGGGTCGAGGTCGGCGGAGGACTGGACGTCGCCTGACCGGTCCCTGCCCCGTCCGGAAAGGCCACGTGCCGGTCGTGCTGCGGGTCCGGCGCCATGGGCCTCGTGTCCATCCCTGCCCCTCTCACAGCGCGGTTCGTGCAGCTCGGACCTCGCGCGGAGCCCGACGGTTCCATCGGAAACGAGTTCGGACCCTCGGCTCCGGACGCCTATCCTGTCGCCCATGCCCGAGGACCGTTCAGCCGCGCCGACCGCGCGCAGCGGAAGCGGTCGGCGTCGGGCCGGAGCCCCGACGGGTCAGCGCAGATCCTCGGGGGCCAGAGCTCGTGGCCGTATGCCGCTCAGCTCGGACGCGCTCGCGGCGCGCCGTGCCGCTCGGGCTGGGCTGGTCCCCGCCATCTCGTACCCGGAGCATCTTCCGGTGGTCGAGCGCCGCGACGACATCGCAGCCGCCATCCGGGACCACCAGGTCGTCGTCATCGCCGGTGAGACGGGGTCCGGCAAGACGACGCAGATCCCGAAGATCTGCCTCGAGCTCGGCCGCGGGCTGGACGGGCTCATCGGCCACACCCAGCCACGCCGCATCGCCGCCCGGGCGGTCGCGGAGCGGCTCTCCGAGGAGCTCGAGGTGGAGCTGGGCAGCACCATCGGCTACCAGGTGCGGTTCACCGACCAGTCGACCCGCCACACGCTCGTCAAGGTGATGACGGACGGCATCCTCCTCGCGGAGCTCCAGCGCGACCGGGAGCTGCGTCGCTACGACACGATCATCATCGACGAGGCGCACGAGCGCAGCCTCAACATCGACTTCATCCTGGGCTACCTCAAGCAGCTCCTGCCGCGGCGCCCCGACCTCAAGGTCATCATCACGTCGGCGACGATCGACCCCGAGCGGTTCGCCCGGCACTTCGCGGCCAGCGACGGCACCCCGGCACCGGTCATCGAGGTCTCCGGTCGGACCTACCCGGTCGAGGTTCGTTATCGGCCCCTCATCGACCCGGACCGGCCGGACGACGACGAGCGCGACATGATCACCGGCATCTGCGAGGCGGTCGAGGAGCTCTGGACCGAGCGCCACGCCGGTCCGAGCAGCGACATCCTCGTGTTCCTCTCCGGGGAGCGCGAGATCCGCGACGCGGCCGACGCGCTGAACGGGCTGCAGCTTCCCGTCACGGAGGTCGTGCCGCTCTATGCCCGACTCTCCGCAGCCGAACAGCACCGGGTCTTCCAGCCCCACACCGGACGCCGCATCATCCTCGCGACGAACGTCGCCGAGACCTCGCTCACGGTCCCGGGGATCCGCTACGTCATCGACACCGGCACGGCCCGGATCTCCCGCTACAGCCAGCGGACCAAGGTCCAGCGCCTGCCGATCGAGCCGGTCAGCCAGGCGTCGGCCAACCAGCGCTCCGGGCGGTGCGGCCGCGTCTCGGAGGGCATCGCGATCCGCCTCTACTCCGAGGACGACTACCGCTCGCGCCCGGAGTTCACCGACCCGGAGATCCTGCGGACCAACCTCGCGTCGGTCATCCTCCAGATGACCTCGCTCGGGCTCGGTGACATCGCCCGCTTCCCGTTCCTCGACCCCCCGGACAGCAGACAGATCACCGACGGCATCCGGCTCCTCGAGGAGCTGCAGGCCTTCGCCCCCGAGGAGGAGACCCAGCCGACCCCCAAGGGGCGGCGACGTCCGGGACGCAGGCTCACGGCATACGGCCGGACCATCGCCACGCTGCCGATCGACCCGCGGCACGCGCGGATGGTCATCGAGGCGGATCGCCGGGGCGTGCTCCGGGAGGTCTTGGTCATCGTCGCCGCACTGTCGATCCAGGACCCGCGCGAGCGGCCCCAGGACAAGCAGGAGCTCGCCAACGCCGCGCACAAGCGCTTCGCGGACGAGTCGAGTGACTTCCTCTCGTGGCTGAAGCTGTGGGCCCACCTCAAGGAGCAGCAGCGAGCCCTCAGCTCGAGTGCCTTCCGGCGGATGTGCAAGGCGGAGTTCCTCCACTATCTGCGGGTCCGGGAGTGGCAGGACCTCCACGCTCAGCTGAAGCAGGCCGCGAAACAGGTCGGTCTGGACGTGACCCGTGGGAGGGTGCGGACCGGGGAGGGCGAGGTGGACGCCGATGCCGTCCACCAGTCGCTCCTCGCCGGACTGCTCTCCCACGTCGGCGTGCGCGACGAACAACGACGCGAGTACCTCGGCGCCCGCGGCGCCCGCTTCGGCATCAGTCCGGGCTCTGCCCTCTTCCGCAAGCAGCCGCAGTTCGTCATGGCGGAGGAGCTCGTGGAGACGACCCGCCTGTGGGCCCGGATGAACGCGCGCATCGACCCGGTCTGGGCCGAGGAGCTGGGTGACCACATGGTCAAGCGGCAGTACTCCGAGCCACGGTGGTCGGGCCGCCGCGGCTCGGCCGTGGCCACCGAGCGGGTGACCCTCTATGGCGTGCCGCTCGTCGTCGGGCGCACCACCGGTCTCTCGAAGGTCGATCCCGAGCTGGCCCGTGACCTTTTCATCCGACATGCCCTGGTCGAGGGCGACTGGCCATCGGAGCACCGCTTCCTCCGGGAGAACGCCGCGCTGCTCGAACGGGTCGGCGAGCTCGAGGCCCGGGCGCGGCGGCGTGACATCTCGGTCGATGACAGCGTGCTGGTCGCCTTCTACGACCAGCGCGTTCCCGGTGATGTCGTGTCCGGCCGGCACTTCGATACGTGGTGGAAGCGGGCCCGGCGCGAGACGCCGGACCTGCTCACCTTCACCGAGGACCTCCTGCTGCGAGGCGGCTCGACACACCTCGAGGTGGAGGACCACCCCACGACCTGGCGACAGGGGGAGCTGGAGCTGGAGGTCACCTACCAGTTCGACCCGGGCTCGGAGCTCGACGGGGCGACGGTGCACGTCCCGGTCGAGCGCCTCAACCAAGTCAGGGCGGACGGCTTCGACTGGCAGGTCCGCGGTTTCCGCGAGGAGCTCGTCACGGCGCTCATCAGGTCCCTCCCGAAGACGACGCGTCGGCACCTCGTCCCCACCCCCGACCATGCTCGAGCCGTGCTGCCGGAGCTCGACCCCGCAGAGGGTCGCCTCGTCGACGCGCTGGCGGCTGCGCTCCGCCGCCGCGCGGGCGTCGCGGTGAGCCCGGACGACTTCGACTGGGACCGGGTGCCGGGTCATCTCAGGGTGACGTTCAGCGTCGATGCGCCGGACGGCGAGCGGGTGGCTGTCGGCAAGGACCTGGAGGCGGTCCGTGAGTCGGCGACGCCTCAGCTGCGTCGCCGGGTCCGCGCAGCCAGCGCCGGGATCGAGCGCCGCGGCCTCACCTCCTGGGACCTCGACCGGGTGCCCGAGACCTTCGAGAGCGCGGCCGGCATCCAGGGCTACCCGGCCCTTGTCGACACCGGAGCAGCGGTCGACCTGCGGGTGCTGCCGACCCGCGCCGAGGCGGACGCCGAGCACCGGCTCGGGGTCCGGAGGCTCCTGCTGCTCGGCATCTCGCCGCCCTGGAAGCAGATCCTCGCCCGGCTGACCAACGTCCAGAAGCTCGCCCTGGGTCACAACCCCCACGGCAGCGTGCCGGCCCTCCTCGCCGACTGCCTGGCAGCAGCCGTCGACTCGATCAGCGCCGAGGTCGTTGCCGGCGGTGCGCGCCCCGCGGGGCCGGTGCCCGCGGGTTCGCGTCCGAGCTCGCCCGGCGGCATCCGGACGCGTGAGGACTTCGAGTGGGCGCTGTCGGCAGTGCGGACCCACACGAGCGCCAGGGTTGTCCAGGTGGTCGGCCTCGTCGAGCCCGTCCTGGCCCGGCACCTGTCGATCACCAACCGCCTGGCCGAGCTCGACCGGTCCTCGAGCCCGGCGATCCGACCGATGCTGGCCGATGTCCGGGCCCAGGTCAGCGAGCTGATCCGGCCGGGGTTCGTGGCCGCCACCGGACTCGGCCGGCTGCGAGACCTCGACCGCTACCTGCGCGCGGTGGAGCATCGACTCGACAAGGGCCCGGCCGACCCCGCGCGGGACGCCCAGGCGCTCGACCAGGTCGACCTCGTCGAAGGTCGCTACGCGGACCTCCTCGAGGCCCTCCGCCCGAGCCAGCAGGAGTCGGCCGAGGTCCTCGAGGTCGCCTGGATGATCGAGGAGCTCCGGGTCTCGCTCTTCGCGCAGGCCCTCGGGACTGCCTACAGCGTGTCGCCGCAGCGCGTCCTCAAGGCCATCGCCCGGCTCGCCCCGTGACCCGAGCGGACGGGTGGCCGGGAATCATGGCGACTCCGGCCACGTTTGACCCTGTGTACCGCCGTGACGAAAGGGCTTCCCGTGCAAGACCCCACCGAGCTCTTCCAGTTCGAGACCGACTCCTCCCTGTCTCCGGATGACACCCACGCATCGGTGCTCGTCCTCGCACTGGGCGGCTTCGTCGACGCCGGCCACACCCAGCGGGTGCTGACCGAGCACCTCCTCGAGAACCACGAGTCCCGCGTCATCGCCTCGTTCGACGTGGACCAGCTGCTGGACTACCGCGGTCGGCGCCCGGCAATGGTCTTCGACCGGGACCACTGGGAGAGCTACGCCGATCCCAGCCTGCTGCTGCACCGGGTCGTCGACCGTGAGGGGGTGCCTTTCCTCCTCCTTGCCGGGCCCGAGCCGGACTACCAGTGGGCCCGGATGGTGGAGGCCGTGATGATCCTCATCCGCGCTCTTGACGTGGACCTGACGGTCAACGTCCACGGGATCCCGATGGCTGTCCCGCACACCCGCCCCCTCGGTTTCACGTCGCACGGCACGAACCAGAACCTCCTGCTCTCCGGCAACGAGACCCCGTTCGGCACGGTGCAGGTCCCCGGGAGCTTCGCATCGCTCCTCGAGCTGCGTCTCGGCGAGGCGGGTCGGGATGCGCTCGGCTTCGCCGTGCACGTCCCGCACTATCTGGGCCAGAGCGAGTTCGCCGATGCCGCCCTCCTCGGCCTCCAGCGGGTCATCGCCGTGACCGGGCTCGACCTCGACGCGACGGGCCTGGCCGCAGCTGCGGGTCGGGACCGGGCTGAGATCGCTCGCCAGATGGAGCAGTCCGAGGAGATCTCCGCCGTCGTCCGGGCCCTCGAGCAGCAGTACGACACCTACCTCGAGGGTCGCCAGCACCGCAGCCTCCTGGCCACGGACCTGTCCGACCTGCCGACGGCCGACGAGATCGGCGCGGAGTTCGAGGCGTTCCTCAAGGACGTCGCTGACGATGCCGGGGACGGGCCGAGCGCCTGACCCCGACGGCCCGCGCCGTCAGCCCTTCGCTTCGCTCCAGCGGGTGATGACGCCTGTGTCGGCGACGAAGCGCACGTGCTCGGTTCCGGCCCACGTGCGGGAGGCCAGGGTGAGGGCGCCCTCCACGGCCCGCCGCGCCTCCTCTGCCCGTGACCGGGGGACGTGGACGAGGATCTCGTCGTGCAGGCAGAGCACGATCTGACCGCCGAGTGGGCGGACTGCGTGGCGCACGGTCGCGGCCCACGCCTTGAACAGCTCGGCCGCCGACCCCTGGATGATCGCATTCCGCGCGAAGCGACCACGAGCGGCGTCCGCTGCTCCCCGGTCCCCATCGAGCCGTATGCCGCTGGGCTCGCCCTCCTGGTCCGCGTGACCCTCTGCGCGGGTCGGGTCCGCCGCGTCGCCAGCGCTGCCGAAGCGGATGAGTCGCCCGCCGAAGGTGCGCAGCGGACGCCGGGCCACGCCGTCGGCATAGGCGCGGTCCAGCACCCCCATCGCCACGGGGTAGGCGGCTTCGAGGTCCTTGAGGGCCTCGCCGGCGGCGCCGGACCGCTGACCGTACATCGCGGCGAGGACCGCGACCTTGGCGACGGAACGGTCGACCCCGAGCTTGTCGGCGACGGGTGCGTAGAGGTCGTCGCTCCGGGTGGCCTCGGCGAAGGCACGGTCCTCGCTCACGACGGCGAGCACGCGCGGCTCGACCTGCCCGAGATCCGCTCGGACGAAGACGTGCTGTGGCTCGGCACGGATCGCGGGGCGGAGTGGGGCCGGGAGGTTGTGCAGGCCGTTCTGGGCGGTCATCCGGCCGGCAGCGCCGTCGCAGGCGGTCCACGCGCCGCGGAGACGGTCGTCCCCACCCACGTGCTCGTCCAGCCAGCGGTAGCCGTACGTCGTGGCGATCCGCTCGTCCTTGCGCCACGACAGCAGCGCATCGACGAGTGGATGGGTGTGTCGGTAGGGCTCGAGGACCCAGGCCCGGGTGTTGGGCACGTCGACCCCGACCGACTGGAGCATGGCGCGCACGTGTGCCGGGTTGCGCAGGTCGGTTCGGTCCCCACCCCGGGCGTGTCGGAGGACGACCTGGTCCCGCAGGGCCCGGATGCGGGCGGCGTCGGCGTCGTCCCGGGGGCGAGGGCCCGCCGCGGCCGAGATGAGGTCCTCCGCGGCCAGGCGGTCGACCGGCAGGCCGTCGCGCTCGAGCTCGAGGCACAGCACCGCGGCCGCGGACTCGGACCACACGGTGCGGATGAGGCGCTCCGCCCGGCCGCCGGCGCGTTCGCGAAGCGACGCCTCCTGAACCCGTTGGATTTCCAGCGCCAGGTGCGCCAACCGCGCCAGCCGTTCCGTGGTGGTGGCCCAGCTGCCCAGGGCGTCGGCACGGAGATGGCCTGAGTCCGTGAGCACCTCGTCCACCGACCGTTCGGCGTGGTCGAACAGGTCGCCGTCGAATGCTGCATGTCGACCCGCCCGCAGTCGCGGCACCTCTGCCTGCGGCAGGCCCCGACAGCCGGCCCAGACGTGGCCCGGGGTGGCCGACCAACCGCCGTGGATCAACCGGTGCGCCTCGGCGAGATCCCAGGTCCGGGGGACCTCGACGCGTGCGGTGACGACGCCGCGGAGGGCGGCGTCGGCCGACCAGACAACCCAGCGAGGGTGGTCCGACTCGACGCGTCGAGCGACCCGGGAGGACACCTCAGCGAGCGGCCACGCCTCATCGAGACCGGGCCCAGCGGCATACGCCGCTCGAGGTCCGACGACGAGCGCGACCAACGGTGTGCCGGAAGGGTGGTCAGCCAAGGGACTCGGCCATCCGGTCAACCGCCTCGCGGAGGATCCCGGGGGACGTCGCGAAGTTGAGTCGGGCAAAGCCCGCGCCCCCGGCGCCGAAGGACGGGCCGTCGCTGAGCGCCACCCGCGCCTTCTCCCGGAAGTGAGCGGAGGGATCGTCACCCAGACCGAGGGCACGGCAGTCGAGCCAGCCGAGGTAGGTCGCCTCGGGCAGCCGGAGCCGCACGCCGGGCAGCCGGCTGCTCACGAGCTCGGCGAGGAGGCGGCGGTTCTCGTCGAGCTCCGCGACGAGGCGCGAGACCCAGTCGACCCCCTCGGTCCACGCCGCCGTGTGGGCGATCACCCCGAGGTGGCTCGCCCCGAAACCGACGAACGGGTGGAGCCGACCGACCAGCGTCCGGGCCTCGGACCCCGGGATGAGGAGGCCGGCCTTGAGGCCGGCGAGGTTCCACGCCTTCGACGCCGAGGTCACCGTGATGCCCCGCTCGCTGCCCGCGACGGTGAGGTAGGGGGTGAAGGACCCCGGCTCGTAGACGAGGGCCGCATGGATCTCGTCGGAGATGACCGTGACGTCGTGCTCGGCGGCGAGTCTGGCCAGCATCTCGAGCTCGCCTCGCGTGTGGACCACGCCGGTGGGGTTGTGCGGGTTGGCGAGCAGGTAGACGGCACTGCGGCCACCCGAGGTCACCTCCTCGAACGCCGCCGCGAGCGTGTCGGGGTCCAGACGACCCTCCCTCGTGAGCGGAGCGTCCACCGCCCCCCGGCCGACCGCGTCGATGACCGTGAAGAAGGCGTTGTAGACAGGGGAGCTGACGACCACCGACGGCCCGGGACCGGTGAGCACCTCGAGGAGCCGGGCGATCCCCGTGAGGACGTCAGCGACGACGTGCGCACTCCCGGCGTCGACCTCCCAACCCCACTGGCCGGCGGCGAACCCGGCGAAGGCGTCGGCGTAGTCGCGGGCCCAGGGATAGCCCGTGTCACCTCTGCGGACGGCCCCCGTCACGGCGGTGAGGACCGCCGGGCACGGCGCGCAGTCCATCTCCGCGACCCAGAGCGGCAGGACGTCTGAGGGGTGGAGTCGCCACTTGAGGCTGGTCCGTGACCGTCTCAGGTCCTCGACGGAGGCGGACAGGATGCGGTCGGTCATGGCCCGAGCCTAGGAGAGGACACCGACGAGACGGGGTAAGGGACCCGCGGAGGGCCACCGGCCCTCTCTGGAGCCGGGATCGCGTAACGTCAGCGACGCCCGGACAGTCTCAGGAGAGGAACCACGTGGGCATCTTCGGATGGGGTAAGGACGAGACCGCAGCGGCCGCTGACCGGACGGCCGGTCGGGTGCAGGAGGCAGCCCGGAGCGGCAACGCCGCCAGCGCGCTGGAACGCGCGAGGGCAGTGGATGAGGGCGGTCTCAGCGGAGCGGCCACCCGGCTCCTCGAGCGCCTGCTCGACGTCGGGATCGACGGCAGGGGGCCGTTCGCCTCGGCCCGAGCGGTGGCGGACCGTGCGCTTGCGGACGCCGGCGGCGACCCCGAGGAGGCGATTCGCAGCGTCCAGCGCGCCCACCGCCGGCTCGGCGCCGCCGGGGGATTCGTCACCGGGCTGGGCGGGTTCTTCACCATGCCGGTGGCCCTGCCCGCCAACGTGCTGGAGTTCTACCTGCTGGGCACCCGGATGACGGCAGCGACGGCGCGGCTCAGGGGCTACGACATCGACCAGCCGCAGGTCCGGTCCGCCGTCCTCCTGACCCTCGCCGGCGCCGACAGCGACGATCTGCTCAAGAAGGCAGGAGTCTTCGCAGCCGGTGGGCGACTCACGTCGGTGGCGCTCGAACGGCTTCCCGCGCCCGCTCTCATGGTCCTCAACAAGGCCATCGCCTTCCGCCTGCTCGGTCGGCTCGGGTCCGGCGTCATCGCCAAGCTCGGTCGGGCGGTCCCCGTGGTGGGCGGACTCGTCGGCGGCGGCGTCGACGTCTACCTGCTGGGCCGGATCGCCACGCAGGCGGTCGAGGAGTTCCCGCGCCGGACCCCGACCGACCGCGGGGGGATGGGCGGCCCCTCCGGTGCCCCTGACGTGACCGGAGGGGCGGCGGCCGGTGGCCGGTAGGGGGACGAGCGGCGCGTCGCGCCTCAAGCTCCTCGCGACGACGGCCTCCGTCGTGCGGGCCTCGACGAGACCGGGCGCGCCGAGCCTGTCCAGCCGCGTCCAAGCGGTCCCGCGCCTGGTCCGGGCGACCATCGGAGGTGAGTATGCCGGCACCACACGGGGGCGCTTGGGGATGCTCGCCGCAGCCGCGGCCTACATCGTCTCGCCCGTGGACCTCGTCCCCGAAGCCCTGCTCCCAGTCGTGGGCGCAGCTGACGACGCCGTGGTCATCGCCTGGGCGATCAGGGCCCTGCTCGAGGAGACCGACCGCTTCCTGGCCTGGGAGGCGGGGCAGGGCCGCCGCCGGGCGTCCGAGACCGTCTCGGGTGACGTCGTGGGCGCTGACGCGAGTACGTCCCACCCCCGTCGGGAGGTGGCGGCCACCGGCGCCGGGCCTCGCCTGACCGGTCAGGCCCGTGACGCGGCCACCGCGTACATCATGGAGACCGTGCGCCGCCGGCTGGAACGCTGACCACGGTCGTCCACATCCCCTGGGCCCGGCGGGTGGTCATCCACAGGCTGGCGGCGAGGGGGGACGAACGGACGGAGCCTCGACCAGTCTCGGGGCATGCAGAAGATCTCGGTCTCCGGACCCGCCGAACTCGTCACCATCGTCCCGTACCACCTCGGGTTCCAGCCCGAGCGCAGCGTCGTCATCATCTGCTTGCACGCCAAGGCCGTTGGCCTGGTCGCCCGGGTGGATGTCGTCGGCAGGAAGGACGCGGCCCTGGCCGCCTCCCAGCTGCGCGAGCCGATCCTCCGGGAGGCGCCCTCTTCTGTCGTCCTCGTGAGCTTCGAGGACCGGGCCGGCGAGTCGCGCCCCCTGGCTGACGCGCTGGGTGCGGCGCTGGGGCTGGACGGCATCCCGGTGGACGAGGACGTCGTGGTCCGGGACGGGCGGTGGTACTGCACGAGGGACGACGGCTGCGCGGAGGATGGCGAGGCACTGCCGGTTCCCTCGGACGTGCCGGCGGTCGCCGGGTACGTTGCTCAGGGCAGGTCGGTGCTCGCCGACCGTCGTGCGGTCGAGTCGCTCGTCGCGCCGCGGGCCGAGGCCCACGACGAGCAGATGGCGCTGGCCGTCGAGGAGTGGCGACGCACGTACCGAAGGGCGCGGCAGGCGACGGTCCTCGGCGCGGCCGGAGGCGGGACCGGCGGTCCTACCGGCCAGGGCCTGTGGGACTCGCTGACCGACGAGTGTCTCGACGCGTGGGGCGTGGTGCTGCGTGGGGCGACACCTGCAGGAGGACTCGCCGCTCTGGTTCCTGCCCTCGTGGGTCCGCTCGAGGACCTGGACCTGCGCGACGCCCTCGTGGCGTGGCTCTGCCCCGGCTGGCTGCCGCTCGACGCGGTCGACGGTCGTCTGCTCACCCGGCTCACCACGAAGGTCGGGCCTCTGGATCCGCCCCGTGACGAGGCCCAGCACGCGGACGTCGTCTGCCACGGCCGGACCGTCCAGGACGCCCTCCTGACGTTGTGTCGGGTGACGCCCGTCCGGTTCGCCGCGCCGGTCCTCACCATCGCGGCTGCCTACTCCTGGTCCCAGGGCGACGGCACGCGGGCTGGGATGTGTGTCGACCGGGCCCTGGAGATCGACCCGGGACACCGGCTGGCAGGTCTGATCCGGCTGGGTCTCGAGCACGGCGTTCGCATGCCGGCAGCGTGACGGCGCCCCCTTGCGGTGGACACCGCGATGGATGGCTACGGCCTGCGTGGCCAGCGGCCCAGACGATGCCCGAAGTCGGGGCGGAGTCGGGGGAGCGACAGGGGAGCGTCGGGGCAGCGTTGGAGCACGCGTTCCACCCCGTGGACGACGGGGCTGTGCCCGCGCCGGGGGTGACGTAGAGTTGCACCAGGTCATGAGCACCAGCGACAAGCCCCGGCTCGCTGGTCGGCAACCCTCCTTCGCGGTGGGGTGCCCCGGGTGAGGACCAGGCCGCGCCCCAACCGGTGTCGGCAAGCGCGAGTACCGGGAGTCGATCTTGACGATGACAGAGAGCCATCACACCTCGACGCGACGGGTCCGCCCCGGGCGTGAGACCGTGCGCAACGGCTTCCCCGCCGCACCGGTCCGGCGGACCGTCGTCGGGGCCTGGCGCGTGGGTGATCCCGTCGGCTCGCGCAGGTTCGCCGAGATCGGGGATGTCCACCTGGAACGCGGAGGCAGGATCCCGGACGTCACGGTGGCCTACGAGACGTGGGGCACCCTCAACTCGGCCGGCGACAACGTCGTGCTCATCGAGCACGCCCTGACCGGCGACAGCCACGTCGAGGGCGAGGCCGGTGACGGTCACGCGTCGCCCGGCTGGTGGCCCGGCCTCGTCGGGCCGGGACGTCCGATCGACACGGACGTCTGGTTCGTCGTCGCGGCCAACGTCCTCGGCGGCTGCCAGGGCACCACCGGGCCCTCGAGCGCCGCACCGGATGGACGAGAGTGGGGTAGCCGCTTCCCCTACATCACCATTCGTGATCAGGTCGAGGTCGAGGCCCGGCTCCTGGATCAGCTCGGCGCGACCCGGGTGGCGGCCGTCGTCGGAGGGTCGATGGGGGGCATGCGGGCCATCGAGTGGGCGGTGTCGCATCCCGAGCGGGTCGACCGCAGCATCGTGCTCGCGAGCACCGCCTACGCGACCGCCGACCAGATCGCGTGGTGCCAGCCGCAGCTCCTCGCGATTCGCCAGGACCCGCACTTCGCCGGCGGGGACTACTACGGGCGCGGCCGGTCGCCCGAAGCCGGGCTCGGGCTCGCGCGACGGATCGCGCACATCACCTACCGCACCGGCGTCGAGCTCGACGACCGCTTCGGCCGCGCGTCCCAGCTGGGCGAGGACCCGCTCCGGTCGGGCGAGCGGGGACGTTTCGCCGTGGAGAGCTACCTGGACCACCACGCGGGCAAGCTGGCCCGGCGCTTCGACGCCAACTCGTACCTCGTCCTGACCGACGCCATGAACTCCCACGACGTCGGGCGCGGGCGCGGTGGCATCGCTGCGGCCCTGGCTCGCGTCACCGCGGAGTGCACCATCGTCTCGGTCGACTCGGATCGGCTCTACCCGCCCAGTCTGTCCGACGAGATGCACGAGCTGCTGCCGCGGTCCGTGCGGGCCCGGATCACCTCCCGCTATGGTCACGACGGCTTCCTCATCGAGGCTGAGCAGGTCGGGCGAATCATCCGCTCCGCCCTGGCCTGACAGTTCGCCGAGACGCTCAGTCGGTCGGTGTGTGCGACGCACCACGACGGACGGCTCCCGCGCCGCAGTTTTTCGGGTAGCGTCCGACCACAGACATTTCCGTCCCAAGGAGGTCCGGGCACAGTGGCCATTGTCGTTGGATACGTCGCGACCAAGGAAGGCCGCGCCGCACTGAAGCGAGCGGCAGAGGAGTGCGTGCTGCGAGGCACGAAGCTCGTCGTGATCAGCTCGCACCGAGGGGGCAAGGACTTCGACGCGGACGAGTCCGCCCGGTTCGAGAGTGAGCTCGAGCGCGTCAAGGGGGTCCTGGAGGAGCGGGGCCTCGACCACGAGGTGCGACAGCTGGTGCGTGGGAACGACCCGGCCGAGGACCTCATCTCCGTGGCGGAGCAGGAGAACGCCGACTTCATCGTCATCGGCCTGCGTCGCCGCAGCCCGGTCGGAAAGCTGATTCTCGGCTCGAACGCCCAACGGATCCTGCTCGACGCGAGCTGCCCGGTCCTCGCCGTCAAGGCCGACTGACTGTCGCCTCAGAATCCTGGCCGACCGGGCTCGCCCGGTCGGCCAGGAGGTCGGACTTCAGCGGCACAGGCCCCGCCGCGCGTCCGCCGCGCGCCTTTCAGCGATGCGGAGGGCTCTGACAAAGGCATCATCATGCGCTGGTGCGCGCTCGACCACGTCGGTCGGCGGGGAGGACGTTCGCCCGCTGGCCCACTGGCGTTTTATAATGTCCTGAGAGCCGGATCGCACGAGGCGCACCGAGAGATCGACGGAGGGGTCGACTCCACCATGCCAAGCATTTCCGGAGCGAATCCCCATTCTCGTTCGTTGATGATGCATGCCCGCCGAGGGTCCTGTGAACGACGAGCCCGTGCGACCGAAAGGCGACATCCTCCGTGCCGAAGGCAACTCCAGCTGCAACCCCGACTGCCCTTCCCAAGGTGTTCCAGCACGACGCCATCATGCAGCTGCTCGTCAGGGGACGGACGACCGGCACGATCACTGGTTCCGAGATCGCCCGGGCGCAGGTGGAGGCCCAGCTCGACCCCAAGCAGATGAAACCCGTCCTCACGACCCTCGAAGCGCACGACGTCGAGATCGTCGTCGACGCCGCGGCATCCAACACCCAGACTCGTAGAGGCAACAAGGGAGGCACTGTGGCAACCGCTCGCAAGACGACCGCCGCGGCCGCAAAGACCGCAACCCGGACGACCACCAGCAGGACGACCACGACCAGCAGGACGACCAAGGCTGCGGCCAAGAGCGGCTCTGCCGCGCCGGGTGCCTCGGGTGCGTCGAAGAAGACCCCGGCCCCGAGCGGTGCGGCCGAGGCGAGCCCGGCAGAGCCGAGCAAGGCGGCGGAGCCCGCCAAGAAGGCGAGCCGGACGAGCAAGGCGGCTCCGACGGCTCCGGCGAAGAAGGCGACGACCAACGCCGCCGTGGCCAAGGCAGCCGCGCCTCCGGTCAAGAAGGCCGCCACCAAGAGGGCGGTGAAGTCCGCTACGGCCAAGGGGACGACGGGTCGCAGTGCTGCCAAGGGCGCCGCCACTGACGCCACGGAGACCGTGGACGTCGAACCGGTGGATGCCGACGAGAGCGAGCTCGAGGAGGTCGAGGTCACCGACGTCGTCGTCGCCGTCGATGTCCCCGCTGAGGACGTGGCCGAGTCGGCGGACGGGGACGACGACGCGGCGCCGGTGACCGACAAGGCGGCCGAGGCCGAGGACGAGTCCGGGTTCGTCATTCGGGACGACGACGAGGACGACGCACCGGCCCAGCAGGTCGTCACGGCCGGGGCCACCGCCGACCCGGTGAAGGACTACCTCAAGCAGATCGGAAAGGTGGCCCTCCTCAACGCGGAGCAGGAGGTCGAGCTCGCCAAGCGGATCGAGGCGGGGCTCTTCGCCGAGGAGAAGCTCAACTCCGGCGAGAAGATCGACATGAAGCTCAAGCGGGAGCTGTGGTGGATCGCCCAGGACGGCAAGAAGGCCAAGAACCACCTTCTGGAGGCCAACCTGCGCCTGGTCGTGTCTCTGGCGAAGCGCTACACCGGTCGCGGAATGCTCTTCCTCGACCTGATCCAGGAGGGCAATCTCGGACTGATCCGAGCGGTCGAGAAGTTCGACTACACGAAGGGCTACAAGTTCTCGACCTACGCCACGTGGTGGATCCGCCAGGCGATCACCCGGGCCATGGCCGACCAGGCCCGGACCATCCGCATCCCGGTCCACATGGTGGAGGTCATCAACAAGCTCGCCCGAGTCCAGCGGCAGATGCTTCAGGATCTGGGCCGTGAGCCCACGCCGGAGGAGCTCGCCAAGGAGCTCGACATGACGCCGGAGAAGGTCGTGGAGGTGCAGAAGTACGGTCGGGAGCCGATCTCGCTGCACACCCCGCTCGGCGAGGACGGGGACTCCGAGTTCGGTGACCTCATCGAGGACTCCGAGGCGGTCGTGCCGGCGGACGCCGTCAGCTTCACGCTGTTGCAGGAGCAGCTGCACTCCGTGCTCGACACGCTCTCGGAGCGCGAGGCCGGCGTGGTCTCGATGCGCTTCGGGCTCACCGACGGTCAGCCCAAGACGTTGGACGAGATCGGCAAGGTCTACGGCGTCACGCGGGAGCGCATCCGTCAGATCGAGTCCAAGACGATGAGCAAGCTGCGCCACCCGAGCCGGAGCCAGGTCCTCCGGGACTACCTCGACTGACCTGCCGTCACGCCATGCATCGCTGAGGGGATGGTGGGGGCATCTACGCTGAGCGGGTGTCCCCGCCCGCCGTGAGCACTCCGCCGCTGCGGGTGGTGTTCGTGTGCACCGCGAACATCGCCCGCTCGCCCTACGCGGAGCGGCGGACGGCCCAGCTGCTCGCAGCCCACCCCAACGGCCGCCTCGTCGTCCCGCTCAGCGCCGGCATGCCCGGATACCCCGGTCGGCCGATGGACCCCCAGATGGGCAAACAGCTCCGAGCCCACGGTCTCGACCCGGCCGATCACGTCAGCAGGTCTCTCAGCGGGGCTCTCGTGGACGAGGCAGACCTCCTGCTCACCTTGGACTTCGCGGTCCGGATGCGGATCTTCGACGCTTGGCCGGGGCACGTCCAGAAGGTGCTCGGCCTCCATCAGTTCGCCGATGCGGTCGGCCGGCTGCTCCCCGGGCCGTTGGGCGCCTCGCTGGTGGATGCGGCCCAGCGAGTGAGCCGACCCGACTCGATGACCTGGGACGTCAGTGACCCCCACGGGCGCGGCGGCAGGGCGGCTCGTCGCTGCGCCGAGGAGATCGACGCGGTCCTGCCTCGCATCGTCGCAGCCTTGGCCGGTCCGGTGCCCGGCTGACTTGTCGGCCCGGGGGGACTGCCGTCACCCGATGCCCGCGGCCCTGAGGCTCAGGAGCGCGCGCCTGGCTGGCGCTTGCCGCGGGCGCGGCCGCGCAGACCGCGCCAGAAGGACACGGCCTCGGTGGGCCACAGGAACGACTTCAGCCGGGTCGTCCACGCGCGTGTCTGGGACACCTGCCGCCTGATCGAGCGGATGTCCCGTTGGAGCTCCTCGGTCTGCGCCGAGGTCGTTCGTTCGGGTCGGTCATAGCGAGCTCGCTCCAAGGTGCTGGTGACGCGGCGCATCGCCGTGGCGTGTTCACCGGCGAGATGGCCGTCCGCGATGTAGCGCTCGCGGGCGGTTCGGAGGGTCGCACCCGGCGGCGCAGTGAGGCCGAGGTCGCCGAAGTGGCTCGTCAGCGACGCCCACTCGATCTCGACGAGATCCTGTCGGGTCGCTGCGCGGCGTCGGCGCAGGCTCCGGGCCAGCCAAGCGGTGAGTGGCATGAGGAAGGTGGCGAGCGCGACGACGGCGACCGAGATGAGGATCACCAGGTTGGTGCCGGTCAGCCATTCCTGCCACCAGGAGGTCCGTGTGGCGGATCCCAGCTCCTGCCCTTCGTCGATGGGACGCCGTTGGGTGGTGGGACCAGCGGTGTTCGTCGACTGCGTGCTGTCCGTCGTCTCGCCTGGGTTCGGCGGGTCGACCCCGGCCAACGAGTATCCCGGGGGACCGTTGCGCGAGGGCGTCGGCTCGAACCGCAGCCAGCCGGAGCCTTGGAAGTAGAGCTCCGGCCAGGCGTGCGCGTCCGACGCCTTGACGACGTTGGAGCTGCCCTCACGGGTCCCCGGGATGAACCCGATGGCCATTCGGGCCGGGATGCCCTGGGCCCGGGCCATCATGATCATGGCGGTGGCGAACTGGGTGCAGTAGCCGAGGCGCGTCTGGTGGAAGGCCGTGATCGGGTCGAGACGGCGGCCGTCCTCATCCCGTGGGGGAGTGCCGAGGTCGAGGCTGTAGGTGTAGCGGGTCGCGTCACGCAGGTGCGCCTGGATGGCCACGGCCTTGTCGTAGTCGTTGTCCGCGCCTCGCGTGACCTCGTCGGACCAGTCGCGGAGCAGGTCGGCTGCCACCTCGGGCACGGCGAGGTCGTCCTCGAGGATGTCGGGCGACGACGGTGCTCCCGCCTCGCGCAGCTTGGACGGGGCGGGGTTCACGTCGGCATAGGTCACCTGGTACGTGTCCACGGTGCGCTCGACCCTGATGTCCCGAGTCACCGGGTCGATCGTGAAGGGAGTTCCCTCGATCGTCGGTGTCACCACGGGGTAGGGAGCGGCCAGCCGAGGCGCCTTGAGGACGTTGCTGCTCACGGTCATGATGTACTCGCGGCGGTCGGACTGCGGTGGCAGGGGAACGGGCCGGTCCGGCCCTTGCCCTGCCCGACCGGCGACCCGCCATTCGCCGTTCGAGTAGTAGGACGTCGCCAGGACCCGCAGCGGTAGGTTCGCCGTGCCGGTCGTGGTGTAGCGCAGGATCGGCGTCTGGTCGCTGCTGACCAGCTTGTTGCGCAGGTCGATGGTGTCGTTGAACCCCACGGTGCCGACCCCGCCGGAGCCGGTGGACCGGCCCAGCCCGTCGGTGAGGTATCGGGGTGGGAAGTGGTAGATGACCGACGGCAGGACCAGCGCGGCGAGGAGGGCAAGGGCACCGAGCCGGGCCGCGCCCCCGGTCAGGGCGCGGAGGGCCGAGGCGTCGTCCGAGGTCGGTCCGCTGACGTCGGTGGCACTCGTCGTGCTCCACCGCACGAAGTTCGCCCGCGCGGTGGTGTGCAGCATGACGAGCCAGAGGACGACCGGCACGACGAAGTAGCGAACCGCTGACGTCGAATCGCCGTTCGCGGCCGTGATGAGGTAGGCGGTCAGCAGGGGGAGGCCCGCGGCGGCGGGTGCGCGCCATGTCGCTGCCATGGCATCGACGAGGACGGCGATCAGGGCCACGGCGCCGACGAGGTAGACGGTGACTCCCTCGGTGAGTGGCGCAGGGGCAGAGTTGCGCTGGACCGTGTCGAGGGCCTCGAGGCCGAGGGAGTTGAGTCGCTGGACCGTCTCCGGGGTGGGCAGGCCCCACCAGAACGTCTCCCGGGTGAAGCGCGCGAGCACGACGTAGAGGACCAGCACCAGCTGGACGAGCACGGTGAGCAGCCGGGATGGGGTGAGCCCGCGCAGCAGCAGCCCTACCGCCGCGGTGAGCGCGATCGCCAGCATGGCGTCCTGCAGCCAGGCGCCGCTGACGAAGAGACTGGTGATGGGGTAGACGGCTGCCAGGGTCGCCAAGGCGGCCAGTACCGTGATTCGCCAGCGTCGACGTGTCATCGGGTCCCTCCGACGGTCCCTGCGGTGAGCACGGCCCACGCGTGCGGAACGGTGTGGTCGCGGTTGACCGCGATCGCCCGCCAGCCGGCCAGACGGAGCGCTTCGACGTGCTGGCCCACCTCGTCCGGCCCGAGGGCCCCTCCGCCGGCCCCGTCCTGAGTCTGGCCGAAGGAGCGTGAGTCGAGCACCAGCGCCAGACCACTCGTGCCCGGCTGTCGGAGGCTGGCGAGCCTTCCGGTGACCTCGTGTCCACGTGGCCCGACGACCGCGACGACGAAACCACCCGCGGCGGCGAGCCCTTGGGCTTCGCGCAGCATGAGGTCGTCGGTCGCCTGGGGCCGGGGCTGGGTCACGGCGAGCACGTCGAGGATCTCGTGGATCTGGAGGGCGGCCGTCACCCGTCCGGTCTCGACGGTCTCCGGACACACGAGGTGCACGGCGTAGCCGGTCTCGCACAGGTGCGCCGCGATGGAGGCACACGCGGACACGGCCCATTCATACGATCCGGTGGCGCCGCTGCCTCCGTGGGCCGCTGGCCGGGGGTCGAGCAGGACGACGGCGCGGCGTTGGGCCGGACGGTCCTCCTGGCGCACCATGAGGTCGCCGGTGCGGGCCGTGGCGGGCCAGTGGATACGCCGCAGGTCGTCACCGTCCCGGTACTCCCGGATGGTGACGTCGTCCTCCCCGTGCAGCGCGATGAGGTGCGCCAGCTCGCCTTCCGACCCCACGCCGGCGCTGGGCTGGCGGCTCGCTGAGAGCGGGTGGACCCAGGGGAGGATGACGAGGTCCGCGGTTCCTTCGAGCACCGCGTTGCGCGTGGCGAGGCCGAACGGGTCCTGGACCTGCACCCCGAGCGGGCCGAGATGGTGGCGACCGCGCAGGTGGGATCGGACGGTGTAGTCGATGATGCGGATGCGCCCCGGGGGGATGCGCCCGACGACGAAACGCGGCCGGTCGCCGAGGACGTAGTCGAGGCGCTCCTCGGCGAGGAAGACCGGAGTCGTCGTCGTCGAGACGTTCTCGAAGGCGAGGGCGACGTGGGCATCCTGCCCCACGGTGATCCGGTCCGGCGAGATCTGCCTCTCGATCCGTAGCCTGGTCTGGCGGGTGCGGACCAGGAGGGCGCTGATGTAGGGAAGCGCGACGAGCAGGACGCCGAAGCGGGTCAGGTCCCGGAAGCCGAAGGTGACTCCGGCAACGGCGAGGGTGAGACCAGCCCCGACAAACGCGCGACCCCGCGTCGTCAGCAGTCCTCGGAGGGAGCGCACGGCGGCCTCGGCTCAGCGGGTCCCGGACGGGACTGGCACCTGGCGCAGCAGGTCGGTGACGACCTCCGCCGTCGTCCGACGAGCGAGCTGGGTCTCGCTGGAGGGCATGAGCCGGTGGGCGAGCACAGCGACGGCGAGTGACTGGACGTCATCGGGGATGACGTGGTCGCGTCCGTCCAGAGCGGCCTGCGCCCGAGCGGCCCGTAGCAGGTGCAGACCTGCGCGGGGGGAGGCACCGAGGCGCAGGGCGGTGGTCGAGCGGGAGCGGGTCACCAGGTCGACGATGTACTGCCGCACCGCCACGCTGGCATGGACCTGGGTGACTGCCTCGACGACGCTGTTGATGGTGGCCGCATCCGTGACCGCGGTGAGGGTGTCGAGGGGCGAGCGGGCGCTGTGGTTGTCGAGCAACGTCAGTTCGGCGCGGGAGGACGGGTAGCCGATCGAGATCCGCGCCATGAAGCGGTCCCGCTGCGCCTCGGGCAGCGGGTAGGTCCCCTCCATCTCGATGGGGTTCTGGGTAGCCATGACGATGAAGGGTGCTTGGAGCGGGTAGGTCGTGCCGTCGACCGTGACCTGCCGCTCCTCCATCGACTCGAGCAGTGCCGACTGGGTCTTGGGTGAGGCGCGGTTGATCTCGTCGCCGACGACGACGTTGGCGAAGATCGCACCGGGACGGAACTCGAACCGTCGGGCGTCCTGGTTGAAGATGCTGACCCCGGTGATGTCGCTGGGCAGCAGGTCAGGGGTGAACTGCACCCGGCGCACTGACGCGTCGATCGACCGGGCGAGGGCCTTCGCCAGCATGGTCTTGCCGACCCCCGGCACGTCCTCGATGAGGAGGTGGCCGCCGGCGAAGAGGACGGTGATGGTCGTGCGTACGACGTCCGGTTTGCCTTCGATGACTCGGGTGATGGCGGCGAAGAGCCGGTCGGCGACCTTTCGCACCAGCTCGAGGTCACCCGTCGTCCCCACTCCCGTGGTGTCGGTCGTCACCCTGTCCTCCGTCCGTCCCTGGTCCGAGCCGTCACGCAACGGCTCCCGTCTCATCCGCACTGCCCCGTCGACCAGAGGTGCCTGACGTCGGTGGCGCGAACCTGGAGGTGATCCTCTCCCATGAGGTGCGCACCTCCAAAGCGCGAAGACAGTCGTGACCAGATGGAGATGTCCCCCTTCGCTGGGCGGCATCCACCACTTTGCTCCACCAGTGTCGCCTCCGCGCCCGCCGGCGTCACGCAAACAGCGCCCTTGCGCACGGAAGACGCTCTGTCGTATGCCGCTGGGTGCACTGGGCAGGGCGGCCACCGTTCGCGCGGGGTCAGCTCAGTGGCCTCCGACTCCACTTCGCTCCACCCCGTTTGACGTGCGGAAACGTCGCAGGCAAGTGGCCCTTCGGCCGCTGATGTCGTTGACGGTGGAGGAAAGTGGAGTATGGTGGAGCACCAAGGAAGGCAGTGGGGACGCCGACGGGTCGAGGTAGGGGAGGTGGCGGACCGTGTTTCTCGGTACGCACACGCCGCGTCTCGACGACAAGGGGCGGATCTTCCTCCCGGCGAAGTACCGCGACCGGATGGCGGGTGGCCTCGTCGTGACCCGCGGCCAGGAGCACTGCCTCTTCCTCTACCCGATGGACGAGTTCGTCAAGGTGGCCGAGCAGATGCGCCAGGCGCCGACGACGAGCAAGGCGGCGCGGGACTACATGCGCGTCTTCCTCTCCGGCGCCTCTGACGAAGTGCCGGACAAGCAGGGCCGCTTCACGATCCCCGCCAACCTGCGCCACTACGCGGGGCTGGACCGTGAGGTGACCGTGATCGGAGCGGGGGCTCGCCTCGAGGTCTGGGACAGCGGCGCCTGGAACGCCTACCTCGAGGCGACGGAGCAGAGCTTCGCCGACACGGTGGAGGAGGTGATCCCAGGACTCTTCTGAGTGAGCCACCGACCGGCGACCCACGTCCACCTCCGACACACACCTCCGACGCACACCTGAGTTCTGGCCTCCAGCCGCACCGCTCCCGGGACGACTTCCCCCGTCCCGGGCGGGGACGCGGATGGGGACCAGCTCCCAGGTCACCAACCGAGGTGACGGGCCCCCTCCCTCCACCCGAGCCCACCGGTCGAACCCCACCACCAACCACCGCACGGCAACAGCACGCAGATCAGCACGACACCAGGGACACGCAGGGACACCCACGGCGCGGGACGCCGGGGACGGGAGGAGGCGAGATGACGAACCGCGGACCGGCGCACGAGCGTCACGTCCCGATCATGCGGGACCGCATCCTCGACCTGCTGGCCCCGGCCCTCTCGACGCCCGGCGCCGTCCACGTCGACGGCACCCTCGGGATGGGAGGGCACGCCGAGGGTGTGCTGTCGCGGTTCCCCGGCTGTCGGGTCATCGGCGTCGACCGCGACCGGGAGGCCCTGACTCTCGCCGGTGAGCGGCTGGCCGGGTTCGGAGATCGTTTCCTCCCGGTCCACGCCACCAACGACGAACTCGCCCGGGTGCTTCTGGATTCCGGTCTCCAGCACGTCGACGGCATCGTCTTCGACCTCGGGGTGAGCTCGCTCCAGCTGGACGAGGAGGACCGTGGGTTCGCCTACCGGGTCGATGCGCCGCTCGACATGCGGATGGACCAGACCCGGGGCCAGACGGCAGCGGACGTCCTCAACACGTATTCCGTCGAGGACGTGACCCGGATCCTGCGCGAGTACGGCGAGGAGCGCTTCGCCCGCAAGATCGCCGTGGCGATCGTCCGGGAGCGCGAGGACGAGCCGTTCGCCACGTCGGGCCGACTCGTCGAGCTCCTCCGACGGGTGATCCCGGTCGCCTCCCAGCGGCAGAGCGGGCACCCGGCCAAGCGGACCTTCCAGGCCCTGCGCATCGAGGTCAACGACGAGCTGGGCGGCTGGGAGCGTGCGGTCGCGGCCGCGATCGATGTGCTCGCGGTCGGCGGCCGGATGGCGGTGCTCAGCTTCCACTCCCTGGAGGACCGGCTCACCAAACGGGCCTTCGCGCTGGGCGCCACCTCGAGCGCGCCGCGCGGCCTCCCGGTCGAGCTGCCGCACCACGCGCCGTACCTCCGGGCGCTGACGCGCGGCGCCGAGGAGCCGGACGACGCAGAGGTGCTCGCCAACCCACGGGCCGCGTCTGCCAAGCTCCGCGCGGTCGAGCGGGTCCGCGACACCGGGGCGTCGGCCAGCACGTCGGTGCAGAAGTCGACAGACGAGACGGCTCACCGCGCCCGCGCGGAGCGACCCCGACGCACCTCCCAGAGCCAGTCCTCGCGCGCCCAGGCCGTCAGCAGCCGGCGTTCCAGCCGGAAGGGAAGCCCCCGATGAGTCAGGCGACCGCCACCGCCAGGCCGCTCCGCTCTCCGGCACGTGCCCCGCGGCGCGGGCCGACACCGATGCCGCTTCGCGTCATCCCGGCTCGCATCACGACCACCGGCCACGGTGCCTTCGCGTCGATCTGCGTGGTCCTGCTGACGACGGGGCTCGTGGCGCTGCTCCTGCTCAACACGGCCCTGGCGCACGGCTCGCTCGAGCTCGGCCAGCTCACGCGTGAGTCCGCTGTGCTCAGCGAGACCGCCGGCAACCTCCAGGAGGAGATCGACCGGGCCTCGGCCAGCGGGGCTCTCGCCCAGCAGGCGAGCCGACTCGGGCTCGTCCGCGCCAACGAGCGGGCCCACATCGACCTCGTCAACGGCAAGGTGACGGGTACGGCCTACCCGGCCACCAGAGCCTTGGCCCTCACCGTCGTGACGAGCCCGACACCAGTCGCCAAACCAAGGCCGACGCCGGCTGCGAAGCCGGCAGGAAAGCCGGCCGCGACGCCGACAGGTACGCCGACGGCGACCGCGGGCGCCACGCCGAGGACGCCGAACGCCACTGCTTCGGCCCCCACCACGGGGACACTGGGGTCGAGCCCGATCGCGACCCCGACCTCCGACTCGAGTGCTCCTGAGCCGACACCCAACCAGACGCCGACCCAGATGACCACGAGGTGAACCGTGACCAACTCCCGCAGGTCTGCGGCCGGTCGTCCCGGGGTCCCGGTCCGATCTGAGGGCCGGAGCCAGTCTGGACCATCCGGAGACTCCGGCCGGTCCGGGAGCCCCCGCCGGGCGCCCGGTCCCCGTGGCGCGGGATCGAGCGCGCGCTCCGGGGCCCCCGAGCGCGGACGGGTGGAGCGAGCGGCCTCCTCGGGCCGCGGAGCCACCCCCGGTCGAGGGGGAGCCACGGGGCGCGGGCCGGTGCGAGCGGCCATCCAGGGACGTCAGCCGACCACCGCGAAAGGTGCGCCGAAGGCGGCCTCCGTCGGCACGAAAGGGCGTGCTTCAGGGCGTACGCGGGGGCGCACGTCCGCGCGACGCCCGGAGCCGCCTCGGACGAGCCGCCGGCCCGCACCCGAGGGGTCGACGCAGCGACCGCGGTCGTCGTCGCTGGCGGCAGCCGGCCGGGGACCGGCTCCCAAGCGAGGTGCCGGGCCGAGGGGCCCGCGCCGACCTCGCCGCCTGCGGGTCTCGGCGGCCAACCCGCGCGGTCGGGCCCGGGCGATGTTCATCGCGGTCCTTTTCGTGTTCAGCCTCTTCGCGGCGCAGCTGCTGCGGATCCAGGCTTTCGACGCGTCCGCCACCCAAGCAGCTGCCCTGTCGAAGCGTTCGATCAAGATGCACACGCCGGCCATGCGCGGCCAGATCCTCGACACCAACGGCCAGGTGCTCGCCGACAGCGTCGAGCGCTTCACCGTCTCGGCGGACCCGGTGGCGATCCAGTGCTACGTCAAGGTCAAGGGTGAGTGCGGTTGGCAGGGCGTCTACCAGGCAGCGGCCGACCTGTCGCCGAGGCTCGGGCTCGACGTCGCCCGGCTCACCACGCTGTTCACCACCCCCGACACGCGATACGTCATCGTCGCGAAGGACGTGACCCCGGGTGAATGGCGTCAGATCCAGGCTCTCGGGGTTCCCGGGATCGCCGCCGAGCGGACGAGCAAGCGGCTCTACCCGACCTCCATGGCCCTCGGCCAGCTCGTCGGCTTCGTCAACCAGACCGACCAGACCGCTGCCGGCGGCATCGAGCTGATGCTGGACGGAACGCTCGCCGGCAAGGCCGGTACGACCGTGGCCGAGCGTGCACAGAACGGCGCCGTCATCCCCGGCTCCCAGCGAGTCGACCAGCCCGCACTCGACGGCCGCAACGTCAAGCTCACCATCGACTCCGACATCCAGTGGTACACGCAGAACGCGCTCGCCAAGCAGGTGACCGCGGTGAAGGCGGAGACCGGGACGGCCGTCGTGCTCGAGGTGGCGACGGGCAAGATCCGCGCAGCAGCGAGCTACCCCACGTTCGACCCGAACGACCTGTCCAAGGCCACGAAGGAGAGTCTCCGGAACCACGCCTTCCAGGACGCCTTCGAGCCCGGCTCGACCGGGAAGCTCATGACGATGGCCGCGGCGCTCGAGCACGGGGTCGTCACTCCCGACACGGGCGTGATCGTGCCCAACCGGCTGCCCCGGGCCGGAATGAAGTTCAAGGACCACGAGGACCACGAGACCGAGTACCTGACGGCAACCGGGGTGATCGCCAAGTCGTCCAACATCGGCACGATCCTGGTCGGCGAGCGGGTGCCGCCCGCCCAGATGGAGAAGACGTACCGCAGCTTCGGCGTCGGCCAGCGGACGGAGGTCGGCTTCGCCGGTGAGTCCAAGGGCGCGCTCGAGAAGTCGAGCAGCTGGAACGACCCCCAGCGCTACACCGTGCTGTTCGGCCAGGGCTACGCCGTGACCGCGGTCCAGGCGGCCAGCGTGTTCGCGACCGTGGCGAACGGCGGGATCCGGATGCCGCTCTCGCTCATCGAGGGCACCTACAACGACAGCGGCACGTTGGTCCCCGCGCCGGCGGGGGCGGGGTCCCGCGTGATCTCGGTTCCGACCGCCACCCAGCTGAGCCGCATGCTCGAAGAGGTCACCGGCCAGGACGGGACGGCGAGCGATGCGCGGATCGAGGGCTACCGCGTCGCCGGCAAGACGGGAACGGCCGACCGCTACGACGAGCGGCTCCAGCGGTACAACGGGTTCACGGCGTCCTTCATCGGCTACGCCCCGGCGGAGAAGCCCAAGTATGTTGTGGCCGTGTTCATCCACAAGCCTCAGGCGGGGATGTTCGGCGGCGCGCTCGCCGGGCCGGTCTTCAACCAGGTGATGACCTACCTGCTCGAACGGGAGAACACCCCGCCGAGCAGGCCGTCTGCCCTGGACTACCACGTGTGGGCCGACAAGCGTCTCTCGACCGATGATCCCGACGTGCTGAGCGACGCCCGAGCGCGTCGCGACGGCCTGTAAGTTGGGGTGACGTGCCACCTGACCTGATCCGGCCCTCGACGTCCGGCGTGTCCCTGCGTGCCCTCGCCGAGCTGAGCGGGGCCGCGGGCCCCGTTCCGGACCTGCGCGTCACCGGCGCGTCACTGGACAGCCGGACCGTTCTGCCGGGCGACCTCTATGCAGCCCTGCCGGGCTTCAACGTGCACGGTGCGCAGTTCAGCGCGGACGCGGTCCGCCTCGGCGCCGTCGCCGTCCTCACCGACGCTGCCGGCGCCGCGGTCATCCGCGGCCAGGCCGGTTCAGCGGACTCGGCCGGCGCCCCGCACGCCGCGCACTCCGCGCACTCCGCGCACTCCGCGGCTCCGCCGGGGACCGAGGTGCCGCTGCTCGTCGTCGACGACCCGAGAGCGCGCCTGGGGCAGCTGGCCGCAGCGATCTACGGGGACCCCGGGGCGGACCTCACGATGGTCGGGATCACCGGCACCAACGGCAAGACGACCACCGCCTACCTGCTCGAGTCGGCCCTGCGTGCGCTCGGCTGCAGCACCGGGCTGATCGGCACCATCGAGACCCGGGTCGGCAAGGAGCGCCTCGACTCGTCCCACACGACCCCCGAGGCGACCGACGTGCACGCACTTCTCGCGGTCATGCGCGAGCGGGGTGCGGACACCTGCGTCATGGAGGTGTCGAGCCACGCCCTCGACCAGCACCGGGTCGACGGTGTGGTCTACGACGTGGCGCTGTTCACCAACCTGTCCCAGGACCACCTCGACTACCACGGGTCGATGGAGGACTACTTCGCCGCAAAGGCCCGCCTGTTCACCCCGGAACGCTCGCTCTCCGGCGTCGTGTGCGTCGACGACGAATGGGGTCGTCGCCTCATCGACCGGGCCACCGTGCCGGTGACGACCCTGACGACCCTGCCGACCCCGACGAGCGAGCCCACTCCGACGAGCACCGGGGCGGAGGTCGACTGGTCGGTCGTCCCGCGCCGCGGCGCCGCCGTCGACGGGGCCAGTGGCCAGCCTTTCCACCTCGTCCACCGATCCGGTGACCGATCGCTCTCGCTGGCATCTCACCTCCCCGGCGACTTCAACGTCGCCAACACCGCCATCGCCGCGGTGGCTCTGCTGTCCCTCGGCCACGAACCGGCACGGGTCGAGGCCGCGCTGGCGGTGCCTCCGTCAGTGCCGGGACGCATGGAGGTCGTCGCTCCCGGTGGCACCACCGACCCCCGTTGCATCGTCGACTTCGCGCACACGCCGGACGCGATCGACGTCGCGCTGGCGGCCCTCCGGCCGTCCACCCGTGGTCGCCTCATCGCCGTGCTCGGGGCGGGCGGTGACCGCGACCGCGGCAAGCGCGAGGCGATGGGCCGGGCTGCCGCGCGGCACGCAGACATCGTCGTGGTGACCGATGACAACCCACGCTCGGAGGACCCGGCCGAGATCCGGCGCACCGTGCTGGCCGGAGCCCGCAGCGCCGTCACGGACGGGTCTGCCGTGGCTCGCGAGATCATTGACGGAGGAGCGAGGTCCCGAGCGATCAGCTCGGCCATCGCGATGGCCCTCCGCGGGAGCTCCGGCTCGGACGGGGCCGATACCGTCGTCGTGCTCGGCAAGGGCCACGAGAAGGGACAGGAGGTCAACGGGGTGAAGCACCCGTTCGACGACCGGGAGGCCGTCCGGACGGCCCTGCGCGCCGCGGAAAGGACGATCCGTTGATTCCCCTCGCACTCACCGAGATCCGCGACCTGACGCACGGCGAGGTCCACGGGTGTGACGACCCGGGGTCCGTCGTCGTCGACGGAGTGGTCACCACCGACTCACGCGACTGTGTCCCGGGCAGCCTCTACGTGGCGCGCCTCGGAGAGTTTGCCGACGGGCACGACTACGCACCCGCAGCGGTCGCCGCGGGAGCCGTGGCCGTGCTCGGCTCCCGCCCCGTCGAGGGGGTGGCGACGGTCGTCGTGGACGACGTGCAGACGGCCTTCGGGCAGGTCGCCCGAGGTGTGGTGGACCGCGCGCCCGAGCTGCGCATCGTGGGCATCACCGGATCGTCCGGCAAGACGAGCACCAAGGACCTGCTTGCCGCGGTGCTGTCGACCGCCGGCGAGACGGTGGCCCCGGTCAACTCGCTCAACGGCGAGATCGGCGTCCCGCTGACCGTGTGCCGGGTCACCCCCACGACGCGCTTCCTCGTGGCCGAGATGGGGGCCCGGGGGATCGGCCACATCGACTACCTCACCCGGATCGCGCCGCCCGACGTGGCCATCGTCCTCAACGTCGGGACGGCGCACGTCGGCGAGTTCGGGTCCCGGGCCAACATCGCCGCAGCGAAGTCCGAGCTCCCTCGCGCAGTCCGTCCGGGCGGACTGTCCATCCTCAACGCCGACGACCCGCTCGTCGCCGCCATGGCTGGGGGGCTCGCCTCACGGGTGCAGCTCGTCGGGCAATCGCCTGAGGCGGAGGTCCGCGCGGAGGCCACGATCCTCGATGAGCTGGGCAGAGCGGCATACGACCTCGTGACTCCGCGCGGGCGCGCGCGAGTGTCCCTGCGGCTCAGCGGAGCCCACCACGTCGGCAACTCCTTGGCCGTCGCCGCGGCGGCGCTGGAGCTCGGCCTGCCGCTCGCCCAGGTGGCCGCGGCGCTGTCCGGGGCGGTCCCGGCGAGCCGTTGGCGGATGGAGATCACCGAACGCCCGGACGGCGTCGTCATCGTCAACGACGCCTACAACGCCAACCCCGACTCCATGCGGGCGGCCCTCGACGCGCTCGCCGCCATCGCCACGACGGGGGAGCGGTGGGCCGTCCTCGGCGAGATGCTCGAGCTGGGCTCGGACCGGGAGCGGGAGCACGCCGCCATCGGGTCGTATGCCGCTGGGCTGGGTATCGACCACGTCGTGGCCGTGGGCGACGGGGCTCGGGTCTACGACGCCCCCGACTGGGTGCCGGACGTCGACGCCGCCCACGACCACCTCGCGTCGCGCCTGCGGCCCGGGGACGTGGTTCTGCTGAAGTCGAGCCGAGACAGCGGGCTACGGTGGCTCGGTGACCGGCTCGCCGGCACCGGAGACTGGGCGACGCCCGACGACGATCCGCACGCACGACAGGAAGGGACGGTGGAGGAGTGAAGGGTGTCCTCGCGGCCGCCGCGTTCTCGCTGCTCTTCTCCCTCCTCGGAACTCCCCTCTTCATCAAGTTCCTGGTTCGGCGCAGCTACGGCCAGTTCGTCCGTGACGACGGCCCGACGACCCACCACACCAAGCGTGGTACGCCGACGATGGGCGGTGCGGTCATCCTCGCCTCGACGCTCGGGGCCTACGCCGTGGCGCACCTGGTCACGCTGACGCCGGTCACGGCGAGCGGGGTGCTCGTCCTCTTCCTCATGGCGGGGCTGGGCCTCGTGGGCTTCCTCGACGACTTCATCAAGATCTCCAAGCAACGCAGTCTGGGGCTCCGCTCGCGCGAGAAGCTCTTCGGGCAGACGCTCGTCGGGGTCATCTTCGCCGTCCTCGTGCTGCAGTTCCCCAACGACCAGTACCGGACCCCCGCGTCACCGTTCATCTCCTTCGTCCGCGACACGAACCTCAACCTGGCCTTCGCCGGGACGCTCGTGGGGATGCTCCTCTTCGTCATCTGGGCCAACCTCATGATCGCCGGGACCTCCAACGGGGTGAACCTCACCGACGGCCTCGACGGCCTGGCGACCGGGGTCTCCACAATGGTCTTCGGCGCCTACGTCCTCATCAGCCTCTGGACCTTCAACCAGAACTGCCAGATCAACCCCGGCATCAAGTGCTACGAGGTCCGCGACTCCCACGACCTCGCCCTCGTCGCCGCGGCGGGGATGGGCGCCTGCTTCGGGTTCCTCTGGTGGAACGCGACCCCGGCGAAGATCTTCATGGGCGACACCGGGTCGCTGGCCCTCGGGGGCGCCCTCGCAGGCCTGGCCATCACGACCCGCACCCAGCTGCTCATCGTCATCCTCGGGGGCCTCTTCGTCCTCGAGACCCTTTCGGTGATGGCCCAGGTGATCTCCTTCAAGACCACCGGCAAACGTGTCCTGCGGATGGCCCCGCTCCACCATCACTTCGAGATGGTCGGCTGGCACGAGGTGACCGTCGTCGTTCGGTTCTGGATCATCGCAGGGCTCTTCGTGGCCTTCGGTCTCGGCATCTTCTACGCGGAGTGGGTGGTGGGCACGCAATGACCTTCGATCCTGCCTACGAGCCACGTCCGGGGCTGACGCACCGGGACGCGGACTGGTCCGGGCTCCGGGTGCTCGTCGTCGGCCTCGGCATCTCGGGGTTCGCGGCGGCCGACGCGCTCGCCGAACGTGGCGCCACGGTCACCGCCGTGTCGAGGGACGTCACCGACGTGATCACCGAGCGGGCCACGATCCTCGACATCCTGGGCGTCGACGTCCGACTCGGCGCGGAGCACGTCCACGAGCCGCCCGACGACGTCGAGCTGATCATCACCTCGCCCGGGGTGCCGCCCCATGACCCGCTCATGCTGGCCGCCGCGACCCGAGGTCTGCCCGTCTGGGGTGAAGTCGAGCTCGCCTGGCGGATGCGGCCGCTCGAGGGCGCGGCCCCCTGGCTGACCGTGACCGGTACCAACGGCAAGACGACGACCGTCAACATGCTCGCGTCGATCCTGCGCGCCTCCGGCCTGCGTGCCACCTCTGCCGGCAATGTCGGCACCCCGATTCTCGAGGCCGTCCTGCACCCCGAGCCCTACGACGTGCTGGCCGTCGAGCTCTCCAGCTTCCAGCTGCACTGGCAGCGCTCGATCTCGGCGGTGGCCTCCGCGGTGCTCAACGTGGCCCCGGACCACCTCGACTGGCACGGCTCCTACGCCGAGTACCTGCGAGCCAAGGGCAAGATCTACGACAACACCCACCTGGCCTGCGTCTACAACGTGGCGGACATCCAGACCGAGCAGCTGGTGATGGAGGCTGAGGTGGTCGAGGGGTGCCGCGCGGTCGGCTTCACGACCGGAATCCCCGCCCCCTCGATGATCGGCGTCGTCGACGACGTGCTCGCCGACCGCGCCTTCGTGGAGCAGCGCCAACGGTCGGCGGCGGAGCTCTGCACGCTCGACGACCTCCGTGGCGATGCGCCCTCGGTCGCCCCGCACTACCTTGCGAACGCACTGGCGGCTGCTGCCCTCGCCCGCGCCTACGGCGTCGGCCCGCTCGCCGTTCGCGACGGCCTACGCGCCTTCCGACCCGACCGGCATCGGATCGCAGAGGTGGCCACCGTGCGCGGTGTGCGCTGGGTCAACGACTCCAAGGCCACCAACACCCACGCGGCCGCGGCGGCTCTCACCTCCTTCGACAGTGTCGTGTGGATCGCCGGTGGGTTGCTCAAGGGCGCAGACGTGGACAGCCTCGTAGAGGAGGTGGCATCGCGGCTTCGTGGCGTCGTGCTCATCGGGGCAGACCGGGCCCGCATCGCGGAGGCGCTGGCCCGACACGCGCCCGATGTTCCGGTCATCGACCTCCCCGACACCGACACTGGGGTCATGGACCTCGTCGTCACCCATGCTGCGCGCCTGGCGCACCCAGGGGACGTCGTCCTGCTTGCGCCGGCTGCCGCTTCGATGGACATGTTCACCAACTACGGCGCGCGCGGCGACGCCTTCGAGGATGCGGTGCGGCGCCACCTGGAGGCGAGCGGGGGAGACCTGTGAGCTCCGTCTCGGCTCGGCAGCGTGGGACTTCCGATCCCAAGCCGCCCGCAGGGTCGCGGGCCAGCTCCACGGCCCCACCCCGCGCCCGACGGGCTCGCGTGCGCGCGTCGTCCGCCGACTCCTCCGGTGGCCCTCCGATCCTTCACTTCGGCAAGCTCGAGTCGCCGCTGACGACGTACTACCTGCTCCTCGGCGTGACGACGACCCTGGTCGTCTTCGGCCTGATCATGGTCTTCTCCGCGTCCAGCGTGGAATCCCTGCTCGCCAAGGAGGCCTCCTACACCGTCTTCGCCAAGCAGCTCCTCTTCGCCGTCATCGGGGCGGTCGTGGCTACCTGGGCTACCCGGTGGCCCGTCCGGTGGTGGCGTCGCATCGCCTGGTCGGCCCTGATCGGGGCAGTGGCCCTCCAGGCGGCCGTGTTCGTACCGGGTCTCGGAGTCGCGAAGGGGGGCAACCTCAACTGGCTCGCGATCGGGCCGGTCCAGGTCCAGCCGTCCGAGTTCGCCAAGCTCGCCCTCGTCCTGACCGGGGGCGCCATCTTCGCGAACAAGGGAAGTCTGGTCGGCCACTGGTTGCACGCCGTCCTGCCCTTCGTCCTGCCGATCTCTGCGGTGGTGCTCGCGCTCGTCCTCGCCGGGCAGGACCTCGGGACGGGACTCGTCATGGGTCTCATCGTCACCGGAGTGCTGTTCGTCGCAGGCGCGCCCAAACGGCTCTTCATCGTCGGCAGCCTGGCCGTCGTCGCCGGCATCGCCTATCTCGTCGCCACGAGCAGCAACCGCATGAGCCGGATCAGCAACTGGCTCGACCCCGCGTGCCAGTCGGATCCCGACAGCTGGTGCGGCCAGTCTGTCCATGGGATGTACGCGCTCGCCGACGGCGGCTGGTGGGGTGTGGGCCTGGGCGGGTCCAAGGAGAAGTGGAAGTGGTTGTCCGAAGCACACAACGACTTCATCTTCGCCATCATCGGCGAGGAGCTCGGGTTGCCCGGGACGCTCCTCGTCCTCGTCCTCTTCGGCCTGTTGGCCTGGGCCTGCTATCGTCTCGTCACCCGCACCCAGGACCGCTTCGTCCGGGTCGCCTCCGCTGGAGTGATGGTGTGGCTGATCGGTCAGGCGACGATCAACATCGGTTCGGTCATCGGCCTGCTGCCCGTCGTCGGCGTACCGCTGCCCTTGGTCTCGGCCGGGGGCTCCTCGCTCGTCACGACGCTTCTCGCACTCGGGATGATGCTGTCCTTCGCCCGGAACGAGCCGGGTTGCCGAGCCCTTCTCGATGCGCGTCCGAGCGTGATCAAGCGCACGCTCAGTGTCCTGCCCTCGCGTCTCCCGTCTCGTCCTGCCCGTTTGAGAAGTCGGTGATCCTCGTGCCCTCGCCCACCTCCGTCCTGCTCGCCGGGGGAGGCAGTGCCGGCCATGTGTCGCCGCTGCTCGCCCTCGCTGATGCCCTGGTCCGGCGCCACCCGGACCTCGTCGTGACGGCCCTGGGCACCCGGGTCGGGCTCGAGGCCCGCCTGGTGCCCGCCCGAGGGTTGGACCTGAGATTCGTTCCCAAGGTCCCCCTGCCACGCCGGCCCAGTGCCGACCTGCTCAGGCTGCCGGGCCGGCTCCGGGAGGCGGTCGACGCTGCCGGGAAGGCCATCGACGACACCGCTGCTGAGGTCGTCGTCGGCTTCGGCGGCTACGTGAGCACTCCGGCCTACCTCGCTGCCCGGCGGCGTCACGTTCCGATCGTGATCCACGAGCAGAACGTCCGTCCGGGACTCGCCAACCGGCTGGGCTCACACTGGACCCCGTTCGTCGCGACGACCTTCCCCGCCACCCGGCTTCGGGGCGCCCGGCGGCTCGGCATGCCGCTGCGACGCGAGATCACCCAGCTCGACCGCGCGGCGAGCCGGCTGGGCGCGCGCGAGCACTTCGGGCTCGAGCCGGACCGCGCCACGGTCCTCGTGACCGGTGGCTCGCTCGGCGCCAAGCGGCTCAACGACGCCTTCGCCGCCTCCTCGACGGCGCTCAGCCGAGCCGGCGTCCAGGTGCTCCATGTCACGGGGCTCGACAAGGACTTCACCCCTGAGACCCCCCCGGCAGGGGCCCCCTACGTCGTCGTGCCCTACGCCGACCGCATGGAGCTTGCCTACGCCGCAGCTGATCTCGTCGTGGCCCGCGCCGGCGCCAACACGGTGACGGAGCTCACCGCGGTGGGTCTTCCCGCCGTCTACGTACCTCTGCCCATCGGGAACGGTGAGCAGCGCCGCAACGCCGCCGACGTCGTGGCGGCCGGTGGGGGGATCCTCGTCGACGATGCGCAGCTGACGTCCGTGTGGGTGCAGACGCAACTCATCCCCCTGGCTCACGACAGCGAGCGGCTGGCGGGTATGGCCCGGGCGGCGGCCGGCCTCGGTGAGCGGGCAGCCGACGAGGCCCTGGCCGACCTCGTCGACGAAGCATGGAGGTCGCGCCGATGAGCCAGGAACCCTCGGTCGAGCACCCTTTCGCCCGAGCACGATTCGACTTCGCCGCTCCGGTCCCACGAGCCGAGGACCTGGGGTCGGTGCACTTCCTCGGCATCGGCGGCGCGGGCATGTCCGGGGTGGCCCGGATCATGCTGGCTCGTGGGGTTCCCGTCTCGGGCAGCGATGCCAAGGACGTCCCCGTCCTCAAGGCCCTCGCCAGTGAAGGGGCCCGGGTCTGGGTCGGATTCGACGAGTTGCACCAGGAGGCCGCCCAGACGATCGTCATGTCGTCGTCGATCCGGGACGACAACGTCGAACTGCGTGCTGCTCGAGCCCGGGGTGCCAAGGTCCTTCACCGTTCCCAGGGCCTGGGCAGCCTGATGCACGGGCAGCGTCCCGTGGCCGTGGCCGGAGCCAACGGCAAGACGACGACGACCTCGCTCCTGACGGTCGCCCTCCAGGGATGTGGCCTGGACCCCTCGTTCGCCGTGGGCGGGGAGCTCGCCCGTCACGGCACCAATGCCCACCGAGGTGCCGACGACATCTTCGTCGTCGAAGCAGACGAGAGCGATGGCTCGTTCATCGTCTACCGTCCCGAGGTCGCGATCGTGACGAACGTGCAGCCCGACCACCTGGACTTCTACGGCAGCTTCGCTGTGGTTCAGGCGGCCTACGAGGCTCTCGTCGCGACGATCCAGCCCGGTGGGCTGCTCGTGACGTGCGCTGATGATGCCGGGTCACGGGCTCTCGCGGAGCGTGCCACCGCACGGGGAACCCGCGTCCTGACCTATGGCTTCAGGCCCGATGCCGACGTGGCTCTCGGCGACTATCGGCAGGATGGGCTGACCAGCGGGGCAACGGTGCTCGACGAGGGGGTGCGTCGGCTGCTGACCTTGGGCATTCCGGGTCGACACAACGCCCTCAACGCCGTGGCGGCCTACACCGCTGCGGTCCACGGACTGGGCCAGCAGCCCGACCGTGTGCTGGCCGGGCTCGCGTCCTTCACCGGCACGCGCCGCCGCTTCGAACCGAAGGGTGAGGCTGCCGGCGTCGTTGTCGTCGACGACTACGCCCACAACGCCGGCAAGGTCGCAGCGGTGGTCGAGACCGCGAGCCAGCTGGTCGTGCGACCCGGTCGACTCATCGTCGTCTTCCAGCCGCACCTCTACAGCCGGACGCGCGACTTCGCAGTGGAGCTCGGTCGGGGTCTCGCGCCTGCGGACGTCGTCATCGTCATGGACGTGTACGCGGCGCGCGAGGACCCAGTCCCGGGCGTGTCGGGCGAGCTCGTCGCCGACGCGGTGCGGAGGACCGGTCGAGGCTCCGACGTCCACTACGTGCCGTCCTGGTCCGAGGTGCCCAGCGTCGTCGCCCAGGTTGCGCGCGCGGGCGACCTGGTCCTCACGGTGGGTGCGGGCGACGTCACCATGATCGGTCCGGAGGTCCTTCGGCTCCTGAGCGCGGAGCCCCGATGAGGCTGCTCACCCGGGCCCGGGCGACGGACGAGGCGGGCACGGGCCTGTCGTCTGCCCGGGCCCGCTTCGAGCGGCGCGCCGCTCGTGCACGCCGGCGCCCGTGGCTCCTGGCTCTGCTGGTGACGTCGGCGCTGGCGGCCCTCGGCGTGGTTGTCTGGCTGGGCTGGTTCAGCTCGCTTCTGCTTGCCGAGCGGGTCGAGGTCCGGGGTGTCTCTGCGGCGCAGGCCAAGATGGTCCGGCAGGTCGCCGCGCTGCCCCTGGACGTACCTCTCCTGAGCGTGGACACCACCGCGGCGGAGGGAAGGCTGGAGCGGGACCGCCGGTGGGTGCGTGTCTCGGTCTCCCGCCGCCTGCCCCACACTCTCGTCGTCGAGGTCACTCCTCGCGTCGCGGTGCTCGGCGTTCGCCTCGGCGCCGGACAGGTGGAGCTCTACGACCTCGAGGGAGTGGCCTTCCGGACCGTCGACCGGCCGCCTGCCTCAGTCCCGGTTGTCTCCGCGTCGGGAGGGGGAGCGAGCGTGGACGGCATCAGGGCGGTGGTCCAGGCGCTCTCGGCCCTCGACCATCGCCTCCGGAAGGGCGTCCTCGACGTCTCGCTCTCCGGCGGAGATCGCGTCACCTTCCGGGTCGAGGTGGCCGGCGGCGTCCGGACGGTGCTGTGGGGTGGGCCGGGTGACGCCGCCACCAAGGCCAAACTGGTCGCCATCCTCGTCAAGGAGCCCGGTCAGACGATTGACGTCACCGTTCCGGACGCGCCCGTGACCCGGTGACGTCGTCGGGCAGCGTGAGACGGTGACGGGGCAGCGGGCGGAACCGTGGCAGTCGCCGTGGTGGAATCGCCCGGTGACATCGGCTCGCGAGAAATGGCGCGTGACAATCGCCCGGCGACACGCCGGGGCGTGGGTTGAACCACCTTCGCCCACGGCATACCGTCGGGGCACAGGCTCGTGACCAAACCGTAACCTTTAGGTCGACGTTTAAGGTTTCCCGGATGCGGGCACGCCCGTCCAGACCACAGCCCAGCACAGGCAGCACCCTGCAACACCACCAGGAAGGCCCACTCTCGTGGCATCAGCACCGCAGAACTACTTGGCCGTCATCAAGGTCGTCGGCATCGGCGGCGGTGGGGTCAATGCCATCAACCGCATGATCGAGGTCGGCCTCAAGGGTGTCGAGTTCATCGCCATCAACACCGATGCGCAGGCGTTGCTCATGAGTGACGCCGATGTCAAGCTCGACGTCGGGCGCGAGCTGACGCGCGGCCTCGGGGCGGGCGCCGACCCTGAGGTGGGCAAGAAGGCCGCCGAGGACCACGCCGAAGAGATCGAGGAAGTCCTCAAGGGCGCCGACATGGTGTTCGTCACCGCCGGCGAGGGCGGTGGCACCGGCACCGGCGGCGCCCCGGTCGTGGCCCGGATCGCCCGTGGGCTGGGGGCCCTGACGATCGGCGTCGTGACCCGCCCCTTCACCTTCGAGGGCCGTCGGCGGGCGAACCAGGCCGAGGCCGGGATCGGGTCACTCCGCGAGGACGTGGACACCCTGATCGTCATTCCCAACGACCGTCTCCTGTCCATCAGCGACCGGAGCGTGTCGATGATGGACGCCTTCCGATCCGCGGATCAGGTGCTGCTGTCCGGCGTGCAGGGGATCACCGACCTCATCACGACCCCTGGCCTGATCAATCTCGACTTCGCCGACGTGAAGTCGGTCATGCAGGGTGCCGGCTCGGCCCTGATGGGCATCGGCTCGGCTCGCGGTGAGGACCGAGCGGTCCAGGCGGCCGAGCTCGCCATCAGCTCCCCGCTTCTCGAAGCCTCCATCGACGGTGCTCACGGCGTGCTGCTCTCGGTCCAGGGCGGCAGCGACCTCGGCCTCTTCGAGATCAACGAGGCAGCCCGCCTGGTCCAGGAGGCGGCCCACCCGGAAGCCAACATCATCTTCGGCGCTGTCATCGACGACGCACTCGGCGACGAGGTGCGCGTCACGGTGATCGCGGCTGGCTTCGACAGCGGCGGCCCGACGAAGCGTCAGGACGACCGTGCCCTCGGGCACATCGTCGGCCAGCGCGCGGGCGCGGCACCGGTGCAGAACAACCACGTCCCGGCCGTCGCGCACGCGGCCCCGTCGCATTCGCTCCAGGCACCAGCGCAGTCGGCACCGACGGGGGGCCAGGCTCCTGCGCACGCCACGGCGGCAGCTGCAGGGCACGGAACGAGCCAGGGGCAGGCTCACCCTCAGGCTCAGGTTACGGCTCCGCAGGGTGGTCCGTCGGCCAGCCATGCGCCGTCCGAGCCCTCGCCGTCCGGACCGCCGTCGCAGCAGCTCCCCACCCAGCAGCCCTCCCGTCCCGCTCAGCCACCGCGCCAGGTGACGTTCGAGGAGAACGACGACCTGGACGTCCCTGACTTCCTCAAGTGACCTCCGCGCGGCCCTGACCCAGGTCTGGTTCCGCACCCGTCGGTGGCCACCTTCTGCCATCCGGCCCTGTCCGTGGCGCAACGTGGTAGCAACGGCCCAGCGGGATAGGTTGGGGCGGTGTTCTACTGGCGATCCACCATTCCCGCCGCTGACGCACGCCGCTGGGTCGACGTCGCCTTCACTGGGCGGTCAGCCGGGCGGGGAGAGGGGCCCTACGCCGGGCTGAACCTCGGCGGCCAGGTCGGTGACGACGTTGCTGCCGTGGAGCGGAACCGCGCGGCTCTGGCCGCCTCCCTGGACCTCACGCGGGAGCGGCTCGTGTTCCTGAACCAAGTCCACGGCACGGACGTCGTCGCGGCCCACGGTCCGTGGCAAGGTCCGCCTCCGGAGGCCGACGCGGTCGTCTCGAGCGCTCCCGGACTGGCCCTCGTGGTGCTGGTCGCCGACTGTGTCCCCGTTCTGCTCCATGACGTGCAGGCCGGCGTGGTGGGGGCGGTGCATGCAGGGCGGCCCGGGATGCTGGCTGGCATCGTTGCCCGAGCTGTCGAAGCCATGCGGACCCTGGGCGCGGACCGGGTCACCGCGGTGGTGGGTCCCTCGGTGTGCGGGCGGTGCTATGAGGTTCCCGGTGACATGGTGCACCAGGCCGCGTCAGTGGCGCCCAGCTCCGTCACCACGTCGTGGTCGGGGACTCCTGCCATCGACGTGGCTGCCGGGGTGGTCGAGCAGCTCACCCGACTCGACGTCACGGTCGAGCGGGTGGATGGCTGTACGCGCGAGTCCGAGGAGCTGTACTCCTACCGTCGGGACCACACGACCGGCCGGTTCGCGGGCGTCGTCGTCCTACGAGACCAGGCGGATCGGTGAGCGCGGGGACTGTGCCGGACCGTCGGCTCGAGCTGGCCGGCCGCCTCGAGGCCGTTCGCGAGCGCATCAACGCGGCATGTGCCGACGCTGGTCGGGACCCGGGGGAAGTCACCCTCGTCGTCGTGACGAAGTTCTTTCCCGCGAGCGATGTCCTCCTGCTCCATGACCTCGGTGTCCGGGCCATCGGCGAGAACAAGGACCAGGAGGCTGGCCCCAAGGTGGCGCAGGTCCGGGAGGCACTGCCGCCTGGCTCCGACCTCGAGGTTCACTTCGTGGGGCGGCTCCAGTCCAACAAGGCCCGGCACGTGGCCGGTTATGCCGACGTGGTCCACTCCCTCGACCGGAGGAAGCTCCTGGACGGGCTCGATGCCGGGGCATTCGACCGCGGCCGGCCCCTGGGCCTGCTCATCCAGGTCAGCCTCGACGGGGACACCTCGCGCGGGGGTGCCCTCCCGGAGGAGGTCCCCGATCTGGGAGCTGCCGTCGCGCAACGTGCGGGGCTCGTCCTCAAAGGGGTCATGGCGGTTGCCCCCCTCGGAGCCGACCCGGACGTCGCCTTCGCCTCGCTGAGGAGGGTGGCGACAGACCTCCAAGCGGTGCACCCAACGGCCGACTGGGTGTCCGCGGGGATGAGTGGTGATCTCGAGGCCGCGGTTCGTCACGGAGCGACACACCTGCGTGTCGGAACCGCAATCCTCGGATCCCGCCCGTCACTTCTGTAACGTCAACGGCAACCGCATCCGAACGTTTGGGAGTTGGCATGGCAGGGGCACTGCGCAAGACGATGGTGTACCTGGGACTCAGCGAAGAGGACCCGCGTCACGATCGCTATGAAGACTACGACGCCTACGACGACCCCGACCGCTTCGAGGCGGAGTCGGAGCACACCGCTGCGGTGACCCCGTTACCGACGAAGCGACCTGTCGCTGCGGTCGTCCGGGACGTGGAGGTGCCTACCCTCAACCGGATCACGACGATCCACCCTCGGACCTACAACGAGGCGAAGAACATCGGTGAGTGGTTCCGCGACCAGGTGCCCGTGATCATGAACCTCAGTGACATGGACGACGCAGACGCGAAGCGGCTCGTCGACTTCGCCGCCGGTCTCGTCTTCGGCCTCCACGGCACCATCGAGCGAGTGACGTCCAAGGTCTTCCTGCTGTCTCCGGCACACGTCGAGATCTCCGCGGACGAGCCCGACGCGGCGACCTCGCCGGCCACTCGCGGCTTCTTCAACCAGAGCTGAGCCGCCCCATCCGTGAGCGCATCCAGGTCGGTCCCTGTCGGCAGCGGCAGGGCCGATTTCTGGCGTGGCACCCTCATCAGGGACACTGACCACCATGGACGTGATCTGGACCATCTATGGAGTGGTGGTCTTCACCTTCTTCATCGCTCTCATCGCCCGCTTCGTGCTCGAGTGGGTGCAGGTGCTGTCGCGCTCGTGGCGACCGAGTGGTCTCGTCCTCGTTCTCGCGGAGGGGGTCTACACGGTGACCGACCCGCCGTTGAGGGCGCTGCGCAAGGTCATTCCGTCACCGACGCTCGGTGGGGTTCGGCTCGACCTGAGCTTCCTGGTGCTGATGCTCTTGACCTCGTTCGCCCTCAATCTGCCCGCCTTCTTCTGACCCGGGTTCTGACGCGTGGCGAGGAGCGCGACGGGGGTGCAGAGGGTCGGTCGCGGGCCCGATCCGGCCCCCGTGGTGCCGCGGGGATGACCACCTGCAGCGCGGACCCCCCTGTGGGTGGCATCATGTGCCTTTGGGCCGTGACCTGTTCGTTAGATAAGTTGGGCCCTGACCATTACGTCTGTATCGAGGTGACACATGGCGCTTACGCCGGAGCAGGTGCTGAACAAGCATTTCCAAACCACGCAGTTCCGACGTGGTTATGAGGAGCGGGACGTCGATGACTTCCTCGACGAGATCGTTGCGGAGATGCGTTCTCTCATCGAGCAGCGTGACGACTACCTGAAGCAGCTCAACGACTGCCGAGCGAGCAAGAACCAGCCGGCCGTCCGGAGCGACGGTCCCACCCAGGCGATGCCGCCGGTGGCCCGGCCGGGCGACGACGCGAAGCTCGGTGCGCTGACCGCGAAGATCCAGGACGCAGAGCGGGCCTTCAAGGCCGCCTCCGACCGGGCCGCCAAGGCCAAGGCTGAGGCTGACGCTGCTGAGCGTGCCGCGCGGGAGCGCATCGAGCGGGCGAAGGCTGACGCCGAGCGCGCCGAGGCGGCTGCGCGCGCCGCCGTCGACGAGAAGGGCCTGAACGACGCGCAGGCCAAGCTCAACACCCTGACCTCGCAGGTTGCCGAGGCCGAGTCGAAGCTGGCCAAGGCGCGCGAGCACACGCGCGTTGCGGAGGAGGCGGCGCGCGCGGCGGAGCAGCGGGCCACCAGCGTGCGGAGCGAGGCTCAGAGCGCGCCGGCCAACACCGCCGGCGCCGATGCGGCTGGTGTCATCGCGCTCGCGCAGCGCCTGCACGACGAGCACGTGGCAGCCGGTGAGGCTCGCCGCACCCAGCTCGTCAGTGAGGCCGAGGCCCGTCATCGGGAGCTGCTGAGCACCGGTCAGAGCAAGTACGACGAGCTCGTCTCCACCGGCCAGGCCAAGCACGAGGAGGCGGCCCGCAAGGCCGCGGAGATGACGGCGACGGCGACGGCCCAGCGTGACCGGCTGCTGGCGGAGGCCACCGCCCAGCGCGACCAGATGCTGGCTGAGGCGACAGCCAAGCGGGACGACATGCTCACGGAGGCCCGTGAGCGGTCGACCGGCATGGTCGCCGAGGCCCAGCAGGAGAAGGCCGCGGTGCTCGAGGACCTCGAGCGTCAGAAGAGCCTGCTGGACCGGAAGATCGACGAGCTCCGCGGCTTCGAGCGCAACTACCGCACCAACCTCAAGTCGTACATCGAGGGACAGCTCCACGACCTGGACGGGAGCGTCCAGGACGCGGCCAAGAGCGCCAGCGCCCCAGGCTGATCCGGGGCACACTCCACCTCCACCTCGACTCCACGACGGCCGTCCGGTTCGCCCGGGCGGCCGTTCGTGCGCCTTGGGGGGCGCCAGTCGTCTCGTGGGACGGACCGCTCGCCTTTCTTGGGCGTTTCGCGTTTGTCTGGGGGCGCTTTGACGCCTATTGTCAGCGGCACTTGTCAAGGTGGACGGCCCCAGGGACGGAGGACTCCATGGCAGCACCCAAGGCGGCGTCAGCAAGGACCCGGGCGGCGACGACCCCTGGGACGATGGCGGCTCCTGCTCGAAAGGCGGCTGTGGTGAACGCACCGGGCAAGAAGGCGACGTCGGTGACACCGACGAAGTCCGCAGCCACGACGGGCAAGGCCCCGTCCAAGCAGGCCCCGGCGACCAAGACCGCCAGCAAGGCCGCGACCAGCAAGACCGCGCCGACCAAAGCGGCGACGACCAAAGCGGCGACGACCAAAGCGGCGACGACCAAAGCGGCGACGACCAAAGCGGCGACGACCAAGGCGGCGACGACCAAGGCGGCGACGACCAAGGCCGCGACGGTGAAGAGCTCCCGTTCGGAAACAGCGGCGTCCAGACCGTCCACACCAACGAAGAAGGCAGCATCCGTGAAGAGCAGCACCAGGGCCGGGGCGACGTCCGCGGCGAAGTCGTCCTCCGCCTCGCGGTCGGGCAAGCTCGCCGAGCGCTTGCGCGTCAAGGACGACGAGAGCCCGTGGAGCGACGCCGAGATCAAGGAGGTCCGGGCCATCCTCCTCGAGGAGATCGAGGTGCACCGTCAGGAGGTGCAGGTCGCGGAGCAGGAGCTCGACGACCTCCTGCGAGCCTCGACGGACGGCGCCGGGGACGACCAGGCCGACGCGGGGTCGAAGACCGCCGAGCGGGTCCACGAGATCGCCCTGGCCGCCAACTCCCGAGCGGGCTTGGCCCAGGCCGAGCACGCCCTCGAGCAGCTCGAGGCGGGGACCTACGGAATCTGCGAGAACTGCGGCAACCCGATCGGCAAACTTCGACTCCAGGCCCGTCCTCGTGCGACCCTGTGCATGACATGCCAGGAGAAGCAGGACCGCCACTGACCCCCAGCGAGACACCGTCGACGCCCCCAGCGGGCGTCGATGCCGTGTCCGAGCCCCGACCTCCGACCCGCCCGCTGCCAACCGAGCCAGGAGCGACGCCAACGACCGTGGAGCACGACGAGCGACGTGAGCGTCCGCCCGCCGGCCGCCGAAGACGGCTGTTCGCCCTCCTCGTCGTCGTGGCCGCGCTCGCCTACGCGAGTGACCAGCTGACCAAGCTCGTGGCCTTGGCGACGCTCGCCGACGGCCGGCCGCGTCCCTTCCTCGGTGACGTCATCCAGCTCAGGCTGATCGGCAACCCGGGTGCGGCGCTGTCGCTGGGGGCGGGCAACACGTGGGTGATGACCCTCATCGCGGCGGTTGTCCTCGTCGCGATCGCGTATGTCGCCAAGGACCTCGGCTCGAGGGCCTGGGCGCTGTCACTGGGCCTGCTGCTCGGCAGTGCGCTGGGCAACCTCACCGACCGGTTCGTCCGCCCTCCCGGCGGGGGTGAGGGCCACGTCGTCGACTTCCTCGACTACAACGGCTGGTTCATCGGGAATGTCGCTGACATCTGGATCGTCGGGGCCGCCGGCTTGATCGTCGTCCTGGCGCTGCTCGGGATCGGTGTGGACGGCCGCCGGGAGACGAAGCACCGCAGAGCGATGCACGAGGACGAGGACCTGACCGATGACTGAGCTCCGTACCGTTCTCGTTCCCGACGGCTTGGCGGGAGAACGGGTGGACGCCGGCGTCGCCCGCCTCTTCGGGCTCTCGCGCACGCGCGCCGCCGACCTCGCGGGGGAGGGGCTCGTGGTCGTGGACGGCAAGGTCGTCGGCAAGTCGGACCGGCTCGCACCCGGCTCCATGCTCGAGGTGTCGCTCCCCGGGGCGGCCCAGGGTCCGGCCGTGCGCGTCGTGGCGGAGCCGGTTCCGGGGATGCGGATCATCCATGACGACGAGGACATCGTCGTCGTCGACAAGCCGGTCGGGGTCGCAGCGCACCCGAGTGTGGGCTGGAGCGGCCCCGACGTCGTCGGCGGGCTCGCCGCCGCTGGTTACCGGATCTCGACGTCGGGCGCACCGGAGCGGCAGGGGATCGTCAGCCGGCTCGACGTCGGGACGAGCGGGCTGATGGTCGTGGCCAAGAGCGAGTACGCCTACTCACGGCTCAAGCAGGCCTTCCGGACCCGGGCGGTGGACAAGAACTACCACGCGCTCGTCCAGGGACTGCCGGACCCGCTCGTGGGGACGGTCGATGCCCCGATCGGCCGTCACCCCGGTCACGACTTCAAGTTCGCCGTGATGCGCAACGGAAAGCCGTCCGTGACCCACTACGAGGTGATCGAGGCGTTCCGGCACGCGAGCCTGCTCGACATCCACCTGGAGACCGGTCGCACCCACCAGATCCGGGTGCACATGGCGGCGATCAAGCACCCGTGCTGTGGTGACCCGCTCTATGGGGCCGACCCGACGCTGGCCAGGAAGCTCGGTCTGGACCGGCAGTGGCTGCACGCGGTCGGCCTGGGGTTCGAGCACCCGGGCACGGGTGCCTACGTCCACTTCGAGAGCGAGTACCCGGAGGACCTGCAGCGGGCGCTGGACGTCGTCGCCACCTTCTGATTCTTCACCCTCAGCCTGAGGGTGAAGGTTGTGTTGCCCGCCGCCGTCAGCCCGTATGCCGCTGGGCTCGCACCCGCTGGCGCGCTGGCTTCGCGACGGGGCGGGGTCGGCCACGTGCAAGAGAACCGAGCCCAGCGGCATACGGACTGTTGGAAGCGCGGCAGGGCACCTGACGACACGGCTCGCGACACGCCGAGGAGTGTCACCCGGGAGCCATAGACTCGACCCCGATGTCGACCGACCCAGCCCCGCGACCTGACCAGAACTTCGTGCACCTGCACGTGCACACGGAGTACTCGATGCTCGATGGTGCGGCCCGGATCGGCGACCTGTTCACCGAGGCCGCACGGATGGGGATGCCGGCGCTGGCCACGACGGACCACGGCTACGTCTTCGGCGCCTACGAGTTCTGGAAGAAGGCCAAGGGCACCGGCGTCAAGCCGATCATCGGGGTGGAGGCCTACATCACCCCGGGCACCCACCGCGCCGACCGGACCAAGGTCAGCTGGGGCGACGGTGGTCGCGACGACGTCTCGGGCAGTGGCGCCTACACCCACATGACGATGCTTGCCGAGAACAACGACGGCATGCACAACCTCTTCCGGATGAGCTCCATCGCCAGCCTGGACCAGGTGTACACGAAGTGGCCCCGCATCGACCGGGAGCTCCTCAGCTCCTACGGCAAGGGCCTCATCGTCACGACCGGGTGCCCCTCGAGCGAGATCCAGACCAAGCTGCGCTTCGGGATGTACGACGCGGCCCGCGAGGTCGCCGGGGAGCTGCGCGACATCTTCGGCCGGGACAACGTGTTCGTCGAGCTGATGGACCACGGCCTCGACATCGAGCGACGCACGCAGCGCGAGCTGATCCGCCTCGCGCGGGATCTCGACCTGCCCCTCCTGGCGACGAACGACCTGCACTACACCCGGGCCGAGGACGCCAAGGCTCACGCCGCCCTCCTGTGCGTCCAGTCCGGTTCGACCCTGATGGACCCCAACCGCTTCAAGTTCGACGCCGAGGACTTCTACCTCAAGTCGGCGCAGGAGATGCGCCACCTGTGGCGCGAGCTGCCCGAGGCGTGTGACAACACCCTGCTCGTCGCCGAGCGGTGCGAGGTCTCCTTCACGGAGGGGGAGGGGCGCTTCATGCCGCGCTTCCCCGTGCCCGAGGGCGAGGACGAGACGTCGTGGTTCATCAAGGAGGTCGAGACCGGGCTCCAGCGCCGGTTCCCCGAGGGCGTCCCGGACTACGCGCGCAAGCAGGCGGCCTTCGAGGAGGACGTCATCGTCTCGAAGGGCTATTCGGGCTACTTCCTCGTCGTCGCGGACTTCATCAACTGGGCGAAGCGCAACGGGATCCGGGTCGGGCCGGGCCGTGGTTCGGGTGCCGGGTCCATGTGTGCCTACGCGATGGGCATCACCGACCTCGACCCGATCCCGCACGGCCTGATCTTCGAGCGGTTCCTCAACCCCGAGCGCATGTCGATGCCCGACTTCGACGTCGACTTCGACGAGCGCCGACGCGGCGAGGTGATCAAGTACGTCACCGAGAAGTACGGCTCGGAGCGGGTTGCCCAGATCGTCACCTACGGCACGATCAAGGCCAAGCAGGCGGTCAAGGACGCGGCGCGGGTGATGGGCCACCCGTTCAGCGTGGGGGAGCAGCTGACCAAGGCGATGCCGCCGGACGTCATGGGCAAGGGGGTGCCCCTCGCCGAGATCTACAACCCCGAGCACAAGCGATACAACGAGGGCTCCGAGTTCCGCGCCCTGGTCCAGACCGAGCGGCACTTCGAGGAGGTCGTCGACGCGGCCAAGGGCCTCGAGGGCCTCAAGCGCCAGTGGGGCGTGCACGCGGCCGGCGTCATCATGTCGAGCGAGCCGCTGATCGACGTCATCCCGATCATGAAGCGCCTGCAGGACGGCCAGGTCATCACCCAGTTCGACTATCCGAGCTGCGAGGCGCTCGGCCTGGTCAAGATGGACTTCCTCGGCCTGCGCAACCTGACGATCCTCGACGACGCTATCGAGAACATCAAGGCCAACCGCGACCTGGACATCGACCTCGACGCGCTGTCCAAGGACATGACCGACCGCGCGACCTACGACCTGCTGGGCCGTGGCGACACCCTCGGCGTCTTCCAGCTCGACGGTGGCGGCATGCGGGCCCTGCTGCGGCTCATGCAGCCCGACAACTTCGAGGACATCTCGGCTGCCCTCGCGCTCTACCGCCCCGGGCCGATGGGGGTCAACGCCCACACGAACTTCGCCCTGCGCAAGAACGGCAAGCAGGCGCTGACCCCGCTCGACCCCAAGCTGGAGGGCAAGCTCCAACCCGAGATGGTGGCCGCCCTCGAGCCGATCCTCGGCACGACCTATGGCCTGGTCATCTACCAGGAGCAGGTCATGGAGATCGCCCAGAAGCTCGCCGGCTACACCCTCGGCAACGCCGACCTGCTGCGCCGGGCCATGGGCAAGAAGAAGAAGGAGGTTCTCGACGCCGAGTACGTCCCCTTCTCCGACGGCATGAAGCAGAAGGGCTTCAACGAGGCCTCCGTCAAGGCGCTCTGGGAAGTCCTCGTCCCGTTCTCCGACTACGCCTTCAACAAGGCGCACACCGCCGCCTATGGCCTCGTGTCCTACTGGACCGGCTACCTCAAGGCCAACTACCCGGCTGAGTACATGGCCGCCCTGCTCACGAGCGTGCGCGACGACAAGGACAAGTCGGCGCTCTACCTCAACGAGTGTCGGCACATGGGCATCAAGGTGCTGCCGCCCGACGTCAACGAGTCGGTCGCCAACTTCGCCGCGGTGGGCACCGACATCCGGTTCGGGATGGCGGCGATCCGCAACGTCGGCGTCCCGGTGGTGGAGGCCGTCATCAAGGCGCGCGAGGAGAAGGGCGCCTTCGCCTCGTTCAAGGACTTCCTCTCCAAGGTGCCCGCTGTCGTGTGCAACAAGCGGACCATCGAGTCGCTCATCAAGGCCGGCGCCTTCGACTCCCTCGGCGAGAGCCGACGCGGCATGGTCGAGGTCCATGAGCGATACGTCGACGCCCTGGTCGAGGTGAAGAAGCAGGAGGCCATCGGCCAGGACAGCCTCTTCGGAGCCTTCGACATGGGCGACCAGTCGGGCAGCACCGGCGGCGCCGGTGCTTTCGACGGGCTCCCGGGGGTGCCGTCCCTCGAGTGGGACAAGGCGACCCTGTTGTCGTTCGAGCGGGAGATGCTCGGGCTCTACGTGTCCGACCACCCGCTCTTCGGCATCGAGCACATCCTCCAGAGCCACGCCGACACGTCGATCGCGTCGCTCACCGGCGACGACCCCAAACCCGACGGCACTCCGGTCACGGTCGCCGGGCTCATCACGAGCCTCCAGCTCAAACGGACCAAGAAGGGCGACCTGTGGGCCATCGCCACGGTCGAGGACCTCGACGGCGCCATCGAGTGCCTCTTCTTCCCGTCCGCCTACCTCACCTACTCCACGATGCTCGCCCAGGACACGGTGTGCGCGGTCAAGGGCCGGATCAGTGCGCGCGACGACGCGATCTCGATCTTCGCCCAGGAGCTGACCATCCCCGACATCAAGGAGGGGCCGCGGGGTCCGGTCGTGCTCACCCTGCCGCTCGGCCAGGTGACGGCGGCCCGGGCCGAGCGACTCCGCGAGATCCTCCGGGAGCACCCGGGGGCGACGGAGGTGCAGGTGAAGCTGACCCAGCCGGGACGGTCGGTACTGATGACGCTCGACGACTCCCTACGCGTCACCGCGACGTCCGCGCTCTTCGGAGACCTCAAGGCGCAGTTCGGGGCGGCGGTCCTGGGGTGAGAGCCGGACGTATGCCGCTGGGCTCGGTGTCGTGGTGAAGGTGGCGGACCGGCGACGGCTGCGTCGTGCTCGAATGGCCGCGCTGGGCCTCGCGCCCGCCCTCGGCACGGCGGCGGCACCGGCGACTGCGCTCGCGGTCGCCCGGGAGCTCGGGGCCCTCCAGGCCCAGGACTACGCGAGCGGCGCATGGTCCCTGGGAGTCCGATCCGGTCTCACGCTGGCGGAGATCGAGCAGGCCGTCACCGACCGCCAGATCGTCCGGACCTGGCCGATGCGGGGCACGATCCACTGGGTGCCGGCGGAGGACGCCAGGTGGATGTGCGATCTGCTCGCACCGCGGGTGTTCTCCTCGGTCCGGACCCGTCATCGACAGCTGGGCCTGGAGGAGCAGGACGTGCAGTTGGCCCGGGACCTCTTCGAGCGGCACCTCGCCGAGCCGGTGAGCCGCCCCGACGTGGTCGCCCTGCTGGCGCAGGCTGGGGTCGACCCGGGCGAGCAGCGGGCCTATCACCTCGTGGGCTACCACTGCATGACCGGACTGCTCTGCCAGGGCCCGCTCATCGGCAAGCAGCCGAGCTTCGTGCTCATCGACTCCTGGGTTCCCTTCTCCCGCCGACCCTCTCGTGAGGAGGCGATGGCGACGGTTGCCGAGCGCTACGTCCGCAGTCACGGTCCGGTGACGGAGCGGGACCTGGCCGGCTGGGTGGCCGCTCCACTCGGCTTCGCCCGCGAAGCTCTCGCTCTGGTGGGCGACCACATCCTGCATGAGGAGGTCGACGGCCGGACCTGGCTCACCCATGTCGATGCCAGCCCCGCCCTGGGCAGACCGGCGGGCGTGCACCTGCTTCCGCAGTGGGACGAGTTCCTGCTCGGCTACAAGTCACGCGATGTCACGCTCCCGGATGAGCACGTGACGCGCGTGGTTCCCGGCCGCAACATGGTCTTCAAGCCGACCCTCGTGGTGGACGGAGCGGTGTCCGGAATCTGGCGGAGGCGGGCAGCCAAGGACTCGGTGGTCGTCGAGGTGACGAGCTTCACCACGTTGACCGCCCGGACCCGGCGTGCCCTGGAAGCCAGCACAGCGGCATACGGCCGGTTCCTGGGCCACCAGGCCGAGCTGCGGCTCGTGGAGGGCTGAATGGCGCGGGGAGCCATCCCGCCTTCCCCGCTCCCACCCCGGCACGGCGTCGACGCCCAGCGGATCAGGATGCCCCAGGACGGGCCGTGGGAGACGCTGCGCGACCACCTCGTCGAGCGACTCCGCGGGCTCGGCGCTGCGGACATCGACCGCAAGCTGGCGGCGGGCGACTTCGTGGACGCCACGGGCCGACCGGTGCCGGAGGACGCGCCCTTCGTGCCGCGGTCGGTGTGCTGGACGCACCGCGACCTGCCCGACGAGGTGGAGGTGCCCTTCGAGATCGACGTGCTCCACCGGGACGAGCGCCTCGTCGTCATCGACAAACCGCACTTCCTCTCGACGATGCCGCGCGGCCGACACGTCGTCCAGTCCGCCCTCGCCCGGACCCGTGTCCTCACCGGGCTCGACCGGCTGACGCCCGCGCACCGGCTCGACCGGCCGACCGCAGGCGTCCTGATGTTCACCACGGAGCAGCGCTGGCGCGGGGCCTACCAGCGGGTCTTCGCCGAGGGACGCGTGCACAAGGAGTACCTCGCCGTCGCCCCCGTGCGCGATGGACTCGGCCTGCCGCTCGTGCGGCGCACCCACCTCGTGAAGGAGCACGGCTCCCACCAGGCCCGCGAGGTCCACGGGCGGGAGCCGAACGCCGAGACCCTGGTCGAGCTGGAGGTGGAGTCCGGTGGAGTCGGGGGCTACCGGCTGACCCCGCGGACCGGCAGGACGCACCAGCTGCGCTGTCAGCTCTGCGGTCTCGGCATTCCCATCATCGGCGACCCGCTCTACCCGGTCGAACGCGAGGTGGCGGACGACGACTTCTCCGAGCCGCTCCAGCTGCTCGCCGCCGTCCTGGAGCTCGACGACCCGATCGACGGTTCGCGGCGTCGGTTCGAGACCCGTCGCTCGCTGTCCCGGTGGCCGGTGGACCCGTCCGTCGCTTCTCCCGGCGGCCACGCCGACGGCCCCTGAAGTTTCCCCCACCTTCGCCGCTGCGTGGTGGGGTTCCAGGACTAGGGTCGCTGGAGTCCGGGCAGTTGGCTGCCCGTCGAGAGGGGAAGAAATGCAGCTCACAGGTCATCTCCGACGTCGAGTCGCAGCGGGATCCGCGGTCGTTCTGGGGGTCGGGCTGATGCCGTTCGTCGGCGTACCGAGCGCGCAGGCCGCGCCGGGCGAACTGTTCATCAGCGAGTACATCGAGGGGTCGAGCAACAACAAGGCGCTCGAGATCTTCAACGGCACGGGCGTCCCCGTCAACCTGGCAGCAGGCGGCTACAACGTCCAAATGTTCTTCAACGGCGCGGCGTCGGCCGGGCTGACGATCAACCTCATCGGCACGCTGAACGACGGCGACGTCTTCGTTCTGACCCACTCCTCAGCGGACCCAGTGATCCTCGCCCAGGCGGACCAGACCAACGGCTCCGACTGGTTCAACGGCGACGACGCCGTCGTGCTGCGCAAGGGCACGGCCACCGTTGACAGGGTCGGCCAGGTCGGCGTCGACCCCGGCACCGAGTGGGGCAGCGCCCTCACCTCGACCGCTGACAACACGCTGCGTCGAAAGGACACCGTCGAGGCCGGCGACCCGAACCCCGCCGACGTGTTCGACCCATCAGCGGAGTGGGACGGCTTTGCCACCAACACCTTTGACGGTATCGGCGTCCACCCCGGCGTCCAGCCCCCCCCACCGCGACCGCCAGGGACCTCGCCGGTCTGTGGCGAGGACTTCACGGCGATCCCGGAGATCCAGGGCAGCGGTGCGACCGCGGCGGTGACCGGCCTCGTGGCGACGGAGGGTGTCGTCGTCAGTGACGGCGAGGGGCCCACGCCGGCGCTGCGCGGCTTCTACCTGCAGGACCCGACCGGCGACGACGACGAGACGACCTCGGACGGGATCTTCGTCTTCAACGGCACCGACGACGACGTCGACCTGGGCGACCACGTGCGAGTCGTGGGCACGGCCGGGGAGCTCCAGGGCCAGACCCAGATCTCGGGGACCAGCTCGATCGAGGTCTGTGCGACCGGCGCCACGGTCACGCCGACGGCGATCAGCTTCCCGGTGTCGAGCCCCACCTTCCTCGAGCGCCATGAGGGCATGCTCGTGACCATCCCTGAGCCGATGACCGTGACCGAGCACTTCCAGCTCGGCCGGTTCGGCCAGGTCGTCGTCTCGTCCGAGGGCCGGCTCCAGCAACCGACCAACGTCGTGACCCCCGGTGACGAGGCTCTGGTCCTCCAGGCGGCGAACACCAACCGCAGGCTCATCATCGACGACTCCTCACAGTTCCAGAACCCGGATCCGATCGTCTGGGGACGGGGTGGGCAGCCGCTCTCGGCGGAGAACACCCTGCGCGGCGGCGACACCGTCACCGGCGCGGTGGGCGTCATGACGTACACGTGGGCCGGCAACGGCGCGAGTGGCAACGCCTACCGCCTGCGTCCGGTCAACGCGCTCGGCGGAGTGGCCCGGTTCGACCCCGTCAACGAGCGCCCGGTCGCAGTGCCCGAGGTCGGCGGCCGGATCCGGGTCGCGGGAATGAACGTGCTCAACTACTTCAACACGTGGGACGGCCGCCCGGACCGGGTGAACAACTGCACCGGCGGAGTGGGCGGCGCATCGATGGACTGCCGCGGGGCCGACGACGCGTTCGAGTTCGAGCGCCAGGCCGCCAAGACGGTCGAGGCCATCCTCGGAATGGACGCAGCGGTCGTCGGGGTGATCGAGATCGAGAACGACGGCTACGGCCCGGACAGTGCGCTGGCCGACCTCGTCAACCGCCTCAACGCCGAAGCCGGGGCCGGCACGTGGGCCTACGTCGACGTCGACGAGCGGACCGCGCAGCTCAACGCGCTCGGCACCGACGCGATCAAGGTGGGTGCGATCTACCAACGCGACCTCGTCGTCCCGATGGGAGACACGGCGGTGCTCAACACCGAGGCGTTCGTCACCGGCGGGGACAGTGAGGAGCGCAACCGGCCGGCCCTCGCCCAGGCGTTCGTCGAGAAGAGCACTGGGGGCAGCTTCGTCGCGGTCGTCAACCACCTCAAGTCCAAGGGCAGCGCGTGCGACTCGCCGGCTGAGAACGACGGTCAGGGCAACTGCAACGACGTCCGCGTCAGGGCGGCCGGGCTGCTCACTGACTGGCTCGCCGCCGACCCGACGGGGACGAGCGAGAAGGACGTCCTCATCCTCGGGGACCTCAACTCCTACGCGATGGAGGACCCGATCACCACCCTTCGCGAGGCGGGCTACACGAACCTCGTCCGAAAGTATGGTGGCGAGGCTGCGTATTCGTACGTCTTCGACGGCCAGTGGGGCTATCTCGACCACGCCCTGGCCACGGCCAGCTTGGCGCCGCAGGTCACGGGGGTCGCCGAGTGGCACGTCAACGCGGACGAACCGTCGGTGCTCGACTACAACACGGACTTCAAGTCCGCCGCCCAGATCGGCTATCTCTACGCGCCGGACCAGTTCCGCAACTCCGACCACGACCCGGTCGTCGTCGGGCTGGACCTGACTCCGGGCCAGAAGGGCAAGGGTCGGCGCTGACAGCACCGACTGTTTCGCGACTGACGGGCCGGGCCCCGGGACCGAACAGTCCCGGGGCCCTGCCGTGCGCTGCGCAGCCGCTCAGGCCGGTCCCGCAGCGGCCGCGAGCGCTGCGAGGGCGCTGGCGACGACCTGGTCGGGCGCCGCCTCGACGGAGATGACGACCCCCGACTCGTCCTCCTCCAGGGGCTCGAGCGTGTCGAACTGCGACTGGAGCAGCGACGGCGGCATGAAGTGCTGTCGTCGCCCCATCCGCTCGAGCAAGGTCTCGTAGCGGGCGTCGAGGAGGAGGAAGAACAGCTCGGGGTACCCCTCGCGGAGCCAGTCCCGGTAGCGGCGCCGCAGCGCCGAGCAGGCCATCACGGACTGCTGCCCGGAGCTCTCGAGGCGGGCCACCTCAGCGGCCAGCGCGGCGAGCCACGGCCTGCGGTCCGTGTCGTCCAGCGCCACCCCGGAGCTCATCTTGGCGATGTTCTCCGGGGGGTGGAAGGCGTCACCCTCGATGAAGACCCGACCGAGCTCCGCTGCGAGCAGGGTGCCCGTCGTGCTTTTGCCGTTCCCGGACACGCCCATCAGCACGACGTGGCGGGGGGCAGCCACCTAGACCACCAGCCAGAGCAACGCGGCGATGGCGAAGATGGCGAGCCCGAGCGTGGTCTCCGTGACCGTCCACGTCGTCAGAGTCGTCTTCTCGTCCATCCCGAAGAACCGGCTGACCAGCCAGAAGCCGGAGTCGTTGAGGTGCGACAGCACCGTCGCGCCGGCGGCGGTCGCGAACACCAGCACCGCGATCTGCACATCGGTCAGCCCCTCTGCGGCCACCTGGGCGGAGATCAGGCCCGCGGTGGTGGTGAGGGCCACCGTCGCCGAGCCCTGGGCGACGCGCAGCGCGGTGGCGATGAGGAAGGCCTGGACGCTGGGCGAGAGGCCGAGGTCGGAGAGTGAGTCCGTGAGGGCCTGACCGACCCGCCGTTCAGCTCCCCGAAGAGAAGGGTGGGCGCCTCGACGATGAAGCGCCGGCCCATGCGCTGGCTGACGAGGTAGGCGCCGACGAACCACGAGACGAGGGCGACGGGAATCCCGAGGAGCAAGGTCACCCCGATGTCGCCACCCATGAGGTCGGCCGCGGCCACCGGTGCGCGGGTGGGGAGGCACGATGCGTTCATCGCGGCGAACGCTCCGGCGGTGGGCAGGCCGTAGAACAGGATCGACCCGCCGAACCGTCGCGCGACGGTGAAGATGATGGGCGCGAAGACGACGAGGCCCGCGTCGAAGAAGATCGGGAAGCCGAAGGCCAGCGCAGCAACACCGAGCGCGAAGGGGCCGGTCTCTCTCCGAACCGCGAGATGAGGGTGTCGGCCAGGACCTGGGCGCCACCGGTGATCTGGAGGAGCCGTCCGAGCACTCGATCGGGTCCATCCGGACTCCTTCGCACGGCGGTGTGTGATGTGCCTCACCGTACCCCGACACTCGGGGCAACACCGGACGACGCGGACGAATCGGGCACCGACCCCCGCGCTCGGCTCAGCGCCTACGATGCGCCCATGCAGCAGCCACCGACTCCGCGCCGCGCCGCAGTGGTCCGGGAGCACCACGGGGACCGGTTCGAGGACGCCTTCGCCTGGATGGCGGACCGGGACGACCCGGGCCTCCTCGAGTACCTCACCGCCGAGAACGCGTACGCCGCCGCCATGACGGCTCACCTGGCCCCGGTGGCCGACACGATCTACGAGGAGTTCCGGTCGAGAGTCCACGAGACCGACCTGTCGGTTCCCGTCCGGCACGACCGGTGGTGGTACTACTCGCGCACGGTCGAGGGGGAGCAGTACCCCGTGGACGGGCGAGTCCTCGTCGGTGCGGTGCCCGAGCGTCCGGCGCTCGATGGGGACGCCGTGCAGACCGGTGAGGAGCTGCTCCTCGACCACAACGCGGAGGCGCATGGTCACGACTTCTTCGCCGTGGGCGCCAGCGAGGTGTCGCCCGCAGGGGACCTGATCGCCTACGGCGCCGACGTCACGGGCGACGAGCGCTACGACCTGCGGGTGCGTCGGATCGGCGCGGGCGAGGTGCTCGACGACGCCGTCCGCCAGACCGGTGGTTCGCTCGCCTGGTCGCTCGACGGCCGGCACCTCTTCTACACGCGCGTCGACGACGCGTGGCGGCCGCACCAGGTCTGGCGGCACGAGGTGGGCAGCCCGGCCGAGGCCGACGTCCTCGTCCACGACGAGCCCGACGAGCGCTTCTTCGTCGGGGTGAGTGCCTCCCGGGACGACCGCGTCATCGTCATCGGGATCGGCTCGAAGACGACGAACGAGTACCTCCTGCTCGACGCAGCGGACCCCCTCGGCACCCCTCGCGTCGTCGCGGCGCGACGGCAGGGCGTCGAGTACGACGTCGAGCCCGTCGGCGACCAGCTGCTCATCGTCCACAACGAGCGGCGGACCAACTTCGAGGTCGCCGTGGCCCCGTTGACGTGCACGAGCCACGAGGAGTGGCGCCCGCTGGAGGTGACGACCGACGACGAGTACGTCACCGGTGTCGACGCCTTCGACGGCTTCATCGCGGTCTCGCTGCGGCGTCAGGGAGGCACCGCGGTGCGGATCGTCCTCCGCGATCCCGCGAGCGAGACGGGGTTCGGCGGGTCCCACGACGTGGAGGTGGGCGAGGCGCTGGCCACGATCCGGGTCGGCGCCAACCCGGAGACCTCGACGACGACGCTCCAGCTCGTCTGGGAGTCGCTCGTCACCCCCAGGACGGTCATCGACTACGACGTCATGGCGCGCTCGGTGACGGTGCTCAAGCAGCAGGAGGTCCGCGGGGGGCACGACCCGGCGGACTACGTGCAGGCCCGGGAGTGGGCGACCGCACCCGACGGGACGCAGGTTCCCATCTCGGTGGTCCGCCACCGGGACACCCCGCTCGACGGCACGGCACCGGGCCTGCTCCACGGCTACGGCGCCTACGGCATCCCCAGCGACCCGTGGTTCTCGGTGCTCCGGCTGTCGCTGCTCCAGCGGGGCTGGGTCTTCGCGATCGCCCATGTGCGGGGGGGCTCGGAGATGGGGCGGACCTGGTACGACGACGGCAAGCTGGGCCGCAAGCGAAACACCTTCACCGACTTCGTCGCGTGCGCCGACCTGCTTCGGGGGTCCGGGATCGTCCACCCGGACCACCTTGCGGCGGAGGGCGGTTCGGCTGGCGGTCTACTCATGGGGGCGGTCGCCAACGAGGCCGCGGACCGGTTCAGCTTCATCCACGCCTCGGTGCCGTTCGTCGACGCGCTGACGACGGTCCTCGACCCCTCCCTCCCGCTCACGGTGATCGAGTGGGAGGAGTGGGGCAACCCGCTCGAGGACCCGGACGCCTACGCCCTGATGCGTTCCTACTCTCCCTACGAGAACGTCCGGCCCCAGCGCTACCCCGCCCTGCTCGTCACGACGTCCCTCAACGACACGAGGGTGTACGTCACCGAGCCCGCCAAGTGGGTGGCCGCGCTCCGGGAGGCCACCGCCGACGTCGCGGCGGCGCGGCCGGTCATCTTTCGCACCGAGATGGCCGCCGGGCACGGCGGCCAGTCCGGCCGCTACGACACGTGGCGGCAGTGGGCCTGGGAGACCGCGGTGCTGCTCGACCTCACGTGAGCGGTGGGTGCCGTCCGTGCGCGACTGCGCCCAGCGGCATACGCCGGCCGTATGCCGCTGAGCCGGCCCTCGCGCGAAGGTCGGCCCCCAGCGTGGCTCCGGTCGCCGGCCCACCACGAGCGGCGGTCGCTGCCTGAGACGCGGCATCCCGACCCATGGACGCCTCCTAGACTTGGCACCATGATGTCCACCCTCGACCTGCGCGGTCGCACGCTCGACGTGCGTTTCCTGCGCGGGGCCCTGCCCCGAGCCGAGTTCGACGTCACGGCTGCCCTCGAGCAGGTGCGGCCGATCTGCGGGGACGTCGAGCATCGGGGCGCCGACGCGCTGCGCGACCTCGGGGAGCGGTTCGACGGGGTGCGCCCGGCCCGCCTGCGAGTGCCGGGCGAGGTGCTCGCCGCGGCTCTCGACCAGCTCGCGCCGGACCTGCGCTCCGCGCTCGAGGAGTCCATCCGTCGAGCTCGGGTCGTGCACGCCGACCAGCGCCGCGTCGACACGACGACGACCGTGGTCCCGGGCGGGACCGTGACGGAGCGCTGGGTCCCCGTCGACCGCGTGGGGCTGTACGTTCCCGGCGGCCTCGCCGTGTACCCGAGCAGCGTCGTCATGAATGTCGTCCCGGCGCAGCTCGCCGGGGTCGGCTCCGTCGCCGTGACCTCGCCGCCGCAGCGAGAGAACACCGGTGTCTTCGCCGACTACCCCAACCCCACGATCCTGGCCACGTGTGCCCTGCTGGGTGTCGACGAGGTCTATGCCGTCGGCGGCGCCCAGGCCGTCGCCATGTTCGCCTACGGCTTCGTCGACGAGTCGGACGTCCGGGCGGGGGGACCCGTTCGGTGCGAGCCGGTGTCGATGGTGACCGGGCCGGGCAACATCTGGGTCGTCGCCGCCAAGCGCCTCCTCAAGGGCCTCATCGGGATCGACGCGGAGGCGGGGCCGACGGAGATTGCCGTCCTGGCCGACGACACGGCCGACGCCGAGCACGTCGCTGCCGACCTCATCAGCCAGGCGGAGCACGACCCGCTAGCCGCCTCCGTGCTGGTCACCGACAGTGACTCGCTCGCCGCGGCCGTCGCCGAGGCCCTGGCCCGCCGGGTGCCGGCGACCAAGCACGCCGAGCGGGTCGTCACCGCGCTCGGCGGCCGCCAGTCACGGATCGTGCTCGTCGACGACCTCACGGCCGGCCTGGCGGTCGTCAACGCCTACGCCGCCGAGCACCTCGAGATCCACACCCGAGACGCGGCGGCCGTCGCGGCGCGCGTCCGCAACGCCGGCGCGATCTTCGTCGGCCCCTGGGCCCCGGTGAGCCTCGGGGACTACGCCGCCGGGTCGAACCACGTGCTGCCGACCGCGGGCTGCGCCACCCACTCGAGCGGCCTGTCGGTCCAGTCGTTCCTCCGGGGCATCCACGTCGTCGAGTACGACGAAGCGGCCCTGCGCGAGGTGGCCGGACACGTCGTCACGCTGGCGCAGGCGGAGGACCTGCCCGCCCACGGGCAAGCGGTGACCGCGCGCTTCGGCGACGAGGTGCCCCGATGAGCGAGGTCGAGCGGCTGCTGCGCCCGGACCTGCGTGGCCGCACCGCGTACGGCGCCCCGCAGCTCGACGTGCCCGTGTGCCTCAACACGAACGAGAGCTCGTACCCTGTCCCGGAGGTCGTGGTCCGGGCCGTCCTCGATGCCCTGGCGGCCGATCTCACCGGGCTCAACCGCTACCCGGACCGTGAGTTCACCGATCTGCGCAAGGCGCTCTCGGCGTACCTCGAGAGGCAGGCCGGGGTCTCGGTCACACCCGAGCAGGTCTGGGCGGGCAACGGCTCCAACGAGGTCCTCTCGCACGTCGTCCAGGCCTTCGGGGGCCCGGGTCGCACGGCCCTCGGTTTCACCCCGAGCTACTCGATGCACCCGATCATCGCCGAGACTCTCGGCACCACGTGGGTCGACGGGCTTCGAGAGGCTGAGACGTTCGAGCTGACGGCCGGCACTGCGGCTGCTCAGGCACGGGAGCACGACCCGTCGGTCGTCTTCCTCTGCTCGCCGAACAACCCCACGGGCACCGCGCTGCCGTTCGAGGTCATCGGTGCGGTGCTCGACGCGGCGCCGAACGCCGTCGTCGTCGTCGACGAGGCCTACGCCGAGTTCGCGCGGCCCGGCACCCCCAGCGCCCTGACACTGCTTCCGACCCACCCACGGCTCGTGGTGACCCGCACCATGAGCAAGGCGTTCGCGTTCGCCGGAGGGCGCCTCGGCTATCTCGTCGCATCCCCCGCGCTCGTCGACGCCCTCCGCCTCGTCCGGCTGCCCTACCACCTGTCCACGCCGACCCAGACGATCGCCACGGTCGCCCTCGAGCACGCCGAGCTGATGCTGTCGACCGTCGAGGCGGTCAAGGTGCAGCGTGATCGCCTCGTCCACGACCTGGGGGCACTGGGGGCGACGCCGGTGCAGAGCGACGCCAACTTCGTCCTGTTCGGTGGCCTGGTCGACGAGAAGTCCACCTGGCAGGCGCTCCTGGAGCGCGGGATCCTCGTGCGTGACGTGGGGATCCGCCATCACCTCCGGGTCACCGCTGGGACCCCGGCCGAGACCACGCGTTTCCTCGAGGCGATGACGCAGCTCGCGCCCGCTCATGTCGGTCCGCTGACGACCCCGAGCGCCGTGGACCACCCCGACTTCGAGACCGCTGAGGACGACGCATGACCCCGACCCCGAGGACCGCCGTGAACCGGACCGCCAGCATCAGCCGGACCACCAAGGAGTCGTCGATCGAGCTGAGCCTCGACCTCGACGGGACCGGGGAGTCGGACGTGTCGACCGGCGTCCCGTTCTACGACCACATGCTGGCCTCGCTGGCCAGGCACTCCCTCATCGACCTCACCGTCAAGGCCGCCGGCGACATCGAGGTCGACGTGCACCACACCGTCGAGGACACGGCGATCGTCCTCGGGCAGGCGCTCCGGGAGGCGCTCGGCGACAAGGCCGGCATCTCCCGCTTCGGCGACGCCACGGTCCCGCTCGACGAAGCGCTGGTCCACGCCGTCGTCGACGTGGCCGGGCGGCCGTACGTCGTCCACGAGGGCGAGCCGGAGGGCCAGCAGTACGTGCTGATCGGCGGGCACTTCACCGGATCCATGACGCGGCACGTCTTCGAGTCGCTCGCCCACAACGCCGGCCTCTGCCTCCACGTGCGGGTCCTCGCCGGACGCGACCCCCACCACATCGTCGAGGCCCAGTTCAAGGCGGTCGCGCGCGCGCTCCGCGCCGCGGTCGCCCGCGACGAGCGGGTCCTCGGCATCCCGAGCGCCAAGGGGGCGCTCTGACCATGGCGACGGCACCCCGCGTCGTCGTCCTTGACTACGGCAGCGGCAACGTCCGGTCTGCCGTGCGCGCCCTCGAGCGGGTCGGCGCGTCGGTCGAGCTGACGGCTGACCCCAGAGCGGCCCTGGAGTGCGACGGCCTCTTCGTGCCGGGAGTGGGCAACTTCCATGCCTGCATGGCGGGCCTGCGCGCCGCCCACGGCCCCCGGGTCATCGGGCGGCGGCTCAGTGGTGGTCGCCCGGTCCTCGGCGTCTGTGTCGGCATGCAGGTCCTGTTCGACGGGTCCGCCGAGGCCTCCGACCGGCCCGAGCCCGGCCTCTCCGAGTGGCCGGGGACGGTGGAGCGGCTTCCCGCAGCGATCGTCCCGCACATGGGCTGGTCGGAGGTCGAGGTGGGGGAGCGGTCCCGTCTCTTCGCCGGTGTCGAGCACGAGCGGTTCTACTTCGTCCACTCCTACGCCGTCCAGCAGTGGACGCTCGAGGCGACGGGGGCCTTTGCCGCAGTCGCCCCCGTCGTCAGCTGGGCCGTGCACGGTGCGAAGTTCGTCGCAGCCGTCGAGAACGGCCCGCTCAGCGCCACCCAGTTCCACCCCGAGAAGTCCGGGCAGGCCGGCCTCCACCTGCTCGAGAACTGGGTCCGGTCGCTGTGAGCGCGGCGACCCGCAGGACTTCCCGCCGAAGCGCGAGCTCCCGAGCCACGAGGGCCACCGGGCCGGCAACCCGAGGGACCAGTCGCACCGCCACCGGCCGAAGGACCACCAGACGACGGTCCACGCGTCGTCCGAGCGGCGCACCCCGGACGAGGCGGCGCCGGCCGACCCTGGCAGCCACGCTCGGCACGGCTCTGGGAGCGCTGCTCGTCACCGTCGTCCTCGACGCCACCTGGCCGGTCCGGGCCGGCGTCGTGGCCCTCGTCCTCGTCGTCGGCCTGGGGTGGCTGCTCTGGCGGTCCCACCAGTCCGCCACTGCCCAGGGTGACCCGGCCGAGCCGGAAGGTCCACTACCCCGAGAGGCCGGCCCAGCGGCATACGACCCCGATCCCGCCTCACGCCAAGGAGACTCGACCGATGACTGACCTTGCCCGACTGGAGCTCCTCCCGGCCGTCGACATCGCGGGCGGCCAGGCCGTGCAGCTCGTGCAGGGGATCGCGGGCAGCGGCGGGCAGTTCGGGGACCCGTGGGAGGCCGCCCGGGCCTGGCAGGACGAGGGCGCCGAATGGATCCACCTCGTCGACCTCGACGCGGCCTTCGGACGAGGCAGCAACCGCGAGCTGATCGACTCGATCGTCGGCCGGCTCGACATCGCCGTCGAGCTGTCCGGTGGCATCCGGGACGGTGCGTCCCTGGATGCGGCACTCGCCACCGGGTGCCGTCGGGTCAACATCGGCACGGCTGCGCTCGAAGACCCCGAGTGGACCGCCCGGATCATCGGCGACCACGGCGACCGCGTCGCCATCGGCCTGGACGTCCGTGGGACGACCCTGGCGGCCCGCGGGTGGACCCGGGAGGGCGGCGACCTCTGGGAGACGCTCGAGCGACTGGACCGCGAGGGGTGCGCCCGCTACGTCGTCACCGACGTCAACAAGGACGGGATGCTCCAAGGGCCCAACGTCGACCTGCTCCGGCAGGTGTGCGAGCGCACCGAGCGGCCCGTCGTCGCGTCGGGTGGCGTGTCGACGCTCGAGGACATCAGGGTCATCCGCGAGCTCGTGCCCGAGGGCGTCGAGGGCGCGATCATCGGCTCGGCGTTGTACCGGGGGGCGTTCACGCTGCCGGAGGCGCTTGACGTGGCAGGACGGCCCGGACGGTGACCACCCCCGGGGACGGCGGCCAGCAGGTCCAGCGGGGGTCGCGTCCCGGCTACGTCAACGAGGACGGCCGGCCCTCCGACTCGGTGGGCCAGGCCTGGTCCGGCAAGACGATCCCGACGCACGGGTTCTCGGAGGACCGCGGCGACGCCGATCCCGAGCTGCTCGCCGCGCTCGTCGCCTGCGCTGCCGGCGCGGCGGTGGGGGAGACGGAGCTGATGGCGCGAATCGCGGCCGCCCGTTGGCTCGTCCCCGTCGTCGCCGTGCCGACCGAGCTCGACGCGAACGGCGGTCTCGTGACCGACACGCGCAGCGAGATGGCCGCCGTCACCCTGACCGCGGCAGACGGCCGTCGCGCGCTGCCGATGTTCAGCTCGCTCGAGGCTCTCGCCGCGTGGGACCCCGAGGCCCGGCCGGTTCCGGTGCCCGCAGCCTCGGCTGCACAGTCCGCCATCACCGAGTCCTGCGATGCCCTGGTCGTGGACCTGGCCTCCCCGCACGCCGCAGTGCTGCGGCCGAGCATGCTGTGGGCCCTGGCCCAGGAGCGGGCCTGGGCGCCGGCGCACCTGGACGACCACGTGGCCCGGGCCGTCTCGGCCGCCGTCGACGCCGAGCCACTCGTCAGCGCCCACCGCATCGAGGCGGGCGAGCCTGCTGGGGCGGGCGTGCTCCGTGTCGTCCTCCTTCTCCCGCCCGGACTCGACCAGGACACCGTGAGCGAGGTCGCGACACGCATCGGGGAGCGCATCGCGACGGACGGCGAGACGCGTGCGAGGATCGATGCCCTGACGTTCGCCCTCGAGGCCGCCCCCTGACGCGCGGCCCGACCCTCGCGAGGAGGCCACTGTGAGCGGGACTCTCGGCTTCGTCGTCGACCCGGTCCTCGACGCCCAGCGGCGCCGCGACCTGCGCCAGATGCGGCTCGTCGCAACGGGGCTCCTCGTCCTCGCCGCGGTCGTCTACGTCCTCACGCGGGGCCACGACGACGGGCTGCTCGGCTTCGTCAACGCCGGAGCCGAGGCCTCGATGGTCGGGGCGTGCGCCGACTGGTTCGCGGTCACTGCGCTGTTCCGCCACCCGCTCGGGCTGCCCATCCCGCACACGGCGCTCATCCCACGCAAGAAGGAGATGATCGGCCGGAGTCTCGAGGAGTTCGTCGGCGAGAACTTCCTCCACGAGGAGATCATCCGGGAGCGGGTGCTCGACGCTGAGCCGACCCGTCGCGCCGCGGAGTGGGTGCTCACCGACCAGCACGCCGAGCGCCTCGTCAACGAGGTGGCCACCGTGAGCGCCCATGCGCTGCATCGCATCCCGGACAGCGATGTGCAGACCGTCATCGAGCAGGCCGTGCTCCCGAGACTCATGCAGGAGCCGATCAGCTCGCTCGCCGGCGGCCTGCTCGAGCAGGTCGTGCGCGACGACTCCCACGCCGGGCTGGTGGATCTCGCGCTCGACGAGAGCTCGGCCTGGCTCGTCACCAACGAAGGCCTCTTCGAGTCGCTCATCGTGCAGCGAGCCCCGTCCTGGATGCCGGACGCGCTGAACGACCTCGTCGCGCGCCGCGTGCACACCGAGGCGCTGAAGTGGCTGGCCGACATCCGCCGTGACCCGAGGCACGACGTGCGGGTCGCCCTCGACAAGCTCTTGACCGACCTGGCCGACAACCTCCAGCACGACCCAGTGACCCAGGAGCGTGCCGAGCGACTCAAGGAGCGGTGGCTGGCCCATCCCCAGGTGTCGGTGACGGCGATGTCCCTCTGGCGATCGTTCCGCGGCGTCGCGATCGCGGCCCTGGAGGACGTCGACGGCCCCGTCCGCGCCCGGGGGATCGAAGAGGTCAGCCGCCTCGGCCGACGGCTTCTCGACGACCGCGAGCTCCGGGATCGCATCGATGCCCGGGTCTCCGACGCGGTGGTCTACGCCGTCCAGCGCTACGGCACCGAGCTGACCCGCGTCATCAGCCACACCGTCGACCGCTGGGACGGCCGTGAGACGGCCGAGCGGGTCGAGCTGCAGGTCGGCCGGGACCTCCAGTTCATCCGCATCAACGGCACGCTGGTGGGCGGGCTCATCGGCGTGCTGATCCACGCGCTTTCCCTCGTCATCCCGTGAGGTACTGACCGCGGGACGAGCCGCCACCGCCCCCAGCCCGAAGGCGGTCCCCACCGCGGCTCATCGAGAGAGCAGTTTGTCCTGCACGCGCCGCCGAACCGGGCGGGCGGGTGCGGGACAAACTGCTCTCTCGATGACGCGGCTCAGGCCTTGAGCAGCTCCTTGGCCTTGTCCGGGGGAATGAGGTCGTGACGCACCGGCTCGCGGACGAAGGACCCGGTGCCGTGCGACACCGACCGGAGGTCGATGGCATACCGGGACAGCTCCGAGGCCGGGACCTCGGCGTGGACCACCGTCCAGCCGGACTCCTCCGCCGGCTCCGTTCCGACCACCTGGCCGCGGCGACCGCGCAGGTCGGCCATGACGGCCCCCAGGTATTCGTCCGCGATGGTGATGTCCACCTTGTCGATGGGCTCGAGCAGGGCCACGGTGGTTTCGTTCGCGGCCTCTTTGAGGGCCAGGGCGGCCGCCGTCTGGAAGGCGACGTCGGAGGAGTCCACCGAATGGGCCTTGCCGTCGACGAGGGTCACCCGGACGTCGACCACGGGGTGGCCGGTGAGCAAGCCCTTCTCCAGCTGGGCTCGAGCCCCCTTCTCCACCGAGGGGATGAACTGCCGTGGGACGGAACCGCCCACGACCTTGTCGACGAACTCGAAGCCCGAACCGCGGGGGAGCGGCTCGATCTCGATCTGGCACACGGCGTACTGCCCATGCCCGCCGGACTGCTTGACGTGGCGGCCCTGGACCGCGACCTTGCGGATGAAGGTCTCGCGCAGCGCCGTGCGGTACGGCTCGGCCTGGACACTCACCCCGTACCGCTCGGACAGCTGGGAGATGAGGTCGTCCACGTGGGCTTGGCCCATCGTCCAGAGCACGACCTGGTCGGTCTCGCTCGCGTGCTCCATGCGCACTGTCACGTCCTCGGCCACGAGTCGTTGCAGCGCGCTGGCCAGCTTGTCCTCGTCGGACTTGGTCACGGCTCGGATCGCGACCGGCAGCTGCGGCTCGGGGAGGATCCACGGGGCGACGACGGCCCGCCGGTCCAGCGAGGACAGTGTGTCCGACGTCTCGGCTCGGGTCAGCTTCGAGACGAGGACCAGGTCGCCGGCGATCGCCTCCCCCCGGGGGCGGTGCGAGTCGAGGAAGGGCGCTGCGAGGGGGCCCACCCGTTCGTCGTCGTCGTGCGAGGGATGGCCGGAGACCTCTCGGCCGACGAAGTCACCCATGTGGCCCGAGACGTGGACGGTGTCGTCGACGCTAAGCGTGCCGGAGAAGACCCGGACGAGGGAGAGGCGACCGACATAGGCGTCGGTCGTCGTGCGGACCACCTCGGCGACGAGCGGGGCCTCGGGGTCGCAGCGGACGTCGGTGATCGCCGCACCGGCCGGGCTGGTGATGGCTGGGAGCGGGTGCACGGTCGGGTCGGGGAAGGCCTGTTCGATCAGGCTGAGGAGCTCGTCGACGCCCGCGCCGGTCATCGGGGAGACGGGCAGGATCGGGAAGAAGGTGCCCCGAATGATGGCGGTGCGCAGGTCCTCGAGGATCGCGGCCGGTTCGATGGACTCACCCTCGAGGTACCGGTCCAGGAGCGTCGCGTCCTCCGACTCCTCGATGACCGACTCGATGAGCGCATGACGGGCGTCCTGGTGCTCGTCGGTCGACAGGTCGTCGTCGGAGCCCGTGATGAGGCCCACGACCGAGGTGAGCTCACCGCCTTCAAGCACCGGCCAGTGCGTGGCGCGGGCGTCGCCGAAGGTCCGTTGACACGTCTCCACGGTGGTGCCGAAGTCGGCGCGGGGCTGGTCGAGGTGGGTCACGACCACAGCCCGCGGCATGCCCACGGCGGCACACTCGCGCCAGAGCAGGGAGACCGGCCGATCGATCTCGTCGGCCCCGGAGACGACGAAGATGGCGGCGTCTGCGGCCCGCAGGCCGGCTCGGAGCTCACCGACGAAGTCGGGGTACCCGGGGGTGTCGAGGAGGTTCAGGGTCGTGCCGTTCGAGTCGAACGAGGCGGCCGTGAGGGTCGAGGTGCGCACGTGCCCGTTCGTCGAGAGACGCTGTGCTGGAACACGGGCGGCTACGAGGGCCTCGAAGAGAGCCGTCTTGCCGGCCCCGCCGGGTCCGACCAGTACGACGTTGCGGATGTCCTGCGGCGAGGCGGGGTTGGGAGCCGCAGGGAGGTCTGATCTGCCGGTTTGTCTCGCCATGACCCCACCCAACTCCTGTTCCCTGCCGCTCACAAGACCTTCGCTGATCATCGGCTGTGATCTAGAAGTCACCCGTGTGTCAGCGCCGGTCAGCGGCCGACCTTCGACATCGAAATTCGGCTGCGCGAGGTCGGTGCAGGTGCTTGGCTGGGGTCATGAACATCGGCGGCTACCGGGACGTGCTCGCGGTTGGGGACACCCGGCGCGTGCTCATCCTCGGCTTCTTCGTCCGCGTGCCGATGTTCGCCGGCATGGTGCTCCTCACCCTCCACGTGGTCACCTCGCTGGGCCGAAGCTACGGTCAGGCGGGCCTCGTGACGGCGGCCTCGACCGTCGCCGTCGCGGTCTCGGGACCCTGGCGGGGCCGCCTCCTCGACCGGGTCGGTCTGCGCCGCACGGTCGGCCCCTCGATCCTGGTGCAGGTGGCCTGCTGGTCCGTCGCGCCCTGGGTGGGCTACGCCCCCCTCATCGCCCTGGCCGCAACAGCCGGGCTCTTCGTCGTGCCCACTTTCTCGATCCTTCGTCAGGTGATCCTGCGCTCGACCCCGCCCGAGCAGCGGCGCACCGCCCTGTCGCTCGACTCCGCCGCCACCGAGCTGTCCTTCATGGCCGGGCCGGCGCTCGGTGTGTGGCTCGCGACGTCGTGGAGCACGGGGTGGGCCCTCTTCCTCTGCCAGATGGCTGCCGCGGCGGCAGGCTTCGCGCTCTGGGTGGTCAACCCGCCCTTGACGTCTGGGGCGGTGTCCGGTGCAGCCGGTGACCGGGCGGAGGGCAGTGACGCATCAGGGCGCCCAGCCAGACGGGCCGTGCGCGGCTTCATCACCGTCCCGGTCGCGATGGTCTACCTGGCCGCGGCCGCGACGACGATCGTGCTGACCGGAACCGACGTCGGAGTCGTCGCTGCCCTGCGTGAGTTCAACCGGCCGGAGTCGATCGGCTGGGTGCTGGCCCTCTGGGGTGCCGGTTCGTTGCTCGGTGGGCTCGCCTACGGCGCGTGGCACCGGTCCTTCTCCGTCTTCTGGCTCCTGGGGGGCCTCGCGGTGAGCACCGCCCCGGTGGCGTTGGCCGCAGGCGTGCCCAGCTTCGCGGTCCTCATCACCATCTGCGGGATCCTCTGCGCGCCGACCATCACCGCGACGGTGGAGCACCTGAGCCGCCTCGTTCCCGAAGGCTCGCGCGGCGAGATGATGGGGTGGCACGGCTCTGCGATGACGGCGGGCTCGGCTCTCGGGGCGCCGGTCGCCGGGTTTGCGATCGACCATGGTGGGTGGCAGTCGGGTTTCCTGGCGGTGTCCGCCGTCGGCGTGGTCGTTGCCGTCTGCGGCGGGCTGACCTCCTCGCACCAGACCCGGAGCGTCCCACCTTCGGCGCTGGGCGGGCCTGCCGATTCGGTCGGCGCCTCGCCGGCTGCTATTCTCGATCACTGACCAGTCGTCCTCCCGTGCAAGCGGGTGGGCGACGTGCAAGAGAAGCTCGCTTCCACCCGCGTCGACCACCAGGTCGCCGGGTCCAGGTCCGCGCGGTTCGAGTTCTCACTGGGAGGGCAGTCCCGCGCCGTATGTCGCCCGGAACATTCAGCGGCATCCGACACCTTGGGCTCCTCGTGCACTCGCGGGGAGCCTTTTTCTTTGCGGCAGGTCGGTCAGCCAGTCAACCAACCTTAGGAGCACCACATCAGCGAGCCTCGCATCAACGAGCGCATCCGGGTCCCGGAAGTGCGCTTGGTTGGCCCCAATGGTGAGCAGGTCGGCATCGTGCGCGTCGAGGACGCGCTCCGTCTGGCCGAGGAGGCGAACCTCGACCTCGTCGAGGTGGCCCCGATGGCCAAGCCGCCGGTCGCCAAGCTCATGGACTTCGGCAAGTTCAAGTACGAAGCCGCCATGAAGGCACGGGAAGCGCGCAAGAACCAGGTCAACACGGTCATCAAGGAGATCAAGCTCCGCCCGAAGATCGACCCGCACGACTACGGCACGAAGAAGGGCCATGTCGAGCGGTTCCTCAAGGCCGGGGACAAGGTCAAGGTGACGATCATGTTCCGGGGGCGCGAGCAGTCCCGACCCGAGCTCGGCCGCCGCCTGCTCGAGCGCCTGGCGGACGACATCGCCGAGCTCGGCTACGTGGAGTCCGCCCCGAAGCAGGACGGCCGAAACATGATCATGGTGATCGGTCCGACGAAGAAGAAGGCCGAGGCCAAGGCCGAGCAGCGCCGGGCCCGCGACCGCAGTTCGGTCGAGGGTGCCCAGGACGCTACCGAGGCGCCGGCGGACGCGGTGGAGGAGTCGACGGCTCCTGCCGTCGAGTGACCGGAGCCCCATACAGACGTTCCACCCCCGGTGGCCCGCCCACGCGGTGCCACCCCAGAGAGTCCACGTACGCCCTCGTACGCGGGGCACGAAACGAAGGAGACCGGCGATCATGCCGAAGATGAAGACGCACAGCGGTGCGAAGAAGCGCTTCCGCATCACGGGGACCGGCAAGGTCATGCGCGAGCAGGCCGGTGGCCGCCACCTGCTCGAGCACAAGTCGAGCAAGAAGATGCGTTCCATCGCGAACGACCTCGTGGTCGCCCCTGAGGACGCCAAGAAGGTCAAGAAGCTCCTCGGCAAGTGAGCCGGGACGCCACCCCACCAGCATCGCGCTGAGCGGTCGGACCCGGTGGGTCCCGGCACGGCCAGCAGCACCGAAGTGTGTTCGAATAACGAAGGAGTACTCACGTGGCACGCGTGAAGCGGGCGGTCAACGCCCAGAAGAAGCGTCGCGTCGTCCTTGAGCGGGCGAGCGGCTACCGCGGTCAGCGGTCCCGGCTCTACCGCAAGGCGAAGGAGCAGGTCACCCACTCGCTCGGCTACGCCTACCGGGACCGGCGCGCCAAGAAGGGCGACTTCCGTCGTCTGTGGATCCAGCGGATCAACGCCGCTGCCCGCGCCAACGGGATGACGTACAACCGGTTCATGCAGGGTCTGAAGGCGGCTGGCGTCGAGGTCGACCGCAAGATCCTGGCCGACCTCGCCGTCAACGACGCACCGGCGTTCGCCGCCCTCGTCGAGATCTCCCGCGTGAACGTCCCGGTGGTCGAGAAGGCCGCCGAGGGCGCTGCCTGACCGGCACCGACGCTCGAGCGCCGGGACACCCGTGCTGACCAACCCGCGATCGGATCGCGTCAAGTCGGTGCGGGCGCTGTCCCGGCGCTCCGTGCGTTCACGGACGGGACAGTTCCTCGCTGAGGGCCCTCAGGCCGTCCGGGAGGCCGTGCGCTGCGCGCCGGAGCAGGTCCGTGACATCTACGTCACTGCCGAAGGAGCCGACCGACACCCGGAGATCGTCGACGCCGCCCTGGCAGCGCACCTGTTCGTCCACGAGGCGTCTCCCGAGGTCCTCCACGAGATGTGCGACGCGGAGCATCCTCAAGGGATCGTTGCCGTATGCCGCTGGGCTGAGCCCACCTTGTCCGCCGCCCTGGGTGCCCTCCCGCGGGACGCCGTCGTCTGCGTCCTGACCAACGTCCGTGATCCGGGCAATGCGGGCACGGTCATCCGCGGCGCCGACGCGGCCGGGGCGGACCTCGTCGTCGTGAGTGACTCCAGCGTCGACGTGAGCAGCCCGAAGGTCGTCCGGTCGACGGTCGGCTCGCTCTGGCACCTTCCGATCGTGACGGGAGTGCCCGTTCCCGTCATCCTCGACGCACTGCGGGCCCGCGGGGTCCGCCTGCTCGCCGCAGACGGATCGGGTTCGACTCTTCTTCCTGAGGCCGACCTGACGGGCCCGCACGCGTGGGTCATGGGCAACGAGGCGTGGGGCCTCGATGCCGAGGTGCGCGACGCGTGCGACGAGGTCGTGCGGGTGCCGATCCACGGCCGAGCAGAGTCACTGAACCTCGCGATGGCCGCGATGCTGTGCTTGTACGCCTCCGCCGAGTCACGGGTGCAGCGCCACTGAGACGGAGCGGCCGGACTCGCGGGGTGGGCTCATCTCCCCAACGGCGCCGCGGGCGCGGTTATCCTTCGCAGCATGGGCTCACGTGACGACAGTCAGGTGCCGGCCCTGCCTGACTCCCCGGCAGCCCCTGCAACCCCGACCTCGCTCGGCGAGCTGCTCCCTGACGGCCTGGTGGTGGTGGGCGGCGACGGACTGATCCGCTTCGTCAACCGGGAGGCCTGCCGCATTCTCCGGTGCGAGGTCGACCACCTGCTCGGACACCCGGCCGTGCAGGCTTTGCCGCTCGCCGACAAGTTCGGCAGTGACTGGTGGCAGCAGACCGACCCATGGACGCCACCGAGCGGGCGGACGCGGCGTCGGGAGAAGCTGCTCGTCGGGCCGGACGGCCGGGATGTGCTCGTGACAGCCCGCTACGTCCGGACTGCGGAGGGCCGGGTCGAGCGGGTCCTCGTGGGTCTGCGCGACGCGGAGGCCCGGCTGCGGGCCGAACGGGACCAGGCCACGGTGCTGTCCACGGTCGCGCATGAGCTACGTGCCCCGCTGACCTCGGTGACGGGGTTCACCAGCAGTCTGCTGCGACGCTGGGACCGTTTCACCGATGAGCAGAAGCGCCTCATGATCGAGACGATCGAGGCGGACGCGAGCCGGCTCACCAGACTGATCACCGAGCTGCTCGACATCTCACGACTCGACTCCCACAACCTCAGCCTGCGGCTGGCGCCGCTCAACCTCGAGGAGCTTCTCTCCGCGCATGTGAGCCGGCACGAGCTGAGCCGTACGGCTGGACAGGTCGTGCTGAGCCTCGGGCCGATGGCGCAGGAGCGAGGGCTGCCCGAGGTCTGGGCGGATGCCGACCGCCTTCAGCAGGTGTTCTTCAACCTCATCGAGAACGCCCTGAGGCACGGCGAGCCGCCCGTCACGGTGACTCTCGACGTGGACGGGCCGGGGCACGAGTGGATCCTCGTTCGCGTCGATGACGAGGGGAACGGCGTCCCTGAGGGAGACCGCGAGAAGGTCTTCGGGCGGTTCTGGCGTGGCTCGGACGGATCGACCACTGGGCTGGGCCTCTACGTCGTCCGGGGTCTGGTCGAGGCGCACGGCGGGACCGTGACCGTGGAGACGGCTCCCGCGGGCGGAGCCCGGTTCGCGGTGCGACTGCCCGGCGGCGTCCCGGACGCGGTCGCGTTGCGCTGACCAGCGCCGTGGCCCAGCCCTCGCCGCCCCTAGACTGGACCCCGCCGCCAGCCCATGGTTCGGGCTGACGGCCACCGATGCCCACAGCAGCACCGACGAGAGCAGCGAACGCCGACCCATGTCCGGACCCAACACGAACTACGACCCTGTCGAGGTGTCCGCCCTCGCCCCGGAGAACGTCGAGGCGGCGGTCGAGGACGCTCTATCGGCCATCGCGGCCGCTGCGACCCTGGACGACCTCAAGGCCACTCGGATCGCGCACCAGGGCGAGAAGAGTGCCCTGGCGCTGGCCAACCGCGAGATCGGCGCCCTTCCGCCCAGTGCCAAGGCCGAGGCCGGCCAACGGGTCGGCCAGGCGAGGGGACGGGTCTCCGCCGCGCTGACCGCCCGGCAGGCCGAGCTCGAGGCCGAGCGCGACGCGCGGATCCTCGTCGAGGAGCGGGTCGACGTGACCCTCCCGGTCGTCCGCCGACCCTTCGGCGCACGACACCCGATCGAGCTCGTGTCGCAGCGCCTCGTGGACGCCTTCGTCGGGATGGGCTGGGAAGTGGCGGAGGGGCCCGAGCTCGAGGCGGAGTGGCTCAACTTCGACGCGCTGAACCTCGGGCCGGACCATCCGGCCCGGCAGATGCAGGACACCTTCTTCCTCGACCCGGTCGACTCCGGTCTCGTTCTTCGCACCCACACCTCGCCCGTCCAGGTCCGGACCATGCTGCGGCAGGAGCCACCCATCTACATCGTCGCGCCGGGGAAGGTCTACCGCACAGATGACCTCGATGCGACACACACCCCGGTCTTCCACCAGATCGAGTGTCTGGCCGTCGACAAGGGGCTGACGATGGCGCACCTGCGCGGCGCCATCGACGCCTTCGTGAAGATCATGTTCGGCGAGGGGACTCAGACTAGGGTCCGAGCCTCCTACTTCCCGTTCACGGAGCCGTCGATGGAGACCGACTTCGTCTGCTTCGCCTGCCACGGCTCGCCCGGGCCGGAGGGCTGCCGGACCTGCGGCGGGTCCGGATGGATCGAGCTGGGCGGCTCCGGCATGGTCAACCGGAAGGTGCTGCGTGCCTGCGGCATCGACCCGGACGTCTACTCAGGTTTCGCCTTCGGGCTCGGTATCGAAAGGGCACTGATGCTCCGCCACGGCGTCCAGGGCATGCACGAGATGGTCGAGGGCGACGTTCGCTTCTCCCGCCAGTTCGGGATGGAGGTCTGACATGCGCGCCCCCCTGACCTGGCTCGCCGAGTACACCGACCTCGCCCCGGGCGCGACCGGGGTCGACGTCGCCGCCTCGCTCGTCTCCGTCGGCCTCGAGGAGGAGGATCTCCACGGCGGCGACATCACCGGCCCGCTCGTCGTCGGCCGGGTCCTCGAGTTCGAGGAGACGATCCAGAAGAACGGCAAGCCGATCCGGTTCTGCGTCGTCGACGTCGGCCACCACGGCCAGATGGTCACGGAGGGCAAGCACCAGGAGATCGTCTGCGGAGCCACCAACTTCGAGGTCGGTGACCTCGTCGTCGTGGTCCTGCCCGGAGCGGTCCTCCCCGGCGGCTTCCAGATCTCGGCCCGCAAGACCTATGGGCGGATCTCCAACGGGATGATCTGTGCCGAGGACGAGATCGGCCTCGGACACGACCACGCCGGCATCATCGTTCTCCCAAGGCTCCTCGGCGAGGAGCACGTGGCCGGGGTCCAGCCGGGCGACGACGCCATCGCCCTCCTGGGTCTGGGGGAGGAGACCATCGAGGCCAACGTCACGCCCGATCGTGGCTACTGCTTCTCGGTCCGGGGGCTCGCTCGCGAATACTGGCACAGCCAGGGCAGCCCGGCGGGTGGTTTCCGGGACCCCGCACACATCGAGACGCCGATGGGCAACGACACGGGCTTTCCGGTCGTCCTCACGGACGAGGCCCCCCTGGGCGGGGTCGACGGTTGCGACCGGTTCGTGGCCAGGGTGGTGCGCGGTGTCGACGCCTCGGCACCCTCCCCTGCCTGGATGCAGAAGCGGATCGCGCAGATGGGGATGCGTCCCATCTCGCTGGCTGTCGACGTGACGAACTACGTGATGATGGCCCTCGGGCAGCCGCTGCACGCCTACGACCTCGACACGTTGACGGGCCCGATCGTCGTCCGGCGCGCGCGGCCGGGCGAGACGCTGACGACCCTCGATGACGTCGAGCGCAGCCTCGACCCTGAGGACCTGCTGATCACCGACGCGGGGGACGGCGAAGCCGACACGGTCCTCGGCCTGGCCGGCGTCATGGGTGGCGCGTCCTCCGAGGTCCGCGACTCGACGACGAACGTCCTCATCGAGGCCGCTCACTTCGACCCCACATCCGTGGCCCGGACCTCCCGTCGTCATCGGCTCGTGAGCGAGGCGTCCAAGCGCTTCGAGCGAGGGGTGGATCCTGCCGTTCCCGCGGCTGCTGCCGAGATGGCCGCCCGGCTGCTGGTCGAGCACGGTGGCGGGCGGATCGACCCCGGTGTGACCGATCTCGACCAGACCACGCGTCCGGCTCCCTACCGCCTCGAGGTCGACGAGACGTCTCGGATCGTCGGTGTCGAGTACCCCCGCGAGCGCGTCATCCAGATCCTGAGAGACCTGGGCGCTGAGGTCGCCGAGAGCCCTGAGGAGGGCTTCGTCGACGTCCGGCCCCCGTCGTGGCGTCCCGACCTCGTCAACGACTCACCGGCCCCGGACTACGCCGAGGAGGTCGCCCGGATCGACGGCTACAACAACATCCCGTCGGTCACTCCGACTCCGAGCGAGGGTCGCGGTCTCACGCACGGGCAGAAGGTCCGCCGCGTCGTGGCCGACGCGCTGGCCGGTGCCGGTTTCACCGAGGTGCTGAGCTACCCCTTCGTCGCGGACGACCTCGCGGATCGGATGATGCTTCCGCCCGGGGACGACCGGCGGCTCGCCGTCCGTCTCGCGAACCCGCTGTCGGAGGAGCGCCCGCTGATGCGCACCTCCGTGCTCGCCAGCCTCGTGGACGTCCTCCGTCGCAACGTCTCGCGTGGACACAAGGACGTCGCGCTCTTCGAGATGGGCCTGGTCTTCCGTCCGGGTGGACCCCTCCGCCGTGCGCCGATCCCCAGTGTGTCGGGCAGGCCGTCAGGCCCGGACCTCGAGCAGCTCTACGCCGCGGTTCCGGCCCAGCCACGCAGGGTCGGTGTCCTCGCGACAGGCTCGGCCGAGCAGGCCGGCTGGTGGGGCGCCGGGCGGCCGGTCGAGTGGAGCGACATGGTCGCCGCGGTCGAGGCGGTGGCTGCCGCCCTCGTCGTGCCGGTCGTGGTGACCGCTGACGCCGACCACGCACCGTGGCACCCCGGCCGCTGCGCGCGCATCGCTCTCGCGGACGGCACGGTGGTGGGGCATGCCGGCGAGCTGCACCCCAAGGTGCTCACCGCGCTCGACCTGCCCCCGAGGACGGTCGGGGCGGAGATCGACGTTGACGTGCTCACGGTTGCCAGTGACCGTGCGGTGCAGGCCGTGTCGTTCTCCACCTTCCCGGCTGCCCTCACCGACATCGCCCTGCTCGTGCGGACCGACGTGCCCGCGGGTGACGTCGAGGCAGCGCTGCGGCGGGGGGCAGGGGAAGCGCTCGAGGGGGTCAGCCTCTTCGACGTCTACGAGGGCGAGCGGATCGAGGCGGGACACCGGTCCCTCGCCTATCGGCTGACCTTCCGCGCGGCCGACCGCACGTTGACGACCGAGGAGGTCAACGGCTTCCGGGATGCGGCAGTGGCGGCGGCGACACAGTCGGTGGGAGCCGTCCAGCGCTGACCCACCGTCGAGAGAGCAGTTCGCGACACCAGCGCAAATCGAGAGAGCAGTACGCGCGACGCCAGCGCCAATCGAGAGAGCAGTTCGCCTCCAGGGGAGCGTGGCGAACTGCTCTCTCGATGAGATTCTGCACAACTATGCATAGTTGTGTATAGTCATGCATTGTGATCAGGGCAGCAGTTGCAGGGGCGAGCGGGTACGCCGGAGGGGAGATCCTCCGGCTCCTGCTCGCCCACCCCGACATCGAGGTCGGCGCGATGACAGCCGGCGGCAACGCGGGTGAGCGCCTCGGCTCGGTCCACCCGCATCTCACGCCTCTCGCGGGGCGACGGCTCGAGGAGACCACGGTTGACGTCCTTGCCGGGCACGACGTCGTCTTCCTCGCGCTGCCGCACGGGCACTCCGCGGACCTCGCCGCACAGCTCCCGGCCGATGTCGTCGTCATCGACTGCGGCGCCGACTTCCGGCTCGAGTCCGCGGAGGCGTGGACCGAGTTCTACGACACCCATCACGCCGGGGCGTGGCCGTACGGCATGCCGGAGCTGATGACAGCGGTCGGCCGGGAGACCGGCAAGCAGCGGAGCGTGCTCGCCGGCGCACGCCGCATCGCCGTCCCCGGCTGCTACCCGACGGCGGTGTCGTTGGCGCTCGCACCCGGCCTGGCGGCCGGCGTGCTCACGCCCGAGGACGTCGTCGTCGTCGCAGCTTCGGGGACCTCCGGGGCCGGCAAGGGACTCAAGCCACACCTGCTCGGCAGTGAGGTGATGGGCTCCATGTCGCCGTACGGCGTGGGCGGCGTGCACCGCCACACCCCGGAGATCGAGCAGAACCTGTCCCGTGCGGCGGGCTCCCCTGTGACCGTCTCCTTCACCCCGACCTTGGCCCCGATGCCTCGGGGCATCCTCGCCACGTGCACTGCACGGCTCGCCCCGGGGACTGCCGCGGCCGCCGTTCGCTCCGTCTGGGAGCAGGCCTACGCCGACGAACCCTTCGTCCACGTGCTGCCCGAGGGCCAGTGGCCCCGGACGGCAGACGTGGTGGGCAGCAACAACGTCCACATCCAGGTCACGGTCGACGAGCGGGTCGGTCGCGTCGTCGTCGTCGCTGCCGTCGACAACCTCACCAAGGGCACCGCCGGCGCGGCCATCCAGTGCGCGAACCTCGCTCTCGGACTCGACGAGACGACCGGACTGCCGCGCGCGGGAGTGGCACCGTGAGCACGCTCGAGGTGCGGCTGCCCCGAGGCTTCCGGGCCGCGGGTGTCACGGCCGGACTCAAGGCGAGCGGGCGCCCCGACGTCGCGCTCGTCGTCAACGACGGGCCTGACCACGTCGCCGCCGCGGTCTTCACGACCAACCGCGTGGAGGCGGCACCGGTGACCTGGTCGCGGCAGGTGGTCACCGACGGACGGGTCGACGCGGTCATCCTCAACTCCGGCGGGGCGAACGCCTGCACGGGGCCGCAGGGGTTCGCGGACACCCATCACACGGCGGAGCACGTCGCCGAGCTCCTCGGCATCTCGCCGGGCGACGTCGCGGTCTGCTCGACCGGCCTCATCGGCGAGCTGCTCCCGATGGACCGGCTCCTGCACGGCATCGACGCTGCAGCCGGCGCCCTGACGCCGGACGGGCTCGAGCGGGCTGCGGTGGCGATCATGACCACCGACACGGTGCACAAGGTCGCCGGCCACTCCGACGATGGCTGGTCGCTCGTCGGGATGGCCAAGGGGGCGGGCATGCTCGCCCCCGCGCTGGCGACGATGCTCGTCGTGCTGGCGACCGATGCCGTGGTCACCCCCGCCGATCTGGACGCGGCCCTCCGGGCGGCCACCGGTGTCTCCTTCGACCGGATCGACTCGGACGCCTGCATGTCGACCAACGACACCGTCCTCATCCTGGCCTCGGGCGCCTCCGGGGTGGCCGTTCCCCGAGAGGACCTCACCGCTGTCTTGAGCGCCGTGTGCTCGGACCTGGCGCGTCAGCTCATCGCCGACGCGGAGGGCGCGGCCCACGACATCGCCATCGAGGTGCGGGAAGCCACGTCGGTCGACGACGCGCTCGAGGTCGCACGCGCGGTGGCGAGGAACAACCTCTTCAAGTGCGCCATCTTCGGCAACGACCCCAACTGGGGGCGGGTGCTCGCCGCGGTGGGGACCACCAGAGCCAGCTTCAACCCGGCGCGGCTGGACGTGGCGATGAACGGCGTCCAGGTGTGCCGTGCGGGCGGCGTGGGGGACGATCGCGCCCTCGTCGACCTCGCTCCGAGGGAGGTCCATGTCCTTGTCGACCTCCACGCCGGTGAGGAGTCGGCGACGATCTGGACCAACGACCTGACCCACGACTACGTCCACGAGAACTCGGCCTACAGCACATGACACCGCAGCCGCACCAGAACCTCCGGGGCCTCATCGACGCCGCTGCGATCCGCGTCGCCGCAGGCAAGGCCACGACCCTCGTCGAGGCGCTGCCGTGGCTGGAGCGCTTTCGGGGTGCCCTCGTCGTCGTCAAGTACGGCGGGAACGCCATGGTCGACGACGGGCTGAAGAAGGCGTTCGCGCAGGACATTGCGTTCCTCCGCTACGCCGGCCTACGGCCGGTCGTCGTCCATGGAGGCGGTCCGCAGATCAAGGCGATGCTCGAGCGCCTCGGCATGCGCAGCGAGTTCAAGGGCGGACTTCGCGTCACGACGCCGGAGGTGATGGACGTCGTCCGGATGGTCCTGACCGGCCAGGTCGGTCGCGAGCTCGTCGGCCTGCTGAACCAGCACGGCCCCATCGCTGTCGGCCTCTCGGGAGAGGACGCGGGGCTCCTCGGCGCCCGTCGACGCGGGACCGAGATCGACGGGGAGCTGGTTGACCTCGGCCTCGTGGGGGACGTCGAGAGCGTCAACCCCTCGGCCGTGCTCGACATCCTCGCGGCGGGGCGGGTGCCCGTCGTGTCGACGGTCGCCCCGGACCTCGACGTCGAGGGACGGGTGCTCAACGTCAATGCCGACACGGCGGCCGCGGCCCTGGCCGTGGCCCTGAAGGCCGAGAAGCTCGTCGTGCTGACGGACGTCGAAGGGATCTACGCGGACTGGCCCGACCGTTCTTCCCTCCTGTCATCCATCGAGGCCTCGGCCGCCAGGGAACTGCTCGCCCGGGTCGACGAGGGCATGGTGCCCAAGCTGGAGGCGTGCATCCGGGCCGTGGAGGGGGGCGTTCCCCAGGCTCACGTCGTCGACGGTCGCCAGGCCCACTCGCTCCTCCTCGAGGTCTTCACCGACGAGGGCATCGGCACCATGGTCCTCCCGGACGGGGGGAGCGACTCGTGACCGTCGGCAGCGACCTCCTCCACCGGTACTCGGGGGCGATGGTCCAGGTCTTCGGCCCGCCCCAGCTCGTGCTCGCATCCGGCCATGGCTGCTGGGTGACCGACGTCGACGGCAAGCGCTATCTGGACCTGCTCTCCGGAATCGCGGTCAACGCCCTCGGCCATGGCCACCCGGCGCTGGTCCAAGCCGTGGCCAAGCAGGCCGAGCAGGCCATCCACATCAGCAACTTCTTCACCTCCGAGCCGGCCATCCTCCTCGCCGAGCGGCTCCTCACCCTGGCGAACGCACCGGCCGGCTCCGGCGTCTTCTTCGCCAACTCCGGTGCCGAGGCGATCGAGGCTGCCATCAAGCTCTCTCGCCGCACGGGAAGGAAGCGCATCGTCGCCCTGGAGGGTTCGTTCCACGGGCGCACGACCGGGGCGTTGGCGCTGACCCACAAGCCGGCCTACCGCGAGCCCTTCGAGCCCCTCATTCCGGAGGTGACCTTCGTCCCCCCTGGCGACGAGGAAGCCCTTCGCGAGGCGGTCGACGAGGCGACGGCTGCCCTCGTCATCGAGCCGATCCAGGGCGAGGCCGGGGTTCGTGAGCTCACCGCCGAGTACCTCCGACTGGCCCGGGAGCTCACCTCCCGGCACGGCGCCCTCCTGGTCCTCGACGAGATCCAGACCGGCATCGGTCGTACCGGGCACTGGTTCGCCCACCAGGCCGCGGGCATCATCCCCGACGCGATGACGCTGGCCAAGGGCCTGGGCGGCGGGGTCCCCATCGGGGCCCTGGTGACGTTCGGGGGTGAGGTCAGCACCCTGCTCGGCGCCGGGCAGCACGGCACCACGTTCGGCGGGAACCCCCTCGCCTGCGCGGCCGGCTTGGCCGTGCTCGACACCATTGAGCGAGAGGACCTGCTCGGCAACGCGCGCACAGTCGGGGCGATGCTCGACTCCTTGACCCTCGACGGGGTCTCAGCCACCCGCGGGCGGGGCCTCCTGCGCGCGATCGAGCTGAGCGGCATCCCGGCTCCCGCGGCGATGGCCGCCGCGCGGGAGGCCGGCTTCATCGTCAACGCCGTCACTCCGACGGCCCTCCGTCTCACCCCGCCACTGATCCTCACGGAGGCTGAGCTCCAAGGCTTCATCGACGCCCTGCCGGCCATCCTCGAGACGGCACGGTCGGCGTCGTGAGCCGCACCCAGCGCCAGGCGCGGATCCTCGAGCTCCTCGCGGAGCACGAGGTCAAGAGCCAGGGTGAGCTGTCGGACCTCCTCGTCTCCGAGGGGATCGAGGTGACCCAGGCGACGCTGTCGCGGGACCTCGTCGAGGTCGGCGCGGTCAAGGTGCGGCGTGGGCGCGCACTCGTCTATGCGGTCCCGGGTGACGGCAGTGAGGCAGCGGCGACGGGGACGATCGGCGACAGTGCCAGCGCCCGCCTGCGCCGGACCTGCGAGGAGCTCCTCGTCTCAGCCACGCCCGCGCAGAACCTCGTCGTCCTCCGCACGCCACCGGGCGCGGCCAACTACCTCGCCTCAGCGATCGACCAGACCCGCGACCCAGCCGTCATCGGCACGCTCGCCGGGGATGACACGATCATGCTCGTCGCGGCCTCTCCGTCGAAGGCGGCGGCGATCGCCACCCGGCTCCAGGGCCTCGTCGGCTCCCGTGACTGACCGCCCACGCACCGCAAGGAGATCCCGATGACTGCTGACGCGCCGCAGCCCGCCGAACGGCTCAGCCTGTGGGGTGGGCGCTTCGCGACCGGGCCCGACCAGGCTCTCGCGGCCCTGTCCAAGAGCACCCACTTCGACTGGCGGCTGGCTGCCCACGACATCGCAGGCTCCCGTGCCCACGCGCGAGTGCTGTATGCCGCTGGGCTCCTTTCCGACGGAGACCTCGCCGGGATGCTGGTGGGGTTGGACGACCTCGCGGCCGACGTGCGGTCCGGCGCCTTCGTGCCCGCTGTCGAGGACGAGGACGTCCACACGGCACTCGAGCGGGGCCTGATCGAGCGGGTCGGGCCCGAGCTCGGCGGCCGGCTCCGCGCCGGGCGCTCCCGCAACGACCAGGTCGCCACGCTGTTCCGGATGTACCTGCGCGAGCGCGCGCGTGTCGTCGGTGCCCTCGTGCTCGACGTCGTCGACGCTCTGGTCGCGCAGGCTGAGACACACCTCGGGGTCGCGATGCCCGGCCGGACCCACCTGCAGCATGCGCAGCCCGTGCTCCTCTCGCACCATCTGCTGGCGCATGCCTGGGCCCTGCTCCGCGACGTCGACCGGCTCCGGGACTGGGACGCGCGCACGGACGCCTCGCCCTACGGTTCCGGTGCGCTCGCCGGGTCCTCGCTCGGGCTCGACCCGGAGGTCGTGGCGAGGGAGCTCGGCTTCGCGCGCGCCGTCGAGAACTCCATCGACGGCACCGCCTCGCGGGATTTCGCCGCGGAGTTCGCGTTCGTCTGCGCCATGACCGCCGTCGACATCTCGAGGATCGCCGAGGAGGTCGTCCTCTGGGCCACGAAGGAGTTCTCATTCATCACGCTCGACGACGCCTACTCCACCGGCTCGAGCATCATGCCGCAGAAGAAGAACCCCGACGTCGCTGAGCTCGCACGCGGCAAGGCGGGCCGTCTCGTCGGCGACCTGACCGGTCTGCTGACCACCCTGAAGGCGTTGCCGCTCGCCTACAACCGAGATCTCCAGGAGGACAAGGAGCCGGTGTTCGACGCGATCGACACGCTCGAGGTCCTGCTGCCCGCCTTCTCCGGGATGCTCGCGACGATGACCGTGAACACAGAGCGGCTCCAGGCCCTCGCGCCACAGGGCTTCGCCCTCGCCACCGACATCGCCGAGTGGCTGGTACGCGCCGGTGTGCCGTTCCGCACGGCTCATGAAGTGGCCGGAGCCTGCGTCCGCGAGTGCGAGTCGCGGGGGATCGAGCTGTGGGACCTCAGCGACGAGGACTTCGCCCGGATCGACCCCCACCTCACGCCCACGGTGCGCGACGTGCTCTCCGTCGAGGGGTCGCTCGCCTCGCGCGACGCCGTGGGCGGGACGGCTCCAGTGCGCGTCGCCGAGCAGCTCGTCGCGGCTCGTGACCGCTCGGCAGGTGCCCGTGGCTGGGCAGAGCGGGTTACCGTCTAGCCGTGAGGCCACGGACCGACGCGTCACGACTTCCGCGCGACTTCTTCGACCGCGACGTCCACGCGGTCGCTCGCGACCTGCTCGGCGCCCACGTCTCCCACGCGGGGGTCACCGTGCGGATCACCGAGGTCGAGGCCTACGGAGGCGTCGGCGACCCGGGGGCCCATGCCTTCCGGGGGAGGACGCCACGCAACGCCGTGCTCTTCGAGCGTCCGGGTTCGCTCTACGTCTACTTCACCTACGGGATGCACTTCTGCTCCAACCTCGTGGCGGGCCCGCACGGCCAGGGAGCCGCAGTCCTGCTTCGGGGGGCAGAGGTCGTCGACGGGGAGGACCTGGCCCGCGTCCGTCGGGACGCACCGGGCAAGCCGCCGGTGCCGGCCCGCGACCTCGCCCGTGGCCCGGCCCGCCTCGCGGTCTCGCTCGGTCTCTCCCGCCCGCACAACGGTCTCGACACCGTGGCCCCGGACTGTCCTGTCCGCGTCACCGGCCGACATGCGGACCCGGACGTACCGGTGCGCACCGGTCCCCGCGTCGGCGTCACCGGACCGGGTGGAGAGGGGGACTCCTACCCGTGGCGGTACTGGCTCGAGGGTGAGCCAACCGTCTCGGCCTACCGCCCGGGTGTGCTGCGCGCCCGCCGTACCCAGCCCTGAGCGCCAGGTTCGGCCACCGCGCGAGCCGGCCCAGCGGCATACGACCGACCCGACGCCGTGATGTGGGACCGGGGCCCTGCCCATTGGCCCGCTCGGCACCCCGTAGGGCACTCTGTGACACGAGCGGGCAGGCTGTCCGCTCCCTGGACGAGAGGACACCGATACCCGTGACGGACATCTTCGACGAGCTGCAGTGGCGCGGCCTGGTGGCACAGTCCACCGACGAGGCGGCGCTGCGCGAGGCACTCGCTGAGGGCCCCCTCACGCTGTATTGCGGCTTCGACCCGACCGCTCCCTCCCTCCACTTCGGCAACCTCGTCCAGCTCGTGGTGCTCCGGCGGTTCCAGCGTGCGGGGCACCACGTGATCTGCCTCGTCGGTGGCTCGACCGGGCTGATCGGCGACCCGAGACCCACCTCGGAACGCGTGCTCAAGACCAAGGAGCAGACGGCCTCCAACGTCGCGCGCATCAAGGCCTTGGTGCAGCCGTTCCTCGACTTCGACGGGGCCAACGCCGCGATCCTGGTCGACAACCTGGACTGGACGGCGTCGCTGACGGCCCTCGACTTCCTACGTGACGTGGGGAAGCACTTCAGGGTCAACCAGATGGTCAAGAAGGAGGCCATCTCCGCGCGCCTCGAGAGCCAGGAAGGTATCTCGTACACCGAGTTCAGCTACCAGCTGCTCCAGGCGCTCGACTTCCGGCACCTCTACCGCACGTACGGGTGCACGCTCCAGACCGGCGGGAGTGACCAGTGGGGCAACCTCACGGCCGGCGTGGACCTCATCCACCGGTCGGAGGGCGCCTCCGTCCATTGCTTCACGACGCCCCTGCTCGTCGACTCCGGCGGAACCAAGTTCGGCAAGTCGGAGGGGAACGCCGTCTGGCTCTCGGCGGACATGACGAGTCCCTACTCCTTCTACCAGTACTTCCTCAACATCGAGGACGCGTCGGTCGTGTCGATGCTCAAGGTCTTCACCGACCTCGGCCAGGACGAGATCGCAGAGCTCGAACGGCAGGTCAAGGAGGAACCGTTCCGTCGTGCGGCTCAGAAGGCCCTGGCCGGCGACATCACGACACTCGTCCACGGAGCGGACGCGACGGCCGCGGTGCAGGCTGCGAGCGAGGCCCTCTTCGGCAAGGGGGAGCTCCACGGGCTCGACGCGAGCACGCTGACCGACGCCACTGCTGAGCTGCCGGGAGCCCGCATCGAGGTCGGGACCTCATTCGTCGACGCGCTGGTCGCCGCTGGCCTGGTCGACTCGCGCAACGCGGCGCGCCGCGCCATCGCCGACGGCGGTGCGTCGCTCAACAACGTGAAGGTGTCCGACCCGGACCGCATCCTGGGTGACGACGACTTCCTGCACGGCACGGTTGCCGTCCTGAAGCGGGGCCGGAAGAGCCTGGCCGCAGCACGCAAGGCTGACTGATCGTCCTGGTTGCGGGGGTGTCCCGGCGCTCGACACGGGTTGGGACACCGTCCTCGGCATGCTGGGAGGGGACGATTTTGCAATGCCCGGAAGGTCGGGTTAATGTTCTCTTCGTCAGCCCGACAGGGAGGAACGGACGCCACAGCGCGGCGAGTATCGCCCAGCGAAGTAGGCCGGTCCCGGGGCAGACATCCCGAAAGAGGCACCAGTTCTGGTGCGCTAGAGTAGGGGCACCGCGGATACCAAGCGGGTCAAGGTCGGTCGTCCTTCAGGGCGGGTCACGAGTTTGACTCCCAAGCTTGAGGCGGGTAAGTTAGTAGGGTTGCCCCGGTGGCTGGCTCGGTGAGCTGGTTGTTGGTGTGTGTCCGATTCTTGAGAACTCAACAGCGTGTCAAAAATCGATGCCAAGTTTTACCTCGTGGTGGGGTGTGGCTGGCTGCCGTTGTGGTGGTTGGTTGTGTCTCGCGACGATTTTTATCCTTTGGTTGAATGATGACTGCTTTTTATAGCTAGTTGTTTACTTCAGTCAGTGATTTTGCCCTTCGTGGGTGTTTTACTTCAACGGAGAGTTTGATCCTGGCTCAGGACGAACGCTGGCGGCGTGCTTAACACATGCAAGTCGAACGGTGATGATGGGGCTTGCCCTGTCTGATCAGTGGCGAACGGGTGAGTAACACGTGAGCAACCTGCCCCAGACTCTGGGATAACTCCGGGAAACCGGAGCTAATACCCGATATGACCCTCGTACGCATGTGCTGGGGGTGGAAAGTTTTTCGGTCTGGGATGGGCTCGCGGCCTATCAGCTTGTTGGTGAGGTAGTGGCTCACCAAGGCGACGACGGGTAGCCGGCCTGAGAGGGCGACCGGCCACACTGGGACTGAGACACGGCCCAGACTCCTACGGGAGGCAGCAGTGGGGAATATTGCACAATGGGCGGAAGCCTGATGCAGCGACGCCGCGTGAGGGATGACGGCCTTCGGGTTGTAAACCTCTTTCAGCAGGGAAGAAGCGAAAGTGACGGTACCTGCAGAAGAAGCACCGGCTAACTACGTGCCAGCAGCCGCGGTAATACGTAGGGTGCGAGCGTTGTCCGGAATTATTGGGCGTAAAGAGCTTGTAGGCGGTTTGTCGCGTCTGCTGTGAAAATCCGGGGCTCAACCCCGGACTTGCAGTGGGTACGGGCAGACTAGAGTGTGGTAGGGGAGACTGGAATTCCTGGTGTAGCGGTGGAATGCGCAGATATCAGGAGGAACACCGATGGCGAAGGCAGGTCTCTGGGCCACTACTGACGCTGAGAAGCGAAAGCATGGGGAGCGAACAGGATTAGATACCCTGGTAGTCCATGCCGTAAACGTTGGGCGCTAGGTGTGGGGCTCATTCCACGAGTTCCGTGCCGCAGCTAACGCATTAAGCGCCCCGCCTGGGGAGTACGGCCGCAAGGCTAAAACTCAAAGGAATTGACGGGGGCCCGCACAAGCGGCGGAGCATGCGGATTAATTCGATGCAACGCGAAGAACCTTACCAAGGCTTGACATACACCGGACACATCCAGAGATGGGTGCTTCTTCGGACTGGTGTACAGGTGGTGCATGGTTGTCGTCAGCTCGTGTCGTGAGATGTTGGGTTAAGTCCCGCAACGAGCGCAACCCTCGTTCTATGTTGCCAGCACGTGATGGTGGGGACTCATAGGAGACTGCCGGGGTCAACTCGGAGGAAGGTGGGGATGACGTCAAATCATCATGCCCCTTATGTCTTGGGCTTCACGCATGCTACAATGGCCGGTACAAAGGGTTGCGAAGCCGTGAGGTGGAGCGAATCCCAAAAAACCGGTCTCAGTTCGGATTGGGGTCTGCAACTCGACCCCATGAAGTCGGAGTCGCTAGTAATCGCAGATCAGCAACGCTGCGGTGAATACGTTCCCGGGCCTTGTACACACCGCCCGTCAAGTCACGAAAGTCGGTAACACCCGAAGCCGGTGGCCCAACCCTTGTGGGGGGAGCCGTCGAAGGTGGGACTGGCGATTGGGACTAAGTCGTAACAAGGTAGCCGTACCGGAAGGTGCGGCTGGATCACCTCCTTTCTAAGGAGCATCTTGGCTGGCCGGCTTTGTGCTGGTTGGTCCAGGCCTGGTCTGTCCCCGAGTGTGGGGCAGCGGGTGCTCGAGGGTGGAACATCGATTATTTGGCGCCGTCATGTTGCGGGTGCTGGCAAGTACTGGCCGTTTGGAGCCCTTGGGTGGGTGAGGTCGTGGAAAGCTGGTCCGTGGGGTGGGGGTGTCTGACACGTTGTTGGGTCCTGAGGGATCGGGCGAGCGCATAGCTTGTCGGGTGCTTCTGGTGTGGGCCTCGTGGATGGTTCGGTGGTTGCCGGGCCGGGTGCGGGGTGCCGGTTGTATGTTGAGAACTTCACAGTGGACGCGAGCATCTTTGTGGCCAAGTTTTTAAGGGCACACGGTGGATGCCTTGGCACCAGGAACCGAAGAAGGACGTAGGAATCTGCGATAAGCCTCGGGGAGTCGATAACCAGACTGTGATCCGAGGATTTCCGAATGGGGAAACCCGGCTGGAGGCAAGTCCAGTCACCCGCGCCTGAATATATAGGGCGTGTGGAGGGAACGTGGGGAAGTGAAACATCTCAGTACCCACAGGAAGAGAAAACAACAGTGATTCCGTGAGTAGTGGCGAGCGAAAGCGGAAGAGGCCAAACCGGGCGTGTGTGATAGCTGTCAGGCGTTGCACGTCCGGGGTAGTGGGACCTCTCGGTCGGGACTGACATCCCGGCATGGAGTAAGAAATCTGCGTCATAGTCGAAGAGCATTGAATGGCTCGGCATAGAGGGTGCGACCCCCGTAGACGAAATGGCGTGGACTCCAGAGGGGGATCCCAAGTAGCACGGGGCCCGAGAAATCCCGTGTGAATCTGGCAGGACCACCTGCTAAGCCTAAATATTCCCTGGTGACCGATAGCGGACAAGTACCGTGAGGGAAAGGTGAAAAGTACCCCGGGAGGGGAGTGAAATAGATCCTGAAACCGTGTGCCTACAATCCGTCGGAGCCTCCCCCCGTTGGGGGTGTGGGGTGACGGCGTGCCTTTTGAAGAATGAGCCTGCGAGTTAGTGCTCAGTGGCGAGGTTAACCCGTGTGGGGGAGCCGTAGCGAAAGCGAGTCCGAACAGGGCGCCCATAGTCGCTGGGTCTAGACCCGAAGCGGAGTGATCTACCCATGGCCAGGTTGAAGCGCAGGTAAGACTGCGTGGAGGACCGAACCCACTTAGGTTGAAAACTGAGGGGATGAGCTGTGGGTAGGGGTGAAAGGCCAATCAAACTCCGTGATAGCTGGTTCTCCCCGAAATGCATTTAGGTGCAGCGTCACGTGTTTCTTACCGGAGGTAGAGCTACTGGATAGCTAATGGGCCTCACCAGGTTACTGACGTTAGCCAAACTCCGAATGCCGGTAAGTGAGAGCGTGGCAGTGAGACTGCGGGGGATAAGCTCCGTAGTCGAGAGGGAAACAGCCCAGATCACCAGCTAAGGTCCCTAAGCGTGTGCTAAGTGGGAAAGGATGTGGAGTTGCTGTGACAACCAGGAGGTTGGCTTAGAAGCAGCCACCCTTTAAAGAGTGCGTAATAGCTCACTGGTCAAGTGATTCCGCGCCGACAATGTAGCGGGGCTCAAGCACACCACCGAAGCTGTGGCATTGACATACTGCTCGGCCGTGACACCTGAGGGTTCACGGTCCAGGCGTGTTGATGGGTAGGGGAGCGTCGTGTGGCCAGGGAAGCGGCGGAGTGATCCAGCCGTGGAGGCCACACGAGTGAGAATGCAGGCATGAGTAGCGAAAGACGGGCGAGAAACCCGTCCGCCGAATAACCAAGGGTTCCAGGGTCAAGCTAATCTGCCCTGGGTAAGTCGGGACCTAAGGCGAGGCCGACAGGCGTAGTCGATGGACATCCGGTTGATATTCCGGAACCGGCGAAGAACCGCCCCTGACGAGGCATGTGATGCTAAGTGCCTGAAGCGCGCCCACCGACCCTTCGGGGTCACCGGGTGCGTGGAGCGCACGAACCGAACTTGTAGTAGTCAAGCGATGGAGTGACGCAGGAAGGTAGCCGCCGCGTGGCGATGGTAGTCCACGTCCAAGGGTGTAGGGCGAGGTCCAGGCAAATCCGGACCTCATACAAGCCTGAGACCTGATAGTGACCGCGTATGCGGGAAGAGGGTGATCCTATGCTGCCGAGAAAAACTTCTAGCGAGGTTCGAGCCGCCCGTACCCCAAACCGACTCAGGTGGTTAGGTAGAGAATACCAAGGCGATCGAGTGAATCGTGGTTAAGGAATTCGGCAAAATACCCCCGTAACTTCGGGAGAAGGGGGGCCCTGATCGTGACGGAACTTGCTTCCCGAGCGTGATCGGCCGCAGAGACCAGGGAGAAGCGACTGTTTACTAAAAACACAGGTCCGTGCCAAGTCGCAAGACGATGTATACGGACTGACGCCTGCCCGGTGCTGGAACGTTAAGGGGACGGGTTAGCCGCAAGGCGAAGCTCAGAACTTAAGCGCCAGTAAACGGCGGTGGTAACTATAACCATCCTAAGGTAGCGAAATTCCTTGTCGGGTAAGTTCCGACCTGCACGAATGGCGTAACGACTTCTCCACTGTCTCAACCACGAACTCGGCGAAATTGCACTACGAGTAAAGATGCTCGTTACGCGCAGCAGGACGGAAAGACCCCGGGACCTTTACTACAGCTTGGTATTGGTGTTCGGTACGGCTTGTGTAGGATAGGTGGGAGACTGTGAAGCCGTCACGTCAGTGATGGTGGAGTCAACGTTGAAATACCACTCTGGTCGTTCTGGATATCTAACCTCGGTCCGTGATCCGGATCAGGGACAGTGCCTGGTGGGTAGTTTAACTGGGGCGGTTGCCTCCTAAAAGGTAACGGAGGCGCCCAAAGGTTCCCTCAGCCTGGTTGGCAATCAGGTTTTGAGTGTAAGTGCACAAGGGAGCTTGACTGTGAGACAGACATGTCGAGCAGGGACGAAAGTCGGGACTAGTGATCCGGCGGTGGCTTGTGGAAGCGCCGTCGCTCAACGGATAAAAGGTACCCCGGGGATAACAGGCTGATCTTGCCCAAGAGTCCATATCGACGGCATGGTTTGGCACCTCGATGTCGGCTCGTCGCATCCTGGGGCTGGAGTAGGTCCCAAGGGTTGGGCTGTTCGCCCATTAAAGCGGTACGCGAGCTGGGTTTAGAACGTCGTGAGACAGTTCGGTCCCTATCCGCTGTGCGCGCAGGAAACTTGAGAAAGGCTGTCCCTAGTACGAGAGGACCGGGATGGACGAACCACTGGTGTGTCAGTTGTTCCGCCAGGAGCACCGCTGATTAGCTACGTTCGGAAGTGATAACCGCTGAAAGCATCTAAGCGGGAAGCACGTTTCAAGATGAGGTTTCCACGGCCGCAAGGCCGAGAGGCTCCCAGCTAGACGACTGGGTTGATAGGCCGGATGTGGAAGCACAGCAATGTGTGGAGCTGACCGGTACTAATAAGCCGACAACTTGACCAACAAAGATGCTACGCGTCCACTGTGCGGTTCCCGAGATACAAACGGGGAACCCACCCACTGAATTGATATCTCCATAGAGTTACGGCTGCCATAGCGAAGGGGAAACGCCCGGCTCCATTCCGAACCCGGAAGCTAAGCCCTTCAGCGCCGATGGTACTGCACTGGTGACGGTGTGGGAGAGTAGGACGCAGCCGGACAACTTTTTGAGGTCCCGGACGAAACTTCACTGATTCGTCCGGGACCTCTTTTTTTATGGCTCTACTGACTGATCCGTGGGTCAGTTCCGGCCGGGCAGGACGGGGCGGTGACCGCCGAGGCTGAGCATGGCCAGGGCGATCAGGGACTCTGGCGAGCGGAACCCGAATGCGATGCGCGTGATCAGGCGGACTTTCGTGTTGACCGACTCGATACGACCGTTCGAGAGGCCGTGCTCGATCGCGGCGAGGATGGAGTCGCGGTGTTTGACGATGCGTCGCTGCAGGGTCACGAACGCCTCGATGCGGCACCGTCGGGCCCACGCGACCCACCGGTCGAGCGCTTCGGCAGCCTGCTGGTGGGGCAGCTGGAAGACGAGCCGCAGGCCCTCCTTCAGCAGGTATCCGCGGTAGAGCCGCGGGTCGGTCCTGGCCACCCACGCGAGCTTGGCCTGCTGCTTCTCGGTCAGGTTGCCCGGGTTCTTCCACAACGCGTACCGGGCCCCCTTGAGGTCCTTCGCGTGGCCGCTGGCCCGGCCCGCCCGGCGCCGGGTGACCGCGCCACGCGCCTGGTTCCACGCGTCCCGGCGCACCTCGTCGAGCGCGTCGGTGGCCCAGGAGACGACATGGAACGGGTCAGCGCAGCGGACCGCCTGCGGGCACCGCTGGGTGACGACCTTGGCGATCCAGTCCGCGCCGTCCGCGGACACGTGCGTGACTGCGGCGCAACGCTGCTCACCGAGGGCGTCGAAGAACGCGTGCAGGGTGGCCTTGTCCCGCCCGGGCGCGGCCCACACCAGTCGGCCGCTGTCGTGGTCGACCACGATGGTCAGGTACCGGTGACCGCGCTTGTAGCTGATCTCGTCGATCCCGATCCGTTTCAGACCGGCGAACCGGTCGAACTGCCTCTCGGTGTCGGCCCACACCCTCGTGATGATCGACCCGACCGTGCGCCAGGCGATCCGCATCAGCTGCGTCACGGTCGTCTTCGAGGCCTGCGTGGCCAGCCACGCGACCTGCTCGTCGAACGCGTACGTGTGCCCCGCCCCGTGCCGCGCCCACGGCACCGCCGCGACAACCACCCCGTGCTGACGGCACGAGACGCGAGGCGCGTCCGCCTCCAGCACCACCTGGACGGTGCCCAGATCCAACGCCCGCCACCGCCGCCTGCCCTCACCGCCGTCGTAGCCCGGACACGACCGTCCACACACCCCGCACCGGCTCCGAGCCCGACTCCGAGGACGCACCTGCGCGACCAGCAGCTGCTCGTCCTCGTCGAACTCGACCTGTTCGATGACCGTCTTGTCGACGCCCAACAGGGCACGCCATAGGCTGGCATCACGCACGCCGTTCTCCGCTCCAATGGTTCTGGACCTTTAGACAGCCCAAAACCTATGCGGGAACGGCGTGCCCCCGTTCAGCCAGCCCGAGAACCACCCACGGAAGGGTCAGAGGAGCCTTTTTTATGCGTTGCGCCGGCGGGATGGCGCGATGCCGTCCAGAGGCGGAAGGATGACCCCATGAGTGACGAGCGGGAGTCGAAGGACAGCGGTCCCACGCGAGGCGACGGCGGGGACCGTCCCCGCCGTGGGCCTCATGACGGCCGGCAGCGTGGTCGTCGCGACGACCGTCGTGACGAGCGGCCCGGGGCCCCGCGGACGGGGTCGGCGGATCGCGGTCGCTACCAGGGGGGCGACGACCGGCGGAGTGACCGTCGTGACGAGGACCGTCCCCGGTCCCAGAGCGGTTCACCGGTCCGCCGTGGTCCGGGTGGTCCAAGCGCCTCCAGGGACGCGGGGCGACCGCAGGGGGGACGCGGCGCCCAGGGGGCACGCGGGGGGCAGCGACGGGACGGCCAGGAGGGTTCGGGCCGCCCGGACCTCGAGCGTCGCGGCGGCCCTCGCCTCACGCCCAAGACGCCTCGAAAGCCGGAGCCCAGAATCCGTGAGGGCGTCACCGGCCACGAGGTGGACCGGGGCGTGAAGAACCAGCTGCGGACCCTGTCGAAGGAGAACGCCGAGGGTGTGGCCCAGCATCTCGTGATGGTCTCGGAGCTGCTCGACGTCGACCCTTCGGCCGCGTTGGCGCATGCCGAGACCGCGGTGCGGCGCGCCGGAAGGGTGCCCGCCGCGCGAGAGGCGCTCGGATTGGTTGCTTACCGGATGGGCGACTGGGCGCGAGCTCTGACCGAGTTCCGCACCGTGCGGCGCCTGTCCGGGTCGAGCCATCTCCTGCCGCTCATGGTCGACTGTGAACGCGCTCTGGGACGTCACGCGAAGGCTCTCGAGCTGGCGCAGAGCGATGAGGCCGCCAACCTGGCGATCGACGACCGCGTCGAGCTGGCCATCGTCACGTCGGGCTTGCGCAGGGACCTCGGCCAGCTCGATGCGGCGATCGCCGGACTGTCCGACCTGGTGCGTCGGTTGAGCCCCAACCGGCCGTCTGCCGCGCGGCTGTATTACGCGTACGCGGATGCCAAGCTGGCCGCCGGCGATGCAGCCGGGGCGCGGGAGTGGTTCGCTCGAGCTGCTGACGCGGATCACGAGCTGACCACTGACGCAGCTGAACGGCTCGACGAGCTCGATGGGGCGGAGGTGCTCGACCTCTCGCCCGAGCACGATGAGGACGAGGAGCTCGGCTCCGAGACACCTGAGCCGTGATCTGGCGAGCAGCCTCGTGACCGAGCTGGGCTCGCCCTCCCCGGACCGGGCCGCCGCGCCCGTCCCTTCGGCGCTGGCCCGCGGCAGGGCAGGCGCGCTCAGCGCTGCCTATTCCGGACTGGTGTGCGACCTCGACGGCGTGGTCTATCGAGGAGTGGACGCCGTGCCCGGGGCGCCGGAGGTCCTGCGGCGTCTCACGGCTCACGGAATGGCAATCGTCTACGCCACGAACAACGCGTCTCGGCTTCCGTCAGAGGTCGCGGAGCATCTCGTCTCGCTCGGGGTGCCGGCATCCGCCGCCGACGTCGTGACGAGCGCTCAAGCGGGAGCGGCCGAGCTGGCGGCATCATTCCCGCGCGGGTCGCGGGTCCTCGCGCTCGGCGGTCCAGGGGTTGCGGCCGCGCTGAGGGAGGTTGGGCTCACCGCAGTCCCGCCTGAGGCCGCGGATGCTGGTGCGCCAGTCGCGGCGGTCCTGCAGGGGCTGGGTCGCCAGCTCAGGGTGCGGGACTTCGAGACGGCCGCCAGGCACGTCACGGATGGAGCGGTGTGGGTGGCGACCAACACCGACGCCACGCTCCCGGTGGAGTGGGGGCACGCGCCCGGGAACGGGGCCTACGTCGCCCTGCTCGCGCAGGCGACAGGGCGCGAGCCGCTCGTTGTCGGCAAGCCGTACGCGCCGCTCTACCAGGCGTCCGTGGACCGGATCGGGACCCGCCCTGAGGCGACGCTGGCTGTGGGGGACCGGCTCGACACCGACATTGCCGGTGCGCTGTCGGCAGGGCTCGACGCAGCCTGGGTGCTCACCGGCGTCCACCGCCCCAGCGACCTCGTCCGTCAGCCCGAGCTGGGGCCGCCGACCTGGGTCATCGGGGCGCTGACCGAGCTGGAGCAGCCGTATGCCGCTGTGCTGGCGAGCGCTGACGGGTTCAGCTGCGGGGGTGGGTACGTGCAGGCGACGCAGTCCGGTCTGGAGGTGGCTGGGGGGTCGGCCACGCCAGTCGAGCTGGTCCGCGCCGGACTGGCCGCTCTCCTCGACCGCACCGCTCGCGGGCTGCTCGAGCCGGAGGACGCGGTACGTGTAGCCGGGGAGCTGGATGCCTGGTTGGACGGGTCGCCTCCGCAGTAACCGATACGGTGGCTGGCAGCGGCGTCTCCGGGCGAGAGGAGAACGCCGAGGAGAGCGCTCGGAGGCGAGATGGGCACACAGTTCACCGGTGAGGATCAGCACGGCGACGACTCGGTGGTCGGGTCTCGGCCCGGCCCGGCCAGCCCGACCAGCCCGACCGGGACTCCGGGGAGCCGTCGGCCAGAGGCGACCGCACCCCAGACCGGGGACGAGCCGATCGATGCGGCGCTGCAGGATCTCGCCCGGGCCCAGGCCGGATCACTCACCGAGCGCATCGACGCGGGTGAGCGGACCCAAGCCGCGCTTCGCTCCCGGCTGAGCGACCTGGGTGGCACGTGACTCGAGGTCGCCTCGATGCCGCCCTCGTCGCCCGTGGGCTCGCCCGGTCGCGCGCGCAGGCTGGTGAGCTCGTCCGGGCGGGCGTCGTCCGTGTTGACGACCGGGTGGTCGACAAACCGAGCCACCCGGTCTCGGAGCTCGCCTCGATCGTCCTGACCCGGCCGGCCGATCACTGGGTGAGCCGGGCGGCGTACAAGCTGCTCCGAGCTCTGGAGCTGTGGCCGGTCGATGTCGCTGGTCGGCGGTGCCTCGACGTCGGCGCCAGTACCGGCGGGTTCACCCAGGTCCTGCTGGAGCACGGGGCCGCGCGCGTCACCGCGCTGGATGTGGGGCATGGGCAGCTTGCCCCGGTGGTCGCGAGCGACCCCCGGGTTCTCGATCTACCCGGAACGAACATCCGCGATGTCGGGTCCGGGACGGTGGACGGGCCCTTCGACCTCGTGGTCTGCGACGTCAGCTTCATCTCCCTCAGCGTCGTCCTGCCGGTGCTGCGACCCCTCGTGGCGGACGACGGGGACCTCATCGTGCTGGTCAAGCCTCAGTTCGAGGTCGGCCGCGAGCGCTTGGCCCGCAGCGGGGTGGTCACCTCGAGCGGCGAGCACCGACGGGTGCTGCTGGCGGTCCATGCGGCGGCGGGGGGCGTCGGACTGGAGGTCAGGGGCGCGGCCCGCAGCCCGATCCGTGGAGGGGAGGGCAACGTGGAGTTCCTGCTGTGGCTTGTGCCACGTCGCCCCGGGACCGGCGGCCTGAATGCGGATGACATGCTGGTCTCGATCGACGCCCAGGAGGAGGAACCGTGACCCGCCGCATCCTGCTGGTCGCACACCCCCGGCGCCCCGAGGCACTCACGGTCGCCAAAGGAGTCATCAAGCGGCTGACCCACCTTGGCATCGAGGTGTCCTTGCAGGCGGATGAGGCGAAGGTCCTCGATCTCAAGCACAGCAAGCGAGTCCACATCGCCACCGAGGAGGTGGTGGCCGAGGGATGCGACCTCGTCGTCGTGCTCGGTGGCGACGGGACGATCCTGCGGGGGGCGGAGTTCGCGCGCAGCGTGGATGTGCCGCTCCTCGGCATCAACCTCGGTCACATCGGGTTCCTCGCCGAGGCGGAGCGCGACGACCTCGATGCGACCGTCGAGCACATCGCCAACCGCCAGTACACGGTGGACGAGCGGATGACCCTGCACGTGGACGCCAGGTTCGACGGTGAGATCGTCGCCAGCAGCTGGGCCCTCAACGAGGTGAGTGTCGAGAAGGCAGCGCGAGAACGGATGATCGAGCTCACGATCGAGGTCGATGGTCGGCCCCTCTCCAGCTGGGGCGGCGATGGCCTCATCGTGTCGACGCCCACCGGCTCGACGGCCTACGCCTTCTCCGCGGGCGGCCCGGTCATCTGGCCCCAGGTCGAGGCGATGCTCCTGGTCCCCAACAGTGCCCATGCCCTCTTCGCCCGCCCCCTCGTGCTCGGCCCCGACTCCCATGTGGCGGTCGAGCTGCGAACCGGCACGGACGTGCTGGGGATCATGTGGTGCGACGGTCGGCGCCACATCGACCTTCCCCCCGGGGCCAGGGTCGAGGTCCGTCGCGGACTCCGACCGGTGCGTCTCGCCCGCCTGACGCGCGGGCCGTTCACGGACCGGCTCGTTGCGAAGTTCCACCTGCCGGTGCAGGGCTGGCGGGGTGACGGGCGGCACAGCGCAACCACGCCGGCGGAGCCGGAGCGGACGGACCTCTGGATCAAGGGCACCTCAGACGAGGTGGACCGGAGGGCCGACGCTGGTGGTGCTCGGCCCTAAGGTGGACCCGTGTTCAGCGAGATGAGGATCCGCGGGGTCGGCGTCATCCATGACGCCGTGCTGGACCTGAGCCCCGGCCTCAACGTGCTGACCGGGGAGACGGGCGCGGGCAAGACCATGGTCGTGTCCGGGCTGGGCCTGCTTCTCGGCGAGCGCGCTGACTCGAGCCTGGTGCGAAGCGGCGCCGATCAGGCGTTCGTGGAGGGCGTCGTCCAACTGCCGCCGGGCCATCCGGCGCTGGATCGTGCCGCGGAGGCGGGCGCCGAGCATGACGACGGGGAGCTCGTCATCGCGCGGACGCTCAGCGCTTCGGGGCGGTCGCGCGCCCACGTGGGTGGGCGGACCGCTCCGGTCGGCGTGCTGGCCGAGCTGGGCCGACACCTGGTGGCGGTGCACGGACAGGCGGACCAGTGGCGCCTCAAGCAAGGCGACGCCCACCGAGAGGTGCTCGACGGCTTCGGCGGTCCGGCGCTCGGCGCGTTGCGTGACCGGGTGGGGCGCCTCCACGACGAGTGGCGGGGGGCCCACGCGGAGCACGACCGGCTCGTCGCTGAGTCGAGAGAGCGCGCTCGCGAGATCGACTCCTTGACGGCTGCTCTGGAGGAGATCGAGGCCGTCGATCCCCAGCCGGGGGAGGACCTCTCGCTCCGCGCAGAGGACGAGCGGCTGGCCCATGACGACAGCCTGCGCCTCGCCGCAGCCCGGGCGCTGGCGGACCTGAGCGGTGAGGAGTATGCCGCTGAGCCCGCTCCCAGCGTCCGTGACCTCGTGGGGTCCGCTCGCTCAGCCCTCGGGCACGGAGCCGTGCACGACAGCAGGCTGGGTGACCTGGACGCCCGGCTGGACGAGGTCGCGGCGCTCGTCGGTGACGTCGCCGCAGACCTGACCGCCTACCTGGAGGACGTCGATCTCGACCCACAACGGCTCGAGTTCGTCCAGGAGCGCCGAGCCGCCCTCGCCGGGCTGACCCGGAAGTACGGGGAGACGGTTGACGAGGTCCTGGACTGGTCCCAGCAGGCTGCCGCGCGGTTGGACGCGCTGGTCTCGGCCGACGACCGAGTCGAGTCGCTCAGGTCCCAGCTCGATGAGCTCACGGCCGAGCTCGCGGCCGCCGCCTCCGACCTCTCCGCTGCTCGCGCAGCGGCCGGCGCCGACTTCGCCGCACGCGTCTCGGGTGAGCTGGCCCACCTTTCCATGGGCAAGGCCGTCATCGAGGTCCGGGTCGAGCAGCGCCCTGCCGGCGACGGGATCCTCATGGCGTCCGGTGAACGGGTCCGAATCAGCCGCCTCGGTGCCGACGATGTGGAGATCCTCCTCTCGGCCAATCCGGGCGCGACACCGAGAAGTGTCGCGAAAGCAGCCTCGGGCGGAGAACTGTCCCGGGTGATGCTTGCCCTCGAGGTGGTCGGGGCGAGCCCGCTTGCCCAGGGCCGCCCGGGAAGCCAACCGCAGCCTCGGGCGGGCACCCCACCGACCTTCGTCTTCGACGAGGTCGACGCCGGGGTGGGCGGTCGTGCCGCCTTGGATGTGGGTGCCCGGCTCGCCGCCCTGGCGCAACAGGCGCAGGTCATCGTCGTGACGCATCTGGCGCAGGTCGCGGCCTTCGCCGACCGGCACCTGGTGGTCCACAAGTCTGACGACGGCGCCATCACTTCGAGCAGCATCACCGTTGTCGACGGGGAGGAGCGGCTCCGGGAGCTGTCCCGGATGATGGGGGGAGACCCCGACTCCGAGGCAGGTCTCGCCCATGCTCGAGACCTGCTCGAGCAGACCGCGGCGGCTCGCGTTTCCCGGGTCGGCGCAGCCTGAGGGGTGGGCGCGGGCCGGGGGTGCTGGCTGAGCATGCTCCGCTGCGGCCGACGCTGCTCCGACGTGGCACGATGGGGGCAACCATGGCCATGTCTCTTCGCCGCCGCATGCACGCTGCTCCCTCGGGCGGCGGTGTGGTCGGCCCTGCCCGCGTGGACGCCCGGACGAAGAACCTCACCAAGCGCCTGCGCCCCGGCGACATCGCTGTCATCGACCACGCCGACCTCGACAAGGTGAGTGCGGAGGCACTGGTCGCGGCACGTCCGACCGCCGTCGTGAACGCCTCCGCATCGATCTCCGGGCGCTATCCCAACGTCGGCCCGCAGATCCTCAACGAGGCCGGCATCCCGATCCTCGACGCCGCAGGGCCCGTCGTCATGGACGTGCACGACGGGGACCTGCTCCGGCTCGACGGCGCGGACCTGTGGCACGGGTCGACGAAGGTGGCCACCGCCCAGGTTCTCGACGCGGACGCGATCCAGGCGCAGATGCACGACGCTCGCGCCGGCCTTGCCGTACAGATCGAGGCCTTCGCGACGAACACGATGGAGTTCATCCGGAAGGAGCGCGAGCTGCTCCTGGACGGGATCGGCATCCCGCCCATCCGGACGAAGATCGAAGGACGACACACCCTCGTGGTCGTGCGGGGCTATCACTACCGGGACGACCTGCAGGCTCTGCGCCCCTACATCCGGGAGTACCGCCCGCTGCTCATCGGGGTGGATGGGGGAGCCGACGCGATCCTCGAGGCGGGCTACCGGCCGGACCTCATCGTCGGCGACATGGACTCGGTCTCGGACCGCGCCCTCCGGTCGGGGGCCGAGATCGTCGTGCACGCCTATCGCGACGGACGGGCGCCGGGACTGGCCCGGGTGGAAGCTCTCGGCATCAGCCCGGTGGTGTTCCCGGCGGCCGGCACGAGCGAGGATGTCGCCATGCTGCTCGCCGACGACGCGGGCGCGGAGCTGATCGTCGCCGTCGGCACCCATGTGACCCTCGTGGAGTTCCTGGACAAGGGCCGGGACGGCCAGGCCTCGACCTTCCTCACCCGCCTCCGCGTCGGCGGCAAGCTGGTCGACGCCAAGGGCGTCAGTCGCCTCTACCGGGCGCGCCTCCCCGCTCGCTTGCTCCTGCTCATGCTGCTCGTGGGCCTGTTCGCGCTCTTCGTGGCCGTCGCCGCCACCCCCGCGGGGCAAGCCTGGCTTCAGGTGCTCGCCGCGAGGTGGGACGACCTCTGGACCGCCGTCGTGGGGATCTTCACGTGATCGACTTCCGGTACCACCTCGTCTCCATCATCTCCATCTTCCTGGCCCTCGCGGTGGGGATCGTTCTCGGGGCAGGTCCGCTCCAGGGGAACCTCGGTACCCAGCTCACCGACCAGGTGGCCGCCCTGCGCGCCGAGAAGCAGGCACTCAACGACCAGCTCGCCGCGAGCGAGCGTCGGGTCGCTGCGGGCGAGGAGTTCGCCTCCGCCGTCTCCGAGCGCGTCCTCGACGGCGCGTTGAGCGGTCATGAGGTCGTCGTCATCGTCCTGCCGTCTGCGGACGGCGGTCTGGTCGACCTCCTCGAGGAGGGCGTCACGTCCAGCGGTGCGACGCTCACTGCCACGGTGACGCTCGGCGGCGACTGGTTCGACCCCACGTTGGCCGCAGAGCGTGCAGAGGCGGCGTCCGCCGCCGCCTCGACGCTCGGAATGTCCTCGCCTCTCTCGGGGGATGCCCTGCTCGCCGAGGCCCTCGCCCGGCTCACCGTGACCACTGATGTCGTGTCTGCGTCGGAGTCGCGCACCGCCGCCCTCAAGACCCTCAGTGATGCGGGGTTCATCGACGCGTCGGCCGAGCAGCTGGAGCCGGCGGACCTCGCCATCATCGTCTCCGGCCCGTTCGCAGGGGACGAGGCGGAGATCCAGCGGCAGGCCGAGACGATCCGCACCCTCGCCCGGTTCGTCGCGGATAGCTCCGCCGGCGCGGTCGTCGCGGGTCCGGAGCCGGTGACCGCCGCCGGTCAGTCCCTCACGTCCGATGCGGTCGCGTCGGTCAGAGGCGTGGAGGCCACCGCGCGTCTCATCTCGACGGTGGATCACGCGAGCGACCCCTCGGGTCCCGCCATCGTGGTGCTGGCCCTGAAGTCCGAGCTGGCTGGGGACGTCGGACACTACGGCACGGCGGAGGGAGCAACGGCTGCAGCGCCGCGGGTGTCCCCGTGACGTCGGAGGGGCGAGGCGTCCCCGAGGCCGTGGTCCCCGTCGGCAGACCGAGGCTCACCCAGTGAGCAGGAGGAGCCGACGGGTGACTGGTGCCCTGAGCGGCCTTGGCACCCGGCGGGTGCCAGCGTCTCCGCTCTGCCTCGACGGCCGTTCGGAGCTGTACGAAGGCACCCGACCCGTGGGGGCCGCAGACGGTCGGATCCGGGCAAGCGTGGCCACGGCAGCTGCGGCCACCATCGGCACGGTCGCCTTCCGACGACTCGCAGCCCGACTCCCGGAGACGACCAGGGCCACCTGGGAGCGGACGAACCACGCCGGCCGCAGTGTCACGCTCCTTCAGGGCCCGGTGTGGGTCGCCGCCGCCGCCACCGGGCTCGCCCTCGGATCAACGATGAACCGAAGGGCGAGCGGACGTCTCGGGCCTTCCCTTCTCGTCGTCCTGGCGAGCGGGGGACTCGGAGCGCTCGACGACCTCGCCGGGAGCGGCTCGAGCAAGGGCCTCAAGGGCCATCTGGGGGCCCTTCGGAGAGGAGCGCTCACGACCGGAGCAGTCAAGGTGATAGGGCTCGCCGCCACCGGGATGACGGGTGCTCTCCTGGCTGACCGCTCTGCCCGGAGTGACCCGCCGGCGAGTCGTGGCCCCGTGCGGGTGCGCGGCCGAGTCGCGGGGCACGGCCGATCGCAGGAGCGGGGAGCGTTGGCCGCTGTCGTCGGCGGGGCGGTCATCGCCGGGGCTGCGAATGTCGCGAACCTCTTCGACCTGCGGCCCGGTAGGGCGCTCAAGGTCGTCGTGCTCTGCGGGGGTCCCCTCGCCCTCGCGGGATTCCGCCCGGCAGCAGCGGCCCTCGGGGCCTCCGCCGGAGTCCTGCGTGATGACCTCGCCGGGCGGTCCATGCTGGGTGACACGGGCGCGAACGCCGCCGGAGCCCTCATCGGGCTCGCCCTGGTCGAGGCGACCGGCCTGCGTGGGAGGGTCGTCGCGCTCGCAGGCCTCACCGCGCTGACCCTCGCGTCGGAGAAGGTCAGCTTCAGCAAGGTCATCGACGCCCATGGGACGCTGCGCCGGCTCGACGAGTGGGGTCGGTCCGGGTCATGAGGTCCAACCCCACGACGGGGCCCGCGCCGGCCCTACGCACCGTGGTCGCCGCCGCCGGCTCGATCGCCGCGATCACCCTGGTCGCCCGCGTCGTGGGCTTCGGCCGCTGGTTCGCGTTCTCGCACTCGGTCGGCGCGACCTGTGTGGGGAGCGTCTACCAGTCGGTCAACGCGGTGCCCAACGTGATCTTCGAGGTGGCCGCCGGTGGTGTCCTGGCGGCTGTGGCAGTCCCGCTTGTTGCCGGGGCGCTCGCTCGCGGCGATCGGGGGAGCGCCGACGCCACGGCGTCCGCCCTGCTGACCTGGGCGCTGCTCGTCCTGCTCCCGCTCGGTGCCCTCGTCCTGGTCGGTGCCCGTCCGATCGCAGCGATGCTCCTCGGCACCGGTTGCGCGGGGGAGACGCAGCTCGGCGCGGAGTTCCTCGGTGTCTTCGCCGTGCAGCTGCCGCTGTACGGAGTCGCGATAGTCCTGGCCGGCGTCCTCCAGGCCCACCGTCGGTTCGTCGCCGCGGCGCTGGCCCCGCTCGTCTCGAGCCTGGTTGTCATCGCGACCTATCTGAGCTACCGCGCGGTGGTGCCCCAGCCTGCCGCTGAGATCGCGGCGATCCCGCCCACCGGGGTGCTCATCCTCGCGATCGGCACGACCGTGGGTGTGGCGGCCATGGCCCTCACCGTTGCGGTGCCGATCTGGCGTGCCGGTGTTCGGCTCCGACCCCGAGTCAGCTTCGCGGACGGCACTGGCGCCCGCGTGCGCTCGCTCGCCCTCGCGGGGTTCCTGGCCGTCGCCGGCCAGCAGCTCGCCACGCTCGTGGTCATCCGGCTCGCCAACGATCGTGGCGGCGCCGGCACCCTCAACGTCTTCATGTACGCCCAGGCCGTCGCCCTGCTGCCCTACGCCGTTCTGGCTGTTCCCCTTGCGACCGCAGCATTCCCTGACCTCGCACACGCACTCGCGGTGGGGCGAGGGCACTCGGCCACCGGTGGCCGTGCCGGTCAGCCGGGCGGGTCGGTGGGTGGCTCGGTGGGTGGCTCGGTGGGCGGGTCGGTGGGCGGGTCGGTGGGTGGCTCGCGCGGGCCTGGGCTCGACGCCCGGGCCCCTCGACGGGCCCAGCCCGAGGTGTCCCTCAAGGCACACACGACCCTCCGCCACAGCTGGTTCGGGGTTCTCGTGGTCGGTATCGCGGGGGCGGCGCTGCTCGCCGCAGTGGCGGGGCCGGTCGGCACTCTCTTCACGCTGTTGGACGCGGGTGGCGCCGCCAGCACCTCAGGCCGCACCCTGGGGGCGATGCCACAGGCTCTGGCTGCGTTCACTCCCACCGTTCCGGCGCTCGGCGCCATCGCCCTGCTGAGCCGCGCCTGCTACCTGAGAGGCCGAGCCGTGCTCGCTGGAGCAGTCGTGGGGACGGCCTGGCTGGCCACGACGGTCCTCCCTCTCGTCCTGCTCGACGATGGAGGCGCAGACGGACCGGCGACCCTGAACTTCCTGGCGCTGGGGTCGAGCCTCGGACTGGCTTGCGGCGCAGTCGTCCTCGCCTTCGTCGTGATGCAGGAGTGGGGCGCTTCGGTGCTGACCGTGCCCTGGCGTCCGCTGATCGCGACCATGCTCGGCGCGCTCGTCGCGGGGAGTGCCGGCTGGTACGTCGGGACCCGGTTCGAGGACGTCGACCTGCTCGGCGCACTGACCCTCGCGACGGTCGTCGGTCTGGGCGCAGCCCTGGTCCTCGTCGTCGTCGCCCTGGCTGTCGATCCGACGCTGCCACGTCGGCTCCGCCAGTTGCGTTCGCCGACCACGTCAGGGGTCGGGGGCTCGGGTGTGGGGGGCTCGGGTGTGGGGGGCTCGGGTGTGGGGGGCTCGGGTGTGGGGGGCTCGGGTGTGGGGGACTCCGGGGCCGGGGGCCGGGACCCATGGAGTCCCTCGTGAGGATCCTCATGGTCCTCGGAGAGTCCACCGGCGGGATCGGGGGGCACGTCGACCGACTGTCGCAGGACCTGAGGGCGGCCGGGCACGACGTGCAGGTCGCCACGTCCGCCGCGACCGCAGCCGCCTTCCAGTGGGGCGACGCCCATCCGCTCTGGCCGGTCCACCGCGGCTGGTCAGCCCCGAGGGGCCTCGTCGACTGGCACCTGCTGAAGAACCTCGCGGGGACGGTCGACGTCGTCCACGCCCACGGCCACCAGGCTGCCGTGGTGGCGGCGGTCGCCGTGGCCCGCGCCAAGCCGCGTCCCGCGTTGGTCATCTCGCTCCACAACACCCTCCCGCCGAGCCTGGTCGCCGGCGCGGACCGGATGCCGCTGGGCCCGTCCCGCGCCCGGGCCTCGGTCGCCGGGGTGGCCCGCTCCTCCATCCGCTGGGCGCTGCGGCGAGCCGCCCTCGTCACCGGTGCGAGCGCCGACCTCGTCGAGCTGGCCGAGCAGCTGGGGGCGCACCGGGCCACCCTCGCCACCGTCCCGTCCCCGGCAGTCGAGCAGCTCCTCGCGACTCCCACGCCGAGCGAGGCGGCGCGGCGCGAGACACGGCGCGCGCTCCGCGAGCAGGGCCACGACCTCGACGAGACACGCCCACTCGTCCTGACCGTCGCGAGGCTCGCCCCACAGAAGGACCTGCCGAGCCTCGTCGCCGCAGCACGGTCCGTGCGGACCCCCGCCTCGTGGGTGGTCGTGGGAGGCGGGGACGAGCGGCTCCGGGCGTCGTTGGAGAGCGAGCTCAGCGGCATACCCCTGCGGCTGGTCGGGCCCCAGCGCGACGTCGCGCGCTGGCTGCGGGCCGCGGACGTCTTCGTGCTGCCCAGCCGGTGGGAGGCGCGCGCGCTCGTCGTCCAGGAGGCGATGGCGGCCGGGCTGCCCGTCGTCACGACCCGCACGGGCGGCCTGCCCGACCTCGTCGGCGACGCGGGTCTGCTCGTTCCCGTGGGCGACCCGGGGTCGCTCGCCGCGGCCGTCGAGCACCTCCTCTCCGACGGTCCGCTGCGCCGTCGCCTGGGCGAGGCAGCGCGGGCGCGAGCGCGCGCGTGGGCCACTCCGGAGGAGGAGGCGCGCCGCTGGGTGTCGCGCTACACCGAAGCGCTCCGCGGATGACGTAGACTTAAAGCCCGTGGTGGAAACGACGAAGCACATCTTTGTGACCGGAGGCGTCGCCTCATCCCTCGGCAAGGGCCTGACGGCTTCCAGCCTCGGCCGACTGCTTCGATCCCGTGGTCTACGGGTCACGATGCAGAAGCTCGACCCCTACATCAACGTCGACCCGGGGACGATGAACCCGTTCCAGCACGGCGAGGTCTTCGTCACCGATGACGGAGCCGAGACCGACCTTGACGTCGGACACTACGAACGGTTCCTCGACGTCAACCTCGTCGGGGCGGCCAACGTCACGACCGGTCAGGTCTACAACACCGTCATCGCCCGGGAGCGTCGGGGTGAGTACCTCGGCGACACCGTCCAGGTCATCCCGCACATCACCAACGAGATCGTCGCCCGGATGCGCGCCCTCGCCACGGGCATGCCCGACGCGCCCGACATCATCATCACCGAGATCGGCGGGACGGTCGGCGACATCGAGTCCCTGCCCTTCCTCGAGGCGGCCCGTCAGGTGCGCCACCTCATCGGCCGCGACAACAGCTTCTTCCTCCATGTCTCGCTCGTGCCCTACCTCGCCCCGAGCGGCGAGCTCAAGACGAAACCCACGCAGCACTCGGTCGCCGCGCTGCGCCAGGTCGGTATCCAACCGGACGGGCTCGTGCTCCGGGCCGACCGGGAGATCCCCGACCCCATCAAGCGCAAGATCTCGCTCATGTGCGACGTCGAGGTCGATGCCGTCGCCGCGTGCCAGGACGCCCCGAGCATCTACGACATCCCCAAGGTGCTGCACAGTGAAGGGCTCGACGCCTACGTCATCCGACGGCTCGGCCTGAACTTCCGGGACGTCGACTGGACCGAGTGGGACGAGCTGCTGCAGCGGGTGCACGACCCCGAGCACGACGTCGAGGTCGCTCTGGTGGGCAAGTACATCGACCTGCCGGACGCCTACCTCTCGGTGACCGAGGCGCTCCGCGCCGGCGGCTTCCACCACGACGCGAAGGTCCGGATCCGCTGGGTCGCCTCCGACGACTGCCAGACACCGGCCGGTGCCCAGCAGGCCCTCGGCGGCGTCGACGCGGTCCTCGTGCCCGGGGGCTTCGGCGTCCGTGGCATCGAGGGCAAGCTCGGCGCGCTCACGTGGGCTCGTGAGAAGCAGGTGCCGACGCTCGGCATCTGTCTCGGCCTGCAGTGCATGGTCATCGAGTACGCACGGTCGGTCCTGGGTGTCACCGGGGCGTCGTCGACAGAGTTCGACCCCCAGACGCCGGACCCGGTCATCGCCACGATGGAGGAGCAGAAGGCCTTCGTCGACGGCGCCGGCGACCTCGGCGGGACGATGCGCCTCGGGCTCTATCCTGCCCACCTCAAGGACGGTTCCGTCGTCCGAGCGACCTACGCAGCCGCTGAGGTCAAGGAGCGCCACCGGCATCGCTACGAGGTCAACAACGGCTACCGCGACCAGCTCGAGTCCGCCGGACTCGTCATCTCGGGCACGTCCCCCGACGGTCACCTCGTCGAGTTCGTCGAGCTGCCCCAGGACGTCCACCCGTACTACGTGTCCACGCAGGCGCACCCGGAGTTCCTCTCCCGGCCGAACCGGGCACACCCGCTCTTCGCGGGCCTGATCGGCGCTGCGCTGGAGCAGCAGCGGGCCGAGCGCCTCGTCGAGGTCGAGCGTCCGAAGCACGGCCACGACGAGGACGGCCATCCCGTCGGTGACACCCAGCCGGGGGCTGCCCAACGGTCCCCAGACCCCACCCTGGTCCCGGTCGCCGCCGAGGCGGAGTGAGCCTCTCCGCCCCGAGGGGCAGCCTTGCGGACGTCGTCGAGGAGTGGACCTCAGCACCGGTCGTCGAGTCGTCCGTGCCGTACTCCGGCCTCATCTTCGACGTGCGGCGGGACCGGGTCGACCTCGGCGAGGGCGGAGTCGTCGACAGGGAGTTCATCGAGCACCCGGGGGCGGTCGCCGTCGTCGCGCTCCAGCCGTTCGAGGGGGTCGACCACGTCCTCCTCATCCGCCAGTACCGCCACGCCACCCGGGGACACGTCTGGGAGCTGCCGGCCGGGCTGCTCGACGTCTCCGGGGAGCCGCACTGGGAGGCGGCCGCCCGTGAGCTGGCCGAGGAGGTCGACCTCGTCGCCGGCCGGTGGGACGTCCTCATGGACGAGGTCGTCTCTGCCGGCGCGTTCCCCGAGCCGGTGCGCATCTTCCTCGCGCGAGACCTCGTCGACGTGCCCGGTGAGCACCTTCATGAGCGGCACGCCGAGGAGCTGACGATCCGCCCGCTGTGGGTCCCCCTGGACGAGGCCCACCGCGCGGCCCTCACCGGCCGGATCAGCAACAGCGCTGCCCTCATCGGGGTTCTCGCCGCACACGCGGCTCGCGCCGTCGACTGGGCGACACTGCGGCCCAAGGACGCTCCCTGGCCAGCCTGGGAGGCCCAGCGCCGGCCGGAACCGCCGCCGGGGGCTGGCGCGTGACCCGGCCCGCGGTCAGCCCGTGCCCCTGTGGCGGCGGCCCGTACGCCGAGTGTTGTGAACTCCTGCTCGACGGCGCCCGGCAGGCCCTCACCGCGGAGGAGCTGATGAGGTCGCGCTACACGGCGTACGCGCGCCACGACGCTGACCACGTCTTCCGCACCTGGCACCCGCGGACCCGGCCCGACAGTCCCCCCGTGGATCCCGAGGTCGTCTGGACGGACCTGCGCGTCATCCGCGTCGAAGCCGGCGGGCCTGAGGACGACACGGGGACAGTGGAGTTCCTCGCCCGGCACACCGGTCCCCACGGTTCGGGCGAGCTCCACGAGGTCAGCCGGTTCGCCAGGCGGGCGGGACGATGGTGCTACGTCGACGGCGACGCCGGCTGACCAGGACCCTCCCGGTCAGCCCGGGCCGCGAGGGTGTCAGCTGAACCCGGCGGGCCAGCGGTGCCGGACGTGCCCGGCGAACCCGGCCTGCCCGGCGCGTCGGGCAGGCCGCGCGGGTCGAGGGAGGAGGACGGCACGGAGGCCACGGCGCGGGCGGCCAGCTGTCGACGAGACGGCTCGTCCAGCCGCAGCCGGCCCCGTAGCCGGCCGGCCGGCCGCTCCACGACGACCCAGGACAGCCACGACAGGACGACCGCGGCGGCGATGAGCGCGAGGTTGCGCAGGACCGTCTTGTCACCGAACAGGACGGAGTTGATCAGGGCCTGGTGCCACAGGTAGAGCGCGTAGCTGATCGTCCCGAAGAAGACCATGACCGGCGACGCGACGACGGGCGAGTGACCGAGGACGGCACTCGCGACGAGCCAGACCCCGAGCACGGCATAGACCGCGCCCAGCGGCCGGAACAGGCCGTGGTCCGTGGCGATGTCGTGCGAGGGAAAGGCGGACACGAGGATCATGACGGTGAACGGGATGAGGACGCTCACCCGTGGCGGGTGCCAGCCCTTGCGCGCGATCGATGCCAGCGCGACGGCCAGGGACACCCCCAGCAGGAGCGCGAACGCGTTGGTCTCCGTCGAGATGTCGAGCCGGATGAACGAGCCCGTGGCCCACACGCTGTACACCGTGGCGACTCCGGTGAGGCCGAGGACCAGGCCGAGCAGGTGCTGGCGCCACCAGGCCATCAAGGCGAGGAAGACGAGGGGCCAGACGACGTAGAACTGCTCCTCCACGGAGAGCGACCACAGGTGGTTCAGCACCCCGAGGTCGGTGCCGGCGATGCGCACCCAGTTGCCGACGTAGAACAGCGATGCCATCGCCGCCGCCGGGTAGCTGGCCAGCCGCGAGTCGCCGGTGGCCCAGAGGAGGAGTGGGACCAGGGCGAGGAAGACGAGCAGCGCGGGAAGCAGCCGCAGGGCGCGACGCCCCCAGAAGCGCCACAGGGAGACCGAGCCCCACCGGTCCCACTCCCGGATGAGCAGGCTCGTGATGAGGTACCCGGACAGGACGAAGAAGAGCGTGACCCCGGACAGGCCACCCCACCGGATCGGCAGGCCGCTGTGCGCGGCCACGACGAGGAGGATCGCGAGGCCGCGGACCCCGTCGAGGTCACGGTTGCGGGAGTGCTGCACGCGCCGAGCCTAGGCGTTCTCAGCGTCCCGACACCTGCGGGGCCGGCGACCGGACTCGGCGGCGGCGCGGGAGAGGCCGGGCCCGGCACCCCGTAGGATTGGCCGTCGGCGCCCTGCGCCCGACCAGCGACCCGACCCCGTTCCGACGGCACCGTCGGAGCGCGAGCGAGCTCAGCGGCATACGGCAGCATCGCTCATCAGCACGCCACCCAAGCACCATCGGAAGGACAACCTTCGTGCTCCGCACTCACGAGGCCGGAACCCTGCGCGCCGACCACGCCGGACAGACCGTCACGCTCACCGGCTGGGTGGCTCGGCGGCGAGATCACGGCGGCGTGGCCTTCCTCGACCTGCGCGACGCGAGCGGCATCGCCCAGGTCGTCGCGCGCGACGAGGTCCTGGCCCAGGGTGGGGCGCACGACGTCCGCAACGAGTTCTGTGTGCGGGTGACCGGCGACGTGCGCGTCCGACCCGAGGGCAACACCAACCCTGACCTGCCGACCGGCGAGATCGAGGTCATCGTCAGCGAGCTGGAGGTGCTCAACCCGAGCGCGCCGCTGCCGTTCCAGATCGACGAGCGCGTCACCGTGGGCGAGGAGGCGCGGCTCAAGCACCGCTACCTCGATCTGCGACGCCCCGGCGCCAGCTCGGCCGGCTCCGCGATCCGGCTGCGCTCCAAGGTCAACGCCGCCGCCCGCAAGGTCCTCGGCGAGCGCGACTTCGTCGAGATCGAGACCCCGACCCTGACGCGGTCCACCCCCGAGGGGGCCCGCGACTTCCTCGTGCCGGCCCGCCTCGCACCCGGCAGCTGGTACGCCCTGCCACAGAGCCCCCAGCTGTTCAAGCAGCTGCTCATGGTGGCCGGGATGGAGCGCTACTACCAGATCGCCCGCTGCTATCGCGACGAGGACTTCCGCGCCGACCGTCAGCCGGAGTTCACCCAGCTCGACATCGAGATGTCCTTCGTCGAGCAGTCCGACGTCCTCGAGCTCGGGGAGGCGGTGGTCAGGGAGATCTGGAAGCTCATCGGCGTCGACCTCGAGCCGCCGTTCCTGCAGATGACCTACGCCCAGGCGATGGCCCGCTACGGCTCGGACAAGCCGGATCTGCGCTTCGGACAGGAGCTGGTCGACTGCACCGAGTACTTCACGGACACCCCCTTCCGGGTGTTCCAGTCCGAGTACGTCGGCGCCGTGGTCATGCCCGGTGGGGCGTCGCAGCCGCGCAAGCAGCTCGACGCCTGGCAGGACTGGGCCAAGCAGCGCGGCGCCAAGGGGCTGGCCTACGTCCTCGTCCAGGCCGACGGAACACTCGGCGGGCCCGTCGCCAAGAACCTCACCGACGCCGAGCGCGCCGGCCTGGCCGCGCACGTCGGTGCCAAGCCCGGCGACGCGGTGTTCTTCGCTGCCGGCCCGGCCAAGCCGTCGCGAGCCCTGCTCGGCGCGGCCAGACTCGAGATCGGGCGCCGATGTGACCTCATCGACGAGTCGCAGTGGAGCTTCCTCTGGGTCCTCGACGCGCCGCTCTTCGAGCCCGCCGCCGACGCGACCGCCTCCGGGGACGTCGCCCTCGGCCACAGTGGGTGGACGGCGGTGCACCACGCGTTCACCTCGCCCAAGAAGGAGTTCGAGGACACCTTCGACTCGGACCCCGGGTCGGCGCTCGCCTACGCCTACGACATGGTGTGCAACGGCAACGAGATCGGCGGCGGCTCCATCCGTATCCACCGCAGGGACGTCCAGGAGCGGGTCTTCGGCGTCATGGGCATCGGCGCCGAGGAGGCGCAGGAGAAGTTCGGCTTCCTCCTCGACGCCTTCCAGTACGGAGCCCCGCCGCACGGCGGCATCGCGTTCGGCTGGGACCGGATCGTCTCGCTGCTCGCCCGGACCGAGTCGATCCGCGACGTCATCGCCTTCCCGAAGACCGGTGGCGGGTATGACCCGCTGACCGCAGCGCCCGCGCCCATCACCCCCCAGCAGCGCAAGGAAGCCGGCGTCGACGCGACGCCAGCCGACGCCAGCTGAGCGCACCCGGTTCGCCGGATGTCGGATGCCGCTGGGCTCGCCGAGCCCGGCGGCACCCGTCACCGTCGGGTCGGGTCAGCTCGAAGGAGCCTCCGGCTCGACCAGAGGTGGTCGTCGCCGTAACCGAGGCCGTGGTAGACCCGACGCGCGACGTCGTTGTCGGAGTACAGCCCGAGGGTGCAGAAGCCGTCCGACCGGACCGCCTCGCGAGTCAGTGCCGCGGTGACGGCGAGCCCGAGCCCGGTGCCGCGCAGGTCCATGCGGACGGTGATCCCCTCGAGGATCGGGGCGCCGGAGAGCGTGCGGTCGAGGACGCCGCAGGCCACGAGAGCACCGCAGTCGTCCCGGACCCCGACCCAGCGCTGGCCCGGCGTCTCGAACGGTCGGGCGTCCGTCCGCGGGTTGGCGAGGGCGAGGAGCGCCTGGATCTCGTCCTCGTCGGTCTCGTCGAGACCGACGACCCGGTCCTCGCCGGGGACCGGGGGAGGCGCTGTGCGGGTGCACATCCACTCCCAGTCGCCGCCGGGGTCGGTGAGCGGCACGACCGACGCGAACGCCTCGAAGGCGGGGCGCTCCACCGTGGCGTGCAGGAAGCGTGGGTCGGCCAGCGGGTTCTCGGTGTCGCCGCGCCCGACCAGCTCGAGCGCCAGCCCTGCGACGTCGTCGGGACGGCCGAGGACGACGAGGCCGAGGCGTCGGGTGTGCGTGCGGCGAGGCACGATGAGCGCCGAGCCCAAGGACCAGCCGGGGCCCTCGAGGGGATCCGAGAGGTCGTGGCGGATGAAGGCGTCGCCGCCGGTCGCGGCGACCAGCTCGGCATGCGTGCCGTGGGTGGCGGCACGGGCCCGGCGGGGGCGGTCTGTCATGCGGGTCGAGTCCTTCTGTGATCCGTGCCCTGGCCGGTCAGTGGCGCAGGCCGTAGCGGGTGTGCAGGCGCCGCAGCGGGCCGGGCGCCCACCAGTTCCACCGACCCAGCACCGTCATGGTGGCGGGAACGAGGAGCATCCGCACGATCGTCGCGTCGATGAGGACGGCGGCCACGAGGGCGGTTCCCATCTCCTTGATGATGAGGATGTCCCCGGCGATGAACCCGGCGAAGACGATGATGATGAGGAGCGCCGCCGACGTGATGATCCGGCCGGTCCGCTGGAGGCCGAGGGCGACCGCCCGGTCGTTGTCCGCGCCGGCCTCGTGCTCCTCGACGATCCTGGAGAGGAGGAAGAGCTCGTAGTCCATCGAGAGGCCGAAGCCGAAGGCGAGCACGAGGAACGGCACCATCGACTCGACCGCCCCGACGGAGGTGAAGCGGAGCAGCCCCTCCAGGTTGCCGTGCTGGAACACCCACACCACGACGCCGAGAGCCGCGCCCAGGGAGATGACGTTGAGCAGCAGGGCCTTGAGCGGGATGACGACGGATCCGGTCATGAGGAAGAGAAGGACGAAGGTGCCGAGCACGACCAGCCCGATGGCCCACGGTGCGCCACGGGCCATCGAGTCGAGAAAGTCGATCTGCCCCGAGGCCTGCCCCGTGACCCAGGTCTCGAAGCCGGGCCGGAGCTGCGAGAGGGCCGTGACGAGGTCCTGCGCCTCGTTCGAGGTCGGCGGACCCTCGACCTGGAAGGCGGCGAGCTGGTGCTCGCCCCCGAGTGGGCGCACGGTGAGGTCGGTCACCCCGGGGGCCGCTTCGAACGGCTCGAGGGCGGTTCGTACCGCCGCGGTGTCGGAGGTCCGGGCAACGACGGTCACCTCGGGAGCGGCCAGGGCGGGGTAGTCGCTGCGCAGGGTGTCGAAGAAGGCCCGCTGCGGCGCTGACACCGGGAGCAGCTCGGTGCCGGAGGCCGTGAGCCGCATGTCGAGGGTGGGAGACGCGAGCGCGGCCAGCGCGACGAGACCGCCCACGATCACGACGAAGGGGCGGCGCTGGACGGAGGCGGCGAGCCGGCTGAAGGCGCCGGTGTCCTCGACGGACCGGGAGGCCCGGCGGCTCAGGCGCCCGGAACCGAGGACCGCGAGCGCGGGAACGAGGGTGACGGCCACGACCATCGCCACGAGGACGACGCTGACCCCCGCGAGACCGATCGCCCGCATGATCTCGGCCTCGAAGATGAGCAGCCCGGCCAGGGCGATGGCGACGGTGACGCCCGAGAACAGCACCGTGCGTCCCGCCGTTGCCACGGTCCGCTCCGCCGCGACCACCGCCTGCTCACGGGTCGGGGTGCCACCGGGTCCGACGGACAGCTCCTCCCTGAACCGGCTCACCGTGAGCAGCCCGTAGTCGATGGACAGTCCCAGCCCGAGGAGCGTGACGATGTTGACGACCGTCGCGTCGAGGTCCAGTGCGTGCGAGAAGGCGAAGAGGGACAGCAGGGCGCCCCCGATCGAGACGACCGCACCGGAGATGGGCATGCCCGCGGCGATGAACCCACCGAACACGAGGACCATGACGAGGAAGGTCAGGGGGAGCGCGATGCCCTCGCCCCGGACCAGATCGCTCTCGATGGTGCCGGTGATCGCCTTGATCACGTGGTGGTAGCTCCCGACGGATCCGGTGGCGCCGGGAAGTGCCTCGACCACGGTGGCCAGCCCGGCCTCGACCGAGGTTCGGGTTGCGGCCAGCTCGGAGTCGGCTCGGCCCCCCGCGAGGTCGACGATCGTGACGAAGCGCCCACGGTCGGGCGAACCACCGGCGAGGAGCGGACGGACGGCTGGGTCGTCCAGGCCCTGGGGCGAGAGCAACGGCGACCTCACCCGGACCACGCCGGCGAGCTGCGTGATGCGGCCGGTGGCGACTGCGGCGGCCTCGAGTGCCCGGGGGTCGCCCAACGGTGCCCCGTCGACCTGGAGCATGACGGTGTCCAACGACGGCTCGACCTGCTGGATGACCTCGCGTGCAGTCTGTGACTGGCCCGGTACCCGGGGCTCGCCGGAGGTCAGCCGGTCGAAGAGCGACTCGCCGGTGACGCCGCCGACCGCGACGGCGAAGGAGACCAGCGCGGCCACGACCCAGGCCAGCACCCACCACAGAGGGTGGCGTCCGGTGGACCGGCCGAGGCGGGCGAGGAGCGTCGGCGGCGCTGCTGGGCGCGTGGCTCGGGACGGCTCGGGAACGGGATGGGCGGGCACGCCAGATAGCCTTCCACAGTGACCTCCGACGACCTCTTCGGTGCCGCATCCGCGGTCGAGCGCGACCAGCGGCCGATGTCCGCAGGTGGTGCTCCCCTCGCGGTGCGCATGCGACCCCGGTCCCTCGACGAGGTCCGAGGGCAGGGCTCGGTGCTGCGTCCCGGGAGCCCGCTGCGGCGCCTGATCGAGGGCAGCGGCGGGGCAGCCGGGCCGCTCTCCGCCATCATCTGGGGTCCCCCCGGCACGGGCAAGACGACCCTGGCCCACCTGGTCGCGACCGCAGCCGACCGTCGTTTCGTCGAGCTGTCGGCGGTGACGGCGGGAGTCAAGGACGTCCGCTCCGTGATGGAGTCGGCGGTCCGTGAACGCGATCTCTACGGACGACAGACGGTGCTCTTCCTCGACGAGATCCACCGGTTCACCAAGGCTCAGCAGGACGCACTCCTGCCCGGAGTCGAGAACCGCACGGTCATCCTCGTCGCGGCGACCACGGAGAACCCCTCGTTCAGCGTCATCGCGCCCCTGCTGTCCCGGTCCGTCCTCATCACGCTGGGCTCCTTGTCCGACGAGGACATTCGGGACGTGGTCCGGTCCGCCCTCGTCGACGAGCGGGGGTTCGCCGGGGCGCACCTCATCGACGACGATGCGATGGACCACCTCGTGCGAACGTCCGGGGGTGATGCTCGTCGCGCCCTCACCTCGTTGGAGGCCGCGGCCGGCGTGGCTCTCGACGCCGAGCCTGCAGGGCGGACCGACGACACACTCGTCCTCATCGGGCTCGCCCACGTCGAGCAGGCCATCGCTCACGCGGCCGTGCGCTACGACCGGACCGGTGACCAGCACTATGACGTGGCAAGCGCCTTGATCAAGTCGATGCGTGGCAGCGACGTCGATGCCGCCCTCCACTACCTCGCACGGATGCTCGAGGCCGGGGAGGACCCGCGCTTCATCGCCCGACGGATCGTCATCGCCGCCAGCGAGGACGTCGGGATGGCGGACCCGACGGCGCTGCAGACCGCCGTTGCCGCCCTGCACGCCGTGGCCCAGATCGGGATGCCCGAGGCGCGGATCATCCTCGCGCAGGCCGTCGTCCACAACGCCCTGGCGCCGAAGTCCAACGCGGCCTACGCGGCGATCAACGCCGCGATCGCCGATGTCCGGGCCGGCCGGGGAGGGGCGGTGCCGGCGCACCTGCGCGGCAGTGGATACGCCGGGGCGGAGCGGCTCGGTCACGGGGACGGCTACGTCTACGCCCACGACGAGCCGGACGCCGTCGCCCGCCAGCAGTACCTGCCCGACGACCTGGAGGGAAGCACCGCCTACTACCTGCCGACGGATCGCGGCTTCGAGGAACGCCTGCGGGCCCGGCTCGAGTGGCTCCACGAGCGGCTCGGGAAGGGCAAGCGACCGCAGAGCTGAGCCTCCAGGGCATCGACGGGCGCACATTATGCGGTCGACCGGTCCAGAAGCGTAACGATTTGTGAATTTTGGCCGTCGAACCCGGTGACCGGCGCGACGCTCTGTGGCAGAGTCACCCCCGGTTCCGTCATGGGGCCGGGCGCGTGCGCCCGCCCCGTCGGCAGGGGCCGCTGGTCCACGACCCGTGACCAGAGCACTCGTCACCCCGATGCGTGGACGGAGACACCTCGTTGAGCAGTCCGGGCGCCACCGACGCCTTCGCGCCGACCACGGTGGGCCCGCCCGGAGCGCAGTCCGTCGAGCCGCCGCCGGACTCCCGCGTCACCCGGACCGGTCGAGCGGGCCGAGCGGGCGTGGTCGGCCGAACCGGAGGCCCCGGCGTGCCCGGCGTGCCCGGCGTGCCCGGCGCGCCCGGCCGGACGGCTGGGACCGGCCGCTCGCCCGGTCAGGTCGCCTGGGACCGCCTACGGGGGGACAGGGTCGCGATCGCCTGCGCCGTGGTCATCCTCTTCTTCATCCTCGTGGCGGTCTTCGCCCCGTTCCTCACCAGCCTCCAGTCGGTCGACCCCCTCACCGGCACCCAGGCGGACCCGTACACCACGCACACCGAGCTGCTCGATCTCAACGGGTTTCCCACTGAGGGAACCAGCTCGGCCCACTGGCTCGGAATCGAGAAAGGCCTCGGGCGTGACCTCTTCGCCCGATGGGCCTACGGGGCCCGGCCCTCGCTCGTCATCGGGTTCACCGCGGCGGCCCTGTCGACCGCGCTCGGAGTGACGTTCGGGCTCGTCGCCGGCTACGTGGGGGGTCGCGCCGACCGGATCGTCTCGTGGTTGACCGACTTCTTCCTCAGCCTGCCCCTGTTGCTCCTCATCGTCGCCGTCGTCCCGATCGTCGAGCTCCGCTTCGGCGAACGGGGCTCGCTCACGGCCGAACAGACGTCGACGATCCGGTTCTGGGTCGTCATGGCGGTGCTCGTGACGTTCGGCTGGATGGGACTGGCCCGTCTCGTGCGGGGGGAGGTGGTCAGTCTGCGGGAGCGCGAGTTCGTCCAGGCTGCCCGCGCCATCGGGGTCCCGACCCGCCAGATCCTCCTCCGCGAGATCCTGCCCAACCTGGTCGGGCCGATCGCCGTCTCCGCGTCCATCGCGGTTCCGGCCTACATCACCGCCGAAGCCACCCTGACCTTCCTCGGTGCCGGCCTCGTGGAGCCGACCGCCACGTGGGGCCGGACCATCGCCGATGCCCAGAACTCCTTCCGGAGCTATCCCTTGTGGCTCTGGCCCCCCGTCCTCAGCATCTCCGCCCTCGTCCTGGCCCTCACCCTGCTCGGCGACGCGATCCGTGACGCCTTCGACCCGACCACGCGCCGCTAGGCGCGGCACCACGCCGACCCCTCCACCACCTCCACCCACTCATCGACCACCGGCACGGCGCCGGAAGTGCACGCAAGGGAGCCAACTATGCGCTGGACCACCGTCCTGACCGCAGCCGGAGCCGCGGTCTCCATCGGACTCGTCGCGGCCTGTGGGGCGCCCACGCCCACCGAGCAGACCGACGTCGTCCAGTTCGACAAGTCCTCCATCGCGACCGCGACATCCGGCATGCTGCCCGATGCCACGGGCCCGGCGCCGGACGTCCAGGGCGCCAAACGGGGCGGAGTGCTCACCGTCCCCTACTTCTCCACGCCCGCCAACTTCGACCCGAGCGACCAGTACTTCAACGACACGTTGGCGATCCTCGGACTGACCCACCGGGCGCTGACGGCGTACGCCGTCCGGGACGGCCAGTCGGTCCTCGTGCCGGACCTGGCCACCGACCTCGGCCAGGTGTCCGAGGACGGCCTCACCTGGACGTTCACCCTCAAGGACGGCATCACCTACGAGGACGGCTCGCCCGTGACGGCGCACGACGTGGTCTTCGCGCTCAAGCGTTCCTTCGACAAGGACCTGGCCCAGAACGCACCGACCTACCAGCGCGAGTTCTTCAAGGGCGGCACCACCTACGAGGGCCCCTACCAGGGTGACCCGAAGTGGAAGGGGGTCGAGGCGCGGAACGACAAGACGCTCGTCATCCGGCTCGAGAAGCGCTTCGAGTCGCTCCCGTACTTCGCCGCGTACCCCCAGTTCTCGCCGATCCCGCAGGCCAAGGACAAGAAGCAGGACTACACGCTCCATCCGCTGGCGACCGGCCCGTACAAGTTCAAGACGTACACGCCCGGTTCGGAGCTCGTCCTCGACCGGAACCCCGAGTGGAAGCCGGCCACGGACCCGGCGCGCAACGACTACCTCGACGGCTACCACTTCAAGTTCGGGGTCGAGGACGTCAAGGCCCAGACCGCGATCCTCGCGAGCAACGGGGTCGACGCCACGTCGCTCAACTGGAGCCCGATCGACTCCTCGCTCGTCGAGCAGATCGAGGGCCCGAAGAAGTCCCAGTTCGTCGAAGGGCCCTCGTCGTGCGTCTACACGCTCAACCTCGACACGCGGAAGATCCCGCTCGAGGTCCGCAAGGCCATCGCGGTCGCCTACCCGTACGACTCGGTCCGCAAGGCCGGCGGTCAGTCGACGCACGCCTACCTGCCCGGGACGACCTTCATCCCGCCGCAGGTGCCCGGCTGGGTCGACTACCAGGGCGTTGACGGCTTCGACGGAACCGGGGACGGCAACGCGGAGAAGGCCAGGAAGATGCTCGCCGACCTCGGCTACGGCCCAACCCGGCCGTTCGAGCTCAGCTACTACTACGAGAACGACTCCGCGGTCGCCGAGCGGGTCAACCAGGTGCGCAAGCAGAAGCTCGAGCTCGCGGGCTTCCGGGTCGTCGACAAGGGCGTCCCGGCCAAGGAACGCCGGCAGCTGGCGGGCACCATCGACGCGCCCGTGAACATGCTGCAGAGCCCGGCCGGGTGGTGTTACGACTGGCCGTCGGCGGACTCGATCTTCCCACCGATGGTGTCCTCGGTGGCCGTCTCGCAGGGCGCCACGAGCTGGGGAAACATCTCCGAGGAGAAGATCGACCAGGAGATCCGGCGCATCCAGGAGCTGCCGATCGCCGACCAGGGCCCCGAGTGGGGCACGTTCGACAAGTGGCTCTTCGAGAGCTACCTCCCGGCCATCCCGTACCAGTACAGCAAGGGCAACGCCGTCTTCGGCGCCAAGGTCCGCAACGTCGTCAACGACCCCCACCACGGACTGCCGATCATGACCCAGATCTGGATGGAGCCGTAGGCCTTCCCGTCAGTGTTTCCCCCGGGTGGGGGCGGGAGCGACCCTCCGGCCCCCACCCTTCGACCACGGAAGGTACTTCGTGCTCACGTACGTCCTGCGCCGAGTCGTCCTCGGACTGACCGTCCTGCTCGCCACTCTCGTCGCCGCGTTCCTCCTCTTCTTCGCCGGCCCGGCAGACCCGGCCCAGGCGATGTGCCCCGAGCAGCGGTGCTCAGCCGAGCGCCTCGTCGAGATCCGTGCGAACCTCGGGCTCGACCGGCCGCTCGCCGTCCAGTTCAGCGAGTACTTCGGCGGTCTCTTCGTGGGACGCGACTTCGCGTTCGCGGGGGATGTCGTGCACTGCAGCGCCCCCTGTCTCGGGATGTCCTTCCTCACGAAGCGGCCCGTCTCGGAGGAGATCTTCTCGCGCTTCCCGGCCACGGTGCTGCTCGCCCTCGGCACGGTCATCGTGTTCCTCGCCGTGGGCGTCTCGGTCGGCGTCATCACCGCCCGGGCGCGGGGGACGGTGCTGGATCGGCTCCTCATCGGCGGCTCGCAGGTCTTCGGCGCCATCCCGTACTACGTCATCGCGTTGGTCTTCGCGCTCTACCTGACGCGGATCCACGGCATCCTGCCGCAGTCCGTACCCCTGTCCCAGGGACTGCTCGGCTTCCTCGCCGGGCTCATCGCGCCCTGCCTGTTGCTCGGCCTCGTCTACTCCGCCGGGTACGCGAGGTACACGCGCAGCTCGATGATCGAGGCGCTCTCCACCGACTTCGTGAGGACGGCTCGGTCGAAGGGACTCCCCGAGGTGAGCGTCCTTCGCAGCCACGCGCTCCGGGCTGCGATCGGGCCGGTCGTCACCATTCTCGGCCTCGACGTCGCGGCCCTGCTGTCGGGCACTCTCGTGACGGAGAAGATCTTCGAGATCGACGGCATCGGCAAGCTGTCGATCGACGCGCTCGGCCGGGACTACCTCCCGGTCATCATGGGTACGGTGCTCGTCACCGCCTTCCTCGTGGTCACGCTGAACCTCGTCGTCGACGTCGCGTACTCGTTCATCGATCCGCGGGTGAGGCTCTCATGACGCCCGCTGACGTGGTCCTCGAGGTCACCGACCTGTCCGTCGCGTTCCCCACGGAGGAGGGCGTCGTCCGAGCCGTGTCGGGCCTGAGCTACCAGGCCCGCCTGGGCCGGACGCTCGCGATCGTCGGCGAGTCCGGGTCCGGCAAGTCCGTGGCCGGCATGGCGGTCCTCGGCCTGCACGACCCGCGCCGGACCCGGACGACGGGGAGCATCCGTCTGGAGGGCGAGGAGGTCGTCGGCGCGTCCGAGTGGACGCTGCAGGCGCTGCGCAGCACCACCGCGGCGATGGTCTTCCAGGACCCGATGAGCTCCCTGCACCCCTTCCACAGGGTCGGCAGGCAGGTCGCAGAGGCCTACCTCGCCCACCACTCGGTGTCGAAGGCGGTCGCTCATCAGCGGGCCGTGGAGATGCTGGACCGGGTCGGCATCCCCAACCCGCACCGGCGGGCGAACCAGTTCCCGCACGAGTTCTCGGGCGGCATGCGGCAGCGGGCCATGATCGCGCTCGGGCTCGTCAACAACCCGAGGCTGCTCATCGCCGACGAGCCGACGACCGCGCTGGACGTCACCGTCCAGGCCCAGATCCTCGACCTCCTCGGCGACCTGCGGCGCGAGTTCGGCTCGGCGGTCATCCTCATCACCCACGACTTGGCGGTGGTCGCGGAGACGGCCGACGACCTGCTCGTCATGTACGCCGGCCGCGCCGTGGAGCAGGGCCCCGCCCGGGAGGTGCTCAGCCGTCCGTCGCATCCCTACACCGAGGCGCTGCTCAGGTCGATCCCCTCCCCGTCGGAGGACGCGGCGCAGCTGCGGCCGATCCGGGGCGCCCCGCCGAGCCTGCTCACCCCGCCCCCCGGGTGCTCGTTCCACCCTCGCTGCGCCTTCAGCGACGGGATGGGCGCGGTGTGCCGGACCGACGCGCCGGCGTGGCGACCGACGCCGGGCCTGGTCAACCGGCACCTGCGCTGTCACCTCGCGGACCCGGTGGCCGCGATCGAGATCGCGGGAGGTGCCCGGTGAGCGAAACCTCACCGTTGCTCCGAGTCACCGGCCTGGTGCGACACTTCCCGTTCCGTGAGATGCAGGGCCTGCGGATGACGACGGCCACCGTCAAGGCCGTCGACGGGATCGACTTCAGCGTGCGAGCCGGCCGGACCCTCGGGATCGTCGGCGAGTCTGGTTGTGGCAAGTCGACGACGGCTCGGCTGCTCACCCGGCTCGACGAGCCGACCGGCGGCCGGATCGAGTTCCGCGGCCGCGACATCAGCCACGTGGGGGAGTCGCAGCTGCGCTCGTTCCGCCGGGACGTGCAGATGGTCTTCCAGGACCCGTACAGCTCGCTGAACCCGCGTCACACGGTCGGCTCCATCCTGCGCACGCCGCTGCGCGTCCACGGGCTGCACCCCGGACGCGAGAAGGCACGCGTGAGGGAGCTGCTCGAGCTCGTCGGCCTCGGCCCCGAGCACGCCAACCGCTACCCGTCGGAGTTCTCCGGTGGTCAGCGCCAACGGATCGGGATCGCCCGGGCCCTGGCCGTCGAGCCGAGACTCATCGTCGCCGACGAGCCCGTCTCGGCGCTCGACGTGTCGATCCAGGCCCAGGTGATGAACCTGCTCGCCACCTTGCGCACCGAGCTCGGCCTCGCCTTCGTGCTCGTCGCTCACGACCTCGGCGTGGTCCGACACTTCTGCGACGAGGTGGCGGTGATGCACCTGGGCAAGATCGTCGAGCACGGCGAACGGCGACAGATCTACGCGGCGCCGGTGCACCCCTACACGCAGGCGCTCCTTTCCGCCGCTCCCGACATCAACGTCGTGCGCGGCGCCGCACCGAGGGAGCGGATCCGCCTCGCCGGAGACGTGCCCAGCCCGATCGACCCGCCGAGCGGCTGCCACTTCCGGACCCGCTGCTGGAAGGTGCGGGAGGTCTGCCACCGGCAGGAGCCGCCACTCGTCAGCGTCGAACCCGTCGGTCCACCCGCTCCGCCGGGGTCGGGGCCACACCGGCACGCGTGCCACTTCCCCGAGGTGCGAAGCCGGGTCGTGGCCCAACCGCCCGCCGGAGCCGGTCCGCGGCGACCGTGACCCCACTCCCGCGGGGGTGAGCCTTTCACGAGGGCCGAACCCAGCGGCATACGGCAGGAGTCCTCGTATGCCGCTGGGCTCGCTCCCGTGACCCGGCAAGGTCGACTTTGGGCGGGCTCAACCTCGGTCGGCTAGGGTGAGAGGCCATGGATGTGTGCGAGATGACCGGCCCGGTGCAGCGTTGCCGGACGGGTGCGCGAGTCGCCGGGTGGGCCCGAGCTCCCCGGGGGGCAGCCGCGCGCGCGTGAGCCCCGGTTGCCCCCGCCCCGACCTCATCCCACCCACATCAGCAAGGACCTGAACCATGGAAACCGCCGAGATCAGGCGACGCTGGCTCTCCTTCTTCGAGAGCCGGGGCCACACCGTCGTGCCGAGCGCCCCGCTCGTGCACGACGACCCCAACCTCCTGTTCGTCAATGCCGGGATGGTGCCGTTCAAGCCCTACTTCCTCGGTCAGGAGACCCCGCCGTACGCCCGCGCGACGAGCGTCCAGAAGTGCGTGCGGACCCTCGACATCGAAGAGGTCGGCAAGACGACCCGGCACGGCACGTTCTTCCAGATGAACGGCAACTTCAGCTTCGGCGACTACTTCAAGGAGGGCGCCGTCGCGCTCGCCTGGGAGCTGGTCACCACGCCGCAGAGCCAAGGCGGCTACGGCTTCGACGAGAAGGACCTCTACGCCTCCGTCTACCACGAGGACGACGAGGCCATCGCGATCTGGAAGCGTGTCGCCGGCCTGCCCGACGACCGCATCGTGCGACTCGGGAAGAAGGACAACTACTGGAACATGGGGGTCGCCGGACCGGGCGGCCCGTGCTCCGAGATCCTCATCGACCGTGGCCCCGAGTTCGGCGCCGACCGGGACTGGGAGGCGGGCGACCGCTACCTCGAGTTCTGGAACCTCGTCTTCATGCAGGACGACCTGTCCGCGGTGCGGGCCAAGGACGACTTCGACATCGCCGGCCCGCTGCCGAAGCGCAACATCGACACCGGAATGGGCCTCGAACGCGTCGCCTACCTGCTCCAGGGCGTCGACAACCTCTACGAGATCGACGAGGTCTTCCCCGTCATCGCCGCGGCGGAGGAGCTCTCGGGGCGCCGCTACGGGGCCAACCTCGAGGACGACGTCCGCTTCCGTGTCGTGGCCGACCACGTGCGCTCTGCGCTCATGCTCATCGGTGACGGCGTCACGCCGGGCAACGAGGGTCGGGGCTACGTGCTGCGCCGGCTCATCCGCCGCGCGGTGCGCTCGATGCGGCTCCTCGGCGTCGACGCGCCGACCCTCGAGCACCTGCTGCCGGTCAGCAAGGACCAGATGCGGGCGTCCTACCCCGAGCTCGAGCGCGGCTTCGGCCGGATCAGCCAGGTCGCCTACGCCGAGGAGGACGCGTTCCGCCGGACCCTCACAGCCGGCACGACGATCCTCGACGTCGCGGTCACCAAGGCCAAGTCGAGCGGCTCCGCGACGTTGAGCGGGTCCGAGGCGTTCCAGCTGCACGACACGTACGGCTTCCCCATCGACCTCACCCTCGAGATGGCGGCCGAGCAGGGGCTCAACGTCGACGAGGCCGGGTTCCGCCGGCTCATGGCGGAGCAGCGCGACCGGGCCAAGGCCGACGCCAGGTCGAAGAAGATGGCGCACGGCGACGTCTCCGTCTACCGCCAGGTCGCGGACTCGCTGGGTCGGGACGTCGAGTTCACCGGCTACGACGAGGTCGTCTCGGACTCGCGGGTCCGCGGTCTCATCCGCGGCGGTGAGCTGGTCTCCACGGCGCATGCCGGTGAGGAGATCGAGGTCGTGCTGGACCGGACCCCGCTCTACGCCGAGTCCGGTGGGCAGCTCGCCGACCGGGGCCGGATCCGCTTGGCCAACGGCGCGCTCATCGAGGTCCGGGACGTGCAGAAGCCGATCAACGGCCTCATCGTCCACCGGGCCACCGTCCTCGAGGGCGAGGCCGTCACGGGCGACGATGCCGAGGCGGTCGTCGATGTCGTGCGCCGCCGCTCCGTCTCCCGCGCGCACACCGCGACGCACATGGTGCACCAGGCCCTCCGTGAGGAGCTCGGCGAGACCGCCACCCAGGCCGGTTCCGAGAACTCGCCCGGTCGGCTGCGGTTCGACTTCAAGGCGCAGAGCCCGGTGCCGCTCGAGGCCATGGCCGACATCGAGGCCAAGGTCAACTCGGTGCTGCTCGACGACCTGGCCGTGACCGCCGACGTGATGTCGCTCGACGAGGCCCGTCGGATGGGTGCGCTGGCCCTCTTCGGGGAGAAGTACGGCGAGCGGGTCAGGGTGGTCTCCATCGGCGACTGGTCGATCGAGCTCTGCGGCGGCACCCACGCCCTGCGCGTCGGCCAGCTCGGCGTCGTCAAGCTGCTCGGCGAGGCGTCGATCGGCTCCGGCGTCCGACGCGTCGAGGCTCTGGTCGGCTCCGACGCCTACACGCACCTCGCTCGGGAGGCGGCCATCGTCGGGCAGCTGACCGACCAGCTCAAGGTGCGCACGGAGGAGCTGCCGCAGCGGATCGCGAGCATCCTCTCCAAGCTCAAGGAGGCCGAGAAGGAGATCGCCGCCGTCAAGCAGGCACAGGTCCTCGGGGCCGCTCCCGGACTGGTGGCCACGGCTCGGGACATCGCGGGGGTCACTTTCGTCAGCCACGACGCGGGAGACGGAGTGACCGCCGACGACCTGCGCGCCCTCGTCCTCGAGGTGCGCCGCCGGCTCGGCACCGACCGTCCCAGCCTCGTCTCCATGGCTGCCGTCTCCAACGGCCGCCCCATCGTGATCGTCGCGACGAACGACCGCGCTCGCGAGGCCGGCCTCAAGGCCGGGCTGTTCGTCCGGACTGCCGCTCAGGTGCTCGGTGGAGGTGGCGGCGGCAAGGACGACATCGCCCAGGGCGGTGGGACCGACGCCTCGATGGTGTCTGCTGCACTCGGCGCGGTCGAGCAGCAGCTGCACCAGCGAGGCGCCTGACGGTGTCACCGCGACCGGGTGTGCGGCTCGGCATCGACGTGGGCGACGCTCGCGTCGGGGTCGCAGCCTCCGACCCCTCGGGCACCTTCGCCAACCCGGTGCAGACGCTCGCCCGCGACGTGCGCGAGCTGGCCGACATCGAGGCGATTGCGATCTTGACGGCCGAACGCGACGTCCTTGAGATCGTCGTCGGGCTCCCTCGGCTGCTGTCCGGCGGCGAGGGCGAGGCGGCGCGAGGCGCGCGCGCCTATGCCGCCCAGCTGGCCGCCCGGGTGGCCCCGGTGCCGGTCCGCCTCGTCGACGAGCGGTTGACGACGGTCGGGGCGCACCAGAGACTGCGGGACAGCGGAGTGCCCGGGCGGGGGCAGCGCTCCGTCGTCGACCAGGCGGCTGCAGTGCTCATCCTCCAGTCCGCGCTCGACGCGGAGGCGTCGGCGGGTACACCGGCCGGTGAGGTCATCTCGCTCGGCAAACCACGGAAGAAGGAACGTCGTCGATGAAGGACCACCTCGAGACCTCCATCTTCGGTGAGGAGGAGGAACCGTCGGCGGGCTCGATGGAGCCGGCGACAGTGCGTCCCCGGACCCGCCGCGAGGCCCGTGAGGCAGAGCTCGCCGCGCTCCGCCGGCCGAGAGGCTCGGGTCGGCCGGCGAGGGGCAAGCCGTCGGTCCTGCGCCGGCTGGCCGTCCTCGCCCTCGCACTCGCCATCATCGGCGGAGGTGTCGCGATCGCGTACACCTACCTGCGTCCCGTGGTCGCCGGTTTCCTCGAGCCCAACGACTACGCAGGGCCCGGCGCCGGCGCCGTGCGCGTGAGCGTCGCCCAGGGCGCAGGGGGCTCCGCCATCGCGCAGGTCCTGGCGGAGCAGGACGTCATCAAGTCGACGAAGGCCTTCATCGAAGCGGCCCAGAACGACGCCAAGAGCGCCGGGATCCAGCCGGGTGTCTATGAGATGCGCAAGCAGATGAAGGCGACGGACGCCCTCGCGATCCTCATCGACCCCGCCAACCGGATCGTGACCAGAGCGGTGGTCCCCGAAGGCAAGTGGGCCACGGAGATCTACCCCATCCTGTCGGAGGCCACCGGAATCCCCGTCGAGGAGTACACGAAGGCCGCCAAGGACGGAGCAGCTCTCGGTCTTCCTGACTCGGCCAAGGGCAACGTCGAGGGATACCTCTTCCCGGCCAGCTATGAGTTCGAGCCGGACACCACGGCCGCCGACCATCTGAGCACGATGGTCGCGGAGACCACCAAGCGGCTGGAGGCGCTCGGCGTCACGCCAGAGCGGATGGAGCGCACCATGGTCGTCGCCAGCCTGGTGGAGGCGGAGGCGCGCTTCGAGGGGGACCGGCCCAAGGTCGCCCGGGTCGTGGAGAACCGCCTGAAGCAGGACATGCCACTGCAGTTCGACTCCACGGTCAACTACGCCATCGGCAAGCACGGCATCACCACGACCGACGCGGATCGCGCCAGCGACAGTCCCTACAACACGTACCGGGTCAAGGGGCTGCCCCCCGGCCCGATCGGCAACCCGGGGGAGAGCGCGATCAAGGCGGCCGCCCAGCCGGCGGACGGGCCATGGCTCTACTTCGTGACGGTGGACCCGGTGAAGGGCACGACGAAGTTCGCCGTGACGTTCGAGGAGCACCAGGCCAACGTGGCCGCGTTCCAGGCCTGGTGCCAGGCCAACAAGGGCAAGTGTTGAGCGCTCGGCGTGCCGGTCAGGGCCGCGGGTCAGGGGCGCGAGGAGGAGACGCGGTGAGATGGGCGGCGCGCTGACGAGGGTGCGGTGCGCGGTGTGGGGGTCACCGATCAGCCACTCGCTGTCGCCGGTGCTGCACCGGGCCGCCTATGCCGCGCTCGGGTTGAACCACTGGGCCTACGACCGGCGTGAGGTGGACGAGGGCGCCTTCCCGGATGCCTTCGCCGGACTCGACGACTCGTGGCGCGGGCTCTCCCTCACCATGCCGCTCAAGGAGGTTGCCCTGGCGGTCGCCGACCGGGTGGCGGACTCGGCTGCCGAGACGGGTGCGGCCAACACCTTGGTGCGGGGCCAGGAGGGGTGGACCGCGCACAACACCGACGTGCACGGGATCGGCGTCGCCCTCCGCGAGGCCGGCTGCCGGGAGACCCCGCACGCCCTCGTCGTCGGCAGCGGCGCGACCGCGCGGTCCGCGGTCGCCGCGCTGCGCAGGTCCGGAACCGTCCGCGTCACCTTCATGGTGCGTGGCAGAGCCCGTCCCGAGACGGTGGGCCAGGCCCGCCGAGCCGGCCTCGAGGTGGACGAGGTCCCGATGGGGCAGTGGGTGCCCGCCGACGTCGTCATCAGTACTGTCCCGCCGTCGGCCGTCTCGGGTCTGCAGGGTTTCCCCCGCCCCACGGACGCGGTCGGGGCCACGCTGCTCGAGGTCGTCTACGGCGAGGGGCCGACACCGCTCGAGGCGACGGCGACCGCGAACGGCTGGACCGTCCAGCACGGCACGGCCATGCTCCTGCACCAGGCGACCGAGCAGGTCCGGCTCATGACGGGCCGCCCGGCGCCCTTGGAGGCGATGCGGTCCGCCTTGGCGGCGGCACTGGCGCAACGACCACGCCGATGAGCAGGGTCGACTTCCCCCCCACCCCGTGGTGGTACGTCGCGGCGCTCCTCGTCGCCGGCGCCTTTGTCGGGCGGTTGCTCGGTACGCGACTGGCCACCCTGGGGTACCGCCTCGACCACGAGACGCGACCGACACCCCGCACGCCGGGGTGGGCCGTCGCCGTGCTGCTGGCGCTCCTGTGGGGACTGCTCGCCTGGCGCTTCGGACCCTCGGCGGAGTACGCGCTCGCCCCGGCCTACCTCGGTTTCGCCACAGTCGCGGTGGCCCTGGCCTGGGTGGATGCGGACGTCCACCGTCTTCCCCACGGACTGACCCGGCCGGCCTACCCCATGCTCATCGGGCAGCTCGCGCTCGCCTCGCTCGCGTCGGGTGACTGGACGGCCTTCCGGCGGGCCCTCATCGCGGGCGCCGTCCTGTGGGCTGTCTACTTCGTCCTGGCCCTGCTCGCGGCCCTCCTTCGCAGCGGGTTCGGGCTCGGTGACGTCACGCTGGCCGGACTCATCGGCCTGGCCACGGGCTACGTCTCTGCCTGGGGGCCGGTGATCGCGACCTACGCAGCGTTCCTGCTGTCCGGCGTCTACGGCCTCGGGCGGATCATCGCCCGGCGTGGTTCTCGCAAGGACCACATCGCCTTCGGACCGTGGATGCTCGTCGGCGCCCTCGTCGCGTTGCTCGCAGAGGTCCGGCTCTGGCCATGACCGCCGCTCCCGTCCGGTTCGACGGGCGCGAGGAGGACTGGCGATGCCTACGGGCCCGCACTGCTCCCGCCCGACGAGCTCTGCGGCGCGTAGGCGGTGGCCTCGTCCCGGGTGGCGGTCGCGGATCCGGGCGCCCGCCGACCGCGTGGGAGGATCGACCCATGTTGCGTTGGTTGACCGCTGGTGAGTCACATGGACCCGCACTCGTGGCCATGGTCGAGGGTCTCCCAGCCGGCGTCGAAGTCACAGCGTCGGATCTGCGGACGGCGCTCGCCCGCCGTCGACTCGGTTACGGGCGCGGGGCACGGATGAAGTTCGAGCAGGACGAGGTCGAGTTTCTCGGCGGCGTCCGGCACGGTGTCTCCATGGGCGCCCCGATCGCGATCCGCATCGGCAACTCGGAGTGGCCCAGGTGGACCACGGTCATGAGCCCCGACCCGGTCAGCGCCGACGACCTGGCTGCCGCTGACGACGTCAACGCGGAGAAGGAGATCGCGCGCAACAAGCCCCTGACCCGCCCCCGCCCTGGTCACGCCGACCTCGTCGGGATGCAGAAGTACGGGCACGACGATGCCCGTCCCGTCCTCGAGCGCGCGTCGGCCCGCGAGACCGCTGCCCGCGTCGCCGTCGGCGAGGTCGCCGCCCGGTTCCTCGAGCAGGCGTACGGCATCCGGCTCGTCTCCCACACGGTCTCCATCGGCATGGCCGGTGTCGCGACCGGAGCGGACCTGCCGACGCCGGACGACCTCGAGCGTCTCGACGCGGACCCGGTGCGCACGCTCGACAGCGACGGCTCGGCGGCGATGGTCGCGGAGGTCGACGCGGCGCGCAGGGACGGGGACACGCTGGGCGGGGTGGTGGAGGTGATCGCGTACGGGCTGCCGCCCGGACTCGGCTCACACGTCCACTGGGACCGCAAGCTCGACGCGCGGCTCGCTGCCGCGCTGATGAGCATCCAGGCCATCAAGGGTGTCGAGATCGGCGACGGGTTCGAGACGGCTCGGCGCCGTGGGTCGCAGGCCCACGACGAGATGGACGTCGTCGAGGGCACGATCCGGCGCCGCACCGGCCGAGCCGGAGGCACCGAGGGCGGCATGTCCACGGGGCAGCCGCTCCGCGTACGTGCAGCGATGAAGCCGATCAGCACCGTGCCCCGTGCCCTCGCCACGGTCGATGTGGCAACTGGCGAGGCGGCCACGGCGATCCACCAGCGCTCCGACGTCTGTGCCGTGCCCGCCGCCGGAGTCGTCGCCGAGGCCATGGTCGCCCTGGTGCTCGCCGAGGCCTGCCTCGAGAAGTTCGGCGGGGACTCGGTCGCCGAGACGTCCCGCAACCATGCCGCCTACCTCGCGGCGATCCCGGAGGGCCTGCGCACATGGTGACCACCGCCCGACCCGTCGCCGTCCTCGTCGGGCCGCCCGGTGCCGGGAAGACCACCGTGGGTCGTGCCCTGGCGAGCCGGCTCGGCGTACCGCTGCACGACACCGACGCGGCGATCGAGCAGGCAGCCGGGAGGTCGATCTCCGACATCTTCGTCGACGACGGCGAGCCGGCCTTCCGGGACCTGGAGCGGGCCGAGGTGGCGCGGGCGCTCACGGAGGAGCCGGGGATCGTCGCCCTGGGCGGCGGCGCCGTGATGGATCCGCTCACCGAGGCAGCTCTGGCCGGACACATCGTCGTCTTCCTCGACGTCGGGATCGCCGACGCGAGCAAGCGGGTCGGCTTCGACCGTTCCCGTCCGCTGCTCTCCGTCAACCCCCGGGCCTCCTGGGTCGCGATGATGAACGCTCGTCGCGCGACGTACGAGCGCGTCGCCGGCCACCGCGTCGACACCGCCGGGCGCACCCCGGAGGACGTCGCAGCCGAGATCGCGGCACTCCTCGAAGGAGCCGAGGCATGACGGGGGAGGCCATCGCGCCCACGTTCATCCGGGTCGCGGACGACTACGACGTCGTCATCGGGTCGGGTGTCCTCGACCGCGTCGCCGGCCTCCTGCGCGACGGAGTGGAGCGCGTGCTCGTCGTCCACCCACCGACGCTCCCCGGCCTCGCCCAGCGGGTGGCGGGCTCGCTCGCGGCGGAGGGGTATGCCGCTGAGCTGGCCGAGGTGCCCGACGCCGAGTCCGCCAAGACGTCCTCGGTGGCCGCCTCGATCTGGGCGCAGCTGGGCAGGGCGGGCTTCACCCGCACCGACGCGGTCGTCGGTGTCGGTGGTGGAACGGTCACCGATCTGGCCGGCTTCGTCGCCGCGACGTGGCTGCGCGGGGTGCAGGTGGTGCAGGTCCCCACGACGCTGCTCGGCATGGTCGACGCAGCGGTGGGCGGCAAGACCGGCATCAACACGGACGAGGGCAAGAACCTCGTCGGCGCCTTCCATCCACCCGCGGGTGTGCTCTGCGACGTGGACGTGCTGGCCACCCTGCGGGAGGCCGACCTCGTCGGGGGGATGGCCGAGGTCATCAAGTGCGGCTTCATCGCCGACCCGGTGATCCTCGACCTCGTCGACGCGGACCCCGCGGCGGCACGGCGCCCGGACAACCCGCGCCTCCGCGAGCTCATCGAGCGAGCCATCCGGGTCAAGGCAGAGGTTGTCGCGGTCGACCTGAAGGACAACGCGATCCGCGAGATCCTCAACTACGGCCACACGTTCGGGCACGCGATCGAGCAGGTCGAGGGCTACACCTGGCGCCACGGGGAGGCGGTCAGCGTCGGGATGGTCTACGTCGCCGAGCTCGCCCGACTCGCGGGCCACCTGAGCGGTCCCGAAGGCGAGGCGCTCGTGGCCCGGCATCGACAGGTGCTCGAGTCCGTCGGCCTGCCCACGACCTACCGGGGAGACCGATGGGACGCGCTCCGGACGGCCATGCGTCGCGACAAGAAATCGCGCGGTTCCACCTTGCGGTTCGTCGTCCTCGACGGGCTCGCCCAGCCGACGCGTCTGGTCGGCCCGTCGGACGAGCTGATGCGCTCGGCGTACGGCCTGGTGTCACGCGGGTGACCTGCTGACGTCAGGCGGTTGCGGGACCTTCGCCCCGGTGGCTCCAGTGAGCACGGATGGCCCTCGGCCCAGGGGCTGCCGTCATCCGGCTCAGGCGTCGATCCGGCCCTGTGACGCTTGCAGGGCTGCCCCGCCGTCGTCACGGGATCGCTCACTAGACTGCGCGCATGACGGCACCCACGGTCTTCGTCCTCTCGGGCCCCAATCTCAGTCGCCTCGGGACCCGTGAACCCGACGTCTACGGGTCGGACACCCTCGACGACATCCACGCGGCGGTGCAGCGCGAGGCCCGCGACCTCGGTCTCGTCGCGGACTGCCGCCAGACGAACCACGAGGGCGAGCTCATCGACTGGCTCCACGAGGCCGTCGACACGCGGGCCGACGTCGTGCTCAACCCCGGGGCGTTCACGCACTACTCGTACGCGGTTCGGGACGCCTGTGCCATCGTCACCACGAGCGGCCGCTCGCTGGTGGAGGTGCACCTGTCCAACCCGGCCGCCCGGGAGGAGTTCCGGCACACCTCCGTCATCGCCGGTGTCGCGACCGGTACCATCGCCGGCTTCGGTCTCCAGTCCTACCTGCTCGGCCTGCGCGCGCTGGTCTGAGCGTCCCGACCCGGGGTGGGCTGCCCGTCGAGACTGCCGGTCAGCGCAACGGGCCCGGCAGGGGGTCCGCGTGGAGCACGGTCAGCTCCGAGACCGCGCGCGTGAGGATGACGTAGAGGCGCCGCAGGCCAGTGCGCTCGTCAGGCTCGGCAGCCGCGATCGCAGCAGGTTCGACGACGACGACGCGGTCGAACTCCAGCCCCTTGGCCACCGTCGCAGGGACCAGCTGGACGGGGTGGTCCGCGTCGTCCCCGTGGTCGACGTCGAGGCGCCCGTGGGGCACACCCCACTCCTGGAGGGCCTCGCCCAGCCGGTCGAGCTCGAGGTCGGCGGCGATGACCCCCGTCGAGCCCGGCTCCCCGTCGCGGTCGGTGAGCAGCCTGGCCAGGTGCTCCCCGACCGAGGACCCGTCGACCCGCACGAGGGTCAGCACCCCGGGGTTGTCGCGGACCGACGTGGGCGGCGTGAGGCCCTCCGACATGTGGGGGAGCAGGCGGGCGGCGAAGTCGAGGACCCGCCCGGGCACCCGGAAGCCACGCTCGAGCTCCACCAACTCGTAGGCCGGCTTCCCGAGGTGGGCCATGGCCTCGGACCACGAGCTGGTGGCCCATGGCGTCGTGCCCTGGGCCAGGTCCCCGAGGATCGTCGCGGACCCCGTCGAGCACCGGCGCCCGACGGCGCGCAGCTGCATGGGGGAGAGGTCCTGGGCCTCGTCGAGGATGACGTGTCCGAGGCTCGGGGTCCGCGAGAGCAGGTCGGCCAGCTCGTCGAGGAGGACGAGGTCGGCGCGGCTCCACCTCGAGGCACCCTTGCTGCGAGGAGGTCGCGGCCAGCCGAGCACAGCCTGCTCCGCCGCGGTGAGGTCATCGCCGGCCGCCGTCGCCAGGGCCACGGGATCGGACCACAGCCGGTGCAACACCGCGGCGGCGTCGAGGGCCGGCCACACCGAGGCGACGTAGGCCCGGACGGCGCCCGACGTGGCGACCGAGTCCTGGACCCGGTCGTCGGGGGCGTCGCCGGAGGCCTCCATGGCCAGAAGCACGTGGTGGGCGAGCCGCTGCGGCAGCAGGGCCCGGGCCGCCTCGTAGCGCACGTCGCGCGCCACGAGCTCGTCGAGGACGTCCTGCACCTCATACGCCGGCACCCGCCACTTCCGGACCCCGCGCGGCACGACGAGCGGCTCGGTCGCGCGGCGCACCGATGACCACACCGCGCGTCGCAGGACGGTGGCCAGCCGGGCGTCGCCCTTCAGCGTCGCCGCCGCCGGCGAGTCCTCGGCGCGCAACCGGGCACGGTGGCCCACGAGGGACTCGATGGTGGCGTGCCCGACCCGCACCTCGCCCAACGACGGCAGGACCGCTCCGATGTGGTCGAGGAAGGCCCGGTTGGGCCCGATGACGAGTACCCCGGCCCGGTCGAGCCGCTCGCGGAACGAGTAGAGCAGCCAGGCGGCGCGGTGCAGGCCCACCGCCGTCTTGCCGGTGCCCGGCGCTCCCTGCACACAGATGGTCGTGCCCACGTCGCTCCGCACGATCTCGTCCTGCTCGGGCTGGATCGTCGAGACGATGTCCCGCATCGGTCCGGTGCGCGGCCGCTCGATCTCGGCCGCGAGGAGAGCGCTGTGCCCTGCGCCCGTCCCTGCGGCGAGCTGTTCGTCCTCGAAAGCGGTCAGCCGGCCGTGCTCGACCCCGAAGCGTCGTCGACGGACGACCCCCATCGGGTCTGCGACCGAGGCGCGGTAGAAGGCGCCGGAGATGGGCGCCCGCCAGTCGACCACGACAGGCTCCCCGGCGCCGTCGGACACATGCCTCCGACCGATGTGAAAGGTCTCACCCGCAGGATGCTCACGGCTGGCCACTGTGTCGATCCGACCGAAGAAGAGGGTCGTCCTCGGGTCGTCACGAAGGGAGACGATCCGGCGCGCGAGCACCCGAGAGAGCACCTCACCGGACACGGCGTCACTGGCCCGTGAGGCATCGAGCGCCTCAGCGGCCTCGCGCATCCGGGCCAGCTCTTGACGGGCCAGGTCGAGGTGCTCCTGCTCGGCCGCCAGCTCGACGTCGGGGGAGGACAAGGGTGAGCCTTTCGTCGCCGGAGGTCATCGGGCGGGCCAGCCTAGTCTCCGTGCCAGCGCCCCTGCACGCGCGATTCCTCGCCGGCACCCGGGCGCCGCTAGACTTGCGCGGCAACTCACCGACATCCGACGCACACGTCCGGGGCACCCACGTGCACGTGCACGCCGAGCGAGCCCAGCGGCATACGAAAGTGGTACTTCACCCATGGCAACGACCAACGACCTGAAGAACGGCATGGTGCTCAACATCGACGGACAGCTGTGGTCCGTCGTCGAGTTCCAGCACGTCAAGCCGGGCAAGGGCCCCGCCTTCGTGCGGACGAAGCTCAAGGCCGTCCTGTCCGGCAAGGTCGTCGACAAGACGTTCAACGCCGGCACCAAGGTCGAGACGAGCAACGTCGACAAGCGGACCATGCAGTACCTCTACAAGGACGGCGACGACTTCGTCTTCATGGACACGGACACCTACGACCAGCTCCACGTGCCCCAGGCCGTCGTCGGGGACGCCGCGAACTACCTGCTCGAGAACCAGAACGCCATCGTGGCCACGCATGAGAGCGCCCCGCTCTACGTCGAGCTGCCCGCCTCGGTCGTCCTCGAGATCACGTTCACCGAGCCGGGCCTGCAGGGCGACCGCTCCACCGGCGGCACCAAGCCGGCCACCCTCGAGACGGGCGCCCAGATCCAGGTCCCGCTGTTCCTCGAGACCGGCACCAAGGTCAAGGTCGACACGCGCGACGGGTCGTACCTCGGCCGTGTGAACGACTGATCGCCTTGTCCGCACGCAGCAAGGCCCGGGCCCGGGCCCTCGACATCCTCTTCGAGGCCGACCAGCGCGGGCTGAACGCCGAGGTGCTCCTCGACGAGCGGCTGCGGGACCCCGAGAGCCGCGCCGGCAACAACCCCTACACCGCCGATCTCGTGCGCGGGGTCGTCGGCAGGTGGCGCGACATCGACGCGGCCCTGACCGACTACAGCCAGGGGTGGACGCTGGACCGGATGCCCGCCGTCGACCGCGCGATCCTGCGCGTCGGCGCCTGGGAGGTCCTCTTCAACGACGACATCCCGGACGCCGCGGCGATCGCCGAGGCGGTCGCCCTCGCGACGGAGCTCTCGACGGACGAGTCGCCGGGTTTCGTCAACGGTCTGCTCGCCCGGCTCTCCGAGGTCAAGGCGACCATCGTCTGAGCGAGGGCGTCGGTGCCGAACGCGCGACACGCGGCACGATCCGCGCGCACGGCTCCTCGCAGCACTCCCGCGGCTGGTGATGCACACCCATTAGGTTGGGCCTCGTGACCGCGCGGCTGCTCGTCGTCCACCACACGCCTTCTCCGGCGACCCAGGAGATCCTCGAGGCGGTGCTCGCCGGTACCCGGGCCGACGGTATCGAGGGCGTCGCTGTCGACGTCCAGCCGGCGCTGTCCGCGACCGCGAGCGACCTGCTCGCCGCCGATGCGGTCCTGCTGGGGACCCCGGCGAACATCGGCTACATGAGCGGTGCCCTGAAACACTTCTTCGACACCGTCTACTACCCCACGTTCGGGGCGAAGCGCGGCCTGCCCTACGGCTACTGGGTCCACGGCAACAACGACACCGAGGGCGCCCGCCGGGCGATCGAGTCGATCGCCGGCGCCCTCGGATGGGTGGGGTCCGCCGCGCCCCTGCTCGTCACCGGGCCGGTGGACCGAGAGGTGCGAGAGGCCGCGTTCGAACTGGGCGGGACGCTTGCCGCCGTGCTCATGGGGTGATCCGACTGCGAGGCCGCCGGACGGACTCCTCCGGCGGTTCGCGTGGCCGCGTCCCACCGGCCAGTCGCTGCACGAGGCACTCCGCCGGCCCGGTTAGACTCTCCCGCGGAAGACATCCTTTAACCACCGTCCTGTGAGGCGGGGAAGGAGGTCCAGCGGCTGTGACCTGCCCTGACCTGAACACGCCGGCACCACATCCCACCATTCCGGAGGACGCTCGAGACGTCCTCAGCTCGGATGACATCGCCCGGGCGTTGCGGCGCATCGGGCACGAGATCCTCGAGCGCAACAAAGGCGCAGCCGACCTCGTCCTCCTCGGAATCCCCTCCCGCGGAGTGCCGCTCGCCCAGCGGCTCGGCGCCGCGATCGAAGCGGTGGAAGGCGTCGCCGTGCCGGTCGGAGAGCTCGACGTGACCCTGCACCGCGACGACCTGCGTCGCCAACCGACGCGGGCGGCACACCGCTCGCGCATCCCCGAGACCGGGATCGACGACAAGGTCGTCGTGCTCGTCGACGACGTGCTCTACTCCGGCCGGACCATCCGCGCCGCCCTCGACGCGCTGTCGGAGCTGGGCCGGCCCCGAGCGGTCCGTCTCGCGGTCCTCGTCGACCGCGGTCACCGTGAGCTGCCGATCCGGGCGGATCACGTCGGCAAGAACCTCCCCACCTCCCGCGACGAGCGCGTCCACGTGCGGCTGTCCGAGCTCGACGGGCTCGACGTGGTGCGCATCAGCGGAGGGGAGGGCCGATGACTCGACACATGCTCTCGTCGGCGGACCTCAGCCGCACCGAGGTCCTGGACATCCTCGCCACAGCCGAGTCGATGCACGACCTCCAGCGACGTGAGGTGAAGAAGGTCCCGACCCTCCGCGGTCGCACCGTGATCAACTTCTTCTTCGAGGACTCGACCCGCACCCGCTCGTCCTTCGAGATCGCCGGGAAGTGGATGTCCGCCGACACCATCAACCTCTCGGCCAAGGGGTCGTCGACCTCGAAGGGAGAGAGCCTCCGCGACACCGCCATGACCATCGACGCGATGGCCGTGGACGCCCTCGTCATCCGCCACAACGCCTCCGGCGCCTGCCACCAGGTGGCCCAGTGGGTGCGCTGCTCGGTGATCAACGCCGGAGACGGGACCCATGAGCACCCGACGCAGGCGCTGCTCGACGCGTACACGCTCCGGAGTCGCCTCGGCGACCTCGACGGCAAGCACGTCGTGATCGTCGGCGACCTCACGCACTCGCGCGTCTTCCGGAGCAACGTCATCACGCTCAAGACGCTGGGAGCCAGAGTGACCGTCGTCGCACCCCCCACCCTGATGCCGAGTGGCATCGTCGGCTGGAGTGCCACGGACGGGTTCGCCACGTCGTGGGACCTCGACGCCGTGCTCGACGGCGAGGACCCCGTGGACGCGGTCATGATGCTCCGGGTCCAGCGCGAACGGATGAGCGGCGGGTACTTCCCGACGGCTCGGGAGTACACCGTCGGCTACGGCCTGACGCGAGACCGCCTCGACCGGCTCGTGGCGCGCAACCCTGACGTGCTCATCCTGCACCCGGGCCCGATGAACCGCGGGCTCGAGATCGCGGCCGAGGCTGCGGACAGCGCCCGGTCGGTCGTCCTCGACCAGGTCTCCGCGGGTGTCGCCGTCCGGATGGCAGTCCTCTATCACCTGCTCGCAGGCAACGACGACGCGCCGCGCGAGCCGGCCGAGCTCGAGACCAGCACGACCGGGGCGTCCGCGCCGTCGGCCCCCACGCAGCCTGAAGGAGTTGCCCGATGACCCGACTGCTCGTTCGAGGAGCCCGCATCCTGGGCGGTCACCCAGCAGACCTGCTCATCGAGGACGGCGTCATCAGGCAGGTCGGCTCGCTCGGCGCTGCCGAAGGGGTGGAAGTGATGGACGCGGACGGCCTTGTGGCGCTGCCGGGGCTGGTCGACCTGCACGTCCACCTCCGCGAGCCGGGCCGAGAGGACGCCGAGACCATCGCCACCGGCTCGGCCGCGGCGGCCGCCGGTGGCTTCACGGCCGTCTTCGCCATGGCCAACACGAGCCCGGTCACCGACACCGCGGAGGCGGCCGAGCGCATCCTCGACCTCGGCCGGGCCAGTGGCCTCGTCGACGTGGTCCCGGTCGGCGCCGTCACCAAGGGGCTCGATGGGGCCGAGCTCGCCGAGCTCGGGCTGATGGCCCGCTCCCGCGCGCGCGTCCGCGTCTTCTCCGACGACGGTCGGTGCGTCCACGACGCCCGCCTGATGCGACGCGCCCTCGAGTACATCAAGCCGTTCGGTGGCGTCATCTCCCAGCACGCCCAGGACCCGCACCTCGCGGACGGCTCGGCCTGCTGTCACGAGGGGGAGCTGTCCGGCCGGCTCGGGCTGCCCGGCTGGCCCGCGGTCGCAGAGGAGACCATCGTCGCCCGAGATGTCATGCTCGCCAGGCACACCGGCTCGCGCGTGCACGTGGCCCACGTCTCGACCGCCGGCACGGTCGAGGTGGTCCGCTGGGCCAAGGCGCAGGGGATCGACGTCACTGCGGAGGTCACCCCTCACCACCTGGCTCTCACGACCGACCTGCTCGTCGGCTACGACCCGGTCTACAAGGTCAACCCGCCGCTGCGGCCGCAGGAGGACGTCGAGGCGCTGCGCGCGGCGCTCGCCGACGGGACCATCGACGCCGTCGCGACAGACCACGCGCCGCACGCGCGGCACGACAAGGAGCACACCTTCGTCGACGCAGCCTTCGGGATGCTCGGCCTCGAGACCGCCCTGGCCGTCGTCAGCGACCTCATGGTCCGACCCGGCCTGCTCGACTGGTCCGACGTCGCGCGCGTGATGTCGACCACCCCGGCGCGGATCGGTGGCCTGCCGGACCAGGGCCGCCCGCTGCAGCCGGGCTCGCCGGCGAACATCACGCTCGTCGATCCGGACCGCGAGGTGACCGTCGACGCCGCGGCGAGCCGTAGCCTCTCACGCAACAACCCGTGGCACGGGCGCACCCTCAGGGGCGCAGTCCACGCGACCATCCACCGCGGGACGGTCACCCACAGCACCGACACGAACGTGATGGAGACCGCATCGTGACCCTCAACCCACCCAGCCCGACCGGGCTCGTCCGCCAGCCCGCCGTGCTCGTCCTCGAGGACGGCCGCAGTTTCCGCGGACTGTCCTACGGAGCCGTGGGCGAGACCCTGGGCGAGGCCGTCTTCTCGACCGGGATGACGGGCTACCAGGAGACGCTGACCGACCCGAGCTACCACCGGCAGGTCATCGTCATGACAGCCCCACACATCGGCAACACCGGGGTCAACGACGAAGACGGCGAGTCGCGTCGGATCTGGGCTGCCGGCTTCGTCGTCCGCGACCCCGCTCTGCGTTCCTCGAACTGGCGCGCCCGCCGCGACCTCGAGGACGAGCTGCGCGACCAGGGCGTGGTCGGCATCTGCGAGATCGACACCAGGGCGCTCACCCGGCACCTGCGCGAGCGCGGCTCCATGCGGGTGGGCATCTTCAGCGGCAGCACGGCGCAGCGTCCCCCGACCGAGCTGCTGGACCGGGTCCTCGCCGCCCCCCGGATGGAGGGGGCCGCTCTCGCCGAGGAGGTCAGCACGAGGCAGTCCTATGTCGTCCCAGCGCGAGGGCAGAAGCGCTTCACCGTCGCGGCACTCGACCTCGGGATCAAGGAGATGACCCCCCAGCTGATGGCCGAACGCGGCATCGAGGTCCACGTCCTCCCGGCGAGGTCCACGATCGAGGACGTCATGACGGTGGGCGAGCACGGTCCCGACGGCGTCTTCTTCTCCAACGGGCCCGGGGACCCGGCGACCGCCGAGCGCGAGATCACCCTGCTCCGTCAGGTTCTCGGCGACCGGGTGCCCTTCTTCGGGATCTGCTTCGGGAACCAGCTGCTCGGCCGGGCCCTCGGTTTCGGCACCTACAAGCTGAAGTACGGCCACCGCGGGATCAACCAGCCGGTGCTGGACCGGGCCACCGGCAAGGTGGAGGTCACCGCCCACAACCACGGGTTCGCCGTCGACGCACCGCTCGACGACGTCAGCGACACTCCCTTCGGGCGGGCGCGGGTCTCGCATGTGTGCCTCAACGACGACGTGGTCGAGGGTCTCGAGTGCCTCGACGTGCCCGCCTACTCCGTCCAGTACCACCCCGAGGCGGCCGCCGGCCCTCACGACGCCGCGTACTTGTTCGACCGCTTCATCGAGCTGATGGAGCGGCGAGGAGAGGGTGAGGACACGAGCGAGGAACGAGTGAGGCCCGGAGCCCCGACGAGCGCGACCGGAGACATGGAGCGGCGAGGAGAGGGTGAGGACACGAGCGAGGAACGAGTGAGGCCCGGAGCCCCGACGAGCGCGACCGCAGAAATGGTCGAGTCCACGACCGCAGAGCAGAACAGGGAAGCAAACTGATGCCCAAGCGTGACGACATCAAGAGCGTCCTCGTCATCGGCTCCGGGCCGATCGTCATCGGCCAGGCCGTCGAGTTCGACTACTCCGGGACACAGGCCTGCCGCGTGCTGCGGGAGGAGGGCATCCGCGTGATCCTCGTCAACAGCAACCCGGCGACGATCATGACGGACCCGGAGTTCGCCGACGCAACCTACATCGAGCCGATCACCCCGGAGTTCGTCGAGGCGATCATCGCCAAGGAGCGCCCCGACGCCGTCCTCGCCACGCTGGGGGGGCAGACCGCGCTCAACTGCGCTATCGCCCTGCACGAGAACGGCGTGCTGGAGCGGTACAACTGCCCCCTCATCGGGGCGAGCGTCGAGGCCATCCAGCTCGGCGAGGACCGTCAGAAGTTCAAGGGCGTCGTCGAGCGGTGTGGTGCCGAGTCGGCCCGCTCGGTCATCTGTCACACCATGGAGGAGTGCCTCGCCGCGGCGGACGAGCTCAGCTACCCCGTCGTCGTCCGGCCCTCGTTCACCATGGGCGGGCTCGGGTCCGGCTTCGCCTACGACGAGGACGACCTGCGCCGGATCGCCGGGGCGGGCCTGCAGTACTCCCCGGTGACGGAGGTGCTCCTCGAGGAGTCGATCCTCGGATGGAAGGAGTACGAGCTCGAGGTCATGCGCGACCACCGCGACAACGTCGTCGTCGTGTGCTCCATCGAGAACCTCGACCCCATGGGAGTCCACACCGGGGACTCCATCACCGTCGCACCGGCCTTGACGCTGACCGACCGCGAGTACCAGCGGCTCCGTGACATCGGGATCGCGGTCATCCGCGAGGTCGGCGTGGAGACGGGAGGCTGCAACATCCAGTTCGCCGTGAACCCGGCGGACGGTCGGGTCATCGTCATCGAGATGAACCCGCGCGTCTCTCGCTCGAGTGCCCTGGCGTCCAAGGCCACCGGCTTCCCGATCGCCAAGATCGCGGCGAAGATGGCGATCGGCTACACCCTGGATGAGGTGCCGAACGACATCACCCGAGAGACGCCCGCCTCGTTCGAGCCGACGCTCGACTACGTCGTCGTCAAGGTCCCGCGGTTCGCTTTCGAGAAGTTCCCCGCAGCGGACCCCACGCTGACGACGACGATGAAGTCCGTCGGAGAGTCGATGGCGATCGGGCGCAACTTCACCGAGGCGCTGCAGAAGGCGCTTCGCTCCCTGGAGAAGAAGGACGCCAGCTTCCACTGGGATGGCGACCTGACCCGCGCGGCAGCCGCCCGCCTGCTGGAGGCAGCCAAGGTGCCCACGGATGGACGGATCGTCCAGGTACAGCAGGCCCTGCGCGGTGGCTACACCGTCGAGGAGCTCCACGAGGCGACCGGCATCGACCCGTGGTTCCTCGACCAGATGCAGCTCCTCAACGAGGTCGCCGCCCTGCTGTCCGAGGCGCCGGCACTCACCCCCGAGCACCTGCGCCTCGCGAAGCGGCACGGGTTCAGCGACGCCCAGATCGGGGCGCTGCGGGGGATGCCCGAGGCCGTCGTGCGCGGTGTGCGCCACGCCCTCGGCGTGCGTCCGGTCTACAAGACCGTCGACACCTGCGCGGCCGAGTTCGCTGCCACGACGCCGTACCACTACTCCTCCTATGACGAGGAGACCGAGGTGGCACCGCGTGAGAAACCGGCGGTGATCATCCTCGGGTCCGGGCCCAACCGCATCGGCCAGGGTGTGGAGTTCGACTACTCGTGCGTCCACGCCTCCTTCGCGCTCCGTGAGTCGGGCTACGACACGGTCATGGTCAACTGCAATCCCGAAACGGTGTCGACGGACTACGACACGAGCAGCCGCCTCTACTTCGAGCCCCTCACGCTGGAGGACGTGCTCGAGGTCATCCACGCCGAGGGCCAGGCCGGACCCATCGCGGGCGTCATCGTCCAGCTCGGGGGACAGACGCCGCTCGGGCTGGCCCAGGCACTCGAGGACGAGGGCGTTCAGATCGTCGGGACGTCCCCCGCGGCGATCCACCTCGCGGAGGACCGCGGAGCCTTCGGCCAGGTGCTCAGCAGGGCCGGACTCATCGCCCCGAAGCACGGCACCGCCTTCAGCGCGGACGACGCGCTGACCGTGGCCCGCGAGATCGGCTATCCCGTGCTGGTCCGTCCCTCCTACGTCCTCGGCGGCCGGGGCATGGTCATCGTGTATGACGACGACTCGCTCGTCACCTACGTCGAGAAGGCCACCGAGGCGTCACCGGACCACCCCATCCTCATCGACCGCTTCCTCGACGACGCCATCGAGATCGACGTCGACGCGCTCTTCGACGGCGAGGACCTCTATCTCGGCGGCATCATGGAGCATGTCGAGGAGGCCGGCATCCACTCCGGGGACAGTGCCTGCACCCTGCCGCCGGCCACCCTCGGGGACGCGGAGCTCGAGCGCGTCCGCGTGGCGACGCGCAAGCTGGCGGAGGGAATCGGGGTCCGCGGCCTCATGAACGTCCAGTTCGCCCTGGCGCAGGACATCCTCTACGTCATCGAGGCCAACCCACGGGCGTCCCGTACCGTGCCGTTCGTGTCCAAGGCGACCGGGGTCGCCCTGGCCCGCGCGGCCTCTCGGGTCATGCTGGGCACCTCGATCAGCCAGCTCCGCGCCGAGGGCGCTCTGCCACCCTTCGGCGACGGGGGACGGCTGCCGGACCACGCGCCGATCTCCTGCAAGGAGGCGGTGCTCCCGTTCAAGCGGTTCCGCACCCCGGAGGGGCTCGCGGTCGACTCCATCCTCGGGCCGGAGATGCGGTCCACCGGTGAGGTCATGGGCATCGACCGGGACTTCGGCTCGGCCTTCTCCAAGGCGCAGCTGGCAGTGGGCGGCGGACTGCCGAAGTCCGGGTCGATCTTCGTGTCGGTCGCCAACCGGGACAAGAGAGCCATGCTCTTCCCCGTCAAGCGGCTCGTCGACCTCGGCTTCACGATTCTCGCGACGGCCGGGACAGCTGCAGTCCTCAAGCGCAACGGCATCGCCGTGACCCTGGTCCGCAAGCTGACCGAGCGGACGGGGGAGCACGAGGGCGAGAAGTCGATCGTCGAGCTCATCGAGGACGGCACGGTCCAGATGGTCGTCAACACCCCGAGCGGCCAGGACGCCCGCGCCGACGGGTATGCCATCCGGGCCGCGACCACGAGCGCCGACCTGCCCATCATCACGACGATCGCGACGCTCGCCGCCGCCGTCCTGGCCATCGAGGCACACCTGACCGAGGAGATCCGGATCAAGTCGCTCCAGGAGCACGCCCGCGACCTCGACCTCCTCGGGCGGGGGGGAGCACCGACCCCCATTGCGACCCATCCCACCAGCCCCGGGGCGCGACCCGGGGCCGCGGAACGGTCGGCGGAGCTGTCGGTGTGACGGTGCCCGGCGACAGCGCGGCCACCCAGGTGATCAGGAGGTCCCGGGTCGCCCAGGAGTCGAGTGAGGTGATCGCGGCGAGGACGGTCGGCGCCTTCCGGCACCTCACCCTGGTCGCTCCGGGGGTGGCCGAGTCCGCGGGGCCGGGCCAGCTCGTCGCGGTCGCCGTCGGCGGCCCGGGGGCGGAGCTGCCGCTGCGGCGCCTGGTGCTGCTCCATCGGGCGACCCCGAGCGGCGCGTACGGCGGAACGGTCGAGCTCGTCATCGATCCCGCGGATCCGACGACGGCCTGGCTGGCCGCCCGGCGACCGCACGACCAGATCGACGTCGTCGGGCCGCTCGGACGGCGTTTCCCGTTGCCGTCGGAGGCGCTCCCGTGCGTCGTCGTCGGCGAGGGGGCCGGTGGTGGCGCGCTTCTCTGGCTGGCCGAGGTCCTCCGCACCCGAGGCTGCCGAGTGGACCTCGTCCTCGGCGGCGAGAGCGCGCGCCGGCTGCTCGGGTTCGTGGACGCGCGGCGACTCTGCGACGGTGTCACGGTCACGACGCTCGACGGGTCCGCCGGGGTGCACGGCGAGCCCGCCGACGTCCTGCCGACACTGCTCGAACGCAGTCGCGCAGCCGTCGTCTACGCTGCGGGCCCGCTGTCCCTGTTGCGCGCGACGGCGGCAGCCGCGGAGCGTGCGGGTGCCGTCAGCATGGTGGCCGTCAACGGGCCGGGCGGATCCGTCGCCGGCTGCGGGACCGGCCTGTGTGCCGGCTGTGTCGTTCCCGTGCGAGATGAGGGCGGCGGTGTCACGCATCTCGTGCGCAGCTGCACGGAGGGGCCAGTGCTGCGCGGCGACCGGGTGCGCTGGGACGCGCTGGTCGACGGGCGGTGGCGGATCCCCTCGGACGCCCGGTCTGCCGCTCCTCACCAGGGGGAGTGATGCTCGACCTCTCCGTCTCGCTTGCCGGGCACCGCTTGAGCAACCCGGTCATGACGGCCTCCGGGTGCGCCGGCCACGGCCGTGAGCTCAGCCGCTTCCTCGACGTCGCTGCTCTCGGTGCGATGGTCACCGCGTCCGTCACGGCAGAGCCCCGGGCCGGCAGCGACGCGCCGCGGATGCTCGAGACTCCGGCCGGTCTCGTGGCGGACACCGGTCTCTCGAACCCCGGTGTCGCCGCACTCCTCAGGGACCTCCCGTGGCTCCACTCCGTCGGAGCCACCGTGATCGTCTCGATCGCCGGTAGCACGAGCGCTGAGTACGCGCGCGTCGCGGACCAGCTCCGGACCAGCGACGACTTCGCTCGGGTCATGGGTCTCGAGGTCAACCTCTCCGTGCCCAATGCCAGCGCGGCCGGACGGAGCTTCGACGACGACCCGCTCTCGGCCGCGACGGTGGTGGGGCGCGTGCGCGAACGGCTCCCGCGCCGCACCCCGCTCTTCGCCAAGCTCGCCGTCGACGCCCGCGACCTCGTCGAGGTCGCCGCGGCGTGTCTCGAGGCAGGCGCCGACGGGCTCACCCTCGGGAACGGTCCGCGGGGGATGACGATCCCCGTCGACTCACCCACGCACCGGCCGGTGTCCGTGGTGGGACGGGCCTCGGGTGCTGCGGTCCGCCCGATGGCGGTTCTCGCCGTGCAGCGGGTCCACCAGGCGATGCTCGCGGGTCGGATGTCCCCTGCGCCGATCATCGGCGTAGGTGGGGTCACGTCGGGTCGGGACGCCTTCGAGCTCCTCCGCGCGGGGGCCACTGCCGTGCAGGTGGGCAGTGCCACCTTCGCCGACCCCCGAGCCCCGGCGCGGGTCCGGGACGACCTCGCGCGCCTGCTGGACTCGTGGGGCTGTGCCAGCCTGGGCGATGCGTTGCCCACCGTGGTGCAGTCCGCTGCAGTCCCAGCCGGGAGATCCGACCCTGCCGCCGGCCGGGCTCCGATGACCAATGACCACTGATCCAGGTGCTTCGTCACCAAGAGAGGAACCCATGACCGAACCGTTCGGGACCAGACTTGCCGCTGCCATGCGCCGCCACGGACCGCTCTGCGCTGGCATCGACCCGCACCGGTCCCTCATCGAGTCGTGGGGCCTGACCTATGACGTCGGCGGCCTCGAGCGGTTCGCGCTCACGTGCGTCGAGGCCTTCGCCGGTCGCGTCGCCGCGGTGAAGCCCCAGTCCGCCTTCTTCGAGGTCTTCGGCAGTCGCGGGGTGGCGGTCCTGGAGCGAGTCCTGGCGGAGCTGCGGGAGTCGGGCACCGTGACGATCCTCGATGCCAAGCGCGGCGACATCGGCTCCACCATGGACGCCTACGCGCAGGCGTATCTCGCTCCGACGGCGCCGTCGCCGGCGGACGCGTTGACCATCAGCCCCTTCCTCGGCTACGAGGCGCTGCGTCCCGCCATCGATCTCGCTGGTCAGAGCGGCAGGGGGGTGTTCGTGCTCGCGCTGACCTCGAACCTCGAGGGGCCGAGCGTCCAGCACGCCCGCCGGGGTGATGAGTCGGTGGCCGGCAGCATCGTCCGGGGTGCCGCTGCCGACAACGCGGCGGCCCGGGCCCGAGGCCACCTCGGTCACGTCGGCCTCGTGGTGGGAGCCACCGTGGGTCCCGCGGTGGCTGAGCTCGGCCTCGACCTGGGCGCCACCGCGGCGCCCGTCCTGGCCCCGGGGTTCGGCGCGCAGGGCGGCGACGTCGCCGCGCTCGAGCGGACGTTCGGATCAGCCCGCGGCCAGGTCCTCGCGTCGTCGAGCCGGGAGATCCTGGCCGCGGGACCCGAGCCGCACCGACTCATCGATGCCGTCGCCCGGTCCGCCGACGTGCTCACCCAATGGGCACGCTGAGTCCCGACTCTCGAGGATCGTGAGACGCGGTCCCCGCGTTGCACCGGCGGCCCCCCGATCGCTAGGTTCGGCGCTGAACCCTGTCAGTCCGTTCGGCCCTTTCAGCCGGCCAGGCCAACCGGCACGTCGCGTGACGTGTCCAGCGAGGAGACTTCATACCGTGGCCCTTCCACCGCTCACCCCCGAAGAGCGCGCCGCAGCCCTCCAGAAGGCTGCCGCAGCGCGCCGGGAGCGAGCCGTCGTCAAGAACCGCCTCAAGTACGGCAGCGCTTCGCTCGCCGAGGTCATCGAGGACGGCAAGGTCGATCCCGTCGTGGGGAAGATGAAGGTGACCGAGCTGCTCGAGTCACTCCCGGGAGTCGGGCGTGTCCGGGCCAAGGCGATCATGGCGGAGGTCGGCATCGCCGAGTCCCGTCGGGTTCGCGGGCTGGGCGCGAACCAGGTCGCCGCGCTGCTGCGTCGGTTCGAGCGGCCGTGACGGCTGGCTCCGGGACGGCGCCGCGCGAGCCCGGACGGCTGACCGTCCTCGCCGGACCGACTGCGGTGGGCAAGGGCACCATCGCCGCCTACGTCCGCACCCACTTCCCGGGCGTGTGGTTCTCCGTGTCGATGACGACGCGCAAGCCGCGTCCCGGCGAGGTCGACGGGGTGCACTACCACTTCGTCGACGACCAGGAGTTCGACCGCCTCGTGGTGGCCGGGGAGTTCCTCGAGCACGCAGTCGTCCACGGGGTGGCCAAGTACGGCACGCCGCGGGGCCCCGTCGAGCGGGCGATCCGGGAGGGTCGGGACGCCCTCCTCGAGATCGACCTGCAGGGGGCCCGGCAGGTCAGGGTGACGTGGCCGGACGCGCTCTTCGTCTTCCTGGCCCCGCCCAGCTGGGACGAGCTCGTCCGGCGGCTGGTGGGCCGGGGCACCGAGGACGAGGGGGAGCGGCGCCGTCGGCTGGACACCGCGCAGGCCGAGCTGGCGGCCCAGTTCGAGTTCGACCGGGTCGTCGTCAACGACGATGTTCGGCGCGCCAGCGAAGAACTCGTATCATTGATGAGATCGGGACGCCCCGGCCGGTGATCCCGTCGGTGTCGCACACCGCTTCGACGTGGCGGCCCGCGTCCCTGAACGACCACGACTGCCCGAACGACCCCAACGAAACGAGATCACTGTGTCCGGTACCCAGGCTGCTCCCATCGGCATCACGAACCCGCCGATCGACGACCTCCTGAGGGCCGCGGACTCCAAGTACGCCCTCGTCATCTACGCAGCCAAGCGGGCGCGCCAGATCAACGCGTACTACTCGCAGCTGCAGGAGGGTCTGCTCGACTACGTCGGTCCCCTCGTCGAGACCGAGGTCCACGAGAAGCCGCTGTCCATCTCCCTGCGCGAGATCAACGAGGGACTCCTCACCTCCGAGCCGACCGAGTCCTGAGGCGCCCCGCCCGATGCGCGTCGTCCTCGGCGTGAGCGGCGGCATCGCCGCCTACAAGGCCTGCTCGCTCCTTCGGCTCTTCACGGAGAGCGGACATGACGTCACGGTGGTCCCCACCGCGGCAGCCCTCAGCTTCGTGGGCGCCCCGACCTGGGCGGCGCTCTCCGGCAAACCGGTCAGCACCGACGTCTGGACCGACGTCCACGAGGTGCCGCACGTGCGCATCGGCCAGCAGGCGGACGTCGTCGTCGTCGCTCCCGCGACCGCGGACCTCCTCGCCAAGGCCGCCCACGGGCTGGCCGACGACCTGCTCACCAACACCCTCCTCACGGCCCGGTGCCCGGTCGTGCTGGCCCCCGCGATGCACACCGAGATGTGGCACCACCCGGCCACCCGGGCGAACGTCGCGACCCTCCGCGAGCGTGGGGTCCACGTCATCGACCCCGCCGAGGGCCGCCTCACCGGCAAGGACACCGGCGCCGGACGCCTGCCCGACCCAGACGTGCTGTATGCCGCTGTGCTCGCCATCGTCGACGCGTTCCCTGACGCTCCTCCCGCCCTCGACGGCGCCTCGGCGCGGGAGGGCGCGGCCGGTGACGTGACCCCGGGAGCGAGCTCAGCGGCATCCGGCCTCTGGTCAGGTCGGAAGGTCGTCGTCTCCGCCGGCGGCACCCGCGAGCCGCTCGACCCGGTCCGCTACCTGGGCAACCGGTCGTCGGGCAAACAGGGCGTCGCCATCGCGCGCGCGGCGGCCGCCCGGGGTGCCGAGGTCACGCTCGTCGCGGCCAACGTCACGCTGCCGGCCCCCGACGGGGTCAGGGTCGTCGCGGTCGGCACGACGCTCGAGCTCCAGGAGGCCATGACCGCGGCCGCCGCCGATGCCGACCTCGTCGTGATGGCGGCCGCTCCGGCAGACTTCCGGCCGGCCACGATGCAGGCCAGCAAGATCAAGAAGGGCGACGACGGTGAGGGCCTGCGCCTCGAGCTCGTCGAGAATCCCGACATCGTCAGGGGGCTCGTCGCGGACCGGGCCCGCCGCGGCACATCGAGGCCGCTCATCGTCAGCTTCGCCGCCGAGACCGGGGACTCGAGCGGTTCGGTGCTCGACCATGCGCGCGCCAAGTTCGCCCGCAAGGGCAGCGACCTGCAGGTCACCAACGAGGTCGGCTTCGACAAGGCGTTCGGTCTGGACGACAACACCGTCCACCTCCTCCTGCGGGGGAGCGACGAGGTCCACACCGTCGGTCCCGCCTCGAAGGACGACGTCGCCGACGCGGTGCTGGACGCCGTAGAACCCCTGTTCTGACCGGGGACTACACTCGCCGTCACCGCCACCCATCAGCCAGGAGCCTTCGTGTCCGCACGCCTCTTCACGTCCGAGTCCGTCACTGAAGGACACCCGGACAAGATCTGCGACCAGATCAGCGACTCCATCCTCGACGCGCTGCTCGCGGAGGACGCCCAGGCGCGGGTCGCGGTCGAGACGCTGGTCACCACGGGGCTCGTCCACGTCGCAGGGGAGGTCTCCACCACCGGCTACGTCGAGATTCCGCGGATCGTGCGCGAGACCATCCTGCGGGTCGGCTATGACGGCTCGCAGAAGGGCTTCGACGGCCGCACCTGCGGGGTGTCGGTCTCGATCGGCGCACAGTCGCCGGACATCGCCCAGGGCGTGGACACCGCACACGAGACCCGGCACGGCGGCGTCGACCCGATGGACAAGCAGGGCGCGGGCGACCAGGGTCTGATGTTCGGCTACGCGTGCAATGACACGCCCGAGCTGATGCCGCTGCCGATCTTCCTGGCCCACCGCCTCGCGGAGCGGCTCACTCAGGTTCGCAAGAGCAACGAGCTCGCCTACCTGCGGCCGGACGGGAAGACCCAGGTGACGATCGCCTATGACGGCGACCGCGCGGTTCGCCTCGACACCGTGGTGCTCTCGACCCAGCACGCACCTGACGTGTCCCTCGAGGGCCTGCTCGAGCCGGACATCAAGGAGCACGTCATCGCACCTGTCCTCGAGGAGCTCCACGCCGGGGGGAGCAACCTCGACGTCTCGTCCTACCGGGCCCTGATCAACCCGACCGGCCGCTTCGAGATCGGCGGGCCGATGGGCGACGCCGGGCTCACGGGTCGCAAGATCATCGTCGACACCTACGGCGGGATGGCGCGCCACGGTGGTGGCGCCTTCTCCGGCAAGGACCCGAGCAAGGTCGACCGTTCCGGCGCGTACGCGATGCGTTGGGTCGCCAAGAACATCGTGGCCGCCGGTCTTGCGTCACGGTGCGAGGTCCAGGTGGCCTACGCGATCGGCAAGGCGCAGCCGGTCGGCCTCTACATCGAGACGTTCGGCACCGAGACCGTCCCCGTCGACCGGATCCAGGATGCGATCGGCCAGGTCTTCGACCTGCGCCCCGCCGCGATCGTCGACGCGCTGGACCTGCTTCGCCCGATCTACGCTCCGACGGCCGCCTACGGCCACTTCGGTCGGACGAAGGCCGACGGCGTGGACCATGCCTTCACGTGGGAGCGCACCGACCGGGTCGAGGCCCTGCGGGCCGCTGTCTCCGGCTGACGCTAGGTTCGCCCTCGTGGGCGACGGTTTGGGCAACGGTGTGGGCAACGGCGTGGGAGCCGGCACGGACGCACGGACGTCGGTGACGAACGCGCTGCCACCGGAGCTCGGTCCGGTCGCGGCCGTCGTCGTCGACACCCCGCTGGCGCACCTGGACCGGGTGTTCGAGTACGCGGTCCCGGCTGACCAGTCCGCCGATGCCGTGCCGGGCGCCCGGGTCCGGGTGCGGTTCGCCGGGCGCGACCTCGAGGGTTTCGTGGTCGCGCGCCGAGCGGAGGCGGAGCACGAAGGACGCCTGACCCCGCTCCGCAAGGTGGTCAGTCCCGAGCCGGTCCTCACTCCCGAGATCCTTGACCTGTGCCGAGCCGTGGCCGACCGGTACGCGGGGACCCTGAGCGACGTGCTGCGGCTCGCGGTCCCCAAACGTCACGCGACGGCAGAGCGCAACCTGCCCCTCCTCCCGGCAGCTGACCCTGACCCTGACCCTGACCCTGACCCGGACCCCGACCCTGACCCCGGCACCGGCGCTGAGACCGGCGCTGAGGCCGGCGCTGAGGCCGGCGCTGAGGCCGGCGCTGAGGCCGGCGCTGAGGCCGGCGCTGAGGCCGGCGCTGACACGGGCACGGTGCCGTTGGCGGCCTACCCGGCCGGCTCCGCGTGGCTGCGCAGGGTGGCGGGGGGACAGGGCCCGGCGGCGGCCTGGACGGCGCTGCCGAGCCAACCCCCTGGGGCCGACTGGCCAGAGGCGTTCGCGGCCGCGGTCGCTGCCGCCCTGGCGGGCGGTCGCGGCGCGGTCGTCGTCGTTCCCGACCACCGGGACGTCGACCGGCTCGACGCGGCGCTCATCCGTGCACTGGGTCGGGGACGGCACGTGCGGTTGACGGCCGACCAGGGACCCCAGGCGCGGTACACGTCGTGGCTCAAGGTGCTGCGAGGACATGTGCGGGTCGTGATCGGGACCCGTGCGGCTGCCTTCGCGCCGGTGCGCGACCTCGGCCTGGTCGGGTGGTGGGACGACGGGGATGACCTCCTGTCGGAGCCGCGTGCGCCCTACCACCACGTCGGGGTGGTCCTTGCCCTCCGGGCGCAGCAACGCGGCGCCGCGCTGCTCTCCGGGGGTTTCGGGCGCAGCCTCCGTGTCCAGACCGAGGTTGAGGCGGGACGGTTCGTGGCCATGACGGCCGACCTCGACGTCGCGCGAGCGGCCCAGCCGCGCGTCGTCATCGCTGGCGAGGGTCTGGACGACGAGCGCGACGGTCCTGGTGCGCGGGCTCATCTTCCCTCGCGGGCCTGGCGGGTGGCCAAGGACGCGCTCCATGACGGACCGGTCCTCCTCCAGGTGCCGAGGCGCGGCTATCTGCCGGCCCTCAGCTGCGGCGAGTGCCGGACCCCGGTCCGTTGCCCTCGGTGCCAGGGCCCGGTCGCCGTCGGCTCGGCGGGCAGCCCGGCGCGGTGTCGGTGGTGCGGGTCAGGTCTCGGGCCGGCCGGCTTCGAGTGCCGGTCCTGCGGCGCGCGACGCCTCCGGGCCGCAGTCACCGGCGCCGTGCGGACGGCCGAGGAGATCGGGCGGTCGCTGCCCGGCCACCCGGTCCACACCTCGCGGGCCGGCCAGGTGCTTCCCGCCGTCGGTCCCGAGCCGGCCATCGTCATCGCCACCCCTGGCGCGGAACCGGTTGCCGAGGGCGGCTACTCCGCGGTCCTGCTGCTCGATGCCTGGGCAAGCTTGGACCTCCCGGTCCTCGACGCCCCGCTGGAGTCCCTTCGTCGATGGATGGCTGCGGCCGCCCTCGTTCGTCCTGGGCGCACCGTCGTCCTTGCCGGGGTCCCGCAGGGGGTCACCCTCCCGGCGATCGAGGCGCTGGTCCGCTGGGACCCCGGTTGGCTCGCTGCTCGGGAGCTTGCCGAGCGTCGTGAGCTCGGTCTGCCTCCCGCGGTTTGCATGGCTCGGCTGGTCGGCAGCCGCGAGGGTGTCGAGGGCGCGCTGGCCCAGCTCGATGTGCCCCCTGCGGCTCAGGTGCTCGGCCCGATGCCCCTCGATGTCTGGCGAGCGACCAGGACGGGTCGGGCGGACGAGACGAGCGAGCCGGCCCGACCGGGCTGGCATGCCCTGGTCCGGGCCCCGCTCGACGCGACCGGAGAGCTCACGCACGCCTTGGCGGCGCTCAAGGCCTTCCGCTCGGCCCGCAAGGAGCCCGAGGTCGTCGCAGTGCGGGTCGACCCCCTCGACCAGTGGTAGCGGGGATGCGCGCGACGCCGGCCGCCGCCCCCGGAGGCGGCATGGCACAGTGGCGGCCATGGTGACACGCGACCTCGACATCGTCCTCTACGGGGCCACCGGCTTCGTCGGCCGGCTGACCGCTCGCTATCTCGCCGGCCGGGCCGACGGCCTGCGGGTGGCACTCGCCGGGCGGTCGCGCCACCGCCTGGAGACGCTGCGGACCGATCTCGGCGACGCCGCCGCCGCGTGGGAGGTCATCGAGGTCGATGCTCACGATGCCCACGCGCTCCGCTCGCTGGCGGGGCGGACCACGGTTCTCGCGACGACCGTCGGCCCGTATGTCCTCCACGGGAAGGCGGTGGTGCGGGCCTGTGCGGAGGCAGGCACGCACTATGCCGACCTCACCGGAGAGGTCCTCTTCGTGCGCTGGTCGGTCGACGAGATCAGCTCTGTGGCCCAGACCTCAGGTGCGCGGATCGTGCACGCCTGCGGCTACGACTCGGTGCCCTCGGACCTCGGCGTGCTGCTCCTGGCTCGCCGGGCTGCCGCCGACGGGACCGGGACCCTCGGCGACACCGTGCTCGCGGTGAGGTCTGCCAAGGGCGGCTTCAGCGGTGGCACCTTCCACTCGGCGCGGCACCAGGCAATGGCGGCGGCCAACGACCCCGACGCTCGACGGGTCCTCGGGGACCCCCATGCATTGAGCCACCGCCGGGGCGAGGAGCCGTCGGGAGGAGCCCGTCGGCCCCGAGGGTTGCCGAGCCGCCTGCGCAAGCTGCTCCCGGTGCAGCGAGACCCGCAGACCGGTCGGTGGAACGGACCGTTCGTGATGGCCGGGTTCAACACCCGGATCGTGCGGATGTCGAACACCCTGACGGACTGGTCCTACGGGCGCGACTTCCGGTACCGGGAGGTCGTCGACTTCGGCTCCGGCCCCTTGGCGCCGCTCCTCGCCGGTGGCATGGCAGTCGGCCTCGCGGGGGGCCTCGCGGGCCTGTCCTGGGGTCCGACCCGGGCCGTCCTCGACCGGGTCCTGCCCAAGCCGGGGGAGGGCCCGAGTGAGGAGCGGCTGGCTGGCGGCCGCTTCCGGATGGAGATCCGGACGAGGACGTCCGGTGGTGCCACCTACCTCGCCCGGGTCGCGGCCCCGTACGACCCCGGCTACACCGGGACCGCAGTCATGCTCGGCGAGGCGGTCCTGGCACTCCTGCAGGACCGCGACAGACTGCCTGCCCGGGCCGGGGTGCTCACGCCGGCCACGGCGCTCGGGGACGTGCTCATCGAGCGCCTGCGCGACCAGAACTTCACGCTCGAGGTCGAGCGTCTGGCCTGACAACGGGCCCGCCTAGACTTGGCCTTCCTCGCCCATCCGGGCGCCGTCGACCCCGAGGACTGAAGCCTGTGGCGATCAAGGACATCCGCCTCTTCGGTGATCCAGTGCTGCGCACTCCCGCCGCCGAGGTCATCGACTTCGACAAGGAGCTGCGGGTGCTCGTCCAGGACCTTCAGGACACGATGCTCGACGCTCCGGGGGCGGGCCTGGCCGCGCCACAGATCGGGGTCGGCCTGCGCGTGTTCACGTACTGGGTCGACGGGATCGTGGGGCATCTCGTCAATCCCCTGCTGGCACTGTCGGACGAGGAGCAGGAGGGGCCGGAGGGCTGCCTCAGCATTCCCGGGGTGACCGTGGAGACGCGTCGGGCCCTCTCGGTGGTCGCCAAGGGCCAGAACATGCATGGCGAGCCCGTCGTCCTCGAGGGCACTGAGCTGCTCGCGAGGGCCGTCCAGCACGAGACGGACCATCTCGACGGCATCCTCTTCGTCGACCGTCTCGACCCGGCAGCCCGCAAGGCCGCGATGCGCGCCATCCGAGAAGCCGAGTGGTTCGGCGAGCCCCCACCCACGGTCAGGGTCAGCCCGCACGCGACCTTCGGTCTGGGGATGTGACGTGAGGGTCGTCTTCGCCGGAACGCCGCAGGTCGCCGTCCCCAGCCTCGATGCCATCGCCGCGTCCCCACACGAGCTCGTCGGCGTCATCACCCGCCCGGACGCCGTGGCCGGACGAGGCCGGCGGCTGGAAGCCTCCCCCGTCAGGGCCAGAGCCGAGGAGCTGGGCCTCCCTGTCCTTGTGCCGACCTCGCTGCGCGACCCGGAGTTCCTCGACGCCCTGAGGAGGCTCGCGCCGGATGCCTGTGCCGTCGTCGCGTACGGCAACCTCATCCCGCAGGTGGCTCTGGAGCTGCCGTCACAGGGGTGGGTCAACCTGCACTTCTCGCTGCTGCCGGCCTGGCGGGGCGCGGCGCCGGTGCAGCACGCCATCATCGCCGGGGACGAGGTCACGGGTGCATCGACCTTCCGCCTCGAGCGCGGACTGGACACGGGTCCCGTCTACGGCGTCATGACCGAGCGCATCCGGCCGACGGACACGGCCGGTGAGCTCCTCGACCGGCTTTCCACGGCCGGGGCCGAGCTGCTCGTCGCCACTCTCGACGGCATCGAGGCCGGTGAGCTCGTCGCCGAACCCCAACCGCTCGACGGGGTGTCGCTTGCTCCCAAGCTCGAGACCGAGGATGCCCACATCGACTGGACCCGACCAGCCCTCGCCATCGACCGGCTCGTCCGCGGCTGCACCCCGGCACCCGGAGCCTGGACGACGTTCCGTGGCGAGCGCCTCAAGGTCGCGCCGGTCACCGTGGTCTCCCCTGGGGAGCTGCCAGACGGGTCCACCGTCGCGACGGGGGAACTTCTCGTCATGCGCAAGGCGGTCTTCGTGGGCACGGCAACGTCACCGGTTCGTCTCGGGTCGGTCCAGGGGCACGGGAGACGGCCCATGCCTGCCCCCGACTGGGCCCGGGGAGTACGGGTAGCACTTGGAGAGCGGGTCGGCGAATGAGTGACGAGCGCCGTGGAGGCCGCCAGCGGCCCCCCGCCCGGGGCCGGTCGGCCCAGCACCGTTCAGCCCAGCGACCCGCTGAGCGAGCCCGACGGACCGACCCCGCCCGACTGACGGCCTACACCGTCATGCGCGAGATCAACCAAGGTGCCTATGCCAACCTCGCCCTGCCCAAGCTGCTGCGCGAGAAGCGCCTCCACGGACGGGACGCGGCGTTCGCCACCGAGCTCGTCTACGGGGCGACCCGGTTGTCTGGGCTCTACGACGCGATCACAACCCGCGCCGCCGGCCGTCCGGTCGAGCAGATCGACCCTGCGGTCCTCGACAGCATCCGCCTCGGCGCCCACCAGGTCCTGGGTATGCGTGTTCCGAGCCACGCCGCCGTCGACGAGACGGTGGCGCTCGCACGCCAGGTCAACGGGTCGGGTGCCGCCGGTTTCGTCAACGCGGTGATGCGCCGGATCAGCGAGCGTGGACTTGACGAGTGGCTGGACGTCGTCACCGAGGGGGTCACCGACCCGACCGAGGCGCTCGCCATCCGCACGTCACACCCGCTGTGGATCGTCAAGGCCCTCCGGGCTGCTCTCATCGGTCACGGCCGTGTTGCGGCGAACGGGGTGGAGCCCGAGCTGGCCCGCCTCCTCGAGGCGGACAACGCGGCTGCCAAGGTGTCCCTTGCGGCGCGACCCGGGCTGGCGACCGTGGCTGAGCTCGCGGCCTCCGGTGCGGTCGCCTCGAGCACGAGCCCGGTGGGAGCAGTCCTGCCGGACGGGGACCCCGGTGCGATCGCGGCGGTCCGGGAGGGCCGGGCAGCGGTCCAGGACGAGGGGTCGCAGCTGCTCGCCCTGGCCATCGCGACGGCCGAGGTCGGGGCCGGCGCCATCACCGGGGAGCGCTGGCTGGACCTGTGCGCCGGCCCCGGGGGCAAGGCGGGGTTGCTCGCCTCCATCGCCGTTCAACGTCGGATCCCCTTCGTGGCCAACGAGGTCAATGCGCACCGTGCCCGGCTGGTCGAGCAGACCCTGTCGGCCGCCGTCGCAGCGGCCGTCGAGGCCGGGACGACGGTCGAGGTGCGCCACGGAGACGGGCGGGACCTCGGTGGCCTGACACCGGGCGCCTACAGCCGCGTCCTCATCGACGCCCCCTGCACCGGCCTGGGGGCCCTCCGACGACGTCCGGAGGCGCGGTGGCGACGTCGTCCTCAGGACGTGGCCGCCTTGGCGACCCTCCAGCGCGAGCTGCTCGCGTCGGGCATCGAGGCGACCCGGGCGGGCGGAGTCATCGGCTATGCGACCTGCAGTCCGCACCTCAACGAGACGAGGTTCGTCGTGCAGGACGTGCTGAGGAAGCGAGATGACGTCGAGCTGGAGGATGCCCGGCCACTCTTCCTCGATGCGGCCGGTGCGCCCCTTCCCGAGCTGGGTGACGGCCCGTACGTCCAGCTGTGGCCCCAGGTCCACGGCACGGATGCGATGTTCCTCGCGGTGCTCCGCAAGCGCTGACGTCACCGCCCGCGAAAGACAGGTCGGCGTCGTTCGCGCCTGGCGGCGTCCGCCTCTGCTGCGTCCTCGCTGGCGAAGCACGCGAGGAACTTCGCCCGGAGCGAAGGGTCGTCGTCCGCGAGCTGCGGCGAGTTGAGCACGTGCTTCGCGTAGGCCAACGAGAGGGGGGCCAGGCCGGCGAGGTCGTGGGCCAGGGCGATGGCGTCGGTGACGTCTCCTTCGCGCTGCACGAGCCCGCTCGTCAGCGCGGCGGCCAGGTCCATCGTCTCGGCTGCCAGCAGGAGGCCACGGGTGTGCCCGCCCCCGACGAGGTGGACCAGCCGGCGGATCGTCCAGGGGTCGACGGCGAGGCCGTTGCGTGCGGTCGGCACGGCGAAGCGGGCCGCCGCCGTGGCCATCCGAAGGTCGCAGGCGGCCGCGAGCTGAGTGCCGCCCCCGATCGCCGGGCCGTTGACGGCTGCGATGACCGGGACCGGCACGGTCGTGATCGCGCCGAGCATGCCGTAGTGGGCTTCGAGGAAGTCGTCGCCGTAGACGCCGTCGAGGTCCGCCCCGGCGCAGAACGTCGAGCCGGCCCCGGTGATGACCACGGCGCGGACCGACCCATCTCCCGTGCCTGCTGTGTCGAGTGCGTCCCAGAGAGCTCGGCACAGCTCCAGGTTGAGGGCATTCCGCTTGTCGGGGCGGTTGAGGGTGAGTACGAGGACATCGTCCTCGAGAGCACGCTGCAGCATGCAGGCATCCTCGCAGGCCTGGCCCGGCGTCGGGCTCGCCCCAACTACGCTGTCCTCCGTGCAGATCTCCCCGAGCATCCTTTCGGCCGACTTCGCCAACCTCGAGCGCGAGCTCGGGCGGATCGCCGGCGCCGACTGGGCGCACGTCGACGTCATGGACGCCCACTTCGTGCCGAACCTCACCCTCGGACTGCCGGTCGTCGAAGCGCTGCTCAAGGTCAGCCCGATCCCGATCGACGCCCATCTGATGATCGAGGACCCGGACCGCTGGGCTCCCCTGTATGCCGAGGCAGGCTGTCAGTCGGTCACCTTCCACATCGAGGCGGCCCGAGACCCTCGGGAGCTGGCGCGCCGACTGCGGGCGTCCGGCGCCCGAGCGGCGATGGCGATGAAGCCGCGCACGGCGTTCGCTCCCTACGAGGACCTCCTTCCCGAGCTGGACATGGTCCTCGTCATGACCGTCGAACCGGGCTTCGGCGGCCAGTCGTTCATGGCTGACCAGATGCCCAAGGTGAGACAGGTGCGTGAGGCCGTCAAGCGGCACGGTGGCGAGATCTGGGTCCAGGTCGACGGCGGCGTGAGCGCCACGACGATCGAGCAGTGCGCTGAGGCCGGAGCCGATGTCTTCGTGGCCGGCTCCGCAGTCTATGGCGCGGAGGACGCGGCCGCCGCGGTCGACCAGCTCCGGAGCCTCGTGGCGGCCCATCACCACTGAGGCCCGGCCACGGGCGACGCACTCCTGGACGGGAGCCGGTGGTGACCGTCACGTGAGCGGATGTGGGCCCGTGCGCGCTCACGGTGCATACTGGTTGTACGTGCTCCGGGGTCGGTGTAATTCCGAACCGGCGGTGATAGTCCGCGACCCGACCGCTCATCAGCTTCACGAGCGGCCGGTTGACCTGGTGGAACTCCGGGACCGACGGTGAAAGTCCGGATGGGAGGCAGCACGAAACAGACTGGTGTCTGTGTGGTTCGCGCACCCTGAAAGGGCCGCGGGGCGCGACGGCACCAGCTGTGGAGTCCCCCGGAGTTCGTCCGTTCAGCACCACGAACTCCAAGGACGAACACCACATGCAGTCACTCGCCCTCGCAGACGAGACCAAGAACCTCTTCCAGCAGGTCCTCGACGCAGCGATCCCGATCGGGGTCTACCAGCTGCACTGGACCGAGCTCATCGCCGTGCTGATCGGCGTCGTCTCCGCGTGGTTCGGGATGCGACGTCGGGTCTGGGCCTGGCCCGTCGGCATCGTCGCGAACGTCATGCTCTTCTTCGTCTACCTGGGTGCGCTCTTCGGCGCGGATGAGCGCGTGCCGCTCTTTGGACAGGCCGGGCGGCAGGTCTTCTTCATCCTCATGAGCGCCTACGGCTGGTGGCGCTGGACCCAGGTGCGCCGGCTGAGCCACGCCGAGGACCGAAGTGGGGCGGCGATCACCCCACGCTGGGCCACCTCGCGGGAGCGGGTGGCGGTGGTCGGCTTCTGGCTGGTCGGCACCGTGGCCGTCCACCAGGCCTTCACCTGGCTCTGGTCGCTCGCGCCGAACCCGTTCTGGACCCCGGAGTGGTGGTTCTTCTGGTGTGACGCGTGGATCTTCGTCGGGTCGGTCGTGGCGACGTTCGCGATGGCTCGCGGGTGGAACGAGTTCTGGCTCGCCTGGATCGCCGTCGACCTCGTCGGAGTTCCCTTCGGCTTCGCCACCGGATACGTGCCGACTGCGGTGCTCTACAGCTTCTACGGCCTGTTCGTCGTCTACGGGTTCATTCAATGGGTCCAGGTGTCGCGCACCGAGCACCGGGACGTCGAGCCGGTGCTGGCCGGTTCTCGGGTGGAGTGACCGTGCCCAGCGGGCAGCTGACGCCCCAGAGTCCCGTCGACGCGGCTCGAATGCTGCGGGCCATCGCCCTGGCCGAGCGCTCGCCGTGGCCGGATCCCAACCCACGAGTCGGGTGCGTCATCGTCGACCGAGCGGGCGAGGTCGTGGCCGAGGGCTGGCACCGGGGGGCCGGCACGCCGCATGCCGAGGCGGCCGCCCTCGCGCTGGCCGGCGAGCGGGCGCGGGGCGGCACCGCCTACGTCTCACTCGAGCCGTGCGCGCACCGGGGTCGGACCGGCCCGTGTTCCGACGCGCTCGTCGAGGCCGGCGTCGCGCGCGTGGTCTACGCCCAGGCGGACCCGAACGCGGAGGCGAGCGGGGGAGCCGACGTGCTTCGCGCCGCCGGGGTGCAGATCGTGGGCGGCCTCCTCGCCGATGAGGCTGCCGCGCTGAACGATCGGTGGGTCCGTACGATCACCTTGGGACGGCCCCTCGTCACGTGGAAGTTCGCGGCCACGCTCGACGGCCGCAGCGCCGCGGCGGACGGGTCGAGCCAGTGGATCACCGGTCCTGCCGCGCGCGCCGATGTGCACGCCCTCCGAGCCACGCGTGACGCCATCGTCGCGGGCACCGGGACCGTGCTGGCGGACGATCCCCGGCTCACGGTTCGCCCGGACACGGTGGTAGCCCCGACGGATCGGCGGACCGGGCCCGAGGTGGCCCCCGGAGCGGCCGCCGCACCGGGCCCGGTGGGAAGCCAGCCCCTGCGCGTCGTGGTCGGCCTGCGTGCGGTGCCGCCGTCGGCGCGGGTCCACGCCGGGCCGGGTGAGGTCCTCCACCTGCGCACCCGGGACGTGCACGCGGTTCTCGCCGCCCTGTGGTCCAGGGGCGTCCGGGAGGTCTGGCTCGAGGGCGGGCCGACGTTGGCCGCCGCCTTCTGGGCGGCCGACCTCGTCGATGACGTCTACGCCTACCTGGCCCCGGCCCTCCTGGGTGCCGGCCCGGCGGCCGTGGGCGACCTGGGGATCAGGTCCATCGACGGCATCCGACGACTTGAGATCACCGACGTCAGCCAGGTGGGTGCCGACGTCCGAGTTCACGCCGTCCCCTCGCATCCGGTCCGTCCGGCCCGGAGCGTCGTGGTGACGGGAAGGGAGTAGGCACATGTTCACGGGAATCGTCGAAGAGCTCGGCACGGTGGGCACGATCGAGAGCTCCCCGGAGTCAGCCGTCCTGCGCATCGAGGGTCCCCTCGTCGCTGCGGACGCCGCTCACGGGGACTCCATCGCCGTCAACGGCGTGTGTCTCACCGTGACGAGCCACGACGCCGGCGGATTCAGCGTCGACGTCATGGCGGAGACCCTGCGGCGGTCGAGCCTGGGTGCACTGCGCCCGGGAGACCCGGTCAACCTGGAGCGGGCCATGGCTGCGTCAGGTCGCTTCGGTGGGCACGTCGTCCAGGGACATGTCGACGGCACGGCCACCATCGTCGAACGGGTGCCCGGAGACCGGTGGGAGGTGGTCACCTTCAGCCTTCCGGGTCAGCTTGTCCGTTACGTCGTGGAGAAGGGCTCGATCACGGTCGACGGCGTGTCCCTCACCGTGACCGCCGTCGACGGCGCCACTTTCAGCGTCTCGCTCATCCCGACCACGCTGGGAGCCACGACCCTGGGGCACAAGGGAGTCGGCGATCCCGTCAACCTCGAGGTCGACGTGCTGGCCAAGTACGTCGAGAGCCTGCTCCGGCACGGCGCGCTGAGCAAGGAGGAGTCATGAGCGACCTGTCGACCATCGAGGAGGCCCTCGACGCCCTGCGCGCGGGGCGTCCGGTGCTCGTCCTCGACTCACAGGACCGTGAGAACGAGGGTGACCTCGTCCTCGCTGCGCACACCGCCACCGAGGAGTGGATGGCGTGGACCATCCGTCACTCGTCGGGCTACCTCTGCGCGCCCATGCCGGACGCGCTCGCGGACCGGCTGGAGCTGCCGCTCATGGTGGCGGACAACCGAGATCCCCTGCGGACCGCCTACACGGTGTCGGTTGACGCCGCCACGGGAGTCACCACCGGCATCAGCGCCACGGACCGCACCCGGACCGTTCGCGTCCTGGCCGACCCCGCCTCGGCCCCGACCGACCTGATCCGGCCCGGCCACGTCCTGCCGCTCCGGGCCCGCGCCGGAGGAGTGCTCACCCGTCCCGGCCACACCGAGGCGGCCGTTGACCTGACCCGTCTGGCCGGGCTTCCTCCCGTGGGCGTCATCGGCGAGCTCGTCCACGACGACGGCCGGATGATGCGCTATGACGCCGTGGTCCGGCTCGGGCGGGACGAGGGCCTGCCCGTGATCACCATCGAGCGGCTCATCGCCTGGCGCCAGCAGCACGACCGGGTGGAGCGCCTCGCCACGACCGTGATCCCCACCCGGCACGGCTCCTTCACCGCCCACGGCTACCGCGACACGCTCACGGGCGAGGAGCACGTCGCACTCGTCAGCTCCCGCGGCCTGCACGGCGCGCGCTCGGCGGCCCCGGTGCTCGTCCGCCTCCACTCCGAGTGCCTCACCGGGGACGCCTTCGGTTCGCTGAGATGTGACTGCGGGCCGCAGCTGCAGGCCTCGCTGGCGCGGGTCGGCCGGGAGGGCGGCGTCGTCGTCTACCTCGGCGGCCACGAGGGACGCGGGGTCGGGCTCGTCGACAAGCTGCGCGCCTACGCCGAGCAGGACCGGGGGGCCGACACCGTGGACGCCCAGACGGCGCTCGGCCTGCCCGTCGACGCGCGCGAGTACGCCGCAGGCGCCGCCGTCCTCCACGACCTCGGGGCGACCCGAGTCGTCCTCCTGACGAACAACCCCACCAAGGTCGCCGCGCTCCGTCACTTCGAGATCGACGTGGTCGCGGTCGAGCGACTGCACACCGAGGTCGCCGCCGAGAACGAGCGCTACCTCGTCACCAAGCGGGAGCGCCTCGGACATGACCTGCCGGCCGTCATCCAAGCCAAGACCGAATCTGCCTGAAGGAGAGCTCACATGAAGGACGGAGCACCCAGCCTCGCCGTCGACGGGCGCGGCCTCGCCGTGGCCGTGATCGCCGCGAGCTGGCACGAAGACGTCATGAGCGGGCTCCTCGACGGAGCCCGTCGCGGACTCTCGGCGGCCGGTGTCACCGACGTGCACGAGGTCCGTGTCCCCGGCACGTTCGAGCTGTCGGTCGCCTGCGCCGCGCTGGCGCCCCGCTACGACGCCCTCGTCGCGCTCGGCGTCGTCATCCGCGGCGGTACCCCACACTTCGAGTACGTCTGTCAGGCGGCGACCACCGGGATCACCGAGGTCTCGCTCCGTACCAGCACGCCGATCGGGTTCGGGGTCCTCACCTGCGACACCGAGGAGCAGGCCATCGACCGCGCCGGGCTGCCCGGTTCGAGCGAGGACAAGGGCCATGAGGCGGCGACCGCTGCCGTGGCGACCGTCGTCGCCCTGCGCGGAGCCGAGCGAGCATCCCGCTCCGGCTCGTGAGCGGAGTCGGGACCTCCGGAAGGGTCCGAAGGGGTCTGGAGCGTGTGCTCGCCCGGGGAGCGAGCCGCGCGCCCTGGTCAGGGAATGGGCGCCGGCCAGCCCAGCGGCATACGGAAAGTACGCTCTAGACCGTGAAGAGCTTTGAGCAGCTGTACGCCGAGCTCGCCGAGAAGGCGATGACCAGACCGGAGGGCTCCGGGACGGTGGCCGCACTCGACGCGGGCGTCCACGCCATCGGCAAGAAGATCGTCGAGGAGGCTGCCGAGGTCTGGATGGCCGCCGAGTACCAGTCCACGGCAGAGGCCGCCGAGGAGATCAGCCAGCTGCTTTACCACCTCCAGGTCCTCATGCTGGCCAAGGGCATCACGCTCGACGACGTCTACGCCCATCTCTGACCCACGAGATCTCGCACCGCACAGCACCGCACCACCCCCGACGCCCGAGGACCCCCCCATGCTCCGTATCGCCGTGCCCAACAAGGGCTCCCTCTCCGAGTCGACCGTCGAGATGCTGCGCGAGGCCGGCTATCGCACCCGTCGGGACGCCAAGGAGCTCGTCGTCGCCGATCCGGACAACGACGTCGAGTTCTTCTACCTCCGCCCCCGTGACATCGCCGTCTACGTCGGCTCCGGCACCGTCGATGCCGGCGTGACGGGTCGTGACCTGCTCCTCGACTCGGGGTCGAGCGCCGTCGAGGTGATGGCGCTCGGGTTCGGTGCCTCGACCTTCCGCTATGCCGCCCGGCCGGGCAAGGTCACCACGGTCGACCAGATCGACGCGCAGCGGGTCGCCACGTCCTACCCCGGGCTCGTCCGCGCGGACCTCGAGAGACGCGGCGTCAGGGCCGACGTGGTCCGTCTCGACGGCGCCGTCGAGACGGCCATCACGCTCGGGGTCGCCGACGTCATCGCGGACGTCGTCGAGACCGGCACGACCCTGCGCCAGCAGGGCTTGGAGGTCTTCGGGGAGCCGATCCTCAGGTCCGAGGCGGTCCTCATCCGGGGCGACCGACCCGGAGAGCAGGCGGCGACCGCCGTCCTCCAGCGCCGACTGACCGGCGTCATCACCGCTCGGACCTACGTCATGCTCGACTACGACTGCCCCAAGGAGCTCGTCGCCCAGGCGACCGAGCTGACCCCGGGTCTCGAGTCCCCAACCGTGTCGCCGCTCCAGGACGACGCCTGGGTGGCGGTGCGGGCGATGGTCCCGAGAGTCGGGCGCAACCGGCTGATGGACGAGCTCTACGACCTCGGCGCGCGGGCCATCCTCGTCACCGACATCGCAGCCTGCCGACTGTGAGCGGCACGCCCGACCCAGGTTCCGCTGACCCCTTCGCGCCGTTCCGGCCTCGACGGGGTCGAGTGGTTGCCCTCGCCGTCGTGTGGACCTCGTTGCTCATCTTCGGCACGATCGCGGTGATCATGCCGGACCAGGACGGTCGCTGGGGCCCCGCTGACCGGCTCATGCTCTTCGGAGTCGGCGTGGTCATCGCCGCGCTGGCCTGGCGCTACGCCTCGATCGTCGCGGTGCCGAGCCGCAGCGGCCTGACGATTCGCAACCTGCTGCTCACTCGGACGCTCGAGTGGCCGGAGGTGGTCGGCATCCAGTTCGGGGGTGGCGAACCCTGGGTGAGCCTCGACCTGCTGGACGGCGACACGCTGGCCGTGATGGCGATCCAGAAGGCCGACGGGGAGGTCGCCGACCACGAGGCGTCCCGGCTGGCCGCGCTCGTCGAGGCCTTCGGCGAGGGCGCGGAAGGGCGACCGGAGTGACGCCTGGAGTGAGCCGGCAGCCGACCCACGACGAGATGCGCCATGCGCTCGGCCACTTCGCGACGGGCGTCACGGTGGTGACCGGCACGACGCTCGACGGGGATCCGGTCGGCTTCGCCTGCCAGTCCTTCGCCTCGGTCTCGCTCGACCCGCCGCTCGTCCTCTTCTGCGCTGACCACCGGGGGCGTTCGTGGCCGCACATGCGCGACACGGGCCGGTTCACGGTCAACGTCCTGCACCACCTGCAGCTGGACATCGTGGAGCGATTCGGGTCGCCGCTCGGACGTCGGTTCGACGGGCTCGACTGGTATCCGTCTGAGGACGGCGGGCCGAGTCTGACCGATGCGCTGATGCGGATCCACTGCGCCGTGGAGCAGGTGCACGTCGCGGGCGACCACGACGTCGTCATCGGCCGGGTCCTCGGGCTCGACGACACCGGGCGCGGGCGTCCGATGCTCTTCTACCGTGGGCAGTTCACGGTCACCGAGCGGACGGCGCAGGAGGAGGACCTCGCGGCGGACGCTCGGGACGACTACTGGGGCTGAGCGACCGCCCCAGTACCGCCGGCCCCGAGCCCGCCGACCCCGGGGCCTGAACCCCCGGCCGGGTCAGTCGACGCGTCGCAGGTCAGGGCGCATGCGGACCACGACGAGCGCCTGCGCAAGGGTGAGCCCCGCGAGCACGACCCACACCGGCGAGAGGCCTCCCGTCACGTCCCGTACCAGGCCCATCGCCAGGGGACCGACGGAGGCGACGCCGTAGGAGACGAGGAAGGCCATGCCGGTGAGGCGACCGCTCGCCTCGGGGGTGCCGGCGTAACGGACGAGGAGGACGAGGGCCACGGAGAAGGCGGCCCCCTGGCCGAGCCCGAGCACGACGGCCCAGAGCCAGGGGGCGCTCTGGGGGGCGAGCCAGATCGCGAGGCAGCCGGCCACGGCCAGGACGGCGGCCGGAAGGAGCAGTCGGCGCAGGTCGTGCGTCCGGTCGCTGAGCAGGGGGCCGAGAAGCCCGGACACGACCTGCGCGCCGCTGAAGGCCGCGCCGAGGTAGCCCGCCGACGACCGGTCCCAGCCGAGCTCGACGTAGGTCGGGGGCAGCCAGGTCACCGCGGAGTAGAAGCACCAGGACTGCAGGGCGAGGTAGGCGGCGACGACCCACGCGGTCGAGTGGCGCCACGGGAGTCGGCCGCGCCCTTCCTCGCCCGGCGTGTGGTGCGGGTTGGCGCGGACGGTGAAGGGTGCCCACGCGACGAGGCCGACGAACACGATGACCGACCACGAGGCGAGCGAGGGCTGCCATGACCCGAACCGGTCGGCCAGCGGAGCCGAGAGCCCGGACGCGAGGGCGGCCCCGCCCATCATGGCGAACATGTAGAGGCCGGTGACGAGGCCCGCTCGGTGCGGTGGGAAGAACGTCTTGACGAGCCGGGGGAGCAGGGTGCCGGCGACGGCGATGCCGACCCCTGCGACGAAGGTGCCGAGGTAGAGGGTGACGACGTCGTCGCCGAACCATCGGCTCAGCGTGCCGGCCAGCGCGCACCCGAGGGCGGCGAGCACCGCAGCGACCGCGCCGAGGCGGTGCGCGATCGCGGAGGCGAGGGGGGCGAACAACCCCATGCAGAGCACGGGCAGCGTGGTCAGGGCTCCGGCCGCGGCGTGGCTCAGTCCCAGGTCGGCGGCGATCGCGTCGAGCAGGGGCGGCACGCTCGTGATCGCCGTGCGCAGGTTGGCTGCGACGGCGACGAGGGCCACCGCCATGAGCCACGCGGGTGGGAGCGGCTTGAGGGCCCGCGCAGCCGCTACCTCGGCCGTCACGTCGGTGGGCTCCACGCTGGCGGCGGGAGACCTCCGGCGCTCGTGTCGATGACCAGGTCGGCCCGAGCCTTGGTGTCGTCCGCCGCGAAGACGGCGTCCTCCTGGGCCGCCCAGCGCTGCCAGTGGGGCCGGTACGCCTCGCCGTCGCGGGCCAGCCCGCGCTGTCTCCTGAGCTCGCGGTCGGCCTCCATGAAGACGGTGACGGCGGCGAACGGCCGCGCCGGCCCGATGCTCGAGCCGCAGCCCTCGACGACGAGGAAGTCGGCTGGCCGGACGCTCGCCGTCCCGTCCCAGCGGTCCTCGTCCCAGTCCCAGCGGGGGTATGCCGCTGGGCTCGCCCGCGCGAGCGGCTCGAGGATGCGCGTGGCGAGGATCTCCGACGACTCCGCGAGGCCCTCCCACCCGGGATACAGCTGGTCCATGTGGACCACCTCGACGGTCCCGAAGCCGGCCAGCTCCGCGGCCACGCCGCGCGCGAGGGTGGTCTTCCCGGCGCCGCTCCGGCCGTCGACGGCGACGACCGCGATGTCCCCGCAGCGAGGCAGGACATCGAGGACGAGCTCGACCACGGCCTCCACGTGGAGCGGATCCGCCGGTCCCGTGATCTGGTCCCACATGAGCGCGACCCTACCCGCGAACTACGCTTGGCCCGTGCCCGTCCGAACCTCCGTCGCCACCCGCGTCATCGCCTGCCTCGACGTCGACGCCGGCCGTGTCGTCAAGGGCGTCAACTTCGCCGACCTGCGCGATGCCGGCGACCCGGTCGAGCTCGCCACGCTCTACGACGCCCAAGGGGTCGACGAGCTGACCTTCCTCGACGTCACGGCGAGCTCGGGGAACCGCGAGACGACGTACGACGTGGTCCGGCGGACCGCGGAGCAGGTCTTCATCCCCCTCACCGTCGGCGGGGGAGTGCGCAGCGTCGACGACGTCGACCGCCTGCTCCGCGCCGGGGCGGACAAGGTGGGGGTCAACACGGCCGCCATCGCCCGGCCGGAACTGATCGCCGAGATCGCCGACCGCTTCGGCGCCCAGGTCCTCGTCCTGTCGGCCGATGTCCGCCGACGCGTCGACGGCTCCGGCCGACGCACCGACGACTTCGTCATGACGACGCACGGCGGTCGCACGCCGGTGGATCTCGACGCCATCGAGTGGTGCGCGCGTGCCGCCGAGCTGGGCGCCGGGGAGATCCTGCTCAACTCGATGGATCTCGACGGCACGAAGGGGGGCTTCGACCTTGAGCTGATCCGCCGGGTTCGCGCCGCGGTCACGGTGCCGGTCATCGCCAGCGGGGGAGCTGGGCGGGCCGAGCACTTCGCGCCCGCCGTGGACGCAGGCGCGGACGCGGTCCTGGCGGCCAGCGTCTTCCACTTCGGCGAGCTGACCGTCGGCGAGGTCAAGGCCGCGATGCGCGCCGCTGGCGTCACCGTGCGCTGAGCCGGACCGTCGGGTCAGCCGAGCCCGAGCCGCGCCCCTCGGAGCGCGACGACGTCGACGGCGCGCCCCTCGAGCTCGACCTCGGCGTGGTCGGCGCGCCCGTAGGCGAAGAGGACGAGCTCGGCGGGGGCTCCGCGGACGATCACCGTGCCGTGCGTGTCAGGGAGCTTGGCGGCGTGCCTGCCGATGCCCGGCGCGACGAGGACGACGCCCGCCGGCGACCGGCGGAACATGAGGCGGGCGACGCGGCGCAGGGCCCCCCAGAGCGCGCGCTGCAGGTCCTCCGGGAGCTCCCGTGGCTCCCAGCCCGGCTGGGCGCGGCGAACGTCCTCGTGGTGGACGAAGTACTCGACGAGGTTGGCCACCTCGTCGACTCGGGGGCGCGACATCGGGTTCCACCGGGGCGCTCCGGCGCGCACCCGGGACACGAGTGCCGCGTAGTCCCCGTGGGCGAGGCGGCCCCGCTCCCGCTCCAGCCGGTCGGCGAGGGGTGGGACGAACGCCCCGATGCTGACGTCGGGTCGGCTCTCGCGGACGTGCAGATGGGCCGCGAGGTCACGGGTCGCCCAGCCCTCGCAGAGGGTCGGGGCGTCCGGGCCCAGCCGCTCGAGCTCGTCGCAGAGGAGCTGGCGTTCGGACCAGGCGTGTCGCTTCATGTCCGACATCCTCTCAGGAGCGCGGGCTCCGGACCCGGGCGGCCCAAAGCGGTGGCACGGGAGGCGGGCGGCCACCTAGGGTCGTGGAGTGATCGAACTCGTCCGACCGACCAGCCTCCTGGCCGATCAGTGGTGGGAGCTCGTGGACGAGTTCGGGACGGCTGCCATCCATGGCTCGGCGTACCGGCCCGACGACCGGGCCGACCTCGAGCGACCGGGCGGGCTCGAGGCCTGGGTGGACCTGCTCGCCTCCTATGAGGTCGACGGCTCGGACCTCCCCGAGGGCTGGGTGCCCGCGTCCTACCGGTGGGTCATCGACGACGAACGGCTCGTCGGCACCATCACGGTGCGCCATCGCCTCACCGCTGCACTCCTCGTCGTCGGGGGCCACATCGGCTACGCCGTCCGGCCGAGCGCCCGACGCCGGGGCGTCGCCACCGCAGCGCTCCGGCAGGCCCTCGGCATCGCCGCGCGGTTCGGTGTCGACCCGGCGCTCGTCACCTGCGAGGACGACAACCTCGCCTCCGCCCGCACCATCCTGGCCGCCGGGGGCGTCCTCGAGGACGTCAGGGGGACGAGCCGGCGGTACTGGGTGCCCACTGCTCCCCGCGCGGGGTTCCACCCGTGACCGGTGTCCAACCGCCTCCGGGGGGCTCCACCCTGCGGGAGGGGCTGGCTGTCGTCCGCCGCGGCATCGCCGGCCAGCGCGGCTGGTTCTCGGTCGCGGTCCTCGGGGCCACCGTCTACGGCGTCATGACCGGGCTCACCGCCTGGGCGATCGGCTGGACCGTGCAGGAGGCGGTCGCCCCGGCCATCGCGGCGGGACGAGCCACCGGAGCCCAGCTGTGGTTCGTCGGCGGGGTTCTCAGCGCCGTCGTCGTCGTCAACGTCGTGGGTGTCATCGGTCGACGCCTCGCCGGGGGCATCGCGATGTACAACCTCGGGGCGCAGTACCGGCGCGACGTGACGCGTCAGTACCTGCGGCTGCCCCTCAGCTGGCACCACCGGCACCCGTCGGGCCAGCTGCTCTCCAACGCAAACGCCGACGTCGAGGCGACGTGGAACATCTTCGCCCCACTGCCCATGGCGATCGGGGTCGTCGTCATGCTGGCGTTCGGGATCGTCCAGATGCTCGTCGTCGACCCCTTTCTCGCCCTCGTGGGCCTGACGGTCTTCCCGATGCTCTTCGCGGCCAACGTCGCCTTCCAGCGGGCGATGTCCCCGAGGATGACCCGGGCCCAGCAGCTGCGGGCCGACGTGTCGGAAGTTGCCCACGAGAGCTTCGAGGCCGCGCTCGTCGTCAAGTCACTCGGTCGGGAGGACCACGAGACGGAGCGGTTCCGGGCGGTGGCCGACGAGCTGCGCGACGCGAACATCGAGGTGGGCCGGACGCGTGGCCGGTTCGACCCGGCCATCGAGTCGATCCCGACCCTGGGGACGCTCGCCGTGCTCCTCGTCGGGACCCACCGGGTCCGCTCCGGCGGCCTCACAGCGGCCGAGGTGGTCCAGGTCGCCTACCTGTTCTCCATCACCGCCTTCCCGGTCCGGGCGCTCGGGTGGGTGCTGGGCGAGCTGCCCCGCTCGGTGGTCGGCTGGCGTCGGGTGTCGGCCGTGCTCGACGCGACCGGCGCCATGGCCCACGGTGACCGTCACCTGCCGCGAGGTCGGGCGAGCGCTGTCGCGGCGGAGTCGGTCTCGTACGCCTACGAGATCGAGACGGAGGAGGGCCAGCCGACCGTCAACCCCGCTGTCGTCGACGTCACCCTCGCGATCCCGGCCGGCGCCACCGTGGCCCTGGTCGGGCCGACGGGCAGCGGCAAGTCGACGCTGGCGAACCTGCTCATGCGCCTCGTCGACCCGGACTCCGGTGTCGTCCTCATCGACGAGGTGGACCTGCGCGAGGTGCGGCGTGGCGGCGTGTCCGAGGTCGCCGCCCTCGTCCCCCAGCAGACCTTCCTCTTCGACGACACCGTCCGTGGCAACGTCACGCTGGGGTCCCCGCACGACGACGCGACGGTCTGGCGGGCCCTCGAGGTGGCGCACGCCGCAGCCTTCGTGCGGCGTCTCGCGGACGGACTGGACACACGCGTCGGGGAGCGGGGGGCCAGCCTGTCCGGCGGCCAGCGGCAGCGGGTCGCCCTGGCCCGCGCAGTCATCCGAGACCCCCAGCTGCTCATCCTCGACGACGCCACCTCGGCCGTCGACCCGTCGGTGGAACAGGCGATCCTGTCCCGGCTGCGCGCAGCGAGCTCCGGGACGACGGTCGTCGTCGTCGCCTACCGGATGGCGACGGTTCTCCTCGCCGACGAGGTCGTCTACGTCGAGGAGGGGCACGTCGTCGACCACGGCACGCACGCCGAGCTGCTGGGCCGCTGCGCAGGCTACGAGGGGCTGGTCACCGCCTACGCCCGCGAAGCCGCAGAGCGCGCCGCGATCACGAGCGCCGAGGAGGTCTCCCGATGAGCAGGCGCTTCGTGGCCCCGGTGGAGCACCACGGCGTCGCGTCCGGGCGGGAGCTGTCGACCTGGGCCACGCTTCGTCGTGGCATCCAGCTGTCGCCCCAGCTGCGCCGGGGCATCGGGGTCACCGTGCTCCTCGCCGGGCTCTCGACGCTCGGCCGGGTCCTCGTGCCCTTCGTCGTCCAGCGGGTGACGGATGAGGGGATCCTCGGCTCGGGCGGACCCCGCCCTGAGGTCGTCCTGCGGTACCTCGCGCTGGCCCTGGCCGGCGTCGTCGTCACCGCGCTGTCCGCCTACCTCGTCAACGTCCGCCTGTTCCGCTCCTCCGAGACCGGCCTCGCGACGCTGCGGGTCCACGGGTTCCGCCACATCCATGACCTCGCCATGCTGACGCAGAACACCGAACGGCGAGGGTCCCTCGTCTCCCGGGTCACGTCCGACGTCGACACGATCTCGATGTTCGTGCAGTTCGGCGGGCTCATGCTCTTGGTGAACGTCGCCCAGATCAGCCTGGCGACGGTCCTCATGCTCGTGTACAGCCCCCTGCTCGCCCTCGTCGTCTGGGCCTGCTTCGTCCCGCTCTTCTTCATCATCCGCCTGCTGCAGGGCGTCGTCGGCCGCGGCTACACCACGGTTCGCGAGCGCGTCGGGGACCTGCTCGCAGCCATCTCCGAGGCCGTCGTGGGGGCCCAGGCGATCCGCGCGTACGGGGTCGAGGAGCGCACCGCGCAGCGGATCGACTCGGCGATCGAGAACCACCGAGCCGCCGCCATCGCCGCGCAGGCCAGAGCCGTGCTCGCCTTCACCTCCGGGCAGCTCGTCGCCGGGCTGACCACCGCCGTCGTCCTCGTCGTCGGCACGGTGCTCGCGGCCGGGGGGCGGCTCACCCTCGGAGAGCTGCTCGCCTTCCTGTTCCTCGTCAACCTCTTCACGATGCCCGTCCAGCAGGCCACCGAGATCCTCAACGAGATGCAGAACGCCGTCGCCGGCTGGCGACGAGTCATCGGCATCATCGACACCCCGGCCGACGTCGCCGACCCGGCGAGCGGCCGCACCCTGCCTCGGGGGCCGATCACCGTCCGCTTCGACGACGTGGGCTTCGCCTACCCCGGAGGAGCGGCGGTCCTCCACGACATCGACCTCACCATCGCGCCGCGGAGCCGGGTTGCCGTCGTCGGCGAGACCGGCTCGGGCAAGTCGACCCTGGCGAAGCTCCTGACACGCCTCATGGACCCGTCCAGCGGACGCGTCCTCCTCGATGACACCGACGTGCGCGAGCTGGCTTTCGCCTCGCTGCGACAGCGCGTCGTGCTCGTCCCGCAGGAGGGGTTCCTCTTCGACGCCACCCTGCTCGAGAACATCCGTTTCGGCCGACCCGGCGCCACGGACGCGGAGATCCGGCTCACCGTGACCGAGCTCGGCCTCGACGGTTGGGTCGCGACGCTCCCGCTCGGCCTCGCCACCCACGTCGGGCAGCGCGGCGAGTCGCTCTCGGCCGGCGAGCGCCAGCTCGTCGCCCTCGCCCGTGCCTACCTCGCGGATCCCGACCTCCTCGTGCTCGACGAGGCGACCTCCGCGGTCGACCCGGGCACCGAGATCCGTCTCCAGCGCGCGCTGGACTCGCTGACCCGGGGCCGGACGTCGATCGCCATCGCCCACCGGCTCTCCACCGCGGAGGCAGCCGACGAGGTGGTCGTCGTCGATGACGGCAGGATCGTCGAGCGTGGCACGCACACCGAGCTCGTCGGCCGGGGCGGCGTGTACAGCCGGCTGCACGAGTCGTGGGTCGCCCAGCAGCGGGAGCCCTGAACCCGGGCACCCGCCGGCGGTGGAGGGACCGCGCGACCGAGCCCAGCGGCATACGGCATCGTGCCCCGAGCCAGAGCGGGCACAATGTGCCGGTGACCGAGAGCAGCCCCAGCCTGACCGAGCTCGACCCCGCCATCGCCGCGATGCTCAAGCGCGACGACCACGGCCTCGTCGCGGCCGTCGTCCAACAGCACGACACGGGGGAGGTCCTCATGCTCGGCTGGATGGACGACGAGGCCCTGCGGCGCACGCTCACCGAGGGCCGGGTGACCTTCTGGTCGCGCAGCCGTCAGTCCTACTGGCGCAAGGGGGACACGAGCGGCCACGTCCAGTGGGTCAAGGGCATCCGGCTCGACTGCGACGGCGACGCCCTCCTGGTCCAGGTGGACCAGGTCGGAGCGGCCTGCCACACCGGCGACCGCACCTGCTTCGACGCGCGCCTCCTGCCCGCCGTCGTCGGCGCCGCCCCGACCGGTCTCGGCCACTGAACGGCCTGCCGGACGTCTCGCCCGACGGGCGCGACGCGGGGCACCTCTCCCGTGCGCGAGAATGACCCCGTGCCCGACATGACCTCGACGACGACCAGCACGGCCACCCACGGCGGGACAGAGGCGGTCGCCGGGCCCGTTCCACAGGCCGACCTCACCTGGGGTGGCACCTGGCCCGACCTGGCCGTCTTCACCGAGCTCGCCCTCGGCCACACCCGCGTCATCCCCGTCGTGCGACGGGTCCTGGCGGACGCGGAGACCCCGGTCGGGGTGTACCGCAAGCTCGCCAAGAGCGAGCCCGGGACCTTCCTGCTCGAGTCCGCCGAGCACGGCGGCGTGTGGTCCCGCTACTCGATCGTCGGAGCGCGGTGCGCGGCGACGCTGACCGAACGCGACGGGCAGGCCCACTGGATCGGTGACCCGCCCGTCGGCCTCCCGCAGTCAGGGGACCCGGCCGCCGCGGTGCGGGACACCGTCGCCGCGCTCGCGACCCCCCGGATCCCCGGGCTGCCCCCGCTGACCGGCGGCCTCGTCGGCGCGATCAGCTACGACGCGGTGCGGCGATGGGAGCGCGTGCCCGACGAGGGACGCGACGAGCTGCACCTGCCCGAGCTCGCGATGATGCTCGCGACCGACCTCGCCGTCTTCGACCACAGCGACGGGTCCCTGCTCCTCGTCGCCAACGCCGTGAACCGCGATGCCACCGACGAGCGCATCGAGGAGGCGTGGGCCGACGCCGTCGCCCGTCTCGACCGGATGACCGAGGAGCTCGCCGCGCCCGCACCGAGCACCGTGGTGTCGATCGAGCCACGTGCCTCCGAGCCGCGCAGCAGCCACACGGAGGAACAGTTCGAGGCGATGGTCGAGCAGGCCAAGGAGGCGATCCGGGCGGGGGAGGCGTTCCAGATCGTCGTGTCCCAGCGGTTCACCGTGCCGTGCCCCGCCGACGCCCTCGACGTCTACCGCGCACTGCGCGTCAGCAACCCGAGCCCCTACATGTACCTGCTCCGGCTACCGCACCCCGACGGGTCCTCCTACGACGTCGTGGGGTCGAGCCCGGAAGCCCTCATCAAGGTCACCGGTCGGCAGGCGATCACCCACCCGATCGCCGGGTCCAGACCGCGCGGCAAGAGCCCGGACCACGACGCCCACCTGGCCGAGGACCTGCTGGGCGACGCCAAGGAACGCGCCGAGCACCTCATGCTCGTCGACCTGGCCCGCAACGACCTGCAACGGATCTGCCGGGCCGGGACCGTGGACACCGTGGACTTCATGTCGGTCCGGCGGTACAGCCACATCATGCACATCGAGTCGACCGTCGTGGGGGAGCTGCGCCCCGACTGCAGCGCCTATGACGCCCTCGTGGCCACGTTCCCCGCCGGCACGCTCTCCGGCGCACCCAAGCCGCGCGCCATGGCCCTCATCGACCACTACGAGGGGCTTCGCCGCGGGCTCTACGGCGGGGTGGTGGGCTACCTCGACTTCGCGGGCGACCTCGACCTGGCCATCGCCATCCGAACCGCCCTGATCAAGGACGGGCAGGCGCACGTCCAGGCGGGGGCGGGCATCGTCGCCGACTCGGTGCCGCACCTCGAGTACGAGGAGACCATCAACAAGGCTGCGGCAGCCCTCCGCGCCGTCGCCGCTGCCGCCGGGATGCGTCCGGTGATCCGGTGACCAGCCGGTTCAGTGGTCAGATGGTGCTCGGCAAGCGTCGCTCCGCCCTGGTCGTGGCGCTGCCCGCCGTAGCGCTCATCGGCCTCGCCACCCAGCCCTGGGCCCGCGGTAGGACCGGCGACGTGCTCAGCGCCGGGGCCATCGACGTGGCGGGCGGCCGCGCCGCCCCCGGGGCGGTCGGCCTGGCCGTGATCTGTGTCATCTCCCTGCTCGCCCTGATGTCCGGCGGCCGCGTCATCCGCGCGGTGTCCGGCGCCGTGCTGGTCCTCTCCGCGGCCGGCGCCCTCGTGCTCGTCCTGCGCGTCGCGCTGCGCCCCGCCGGCGTCGTGGCCGGCGCACTGTCCCAGGAGCTGGCCCGGACCACCGCGCCCGACGCCACCGGCGCCACCACGGCGTGGGGGTGGGCAGCAGCGGTCGTCGGGCTCCTCCTCCTCGTCGGGTCCCTCGGCGCGGCACGGTCGAGCCGGCACTGGGCCAGTCTGTCCGCACGCTACGAGCGAGCCAAACCGGCAAGCGGCCCGCGAGGTGAGGTTCGCACCGCGTGGGACGAGCTGAGCGACGGTGCCGACCCCACCCTCCGCGACGGACCGGACCCGGCGTGACCGGGCGGGCCTGACAGAATGACGGACCTGACCTGACAGAATGACTCGAGGGCGGCCCGGACCGACTCACAGGGAGAACCAGCCAGCCTCCCCGCGAGAGTCACCGACACAGTCAACCGAGCAGCCGCCGGACGACGCATCGGCGATCACGACGGACGCCGACCGGATGGGAGACAACGCCATGGAAGAGCACCACGAGGACCACGGACACAGCACGGCGGCGTGGACCGCGGTGGGCATCATGCTCGTCGGGGCTGCCCTCGGCAGCATCGCCGTCGTCATCCCGAGCCTGGTGCTCGGCATCGTCGCAGCGGTCGTCATCGTCGCCGGTGCCGTTGCCGGCAAGGTGCTGGCCATGGCCGGCTACGGCAGCAAGGCGCACGACCGCGAGGGCGAGGACCTCCTCGCCGACGCCCCCGACGAGCGCGGCACCTCGACCGTCGGCAAGAGCTGAGAGCAGTGCCGACGGTTCTCGACGAGATCATCAGCGGCGTCCGCGAGGATCTCGCGGCCCGCCGCGCCGCGACGTCGTTCCAACAGATCGAGGCGATGGCCGCAGCCGCCCCGCCCGCCCTCGACCCGCTGCCCGTCTTCCGGACCGCGCCGGGCGTCGCCGTCATCGCCGAGGTGAAGCGGCGCAGCCCGAGCAAAGGTGCCCTCGCGGACATCCCCGAGCCGGGGGCGCTCGCCGCCGCCTACGCCGCCGGAGGGGCCAGCGCGGTCAGCGTCCTGACCGAGCAGCGTCGCTTCGGTGGGAGCCTCGCCGACCTCGACCTGGTGCGCTCGGCCGTGTCGATCCCGGTGTTGCGCAAGGACTTCATCGTCGACGCTTACCAGGTGTACGAGGCCCGGGCCCACGGTGCGGACCTCGTCCTGCTGATGGCCTCGGCGCTCGACGACGAGCAGCTGAGCGACCTGCACGACCTCGCGACCCGCCTCGGGATGACGCCCCTCGTCGAGGTGCACGACGCTGCCGAGCTCGAGCGCGCCCTGGCCGTCCGACCGTCCCTCGTCGGCGTCAACGCCCGCAACCTCAAGACCCTCGAGGTCGACCGACAGGTGGTCGCCGACCTGCTTCCCCTGCTGCCGAGCGACGTCGTGGCGGTCGCCGAGTCCGGGGTGTCGGGGCCGGCCGACGTGGCGGACTACGTCCGGGCCGGTGCCGGAGCCGTCCTCGTCGGCGAGGCCCTCGTCACCGGCGGCGCGCCGGCCGAGGCCGTGGCGGCGTTCATCACGGCCGCGTCCGGGGTCCGGGCCGCAGCGGCCGGCAGCGCGTCGGCCGCGCCCCAGGACAAGGAGTGACCATGCCCACGCCCATGCCCATGCCAGAGCCGGTCGGACGCTTCGGCCGGTTCGGTGGCCGCTACGTCCCCGAGGCGCTCATCCCGGCGCTCGAGCAGCTGGAGGAGGTCTGGCGCAAGGCCGTCGTCGACCCGGCCTTCACCGGCGAGCTCGAGCGGCTGCACCGCACCTACACCGGCCGGCCCAGCATCATCACCGAGGTGCCGCGGTTCGCCGAGCACTGCGGCGGCGCGCGCGTCCTCCTCAAGCGCGAGGACCTCAACCACACTGGCTCGCACAAGATCAACAACGTGCTCGGTCAGGCGCTGCTCACCCAACGGATGGGCAAGACCCGCGTCATCGCCGAGACGGGAGCGGGCCAGCACGGGGTGGCGACCGCGACCGCAGCGGCCCTCCTCGGCCTCGAGTGCGTCGTCTACATGGGCAAGAAGGACACCGAGCGGCAGGCCCTCAACGTGGCCCGGATGCGGCTGCTGGGGGCCGAGGTCGTCCCGGTCGAGCACGGCAGCCAGACCCTCAAGGACGCCGTCAACGAGGCGTTCCGGGACTGGGTCGCCAACGTCGCGACGACCCACTACGTGCTCGGCACCGTCACCGGTCCCCACCCGTTCCCGGAGATGGTCCGCGAGTTCCACCGGGTGATCGGGATCGAGGCGAGACAGCAGGTCCTCGACCTCGTCGGCCGGCTGCCGGACGTCGTCTGCGCCTGCGTGGGCGGGGGGTCCAACGCGATCGGGATCTTCCACCGCTTCCTCGACGACGCGTCCGTCCGCCTCGTCGGGCTCGAAGCCGGCGGGTCAGGCGTGGAGTCCGGCAAGCATGCGGCCCGCTTCTCCGCCGGTGTCCCCGGCGTGCTCCACGGCGCGTTCACCTACGTCCTCCAGGACGAGGACGGGCAGACCATCGAGTCCCACAGCGTCTCCGCGGGTCTGGACTACCCCAGCGTCGGTCCCGAGCACGCACTGCTGCGCGAGTCCGGGCGGGCCGAGTACCGTCCGATCACCGACGTCGAGGCGATGGAGGCGTTCCGCCTCCTCGCCCGCACCGAGGGGATCCTCCCGGCCATCGAGAGCGCGCACGCCCTCGCCGGCGCCATGCAGCTCGGCCGTGAGCTGGGTCGAGACGCCGTCATCCTCGTCAACCTGTCCGGTCGGGGCGACAAGGACGTGCACACCGCGGCTGAGTGGTTCGGCCTGATCGACGAGCGCGGCACGGTGACCGCGCCACCGGACGGGGCCGACGGCGACGCCGGCCCGAAGGGAATGGGACCGCAACAGTGAGCGTCAGCCCGATCATCGAGGCCTGCCGGGCCGAAGGGCGTGCGGCCCTCATCGGCTACCTGCCCGTCGGCTTCCCGTCCGTCGCCGGCTCCATCGAGGCGATGGAGCTGCTGGTCCGGGCCGGGGTGGACATCGTCGAGATCGGCGTGCCCTACAGCGACCCCGTGATGGACGGCCCGGTCATCCAGGACGCCGCCGTTCGTGCCCTCGAGGGAGGGGTCCGCCTGGCGGACACCTTCGCCGCGGTCCGCGCCGTGCGTGCCGCGGGCGCTGGAGCCCTCGTGATGACCTACTGGAACCCGGTGCTGCGCTACGGCGTGGACCGCTTCGCCGCCGATCTCGCGGCGGCCGGCGGCGACGGCCTCATCACCCCCGACCTCATCCCCGACGAGGCAGCGGACTGGATCGGCGCGGCGGACGAGCACGGCCTCGACAAGGTGTTCCTCGTCGCCCCGAGCTCGACGCCGGAGCGGCTGGCCGCAGTGACGTCACGGTCCCGCGGCTTCGTCTACGCGACGGCCGTCATGGGCGTCACCGGGGCCCGGTCGAGCGTCGGGGACGCGGCCGAGGACCTCGTCGTCCGCACGAGGGCCGTCACGGACCTACCGATCTGTGTCGGCCTCGGTGTGTCCACCGGCGAACAGGCGAGTCAGGTGGGTCGGTTCGCGGACGGTGTCATCGTCGGGTCGGCGCTCGTCCGGTGCCTCACCGAGGCGTCGACCCCCGCATCAGGGCTCATGGCACTCGAGGAGCTCGTGCGCGACCTCGCCGCGGGCGTCCGGAGGGGACGGTCGTGAGCCGGGTGATGACTCAGCTGATGACCGCTCCGACGAGCGCCACCCTCGGGATGGAGATCCCCTCGCCCACGCAGGCCGTGTGGCACCTCGGGCCGCTGCCGATCCGCGCCTACGCCATGTGCATCCTCGCTGGGATCGTCGTGGCCGTCTGGCTGACGCAACGCCGGCTGGCCACGCGGGGAGCCGCCGCGGAGGTCGCCATCGACATCTCCGCCTGGGCCGTGCCCTTCGGTATCGTCGGCGGCCGGCTCTACCACGTCATCACGGACGCCGACAAGTACTTCGGTGCAGGTCGCAACCCGATGGACGCCCTCAAGATCTATGAGGGTGGGCTCGGCATCTGGGGGGCGGTCGCCCTGGGGGCGGTGGGGGCCTGGATCGGCTGCCGCAAGGCGGGGGTGGACTTCCGCGACTTCGTCGACGCCGCCGCGCCGGGCGTGGCGATCGCCCAGGCCATGGGGCGGTTCGGCAACTGGTTCAACAACGAGCTCTACGGCGCTCCCACGGACGTGCCCTGGAGGCTGCAGATCCACGAGTGGGACCAGGCCGCGGGTCGGGCTCGGCTCGACGCCTCGGGTGCCCCGGTCGTCCTCGGCTACTTCCACCCCACCTTCCTGTACGAGGCCCTGTGGGTGCTCGTGCTGGCCGCCTTCCTCATCTGGCTGGGGCGACGGTTCCGGCCGGCCCGTGGGCAGGTCTTCGCGGCGTACGTCATGGGCTACCCGGTCGGGCGCATCATCGTGGAGAACATGCGGACCGACCCGGCCACCCACATCCTGGGCCAGCGGGTCAACACGTGGACCTCGATCCTCGTCTTCCTCCTCGGCGCGTGGTTGTGGTGGTGGTTCGGGAGGCGGAGCGAGCGGCCGGCCGAACCGCTCGACGCCGACGCCGCAGCGGTGGCGGATGGTGCGGGCCCGACCAGCCACGCCAGCGACCGGACCGCGGCCCGATCCACCGATGCCGAGGCGAGTGCTGACCTGCCGGAGCCACCGCCCTGAGGCCTGCCGCGCCGTTCGCTGTCTCACGATCCGAAATCACCCGTATCAATACGTAGGACGGGACGGGCCGGCAGTATCTTTCTCCCCAATGCTTGTGGCCAGAGCCGTCCACGTGCCCTTTGTCATGCCAGGGGATTGATTACTGCCAGAAGGACGGTGAAGATGTCGCCGCACACCCGACCGCGCGCACTGTTCAGTGCCCAGCCGGAGGACTCCGGGTTGTACCGCCGCGAGTTCGAGCACGACGCCTGCGGGGTCGCGCTCATCGCGACGATGAGGGGATCGGCCGGCCACGACATCGTCGACCACGCGCTGACGGCGCTGCGCAACCTCGACCACCGTGGCGCCACCGGAGCCGACCCCCTCGTCGGTGACGGTGCCGGCATCCTCACCCAGGTTCCGGACGCGTTCTTCCGCGCGGTCGTGCCCTTCACCCTCCCCAACTCGGGGGCGTATGCCGCTGGGCTCGCCTTCCTGCCCACCGACCCCGCCGCTCGGGCGGCGGCCAAGGCGCGGATCGAGGAGCTCGCCGTCGAGGAGCACCTCAAGGTCCTCGGCTGGCGTGAGGTGCCCGTCGACGCTGATCTCGTCGGCGAGGCGGCGCGCGCGTGCATGCCGCACTTCGAGCAGCTCTTCGTCAGCTCCGCCATGGGACGTCAGGTGGCACTCGGGCTCGACCGTCTCGCGTTCGGGCTGCGCAAGCGCGCCGAGCGCGAGGTGGAGGTCTACTTCGCCTCGCTCTCCGCACGCACCGTGGTCTACAAGGGAATGCTGACCACCGGGCAGCTCGAGCCGTTCTTCCCGGATCTGTCTGACCCCCGCTTCGCGACCGAGCTCGCGCTCGTCCACTCCCGGTTCTCGACCAACACCTTCCCGTCGTGGCCACTGGCGCACCCGTACCGCCTCATCGCCCACAACGGTGAGATCAACACGGTCAAGGGCAACCGGAACTGGATGCGGGCCCGAGAGAGCCTCCTCACGTCCGACATCATCCCCGGTGACCTCGAGCGGCTCTTCCCGATCTGCACGCCGGGGGCGTCGGACTCGGCCAGCTTCGACGAGGTGCTCGAGCTGCTCCACCTCGGCGGTCGGTCGCTGCCGCACGCGGTCCTGATGATGATCCCGGAGGCGTGGGAGAACCATGAGCTGATGGATCCGGCTCGTCGTGCCTTCTACGAGTTCCACTCGATGTTCATGGAGCCCTGGGACGGCCCGGCCAACGTCTGTTTCACCGACGGCACCCTCGTGGGCGCCGTGCTCGACCGCAACGGTCTTCGTCCGGGGCGGTACAGCGTCACCGACGACGGGCTCGTCGTCCTCGCCTCCGAGTCGGGTGTGCTCGACCTCGATCCTGCCCGCGTGGTGCAGCGCGGCCGGCTCCAGCCCGGCAAGATGTTCCTCGTCGACACCGAGCACGGCCGCATCGTCGGTGACGACGAGATCAAGGGGCAGCTCGCGGCGGGGAAGCCGTACGGCGAGTGGCTGCACGCCGGCCTCCTCCGGCTCGAGGACCTGCCGGAACGCGAGCACATCGTCCACACCTCAGCCTCGGTGGCCCGTCGGCAGCAGACCTTCGGCTACACGAGCGAGGACCTGCGCCTGCTGCTGACGCCGATGGCCAAGTCTGGTGCGGAGGCGCTGGGGTCGATGGGCACCGACACCCCGATCGCCGTTCTGTCGTCGCGCCCCCGCCTGCTCTTCGACTACTTCACCCAGCTCTTCGCCCAGGTGACGAACCCGCCGCTCGACGCGATCCGGGAGGAGCTGGTCACCTCGCTCGGCACGACGATGGGGCCGGAGGGCAACGCCCTGTCGGCCTCCCCGGCCCATGCGCGCCAGGTCGTCCTCACCTTCCCGGTCATCGACAACGACGAGCTCGCGAAGATCGTCCACATCAACGCGGACGGCGACCTGCCCGGCTATGCCACCCACGTCGTCAGGGGCCTCTACGACGTCACCGGGGGAGCGCTGGCGATGCGCGACCGCCTCGAGGAGATCTTCGCGGAGGTGTCGCAGGCCATCACCCGCGGTGCCCGCTTCGTCGTGCTCTCCGACCGCGACTCGGGTCGCGACCTCGCACCGATCCCGTCCCTGCTGCTCACCGCCGCCGTCCACCATCACCTGATCCGCGAGAAGACCCGGACCCAGGTGGGCCTGGTCATCGAGGCCGGGGACGTGCGCGAGGTGCACCACGTTGCCCTGCTCATCGGCTACGGTGCCGCGGTGGTCAACCCGTACCTGGCCATGGAGACCGTCGAGGACCTGGTGCGGTCCGGCCAGATCGAGGGCGTGACCCCCGAGCAGGCGGTGAAGAACCTCATCAAGGCGCTCGGGAAGGGCGTCCTCAAGGTCATGTCCAAGATGGGCATCTCCACCGTCGCCTCCTACCGGGGGGCGCAGGTGTTCGAGGCCATCGGCCTGTCCCAGGAACTCGTTGACCGGTACTTCGCCGGCACCGTGTCGCAGCTCGGCGGGGTCGGGCTGGACGTCATCGCCCAGGAGACCGCCGGGCGACACGCCAAGGCCTACCCGGCCGACGGCGTGTACCAGGCGCACCGGGTGCTCGAGGTCGGCGGTGAGTACCAGTGGCGTCGCGAGGGCGAGCCGCACCTGTTCGACCCCGAGACGGTGTTCCGCCTGCAGCACTCGACCAGACAGCGCCGCTACGACATCTTCAAGCAGTACACCGAGCGGATCGACGACCAGACCTCGCGCCTGATGACCCTGCGGGGGCTGATGGGGTTCAAGCCGACCGGGGTGACCGGCCGCCTCCCGGTGCCCCTCGACGAGGTCGAGCCGGTCAGCGAGATCGTCAAGCGGTTCAACACTGGCGCGATGAGCTACGGCTCGATCTCCCAGGAGGCGCACGAGACGCTGGCCGTCGCGATGAACCGCCTGGGCGGGCGGTCCAACACCGGCGAGGGAGGCGAGGACATCGAGCGGTTGCTCGACCCGGAGCGTCGTTCCGCAGTGAAGCAGGTCGCCTCCGGTCGCTTCGGTGTGACGAGCCTCTACCTGACCCACGCCGACGACATCCAGATCAAGATGGCCCAGGGCGCGAAGCCGGGTGAGGGAGGGCAGCTGCCCGGTCACAAGGTGTACCCGTGGGTGGCCCGGACGCGACACTCGACGCCGGGTGTCGGTCTGATCTCGCCGCCCCCGCACCACGACATCTACTCGATCGAGGACCTCGCCCAGCTCATCCACGACCTCAAGAACGCCAACCCTGCTGCCCGGATCCACGTCAAGCTCGTGTCCGAGGTCGGGGTCGGTACGGTTGCGGCCGGGGTGTCCAAGGCGCATGCCGACGTCGTGCTTATCTCGGGGCACGACGGCGGGACCGGCGCCTCGCCGCTCACCTCGCTCAAGCACGCGGGGGCTCCCTGGGAGCTCGGGCTCGCAGAGGCCCAGCAGACCCTCGTCCTCAATGGTCTGCGCGACCGCATCGTCGTCCAGGTGGACGGGCAGCTGAAGACCGGCCGGGACGTCGTCATCGCGGCCCTGCTCGGAGCCGAGGAGTTCGGCTTTGCGACGGCGCCCCTCGTCGTGTCGGGCTGCATCATGATGCGCGTCTGCCACCTCGACACGTGCCCGGTGGGCATCGCGACCCAGAACCCGGAGCTGCGGGCCCGGTTCACGGGCAAGCCCGAGTTCGTCGAGACGTTCTTCGAGTACATCGCCCAAGAGGTGCGCGAGCACCTCGCCGCACTCGGCTTCCGGACGATCGAGGAAGCAGTCGGCCAGGTCACGAGTCTCGACCTGGACAAGGCCATCGCACACTGGAAGGCATCGGGGCTCGACCTGGCTCCGATCCTCGCCATCGCCGACAACCCCACCGGAGGAACGCTCTACCAGTCGACACCGCAGGACCACGGGCTCGACAAGGCGCTCGACAACGAGCTCATCACCCGGGCTCTGCCGGCGATCGAGGGTGGGGAGCAGGTACGGAGCGAGATCTCCGTGCGCAACGTCAACCGGACGGTCGGGACGATGCTCGGCCACCAGGTGACCAGAGCGCACCCCAACGGGCTTCCGGACAACACGATCGAGCTGACGATGACCGGCTCGGGCGGGCAGTCGTTCGGCGCGTTCCTCCCTGCGGGCGTGACGATCAGGCTCTTCGGCGACGCGAACGACTACGTCGGCAAGGGCCTGTCAGGCGGTCGGGTCGTTGTCCGCCCGCACCGGGAGTCGTCGCTCGTCGCGGAGGAGAACGTCATCGCCGGGAACGTCATCGCCTACGGTGCGACGACGGGCGAGCTGTTCCTGCGCGGCACCGTCGGTGAGCGCTTCTGCGTCCGAAACTCGGGCGCCAGGGCGGTCGTCGAGGGCGTCGGTGACCACGGGTGCGAGTACATGACCGGCGGAACCGTCCTCATCCTCGGGGCCACCGGCCGCAACCTCGCTGCCGGCATGTCCGGCGGGGTGGCCTACGTCCTCGACCTGCGCCCCGAGCTGGTCAACCACGAGATGGTCGACCTCTCACCCCTGCGGCCCGACGACGAGAGCGTCGTCCGCGGACTGCTTGGTGACCACGTGACCTGGACGGAGTCGCCTGTGGCGCAGGCGCTGCTCGACGACTGGTCCGCAGCCCGTGAGCGGTTCACCCTCGTTCTTCCGCGCGACTACCAACGTGTCCTCGACGTCCGAGCGGAGGCGCAGGCCGAGGGCCTCGACCTCGACGGCACGGACGTGTGGGACCGGATCATGGAGGCTTCCCGTGGCTGACCCCCAAGGTTTCCTGAAGACCCGGCAGCGCGAGCTCCCGGCCCGCCGTCCCGTCCCGGTCCGCATCCGGGACTGGAAGGAGGTCTACGAGGAGCAGGAGCTCGGGCAGCTCCAGCGCCAGGCCGGTCGTTGTATGGACTGCGGCATCCCGTTCTGCCACCAGGGGTGTCCACTCGGGAACCTGATCCCCGAGTGGAACACTCACGCGTGGCGGGGCGACTGGCCGAGCGCCATCGAGCGGCTGCACGCGACGAACAACTTCCCCGAGTTCACCGGCCGGCTCTGCCCGGCGCCGTGTGAGACGGCGTGCGTGCTCGGCATCAACCAGCCGGCCGTGACGATCAAGCAGGTCGAGGTGACGACGATCGAGCAGGCGTTCGACCGTGGTCTCGTCCGGCCCCTTCCCCCGGAGCGCCTGTCCGGCAAGACCGTGGCGGTGGTCGGCTCGGGACCCGCCGGCCTGGCGGCGGCCCAGCAGCTGACCAGGACCGGCCACACCGTGGCCGTGTTCGAGCGGGCCGACAAGCCCGGCGGGCTGCTGCGCTACGGCATCCCCGAGTTCAAGATGGAGAAGTCGGTCCTCGACCGGCGCCTGCGTCAGATGGAGGCAGAAGGGACCCGGTTCCGCAACGGCGTCACCGTCGGGGTCGACATCACCGGTAGGCAGCTGCGTGACCGCTATGACGCCGTCGTCCTCGCCCTGGGCGCCACCGTCCCCCGCGACCTCGACGTGCCCGGCCGCCAGCTCCGCGGGATCCACCAGGCGATGGACTACCTGCCCCAAGGCAACCGGGTGGCCCTCGGCGAGGTCGTCGCCGACCAGATCCTGGCCACCGGCAAGGACGTCATCGTGATCGGTGGTGGCGACACCGGGGCCGACTGCATCGGGACCGCACATCGGCAGGGCGCCCGCTCCGTGACGAGCCTCGAGATCATGCCCCAGCCCGGTGACGACCGTCCGGCGGGCCAGCCCTGGCCGACCTACCCGATGCTCTTCCGGGTGGCGAGCGCGCACGAGGAGGGCGGTGACCGGATCTACTCGGTGAGCACGACCGAGTTCGCCGGTGACGCGGAGGGCAACGTCGCGGCGCTCCGGCTCGTCGAGGTGGAGTTCGTCGAAGGACGCCCGCAGCCCAAGCCAGGGACCGAGCGAGAGATCCCGGCGCAGCTCGTGCTGCTCGCGATGGGGTTCCTCGGACCCCAGGGGCCAGGTGTCGTCGAGCAGCTCGGGGTGGCTCTCGACGAGCGGTCCAACGTGCGCAGGGACAAGAACTACATGTCCACCGTTCCCGGCGTCTTCGTCGCTGGGGACGCGGGCCGCGGGCAGAGCCTCATCGTGTGGGCCATCGCGGAGGGCCGGGCTGCTGCTGCGGGAGTCGACGCCTGGCTCACCGGCTCGAGCTCCCTGCCCCGGCCGATCGCCCCGACGGACCGCCCGCTGACCGTCTGAGCCAGACGCACCGGCCCCACCACAAGCCCCCTCCGCAGGATCCGGACACCCCATCCCATCGCAGGCCCGTATCGGCAGGTCGACCACCGGCAGGTCGACCACCGGCAGGTCGACCACCGGTACGGCCCTTCCGGGACGATCCGGCCGGCACGATGCGGCAGGCGGGCGCCGGTGAGACATACTTGGCCCGGCACGGCGGTTCTGCCGCCGGACCGGACCTGCCCGGACCGCCACCTGACGGCTCTCGTGGCCGGTCCCGACTTCCCGACACGGCTTCCCAACGGCGCGAGGCCACGTTCGTCCCACAGGGCGAACCCGCCACGTGACCCACGTCACATCACCCATAAGGTTGAGCCATGCGTCGCGCCAAGATCGTCTGCACGATCGGTCCCAAGACATCGTCCCCCCAGCAGCTCCGAGCCCTCGTCGACGCCGGCATGGACGTTGCCCGACTCAACCTCTCGCACGGCGAGCAGGCTCTGCACGCCCAGGTCTACCGCGACGTACGTGCCGCGAGTGACGCCTCGGGCCGCGCGGTGGGTATCCTCGTGGACCTTCAGGGCCCGAAGATCCGGACCGGCCGCTTCAAGGACGGCCCGGTCGAGCTCTCTCCGGGACAGCGGTTCACCATCACCACCCGCGACGTGGAGGGTGACGACACCGAGGTCAGCACGACCTTCAAGGGGCTGCCGCAGGACGTCCGCCCCGGCGACGTCCTGCTCATCGACGACGGCAAGGTGTGTCTGCGGGCCGTCGACGTCTCGGACACGGACGTCGTCACCGAGACCGTGGTCGGTGGCGAGGTGTCGAACAACAAGGGCATCAACCTGCCCGGCGTCGCCGTGAGTGTCCCCGCTTTGTCCGAGAAGGACCGGGACGACCTGCGGTTCGCGATGCGGCTCGGCGTCGACATGGTCGCACTTTCCTTCGTCCGCTCGGCGACCGACATCGAGGATGTCCACGCGATCATGGACGAGTTCGACCGCCGCATCCCGGTGATCGCCAAGATCGAGAAGCCGCAGGCGGTCGCCAACCTCGAGGAGATCGTCGCCGCGTTCGACGGGATCATGGTGGCGCGTGGAGACCTCGGCGTGGAGATGCCGCTCGAGGACGTCCCGCTCGTCCAGAAGCGCGCCTGCGAGCTCGCCCGTCAGGAGGCCAAACCGGTCATCGTCGCGACCCAGGTGCTCGAGTCCATGATCGAGAACCCCAGGCCCACACGGGCCGAGGCATCCGACGCGGCCAATGCCGTGCTCGACGGAGCGGATGCGCTGATGCTGTCGGGTGAGACGTCCATCGGCGCCTGGCCGATCGAGGCGGTCATGACCATGGCGCGCATCATCAAGTCCACCGAGGAGCACGGGCACGACAAGATCTCCCCGATGCGCACACCGATGACGACTGTCGCCGGGGCCATCACCAAGGCCGCCGTCGAGATCGGGGACGTCGTCGACGCGAAGTTCCTGATCACCTTCACCGAGACGGGAGGTTCCGCCCGACGCCAGGCGCGCCTGCGTCCGCGGCTCCCGATGCTCGCGTTCACCTCGGAGCCGCAGACCCGGTCCCAGCTGGCGCTCGTCTGGGGGATCGAGACCTACATCGTGCCGCGCATGATGCACACCGACCAGTTCGCGATGCAGGTGGACCTCAACCTCATTCCCGAGGGGCGCGTGACGGAGGGCGACCGGGTGCTCATCGTGGCCGGTTCCCCTCCCGGCATCCCCGGGTCGACGAACGCCCTCCGCGTCCACCGGGTGGGCGATGCCGTGAACCGGGCGGCCCCCGCCTACCACCCGGACGAGGTGACCGGCTGAACCATCGAAAGAGCAGTTTGTCCGTCGAACGCCTGGGTCACCAGCAGCGATACAGCGGACAAACTGCTCTTTCGATGCGGTTTGGGTCGCCTTTCGATGCGGTTGGGTCGCTTCGTGCGGGGGTCTCGCCGCCCGGGTATGCTTGCCCGGCACGTTGGCCGGGGTGGTGGAATGGCAGACACGGAGCACTCAAAATGCTTTGGCCGCAAGGCCGTGCGGGTTCGAGTCCCGCTCCCGGCACACAGATAGGGTTTGGTACGTGAGCACAGACGACAGCACGGCACGGCAGCACCAGTCCGGTGACAGCGGGGCGACCCGCGTCCTCGTGGCGGAGGACGAGGCACTGATCCGCCTGGACCTCGTCGAGATGCTCGGGGAGCAGGGCTACGAGGTCGTCGGCCAGGCCAGCAACGGGCAGCAGGCGGTGGAGCTGGCCAAGGAGCTGAGGCCCGATGTCGTCATCATGGACGTCAAGATGCCGGTCCTCGACGGGCTCTCGGCCGCGGAGCAGCTCCACGAGGCGAAGCTGTGCCCCGTCATCATGCTGACCGCGTTCAGCCAGACGGAGCTCGTCGAACGGGCGAGGGACGCGGGCGTGATGGCCTACATCGTCAAGCCGTTCACCGCGGACGACCTGCGTCCGGCCATCGACATCGCCCACTCGCGCTGGCTCGAGCTGGCCGCGCTGGAGGCGGAGGTCGCGGACCTCGGCGAGCGGCTCGAGACGCGCAAGCTGGTCGATCGGGCCAAGGGCGTGTTGATGACCCAGCTCAAGCTGAGCGAGTCCGACGCCTTCCGGTGGATCCAGAAGACAGCGATGGACCGCCGGCTCGGCATGAAGGAAGTGGCCGAGGCCGTCATCAACGGGTTCCCCACCAGCTGACCAGCCCGTCCGCTGAGCGGACGACAGCCCCCCGAAAGGGTCCGCAGGTCACGACACGGTCACCGATCGGTGCAAGAGGGGTGACGTGGCGCACGGATGGCTCTAGTGTCCTGCTCAGCCCTCGACCCGAGGGATGTGTGACATCAGGAGGACAGCAGTGCGTTCCCACATGAAGTTTGCGGTGCCCGTGGTGGTTGCCGCTCTGGCCCTGAGCGCCTGTGGCACTCGCGGCGAGGAGCCCGGTACAGGGTCAACCGGCGATGGTGCCAAGAAGACCGTCAAGATCGGTGTCATCGCACCGCTGTCCGGGGACCTCTCAGCCCTCGGCAAGGGCATTCAGCACTCGGTCGAGCTGGCGGTCAAGCAGGCGAACGAGAGCAACGCACTGCCCGGCTGGACGATCGAGGTCGCAGCCGAGGACGACGAGGGCAAGGCCGACGTCGGCAAGAACGGCGCGACGAAGCTCGCCGCCGACGACGCGGTGGCCGGAGTCGTGGGCAACCTCAACTCGAGCGTCTCCCAGCAGACCCAGCCGGTCTTCGCCGCGGCGAACATCGTCCAGGTGTCCCCGGCCAACACCGGCCCGTCCCTGACGCGCGGCGCCGACGGCAAAACCCGCCCGTACAAGACCTTCTTCCGCACCTGCACCACGGACATCACGCAGGGCGCCTTCGCCGCGAAGTTCCTCCTCGACCAGGGGATCAACAAGGTCGCGACGATCCATGACAAGAAGACCTACGGCCAGGGCCTGGTCCAGTACTTCACCGAGGCGTTCAAGGCCGGTGGCGGCGAGGTCGTCGCCGCGCAGACCATCAACCCGGACGAGTCCAACTACGCCCCGGTCGTCTCGAAGGTCGCCCCGGCCAAGCCGCAGGCCGTCTACTACGGCGGTGAGTACCCCCAGGCTGGTCCGCTCTCGCAGCAGATGAAGGCCGCCGGCCTCAACGTCCCGCTGATGGGCGGCGACGGCATCTACGACCCGACCTACATCCAGCTCGCGGGTGCGACCTCCAACGGCGACTTCGCCACCTCGGTCGGCGAGCCCACGGATGCCACGGATGCCGGCAAGAAGTTCCTCGCGGACTACGAGGCAGCGAAGTACGCTGAGCCGTCTGCCGCCTACGGTGGCTACTCCTACGACGCCGCGAACGCCATCATCGAGGGCCTCAAGGTCGCCCTCAAGGACGCCTCCGACGTCAAGGGCGCGCGCCAGGCCATCGTCGACGCGGTCGGCAAGGTCTCCTTCGCCGGTGTGACCGGTCAGGTCGGCTTCGACGAGTTCGGCGACACGAAGGTCAAGGTCATCTCCGGCTACAAGGTCGACGGTGGCAAGTGGACCTTCGTCAAGTCGGAGAACCTCGGCTGACCCGGATCGACACTCTCTGACATGTTCGGCCAGGGGCGGGCGACACCCGTCCCTGGCCGAACTCGTCGCGAACGAAAGGTGGTTCCGGCGTCATGACAGATCTGCTACAGCAGCTGGTCAACGGCCTGACCCTGGGTTCCCTCTATGCGCTGATCGCGGTCGGTTACACCGTGGTCTACGGCATCGTCCAGCTCATCAACTTCGCGCACGGCGAGGTCTTCATGATCGGCGCGTTCGGCGCCCTGGCCACGTGGACCGTCCTTTTCCAGGGGACCACGGCGCTGTGGGTGCTGCCCGTCATGATCCTCGGCGCAGTCGTCGCCTCGGTCACCACGGCCGTGATCATGGAGCGGATCGCCTACCGGCCGCTCCGTGGTGCGCCGAGGCTGGCCCCGCTCATCACCGCCATCGGCATCTCCGTGGCCCTGCAGGAGGCCGTCCGACTCTTCTATCCGGGTGCGAAGAGCAAGATCCCGTTCCCGCGCATCGACGTCGTGACCGGCCCTGCGCTCTCCTTCGGCGGAGTCACCGTCCAGCGCGCCGCGGTCTTCACCGTCGGCGCGCTCCTCATGAGCGCAGCCCTGCTCTGGTGGTTCGTCAACCACACACGGACCGGCCACGGCATGCAGGCCGTCTCCGAGGACAAGGACACCGCCCGGCTGATGGGCGTCAACGTCGACCGCATCATCGTCATCGCGTTCGCGCTAGGAGCCTTCCTCGCTGCCATCGCCGGCGTCGCCCAGGGCCTGCTCAACGCGAACGTCGATTTCCGGATGGGCTTCCTCGCCGGCCTCAAGGCCTTCACCGCGGCCGTTCTCGGCGGCATCGGCAACATCCAGGGGGCCGTCGTCGGCGGCCTCGTCCTCGGTGTCGCCGAAGCCCTCGCGGTCGGCTTCATCCCGGGGCAGTTCGGCGGGTCCGCGTGGAAGGACGTGTGGGCTTTCGTGCTCCTCATCGTCGTCCTCGTCTTCCGGCCACAAGGCATCCTCGGCGCACGGGTGGTGGATCGCGCATGAGCACCTCAACCGACATCGACACCGGCTATGCGGACGAGGCCGACCAGGTGAGCATCTGGGACCGCATCGGCCGCCCCGTGGCGCCGTTCGCCTGGCCCCTCGTCCTCGCGGGAGCGGTCATCCTGGCCGCGGGCTGCTTCCTCAGCTGGAGCTACACCAGCGACGTACTCGGCAACCTGACGATCGACTTCTATCCCGGCGCGATCCAGAACCTCATGATCGTCGCCGCGATCCTCGCAGTGCTCTTCGCGCTGATGTATCACGGGCCGTTGTCGCGGCTGGGGGAGTGGCTCGCCTCTGCCACGGCCCTGCGCACGCTCGGGCTCGGCTCGACGGTCTTCATGGCCCTCGTGATTGCCCTCATCGGCCTCCAGTCGGGCGGGCTCATCAACGTCATGCCAGGGGCCTGGGTGTCCCTGGTCGGGGCGGTGCTGCTCCTCGTCGGAGCCGCCGGCCTGACTCCACGCGCCTCCCGGGACCCCCTCCACGCCCACCTACCCGCCTGGCTCGACATCCTGACGATCGTGGTCCTGCTGGCGATCGTGCTCTTCGGCGCCGCCTATGTCCTCGACATCGAGGACGGCACGGTGTTCTCCCTCGTGGTGCTGTTCACGGGGCTCGTCGCCTACACCCTCACCCGGGCAGGCTTCTTCACCTGGGTGGGGATCGTCGCCCAGACGCACCGTCGAGTCCTCATGCTCGGCGCGGTCGCCGTGGCGTTCCTCTTCCCGTTCACGCAGGACGGCTCGGACGCCAACATGTCGATCGCCACGCAGGTGCTGATCTTCGCCTCGACGGCCCTGGGCCTCAACATCGTCGTCGGACTCGCCGGCCTGCTCGACCTCGGCTACATCGCCTTCCTCGGCGCCGGCGCCTACATCGGGGCGATGTTCTCGCACTCGGCCTTCGCCACCATCGGCTGGAAGCCCAACTTCCTCGTCGTCGTGGTCATCGGCGCGCTCGTCTCAGCGACGCTGGGCCTGATCATCGGCTCGCCGACGCTGCGCGTGTCGGGTGACTACCTGGCCATCGTGACCCTTGCCTTCGGAGAGATCTTCCGCCTGGCGATGGGCAACCTCGACGGGCAGGACGGGCCCAAGCTGACCAACGGGCCGAACGGCATCCCCGCGATTCCCGACCTGGAGATCGGAGGGTTCAGCTTCGGCGAGACCCATGAGGTCCTCGGGATCACTCTCGGCCGGTTCGCGAACTACTACTTCCTGCTCCTGCTCCTCGCCGCGTTCATCATCACCGTCTTCACCCGGCTCAACGACAGCCGGATCGGTCGAGGTTGGATCGCGATCCGCGAGGACGAGAAGGCCGCCGAGGCCATGGGGGTCAACACCTTCGGGCTCAAGCTCTTCGCGTTCGCCGGTGGTGCGTTCCTCGCCGGCATGGCCGGCACGATCAAGGCGCACCACGACGTGTCGGTCACCCCCGACCAGTACATCTTCCTCGAGTCGGCCTTCCTGCTCGCGGCTGTGGTCCTGGGCGGAATGGGCACCGTCGCTGGTGTGCTCATCGGTGCGACGATCCTCAAGCTCATGCCGGAGAAACTGCGGTTCGTCGCCGACTACCGGCTGCTCATCTTCGGCCTGCTGCTCGTCCTCATGATGCGCTTCCGGCCCGAGGGGATCGTCGCCAGCAAACGCCGGCAGCTGGAGTTCCACGAGGAGGACGAGGAGCTGGCCGACCGGGTTGAGGAAGTCCACCTCGTCGAAGAACAGGAGGCCAAGGCATGACCGCCGTCGACGACACGCCGCGCACGGAGCGCCAGGCCGACGGACCGGTGCTCGAGGCGACCGGCGTGACGATGCGGTTCGGCGGTCTCACCGCCGTGAACAACGTCGGGATGACCGTTCGCCAGGGCGAGATCCTGGGCCTCATCGGTCCCAACGGAGCCGGGAAGACGACGTTCTTCAACTGCCTCACGGGCCTCTACAAGCCCACCGAGGGCCGGGTGCGCCTGCTCGGCAACGACCTCCCGCCCAAACCACGAGCCGTGGTGATGGCCGGGATGGCTCGCACGTTCCAGAACATCCGGCTCTTCGGCAACATGACCGCCCTCGAGAACGTCATGGTCGGTCGCTACTGCCGGACCAGCTCGATGGCCCTGACCTCGATCCTCCGCGGACCGAAGTTCCGTCGCGAGGAGCGGGAGACCCGGGCCCGGGCTCAGGAGCTGCTCGACTTCGTCGGGCTGGGCAAGTCCACCGAGCACCTGGCTCGCAACATGCCCTACGGCGATCAGCGCCGACTCGAGATCGCTCGCGCGCTGGCCACCGACCCGAAGCTGCTGCTCCTCGACGAACCGACCGCCGGCATGAATCCACGGGAGACGCAGCAGGCGAGTGACCTCATCTTCCGGATCCGTGACAGCGGCCTGGCGGTCGTGGTCATCGAGCACGACATGCGGTTCATCTTCAACCTCTGCGACCGGGTGCTCTGCCTCGTCAACGGGGAGGTCCTCGTCGAGGGGACCCCGAACGAGGTGCAGTCCGACCCGCGAGTCATCGAGGCGTACATCGGCAGCGCGGCCGATGACGAGGAGGGAGACGAGTGAGCACCATGCTCGAGGTCCGTGACCTCGTCGTCTCGTACGGCAAGATCAAGGCCGTCAAGGGGATCAGCTTCTCCGTGGACGAGGGCGAGGTGGTCAGCCTCATCGGGACCAACGGCGCCGGAAAGACGACGACCCTGCGGACCATCTCGGGACTGATGCGACCCACGTCGGGCTCGATCAGGTTCATGGGAAAGCGGATCGATGACGTCCCGGCTCACGAGATCGTCAGCCTCGGGATCGCCCACTCCCCAGAGGGCCGCCGCATCTTCCCTCGGCTCTCGGTCGAGCAGAATCTGCGGTTGGGTGCCTTCGCTCGCCGGGACAACGCGATCGGGACGGACCTCAAGGCGGTCTACGAGCTGTTCCCGATCCTGGAGGAGCGCAGCCAGCAGCCCGCGGGGACGTTCTCCGGTGGGGAGCAGCAGATGCTCGCCATGGGACGAGCCATGATGAGCCGACCCAAGCTGCTCATGCTCGACGAGCCGTCGATGGGTCTATCGCCGATCATGATGAAGCGCATCATGTCGACGGTGACCACGCTGCAGCACCAGGGCACGACGATCCTGCTCGTCGAACAGAACGCCCAGGCCGCGTTGCAGCGCGCCAACCACGGCTACGTCCTGGAGGTCGGAAAGATCGTCCTCAAGGGTTCCGGCAAGGAGCTGCTCACCAGCGACGCGGTTCGCAAGGCCTACCTCGGGGAGGACTGACCGCGGCTGACCCGTTGAGAGACGGCGGCCACCTTGAGACCATCGGGAGATGGTGCTCTCGGGTGGCCGCCGTTCCCGACGTTCGGCCACGCCGATCCGGGCTGTCCTCCTTGCGCTCTTCGTGGCGTCGCTCGGTGGCAGCTGCCAGGTCCAGGCAAACCCCCCGTCAGGCCCGGGCACGGACCCGGCCCTGCTCGGGCCACCCTTGGCGTGGACCGAGGTGGTCTTGCCCGATCGGGCACGGCCCGTCACCCTGGCGACCGCCCAGGACGGGATCGTCATCGGCGGCGTCGCCCCTGTGCGTCCCGAACCCCGGCTCTTCCGCACTGCCGGCGGCCCTCTCACGGAGGTTCCGGTCGAGCCGCACTCGCCCTATGCCTTCGTCGCCCGCTGGCTGTCGATCGCGGTGCACGACGGACAGGTCCTGGCCCTGGGTGGCGCGCGCGGCGGCGCCCACGCCAATGTCCGCTGGACCGTCTGGCGGGGCCAGCTCCGCTCAGCTCCGCGGCTCGTCGAGCAGCCGCAGCCGTTCGGGGTCTTCGGCGGCTGGGGAGCCGGGGACCTCACTGGAGTCGCGTTCGCCGGAAACGAGCCCGTCATCGCCGGCGCCTGGGCCAGTGACCGGGCGGGCAACGACGTGTCCTTGTGGCGCGTCGCCGGCGACCGATGGGCCCGGCAGGACTCCACCGGCACTCCACTCGGCAGCTCCCCCGACGTCCTCAACGGAGCGCGCTTCGTCACCTCGACGGGAGACGGCCTGGCCCTCGCCGGTTCCGTGACCGACCTCGGCGGCGGCGCGATCGTCTCGGTTCCGGCCCTGTGGACCGCTCCTGGCGCGGACGGCCCCTGGACCCTCGTCCGGCTCCCGGCGTCACAGCGCATCGCAGAGGCGCACGCTGCGCGGTGTGACGACGCCGGCTGCCTCGTCGTCGGTGCCGACGGCGACTCGCTGGCGGCCTGGGAGGTGCGCGGTCCCACGGTGACCCGGCTCGATGTGCCACGCCTCGTCCTCGCGGAACACGCGTCGGTTCCGGCCCCCGTCGTGATCGGGGACAGGACCTACGTCGCCCTCCCTGGAGTGCTCCTGGAAGGGACGGACGGAGGCTGGCACCGCCGTCCGGGCCCTGAAGGAGTCCCGGTCGCTGCGGCCGCCACCAGTGACGGTCTCTACCTCGTGACGACCGAGCCCCAGGACGGCAGCCACCTCTGGACCGGGCGGCCCTGACCCGTCCCGACGGGGACCCAGCGTTTCCCCGGCGAGCGAGCCCAGCGGCATACGCCCAGCTGTCGTGTGCCCGGCGAAGTGGGCGAGATCCGGCAAACCTGCCCCTTTCGCTCCCCACCCTCCTGGACGTAAGGTCAGGCGGTGACTTCCGGGGCACACAACTTGGAGGGACGTATGGGTCGTTCGCTGGTTACCGTCCAGCGGGTCGAAACCGGGCTGCAGGCCCAGTTCATCGAACTGTGGATCGCCCACCGCATCGAGGTGGGGACGACGCGTGAGGCCGCGTGCCGACTGGCGGCTGACGGCACCCTGCGCAGAGCCTTGGCGCGTCACGACGTGACGGCATACCTGGCCTTCGTCGACGGGACCCCGGCGGGGTATGTCGTCATCGCCGACACCACAAGGAGCCTTCTCGTGGCGGCGCCCAGCGTCTCGATCGACATGCTCTACGTGCATGCCGACTTCCGGCGGCAGGGGGTGGGGAAGGCGCTCCTCGCGGCGACCTCGCGCTATGCGGAGCGCAACGGCTGCGACCACCTCGTGAGCGCCGTGCCGGCTCAGGACCGCGAGGCGAACCGGTTCTTCGCCCGGCTCGGGTTCGCTCCCGAGACGGTGCGCCGCGTCACGTCCTCGGCGACCCTGCAGCGCAAGCTCGCCGGGGAGCCCCGCGCCCAGCGCTACTCGCTCGACAAGGTTCTGCAGCGCCGCCGGGACGTGCGGGCCCGGACGGCGCAGTCGCCCGGTGCCGTCGGCTGAGCGGGCTCAGGCGCCTGGGGCCCGGTCCCGCAGGAGGCAGGTGATCCGCGCGGTGCAGATCCGCCGCCCGTCATCGTCGGTCAGGACGACCTCGTAGCTGGCCACGGAGCGCCCGCCGCTCAGCAGGGTCGCCGTGCCGGTGACGAGCCCCGCCCGGGCCGCCCGGTGGTGCGTCGCGTTGATGTCGAGCCCCACTGCCACGCGCTCCTCGCCCGCGACGAGCACCGCTCCGAACGAGCCCAGCGTCTCCGCGAGGACGACGCTCGCGCCGCCGTGGAGCAGGCCGTAGGGTTGCGTGTTCCCCTCGACCGGCATGGTCCCGACGAGACGCTCCGGGGTCGCCTCGAGGATCTCGATCCCCATCCGCTCACCCAGGGCACCGACGCCCACCGTGCGGATCGACTCGAGGTGCGTGGTATCTGACATGCGCCGATCGTAGTCGGCGTCGTCGGCCGACCCGCATGGGCTGCGTCCCTGTCACCAGCGGACACTAGGCTCTCCCGGGTGAGCCGACTTCTCCTCCTCGATGGACACTCGCTTGCCTACCGAGCGTTCTACGCCCTCCCTGCCGAGAACTTCTCGACCGTCACCGGCCAACACACCAACGCGGTCTACGGCTTCACGTCGATGCTCATCAACATGCTGCGGGACGAGCAGCCGACGCACGTGGTCGTCGCCTTCGACAAGTCGCGCCACACCTTCCGCACGGAGGAGTACGCCGAGTACAAGGCGGGTCGCGCCCGCACGCCGGACGAGTTCGCCGGGCAGCTGCCGCTCGTCAAGGAGGTGCTCGACGCCCTCCGGATCCGCTACTGCGAGCTTGACGGCTACGAGGCCGACGACATCATCGCAACCATTGCGTCCGAGGCCGACACCAAGGGTGTCGAGGTGCTGATCTGCTCCGGGGACCGAGACACCTTCCAGCTCGTCAGCGACCACGTGACGATCCTCTACCCGGTTCGTGGGGTGTCGGAGGTCTGGCGAATGGGACCCGCCCAGATCGAGGAGAAGTACGGCGTCCCGCCGGCCCGCTACAGCGACCTCGCTGCGATGGTGGGGGAGTCCTCGGACAACCTTCCGGGCGTGCCCGGAGTCGGCCCCAAGACCGCCGCGAAGTGGATCACCCAGTTCGGCGGCCTGGAGGGAATCGTCGCCGGAATCGACCAGATCAAGGGCAAGGCCGGTGAGGCGTTGCGCGACCACCTCGACCAGGTGCTGCGCAACCGCCGGCTCAACCAGCTCGTCAAGGACGCCCCCGTCGGGTGCACCATCGACGACCTCGAGCGGGCCCAGTGGTCGCGTGAGGAGGTCCACGAGGTGTTCGACCGCCTCGAGTTCCGGGTCCTCCGCGACCGTCTCTTCGCCGAGGTCGAGGCCAGCGCTCCCGAGGCGGACGAGGGCTTCGACGTCGAGGGTAGGACCCTGGCCGCCGAAGACGTGCCGGGGTGGCTGGGCGAGCGCGTGGCCGGAGGGGAGCGGGCCGGGCTGTCCGTCACAGGCACCTGGGCGCGAGGCACCGGGGACGCGACCGCCCTCGCGATCGCCGCAGCCGGGGGCGCGGCGGCCTGGGTCGACCTGACCGCTCTCGATCCGGCCGGTGAGGCTGCGGTGGGAGCGTGGCTCGAGGATGCCTCGCGCCCGAAGGCGATGCATGACGCCAAGGGGCCCATCGAGGCTCTGGCGGCGCGCGGCTGGATCCTGCGAGGGCTGACCAGCGACACCCAGCTGGCCGCCTACCTCGTCAAGCCCGACCAGCGCACCTACCACCTCGACGACCTCGTCCTGCGACACCTGAGGCGTGAGCTGAGCGCCACCACGGACACCCACGGGCAGGGCATGCTCGACTTCGCCGGGGACGCGGACGAGAAGGCGGCCCTCAAGGAGATGGTGCGGGCCACCGCGGTGCGTGACCTCGCCGCGGTCCTCGACGAGCAGGTGGCCGCGACCGGAGGGACCGAGCTGCTCTCCGACATCGAGCTGCCGCTCATCCATGTGCTCGCGAAGATGGAACGCACCGGGATCGCCGTCGACGTCGACGGACTGTCGACCCTCGAGGAGACCTTTGCCGCCAAGGTGACGCAGGCTCAGCAGGACTGCTGGGACGCCATCGGTGGCGACCAGATCAACCTCGGGTCGCCGAAGCAGCTGCAGGTCGTCCTCTTCGAGACCCTCGGGATGCCGAAGACCAAGAAGACCAAGACCGGCTACACGACCGACGCCGACGCGCTCGCCGAGCTCCACGCGAAGACGGAGCACCCGTTTCTCGAGGCACTCCTCCGCCACCGCGACGCCGCGAAGCTGCGCGTCACGGTCGAGGGGCTCCAGAAGTCGGTCAGCGATGACGGACGGATCCACACGACCTACCTCCAGACGATCGCCGCCACGGGACGGCTCTCGTCCACCGAGCCCAACCTGCAGAACGTGCCGATCCGCACGGAGGAAGGTCGCCGGATCCGCGAGCTGTTCGTCGTCGGCGACGGGTACGACGCGCTGATGTCCGCCGACTACTCGCAGATCGAGATGCGCGTCATGGCACATCTTTCGGGGGACAGCGGGCTCATCGAGGCCTTCCGCTCTGGGGAGGACCTGCACCGCTTCGTGGGGTCGCAGGTCTTCGGGGTCGCACCCGAGGATGTCACTGCCGCGATGCGCTCGAAGGTCAAGGCGATGTCCTACGGGCTCGCCTACGGCCTGTCCGCGTACGGGCTGTCCAAGCAGCTGGCGATCAGCACCGAGGAGGCCAAGGGCCTCATGGAGGGCTACTTCGCCAGGTTCGGAGGGGTCCGCGCCTACCTCGATGAGGTCGTCGCCGAGGCAAGGGGGACGGGCTTCACCGCGACCATGTTCGGGCGGCGCCGCTACCTGCCCGATCTCACGTCGGACAACCGGCAGCGGCGCGAGATGGCCGAGCGGATGGCCCTCAACGCCCCGATCCAGGGCTCGGCTGCCGACATCATGAAGGTCGCGATGATCGGCGTCGACCGGACCCTGACCGAGGCTGGAGCACGCACGCGCATCCTGCTGCAGGTGCACGACGAGCTCGTGCTCGAGGTGGCTGCCGACGAGCAGGCCGACGTGGAGCGGATCGTGCGTGAGCAGATGGGTCACGCCGCCGAGATGGACGTCCCGCTCGACGTCAACATCGGTGTGGGGCGCTCATGGCACGACGCGGCGCACTGAGGCTCCTCGCCGTCGTGTCGGCTCCAGGAGAGTCGCTCGCTCGATGAGGAGGCCAGCAGCGACGAGTCCCGCGGCTGACAGGAGGAAGATGGTGATGATGTCGCCGACGCTGTCGCCCGCAAGGGCCACCCACGCGACCGCTGCCCCGCTCACCACCCACATCGTGACGCCCATGCGCACGCTGGCTGCGGCAACACCGGCATACGCGAGCACCTGGACGAGCGCCAGGGCCACGCCGAACGCGACGAAGCGCCAGAGGTCCGCACCGAGCGACACGAACGTGGGCCCGCCGACCAAGCCGGCAAGACGGTCGCCCGCGGCTGCGGTCACCGCGGTGCCGAGCAGACCGAGCGCACCCGTGACGAGCAGTGCCCGGAGGAGTGCGCCGCGCCGCCGGGTGGCGTCCGTCATCGCCGGGTAGAAGAGCGTGGCCAGGAAGGTCATCCCCCAGAAGGCGGCCTTCTCGAAGAGCGCTCCGATGGTGTATTGACCGGAGTCCGCCGGCGACAGGTGGTGCCGAGCGAGCAGTACGTCAACGCCGGCGAGGAAGAGCAGGCCCGAGGTCGGGACCGCGGCTGCGGCGATCAGCCGGACCAGCCGGGCGGACGCTCGGGGACTGCTGTCGGGGCCAGGCGAGGCTGGTGCCGTTCCGGCGGTCGGCCGGCCCCCCGACAGGGCGACCGCGGCGCCCACAGCGGCCACCATGGCCAACCCCAGGCCGTACAGGCCCACGATGAGAGCCGTGGTGCGGCCCCCCGATGAGCCCACCGCGCTCGCGAGCAGCGCTGCCAGGAGCTTCGCGACGCCAGCCAGAGCGAGAACGACCGCCAACGCCGTGAACCGTTCGCGGCCCTGCAGCAGACCCTGGGTGGCGAGCAGCACCGCGATGGGGACCATCCCGCCAGCCAGGAGCAGGACGGTGAGAACCGAGACGTCAAGCACCTTCGACACCATCGGCGAGAGGGCGGCGAGGACCAGTGCGCTCCCTGCGCCGAGCGCAATGGACGCGCGCAACAGCCGACGCTCGAGGTCGCGGCCATGGTCCCCGTGGTGCGCCCGTCTGGCCACGAGGCGCGCGGCCACCAGCTGTAGTCCGAGAGCGGGCACGCCGAGGATCACGCTGAGGTTGACCATCGACCCAACGCCACCGAGGTCCGCTTGGTCCACCCGCCGGCTGAGCACGACGAAGAACGCGTAGCTCAGCACGTTCGACACGAGGGTGCCAGCGAGGAGGACGGCACCGGACCGCGCGAACCGGTTCGCGGCGGGCGAGTCGTGGGCCATGCGTTGTGCCATAGTGCCGAGCATGATGCCAGCCCGGCGCCCCGTCCTGCTCGCGGCGGCCGTCGGCATCGTGCTGTCGGGGGTCGTGACGTTGGTCATGCTCTGGCCTGCCCTGGGCTCCGGTTATCTCCTCTACCGGGACTTCATCACCGTTCCCGACCCCGCACTCGGTCCGCGAACCTGGGGGATGACGGGGTCCGCCCCGCGAGCGGTGCCCCTCGACGCGGTCATGGCCCTGGCCGATCCCGTCGTGCCGACGTGGTTGCAGCAGAAGCTGATTCTCTTCGGGTCACTCTGGGGGGCGGGCTCAGGCGTGGCGGTGCTCCTCCGGAACCGGGGCGTGCTGGCGGCAGCGGTGGGGGGCGTCGTCGCCACATGGTCCCCCTTCGCTGCGGAACGGCTCCTGCTCGGCCAGGCGCCGACGTTGCTTGCCTGGTCCGCGCTTCCCTGGTTGGTCCTGGCGAGTCGGTACAGCGGTTGGGCGGGGATCAGGGTCCCTCTCCTGCTGGTGGCCGCGCTGCCTGCCGCGCTGACGCCATCGGGAGGCCTGACAGCCGCTGCCGCAGTCGTCGTGCTCTCCTTGCTGTGGCGCAGGAGCCGCGCGGAGTCAACGGTGCTTGCGGCCATCGGACTGGGCTGGTGCCTCCCATGGGTCATCGCGGCTCTGGGAGGGCGCACCGACGCGGGCGTCTCCGAAGGGGCGGCGGCATTTCGGGTCGAGGTCGCTGGCCCGGCTGAGGTGCTCGATGTGTTCACCGGAGGCGGCGTGTGGGCAGAAGGAGCCCGGCTCGCCTCCCGCGACGGCAGGGCGGCCGGTTCCGCGATGCTCGTCCTGCTGGTAATGGCCGCCGTCGGCCTGACGGCGGTGGCCGGTGCTCGACGTCGTGTCCTGGCGATCGGGCTGTTCCTACCGCCGATTGTGGCCCTCGGGCTAGCGAGCCCCCTCGGCCTACCGATCTTCGCCGCAGCACAGGCCGTGCCCGGTGTCGCCCTTTTCCGTGACACACACCGGCTGCTCGCGCTGTCGGCGTTCGTCCTTTCCTTGCTAGTGCCGTTGGGTGCGGTCGCGGTGCTGGACCAGCTGGGGCGTCGGATTCCTCGGGGCGCCGCGCTACCACTCACGGCCATGGGAGTCTTCTGTGTCTCGACCGCCCTGGTCGTACTCGCTGCGCCGGACATCCCCCGCCGCCTCCAGGGAGCGTATCGTCCCGTGGAGTTCCCCAAGGACTGGCACCGAGCGGTGCGTGCCGCGGGGGAGGGCCCGGTGCTGGTGCTGCCATGGCAGCCGATGCGTCAGGTGCCTTGGAACGGGGACCGCCCGTTCCTCGACCCGCTGTCGCTCGCACTGCCCGGGGACGTGGTCGCCGCGTCTGACCTCGTGGTGCAGCGCGGCAGCGAGCGGTACCAGGTCGGCTCGAGTGACCCGCTCCCTGCGGCGCAGTGGGCGGCTGGGAGAGTGGACCTCGCGACCCTCCGAAGTCAGGGGATCGCGATCGTCATGGAATGGCGAGGGAGCCCCGGAGCCGCACCGAGGACGGATGGCCTGCGTCTCCTGACGCGTACATCAAGTCTGAGCGTGTGGCGGGTGCCCTGAGCCGCCACCGACAAACTCACAGTGCTGCGAGCCTTGCGCTGACCCCATTCACCGCTAACATACTCACGAGTAAGTCACGCCAAGGTGGCGTGCCGAGAGGAAGATCCGTGTCGAATCAGCCCCGCGGTGCAAGTCGCCTGTCCGCCGTGCTCATTGCTCTCGCCAGCCTCGTCGCGGGCGGCGCCATCGCAGCCGCTGCGGTCAACCAAGTGGTGACCTCGAGCGCCCCGAATGACTCGTCCGCGGTGCAGACGGGTCCGAAAGAGCTCGTCGAGCCGAGCGAGCTCATCAACTACGGCGGCTGACGGCGCCGCACGGCCCGTACTCCTCCCGTGCGCATCGCATTCCTGAACTGGCGCGACCTCACCCATCCGGAGGGTGGAGGCGCCGAGCGCTATGCCCAGACCATCTGTGGCGGCCTCGCGAAGCGGGGCCATGACGTCGTGTTGTTCTGCGCAGCCCATGGGGACGCTCCGGCCGAGGCTCGCCTCGATGGCTACCGAATCGTCCGCTCTGGAGGCCGGGCCGGCGTCTACCCAGCAAGTCTGATGCACATGCGGCGCGAGGCCCGTAAGGGCGGGAGCTTCGACGTCGTCATCGACACGCAAAACGGTCTGCCGTTCTGGACTCCGCTCGTCTCGAGAACGCGGGTCGTGTCCTTGGTGCACCACGTTCACCGTGAGCAGTGGCCGGTGGTCTTCGGCCCAGTCATGGCGCGGTTGGGATGGTGGCTGGAGTCGCGAGTGTCGCCGATCGTCTACCGCAGGACGCCCTGCGTCACGGTCTCCGATCGGAGCCGCGTCGAGCTCGTGGAGCTCGGTCGGCACCCGGATCTGGTGCAGGTCATCCACAACGGCACGGAGCGCCCGCTTGCGGTAGGCGTACCGCGGGCGGCCCGTCCGACAATGGTCGTCCTAGGACGTCTGGTGCCACACAAGAGGGTCGAGCTCGCCGTCGACGTCCTGGCGCGGCTGAGCCCACACCACCCCGATCTAGAGCTGCGCATCATCGGTGACGGGTGGTGGCGCTCCGAGATCGAGCGACATGCCGCGGCCTCTGGCGTTTCCGAACGTGTCCACCTACTGGGCTACGTCGACGAGGCGACCAAGCACCGCGAGCTGGCGCGAGCCTGGTTCGCGCTTGCCCCCAGCGCCAAGGAGGGTTGGGGACTCAACGTCGTCGAGGCTGCATCCCACGGGGTGCCCACCATCGCGCATCACGGAGCTGGCGGGCTCTCCGAATCCGTGCTCGACGGCGTCACCGGCGTGCTCGTGCACGATGTTGCCGAGATGGCTCAAGTCGCTGATCGTTGGCTGACAGACCACGCCTCGCGCGAGCAGTTCGGTCACAACGCCCAGACCCTGTCCCATCGGTACTCCTGGGGAAGCGCCGTTGACCAGTGGGAGGCCTTCTTGGAGACGCAGGTCTTCGGGGTCGACCGGAGCCTCGACGAGGTCGATCCGGAGGTGGCCTCGGCGTGACCGAGCACGTGCTCGCACCAGCGGGCTCACTGCGGCGCTCGGTCCAGCTCTTCAAGGCGTTCCGAGTCGAGCAGAGCGACCCCGACTTCTTCTACTCCATGCTCGCGCAGGACTCGCTCCGTGAACTACGGCGCTGGATGGACCTGGACGGGGCCACTGTCATCGACGTCGGCGGTGGGCCGGGCTACTTCGCCGACGCGTTCATCGCAGCCGGGGCGCGTTATGCGGGACTCGACCCCGATGTGGGTGAACTGACCGCTCGGGGCCGTACCACCAGCAATTCTCTCCGCGCCTCCGGACTCGAGCTTCCGTTCGCCACCGGGTCTGTCGACCTCGCGTACTCCAGCAACGTGCTCGAGCACGTGCCGACGCCCGAGGCCATGGCCGACGAGATGGTGCGCGTCACCCGCTCCGGGGGCACGATCGTCATCTCCTGGACCCCTTGGCTGTCGCCGTGGGGTGGTCATGAGACGGCGCCTTGGCACTATCTCGGCGGGCACCGCGCTGCCGAGCGCTACGCCAGGATCCATCGCCGACGACCGAAGAACGACTACGGCAAAACCCTATACGCCTGCTCGGTCGGTCGGATGCTGGCTTGGACTCGGCAGGCGAGCAGCCTGGGTCGGGTCGAGCTCGTGGAGGTGCTGCCCCGTTACCATCCGAGCTGGGCGAAGTGGCTGGTCCGCGTTCCCGGGCTGCGCGAAGTGGTGTCCTGGAACGCAGTCCTCGTGCTGCGTGCGCGATGACCAGAGCCGAAACGACGATTTGGCGCACGCGTCTTGTCGCTGCTTGTCTCCTCATCTCGGCGCTTTGCTTCCGGCAGGAACCGGGCCTCATCGTGCCCGACACGAAGCTGGACCTGACTGCGAACCCGGGTGCATTCCTTGCGCGAGCCTTGACTCTCTGGGATGACTCGTACCTGGGTCAACTGCAGAATCAGGCCTACGGATACTTCTTTCCTGTGGGTCTATTCCATGCAGCGCTCGACCAGGTCGGGCTTCCGGCATGGATCATCCAGCGTGCTTGGTGGTCGGTCATTCTTTGTGTCGCGTTCGTCGGTCTCTGGCGCTTGGCGACGGTCTTAGAGATTGGGCACCCTTGGACCCGGTATCTTGCCGCACTGCTGTTCGCGCTTAGTCCACGATTCCTCAGTGAGGTCGCCGTCACCTCAGTCGAGGTGTGGCCCATGGCGATGGCGCCGTGGGTGCTGGTGCCGCTGGTTTCCCCACGGCCGGCCCCTTTGCCGACCCGATTGACTCGCTCAGCAGTTGCATACGGCCTGATCGGTGGAGTCAATGCCGTGGCTACAGGCGCTGCGCTTGTGCTGCCGGCTTTATGGCTCCTCACGCGGCCAGGACTATTGCTTCGAATCTGGACCTTCACTCTGTGGCTCGCGGCGTGCCTCTTGGCAACGTTGTGGTGGCTGGTGCCCCTGGCAGTACTCGGCCAGTACAGCCCACCCTTCCTCGACTGGATCGAGGATTCTGCGGTGACCACGGGGACTGCGAGCGCGGTGACCGCACTGCAGGGAACCACGCCCTGGTTGTCATTTCTGACCTTGGACGGCGAGCCCAGCTGGCCCACCGGCTGGCTGTTTGTCACGCAACCAGTCCTCATTGTCGTGACGCTGCTCATTTCAGTCGGCGGTCTATTGGGCTTGGCACGCCGAGACCTTCCTTGGCGCGGGTGGCTCCTGTGTGGACTCGGGGTAGGCCTACTGGCCCTCACCTCAGGTTTCACCCGCGCGGCCCCGGGGCCCTTCGCAGATCAGCTGCGGGAGCTGCTTGACGGCCCCCTCGCGCCGCTGAGGAATCTCCACAAGTTCGAACTTGTCATCAGGATTCCACTGCTACTCGGTCTCGCGCATGTTCTCACCAAGGTGGGGAAAGACGCCTGGGCGAGAACTGGCCAAGTCGTTATGGCGGTAATAGCCGCGGTGTTCGTCGTCATCAGTGCGGCCCCAGGGCTCGCCTCAGCGCTTCCCAGATCCGGCTCCTACACGGCCATCCCGGGTTATTGGCATCAAACTGCAAAGTGGCTGGACGACAAAACCGAATTGGGCTCGGTGCTGATCGTGCCAGCAGCCCCTTTTGCTGACTTCTCCTGGGGTGCCCCTCGAGATGAGCCTCTCCAAGCGCTGATGAGTCGCCCCTTCGTTGTCCGTGACGCAGTGCCGTTGGGCGGCGCAGGCTCCATCCGGCTGTTGGACGAGATCGAAAGGAGACTGCGCAGCGGGTCGGGCTCGCCGGAACTGAGACGAAGCTTGGTAAAGGCAGGCATCCGGTTCGTCGTCGTGCGCAACGACTTGTCCGTGCAGGCCAGGACGGCGGAGCCAATTGCCGTTCACGAAGCCTTGCAAGAATCCGGTATCAAGCGAGTTGCGCTCTTCGGACCACCCGCAGGTAGCCCCTGGGAGACGGAGCACTTGACAGTGGACGAGCGGACCCTGCTGCCGTACCCGAGCGTCGAAATATTCGACGCCGGCCGAGTTGACGTCGCTGAGTACGTCCCTGCGTCTCGAATACGGGCCATTATCGGGGGGCCTGAGGACAGCGTGGCCACGGCTTCACTGCTCCCTGGAGGGTCAGCCGGCATCCACCCGGCTGACCTGGCTCCACTGACCGCCTTGGGGTTGCCGATAGGTGAGGTGCTGACCGATGGCCTACGTCGTCGAGAGGTTGCCTTCGGCAGGGCCAGCAACAACACCTCAGCAGTCCTGTCGGCTGGGGAACGAGGCCGTTCGGGACGACAGGTCATCGACTATCTGCCGCAAGGGACCCGCCCCCTGTCCTCGCTCGACTGGCACGGAGTCGCTGCCCTCACAGCGTCGTCATCAGCCTCGGACGCGACCGCGTCCATGCGCGTCGGACCCGGTTACGCACCGGCCGCCGCGATGGACGGTGATCTCACGACGAGGTGGGTGTCCGGGCGCTATCTCAAAGGGATCGGCGAGTGGTTGGAAGTGAACTTCCTCGAACCGATCGACCTTGAAGGAACAACAGCCGTGTTCTCGGACGACAGTCCGATCGAGGGGACGCCGACGAGGGTCTCGGTAACGACAGATCGAGGAACGATCTCGCAGGAAGTCCGACGTGGCGTGCCTTGGCGGTTACGCACTGCGGTTGGATCCACGACTCGCCTCAGGATCACGCTCGAGTCTGTGGCCGGGGGAACTGCCAGTGGCTTCGCTGTCGCGGAACTCTCAGTCCCAGGGGTATCCGCCCAGCCACGGATCGTCACCGAGCATGCTGCTACTGGCGCCCCCGACGTGGCACTGTTCCGGGTTCAGGATGTTGGGAGTTCGGGGTGCCACTTCGCGGGTGACCGGCCGCTCTGCGCGGCCGGGAGCGTCGTCGCCAGCGAGGAAGCGGGCGGCATTGCTCGCGAGTTCAGCATCGGTGCGGCCGCGGACTACACGATCGCAGGCAAGGTTCTGCCGCGCCCATCGGCGGAGCTGGCCCGACTTCTCAACATGCCCGGTACTGCGGTTGTCACCTCAAGTTCCAGCGCAGTCCCGGGGGCCGCGGGAAGGGCGGGCACCGTCCTGGATGACGACCTTGGCACCGGCTGGGTCGCGCATGAGAGTGACCTCATGCCACGGCTGAGCGTCACGATGCCTGAGCGTCGCCGCATTTCTGGGCTGCAGTTCCTGGTGGACAGCAACTTGGCGGGAAGTCGGCCGACACATGTGACATTGGACCTCGGCGATGGGCCGGTCACGCGCTCTGTTGATTCTGAGGGCTGGGTGGTGTTCAAGCCAGCCATGGTCGACGCCTTTACCGTCGATATGAGCAGCACTCGTCCAACCCAGAACGTGGATGCGCGGACCGGGTTCCGTAGGCACCTGCCCATCGGGATTTCGGAGTTGCGCGTGGCTGGTGCGCCGGAGCTGAGCCGCGCATTGCCACCCGGTCAGGTTGTCGAGTCCCCATGTGGTTTCGGGCCTGAGATCCGACTGGACGACTTCGTCCATACGACTCGAGTACGTGGGACCGTCGCGCAGCTGCTCAGGGGTGAGCCGCTCTCGTGGGAAGCCTGTGCTTCGGAACCGGTGCGGCTGAACCCTGGCAAGCACGTGCTGGTTGCGAAGGCAAGTTCGGAGTTCCGCCCCGAACGAGTATGGCTCGCCCGTGCCGACAGGGCATCGGCAAGTGCACGCTCACACACGCCGGCACCGAAGGTACTGCCCAGCGCCGCTGGTCTCCAGGTGCCCGACCGTTCCGAGGCCGGGATCCTCGTGCTGCGTCACAACTTCAACGCGGGATGGAGTGCTCATGGCTCCGACGGCAAGAATCTGGTTCCGGTCCGCGTCAATGGATGGCAGCAGGGTTTTGTCCTTCCCGCGGGGGCGGAGCTCGGAGTCGTTCCGGAGTATGCCCCGCAGGGCACCTACGTTTGGGGCCTGTTTGTCGGCCTGCTGACATTTGGCCTTGTCCTTGCGGCCGCGGTAGTTCCATTCCAGCGGATGACGGCAGTCGTGCCGCGCCGGGACCCGCGAGGCGAGGTGCTTGCGATCCTGGCGCTTCATGGCGCGTGCCTGCTGAACGCGGGCCTCGTAGGAGCCGCCGCCATCGCGTGCAGTCTGGGAGTGGGGGTACTCGCGCGGCGAGTGTCCTCGGTTCGACTGTGGTCGATGGGAGGGGTCGGCGCCGTGCTGGTGTGGCTCGTCGCGGCCCAACCGTGGGCGAACGGAGGAGCCGCTCTCAACTCCAGCTGGGCTCAGTTCTTCGCTTGGCTCCTGCCTGCGCTGGCGGTGGCACCTGCCACATGGCGTCGGCCGGCCGCTGTGCGAGGGCGTGCTGCCGTGTCTCCACGCCCAAGCATCATGACGGGGCGTTCGATGAACCTGTAACTGAGCCAGGCCATGGGGATCGTGAGAACCAAGGTACCCACGAGAAGTTGGAGGAAGTCTCCCCCGAAAGCCTCATGCTCGAGGAACAGCTCTACCAGCCCGAGTGCCACGAGGTGATAGGCGAAGATTCCGTAGGAGATGTCGCCCAGCCATCCCGCGATACCCGTCCCAAGATGTTTGACGAAGGGCGTCCGCAAGGCCTTGGGGTTGATCGCCGGGAGGACCAGAAGTCCTGCTATCGCGGCATAGCCGATGTTCTTGACCAGTGCAGACGTGAGCGTCGTCGCAGCCAAGTCGTAGGGACCTGCGATGCGGGTCGACATGAGCAGGTACAACGCCCCAGCAGTCGCAATGCAGGTTCCCGGGGCATTCGCAAGGTGGTCCAGCGAACTCTCTTTCCGTAGACCCATGCCTCTGGCGACGTTCCACACAGCAAGGATCATGCCCAAGCCGAACCACCCGATGAAGGCGGGTAGCCACAAATTCTGGTAACCCTCACCGCGGAGGAATGACCACACGATCCACGACAGGGATACGGGAACGGCCCACAGCAGTGCTCGGGACGCCCTTACCGACCACTGCCGCGGCTTGCCGGGAACCCACGCCAACCCTGCCGCGAGAAGAGGCAGCAGGAGGTAGAAGGCAACTTCGGCTGTCAGACTCCACATCTGCGTGAGACCAGGAACCGACGGACGCAGGCTGTAGACCTGGACAAATCCTCCGATGTACAGGTACTCGACGGGACCAATGGCGTCATGTGGCAGGAGCAGGTATGCGGCCAGCACTGCGATCCAGAGTGCCGGCAGGATGCGGAGGGCGCGATGCAGGAAATATCGCCTCATGCGCGGGGGAGAAGCAAGAGTCATCCTGGCCAAGGCGTGAGGACGGTACAGCAGGTATCCCGAGACAACGAAGAAGATCGGGACACCAACGTCGAGCCGGGCCAGAAGCCCCGCAAATGACCCATTGACGGATTCCCCGGAATGGAATCCCGCATGCGTTGTGACCACGGCCAGCGCTCCGACTGCACGAAGTCCGTCGAGGGCGGGAAAACGGTCCTTCCGGTTCGCGGAGCCGACGGGCTGTTCGGCAGTTGTAGATGACGGAGCGCTCGAGGAACCTATGATTTCGGCCACACCGTTCCTACCTTCGCCTCTGTGACACAGACTGGAGCCCCTTGGACGTGCCGCACCTCAATGGCCTGGACAGCTCTGCCCGAGAAGATCCACATGCGGTTGAGGCCTTCCTCCAGAACGACGGGCTGGGTCCGACCGCCCAAGGTTATGTCGACCTCGCCCGCTGTCCTGGTGTAGTAGGCCAACATCACTGGACGGCCGCCCAAGGACACCGGCTCCCCGAACGATAGTTGCGCAGGCTGGCCCGGTGCCGCCAGCCACCCGCAGTCGCGCAGCGGACCCTGACCGGCGTCTGCGACGACGTCCTTGAGATCAGCTGGGCGAAGGACCCCCAGCCCGTCGAAGATGTGCAGGTCTGACGAGGCCACGTTCCATCGGATGGGCAACCGATGGTCGGCCAGCACTCGGGACATCTTGTGGTCGGCCGCGAAGAAGGAGCCGATGACGCGCTCTGGGACAGGCCCGTCGAACACGTCGACCACACCGCGCCCCTCAGCCTGAGCCCTGGCTTCGGTCACGAACGACCTCGTATCGCGGCGTGCGGCTACCTCCGTCAATGACTGTTGTGTGATGACGGCGCTATTGGCGAACACAAAGATCGCCAGCGCCAGGAACAGATGGCGCAGATGCAAGAAGCGGGCGGTCAGTGGGTTGGGCCCAAGGTCAGTTGAGAGCAGGCAGGCCCCGATCGCGATTGCCGCGACGATGACGGACTCCGTGAAGTAGCGGGGATCCGTGGCCTGCTCGGGGCCGACCAGGTCGAGTCGGGTCAGGACTACGGCGACCGTGTCCACAAGGAAGACGACTCCAGTCGCCAGGAGTGCGAGCACGACCCGCCGCGGGCCGCCGACGACCACCAAGGCGATCACACCCACGACCACCACTTGGATGGCTAGGAATGCGGATCCCGAGGACGGTGTGAGAGCGATTGTGTCGGTCCCGCCCGTCGCGCGCCAAGGCCCTCCTGCCAACCCTACGACGAAGGCGAGCGATGCGTGTCGGAGCGCCGCGATTCCTTGCTCAGCCCTGATCCCTCCGTCGGAGACCTGAGTTCCCAGGTCAACGCGACTTAGAAACAGGGCGAGATAGCTCGCCAACATGATGAGCCAAGTCGCGATCACCCATCGCAGTCGAGAGATCGCGTCGGCAGTGGTTCGCCAGAGGGGGTCCAGGTTGCGGCAGGCTTCGACCAGGAGGACCACGATCAGAGCTGTGGGTGGCACGACGATGGCCTTCTCCCAGAACGCGAGACCGAACGCAAGAGCGGCGGCAATTCCCAAGAGGCCGCCCGCTGTGAACGCTCCTTGGTGGCGTGCGACGAGCCAGATCGTCGCGAGCAGCGAGATCTGGAGCGGCAGCGACTGGAGAGCTGCAGCCCACCAGAGGGTGGGCGTAACCCACATGGGCGTCAAGAGCAGGACCGTGATAGGCAGTAAGACTCCCCACCGGCGCCCGAAGAGCTTGACTGACGCCGCAACCACCAGGAGGACCTTGGCCAGCTCAAGGAAGAGCACGACAGAGGCTGCGGCCAGCCATCGGTGTTCAGAGAACTGCGCGACGCCCTTTGCCACCAACAGGGATCCGGGCATCAGGTGTCCGTGGTAGTCCTGCAGCAGGAAGCTGGCGCTGAGTCTCGTCGTGTCCGCGCGGTGCAGGTAGATGAAGTCGTCCTGCCAGAAGTAGGACTGGGAGAGCTGCCAGATCCGGTAGGCCAGCACCCCTGCGCCGATCGTCAGCACTGCCGCCATAGGACTCCAGTTCGGTCGACGACGTCCCCCGGAACTGGCAGTCGTCACCACTGTGGACATGAGGCCTCACCTCTGGTCGCGGAAGTTGCCCGTGCGCTGGTAGGCTCCGCCGCAGTCATGTTACTCACGCGTAGTAGGTAGTAACATGCAGCACGGACAGCGCCGTCACTCTAGTCGGGAGACCTCCCTTGCGTCGCATCCTCGGTGGCATTGCAATCGCTCTGGGCACCGCCCTGATCGTCCTGGGCTTCCTCGCGAACCCCTACGTCTACAACGCGCTCGCCACGGTCCCCCTGGACCAGAAGCCCGCGATCTCCGAGAGCGGAACCGGAGACTGCAGTGCCGAGGTGAACGACTGTTACACCTCGAGATCAGAGGGGACCGGGATGCAGGTCCTTCGACTCTGGTCGGACGATCAGGACAAGGCGCACTACGACAAGCTGACCGACGCCCACGTGCGGAGCACCCGCACCGTCATCGGCGTCCCCGGTGAGGTCCCCCAGGGGGACGACCGCACTGCGGTGTGGCAGACGGGCGTCAAGTCGGAGGCTGTCGGAGTTGGGGACCTGACCTACAGCATGGAGGTCGTCACCTTCGATCGCGTGACCGGAGAGGCCAAGGGGTCGCCCTTGGACGTCCGTTCGGCCGGTGACCTGGACGACCCGGAGAAGCTCGTGCCGGTCCTTCACGCGGGACAGTTCTTCAAGTTCCCGTTCAACGTCGAGAAGAAGTCGTACCAGTTCTGGGACGGGGACCTGAGCGAAGCGGTGGCCATCGAGTTCATCCGAGAGGAGAACCTCTTCGGCACCGAGACCTACGTGTTCCAGCAGTCCATCCCCTCCACGAGGGTGACCTCGAGGTCGGTCCCCGCCGGGATCTTCGACGCCACCGGTGACGACGTCGAGGTGGACGTCATGTACGCGAACAAGCGCACCCTGTGGGTGGAGCCCAACACGGGCATCATCGTCAAGGGTGAGGAGCAGCTGGATCGTTCGCTCGTCTCGGCGAACTACGGCACGGTCTACACGACGAAGGGCACGATCGGCTATGACCAGGCGACGGTCCTCGAGAACGCCGAGACCTGGGGCTCCAAGGGTCGACTCCTCGGCTTCGTCCGCGACACCCTGAAGCCGGTCGGTCTCGTGACCGGGGGGCTCCTGGTCGTGGTCGGCCTGGTGCTGCTGCTGCTCCGTCCCCGCCCGGCAGAGCAGGCCAAGGGCGTCGAGGGCCTCGACGGTCTGCGAACCAGTCGGAGCAAGGTCGCCCGCACCTGAGGCTCCGTCAGCAGCTGCGGGTGACCACCTGACGCTCGCGTCCTCGGCGTCCGTCAGGCGTGCAGCTCGCAGACGAAGACCGCGGTACCGGGGATGAGCCGACCGCGCAGTGGGGACCACCCTCCCCAGGTCTCGTCGTGTCCCTCGGGCCACTCCGGCTCCACGAGGTCCACGAGGCGCAGCCCCGCCCCGGTCACCTGTCGCACGAGCTCGCCCAGGGTCCGGTGGTGCTCCACGTAGGTAGCGCGCCGGGTCGAGTCCTGCTCGACGTAGGGGGTGAGGTCGAAGTACGAGTGGGTGGCAGTCAGGCCGCCGGGCCCGGGGTCGTCGTGGAAGGCCCACCGGATCGGGTGCGTCGTGGAGAAGACGAACCGTCCGCCGGGTCGCAGGACGCGCGCAGCCTCACCCAGCACCACAGCGGAGTCCGCGACGAAGGGGATCACCCCGTATGCGGTGAACACGACGTCGAAGGTGCTGTCCGGGAAGGGCAGAGAGCGGCCGTCGCACTGCACGAAGGGCACGCGATGCGGGGGCGGCAGGGCAGCGTTCACGCCACGACCCTCGCGGATCATCCCGGCGGACAGGTCGCTGGCGACCACCTCGCCGCCTTGCGCGCGGACCCAGCGCGCCCCCTGGCCCGAGCCGGCACCGATCTCGAGCACCCGGCGACCGGCGAGCTCGCCGAGCAGGCGTGCGTCGGCCTCGCGGAGCCGCTCCGGCCCCCAGACCAGGTCCTCGTCGCCGAGGAAGGCGCCGTGCTCGGCGTAGTACCCGGCCGCCTCCGAGTCCCACCACGTTCGGTTCGCCTGCACCGTCTCACCGGCAGCAGCCGGACGTCTCAGGGCCTCCGTGGGCTCGCTCACCGTGCAGCCTGCCTTTGACCGGCTCCCTCGAGCCCCGATAGGATGCTCGAGCACATTCGTGTGCTCAGATCACCATGTCCACACGGCGCCCCAGAGCCGCCACCAATCTCACTGTCCACAATCGGAGTTCCTACTACATGACTGCCAACACGGTCGAGAAGACCGCGCCTGAGGTCGCCATCAACGACATCGGCTCTCAGGAAGACATCCTTGCCGCGATCGACGCGACCATCAAGGACTTCAATGACGGCGACATCGTCGAAGGTCGCATCGTCAAGGTCGACCGGGACGAGGTCCTGCTCGACATCGGCTACAAGACCGAGGGCGTCATCCCCTCGCGCGAGCTGTCCATCAAGCACGACGTCGACCCTGGCGAGATCGTCAAGGTCGGTGACGAGGTCGAGGCCCTCGTCCTCCAGAAGGAGGACAAGGAAGGTCGCCTGATCCTGTCCAAGAAGCGCGCCCAGTACGAGCGCGCGTGGGGCACGATCGAGAAGATCAAGGAAGAGGACGGCGTCGTCACCGGCACCGTCATCGAGGTCGTCAAGGGTGGGCTCATCCTCGACATCGGCCTCCGTGGCTTCCTGCCGGCGTCCCTCGTCGAGATGCGCCGGGTCCGCGACCTCCAGCCGTACGTCGGCAAGGAGATCGAGGCCAAGATCATCGAGCTCGACAAGAACCGCAACAACGTGGTCCTGTCGCGCCGTGCGTGGCTCGAGCAGACGCAGTCCGAGGTTCGCACCACGTTCCTCAAGGAGCTCCAGAAGGGCCAGGTCCGTCAGGGCGTCGTCAGCAGCATCGTCAACTTCGGTGCGTTCGTCGACCTGGGTGGCGTGGACGGTCTCGTCCACGTGTCCGAGCTGTCCTGGAAGCACATCGACCACCCGTCCGAGGTCGTCGAGGTCGGCACGGACGTCACCGTCGAGGTCCTCGACGTGGACATGGACCGCGAGCGTGTCTCCCTGTCGCTGAAGGCGACCCAGGAGGACCCGTGGCAGCACTTCGCGCGGACCCACGCCATCGGTCAGGTCGTGCCCGGCAAGGTCACCAAGCTCGTTCCCTTCGGCGCGTTCGTGCGCGTCGAGGACGGCATCGAGGGCCTCGTGCACATCTCCGAGCTGGCCGAGCGTCACGTCGAGCTTCCTGAGCAGGTCGTCAACGTCGCGGACGAGATCTTCGTCAAGGTCATCGACATCGACCTCGAGCGCCGCCGGATCTCCCTCTCGCTCAAGCAGGCCAACGACGAGAGCGTCCCCGTGTCGGAGTTCGACCCGACGCTCTACGGCATGGCTGCCGAGTACGACGAGCAGGGCAACTACAAGTACCCGGAGGGCTTCGACCCGGAGACCAACGAGTGGCTCGAGGGTTACGAGACGCAGCGGGAGAAGTGGGAGCGGCAGTACGCCGAGGCCCATGCTCGCTGGGAGGCCCACAAGGCCCAGGTCGACGCCGCGAGCAAGGCGGACGCGGAGGCTGCGTCCAACGTGGGGATGGCGACGTCGTACTCGTCCGCGAGCGGTGGCTCGTCGGAGAGCCAGTCGACGCCGGCCCCCGCCGAGGGGACCCTGGCCTCGGACGAGGCGCTCGCCGCGCTTCGCGAGAAGCTGACGGGCAACTGACACCACCCGGACGTATGCCGCTGGGCTCGCTTGAGCGGTAACGCCCACTGAGCGCCCCGTTCCTCTCACTCCGGTGGGAGGGCCGGGGCGCTGTCGTACCCACGCTCCCCGCAGCTCACCGGCGCTCGATCTGGGGGAGCGGAGCGCGCTCCCACCCGGCCATGCTGTTCACCTGTTGTTCATCGGGAGTTCGCTCCAAAGACACCATGGCGGCGTGGAAGGGTCACCTGGCCCGATCAGCGTGGTTGCGTGCAGCAGCTCCTGGCTTCGCCGGACCCAGCGCTCCGGGCCGCCACCCCGGGGATGCCCCCGCCGCTTCCCGCCGACCGTGGGACCACGGGTCCAGATCGTCCCCGGCGGTGGCCGGGTCGTCAGCTGGACATCCAGGGACACCGAGGCGCGCGGGCCCTCGTCGTCGAGAACACCATCCCCAGCTTCCTCGCCGCGTTCGACGCAGGCGCGACGGGCGTGGAGCTCGACGTCCGGCTGACGGCCGACGGGCAGGTGGTCGTCTGGCACGATCCCCGGATCGAGGCCGAGAAGTGCCGACCCACCGCCGAGGACCTCATCGGGGCGCGGGTCGACGAGCTGACTCTGGAGCAGCTGCGGACGATCGACGTCGGCTCGCGGCGTCTGTCCGCGTTCCCTCGCCAGCGTGATGTCCCGGATGCCCGGATCGCGACGCTGCCCGAGGTGCTCGAGGTCGGTCGCGACCGGGCTCCCGAGGTCTGGTGGACGATCGAGCTGAAGGTGGACCCGACAGAGCCGGGGGTCAGGGAGACCAGGGGCCGGCTGCTCGACGGCGTCCTGGAGGCGGTCGCTGCGGCCGGTACGGCTCGACGGTCGCTGATCCACTCGTTCGACTGGGCGGTCCTCGAGCTCGCGCGTGATCAGGCGCCCGAGCTGCAGCGCTCGGCGCTGGTCGTCACCGGGGTCACCTACACCGACGGGTCGCCCTGGCTCGGCAGCCTCGACTGGCGCGAGCACGGCGACGACCTGGCCGGAGCGGTCGCCGCCGTGGGCGCCCACGTCGTGTCGCCCCACCACGGTTCCGTCGACGCCGACCTGGTGAGCCGGGCCCATGACCTCGGGCTCGGCGTCCTGCCGTGGACGGTCAACGAGCCCGACGACCTCCGGCGCGTCGTCGCCGCCGGGGTGGACGGTCTCATCACCGACGACCCGGAGCTCGCGCTGTCCGTCGTGGGCTGACCCTCGACTCCGGTGCCACCCTGGCTCCGACCTGGCTCCGCCCCGGGGCGGGAACGATGCCGTAGCGTGTCGGCCATGCTGCGCGTCGGAGTGACCGGAGGCATCGGCTCGGGCAAGTCCACCGTGGCCCGTCGCCTCGCCGAGCGGGGCGCCGTCGTCATCGACGCCGACCAGGTCGCGCGCGAGATCATGGAACCCGGCGAGCCGGTGCTCGAGGAGGTGCGGACGCGCTTCGGGGACGGCGTGATCCGTCCCGATGGCACGCTCGACCGAGCTGGCCTGGCGGGCATCGTCTTCACCGATCCCGGTGCGCTGGCCGCCCTGGACGCGATCACCGGCCCGGCGATCGGCCGCCGCGTCGCCCGGCGCCGTTCAGAGGTGCCTCCCGGAACGGTCTCGGTGTTCGACATGCCACTCCTCGTCGAGCGGGGGCTCTGGGTCCACGAGCACGTGGCCGTCGTCGTCGAGGCGGCGCTCGAGACCCGGGTCCACCGCCTCGTGGACCAGCGCGGGCTGGATGAGCAGGACGCGCGCAACCGGATCGCCGCCCAGGCGTCGGACGCGGAGCGCCGCGCCGCGTGCGACATCGTCCTGACGAATGACGGGACGACGTCGGAGCTCGCGGACGCCGTCGACACTCTGTGGCGCGACCGGCTCGCCCCGTGGAATGACAACCTCGTGCACTCACGACCCTCACGCAGGCCCGACCGTGGGGCGGTCGTGGCGCCCCGCAGCGACTGGGGCGAGCGGGGCGCTCGCTTGGTCGCCCGGGTCGCCCACGCGCTCCGGGACGTCAGCGCGGTCACCGAGGTGGAGCACATCGGCTCCACCGCCGTCCCGCACCTGCCCGCCAAGGACGTGCTCGACCTCCAGGTCGGGGTGCGCGACCTGGAGATCGCCGACTCACCCGCCTTCACCACCGCCATGCGGGAGGCCGGACTGGTCCGCTTCGCGCACCTGACGAGGGACTCGCCACAGCCACCCGACCTCGACCCCGACGGGTGGCCCAAGCGGGTGTACGGCTCGACCGATCCCCTGAGCATCGCGCACGTCCATGTGCGCCGGACCGGTTCACCGGGCTGGCGGCTCGCCCTGCTCTTCAGGGACTGGCTCACGCACGAGGTCGAGGGGCGCGACTCCTATGCCGCCGAGAAGAGCCGGTTGCTCGCCATGGACGACCGCACCTCCGCCTACGCAGCAGCGAAGGAGCCGTGGTTCGCCGCTGCCCTGCCCCGGGCGGAGGCCTGGGCGACGGCAACGAGCTGGTCCCCGCGCTGAGGTCACCCGCGAGCGCTGGGGAAGTCAGCGGCATACGGCGTTGTTGAGGGTGTCGTGAGAGGTGAGTACAAGGTCCCCGGCGGCAAGCTCGTCGCGGTCGACCTCAACGTGTCCGACGGACGGTTGTCCGAGGTCAGCATCTCGGGGGACTTCTTCCTCGAGCCGGACGAGGCGCTGGAGGACATCAACGCCGCCCTCAGCGGGCTGTCGGCCGACGCCGGGGTGGAGCACCTCGCGGCTGCGGTCGACGGAGCCCTCGACGGGGCGGTCTCGCTCATCGGCTTCACCCCCGAGGCCATCGGCATCGCCGTCCGTCGCGCCCTCGGCAAGGCCACCGGGTGGCACGACCACGTGTTCGACGTCATCCCGCCCCTCACGCTGGACCCGGCCGTGCACGTCGCCCTCGACGAGGTCATCGCCCGGGAGGTCGCCACGGGGGAGCGCCCCCCGACGCTGCGATTCTGGGACTGGGACCGTCCCCTCGTCGTCATCGGCTCCTTCCAGAGCGTGCGCAACGAGGTCGACCCCGACGGTGCGGCCCGGCACGGCATCGAGGTCGTCCGCCGCATCTCCGGCGGAGGCGCCATGTTCATGGAGCCCGGCAACACCATCACCTACTCGCTCGTCGTGCCGAGCTCGCTCGTCGAAGGTCTGAGCTTCGAGCGTTCCTACTCGTTCCTCGACGAGTGGGTCATCGCTGCGCTCGCGGACGTCGGGGTCCGGGCGCACTTCGTGCCGCTCAACGACATCGCGAGCGACCAGGGCAAGATCGGCGGGGCCGCCCAGAAGCGGTTCGTGGCCGGCGCCGTCCTCCACCACGTGACGATGGCCTACGACATCGACGCGGACAAGATGCTCGAGGTGCTGCGGATCGGCCGGGAGAAGCTGTCCGACAAGGGCACGCGCTCCGCGAACAAGCGGGTCGACCCGATGCGGTCGCAGACCGGGATGTCGCGCGAGGCCATCATCGACAGCTTCATGGCCTCGTTCGCCCGGGCGCACCGCACGACTCCCGCGGCCTACTCGGACTCCGAGCTGGCCGCTGCGAAGGAGCTCGTGGAGTCCAAGTTCGCAACGGAGGAGTGGACCCACCGGGTCCCGTGAGCAGCGTGCGAGAGCCAGCCCAGCGGCATACGGAGTCGGCGTTGTCGGACCCGACCCGTAACGTGTAGACATGCGTCCCACGACCGATCTCCAGCGCACCGTGGCCCCGTTCCAGGTGATCTCGGAGTACCAGCCGAGCGGGGACCAGCCCCGGGCCATCGACGAGCTCACCCGACGGATCAGGGCGGGCGAGCAGGACGTCGTCCTCCTCGGTGCGACCGGCACCGGCAAGTCCGCCACGACCGCCTGGCTGATCGAGCAGGTGCAGCGCCCCACCCTCGTGATGGCGCCCAACAAGACGCTCGCCGCGCAGCTCGCCAACGAGTTCCGCGAGCTGCTGCCCAACAACGCCGTCGAGTACTTCGTCTCGTACTACGACTACTACCAGCCTGAGGCCTACATCCCGCAGACCGACACCTACATCGAGAAGGACAGCTCGGTCAACGACGAGGTCGAGCGGCTGCGGCACTCCGCGACCAACTCCTTGCTGACCCGGCGCGACGTCATCGTCGTCGCGTCCGTCTCGTGCATCTACGGACTCGGCACCCCCCAGGAGTACGTCGACCGGATGGCGCGGATCAAGGTCGGCGAGGAGGTCGACCGGGACTCGCTGCTGCGTCGCTTCGTCGAGATGCAGTACACCCGCAACGACCTCGCCTTCACGCGGGGGACCTTCCGGGTGCGCGGCGACACCGTCGAGATCATCCCCGTCTACGAGGAGCTCGCGATCCGCATCGAGTTCTTCGGCGACGAGATCGAGCGGATCTACACGCTCCACCCGGTCACCGGCGAGGTGGTCCACGAGGAGCAGGAGATGTATGTCTTCCCCGCCTCCCACTACGTCGCCGGCCCGGAACGGATGGAGCGGGCCATCCGCGGGATCGAGCTCGAGCTCGAGGACCAGCTGGCCAGCTTCGAGAAGCAGGGCAAGCTCCTCGAGGCCCAGCGGCTGCGGATGCGCACCGCCTACGACATCGAGATGATGCGCCAGGTCGGGTTCTGCTCCGGCATCGAGAACTACTCGCGCCACATCGACGGGCGCGGGCCCGGGTCGGCGCCGAACTGCCTGATCGACTACTTCCCGGACGACTTCCTCCTCGTCATCGACGAGTCGCACCAGACCGTCCCGCAGATCGGGGCCATGTACGAGGGCGACATGTCCCGCAAACGGATGCTCGTCGAGCACGGCTTCCGCCTCCCGAGCGCGATGGACAACCGGCCGCTGAAGTGGGAGGAGTTCCTCGAGCGGATCGGACAGACCGTGTACCTGTCCGCCACGCCGGGGGAGTACGAGCTGGCCAAGTCGGGCCGGAGCGGACCCCCCGTCGAGCAGATCATCCGCCCGACCGGTCTCATCGACCCCGAGGTGGTGCTCAAGCCGACGAAGGGCCAGATCGACGACCTGATGGACGAGATCCGGATCCGCGTCGACCGCAACGAGCGCGTGCTCGTCACGACCCTGACGAAGAAGATGGCCGAGGACCTCACCGACTACCTGCTCGACAAGGGGATCCGGGTCCGCTACCTGCACAGCGACATCGACACGTTGCGCCGGGTCGAGCTGCTGCGCGAGCTGCGCCAGGGCGTCTTCGACGTCCTCGTCGGTATCAACCTGCTGCGCGAGGGCCTCGACCTGCCCGAGGTGTCCTTGGTGTCGATCCTCGACGCCGACAAGGAGGGCTTCCTGCGCTCCGCCCGGTCGCTGATCCAGACGATCGGCCGCGCCGCCCGCAACGTCTCCGGCCAGGTCCACATGTACGCCGACAAGATCACCCCCTCGATGCAGGAGGCGCTCGACGAGACCAACCGGCGCCGGGACAAGCAGCTGGCCTACAACCGCGAGAAGGGGATCGACCCCCAGCCCCTGCGCAAGAAGATCGCCGACATCACCGACCTGCTCCAGCGTGAGGACGCCGACACCCAGGAGCTGATCGGTTCCGGCCGGATGCAGTCCCGCGGCAAGAGCGGCGCCGCACGAGGCGCCGTCGCGGCCGACGTGGGCGTGTCGAGCGGTCGCCGTGGGGAGCGACCGGCCGACCTGGCCGCGGCCGACCTCGCCGGGCTCATCCAGGAGATGACCGAGCAGATGCACCAAGCAGCCGCCGAGCTCCATTTCGAGCTGGCTGCCCGGCTCCGGGACGAGGTCAGCGACCTGAAGCGGGAGCTGCGCCAGATGACCCAGGCCACCCGCTGAGGCAAGAGGTCGTCCCGCGCAGTGAACCGGATTTGGGCGGGAGCGGCAGGGAGTGAAAGACTCAGGCGTTCACGGAGGGGAGTATCCCCGAAGCGATGGGTTCGTCATCACGGCTCCGACCTCGTCGGACCCGGGCCCATCGGCCGGCCTGTTGGGCGGGAGAGACCTCCGGTTGCTCATGTTGTCCTGGTCGACACTGTAACCGGAAGGCGTTCCCATGCACGTTCCCCTCTGGGGCTGGTACCTCACGATCGGCTTGATGACGATCGTGCTGCTCATCGATGTCTTCGTCATCGCCCGCAGACCCCACGTCCCCTCGATGGGGGAGGCGGGCCGGCACCTCGCGTTCTACGTCACGGCGGCGGTCCTCTTCGGCCTGTTCGTCTGGTGGGAGTGGGGCGGGCAGTACGCCGGGGAGTTCTACGCCGGCTGGCTGACCGAGTACTCCCTGTCGGTGGACAACCTCTTCGTCTTCCTGCTCATCATGCAGAGCTTCCGGGTGCCGCAGCGGTTGCAGCAGTCCGCCCTCATGATCGGCATCATCATCGCGATCCTGCTGCGCGGCGTCTTCATCGCCCTCGGCGCCGTCGTCATCAACGCGTACGCCTGGGTCTTCTACATCTTCGGCGCCTTCCTCATCTACACGGCGATCAAACTCGCCAAGGGCGGCGAGGCGGACGACGACGAGTACCACGAGAACCGGTTCCTGATCTGGGTCGAGAAGACCTTCCGGGCGACCAAGGAGTGGCACGGCGCCCACCTGACCATCGTCCAGGGCGGCAAGCGCCTGATCACCCCGATGATGATCGTCATCCTGGCGCTCGGCACGACCGACCTGCTCTTCGCCCTCGACTCGATCCCCGCGATCTACGGGCTGACGAAGGAGCCGTTCCTCGTCCTGACCGCCAACATCTTCGCCCTGATGGGCCTGCGCCAGCTGTACTTCCTGATCGGCGGGCTGCTCAAGCGCCTCGTCTACCTGAGCATCGGCCTGGCCGTCCTCCTCGGCTTCATCGGCGTCAAGCTCATTCTGCACGCCCTGCACGAGAACAACCTGCCGTTCCTCAACGGCGGCGAACCCCTGCACGGCGTGCCGGACATCCCGATCAGCGTCTCCCTCGGCGCCATCGTGGTCATCCTCGGCATCACCACGGTTGCCAGCCTCCTCAAGACGCGCCGGGACGCTCGTGCCGACGCGCGGGCCGCGTCCGTCGACGCGGGCACCGGCAGCCGCGACGCCTGAACGCCGCCTGAATGCGGCCCGGGTCAGCGGGTCACCCCGACCCGGTCACGGCATCCGGCGGGTCCTGCTCCCGCTTCGCACTGAGGACGATCGCGCTCGCGACGACGACGAGCAGGAGCCCGAGCACCTGCCTCCCGTCGAGGACCTGTCCGAGGACGATGAGCCCGGCCAGGGCTGCCACCGCGGGTTCGAGGCTCAGCAGGATGCCGAAGACGCTCTGGCTCAGGTGGCGCAAGGCCATCAGCTCGAACGAGTAGGGCAGGACCGAGCTGAGCACCGCGATCCCCAGCCCGAGGGCGAGGATCTCGGGCGTCCACGAGTCGACGGACGTGAGGCCGAACGGCATGACGACGAGGCTGGCGACGACGAGCGCGACGGCGAGTCCGTCGACGCCGTCGAACAGCGTCCCGGTGCGCTGACTGAGGACGATGTAGGCGGCCCACAGGACGCCGGCCGCTCCCGCCCAGAGCAGGCCGATCGGCTCGAACCGACCCCACGTGGCGTCGGTCGCCCCGGAGACGAGTGCGACCCCGAGCCCCGCAGCCAGCACCGCGGTGAGGTCGCGCGGCCGTCGGCTGAGGACCGCCGCGAGGGCCAACGGCCCCAGGAACTCCACGGTCACGGCGACGCCGATCGGCAGGTAGGCGAGCGAGGAGTAGAACGCGGTGTTCATCGCGGCCAGCGCAACTCCGAAGAGGACCACGGTGCCCCACGCCCGACCGGAGCGGCCGCGCAGCCGTGGCCGGGCCACGGCACAGAGGATGACCATGGCGAAGGCGAGGCGCATCAGCACCGACCCCACCGCCCCGATCCGGGGGACCAGGGTCGCGGCCAGAGCGCCACCGAACTGGACGGAGACGACACCGGCGAACACGAGCAGAGGGGCCGTGGAGCGATCCAGTGTCAGGCGGGGGCGCGGCACGGTCGTCATCCTGCCACGGGGTCCCACCTGCGTCCGGGACTGCCCGCCGCGGGTGAGAGGCAGCGTCGGGATGAGCCGTCCTCCAGGGGGCTGACACGAGCCGCCCGCTCGACGTACCGTCGTGGCATGGGCGAGATCACGGTCGAAGAACTCGAAGCTCCCAAGCACCGCCCCGACCCGGAGGACGCCCTGGTCGTCATGCAGGGTTGGCTCCACGCTCCGCGCGACTGGGACGGGGCCCAGCTGGAACGCCTCTGGAACGAGAAACACGCACGGTCCCGGCTCGGGGTGGGCCTCTGCGTGGCCAACAGCCCGCGACGCCACTTCGTCGTGAGCAACGTCCCTTACGACGTCGAGGTCGTGCGGGCGGAGCTCGAGTCGCTCATCGCGGAGCTGGGTTCAGCCGGTGACGAGGCCGAGCCGGAGGCTGAGACGGCCTAGCCGTTCGCAGACCGACCCCGGCCCGGATCGACGCAGACCCGCATCGACGCAGACCGGGCCTGCGCCTCCGGTCACCAGCCGCCGGGTCACCAGCCGCGGGCGCGCCACTCGTCGAGGTGTGGCCGCTCCGCGCCGAGGGTCGAGTCGTCGCCGTGGCCGGGGTAGAACCAGGTGTGGTCGTCGTAGCGGTCGAACACCCGGGTCGTCACGTCGGCGATGAGGGAGGCGAAGCTCTGGCCGGGGTTGCGGGTGTTGCCCACGCCACCGGGGAAGAGCGAGTCCCCGGTGAACAGGTGGGTCGACCCGGCAGGGTCCTCGTAGGCGAGCGCGATCGAGCCCGGCGTGTGACCACGCAGGTGGATGACGTCGAGGGAGCTGTCGCCGACGCGCACGACGTCGCCCTGTCCGACTCGCACGTCCACCGGGACCGGGAGGTCGTCTGCGTCGGCGGTGCCGGCCACCGTGCGGGCACCTGTCGCCGCGACGACCGCCTCGAGCGCGCGCACGTGGTCCCAGTGCTGGTGTGTCGTCACCACGGTCTCGAGCCCGCCGGTGCCGGCGACCTCGAGGATCCGGGGGGCGTCGTCAGCGGCGTCGATGAGCAGCTGGCGGCCCGTGGCCCGGTCGGTCAGGAGGTAGACGTTGTTGCTCATCTCGGACACGGCGAGCTTGCGGATCGTCAGGTCGCGCAGCTCACGGACGGCCACGGGACCGTCGGGCACGACCCGCCCGGTGTAGTCGTCCGCGGCGCAGTCGGTCGGCTCGATCCCCGCTGAGTCGGTCACGGTCAGCCTCCGAAGGGAAGGCGGGGGAGGTCCTCGGGGTGGCCCGGGAGGCCGTCCGTGCGGCCGCGGGCGAGCCAGTGGAGCACACCGTGGCGTGGCCCGGTGACCGTGGTGGCCCCGTCCCCGACGGTCCACTCGTCGCCCTCGTCCGTTCGCAGGAGCAGGCCCGGAGTGCCGTCGCTCGAGCCGAGCCGGGCCACCATGTCCTCGAGGAAGAGGTGGAGGAGCTCGTCGGGCGTCGACGCGAAGGTGTAGCCGGCGTCGAGGTCGACGTGGTGCCAGACCACCTCGCGCAGCCGCATGAAGGCGACGCGCTCGGCCGCGATGAGCTGTCCCCCGGGCACACGTTCCACCGTGGTGCCCACGTGCTGCACGCCGACCTGGGCGATCTGGGGAGCCAGCAGCGCCGACGTGGCCCGGACGTCCGCTGCCAGCGTGGCGGCATCCCGGCCCGCGCCGGCGTCGATCTCGGCGTCCCTCGCCTCGTTCGAGTCGTACATCGTCTCGGGTTCACCGGTGAGCACCGCCGAGCAGACCCGCTGGAGTGCCTCGGCGTTGCGGGCCAGGTGGCTGAGGACGTGGCCCCGCGTCCAGCCCGCGCAGAGGGAGGCGGCGCGCACGTCGTCGTCGGAGAACGACTCAGCCGTCGCGACGAGCCGCTCGGTCTCGTCGGGCAGGTGGCGTGTCGACAGGTCAATGAGGTGCATGTCGTGCCTTTCCGGTGGCTTCGGCCAGCGCGAGGGCCGCGCCGACCAAGGTCAGGTGGGAGAAGGCCTGGGGAAAGTTGCCCACCATGCGCCGCTCCACGGGGTCGTACTCCTCGGACAGCAGCCCCACGTCGTTGACGAGCCCGACGAGACGGTCCATCAGCGCGCTCGCCTCGGCCAGCAGGCCCGCCTTCGCGTACGCGATGACGAGCCAGAACGAGCAGGCGAGGAACGGGTGCTCGCCGCCCTCCAGGCCGTCGACCCCGGACTCGGTGCGGTAGCGCAGGACCAGCCCGTGCGGCATCAGGTCCTGCTCGACGGCGCGGATGGTCCCCAGCATGCGGGGGTCGTCGCCCGCGAGGAAGCCCACGGCCGACAGGGTGAGCAGCGACGCGTCGACCTCGGTCGTGTCGTAGTGCTGCACGAAGGTCTGACGCTCCTCGTTCCACCCCTTCTCCAGGACCTCCGCGCGCACCTGGTCACGCAGGTCGCGCCATTTGTCCACGGGTCCCTCCAGGCCGTGTTCCTCGACCGCCTGGATGGCCCGGTCGAAGGCGGCCCAGACCATGACGCGGGAGTGGGTGAACTGACGCACGGGGCCGCGGATCTCCCAGAGTCCGTTGTCGGCCTCCTGCCAGTGCTCGGCGAGGTTCTCGACGAGGGCGCGCTGGAGCTTCCAGGAGTCGTCGCTCTCGGTGAGGCCCCGCTGGCGGGCGTGCTCGAGCGCGATCATCACCTCGCCGAGCACGTCGGTCTGACGTTGGCCGACGGCGCCGTTGCCGATCCGCACGGGGCGCGAGTCGGCATAGCCGGGCAGGTGGGGCAGCTCGCGCTCGGGGAGGTCACGAGCGCCGTCGACGCAGTACATGATCTGGATGTCCTCGGGGTCGCCGGCGACGGCGCGGAGCAGCCACTGGCGCCACAGGTCGGTCTCCTCGAGGTAGCCGCAGCCGAGGAGGGCCTCGAGGGTCAGCGCGGCGTCGCGGAGCCAGCAGAACCGGTAGTCCCAGTTGCGCTCGCCCCCGAAGTCCTCGGGTAGGGACGTCGTCGGGGCGGCGACGATGCCGCCGGTGACGTCGTGGCTCAGGAGCCGCAGGACGAGGAGGGACCGCGTCACGGCGGCCGCATGGGGCCCGTCGTAGTCGCTGCGCGCCGCCCAGCGGTGCGTGTGGTCGATCGTTCCGACGATGCGGTCCATCACCTTGAGGGGCGCCGGAACGGTCTCATGGCTGCGGAACCACGTCGTGGCGAAGGTGTAGGTCTCTCCGGCCGCGACGTCGAACTCGTCGACGTGACGTCCGTCCTCCGCGCGAGGGAGCCGGGCGCCACGCAGGACGAGCATGTCGGGGCCGGCCACCGCGGTGATGACCTCGTCGATGCCCGCCTCCCGTTCCTCGGTGTGCCGGCTGACCCAGGGCCGCATCAGGCCGTAGCCGAAACGGACGATCCACTCGTGGCGGATCCGGACGGTTCCTCGGACGCCCTCGATGCGGCGCAGGAGGTCGGCCCGCCCGTCGCCGAGGGGCATCAGGTCGATGACCCGGACCACTCCTGTCGCGGTCTCGTGGGTGGTCTCGAGGACGAACGAGTCGTCGAGGTACCGGCGGGTCGTCCGGACGTCGGGGTCGATGGGCCCGAGCAGCCACCGACCGTTCTCCCGGGTGCCGAGGAGCGCCGCGAAGCAGGCGTGGGAGTCGAACCGGGGCAGGCAGAGCCAGTCGACGGAGCCTCCGCGGCTGACGAGCGCCGCCGTCCGGGTGTCGCCGAGGACGGCGTAGTCCTCGATCGGCGTGACGTTCCCGGGGGGCCGGCTCCCACTCATGAGGACACCGTATGCCGCTGGGCTCGGTCCCGGGTCCCGCGACCTCTCGGTCCTTCCGCGCGTCCGCGGCGGCGGCCCGGGCGCAGGTCGTGGGCCGGGAGGGGAGTGGAGAGCGGGAGCCGGCCCAGCGGCATACGGCTGATCATGGATTCCGGGACTGTCAGTCCGGCGACCTAGCATGGGGCGCGTGACTGCTACGCCCTCGGATCGGCACCCCACCTCTCACTCGCTCGTCGTGCGCGGCGCGCGTGAGCACAACCTCAAGGACGTGTCGGTCGACCTGCCCCGCGACAGCCTCATCGTCTTCACCGGGCTCTCCGGCTCCGGCAAGTCATCCCTCGCCTTCGACACGATCTTCGCCGAGGGCCAGCGCCGCTACGTCGAGTCCCTCTCCTCCTACGCCCGGCAGTTCCTCGGCCAGATGGACAAGCCCGACGTCGACTTCATCGAGGGCCTGTCCCCGGCGGTGTCGATCGACCAGAAGTCGACCAACCGCAACCCACGGTCGACGGTCGGGACGATCACCGAGGTGTACGACTACCTCCGGCTGCTCTTCGCCCGGGCGGGCCGCCCGCACTGTCCGGTGTGTGGCGAGCCGGTGACCCGGCAGACGCCCCAGCAGATCGTCGACCAGCTGCTCACCCTCGAGGACCGCACGCGGTTCCAGGTGCTCGCTCCGGTGGTCCAGGGCCGCAAGGGCGAGTTCGTCGACCTCTTCGCCGAGCTCCAGACCAAGGGGTTCTCCCGGGCCCGGGTGGACGGCGAGGTCATCTCCCTCGCCGAGCCGCCGAAGCTCGAGAAGCAGCGCAAGCACACCATCGAGGTCGTCGTCGACCGGCTCGTCGCCAAGGGTGACGACACGGGCGCCAAGCGCCGCCTCACCGACTCCGTCGAGACCGCCCTCGGCCTGGCCGGCGGGATCCTCGTCGTCGACTTCGTGGACCGCGACGCCAAGGATCCCGAGCGGCAGCGCCGGTTCTCCGAGAAGATGGCCTGCCCCAACAACCACCCGCTCGGGATGGACGAGGTCCAGCCTCGGTCCTTCTCCTTCAACTCGCCGTTCGGGGCGTGTCCCGAGTGCACCGGCATCGGCACCGAGCTCGAGGTCGACCCCGAGCTGCTCGTGCCCAACGACGACCTCAGCCTCGCCGAGGGGGCCATCCAGCCCTGGGCCCAGGGGAGCGGCTCGGCGGAGTACTTCCAGCGGGTCATGACGGCCCTGGCGGAGGACCTCAAGTTCTCCATGGACGTCCCGTGGAAGGCGCTGCCGGACCGGGCCCGGGAGGCCCTGCTCCACGGCGAGAACTACAAGGTCCACGTGCGCTACCGCAACCGCTACGGCCGGGACCGGTCCTACACCACGGGGTTCGAGGGCGTCGTGCCCTTCATCAAGCGGCGGCACGCCGAGACGGACTCCGAGTGGAGCCGCGACCGCTACGAGGGCTACATGCGCGAGGTGCCCTGCCCGGTCTGCAAGGGGGCGCGGCTCAAGCCGGAGTCCCTCGCGGTCCTCATCGACGGCAAGAACATCTCCGAGGTGTGCGCCCTGGCGATCGGCGACGCAGCCGGCTTCCTCGACACCGTCGACTTCACGCCTCGGGAGCGGCAGATCGCCGAGCGGGTCATCAAGGAGATCGACGCCCGGCTCGGCTTCCTCGTCGACGTCGGCCTCGACTACCTCTCCCTCGACCGGGCGGCAGGGACGCTGTCGGGTGGCGAGGCCCAGCGGATCCGGCTCGCCACGCAGATCGGGTCCGGCCTCGTCGGGGTCCTCTACGTCCTCGACGAGCCGTCCATCGGGCTGCACCAGCGGGACAACCACCGCCTCATCGAGACGCTCACCCGGCTGCGCGACCTGGGCAACACGCTCATCGTCGTCGAGCACGACGAGGACACCATCGCCACGGCGGACTGGGTCGTCGACATCGGCCCCGGCGCCGGGGAGCACGGCGGCCACGTCGTCCACTCGGGCCCGGTCAAGGGTCTGCTCGAGCACCCGGACTCGCTGACCGGCATGTACCTCTCGGGCCGCCGCGAGATCCCCGTTCCGGCGGTGCGCCGTGGCCACGACGGGCGGAAGGTCACGGTCACCGGAGCGCGGGAGAACAACCTGCGCGACGTGACCGTCGACTTCCCGCTCGGCAACCTCGTCGCCATCACCGGTGTGTCCGGGTCGGGGAAGTCGACGCTGGTCAACGACATCCTCTACAACGTGCTGGCCAACCGGCTCAACAACGCCAAGCGGGTGCCCGGGCGGCACAAGTCGGTCAGTGGCCTCGACCACCTCGACAAGGTCGTGCACGTCGACCAGAGCCCGATCGGGCGCACGCCGCGGTCGAACCCGGCCACCTACACCGGCGTCTTCGACAACATGCGCAAGCTGTTCGCCGAGACGACCGAGGCCAAGGTCCGCGGCTACCAGCCCGGCCGGTTCTCCTTCAATGTCAAGGGCGGGCGCTGCGAGAACTGCGCCGGCGACGGCACGATCAAGATCGAGATGAACTTCCTGCCCGACGTCTACGTCCCGTGCGAGGTCTGTCACGGCGCCCGGTACAACCGCGAGACGCTCGAGGTTCACTTCAAGGGCAAGACGATCGCCGACGTCCTCAACATGCCCATCGAGGAGGCGGCGGATTTCTTCGAGGCGGTCCCCGCGATCGCCCGGCACCTTCGGACGCTCAACGACGTCGGTCTCGGCTACGTCCGCCTCGGCCAGCCGGCGCCGACCCTGTCCGGTGGTGAGGCGCAGCGCGTCAAGCTGGCGAGCGAGCTGCAGAAGCGGTCGTCCGGACGGACCGTGTACGTCCTCGACGAGCCGACGACGGGCCTGCACTTCGAGGACATCCGCAAGCTCCTCGACGTGCTCCAGGGGCTGGTCGACAAGGGCAACACCGTCCTCGTCATCGAGCACAACCTCGACGTCATCAAGAACGCCGACTGGATCATCGACCTCGGCCCGGAGGGCGGGTCCGGCGGCGGCCAGGTCATCGCCGAAGGGACTCCCGAGGAGGTGGCGCAGGTCGAGGCGAGCCACACCGGTCGCTTCCTTCGGCCGATCCTCGAGCGGACCGCCCGGACGCCGTCGCGGTCCACCGGCCGGACCCGGAGCGCAGCCACCGGTGCGACGGGCGCGAAGCGCACCACGCGCTCGGCCGGAGCCAGCGGCTCGAGAGTCCGCACCACCGCCGCGGCCGCCAAGAGCACCTCCGCCGTCACCCTTCCCACCTCGGCGGCCGGCAAGCGGGCACCCCGGGCCAAACGCGCGACGAACGGGACGACGTGAACGACCCCCTACTCCCGCCCGCGAGTCCGGCGACCAGTCCGGCGACCGGGCCTGCGACGAGCCAGGCGACCGGCCCGGTGACCGCCCGACGGAGCGTCCTGCTCGGCGCCGCCGCGGCCGGCACCCTGGCGGCCTGCAGCAGCCCACCCGTTCCTGCGCCGTCCGCTGGCTCACCGGACGGCGCTGGAGGCACCCCGCTGTCCGAGATCCCCGTCGGGGGAGGCAAGATCTTCGCCCAGCAGAAGGTCGTCGTCACCCAGCCCACGGCCGGTGTGCTCAAGGCGTTCTCGACGACCTGCCCGCACCAGGGCTGCGCCGTGACGAGCATCCGCGACGGCCAGATCATCTGCCCGTGCCACGGGAGCACCTTCGACATCGCGTCCGGCGCCCCGAGCGCGGACAGCCAGGCCAAGCAGCCGCTCGCCGCGAGGTCCATCACGCGGTCCGGGGACACCTTCACCATCACCTGACATCACCTGACATCACCTGACCCGCGGCGGGAGGGCACGGTCGGCAGCCGCGAGCGGGGCGAGCCCAGCGGCATACGGCAGCGTCCGTGGGCCGACATAGGGTGGTGCCGTGGCCGACCCGACGACCTACCGCCCCAAGCCGGGGGAGATCCCGGTCGACCCGGGGGTCTACCGGTTCCGGGACGCCCATGGCCGTGTCATCTACGTCGGCAAGGCGAAGTCGCTGCGGCCCCGGCTGTCCTCCTACTTCCAGGACATCGCCGCGCTCCACCCTCGTACGGCCACCATGGTCACCACGGCGGCCTCGGTCGAGTGGACCGTGGTCCGCACCGAGGTGGAGGCGCTCGCCCTGGAGTACTCCTGGATCAAGGAGTTCGACCCGAGGTTCAACGTCAAGTACCGCGACGACAAGTCCTATCCGTTCCTCGCGGTGACCATGGGCGACGAGTTCCCGAGGGCTCAGGTGATGCGCGGGGCAAAACGGCGCGGGACCCGCTACTTCGGCCCCTACGGCCACGCCTGGGCCATCCGCGAGACGCTCGACCTGCTCCTGCGGGTCTTCCCGGTCCGCACCTGCTCCGCGGGCGTCTTCAAACGGGCCGCGGCCAGCGGCCGGCCCTGCCTGCTGGGTTACATCGACAAGTGCTCGGCGCCGTGCGTGGGTCGGGTGAGCGCGGACGAGCACCGGGCCATCGCCGAGGAGTTCTGTGACTTCATGTCCGGCGACACGACCCGCTTCCTCAAGCGGCTCGAGACGCGGATGAAGGACGCCTCCGCCCGCCTCGAGTTCGAGGAGGCCGCCCGGCTGCGCGACGACCTCAACGCGATGCGCAAGGCCCTCGAGAAGCAGGCGGTGGTGCTCGGCGACGCGACCGACGCCGACGTCTTCGCGGTGGTCGACGACGACCTCGAGGCGGCAGTCCAGGTCTTCCACGTCCGGGGTGGCCGGATCCGGGGACAGCGCGGCTGGGTCGTCGAGAAGGAGAGCGAGGACCTGCCGCTCCTCATCGAGCACCTGCTCCAGCAGGTCTACGGCGACGTCGACCCCGACCACGGCTCAAGGGACGTCGTCCCCCGCGAGGTCCTGGTCCCCCTCCTGCCGACCGACCCCGAAGCCGTCGCAGTCTGGCTGTCCGACCGGCGCGGCTCAACGGTCTCCGTGCGGGTGCCCCAGCGTGGCGACAAGCGTCGACTGATGGAGACGGTGCGGCGCAACGCCGAGCAGTCGCTGGCCCGGCACAAGGTCGCGCGGGCCGGCGATCTGACGCTGCGCAGCCAGGCGCTCCAGGAGCTCCAGGACCACCTCGGGCTGCCGGAGGCGCCACTGCGCATCGAGTGCTACGACGTGAGCCACGTGCAGGGCACCAACGTGGTGGCCAGCATGGTCGTCTTCGAGGACGGGTTGGCTCGCAAGAGCGAGTACCGGCGCTTCATCGTCCGCGGTGGGGCGCCCACCGCCGACGGGGGGATGGCGCCGGGGAGCCAACCGGGCCCGGTCGACGACACCGCGGCCATGCGCGAGGTGCTCGGACGCCGGTTCCGCCGGTACCTCGAGGAGGCCGAGGGCACCGGCGACCTCGACCTCGCGACCGGCGTCGAGTCAGGGATCGGTTCAGGGGTCGGTTCAGGGGTCGGTTCTGGGGTCGGTTCTGGGGGCGGGTCAGCGGTCGACTCGGGTGACTCGGTGACCGAGCTCGTGGACGACGGGGTGTCCGGACCGATCGACCCGACCACCGGTCGCCCCCGACGCTTCGCCTACCCCCCGAGCCTCGTCGTCGTCGACGGCGGCCTGCCTCAGGTCAACGCGGCCCAGGCCGTGCTCGACGAGCTGGGCATCGAGGAGGTGGCTGTCGTCGGTCTCGCCAAACGGCTCGAGGAGGTCTGGCTCCCGCGCACCGACTACCCCGTCATCCTGCCGCGGACCAGCGAGGGGCTCTACCTGCTCCAACGCCTCCGCGACGAGGCCCACCGCTTCGCCATCACGTTCCACCGGCAACGACGCTCCAAGGCGATGACCGCGTCGGCGCTCGACGGGGTACAGGGACTCGGCGCCGCGCGTCAACGAGCCCTCCTCAAGCACTTCGGATCGGTCAAACGCCTTCGGGCCGCCGAGCCGGAGGCCATCATGGCCGTACCAGGGATCGGGCCGGCGCTCGCCGCCGCCATCGTCGCGCACTTGTCCGAGACCGTTCCGGCTGAGCCGGCGGTCAACCTCACCACGGGAGAGATCCTCGAATGAACACTGGCTCGGGCACCCCCCAGACGCCCTGGGCGGGGACCAGCGCGATCGCCGACGCCCCCCTCGTCATCGTCACCGGGATGAGCGGCGCGGGACGGTCGACGACCGCGAACGTGCTCGAGGACCTCGGTTGGCTCGTCGTCGACAACCTCCCACCCCAGATGCTCGAGTCCCTCGTCGCGCTGCGGTCCGCCTCGGCCGAGCGTCACCCCGACGCGGCGCTGCGCCAGCTCGCCGTCGTCGTCGACGTCCGCTCCCGCGGGTGGTTCGCGCACCTCCAGGAGGCGATCGACGCCGCCACCGCGCGAGGCGAGCGCCCGAGCGTCCTGTTCCTCGACGCCACGGACGAGGCCCTCGTCCGCCGGTTCGAGAGCGTCCGTCGGCCCCACCCCCTCCAGGCCGATGGGCGGCTGCTCGACGGGATCCAGCGCGAACGGTCCCTGCTGCTCGACCTGCGCTCGAGCGCCGACGTCGTCATCGACAGCTCCGGGCTCAACGTCCACCAGCTGACCGCCAAGCTGGCCTCCCTCTTCGCCGGCGACCGGAAGGTCCAGCTGCGCATCGCCGTGATGAGCTTCGGGTTCAAGTACGGGCTGCCGCTCGACGCCGACGTCGTGTTCGACATGCGGTTCCTGCCGAACCCCTTCTGGGTGCCCGAGCTGAAGGCGCTCAACGGTCGCGACGAGGCGGTCGCCGACTACGTCCTCAAGCAGGAGGGGGCGCTGGAGTTCCTCGACCGTGCCACCGACCTGCTCGCGACGATGGTCGACGGCTACGTCCGTGAGGGACGCCGCTACGTCACGGTGGCCGTCGGCTGCACCGGGGGAAAGCACCGCTCCGTCGCGACCGCGGAGGCCCTGAGCGCCCGGCTCGGCACGGACCAGGTGGACACCTTCACCGTCCACCGGGACCTCGGTCGGGAGTGACCGTGCCACCGGCGGCGCAGCTGCTCCCGACCCACCAGCGGCAGATCGTGGCCCTCGGCGGCGGGCACGGGCTGTTCGCCTCGCTCAGCGCCCTGCGCCTGCTCACCGACCACCTCACCGCCGTCGTCACCGTTGCCGACGACGGCGGGTCGAGTGGGCGTCTCCGTGACGACTTCCACGTCCTGCCACCCGGTGACCTGCGGATGGCCCTGGCTGCACTGTGCGACGACTCGGAGTGGGGTCACACGTGGCGCGACGTGCTCCAGCATCGGTTCGCCGGCTCCGGAGAGCTCCAGGGACACTCGCTCGGCAACCTCATGATCGTCTCCATCTGGGAGCTGCTGGGCGACACCGTCGGCGGCCTCGAGCTCGTCGGCCGGCTGCTCGGGGCCCGCGGGCGCGTGCTGCCGATGGCCTCCGAGCCCCTGGAGATCGTCGCCGAGATCCGCGGCCACGACCCCGACCTTCCCGAGGAGACGGTCGTGGTCCACGGCCAGCACCGCGTCGCATCGTCCCCGGGGGTCGTGTCGTCGATCGGGATCCTGCCCACGTGTCCGCAGCCGTGCGGCGAAGCCCTGGACGCGGTGCTGGCGGCCGACTGGGTCGTCTTCGGCCCGGGCTCGTGGTTCACCTCAGTCATGCCGCACCTGCTCGTCCCGGACCTCGCCGACGCGCTCGTCGCGACCCGGGCCCGGCGGCTGCTCATCCTCAACCTCGAGGTCGCCACCGACGAGACCCGCGACTTCCGGGCGGAGGACCACCTCGCGTCGTTCGCGGCCAACGCGCCCGACCTGCGCCTCGATGCGGTGCTGGCCGACCCGAGTGTCGTCGACGACGAGGACATGCTCCGGGCGGCCGCCGCCGACGTCGGTGCCGAGCTCGTCATCGCTCCGGTCGTCGCCCGGGGCCGCCCGGGGGCCCATGACCCGCTCCGCCTCGCCGCCGCCCTCCGGGACGTCATCGCCAACTGAGACTCGCAGGAGGGTCGGGCGTCCGGCCGCCGTGAGCGCAGCGCGCCCGCACGCCGATTCGGGTGGCAGGATGTCGGGCATGGCGATGACAGCGAAGGTGAAGGACGAGCTCTCGCGTCTGGACGTGACCAAACCCTGCTGTCGCAAGGCCGAGGTGTCCACCATGCTGCGCTTCGCGGGTGGCCTCCACATCATCGGTGGCCAGATCGTCGTCGAGGCCGAGCTCGACACCGCCAACGCGGCACGCCGGCTCCGCCGCAACATCACCGAGGTCTACGGCCACCGGAGCGACGTGCTCGTCCTCGCCGCCGGGGGCCTGCGCCGCGGCTCGCGCTACGTCGTGCGGGTGGTCGAGGAGGGGGCGACCCTGGCCAGGCAGACCGGGCTCATCGACAGCCAGGGCCGCCCGGTGCGCGGCCTGCCGCCCAAGGTGGTCAGCGGCTCGACCTGCGACTCCGAGGCGGCCTGGCGCGGCGCCTTCCTCGCGCACGGCTCGCTGACCGAGCCCGGTCGGTCCTCCGCGCTCGAGATCACCTGCCCCGGCCCCGAAGCCGCGCTGGCCCTCGTCGGCGCCGCCCGCCGGCTCGGCATCCAGGCCAAGGCGCGCGAGGTGCGCGGGGTCGACCGGGTCGTGATCCGGGACGGCGACGCGATCGGCGCGATGCTGACCCGGCTCGGCGCCCACGACGCCGTCCTCGCGTGGGAGGAGCGACGGATGCGCCGCGAGGTGCGGGCCACCGCGAACCGGCTCGCGAACTTCGACGACGCCAACCTCCGACGCTCCGCGCGGGCCGCCGTCGCCGCAGGATCCCGCGTCGAGCGGGCGATGGAGATCCTGGGCGAGGAGGTCCCGGACCACCTGCGCGAGGCCGGCGTGCTTCGTCTCGAGCACAAGCAGGCAAGTCTCGAGGAGCTCGGCCAGCTCGCCCAGCCGCCGATGACCAAGGACGCCGTCGCCGGCCGGATCCGGCGGCTGCTGGCCATGGCCGACAAGCGGGCCGAGGACCTCGGCATCCCCGGCACCGACGCGAACCTCACGCCCGACATGCTCGAGAGCTGACCCGACGCCGGCCCACGGGAGCCGGCTCAGCGGCATACGGCATCGTGTCCGGCCGACCACGAGTGGGGGAGCGGCGCCGCCCATGCGATGAGACTCACGTCACGTCGCCGAGGACGACCGACTAGGGTTGGGCAGACGAGACGTCGCAGCGCCGCGACCCATCGCAGACCAGTGGATTCCCACCCGAGAGGTGCACAGCAGTGACTGTTCGCGTAGGTATCAACGGCTTCGGCCGCATCGGCCGCAACTTCTTCCGCGCCGTCCAGGCATCCGGAGCAGACATCGAGGTTGTCGCCACCAACGACCTCATGGACAACAAGACCCTCGCCCACCTGCTCAAGTACGACAGCATCCTCGGTCGGTTCCCCGGCGAGGTGAGCCATGACGAGACGTCGCTCACCGTCGACGGCAAGGCGATCCGTGTCTTCGAGGAGCGCGACCCGGCCAAGATCGACTGGTCCTCCGTGGGTGCGGACATCGTCATCGAGTCCACCGGCTTCTTCACCGACGCGCAGCAGGCCAGGGCCCACGTCGACGGTGGTGCGAAGAAGGTCATCATCTCGGCCCCGGCCAAGAACGAGGACATCACCATCGTCATGGGCGTCAACGACGACCTCTACGACCCGGCCGCCCACACCGTCATCTCCAACGCCTCGTGCACGACGAACTGCCTCGCGCCGATGGCGAAGGCCCTGCACGACGAGTTCACCATCGTCAAGGGCCTCATGACGACCATCCACGCGTACACGCAGGACCAGAACCTCCAGGACGCGCCGCACAAGGACCTGCGTCGGGCTCGCGCCGCCGCGCTCAACATCGTCCCCACCTCCACCGGTGCCGCGAAGGCGATCGGCCTCGTCCTGCCGGAGCTCAAGGGCAAGCTCGACGGCTTCGCGCTGCGGGTGCCCGTGCCGACCGGCTCCGCCACCGACCTCACCTTCGAGGCCGGCCGGGAGACGACCGTCGAGGAGGTCAACGCCGCGGTCAAGGCCGCTGCCGAGGGCCCCCTCAAGGGCTACCTCGTCTACACCGAGGACCCGATCGTCTCCAAGGACATCGAGACCGACCCGGCCTCCTGCATCTTCGACGCCGGGCTGACCAAGGTCATCGGCAACCAGGTCAAGGTCGTCGGCTGGTACGACAACGAGTGGGGCTACTCCAACCGGCTCGTCGACCTCGTCAAGCTCGTCGGCCAGTCGCTCTGAGACCGGCACCGCCGTCCCCGCGCGCGGGCGGGCCTCGTAGGCTCGCCTGCAGGGCGGTGGAAGCCGCCGCCCACCACCCAGCCGATCCCGACCTGAGCAGGGCCACCGGCTCCACCCAGGTCGGGCCCGGCCCCGACCGAATGTCCTGACCGACCGAAGAGGCAACCGCGTGAAGACGATTGGCGACCTCGGGGACCTGCGCGGCAAGCGCGTCCTCGTCCGCTCCGACCTCAACGTCCCGCTCGAGCAGACCGAGCGCGGCGCCACGATCACCGACGACGGGCGCATCCGGGCCTCGGCGCCCACCATCAGGATGCTGTCCGAGATGGGCGCTCGCGTCATCGTGTGCGCACACCTCGGCCGGCCCAAGGGCGAGCCGGAGCCGAAGTACTCGCTCGCACCGGTGGCCCGCCGCCTCGGCGAGCTCCTCGGCACCCCGGTCGTGTTCGCCGAGGACACCGTCGGCGAGGGCGCCCGGAAGGCCGTGGACTCGCTCGAGGACGGCGGGGTCGTCGTGCTCGAGAACCTCCGCTTCAACGCCGGTGAGACGGCCAAGTCGGAGCCCGACCGCGCCGAGTTCGCTCGGACCCTCGCCTCACTCGCGGACGTCTTCGTCTCCGACGGCTTCGGCGTCGTGCACCGCGCCCAGGCATCCGTCTACGACGTCGCACGGCTGCTGCCGCACGCCACGGGCGGGCTCGTCGAGGCCGAGGTCAACGTGCTGCGCCGCCTGACCCGCGACCCGGAGCGTCCGTATGCCGTCGTGCTCGGGGGTGCCAAGGTGTCGGACAAGCTCGGCGTCATCGGCAACCTCCTCGGCACGGCCGACCGCCTCATCATCGGCGGCGGCATGGTCTTCACCTTCCTCGCGGCCCAGGGCCTCGAGGTCGGCACGAGCCTGCTCGAGCGGGAGCAGATCGACACGGTCAAGGGCTACCTCGAGCGTGCCGAGCAGGAGGGCGTCGAGATCGTGCTGCCGGTCGACGTCGTCGCCGCCGAAGCGTTCAGCGCCGATGCGGAGCACGACGTCGTCCCCGTCGACGCGATCCCGGCCGACCGGATGGGCCTCGACATCGGCCCCGAGTCGGCCGACCTCTTCGCCCGCAAGCTCGCGGACTGCAGGACGGTCTTCTGGAACGGCCCGATGGGCGCGTTCGAGATGGAGCCCTACGCCGCGGGCACGAAGGCCCTCGCGCAGGCCCTCGTCGACGTCACCCGCCACGGCGGGCTCACCGTCGTCGGCGGTGGCGACTCGGCGGCCGCCGTCCGCCAGCTCGGCTTCGCCGACTCGGACTTCGGACACATCTCCACCGGTGGCGGAGCGAGCCTCGAGTACCTCGAGGGCAAGGAGCTCCCGGGCCTCACCGTGCTCGACGGGGACGGCGACGGGGACGGCGACGGGGACGGCGACGGCGACGCTCGTGACGGGGGGGCCGCCTGATGGCCACCTCCAAGACTGTCGGTCGGGTGCCCCTCATGGCCGGCAACTGGAAGATGAACCTCGACCATCTGCAGGCCACCCACCTCATCCAGAAGCTCGACTGGACGCTCCGGGACGCCAAGCACGACTACGACGGCGTCGAGGTCGCGGTCCTGCCTCCCTTCACCGACCTGCGCTCGGTCCAGACCCTCGTCGAGGGTGATCGGCTGCACCTGCGCTACGGCGCTCAGGACCTGTCCCCCCACGCGTCCGGGGCCTACACCGGTGACATCTCCGGGGCGTTCCTCAAGAAGCTCGGCTGCACCTACGTCGTCGTCGGCCACAGCGAGCGTCGGGAGGGGCACCACGAGACCGACGACGTCGTGGCGGCCAAGGTCCAGGCGGCCTACCGGCACGGCCTCACGCCCATCCTGTGCTGCGGCGAGGGCCTCGAGGTCCGCAAGGAGGGCAGCCAGGTCGAGCACGTCGTCGCCCAGCTGCGGGCGGCCCTCGACGGGGTGACCCGAGAGCAGGCCGCGAGCATCGTCATCGCCTACGAGCCGATCTGGGCCATCGGGACCGGTGAGGTCGCGACCCCCGACGACGCCCAGGAGGTCTGCGCCGCGATCCGGACCCTGCTCGCCGAGCTCTACAGCGGCGACCTCGCCGACGGCGTGCGGATCCTCTACGGCGGAAGCGTCAAGGCGGCCAACGTCGCCGCCATCATGGCCCAGGAGGACGTCGACGGCGCCCTCGTCGGTGGGGCGTCCATCGACCCCGCCGAGTTCGCGTCGATCTGCCGCTACCGCGACCACCTGACGGCGGGCTGACCCACGCCCCCCGCCGCCGCTCGGTCATTCGGCCCACCGGCCGCGGGAAGGTATCCTGACCACTGTCCTCGGGCGGGGCTTCACACCGAGCCTTGCAAGGGGCTCACCCGGGTCTCGTCCGCGGCGCTCGACAAGCCCGGGCCGGCCGACCAAGCGACGGGTAGCACGCCCGTCACCGACGATTTGGAGTGACCACGTGGATGCGGTTCGCATCGTGCTGCAGGTCCTGCTGGTGCTGTCCAGCCTGATCCTGACCCTGTTCATCCTGCTCCACAAGGGCAAGGGTGGCGGCCTCTCCGACATGTTCGGCGGCGGCATGTCGACCTCACTCGGCGGCTCGTCGGTCGCCGAGCGCAACCTCGACCGGTTCACGGTCGCCGTCGCGGTCGTGTGGGCCACGGCGATCATCGGGCTGGGCCTGCTCGCCCGGTTCCAGAGCTGAGAGGACGGGCCGATGGCGAGCGGTAACGCGATTCGAGGAAGCCGGGTCGGAGCGGGCCCGATGGGCGAGGCAGAGCGGGGGGACACCGCACCTCGGGTCTACATCTCGTACTGGTGCTCCAACGGCCACGAGACCCGGCCGAGCTTCGCCGAGGAGCCCGGCATGGTGGTGCCGGAGGTGTGGGACTGCCCCCGGTGCGGCTTCCCGGCCGGACAGGACAAGGAGAACCCGCCCGCCCCGCCGAAGGTCGAGCCCTACAAGACCCACCTGGCCTACGTGAAGGAGCGCCGCAGCGACGCGGACGGCGCGGCCATCCTCGACGAGGCGTTGTCCAGCCTCCGTGAGCGCGGGCTGATCCAGTAGCACACCACCCCTGTGACGTATGCCGCTGAGCGGGCGCCCGCTCAGCGGCATACGTGCGTCTGTGGTCGGGTCACCCCGCGCCGCCCTCCGGCTGGAGACCGGGGGCGAAGACCCGGCGCCTCAGCTGAGGCCGGCCCCTGCGGCGGTGTCCAGGAGCCACCGGGTCGCCTCGGTGCCCCTCGGCGCGCTGGCGGGCACGTCCCAACGGTCGGTGCCCGGCCGGAGCGCGGCCGCCACGGCGTCCGCCTTGTCCTCGCCGGCCACGAGGAACCAGGTCTCGCGGGCCTGCGCCAGCCGCTCGAAGGTGAGCGAGACCCGCTCGGGCGGCGGCTTCGGGGAGTGGTGCACCGCCACGGTCGGCGTGCCGGTGGCCCGCTGGGCGTCATGGTGCGGGAAGAGTGAGGCGACGTGCCCGTCGGGCCCGACCCCGAGGATCAGCACGTCGAAGGCTGCGGCGCCGTGTCGGGCCAGGGTCTCGGCGTAGGCGTCAGCGCTGGCTTCCGGCGTGTCAACCTCGTCCGGTCCCGGGACCCGGTGGACCTTGGTCGCATCGAGGCCGAGGCTCGAGAGGCCGGCCTCGTCGTTCTGTGTGTCGTTTCGGTCCGCGTGGCCTCGGGGCAGGAAGCGCTCGTCGCCCCACCAGACCCGGACCCTTCTCCAGTCAACGGCGCTCCGGCCGAGCACCCCGGTCAGCGACCGGATGATCTCCGAGCCGAGTGACCCACCGGTCAGCACGACCTGTGCCTCGCCGGAGACGCCTTGCGCGTCGAGGAGGGCGACGACGAGGCGGGCTGCGGCCGCGTCGGCGAGCGACTGCTTGCCGGGATGGATGACGACGGCCGGCTCGGGAGCCCCGCGGTCATCGGCCGTCATGACGAGGCCTTCTTGCTCGCGGTGGTGTTCTTGCTGGGGGTCTCCGCGCCAGGCTTGTCCGTGCGGGTGGACCGGCCGCTCGGCCTGACCTCCTGCGCTGCCTCCTTCTCGCGCGGCGTGCGCTTGCCGGCGAGCTTGCGCACCGTGGCGGAGTGCACCTGGCCGGCCTCCGAGCGCTCCGGTGCGGGCGGGGCGGTGATCATCGCCATCGCCTCCTGCGCTGAGTCGTCCCGGCTCAACCGGTCGGCCAGGCGGCGTGAGCGTTCCGGGTCCGGCGCCTTGCCGGCCTTGGCCGCCGCAGCGGCGGAGAGGCGCACCGGCTTGAGTTTGTCCAGACCTCTCAGGAGGGCGTCCTCGTACGTGTTGTCGGGGTCGAGGCGCCGCAGCTCGTCGGCGAGGATGTCCCTCGCCTCACGTCGGGGAAGCGTGATCCGACGGTCCGGCTGGCCCGGCTGCGAGAGGGTCGCGATGGTGTCGCCCGGACGGACGAGATCGATCGGGCCGCTCTTGCGCTCGAGTCGAACCGCGCTGATGCCCGACCCTCGAGGGGTGGCGACTCGTTGGACCGGCACCTTGAGCCGGTAGGCGAGCCAGGCGGCGAGCAGATCCGTGGACGGGGAGTCAGGTGCCCCGGAGACGACGGCCTGGGTCACCGGCTCATGCGGCGGCTGGTCGAGAGCGGCGGCCAGCAGCCCGCGCCAGCGGGTGATCCGGGTCCACGAGAGGTCGGTGTCGCCGGGCTGGTAGCTCTGGGCGCGCTTCTTGAGCATGGCGCGGGAGTTGCGGTGCTGCGCCGCATCGGTGATGCGCCGCTGCGCCATGGCGCCGATGGGGTCGTCGGCGACGTCGCCGGGTGCCTCACCCGGCCACCAGGCGACGATGGGTGAGTCGGGGAGCAGGAGGGGGACCACCACGCTCGGGCCGTGCTTCGCGAGCGGACCGTAGAGCCGCAGGACGACGATCTCGCTCGCCCCCGCGTCCCCACCCAGCCGGATCTGCGCGTCCAGGCGGTTGCGGCCCCTGCGGTCGCCCGCGATGACGACGATGATCCGACAGGGGTGCTGACGACTCGCGTGGTTGGCCACGTCGATCGCCTCGGAGGCGTCCGCGTCGTCGACGACGATGACGAGGGTCAGGACCCGGCCCAGAGCCATGGCGCCGACCTCGTTCCGGGTCCGCACGAGGGTCTTGCTGATCTCCGTCGTGGTCGTGTCGGTCAGGTCTCTGATCACGGCATCCTCCAGGTCCTGCCGTCGCGGGCGAGCATGGCGTGCGCAGAGGCCGGCCCCCAGGTGCCGGCGGGGTACTGATCCGGTTTGCCGCTCCGGGCCCAGTGCTTGATGAGCGGGTCGAGGATGCGCCAGGACAGCTCGACCTCCTCGTGGCGGGGGAAGAGCGGCGGATCCCCGAGGAGGACGTCGAGGATGAGGCGTTCGTAGGCTTCCGGAGAGGCCTCGGTGAAGGAGGAGCCGTAGCCGAAGTCCATCGTCACGTCGCGGATGTCCATCTGTGCCCCGGGGACCTTCGACCCGAAGCGGATCGTCACTCCCTCGTCCGGCTGGACCCGGATGACGACGGCGTTCTCACCGAGCTCCTCGGTGGCCGTGTGGGCGAAGGGGAGGTGCGGGGCCCGCTTGAAGACGACCGCGATCTCGGTGACCCGCTTGCCGAGGCGCTTGCCGGCGCGGAGGTAGAACGGCACGCCGGCCCAGCGGCGGGTGTCCACCTCGAGCGTCACTGCGGCGAACGTCTCGGTCGTCGAGCCTGCGTCGACACCGTCCTCCTCGAGGTAGCCGGCGACCTCGGTGGCGCCCTGCCACCCGGCGGCGTACTGCCCTCGGGCCGCGTGCGCGTCCAGGTCGTCCGGAAGGCGCACGGCCGAGAGGACCTTCTCCTTCTCCGCGCGAAGATCCTTGGCGTCGAAGGAGACCGGCTCCTCCATCGCCGTCAGTGCGAGGAGCTGGAGCAGGTGGTTCTGGATGACGTCACGGGCTGCCCCGATCCCGTCGTAGTAGCCGGCCCGCCCGCCGATGCCGATGTCCTCGGCCATCGTGATCTGCACGTGGTCGACGTAGTGGGAGTTCCACACCGGCTCGAAGAGCTGGTTGGCGAAGCGCAGCGCCAGGAGGTTCTGGACGGTCTCCTTGCCGAGGTAGTGGTCGATCCGGAAGACGCTGTCTGGCGGGAAGACCTTCTCGACGATCCGGTTGAGCTCCTGTGCGCTGCGCAGGTCATGTCCGAACGGCTTCTCGATGACGACGCGGCGCCACGCGTCCCCGCTCGCGGTCGTCAGGCCGCACCGCTCCAGCTGCTCGCAGACCGGGGCGAAGAACGCCGGCGGGACGGAGAGGTAGAACGCGTGGTTGCCTCCGGTGCCCCGCTCGGCGTCGAGCTCATGGACGGTCTGGGTGAGCAGGTCGAAGGCAGCGGGGTCGTCGAACGTTCCCGGGACGAACCGGAAGCCTTCGGACAGGTTGCGCCACACGTCGTCGCTGAACGGGGTGCGGGCATGCTGGCGCACGGCTTCGTAGACGACCTTGCCGAAGTCCTGGGTCGCCCAGTCACGGCGCGCGAACCCCACCAGCGAGAAGCCGGGGGGCAGGAGGCCGCGGTTGGCCAGGTCGTAGATCGCGGGCATGAGCTTCTTGCGAGCGAGGTCACCGGTGACCCCGAAGAGCACCAGGCCGCAGGGTCCGGCGATGCGGGGGAGGCGCTTGTCCTCGGGATCGCGGAGCGGGTTGAGGCCCGGGGCGACCCGAGCCGGGCTCACCGGCGGGCCCCTGCCAGCAGAGCTGCGAGCACCTGGGCGAGGCCTGCGTCGTGGTCGGTCAGGTGGAGCTGGAGGACGGGGCGACCGTGCTCGGCGAGCACCTGGGCATCGCCGCCCGCTTGCGCGGCGATGAACTGTCCGAAGGTGAAGTCGCGACCGGGAACCGGCAGGTCGTCGCCCGGCTCCGAGGTGATCTGCAGGTAGACGCCGACGGCCGGGCCGCCCTTGTGGAACTGACCGGTCGAGTGGAGGAAACGCGGCCCCCAGCCGAAGGTCGTCGGCCGCTCCGTCCGGGCGGCCAGGGCGGCCCGGCAGTTGGCCAGCCCGGCGTCGCCGAGCCGGTCCAGGTAGGCCATCACGGCGACGTAGCCACGCTCGGTGACCTGCCCGAGGAGCGCCTCGACGGCGTCCGCCACGGTGCGGCCGTCCCCGCTGGAGGACAGCCAGTTCCCGCCGAGGGCGCGGACCTCGACGGCTCCGTCGACGTATGCCGCTGGGCTGGCTTGCCGGGCCCCCTGGTCGAGCAGCCCACGGGCAGCCTGCTTGGCCGACTCCACGTCCGGCTGGTCGAACGGGTTGATTCCCAGCAACCGACCGGCCACGGCGGTGGCGACCTCCCACAGCAGCAGCTGGGCGCCGAGCGTGCCGCCGACGCGAACCTCGTCCCCGTCCGGACGGCTCTCGTCGTCGGAGGCCACGAGCCGCGCCACGAGGACGTCCGGTGCCGACCAGCCGAGCTCCGGCGCGTGCTCGGACTCGACGACGACGGGCAGCACACCGGTGCCGTCCTTGCCGGTCGACTCGGCGATCAGCTGCTCGGCCCAGTCCGCGAAACCTTGGATCCCTGAACCGTCCTCGACGAGGATGAGCTTGTCGCGCAGCGGGGAGGTGCCGCCCATGGCGGCTCCGAGGCGGAGAGCGGGGTTGGCCTCGTCGTCGGCCGCGAGCAGGTCCGCGACGGACTCCGCCTCGTCGAGCAGGCCTGCCACGTCGACACCCGCCAGCCCGCTCGGCACGAGGCCGAACGCCGTCAGTGCCGAGTAGCGTCCGCCGACGTTCGGGTCGGCGTTGACGACGCGGTAGCCCTTGGCCCGGGCCTCCTCGTCCAGTGGGCTGCCCGGGTCGGTGATCACGACGATGCGTTCGGCGGGGTCGACTCCTGCGTCAGAGAAGGCCTGTTCGTACGCGCGTCGCTGGGAGTCGGTCTCGACGGTCGAACCGGACTTGCTGGACACGACGACCACGGTGTGCTCGAGGTCGTCGGAGACGGTCCGCCGGACGAAGTCCGGGTCGGAGGAGTCGAGCACCACGAGCGGCCGGCCCGCGGTGCCGCAGATGACCTCGGGCGCCAGTGAGGACCCACCCATCCCGCACAGGACGACATGGGTGAGCCCCTGCTGGAGGAAGGTGTCGCGCAGTGCGGCGATCTCGCCGACGAGGGGACGGGAGGACCGGGGGAGCCCGACCCAGGAGAGCCGCTTCCGTGCCTCCGCCTCCGCATCGGGACCCCAGAGGGCGGCGTCCTGGGCGAAGAGCCGGCTCGCCACCGAGTCCCGGACGAGCTCGGGCACGTGTCGCGCGACGGCGTCCGCGGCCGCGCCTGACGCGCTCACGGCGAGGGAGGTCATGCCCGCACCTTCTCCATCTCCTCGGAGACGCCGTCGAGAAGCTCACCCCAGGACTTCTCGAACTTGTCGACCCCCTCGGCCTCCAGCAGCTCGACCACCTCGCTGTAGGAGACGCCCTGGGTGTCGAGGGCGTCGAGCACGGCCGCGGCCTCGGCATACCTGCCCGAGATGGTGTCGCCGCGGATCTCGCCATGGTCCGCGGTCGCCTCGAGCGTCGTGCCCGGCATCGTGTTGACGACGCCGGGGGCGACGAGCTCAGTGACGTAGAGCGTGTCCGGGTAGGCCGGGTCCTTGACCCCCGTCGAGGCCCAGAGGGGGCGCTGGGCGTTGGCACCGTCGTCGGCCAGGTTGCGCCACCTCGGGGTGCTGAAGACCTCCTCGAAGGCCTGGTAGGCGAGACGGGCGTTGGCGACGCCGGCCTGGCCGCGCAGCGACCTGGCCTCGTCGGTCCCGATCGCATCGAGTCGCTTGTCGATCTCGGTGTCGACGCGGGAGACGAAGAACGACGCCACCGAGTGGATGGTCGAGAGGTCCTTGCCTGCGGCGTGCGCCTTCTCGAGGCCCTCGAGGTAGGCGTTCATGACGGCCCGGTACCGGTCGAGCGAGAAGATCAGGGTCACGTTCACACTGATGCCCTCGGCCGTGACGGCGGTGATCGCAGGCAGGCCCGCCCGCGTGGCCGGGATCTTGATGAGGACGTTCGGCCGGTCCACGTCGGCGTACATCTGCTTGGCCTGCGCGATGGTCGCGTCGGTGTCGTGGGCGAGGCGCGGGTCGACCTCGATGGAGGCCCGTCCGTCGACGCCGCCGGTCCGGTCATAGAGCGGACGGAACAGGTCGCAGGCGTCGCGCACGTCGGCGGTGGTCAGCTCGTGGACGACCTCCTCGACGCTCTTGCCGGCGGACGTCAGGGCGGCGAGGTCCTCGTTGTACCGGTCGCCCTTGGCCAGGGCGGCCTGGAAGATGGACGGGTTCGAGGTGAGCCCGACGACGTTTCGCTCCTCCATCAGCTCCGCGATCTTGCCGGTCTCGAGCAGCTCGCGGGACAGGTCGTCCAGCCAGATCGAGACTCCGGCGTCCGACAGGGCCTTGGTGTTCGGGTTCGTCATGGTGGTCACTTCCTCTTCGAGGTGTGCGCCGTCGCGGACTTCTTCGCGGCAGCCCGTGGGGTCGAGCTGGACACGTCGGTGTCACCGCTCGCAGCGCGCTTGCGCGGGTTGGTCTCGGTGATGCCCGGCGCGTGCACCGTGGCGCGGGCCGCCTTGATCGACTCCTTCGCCGCCTTGACCACGGCGTCGGACGTGATGCCGAACTCGCGGAAGACGGTCACGTAGTCGGCCGAGGCACCGAAGTGCTCGAGGCTGATGGTTCGACCCGCGTCGCCGACGATGTCGTGCCAGCCCATCGAGACACCGGCCTCGACGCTGACGCGGGCTCGGACGGCAGGCGGGAGCACCTTGTTCTGGTACGACTTGGGCTGCTTCTCGAACCACTCGCGGCAGGGCATCGAGACGACCCGTGTCGCGATCCGACCCTTCTCGAGCTGCTGGGCCGCCTCGACGGCCAGCTGGACCTCGGAGCCGGTGGCGACGAGGACGACGTCCGGGTCCCCGGGACGCGACTCCTCCACGAGCACGTAGGCGCCCTTGGCGACGCCGCTGACCTTCCCGTGGGTGCGGCGGTCCCACGTGGGGACAGCCTGCCGGGTGAGCGCGAGGGCCGTGGGACCGGTCGCACCGGTCAGGATCTGGGCCCACGCCGCAGCGGTCTCGTTGGCATCGGCCGGCCGCACGACGTCGAGACCCGGGATGGCTCGCAGGGCGGCCAGGTGCTCGACGGGCTGATGGGTCGGGCCGTCCTCGCCGAGACCGATGGAGTCGTGCGTCCACACGTACGTGACGGGCAGCTGCTGCAGGGCCGCGAGCCGGACCGCCGGCCGCATGTAGTCGGAGAAGACGAGGAACGTGCCGCCGTAGGGCCGGGTGAGCCCTTCGAGAGCGATGCCGTTGAGGATCATCCCCATGCCGTTCTCGCGGATCCCGAAGTGCAGGGTCCGCCCGTACGGGTTGCCCTTCCACGTCTCCGTCTGCTTGGACGTCGGGATGAAGGAGGGCTCGCCCTCCATCGTCGTGTTGTTCGACTCGGCCAGGTCGGCGGAGCCCCCCCAGAGCTCGGGCATGACGGAGGCGAGGGCGCTGAGGACCTTGCCTGAAGCGGCGCGCGTCGCGACACCCTTGGCATCGGCGGGGAAGGTGGGGAGTGCCTTGGCCAGCCCGTCCGGCGCCTTGCCGGCCACGATGCGGTCGAGGAGGGCAGCCCGCTCGGCGTTCGCCTTGCGCCATGCCTTGTAGGACCGGTCCCACTCCCGGTGGGCAGCCTTGCCCCGCTTGACGACCTCGCGGGCTCGCCGCAGGACGGCCGGTTCGACGACGAAGGACTTCTCCGGGTCGAAGCCCAGCAGCTCCTTGGTCGCAGCCACTTCCTCGGCGCCGAGCGCCGAGCCGTGCGACTTGCCGGTGTCCTGCTTCGTCGGGGCCGGCCAGGCGATGATCGTTCGCAGGATGACCAGGGTGGGTCGGGTCGGCTCGGCGTCCCCCGAGCGGATGGCCGCGAGCAGGGCGTCGACGTCCTCGACGTAGCTGTCGCCGTCGCCGCTCCCGCGCCAGTCGACCGTGACGACGTGCCAGCCGTAGGCCTCGTAGCGCTTGGCGACGTCCTCGCTGAAGGCGATGTCGGTGTCGTCCTCGATGGAGATCTGGTTCGCGTCGTAGACCACGGTGAGGTTGCCGAGCTCCTGGTGCCCGGCGAGCGCACAGGCCTCGTGCGTGACCCCCTCCTGGAGGTCCCCGTCGGACGCGATGACGTAGACGTGGTGGTCGAAGGGGCTCGTGCCCGGGTCGGCGTCGGGGTCGAAGAGGCCGCGCTGGCGCCGCTGGGCCATGGCCATCCCGACGGCGGAGGCGAGGCCCGACCCGAGGGGGCCGGTCGTGATCTCCACGCCGACGGTGTGGTGGACCTCCGGGTGGCCAGGTGTCCTGGAGCCCCACGTGCGCAGCGCCTTGAGGTCGGCCAGCTCGAGCCCGTAGCCGCTCAGGTAGAGCTGGATGTACTGGGTCAGGCTCGAGTGCCCTGCAGAGAGCACGAACCGGTCCCGGCCGAGCCAGGCCGGGTCGGTCGGGTCGTGTCGCATGACGTTCTGGTAGAGCAGGTAGGCGAGGGGGGCCAGGGACATCGCCGTCCCCGGGTGGCCGTTCCCGACCTTCTGGACCGCGTCCGCCGCGAGCAGCCGGACGCTGTCGACGGCCCGGACGTCGAGGTCGGACCAGCCGGCGTCCGCGCAGAGTGGCCGGGGCAGCCTCGGGTCGCGTCCCGCCAAGGGGTCCTTGCTCGCCGACCTCCGTCGACTGGGCTTGGTCTCAGTGGCGGTTGCACTGGTCGGGGTAGGCACGAGGGCGGTCTCCTTCTGGGGCCGGGTGCGGGCGGCGCGTACGGTGACGAGCCTAGTGCGTGGGGTGGTGGGTTCAGGTGGGCGTGCAGGGAGTTGCCAGCGAGCTCACGGCCGGTGTGCGGCCCCGGCGCTGCCCACCTCGAGCGGCTCCACTCGGCTTCCCATACCCCGCACACACCGCCGCGCGCACCTCGCGAAGTCATCCGCGCGAACCACGGGCTAGACTGCGGGCCAGACTTGCCTGTCACCGGAGCACCGGAGAGTCGGGCGCGACGGAACTGCGACGAAGACAAGGACTGCTTTTGACTACGGTGGACGCCCGCGCCGAGCTCTCGGCGCTCTCCGGTCCGGACGGCAGTGGGCTGCGGTTCCTGGTCGGGCAGTACGTCTCGCTGATGAAGCCCCGGATCATCGAGCTGCTCCTGATCACCACGATCCCGGTCATGTTCCTTGCCGCCGGCGGCGTCCCCAACCTCCTGCTCGTGCTCGCGACGCTGGTCGGCGGCACCCTGTCCGCGGGAGCGGCCAACACGCTGAACTGCTACATCGACCGGGACATCGACGCGGTGATGCACCGGACCAGCAAGCGCCCGCTCGTCACCGGGACGATCAGCCCGCGCGCGGCCCTGACCTTCGGCGCTGTCCTGGGCGTCGCCTCGACGGTGTGGCTGGGGCTCCTCGTCAACTGGCTCAGCGCCTGGCTGGCGCTGGCGGCGCTGCTGTTCTACGTCTTCGGTTACACCTTGCTGCTCAAGCGCCGGACCGCGCAGAACATCGTCTGGGGTGGCGCCGCAGGCTGCATGCCGGTGCTCATCGGCTGGTCTGCGGTGACGGGCTCGATCAGCTGGTCCGCGCTCATCCTCTTCATGGTCATCTTCTTCTGGACGCCTCCGCACTACTGGCCGCTCTCGATGCGTTTCAAGCAGGACTACGCCAAGGCCGAGGTCCCGATGCTGCCGGTGCTCGAGGAGATGGTGGTCGTGGCCCGGCAGATCGCGCTGTACGCGTGGGCCATGGTGCTGACGTCGCTCGCGCTGGTCCCGGTCGGGTCGATGGGTTGGATCTACACAGCGACGGCGGTCGGGGCCGGCGTGCTCTTCCTGGCAGAGGCGCACCGACTCCTCGCCTCGGCGCGCTCCGGTGCTCCCGAGTCCAAGCTGCGCCCGATGCGCCTGTTCCACTTCTCCATCACGTACTTGACGATCCTCTTCGTCGGGGTGGCCCTGGACCCCATCTGGCACCTCGCCCTTCCCGGCCTCGCCTGAGGCCGGGTGGCCACGCGAGGCGTATGCCGCTGAGCTGAGTTCCGCTCGTTCGCGGGCTCACGTCCGGGGTGGCTCCCACTCCGGGCGCAGTCCGTCCTCGAGGTACGCGATGGGCGACGGGCTGCTGGCGCCCTGCGTCACGGAGCGGAGCATCCGTGCGGTGTACGCGGCGACCCGCTCGACCCAGACCGACTCGTCGGCCCAGTGCACGGCCCGGATCTCGCGGTCCTCCAGAACGAGCCGGTCGGTGATGTCGGACGCCGCCACGCCGAGGTCGAAGACCAGGAGGACGGCGTCGCGCCAGCCGAGCCAGGGTGGCATCCAGTTGACCGCGAGCAGGCCCGTGGGCTCGACCGTCAGGCCGAGCTCCTCCTCGATCTCACGGACGAGGCAGCTCGCCGGCGACTCGTCCGGGTCGACGACCCCCCCGGGCAGGTCCCATTCGGCCTTGTAGGCCAGCTCGCACAGGAGGATGTCGCCCCGCTCGTTGCGGAGCACCCCCTGGGCGATCGCTCGCTTGAGGGGGAGCGCCGAGTCGAGCATGGCGGTGAAACCCTCCCGCGTCCCGGGTGCGGGGTCGTTCTCGAGGCGTCCGAGGAGGACGGTGTCGTCGGTCTGTGCCCCGCTTCGGACGTTGGCGCGGAGCAGCCCCTCCCGGCGCAGTCCCGCGCGCAGGGCGACCCGGAGGGCTGAGCGGTTGACCGGGTTGACCCGTGCCTCGACTCGTCCGAGGCCGAGCGTGCTGAAGGCGAAGTCGATGACCAGCCGCACCGCCCGGGTGGCGATGCCCTGGCCGCGATAGGGCTCGTGCACGACCCAGGACAGCGAGCCGACGCCCTCACTGAGCTGCCGGACCTCGACCGACCCCGCGACGTTCCCCCGCCACTCGACGAGGAAGGTCGCCCGTGCCAGGAGCTCCTCGCCGTTCTCCGTCGTCCACCGTCGCAGCAGCAGGTCGCCGTCGCGCAAGGTGGCTTGCTCCGGGTGGTCCACGAGGTCAACCTAGCCGTCAGGGGAGCCGGTCGACCCGGCTAGACCGGGAGTCGACGGGTCTCGAGGATCCCGCGGGTCAGCGCGACGACGAGCAGGCTCGCACCGAGCATGTGGAGCAGGACGAGGAGCTCGGGCAGGCCGGCGAAGTACTGGGCGTAGCCGACGAAGCCCTGGGCGACGGTCACGTAGAGAACGACGTCCCAGACTCGCTTCGTCCGTGCCGTGGTCGAGGTGAGGCGGACCGCGACGATGGTCGCGATGACCAGCCCGACGAAGAGCATCACCGCGTCCGCGTGCATCCAGGAGACGAACCGAGGTTCGAAGCCGGTGCGAGCGGGCGTGTCCGCATCACCCGAGTGCGGGCCGGAACCGGTGACGACCACGCCGAGGGCGAGCACGACGAGGCCGACGCCGGCTGTCGCCCACGAGAGCCGGTGCGCCAGGGGGTGGACGGTGAGCTCTCCGGGGCCCGACTCGTCGTCCTGCGCGCCCCGGACCAGCGTCGTGGAGAGGCCGATGAGCACCATGGACACGAGGAAGTGGAACATGACGGTCCACGGGTTCAGTCCGGTGCGGACGGTGATCCCGCCGACGACCGCCTGCGCGACGACGCCCAGGAGCACCCCGTAGGCGACCAGGTGCAGCCGTCGCCGCTCCGGCCACGTGCTCACGACGGCCCAGACGGACAGCACTGCGAGGACGGCCAGCACGCCGGTCAGGGTCCGGTTCCCGAACTCGACGAGATCGTGGTACTCGCTTGCGGAGGTGCGCACCGGGGTGAACGAACCGGGCTGGCACTCGGGCCACGTCGAGCAGCCCAGGCCGCTCCCGGTCAGGCGGACGATCCCGCCGGTGACGACGATGCCGACCTCGGCGACGAGGTTCGCGACGAGAATCGGTCGCACCCAGCGGCCCAGGATGTGCGTCGAGGCAGGTTGGGGCGGGGCGGACGTAGGCGTTGACACGTGTGAGAGCGTATGCCCGCCCAGGGTTCGGTGGCGCACCGACCCGGGGTGCACCACGGCACGCTCGGGGCCGGCAGCCCAACGTCTGGGACGACGGGACCGGGACCATCGCGGTCGCCACGCGCATCGGGCCGGGGTCCGCCGATCAGCCGAGGTCCGACCACACCGCCGCGCTACCCGCATGGCCGGCGAGGACGATCGTCACGACGAGCGACAGCGAGGCGAGGACGACGAGCACCGCGAGGATCACCTCAAGCGGCCGAGTCGTGACGTCCTCCCGGGACCGTGGTCCGAGCAGCCAGGCGGCCGCGAGGACGATCGCCATGAACACCGTCGCCGCCAGACGGACCCGGTAGCCGGCGTCGACGTGCGCCTGGACGAGCTCGAAGTCGGTCGACGCTGCCCTCACCTGCGAGATCCTGACGAGCAACGCCTCGCCACTCTCGGCGCCGACCCAGGCAAGTCCGGCGGCGAGGACGGCTCCGGTCGCGGTGGCCCAGCGCAGCGGGCCGCGCCATCGTGGCACCAGGGCGAAGAGCGCGGCCAGGACGGCGAGGAGCGGCACCAGGACGACGAGGCCGTGGACGACCAGCGCGTGCATCGGGAGGCCGAGGATGAAGTCGAACACTGCCCCTCCAGGTGGGTGTCGTCGCGCCGCGACACGGTGTGCGGCCGGCCCCGTCTCGCGCGGCCGGCCCCAAGTCTGATCCAGTCAGTCGTCGAACCGGAACAGCCGCGCCGCGAGGAGCGTCGCGAGGCCTGCCCACCCGAGGACGACGAGGAGGGCCGGCCCGTTCAGCGAGCCGTCGACGAGTGCGCTCCGTAGCCCGTCTCCGAGTGCTGCAGAGGGCAGGAGGGCGGCGGGCCCCGCCCAGGCGTCCGGCAGCTGCGAGCGCGGCAGGATGACCCCTCCGAGAGCGAGGAAGAGGACCCAGAGGAGGTTGGCGAGGGCGAGGACTGCCTCGGCTCGGAGCGTCCCTCCGACGAGGAGGGCCAGTGCGACGAAGGCCCAGGTTCCGACGATGACGAAGAGCACCGCGGGCAGCACCCCGGCCAGGGCCGGCGTCCAGCCGAGCCCGAGGCCGAGGCCTCCGAGCAGCAGGACCTGGAGCGCGAGCACCGCGAGGGTGGCGAGAACCTTGGCGGCGACGAGCCCGGAGCGACCGAGCGGTGTGACACCGAGATAGCGGAGCACGCCGTAGCGGCGGTCGAAGCCGGTGGCGATCGCCTGCGACGTGAAGGCGGACGAGATGACCGAGAGGGCGAGGACACCGGGGACGGCGAGGTCGATCCGGTCACCCGTCCCGAGCGACGGGGTGCTCGTGGCCCGCAGACCCAGGAGCACCATGGCGGGGAGGATGAGCGAGACGAGGAGCTGCTCGCCGTTGCGCAACAGGGTGCCGATCTCGAAGCGAGCCTGGGCGACGACCCGCTGGGACGGGGCCGCGGCCCGCTGGGCGTCGGCCCCGGGGCCGGGCGTCGCCGGCCGGACGCTCTGGGTGGTCATGCCCGGCCTCTCGTCGTCAGTCCGAAGTAGACGTCCTCGAGCGACCGACCCCCGGTCACCGAGTCGAGGCTGCCCTCGGCCACCGTGCGCCCGGCGTTCATGATGACGAGATGGTCGGCGAGCCGCTCGGCCTCCTCGAACGAGTGGGTCGTCACGACCACGGTCGTCCCCTCGTCCCGGAGGGCCCGGATGATGTCCCACACCTCGAGGCGTCCGTGCGGGTCGAGCCCGGCTGCCGGCTCGTCCAGGAACAGCACCTCGGGGCGGCCGAGCAGGGCGGCCGCGAGCGCGAGGCGTTGCTTCTGGCCGCCGGAGAGACGGCGGATCGTCGTCCCGGCGAAGTCGACGACCCCGAGCCGTCGGGCCGTCGCCCCCACGTCCGCGGGCGCGGCGTAGAACCGGCTCAGGTGGTCGAGCAGGCGCATCGGCTTGCTGCCCCCCGGAAGGCCGCCGGTCTGGAGCATCACCCCGACCTTGGCCCGGTGGTCGGCGTCGGCCTCGGCGGGGTCGGCTCCGAGGACGCGGACCACGCCGCGGTCCGGTCGGCCCAGGCCCACGGCGCACTCGACGGCGGTGGTCTTGCCGGCGCCGTTGGGCCCCAGCACCGCGGTGATCCGACCGGTGGCCGCCTGCCAGGAAAGGCCGTCCAGGGCGTGGACCGAGCCGTAGCTGCGGTGCAGCTCGGTCAGGGTCACGGCGAAATCTGCTGCTGACCCCTCGTGTCCGGCCTCCGTCATGATGGATGAGTCTAGGCTCGGGTCCGGTCACGCAACGAACCCCCCACCGCCCGGAGCAGCCCCCGTGAAGATCGACCCCGCCGCCAAGCCGTTCACCGCGCTGGCCGCTGTCCCCACCGTCATCGCCGCTGTTGCACGCAGGCCGCGCGTCACCGTGGCTCTCGGCCTGCTCACGGCGGGCGTCACGTTGTTCTTCCGGGACCCGGACCGCGCTCCGGACCGGGCCCCGGTCGGTGACCAAGATGTCGTCCTCGCGCCGGCCGACGGGATGGTCGTGCATGCGGGCCCAGCTCAGGAGGGGGTCGCGCCAGAGGGGGACTGGCAGCAGGTCAGCATCTTCCTGTCCCTGCTCGACGTCCACATCAACCGCTCGCCGTACGGTGGCCGGGTCGTCAGCGTCTCGCACGTGCCCGGCCGGTTCCTCGCCGCGTACCGGGCCGCCAGCGCCACGCAGAACGAGCGGAGCGAGATCGTCGTGGAGCGGGTCGTCGACGGGCGGCCCCGCCGGGTGGTCTACCGGCAGCTCGTCGGCCAGCTGGCTCGGCGCATCGTCACCCGGGTCCAGGCCGGGGACGAGGTGGGGACCGGTGAGCGGATGGGCCTGATGAAGTTCGGGTCGCGGATGGATGTCTTCCTCCCGCCGGAGGTGGTCCTCGAGGTGACCAAGGGGCAGCGGGCGGTCGCCGGCGAGACCGTGCTCGGACGGTTCCGGTGAGCGAGGACGCCGGGCGGCCCAGGGCCCGTCGAGCCCGACAGCGGGTCGTCCGCGGCTGGCGGCTGGTCTCGCAGACCGGTGCCCGCGTCGTCCCGCTGAGCCGCGTCAACCCGCGGGTCCGCGCCAAGGTGATGCTCCCCAGCCTCTTCACCCTCGGCAACATGGTCTGTGGCTTCTCCGCCGTGCTGATGGCCTTCCAGGGCCGGTTCGGGGTCGCGGCCGTGCTCATCGCCGCGTCGATCGTGCTCGACATCTCCGACGGGGCCGTCGCCCGCGCCGTGGGGGCGATCACGCCCTTCGGGCTGCAGTTCGACTCCCTCGCCGACCTCGTCTCCTTCGGCATCGCGCCGGCGGTGCTCGTCTACACGTGGGCCCTGCCGTCCTACCCGCAGTGGGCCTGGACGGGCGCGATGTTCTGGCGGGCCTGCGCTGCCTACCGGCTGGCCCGCTTCAACGTGACCATCGACCCGATGGCCGACAAGCGGTACTTCATCGGCCTGCCCAGCCCCGGAGCGGCCGGGGTCGTCATCGCCACGGTCTTCGCGATCGACCAGCCGCTCCAGGGGCCGCTGCTGCCCATCGCGGCCGGCGTCCTCCCGGCGGCCCTGATGGCGACGTCCTACCGCTTCCGGTCCTTCCGCGGCCTGCTCTCGACGAAGAACCCGCTCCAGACGTTCGGGCTGCTCGCCCTGGTGCTGGTCGGGCTCGTCCTCGCGCCGCGGACCACCGGGATCGTGATCGCCTACGGGTATGTCCTCACCTCGCCGTTGGGAGGGGCCACGGCCCCGCTGCGTCGCCGGTGGTTCGGACCGGACGCGGTGGCGCCGCCGCGGGTTCGCATGCCGTCGGTGATCATGCCGGTGCAGCCGGACCCCGTCATCGACGGCGAGGCGGCCGTCGAGGCCGACCCCGACGAGCCGTGCGGGCCGTCGAGCGCGGACCCCTCATCCAAGTAAGGCGCGCCTTACTAGCCCACTCTCAGGCAATTACGTCACAATGGTGTGGTGTTTATCGGTGAGCAGCTGGCGAACGCGGCAAAGGACGGCGACCTCGCGTCGCCCTCCGAGTCGCGCACCCGCTCCCGGGTCCTGCACATGGTCTCCGCGGAGGGGCCGATCACCGCTGCCGAGCTCGGTCGGCACCTCGACCTGACCCCGGCGGCGGTGCGTCGCCACCTCGACGCCCTCGTCGAGCAGGGGGCCGTGATCGAGCACGAGCCGTCCGGCGTCCGGCGGGGGCGTGGCCGTCCGGCGCGGGCCTACGTCATCTCCGAGGGCGGACACCGCGCCCTCGAGGCCGACTACGACTCGCTGGCGGTCGAGGTGCTGCGCTACCTCTCCGAGCACGCCGGCCCCCAGGCCGTCGCCGACTTCGCCCGCAGCCGCGTCGCCGCCCTCGAGGAGAGGTATGCCGCTCAGCTCGGTGCCGCCGGCAGCGACCCGAGCGCGCGGGCTGAGACCCTCGTCGACCTGCTCACCCGGGACGGGTTCGCCGCCTCGGCGAGGCCGGTGCATGCCGGGCCGCTCGCCGGCGTCCAGCTCTGCCAGGGCCACTGCCCGGTCCAGCACGCGGCGGAGCAGTTCCCCGCGTTCTGCGAGGCCGAGACCGACGCGTTCTCGCGGCTGCTCGGCGTCCACGTCCAGCGGCTCGCCACGCTGGCCGGCGGCGACCACGTGTGCACGACCTTCGTCCCGGCCGCCGCAGTGGGCCGGAAGACCCACGACGGTCCTGCTGTTGACGAGAGGGTCCCCGGCGCAGCGGCGACGGACAGCGGCGAGCCAGCCCAGCGGCATACGACCATCTCGAACGAACCAACCAAGGAAGGGTCCCGTTCATGACCACCCACATCGAAGAGCTCAACCCGGGCCTGAAGGACATCGGGCGCTACGAGTACGGCTGGGCCGACTCCGACGCCGCCGGCTCCTCGGCCCGGCGCGGTCTCAACGAGGAGGTCGTCCGAGACATCTCCGCCCGCAAGAGCGAGCCGGAGTGGATGACGAAGCTGCGGCTGAAGGGCCTCTCCCTGTTCGGGAAGAAGCCGATGCCGGCCTGGGGCTCCGACCTCACGGGGATCGACTTCCAGAACATCAAGTACTTCGTGAAGTCCACCGAGAAGCAGGCCACGACGTGGGACGAGCTGCCGGAGGACATCAAGAACACCTACGACCGGCTCGGCATCCCCGAGGCCGAGAAGCAGCGCCTCGTCTCCGGCGTCGCCGCGCAGTACGAGTCCGAGGTCGTCTACCACCAGATCCGCGAGGATCTGGAGGAGCAGGGCGTCATCTTCCTCGACACGGACTCCGCCCTCAAGCAGCACGAGGACCTCTTCCGCGAGCACTTCGCGACGGTGATCCCCGCGGGCGACAACAAGTTCGCCTCGCTCAACACCGCGGTGTGGTCCGGTGGCTCCTTCATCTATGTGCCCCCCGGTGTCCACGTCGACATCCCGCTGCAGGCCTACTTCCGGATCAACACCGAGAACATGGGCCAGTTCGAGCGGACCCTGATCATCGCCGACGAAGGCTCCTACGTGCACTACGTCGAGGGCTGCACCGCCCCGATCTACAAGTCCGACTCCCTCCACTCGGCGGTCGTCGAGATCATCGTCAAGAAGAACGCCCGCGTGCGCTACACGACGATCCAGAACTGGTCGAACAACGTCTACAACCTCGTCACCAAGCGCGCGGTCTGCGAGGAGGGCGCGACCATGGAGTGGGTCGACGGCAACATCGGCTCCAAGGTGACGATGAAGTACCCAGCCGTCTTCCTCATGGGCGAGCACGCCAAGGGTGAGACGCTCTCCATCGCCTTCGCCGGCGAGGGCCAGCACCAGGACACCGGCTCCAAGATGGTCCACGCCGCCCCCAACACGAAGAGCTCGATCATCAGCAAGTCCGTGGCTCGCGGGGGCGGTCGCGCGTCCTACCGTGGCCTCGTCCAGGTCCTGGAGGGTGCGCACCACTCCGCCTCGACGGTCCGGTGCGACGCACTGCTCGTCGACACGATCAGCCGCTCCGACACCTACCCCTACGTCGACATCCGCGAGGACGACGTCTCGATGGGTCACGAGGCGACCGTCTCCAAGGTCTCCGAGGACCAGCTGTTCTACCTCATGTCCCGCGGCATGGCCGAGGACGAGGCCATGGCGATGATCGTCCGTGGGTTCATCGAGCCCATCGCCCGCGAGCTGCCGATGGAGTACGCCCTCGAGCTCAACCGCCTCATCGAACTCCAGATGGAAGGAGCCGTCGGCTGATGTCCGTTGCCGACACGCTTGCCGAGTCCGCCGACGCGATCGCGCAGGGCACGGGGACGACCCACGTCGACCCTGCAGCCGCCCGGGGTTTCGTGCCCGAGCAGTCCCGCGCCGAGCGCACCGCGTCGTTCGACCTCGCCGACTTCGCCGTCCCCAAGGGGCGCGAGGAGGAGTGGCGCTTCACCCCGGTGAAGAAGCTCGCGGCCCTGCTCGCCGAGGGCAGCAGCCCCGCGCTCGACTGGACGCTGGACCTGCCCGAGGGCGTCACCACCTCGACGATCACTGCCGAGGCGGCGCGCGGGCTCGGGATCCTCCCGCCCCAGGACCGGGCGGCAGCAGTCGCCGCGGCCGGCGCCCAGGAGGTCCTCCTCGTCGACATCGCGCCGGAGGCCGAGCTCACCCAGCCGGTGCGGCTGCTCCTCGACGGGACCGGGACGGACGGCGCCGTGGCGCACGCACACCTGGTCATCCGCGCCGGCCACCACTCCCGCGCCACGGTCGTCATCGACCACCAGGGCCGAGGGCAGCTCACCGAGCTCGTCTCCGTCCTCACCGAGGACGCCTCGGACCTCACCGTCGTCGCCGGTCAGCGGTGGGCGGACGACGCGATCCACCTCGCGCAGCACGATGCCCTGGTGGGCCGCGACTCCCGATACCGCCACATCTCCGTGACCCTGGGCGGCGAGGTGGTCCGCCTCAACGCCAACGTCCGTTACGCAGGTCCGGGCGGCGACGCGACCCTCCTCGGGGTCTACTTCGCCGACTCAGGCCAGCACCTGGAGCACCGGTCCTTCGTCGACCACAACACGGCGCACTGCAAGAGCCTGGTCACCTACAAGGGGGCCCTCCAGGGCGGCACGGCCCGCACCGTCTGGGTCGGCGACGCCCTCATCCGCGCCGCCGCCGAGGGCACCGACACGTACGAGCTCAACCGGAACCTCATCCTCACCGAGGGTGCGCGCGCCGACTCCGTGCCCAACCTCGAGATCGAGACGGGCGAGATCAAGGGCGCCGGGCACGCGTCCGCGACGGGCCGGTTCGACGACCTTCAGCTGTTCTACCTCCAGGCACGTGGGATCCCCGAGGAGGAGGCCAAGCGCCTCGTCGTGCGCGGCTTCTTCGCGGACGTCGTCCGCGAGATCCCGCTCCCGGACCTCCGTGACGAGGTGAGCGCCGCGATCGAGGCGGAGCTCGCTGCGACCGCCTACGCCGCTCCCACCACTGCGCCGTCCGGCCCGACGCCCGACGCCGCGCCCAGCACGACCGACCACTCGCTCGACCGCACCAAGGAGAACTGACCCACATGAGCACGCTCGAGATCAAGGGACTCACCGTCTCGGTGGAGACCGAGGACGGCCCCAAGGAGATCCTGCGCGGGGTCGACCTCACCGTGAAGTCGGGGGAGACCCACGCCATCATGGGCCCGAACGGCTCCGGCAAGTCCACGCTCGCCTACAGCGTGGCCGGCCACCCGAAGTACACCGTCACCGGCGGCACCGTCACGCTCGACGGTGAGGACGTCCTGTCGATGAGCGTCGACGAGCGCGCCAGGGCCGGTCTCTTCCTCGCGATGCAGTACCCCGTGGAGGTGCCCGGGGTGACCGTGAGCAACTTCCTGCGGACAGCCAAGACCGCCATCGACGGCGAGGCCCCCAAGCTGCGCACCTGGGTCAAGGACATGAAGTCCGCCATGGCCAACCTGCGCATGGACCCGGTGTTCGCCGAGCGCAACGTCAACGAGGGGTTCTCCGGTGGCGAGAAGAAGCGTCACGAGATCCTCCAGCTCGAGCTGCTGAGGCCCAAGGTGGCGATCCTCGACGAGACGGACTCCGGTCTGGACGTCGACGCGCTCAAGGTCGTCAGCGAGGGTGTCAACCGGGCGAAGCTGGACAACGACCTGGGCGTCCTGCTCATCACCCACTACACGCGCATCCTGCGCTACATCAAGCCGGACTTCGTCCATGTGTTCATCGACGGGCGGATCGTCGAGGAGGGCGGCCCCGAGCTGGCGGACCGGCTCGAGGAAGAGGGCTACGACCGCTACGCGACGGCGACCGCCGTCGAGGGCGTCTGAGAGGTCCTACCGAGATGAGCTCTGCCGCACAGCTGCACCCCGGCGCCTTGACGGACGAGGAGGTCGCCGCGATCCGCAGCGACTTCCCGATCCTGTCGCGCACCGTGCGCGACGGCAGGCCCCTCGTCTACCTCGACTCGGGGGCCACGTCCCACAAGCCGACCGTCGTCCTCGACGCCGAACGGTCCTTCTACGAGCAGCACAACGCAGCCGTCCACCGCGGCGCGCACCAGCTCGCCGAGGAGGCCACGGACGACTACGAGAGCGCCCGCGAGACCATCGCCCGGTTCATCGGGGCCCCGTCGGCCGAGGTCGTGTTCACGAAGAACGCGACCGAGGCCCTCAACCTCGTCGCCTACGCGTTCTCCAACGCTGCACCGACCGACGACCCGAAGGACGCCCGTTTCGTCCTCGGTCGAGGGGACGAGATCCTCGTCACGGAGATGGAGCACCACGCCAACCTCGTGCCCTGGCAGGAGCTGGCCCGGCGCACCGGAGCGACGCTCCGCTGGATCCCGCTCGGCCCGGACGGGGCCCTCGACCTGTCGGGCCTCGGCTCGCTCCTGACGGAGCGGACCAAGGTCCTCGCGGTGGCGCACGTGTCCAACGTCCTCGGCACCATCAACCCCGTGAGCGACCTCGCCGAGCGCGCCCACGCGCTGGGTGCGCTCGTCGTCGTCGACGCGTGCCAGTCGGTTCCGCATCTGCCCGTCGACGTCACGACACTTGGGGCCGACTTCATCGCGTTCAGCGGCCACAAGCTGTACGGGCCGATGGGCATCGGGGTCCTCTGGGGGCGCGCCGAGCTGCTCGACGTCATGCCGCCCTTCCTCACCGGGGGCTCGATGATCGAGCTCGTGACGATGGAGCGTTCCACGTGGGCCCCGGCTCCGCAGAAGTTCGAGGCCGGTGTCCCGAATGCCGCCCAGGCGGTCGGTCTCGCAGCAGCGGTCCGGTGGGTCGAGCAGATCGGGCTGCAGCGCATCCAGGCGCACGAGGCGGCCCTCGTCGACGAGCTCCTGGCCGGCCTGGAGGAACGCCCGTGGGTCCGCGTCGTCGGTCCTCCCCGGGGCGTGCCACGGGGAGGGGCGGTGGCCTTCGTCGTCGACGGGGTCCACGCCCACGACGTGGGCCAGGTCCTCGACGACGCAGGGGTCGCTGTCCGGGTCGGCCACCACTGCGCCTGGCCCCTTCACCGCGCGCTCGACGCCGCGGCGACCACCAGAGCCTCCTTCGCCGTGCACAGCACCCGACATGAGGTCGCGGCCCTCCTCGAGGCCCTCGACCGGGTGCCGGTGATCTTCGGTCTCGACGTGCAGACGCCGGCCGGGGTGCGCTGACATGGACCTCTACCAGGAGCTGATCCTCGAGCACTCCAAGCGTCCCCACCACGCAGGGCTGCGCGAGCCCTACTCCGCGGAGGTGCACCACCTCAACCCGACCTGCGGCGACGAGGTGACGCTCCGCGTCTCGGTCACCGGGAACGGCGACGAGGCCGTCGTCGAGGACCTGTCCTACGACGCCAAGGGGTGCTCGATCTCGGTGGCCTCGTCCTCGGTGCTCGCCGACGAGGTCATCGGCCGTCCGGTGTCCGAGGCACTGCGGACCGTGGAGGCGATGCGCACGATGCTCACCTCCAAGGGGAAGCTCGCGGGTGACGAGGAGGTCATCGGAGACGGTGTCGCCTTCGCCGGCGTCGCCAAGTACCCCGCCCGGGTCAAGTGCGCCCTGCTCGGCTGGACCGCGTTCACCGACGCCCTTGCCCGCTCCGGCCAGGACATCACCCGCCCGGTCAGCACGACGACCACGCAGCACAGTTCACCGCAGCCCACCAACACGGGAGCCATTTCATGACGGCCCAGACCACCCCTGCCAACGTCGCGGACGTCGAGGAGGCGATGCGCGACGTGGTCGACCCCGAGCTCGGCATCAACGTCGTCGACCTCGGGCTCGTCTACGGGATCACCGTGGACTCGCAGTCCCACGCCGTCATCGACATGACCCTGACGTCGGCTGCCTGCCCGCTCACCGATGTCATCGAGGACCAGACGGCCCAGGCCCTCGAGGGTCTCGTCGCCTCCCACCGGATCAACTGGGTGTGGATGCCGCCGTGGGGCCCCGACAAGATCACCGAGGACGGCCGCGAGCAGCTCCGGGCCCTCGGCTTCAACCTCTGAGCACGGGGCCCAGCGAGCCGACCGGCGCACGACCATGAGCCGCGTCGTCGAGGTCGAGCCGGAACGGCTCGAACGCTGGCTGACCGGGTTCGCCCAGCGTCATGGCCCCTGCGGCGTCGCCCGACACGACACCGCGGCTGGGGTCCTCGTGCGCGCGGAGGCGGCGGACGGTGCGAATGCCGTCGCCACCCCGTTCGCCCATGACCCGCTCGGGATCGTCCTCGTCCGTCGTGGCGGCTACGCGGTCGCCATGTCCTTGGCAGGAGAGCTCGGCGATTCCAAGGTCGGCCGGCGGCACGTCCAGTCCCGGACGGCCGCAGGAGGCTGGTCCCAGCAGCGGTTCGCCCGCCGCCGGGGCAAGCAGGCCGACGAGCTCGTCGACGCGGTCGTCGGCCATGCGCGGCGGATCCTGCTCCATGACGACGAGTCCCCGAAACCGGGCTCCGCGCGCCTAGCGCGCGGTCTCGTGCTCGGAGGCGACCGGTCGCTTGTCCAGCAGGTCCTGGCTGCCCCGCCCCTGCGGGCGCTGCACGGACTGCCCGTGCGGGAGCTGTTCGACCTGCCGGACCCTCGCCGAGATGTCCTCGAGACCGCGCTGCGCCGGGGGAGGAGCTACCGGATCACCGTGACCGACCCACCAGGGCCCGGTGCCGCCGTTCCCTGACCGGCCCCCCTGACCGGCCCCCTGACCGGCCCCCTGACCGGCCCCCTGACCGGCCCCCCTGACCGGGGGACCCCACTCCTCACCTCGCAACACACCCGCTTGTCGCGTGCAAGGGGCGTCTGGAGGCGGCGCCACCACGCGACAAGCGGGTGTGTTGCAGATCGGGGGTGGTGCCCGCACCAGTCACGGGCGCGGAGTCGGTCAGCTGACGGACTCGACCCCGAAGGTGTTGCACTGGTTGATGTCGCCGGTCTCCAGGCCCTGGTTGAACCAGCTCATCCGCGCGTCGGCCGACCCGTGGGTCCAGTTCTCGGGCGTCACCCGGCCCTGCATCTTCTCCTGGATCCGGTCATCACCGACCGCTGCAGCGGCCGACAGGGCGGACCGGATGTCCTCCTGGGTGATCGGCTTGAGCAGTGGAGTGCCACTCGCGTCCGTCGTCTCCGTCGCGTGCTTGACCCACGTGCCCGCGAGGCAGTCAGCCATGAGCTCGACCCGGACGGCTCCGGAGTTGGGCCCCTGCGGGTCCTGCTGGGCGCGGTTGAGGATGCCGAGGAGGTTCTGCACGTGGTGGCCGTACTCGTGGGCGATGACGTACTCCTTGGCCAGCTGGCCACCGTCGGCCCCGAACTTGCTCTCCAGCTCCTGGAAGAAGCTGGCGTCCACGTAGACCTTCGAGTCGAGCGGGCAGTAGAAAGGCCCCACCTGTGAGCTGGCCGTGCCACACCCGGACTGGGCCTGGCCCTCGTAGATGACCGTCCGGGCGACCTCGTAGTTCATCTGGTACTTCGGCAGCGTCTTGGTCCAGTAGTCGTTGGCGCTGTTGACCGTCGCGATGATGAGGCAGACGTCGTCCTTGTTGGCGTCCGCGCCGGTCTTGCAGTGCGCGAACTCGGACTCCTGCACCTGTCCGGCGGCTCCGACCTGCTCGGGCCGGAGCTGTTGGGACGGGAGCCCACCGCCCGATCCGCCGCTACCGGAGTCGCCGCCGAGGATGCTGCCCCCACCGAAGATGAGCATGAGCACGAGCAGGATGAGTCCGCCGATCCCGCCCCCGACCTGGATCCCACCGGGGAAGTTGCCGCCACCTCCACGGCCGAACCCGCCGCCACCGCCGCTCTGGACCTGCGAGGTGTCGAGCTGGGCGTTCTCGTTGAAGCTCATGTCACGCTCCTGGTGGAGATGGGGCCCGGGGCGTCCGGGACCGTCGCTGCGTCAACCCTAGTCATCGCCACGTACCCACAGTGAGCACCGGTCGACCGCATGTCGTCACTCGATGACCACAGCGTCGGGATAGGCGGTGGTCAGCCGCATCCGGACGGGGACGGTGTCCCCGACCGACGGGGGAGCGACGCCATCCGGCAGGGCGAGCAGGCTGCACTGCATGTGCGGAGGCTCGGCGAAGCGCGGCATCGTCCCGCCGACGGTGAAGGGGGAGCGGACCCGGTGGACCGCCTCGAGCATCCCCTCGGCGACGGCGATGGCCCTGCTCCTGGCTGTGGCGGCCGAAGCCGGTGACTCCATGGCGACGCCGTGCGACGTTCCTCCGCTGACCACGACGAGGTGACCCGCCGCTTGGGGCCGCTGCCGGTAGCCGACGCGGTCGCCCTTGGCAAGCGGCCGGACGTCGAGGACGTGGGATCTCATCTCGTAGGCGGCCCGGTCGGCGAGCCACAGATCGGTCCCGACCCGAGCCGCGAACCGGTGCTCGGGGAAGCGTCGTCTCAGGGCCGCGACCTCGTCCGCCGTCGTGTGGGAGACGAAGAACGGGCGGATCCCGCCGACGGCCTCGACGAAGCGGCTGATCTCGTCGACGTGGCCGGAGCCCAGGGGCAGGTGCAGGGTGACGCCCTCGCCCCGACCGGCAGCGACGAGGTCGCCCACCCTCGCGGCGGGCGCACCGAACCGACCCATCGAGGTCAGTCCCTCGACGACGGTCCGGGCTGCCGGGTTGGCGGCGAGCAGCCCGTCGAGGTCGACCCTGGTGGTGATGGTGTGGACGAGTCGACCGTCGTCGACGGACGGGAGCCCGGCCTGGGTCGCGGCATGGATCGCGGCATGGATCGCGGCCCGGAACGGCTCCATGACGAGGACGTCGCCGGAGAACCCCGCGAGCGCGCCGGGCACCTCGGCGTACGTCCCGACGGCGATCATCGTCACCCGGAGCCGGTTCGCCTCGGCGTAGAGGACCTCCCGCCCGAAGCCGTATCCGTTGCCCTTGACCACGGGGACGAGACCGGGGTTCGCGGCGATGGCGGCGTCCTGGGCGGCGCGCCACCGGGCGCCGTCGACGTGGAGCGTCAGGGCCATGGGGTCATCTCCTCCTCATGTAGAGGTCGAAGGCCGTGTAGAGCACCCGGTTGAGTGGCAGGTCCCACTCGCCGGCGAGCCGCACGGCCTCCCCGCCGGTGCCGACCTTGAAGCGGATCAGGCCGATGTGCGGGTTGTCCTCAGCCAGCGTGTTGGTGATGCCGCGCAGGTCGTACACGGTGGCGCCGGCCTCGAGCGCGTCCCGCATCATCCGCCACTGGATCGCCGTGGAGCCCTGGAGCTCTCGCTTGGCTGCGGTGGAGGCGCCGTAGGAGTACCAGGCGTGCTCACCCACGCGGATGAACACCGTCGCGGCGAGGACGTCGCTGTCGTGCTCGGCGAGGTAGACGCGGATCCTCGCGGGGTCCTCGGTGGACATCACTCGGTACATCCGCTCGAAGTACTCGACCCCCCGAGGCGTGAACCGGTCGCGCTCAGCCGTCTCCAGGTAGACCCGGTGGAACGTGCCGAGGTCGGAGGCGTCACCGACCCGGACGGTGACACCGTTCTTCTCCGTCTTCTTGATGTTGCGTCGCCAGAGCTGGTTCATTCCGGCGAGCAGGTCGGCCTCGGAGCGGCCCTCGAGAGGCACCTGGAAGACGTACTCCGGCTGCCCGGCCGAGAAGCCGTCGTCCGGTGAGAGGTGCCGGAACCCGAGTCGACGCAGCGTCTCGACGACAGCCGTGCCGACCGGCTCGAGCACGTCGGGTACCACCTGGTCGTAGCGCGCCTTGGTGACGTCACCGATCGCAGCCTTGATGGTCGGCGCCCGCCAGCGTTGGGTGGGGACGGGCGGGCCGATGCGCAGCGCGAAGGCGCCGGTGGCCCGGAGGTGGTCCCGAAGCGCCCGGAGCAGCTCGACGAGGCGTGGCGACGCCCAGTCGATGCACGGCCCTTCGGGCAGGTAGGCGAGGGTCCTGCCGAGCTTGGGGAGGCTGCGGTGGAGCACGAGGGCTGCGCCGACCATGGTGTCGCCCTCGAACCAGCCGAGCGACTCGTGGCGCCAGTCGGTCTTGACGTCCCCCCACGCGGGTGTCTGCAGAAAGCTCGCCGACGGCTGCGTGCGCAGCCAGGCGAGATGCTCGTCGGCGGTGATGTCGCGGACGGTTATGGGGGCGCTCACGGAGCGTCACGCTACCGGAGCGTCGCTGGGGGACGCGTCATCGGCGCCCGTCCGACCGGCACCCCGGCGCACGCGTGCGGAGCAGGCTCCATCCGCTGGCAGAATGGTGGGGTTACCACGCCGCTGACGCATTGCGGCACCAGAGAGGACTGCCGTGATCGTCGCCACCGGGATCGAGCTGCGTGCGGGTGCCCGCCTGCTCCTCGAGGATGCCAGCTTCCGCATCGACGCCGGGGACCGGATCGGCCTCGTCGGGCGCAACGGCGCCGGCAAGACGACGTTGACCAAGGTGCTGGCGGGGGAGGGGCAGCCCGCCGCGGGCACGGTGACGCGCACCGGGGCCGTCGGCTACCTGCCCCAGGACCCGCGGACCGGCGACCTCGAGATCCTCGCCCGCGACCGGATCCTCTCGGCTCGCGGCCTCGACGAGATCGTCCGTCGCCGGGCGGCGGCCGAGCAGCGGATGGGCAGCGAGGACGAGGCGGTCCGCGAGAAGGCGATGCGGCAGTACGCCCGGGTCGAGACGGAGTTCGAGGCGGCAGGCGGGTACGCCGCCGAGTCCGAGGCGGCGGCGATCGCGAGCGCCCTGGGTCTCGAGGACCGGGTCTTGGCGCAGCCGCTCGGGACCCTCTCCGGCGGGCAGCGACGCCGGGTCGAGCTGTCCAGGATCCTCTTCTCGGGCAACGAGACCCTGCTGCTCGACGAGCCGACCAACCACCTGGACGCCGACTCGGTCGTCTGGCTCCGGGAGTACCTTCGTGGCTACAAGGGCGGTCTCATCGTCATCAGCCACGACGTCGAGATGCTCGAGGCCGTCGTCAACAAGGTCTACCACCTCGATGCGAACCGCTCGGCGCTCGACGTCTACAACATGGGGTGGAAGACCTACCTCCAGCAGCGCGAGACCGACGAGCGGCGCCGCAAGCGGGAGCTGGCCAACGCCCAGAAGAAGGCGAGCGCGCTGCTGGCCCAGGCCGACAAGATGCGAGCCAAGGCGACGAAGGCGACCGCCGCCCAGAACATGGCCAAACGGGCGGAGCGGCTGCTGGCGGGTGTCGAGGGGGAGCGGGTCCACGACAAGGTCGCCAAGCTGCGCTTCCCCAAGCCGGCCTCGTGCGGCAAGACGCCGCTGCGCGCTTCCGGGCTGTCCCGGTCGTACGGCTCGCTGGAGGTCTTCACCGACGTCGACCTGGCCATCGACCGGGGGAGCAAGGTCGTCGTGCTCGGCCTGAACGGGGCCGGCAAGACGACCCTGCTGCGGATGCTCGCCGGGGTCGACGCGCCGGACACGGGCGAGGTGGAGCCAGGTCACGGCCTCAAGCTGGGCTACTACGCCCAGGAGCACGAGAACCTCGACGTCGACCGGTCGGTGCTGCAGAACATGAAGTCGGCGGCCCCGCAGCTCGGTGAGACGGACGTCCGGAAGGTGCTGGGGTCCTTCCTCTTCTCCGGGGACGACGTGGACAAGCCCGCAGGGGTCCTGTCCGGCGGTGAGAAGACCCGACTGTCCCTGGCGATGCTCGTCGTGTCGGCGGCGAACGTGCTCCTGCTCGACGAGCCGACGAACAACCTCGACCCGGCCTCGCGCGCCGAGATCCTCGGGGCTCTCGCCACCTATGAGGGCGCGGTGGTCCTGGTGACCCATGACGAGGGTGCGGTCGACGCGCTCGAGCCCGAGCGGATCCTCCTCCTGCCCGACGGTGTCGAGGACCTCTGGGGCCCCGACTACAAGGACCTCATCGCCCTGGCGTGACCCGTGCATAAGGAGAAGTGATCATCCACATAATGGATGGTTATTGTATCTGGTGATCGTCCGCCCGACACTGAAGGGCATGCCGACCGACCACCTCGCGTGCCCGTACTGCGGAGGGGACGACCTCAGCCCCTTCCCGGACCCGATGTCCGCGTGGTCGTGCCTGACCTGCCTCCGGGTGCTCCGCGTCGAGCTCGTGCAGCCGGCCTCGGTCACCGGGTGGGGCATCCTGCGCGCCCTCGATCCTGCACCCGCCGCTGCCTGAGGGCCCGACCCCAGCGGGGGTGCACCCGGCGCGGACAGCGCGCCGAGCGGCATACGGGCACGGTCCCGCCACCCCGGGGAATCGTTGTCCCCGGCTTGGGGTTGGATCGGAGGACGAAGGAGGTCCCGACTTGGGGATGCAGCCGTGGATGATGATGCGCTCGATGTCGCGCGACCGCAGCGTCGCCGAGCGCACCCTCGCTCCGGGCACCCGACGGCGGGTCCTGTCCTACGCCGCCCCCTACCGGTCGTCCATCCTGGCCTTCCTGGGCGTCGTCGTCGTCAACTCGGTCCTCGTCGTCACGGTGCCCCTGCTGCTCAAGTCCCTCGTCGACGACGGGGTGATCCCCAAGGACTCCCGGGTGGTCGTCCGCCTGGCCCTCGTGGTGGCCGCCATCGCGGTCCTCGACGCCCTGCTCAGCGTCGTCCAGCGGTGGTTCTCCGCGCGCATCGGTGAGGGCCTGATCAAGGACCTGCGCACCGAGGTGTTCGGCCACGTGCTGCGACAGCCCATCGCCTTCTTCACCCGTGCCCAGACCGGGTCCCTCGTCTCGCGACTCAACAGCGACGTGATCGGGGCCCAGCAGGCCTTCACCAGCGTCCTGTCCAACGTGGTCAGCAACATCGTCTCGGTCATCCTCGTCGTGGGAGCCATGCTCGCGCTGTCCTGGCAGCTCACCGTCGGTGCGCTGCTGCTGGTGCCTCTCTTCCTGCTGCCCGCCAAGATCATGGGTCGGCGGCTCGCCGCCCTGGCCTCGCGCCAGATGACGCTCAACGCCGACATCGGGACGCGCATGACCGAGCGGTTCAACGTCGCAGGAGCCCTCCTCGTCAAGCTCTTCGGCGACCCGCGTCGCGAGGAGGCGGAGTACGACGAGCGGGCGACCAACGTGCGCGACGTCGGCATCCAGATCGCCCTCAACCGCACGCTCTTCATGGCGGCGCTCACGCTCGTCGCGGCCCTCGCCACGGCGATGATCTACGGTTTCGGCGGCCTCATGGCGGTGAGCGGCTCCCTCTCCGTGGGGACGCTCCTGGCTCTCGCCGCCCTGCTCGCGCGGCTGTACGGGCCGCTGACGTCGCTGTCCAACGTCCGCGTCGACATCATGACGGCCCTCATCTCGTTCGAGCGGGTCTTCGAGGTGCTCGACCTTAAGCCCCTCGTCGACGAGCGACCCGGTGCCGTGCCCCTGCCGTCCGGGCCGCTCGGCGTCGAGCTCGACGGGGTGTCCTTCCGGTATCCCTCAGCCGACGAGGTGTCACTGGCCTCCCTCGAGTCGACGGCCAGTGGGGACCGACGAGCCGGTGGGCAGGTCCTGCACGACATCAACCTCACGGTCCAGCCGGGCCAGCTCATCGCCCTCGTCGGTCCCTCCGGCGCCGGCAAGACGACTCTCACGTCCCTGGTGAGCCGCCTGTACGACCCCACCTCAGGTGCTGTGCGGATCGGCGGACTCGACCTCAGGGACATCACCCTGTCCTCGCTCCGCAGTCGGGTCGGAGTCGTCACCCAGGAGGCGCACCTCTTCCACGACACGATCCGGGCCAACCTGCTCTACGCGCGCCCCGAGGCGACCGAGCAGGAGATGGCCCTGGTGCTGCGCTCCGCACAGATCAGTGACCTCGTCGACGACCTCCCCGAGGGCCTTGACACCGTCGTCGGCGACCGGGGCCATCGGCTGAGCGGCGGTGAGAAGCAGCGCCTCGCCATCGCGAGGCTGCTCCTCAAGGCCCCCGACATCGTCGTCCTCGACGAGGCGACCGCCCATCTCGACTCGGAGTCGGAGGTCGCCGTCCAGCGGGCCCTCGACGCGGCTCTCGCGGGCCGGACGTCCATCGTCATCGCCCACCGCCTCTCGACCATCCGCCAAGCCGACCTCATCGTCGTGCTCGACCACGGACGAGTCATCGAGACCGGGCGCCACCTCGAGCTCCTCGCCGCTGGGGGACTCTACGCGGACCTCCATGCCACCCAGTTCGCGGATGAGTCGCCGCGCACGGCCGACGAGCGGCGCGACGCGGTCGTCCTGCCCAGCGGACCGGCCCTCGCCTGAGTGCGAGCAGGACCGCCCTGGCCCTTACGCTGACGGCATGTCCTCGGACCCGCTGGCCATGGCCCCCACGACATTCCACGCGCCCCTCCGGGCGCAGCTCGAGGCGTTCCTCGACGACCACCGGTCCCAGCTGAACGGCTGCCTCGACGGCCTGAGCGAGGAAGAGGCCCGGAGGAGTCTCGTGCCCTCCAGGACCACGCTGCTCGGGCTCGTCAAGCACGCCGCGTTCGTCGAGAAGGTGTGGTTCGACGAGGCCGTCACCGGCCGGTCCCGCAGCGAGATCGGCATCGCCTCGACCCCCGACGAGTCCTTCGTGCTCCAACCGGCAGACACCATCGACAGCGTCCGTCGCGCCCACGCCGAGGCATGTCAGGCATCTCGTGAAGCGGTCGCCCATCTCGGCCTGGACGACGTGGTGACCGGCAACCGCCGGGGGCCGCTGCCGCTCCGGTGGGTCCTGCTCCACGTGCTGCGCGAGCTCGCCCAGCACGGCGGCCATGCGGACATCCTTCGCGAACAGATCCTGGCGGGCCGGCCTGAGCCGGCCTGACGCCGGCTGCTCCATCCCTTCGCGGACGCCCTCAGGCGTCCTCTTCGTCCCAGATCCGCACCTTCTTCGGCTTCGGTGCCGCCGTGCCGGGGCTGTCCGCAGCCTGGGTCACCTGACGGCGGATGGCGAAGAACACGAAGGCCAGGCCGCCCGGCATCGTGAGCCACCACTGGATGGCGTAGGCCTGGTGCGGGCCCAGCCCCTCGTCGGGACGGGGAAGGGGCGAGACGGGGTTGGGGCCCGGCGGGGGCTGGGGGGCCTGCGTACCGAGGACGAGGTAGAGGTCGAGCGCGCTGAGCGACGGCACTCTCTCCCGTGCGTCGTCGATGCTGATGCTCGCGAGCTGGGGAGCCGGCAGGTCCCGGCTGAGGTCGGGCTCGGCGGTCCGCAGCCAACCGACGATCTGCACGGGGCCGGTCGGCGCAGGGTCGGCTCCGGGGGTGGTCTCCGCGTCGCGGGAGTTGGGGACCCAGCCGCGGTCGACGAGCAGCGTGGCGTCCTCGGTGACGAAGGGTGTCAGCACTTCGAAGCCGACGGTGCGTTCCCGCGTCCGGTTGCGCACCATCTGGTCGGACTGCGGCACGTACGTGCCTCGCAGCACCACCTTGGTCCACTGGTCGGCCGGTGCCAGGTCCGTGCGGCCGACGGCGGGCAGGGCGGCGGCCAGGGGGACGGGTGGGGCGTCGTAGTTCTCCTCGATGGCTGTCACCTTGGTGCGCTGCTCGACGTGCCGACTCCACTGCCAGGAACCGAGCGTCCAGCAGGCGATGCCGAAAAGGATGGCGACAACGGACATGAGAAGCCATCGAGGAGTGAGCCAGAGCCGGAGCACGGCACGACGCTACTCGGCTTACAGTGGTGGTCATGACGCGCCTTCCGGATCCCACCGTCCGGCCCGCCAACGCCATCGGCAGGCCGGCCGCCGCGGCCGGTCTGCGTGACCAGTTCGGTCGGGTGGCCCGCGACCTGCGGGTCTCGGTCACCGATCGCTGCAACCTGCGGTGCACCTACTGCATGCCCGCGGAGGGCCTGCCGTGGATGCCCCAGGCGGAGATGCTCTCCGACGAGGAGATGCTGCGGTTGATCGGGCTCTTCGTCCGGGACGGGGTGACGCAGGTGCGCCTCACCGGAGGCGAGCCGCTGCTGCGCCGGTCCCTCGTCGATCTCGTGGCCGGAATCGCGTCCCTGGAGCCGCGGCCCCGCATCGCGATGACCACGAATGGGGTGGGCCTGGACCGGATCGCGCACCGGCTGGCGGCTGCGGGGCTCGACCGGGTCAACGTCAGCCTCGACACCATCGACTCCGAGACCTTCACCCGGCTCACTCGGCGCGACCGTCTCCCCGACGTCGAGCTCGGGCTCAAGGCCGCCGCCGACGCCGGCCTCACCCCGGTCAAGGTCAACGCCGTCGCCATGCGCGGGGTCAACGACCAGTCCGTCGCGGATGTCCTGCAGTGGTGCCTCGAGCGCGGCTACGAGCTGCGCTTCATCGAGCAGATGCCGCTCGACGCCCAGCACGCGTGGGACCGCGGCGACATGGTCACCGCCGATGAGGTCCGGGCCACCCTCTCCAAGCGGTTCTCCCTCACGCCGCTGCCCGCGGTGGAGCGCGGCAGCGCGCCGGCCGAGCGGTTCCTCGTCGACGGCGGGCCGCAGACCGTGGGCATCATCGCCAGCGTCACCGCGCCGTTCTGCGGGGCATGCGACCGGACCCGCCTGACTGCGGACGGCCAGGTCCGCAACTGCCTCTTCTCCCGGACCGAGACCGACCTGCGGACCCCGATGCGCGAGGGCGCGTCCGACGACGAGCTGCTCGACCTGATGCGCGGCGAGATGTGGCGCAAGCGCCGGGGGCACGGGATCGGCGACCCGGGCTTCGTCCAGCCGGACCGCCCCATGTCGGCGATCGGCGGCTGACCAGCGGCGTCGCCAGGGGTCAGCCGTCGGCCTCGGTCAGGGCGCCGACCGGGACCACCTCGAGGAGAAATCCCCGCACGCCCACGAAGTCGGCCAAGGACTGTGCGTGGGCATCACACGCGAGCCAGACCTTGCGTCGGCCCTCCACGTGGATCTTCGGGTTGCGCCAGACGACGGCATGGACCGCCCCGGCACGACAGCCCTTGGCGCTGCACGCCCGGTCCTCGACGTCGGCCCAGGACCCACCCAGTGCGCCGTTCACTGCTCGAGCCGGTGAGTGTCGGGGGGGCCAGGGACCGAGTGGGGGCTGACCGGCTCGATCTCCCCGGACTGCCGGGGCCGCACCGCGTTGGCCGTGACGACCGCGAAGTAGGGGAGCACCACCGCGCCGGCGATCGCGGCCCATCGGAGCCAGCCGTCGGTGACGAAGAGCAGCCCGAGGCACACGACGCGGATGCCCATCATCGTCAGGTACCGGCGCACCCGCTGGTCCTGGTCGTCCGCGGGGGACGAGGGCGCCGAGGTGACCGTGTGCACCACCGGTTGCCGCTTGCCATCTGCCACGTCTCCACCATAAGCCCGCCCGGACCGCGCGGGCTCATGGGCCAGCCACGGCCTGGGACGGCGTCGTCGTACCCATCGGTAGTCCACTAGGTTCGGGGCTGAACCGGAGACGCCGGATCGGGAGGCGTCCACGCGAACGCACGAAGGAGACCAGGTGGCAGACACCGAGCCACGCAACGTCCTCGTCACGGGAGGCAACCGAGGGATCGGGCTCGCGATCGCGCGCGCCTTCCAGGCGGCCGGCGACGAGGTCGTCATCACCCACCGGTCGGGGGAGCCACCCGAGGGCCTTCGCGGCGTGACCTGCGAGGTCACGGACTCGGCGTCGGTCGACCAGGCGTTCGCGGCGGCGGAGGAGATCTTCGGCGGGCCGGTCGAGGTGCTCGTCGCCAACGCGGGGATCACCCGCGACACCCTGCTCATGCGGATGAGCGACGAGGACTTCGACACCGTCATCGACACCAACCTGGCCGGGGCGTTCCGCTGCGCCCGGCGTGCCGCGACGGGCATGATCCGCAAGCGTCGCGGCCGGATCGTCTTCATCTCGAGCGTCGTCGGGCTCTACGGCTCGCCGGGGCAGACCAACTACGCCGCCTCGAAGTCGGGCCTCGTCGGCCTGGCCCGGTCGATCACCCGCGAGCTCGGCGGTCGCGGGATCACCGCGAACGTCGTCGCCCCCGGCTTCATCGACACCGAGATGACGGCCGTCCTGGCCGACGAACAGAAGAAGGCGTACCTCGCCAGCATTCCCGCGGGCCGCTTCGCCACGCCGGAGGAGGTGGCCTCCGTCGTGCGCTTCGTCGCGAGCGACGCCGCCGCCTACATCAGCGGCGCGGTGATCCCGGTCGACGGAGGACTCGGCATGGGGCACTGAGCCGGCCCAGCGGCATACGACCGAAGCCTGTCTCGTATGCCGCTCAGCCGGCTCCCGCTCGCCCGTTGCCGCCCACACGAGAAAGTGACGAACAGACATGGGAATGCTCGAAGGAAAGAAGCTGCTCATCACCGGCGTCCTCATGGACAGCTCGATCGCCTTCCACGTGGCCCGGTTGGCCCAGGAGGAGGGTGCCGAAGTCGTCCTGACGTCGTTCGGCCGGACGATGAAGATCACCCAGGCCATCGCGAAGCGACTGCCCGTGACACCCCCGATCGTCGAGCTCGACGTGGCCAACCAGGACGACCTCGACGCGCTGGCCGACCGGGTCCGGGAGCACGTCGACCACCTCGACGGGGTGCTGCACTCCATCGGGTTCGCACCGCAGGGCGCCTTCAACTTCATGGAGGGCACCTGGGAGGACGCGTCCACGGCCCTGCAGATCTCGGCCTACAGCCTCAAGGCGCTCGGCGTGGCCGCGCTGCCGCTGATGGGCCAGGGCGCGAGCATCGTCGGGCTGACCTTCGATGCGAAGTTCGCCTGGCCGGTCTATGACTGGATGGGGGTCGCCAAGGCCGCCTTCGAGGCGACGAACCGCTATCTCGCTCGCGACCTCGGCCCCAAGGGCATCCGTTGCAACCTCGTCGCGGCCGGCCCGATCCGCACCACGGCGGCCAAGTCGATCCCGGGGTTCAAGCACTTCGAGGAGGTCTGGGACGAGCGGGCCCCCCTCGGCTGGGACGTCAACGATCCGGTGCCTGCCGCCCAGGCCTGCGCCGCGCTGCTGTCGGACTGGTTCCCGGCGACGACGGGCGAGATCTTGCACGTCGACGGCGGCGCCCACGCGATGGGTGGCTAGCCGCGCGGGTCGATGTGATCGATCGGATCAGGCACCGATCGATCACATCGAGTCAGAATTGAGGGGCTCGGCGCGGTCGGCCTCCTCGATCTCCTCGCGCGTGATGCCGAGCAGGTAGAGCACCGAGTCGAGATAGGGGACGTTGACACTCGTGTGCGCCTGCTGGCGCACGAGCGGCTTCGCGTTGAAGGCGACGCCGAGCCCCGCGATAGCGAGCATGTCGAGGTCGTTCGCCCCGTCGCCGATCGCGACCGTCCGGCTGAGCGGCAGGCCCTCGAGGGCAGCGAACTCACGCAGGGCCGCGGCTTTGCCCGCTCGGTCCACGACCGTACCGAGGACCTGGCCGGTCAGCACGCCATCGGTGATCTCGAGCCGGTTGGCCCGCGCGTGGTCGATCCCCAGCTCGGCGGCGAGCTCACCGACGATCTCGATGAAACCGCCGCTGACGAGGCCGACCGTGTAGCCGAGCCGCTTGAGCGTGCGCACCAGGGTCCGCGCCCCAGGGGTCAGCATCACGTCACGGCGGACCTCGGCCAGGACCGTCTCGGGCAGGCCGGCCAGCGTCGCCACCCGGGCGCGCAGCGACTGCTCGAAGTCGAGTTCACCGGCCATGGCGCGCTCGGTGACGGCGGCGACCTCGGCCTCTCGGCCACAGTGCGCCGCGAGCATCTCGATGACCTCCTGCTGGATCAGCGTGGAGTCGACGTCGAGGACGACGAGACGCCGGCCGCGGCGCGCCAGGCCACCGGGCGCGACCGCGACGTCGATTCCCGCGGTGGCGGCGACGAGCGAGAGCTGGGTGCGCAGGGAGTCGACGTCCGCCCCGCTGATGTCGAACTCGACCGTCGTCACGGGGTAGCGGGACAGGCGCCGGATCCGGTCGATGTTCGCGCCGTGCTCGGCGATCCGAGCCGTGATGAGGGACACGGCGTCCGCGCGCAGCGGGGCCCCGAGGACGACCACGGCGGCCCGACCGTGCCGCTGTCGGGCGTTGTCGCCGGTGCCCTCGACGACCGAGAGGGTGAGCCCGAGGCGGTGCGCGACCACGGCGGCAGCGTCGCGGAGCTCGTCCGCGTGCTCCCCGGGGGCGAGGAGGAGGGCCAGGGTCAGGTGTCCGTGCACCGCGACCTGCTGGATGTCGAGGACCTCCGCTCCGGTGCCACTGACGGCACCGACGATGGAGCTGGTGATGCCCGGCCGGTCCTCGCCGGTCACCGTGATGCTCAGGGTCCGCACGTCGTCACTCGTCACGGGACGAGGCTAGTCAGGTCGTCAGCCGGCCCTCCGCTGCATCCGGCATGCGACCGGTCACACGGGCGGCCCCGCCGTCCGAGAGGCGTTGGTCTCGTCGCGCCACTGGAGCAGGTCCCATACGCGCCCCAGGTCCGGGTGGGCTGCGGAGACACTGGCCGTGAAGAGGCGGGTGCCCACGTCGTGCAGCCGCTGAGCGTGCGCGGCGTAGTCGGCCCGCTGGTCGGGGTTGCGCCCCGGCACGAAGGACACCCCGGCGGACCGCTCGATCTCCAGCGGGTCACGTCCGCGGCGTCGACACCACTCGTCGAGGACGTGGTGCTTGTGCGCGATGACGGTGTCGTCGCCGAAGCCGTGCCAGATGTCGGCGTGCTCGGCGACGATGCGCAGCGTCTTCTGCTCACCGCCGCCCCCGATGAGGATCGGGATCTGCCGCGTGGGCGGCGGGTTGAGGCGGGTCCACCGGTCGCGCAGGACGGGCAGGTCCCGGGCGAGGTCGTCGAGCCGGCTCCCGGCCGTGCCGAACGGGTAGCCGTACTCCTCGTAGTCCCGCTCCGCCCAGCCCGAGCCGATCCCGAGCACGAGCCGGCCGCCGCTGACGTGGTCGAGCGTGCGCGCCATGTCGGCGAGCAGGTTGGGGTTGCGGTAGGAGTTGCTCGTGACGAGGCAGCCGATCTCGGCGCGCTCGGTGACCTCGGCCCACGCGGCAAGGACCGTCCACGCCTCGAAGTGCGGCCCGTCCGGGTCGCCGCTCAGGGGGAAGAAGTGGTCCCACGTGAGGATGAGGTCCGCGCCCATCTCCTCGACGGTCACGGCCAGCGACCGCAACTGCTCCCAGGTCGCGTGCTGGGGCGGGATCTGGACCGCGACGCGTGCCGGCCTCGGGTCGGTCGCGCTGACGGGCGGGGTGTCGATCATGACTGCTCCTCGGGCGATGTCGAATGCCGCTGGGCTCGGTGTGGTGCGCCCGCCGCGGTGGGGTGGTCGGCGGGGAAGACGCGCAGTGTCGCCAGACCGTTAGGTCGACCGTCAGGACGTCAGGACGTCAGGACGTCAGGACGTCAGGACGTCGGGATGGCTGCGGCATGGCCCGCGGCCCCCTGCTCGTAGGCCTCGAGCGTGCGTGCGTGGGGGTCCGACTCGCTCACCGGACGACGGTCTGGCCCTTGCCGATGACGGTGATGCCGGTCTCGGTGACGTGGAACCCGCGGGCCAGGTCGTGCTCGTGGTCGACGCCCACCTGGCAGCCCTCGGGGATCACGACGTTCTTGTCGATGATGGCCCGGCGGATCTGCGCATGGCGCTGCACCTGCACGCCGTCGAGCACCACAGAGCCCTGGATGCTCGCGTAGGAGTGGACCCGGACGAGCGGCGACAGGACCGAGGCGTAGATGTGCGCGCCGGACACGACGACGCCGGGGGACACCGCCGAGTTGAGCGCCTCGCCGATCCGGTCACCGCTGCCGTGGACGAACTTGGCGGGCGGGTAGGGCGCGTGCTGCGTGTAGATCGGCCACTCGTAGTTGTAGAGGTTGAAGATCGGGTGAATCGACACGAGGTCCATGTGCGCGTCGTAGTAGGACTCGATCGTCCCCACGTCTCGCCAGTACCCGCGGTCGCGGTCGGTCGCCCCGGGCACGAGGTTGTCCTTGAAGTCGTAGACGCCGGCCTCACCGCGCGTCACGAAGTCGGGGACGATGTCCCCGCCCATGTCGTGCTTGCTGCCTTCGCGGTCCCGGTCGCGGGTCACGGCGTCGATGAGCGCGTCGGCCGTGAAGACGTAGTTGCCCATCGAGGCGAGGATCTCGCCCGGGCTGTCGGGCAGCCCCTTTGCGTCCGTGGGCTTCTCGCGGAAGGCAGCGATCCGCCCGGGGTCGGAGTCGTCGACCTCGATGACGCCGAACTGGTCGGCCAGGGAGATCGGCTGACGGATCGCTGCCACGGTGACGCCGGCGCCCGACTCGATGTGCTGCTCGACCATGTCGCTGAAGTCCATGCGGTAGACGTGGTCGGCACCGACGACGACGACGATGTCGGGCTTCGCGTCATGAATCAGGTTGAGGCTCTGGAAGATCGCGTCGGCGCTGCCGAGGTACCAGTTCTTGTCCACGCGCTGCTGCGCCGGCACGGTCGTCACGTAGTTCCCGAGGAGGGTCGACATCCGCCAGGTCTTGGTGACGTGCGCATCGAGACTGTGCGACTTGTACTGCGTCAGGACGACCACTTGGAGGTAGCCCGAGTTGACGACGTTGGACAGGGCCAGGTCGATGAGGCGGTAGATCCCTGCGAACGGCACGGCCGGTTTGGCCCGGTCCGCGGTGAGCGGCATGAGCCGCTTGCCCTCGCCTCCCGCGAGGACGATCACGAGGACCTTGCGATTCGAGTACGGGCTACGTCGCGCCATGTCCCACACCCTAGGCGGCAAGTCACTGCCGGGGGAGGCTTGTCCACGAGAACGCGTGTCGCGGGTCCCGCGTGGCCCTGGGTGCCAGTCCCGTTGGGGTTACGCTCGGCACGTGCGCGTCGACATCCTGAGCAAGGAGTACCCGCCGGCCATCTACGGAGGCGCCGGCGTCCATGTGGCCGAGCTCGTCCGGGCCCTGCGTTCCCGAGGCGACGTCGATGTGCAGGTGCGGTGTTTCGGCGCACCGCGGGACGAACCGGGGACGACCGCCTACCCGGACCTGCCGACCCTCGCGCACGCCAACGCTGCGGTCCAGACTCTCGGCGTCGACCTCGCCATCGCGGCCGACACGGTCGGGGCCGACCTCGTCCACTCGCACACCTGGTACGCCAACCTCGCCGGGCACCTCGGCTCGCTGCTGGGCGGGATGCCGCACGTCGTCACGGCGCACTCGCTCGAGCCGATGCGCCCGTGGAAGGCCGAGCAGCTCGGCGGTGGCTACCAGGTCTCCTCGTGGGCGGAACGCACGGCCTACGAGGCGGCGGCCGGGGTCGTCGCAGTCAGCGCCGGGATGCGTGCGGACATCCTGCGCAGCTACCCGTCACTCGACCCGGCCCGGGTCCACGTGGTGCACAACGGCATCGACGCCCAGCTGTGGCAGGCCGATCGCTCGCCGGAGGCCCGGGCGATCGTCGAGCGGCACGGCGTCGACCCGGAGCGTCCCTCGGTCGTCTTCGTCGGCCGGATCACGCGGCAGAAGGGGCTGCCCTACCTGCTCCGCGCCTGCGCCGACCTGCCCCCCGACGTCCAGCTCGTCCTCTGCGCCGGCGCGCCCGACACCCCGGAGATCCTGGCTGAGGTCGAGGGGCTGATGGAGCACCTGCGGGCTCAGCGCGGCGACGGTGTCGTCTGGATCGCGGACATGCTCCCGCGGGCCGAGGTCGTCGCGCTGCTCTCCCACGGCACCGTCTTCGCCTGCCCGTCGGTCTACGAGCCCCTCGGCATCGTCAACCTCGAGGCGATGGCGTGCGAGCTGCCGGTCGTCGCGACGGCCACGGGAGGGATCCCGGAGGTCGTCGTGGACGGCGAGACCGGCTGGCTGGTGCCGATCGACCAGGTCCAGGACGGCACCGGCACCCCGGTGGACCCCGAGCGTTTCGTCGCCGACCTCGCCGCCGCCCTCACCGACGCGGTGTCGGATCCCGGTCGAGCGCGTGCCTTCGGCGTCGCGGGGCGCCGTCGCGCCGTCGAGTCGTTCTCGTGGGCGTCGATCGGCGACCGCACACTCGAGGTCTACCGCTCGGTCCTCGACGGCTGACGCCGTTGCCGTATGCCGCTGTGCTCGCTCCCAGGGCCGCCGCGGCTCCGTCCCTCCCGACGTGGGTTGGGCCTGTCGAGGCCACGGAGGATCCCGGCCCCCTCGGCCCCACGAGGAGGCGGCGGGCGGTAGACATGGGTCCTGACCTGTTCGACGGAGAGGGGTGCAGATGATCGAGCTGCTCACGGGGATGGGCCTGTCCGCCGCGGCCGGCCTGAACGCCTACGTCCCGTTCCTGCTCGTCGCGCTCATCGCCCGGTTCACCGACATCGTCACGCTGCCCTCCGGCCTCGCCTGGATCGAGAGCAGCTGGGCGATCGGCATCGGAGCGGTGCTGCTCCTCACCGAGGTGGTCCTCGACAAGATCGCCGTCGTCGACACGATCAACGACACGGTCCAGACGTTGATCCGGCCGAGCATGGGCGGCCTCATGGTCGCCGCGACGTCCGCTGCGCAGCAGGCCGACCAGTCCTCGTGGATGGGTGACCACCCCTGGCTGGGGGTCGCGGTCGGCGTCGTCGTGTCCGGGCTGGTCCATGCCGGCAAGGCCACCGCCCGCCCTGCCGTGGATGCCGGAACCCTCGGGCTGGGCACTCCGGTCGTCTCCACGGCGGAGGACACCGCCTCCGTCGGGCTCAGCCTCGCCGCCCTCTTCGCGCCGGTCCTCGTGATCGTCGGGCTCGTGGTCCTGGCCGTCGCCCTCATCCGCCTCGTGGTGCTCATGCGGCGCTGGCGCCGGCGCAGACGGAGGTCCGCCGCCGGCCCCGAGTCCCTGTCCCACCCGCCCCCGCTCAGGGAGTGAGTCCGCGAGGGGAGTGCGACCGCGGGGGAGTCAGACCGCGCCCCGACCGGCGGCCGTCGTCGCCTCAGCCGATGAGCCGGCCCACGAGGGCGTGCTCGACGCCGAGCGCCGAGGCCGGTCCCTCGAGGATCTGCTGGAGCAGCTCGCGCGGAGACGGGTAGTCCGGTCCGAGCGCCTCGAGGTAGCGGTCGTGGGCCGACAGCGACGCGACGGCCTCCTCGAAGTGTCCCGAGACGTCGATGGCGTGGGTCGGCTCCGGGTCGCCCAGGATGAGCAGCTGCCTGGCCGACCACGGCTCGAGGCCCTCGTCGACGAGCCCCGGGAAGATCCACCGGTTGCCGGCGTCCGCCCGGGCGTCGAGCGTGGCGAGGCCCACGGCCCGGTGGTCGGCCTGGTTGACGAAGCCTCCCGGGAAGTAGGGCGCGAAGGTCGTGGTGACGACGAGGTCCGGGCGGCGGACCCTGATCTCGCGGGCGATCGCCCGTCGCAGCGCCAGGCCGTGCTCGACGACGCCATCGCGGAACTCGTCGAGGAACTCGACGACCGAGACCCCCACCTCCTCGGCGCCGTCCCGCTCCTCCTGCTCGCGCACGGGGCCAGCCTGCTCCGGCGGCATCGTGTCGATGCCCGCCTCCCCCCGGGTCACGAGCAGGTAGGTCACGGTCTTGCCGTCCTTGACCCACTTGTCGACGGCCGCAGCAGTGCCGTACTCGAGGTCATCGGGATGCGCGGCGACGCAGAGCACTCGGTCGAAGGTGGACTCGTCCAGGGTGTGCAGCTCGGGAAGCTCGGCCATGGCCACACTATGCCTTGCGCCAGCCGGCCAGGCTCATCACGGCGACGTTGGCCGCGTCCGCGAGCGCGTCGTCCGCGTGGGCCGCGAGGAGCCGCACGAGCGACTCGCGTCGGGCGCTCGTGCCCGCGTCGAGGCCGTCCGCGCCGAGCGCGGTGAGCCCACCCGCCCGGGCCGCGAGCGCACCGGCCGTCGCCGCGAGGGCCATGACGCGGAGGGCCCTGACCGGTAGGACGTCGGGCAGGCCCCAGATGCGACGGTCCAGGGACTCCTCCGCCGCGGCACGGCCCGCGGGCCCCCACGGCGTCCCGCCGACCCGCTCGAAGGCCTCGGTCAGGTCCGAGAGCCGGCTGAGCAGGCTTCCTTCCACCTCACGCAGGTCCACCATCTCCAAGCGGTGACCGGGCACTGGCTCGGCGTCGTGGGCGGACCAGTCGACCCGCCAGCCCCGGTCGCCCTCAGGACCGAACCGGGTGAGCGACGGGATGAGCAGCCCACCGACGGACGGCACGAAGACACACTCGCCCGCCTCGGCGGCCAGCGCTGCGACCGGGACCGAGCACAGCGGCATACGGCTGACGTCCCCCGGCCGTGGGAGGGCCACGAACAGGGCGCGCTCGCCGAGGTCGCGCCAGATCTCGAGGCGCCCGAGGTCTCCGGCGACGTGGTCGAGGTCGGGAAACGACCGGGCGAGGGCCTCGCGCAGGCTCACCCCGTCGTTCCACGCCGCGGTGGCCCAGAGGGCCAGACGCACGGAGGCGGGTAGCTCGGACATCAGGGGCATCGTAGGCGCGCCGCCGATCCCGCCGACCCACAGGTGAGCCCCCACCGGACTCCGTCTGTCGTGGCATAGGGTCGGGGCCATGAGCGATGTCCTCGCCTTTGCCGGCGTCTCCGTCAGAAGGGGCAGCAGCACGCTCCTCGACGACGTGACGTGGGAGGTCGAGGAGGGGGAGCGTTGGGTCGTTCTGGGGCCCAACGGCGCCGGGAAGACGACCCTGCTCCAACTCGCAGCGGCACGGATGCACCCCACCACCGGGGTGGCAGGGGTCCTGGGCGAGGTGCTCGGCGCGGTCGACGTCTTCGACCTGCGCCCCCGGATCGGCCTCTCGAGCTCCTCGATGGCCGACCGGATCCCCGCCGACGAGCTCGTCGGCAACGTCGTCGTCACCGCCTCCTACGGCATCGTCGGCCGGTGGCGCGAGCACTACGACCACCTCGACTACGTGCGAGCCATGGAGCTGCTCAGGACCCTCGGCGTCGAGCACCTCGCTGACCGCCGCTACCGGACCTTGAGCGAAGGCGAGCGCAAGCGAGTGCAGATCGCCCGCGCCCTGATGACCGATCCGGAGCTGATGCTGCTCGACGAGCCGGCCGCCGGACTCGACCTCGGGGGGCGCGAGGACCTCGTCCGCCGCCTCGGTGAGCTCGCCGCCGACACGGAGGCACCGGCCCTGGTGGTCGTGACCCACCACGTGGAGGAGATCCCGCCGTCGTTCACCGACGTGCTCCTGCTCCGTGAGGGACGGGTCGTCGCAGCCGGACCGATCCCGATCACCCTGACCGAGGACAACCTCTCGCGCACCTTCGGGTTGCCCCTCGTCCTCGAGCAGCACGGGGACCGCTGGTCGGCCCGGGCCCGGTCGTGACCGATTCGTCACCTCCGCCCCCGCTTGGGCGGGGGAACTGAGGCAGAATCGAAGACGTCACACTGGTGACGGATGGGGCGTCGCCCCGCGGGGGCGACCCGGGAAGGCCCTGACAGGCCGGAGAAGGTCGGTGCAACGTGTTCGAGGGATACGCGTGGATGGTGTGGCTGGGGGTCGCGCTCGTGCTCGTGGCGGTCGAGGCAGCCACCGTCGACTTCATGTTCCTGATGCTCGCCGGAGGCGCGCTCGGTGGTTCAGCCGCAGCAGCCTTCGGAGCGCCCTTCCTCGTCCAGGCGGTCGTCGCCGCCATCGTCGCCGTGGTGCTGCTCGTCACCGTCCGACCGTGGCTCAAGCGGCGCTTCACCGTGGAGCAGCACCAACGGATGGGCGCCGAGGCCAACCTTGGCCGGTCCGCCTACGTCCTCGACCGCGTCACGACGTCCAACGGGCGAGTGAAGCTGGCGGGCGAGACGTGGAGCGCGCGCACCAGCGGCGACAGCATCGAGCCCGGCGAGGAGGTGGTCGTCGATGCCATCGAGGGCGCCACGGTCCTGGTCAGCCGCGCGCGCATCCTCGGCAGCTGACCACCTGAGCCCCTTCCCACCCACGTCACGGCGGGTCCCAGCCCGCCCCCAGACCGCGCGACCCGACAGGGCGCGTCCAGCAGAGCAGTCGCTCACCACACACAAGACAGGGAGTAGGTCGTGGACCCCGTACTCATCATCCCGCTGCTGATCATCGCAGTGGCGCTCATCATCGTGCTGCGCACGGTGCGGATCGTCCCTCAGCAGACGGCGCAGATCGTCGAGCGCCTGGGTGGCTACAACAAGACACTGACGGCCGGGATCCACTTCCTCGTGCCCTTCGTCGACAAGGTGCGGGCCAACATCGACCTGCGCGAGCAGGTCGTCACGTTCCCCCCGCAGCCGGTGATCACGTCCGACAACCTCGTCGTGAGCATCGACACCGTCATCTACTACTCGGTGATCGACGCCAAGGCAGCCGTCTACGAGATCGCCAACTTCATCCAGGGCATCGAGCAGCTGACCGTCACCACGCTCCGCAACGTCATCGGCTCCCTCGACCTCGAGCAGACCCTGACCAGTCGTGACCAGATCAACGGCCAGCTGCGGGGGGTGCTCGACGAGGCGACCGGCAAGTGGGGGATTCGCGTCAACCGGGTCGAGCTGAAGGCGATCGACCCGCCTCACTCGGTGCAGGACTCGATGGAGCAGCAGATGCGCGCCGAGCGGAACCGGCGCGCCGCCATCCTCACGGCCGAGGGGGTCAAGCAGTCGGCCATCCTCACCGCCGAGGGTGAGAAGCAGAGCCAGATCCTGCGGGCCGAGGGATCGGCGCAGGCCCGGATCCTCGAGGCGCAGGGCCAGTCCCGAGCCATCCAGCAGGTCTTTGCCGCGATCCACCGTGGCCGGCCGACCCAGAAGCTGCTCGCCTACCAGTACCTGCAGGTCCTGCCACAGCTCGCCCGGGGCGACTCCAACAAGATGTGGATCGTGCCGTCCGAGCTGACCGACGCCCTCCGCGGCATCGGCAACGCGCTGGGAGCCAACGACCGCCCCGAGCTCGACGAGGAGGAGTGGTTCGACCCGGGCACGCCGGAGGACGACGCCTTCGCCGAGACCATCCTGGAGGACCCGGCCAAGGCGCTTGCCGAGGCGCGCGGGCAGGCGGCTCAGGCCAGCGCTGAGTCGACCGAGCACGCCGCTCCCGTGAGTCGGCAACAGCCGCCGATCCAGCCCGCAGCCGACCAGGTGCCTGCGCCCGCTCCCATGCCCCCGGCAGCTCCGATGCCGCCGGCTGCCCCCGTGGCCGAGGGGGACGACCTCGATCTGCGCGATGAGGGGGAGACCCCGACCACCCGCTGAGCGGTTCGCGCGTCACCCGGCGACCCTGCCCTAGGGTGGCCGGGTGACGTTCTGGTCGGCCGCCGCCATCGCCCTGGCTGGTACCGCGGCCGGGATGATCAACACGATCGTCGGCTCCGGCACCCTGATCACCTTCCCCACGTTGCTCTTCTTCGGGATCAACCCGCTCGCGGCGAACGTCTCCAACACCCTCGGCCTCGTCGCAGGGGGAGTCACCGGCGCGTGGGGCTACCGCCACGAGCTGACGGGGCAGGCACCGAGCCTCCGTCGGCTCATCCCGCTCTCTCTCGTCGGCTCCATCATCGGTGCCGCCCTGCTCCTCGTCCTTCCCCCGAGCGCCTTCAACGCCATCGTGCCGGTCCTGATCGCGCTCGCGCTCGTCCTCGTCGTGCTCGGCCCCCGGATACAGGCCTGGGCCGCCCGGGACCGTCACGCACAGCCCGCCTGGCACGCGCCCGCGATGGCTGGGGGGGTGCTCCTCGCGGGGATGTACGGCGGATACTTCGGGGCAGCCCAGGGGGTCCTCCTGATGGGCCTGTTCAGTGCGCTCAGCGCCGAACCGCTCCAGCGTCTCAACGGCTACAAGAACGTCCTGGCCCTGATCGTCAACTTCGTCGCCGCACTCCTGTTCGTGGGGTTCGCCCGGGAGCACGTCGACTGGCGCGTCGTGGCCCTCATCGCCGGGGGCAGCTTCGTCGGCGGCGTGCTCGGCGCCCGCATCGGCCGGCGCATCCCGCCCGGCGTGCTGCGCCTGCTGATCGTGGCCATCGGCGTGGTCGCCATCGTCAAGCTGATCTGGTTCGGGTGACGGGCGTCCACCTCGCCCTGGGGATCGCCGTCCTGCTCGGGGCCCTGGTCCAGGGGTCCATCGGCTTCGGCAGCGCCGTCGTCGCGGCGCCCTTCGTCGTGGTGTGGGCCCCGGAGATCATGCCGGTCGCCATCCTCGTCACGAGCCTCACCGTCCCCGTGGTCCAGCTCGTGCACGGTCCGCGTCGGGTCGCCTGGCGCCCCCTGGGGTGGGCCCTGGTCGGAAGGGCCCTGCTCACCCCCGCCGGCGTCTGGCTCGTCTCCGCCTACTCGGCGGACCTCATCGCCGTTCTCGTCGGTGTCCTGCTGCTCCTGACGGTCGGAGTCTCCTTGACCCGCTTTCGGATCCACGCGACCCCGAGCAACGCCTTCGCGTCCGGAGCCGTGGCCGGGGTCTCCGGGACAGCAGCGTCCATCGGGGGTCCGTTCTTCGCGCTCGTGCTCCAGCACGAGGAGCCGGCCCGGGTCCGCTCGACGCTGTCCTGGTTCTTCGTCGTCGGGACCGCGATGGCTCTCGGGGGGCTGGCCGCCGCCGGTCAGGTCCACCGGACAGCCGTCGACGTCGGGCTCCTGTGGGTCCCCTTCTCGGTCCTCGGCTACGCCGGCGCCCAACCGGTCCGCCGGCTCCTTCCCGCGCGTCGCCTCCGGGTGGCCGTGCTCGCCTTCTGTGCGCTGGCCGGCGTCGCGGTGATCGCCCGCGCGCTCGTGGCCTGACCGCTCTACCCTTGCCGCGTGCCGATCCTCATCACCGACCCGTCGGACCCCCGGCTGGAGGACTACGTCTCACTCACCGATGTCGCCCTGCGACGGCGGGCCGAGCCGGAACGTGGCCTCTACATCGCCGAGAGCGAGAAGGTGATCCGGCGGGCGCTGGGGGCCGGCCACCGGCCCCGTTCCTTCCTGATGGCCGAGCGGTGGCTGACGGACCTCGCCGACGTGGTGGCCGACGCGGAGTCGCACGACGTGCCGGTCTTCGTCGGCGAGCACGACGTCATCGAGCGACTCACCGGCTTCCACCTGCATCGCGGGGCGTTGGCCTCGATGCAGCGACCGGGCCTGCCGGAGGTGGCCTCTCTCGTCGCCGATGCACGGCGCATCGTCGTGCTAGAGGACATCGTCGACCACACCAACGTCGGGGCCGTCTTCCGCTCCGCCGCAGCCCTCGGGGTGGACGCGGTGCTCGTCACACCCCGGTGCGCCGACCCGCTCTACCGCCGCTCGATCAGGGTGTCGATGGGCACCGTCTTCCAGGTCCCGTGGACGAGGATCGACCCGTGGCCCGGCGGGATGGCGGTTCTCCAGTCCCACGGCTTCACCGTCGCGGCGCTGGCCCTGTCCGACGACGCAGTGGCCCTTGATGTCCTCGAGGCCGCGCCGCCGACGAAGGTCGCCGTGGTCCTGGGCGCCGAGGGGGACGGACTCGGTGGCACCACCGTCGCCGCGGCCGACGTCGTCGTGCGCATCCCGATGGCCGGGGGCGTCGACTCCCTCAACGTCGCGGCTGCCTCCGCGGTGGCCATGTGGGCGCTGCGCATCCGGGACCGCTGACCCGGCGTGGACGGGGTGCCACCGGGTGCCCTGAGTGCCCCGGAGCGCCACAGCGCGGCCAGCCCCCCTGCCGGATGCCGCTGAGCTCGCTCCCAGCCCGACCGACGCCGGTCAGCTGCCGTCCAGCCGCACGAGGCGGTCGAGCAGGTGAGTGAGCTCGGCCGCAGGATCGTCGGTCAGGCCGCCGTGGACCGGGCCGGGCTGGACGACCGTGGACCGGGGGGCGATGATCCAGCCGAACCGCTGGCCGGGCTTGTCGAGCCTCGGCAGGCCGCGCCCGGTCTCACCGGCGCAGACCGCGCGGACCCGGTCGAGCATCCGGCGCACCCCGTCGACGTCACACATGGGGGCGAAGGCGGCGATCCGTCCGGGGTCGAGCTCCCAGGCCGCGTCGAGGAACTCCGCGTCCTGGCAGTGCAGGACGACCCCGACGTTGACGAACTCCTCGCGGTCGACGCGGGGGACGAGACGGAGGACGACGTACTGGTAGGCCTTCATGCCGCGGCCCGTCCGGGCACCCACGAGGTGCTGTCGAGGCGAGCGTCGAGAAGCGCCCGATAGGCCGTGCGAACCGCGGTGGCGTCGGGGAGCTCGTCCGTCGGCTCGAGCCACTCGTCGGGCACGTCGGCGAGCGCCGACGTGACTCGGGCGCCGGTCAAGAGATCCCGCAGCTCGTCATGCCGGGCGCTGATGTCACCCGCGACGTCACGGAGCACGTGCCGGCTCGCGTCGAACGGCTGCGCCGCGAAACGCTCCGCGGACGGCGGCCGGCTCGGCCAGGAGTGATGGAAGTACAGCGCGGCCCCGTGGTCGATGGCGTAGGTCCGCCCGTGCCAGACGAGGAGGTTGGGGTTCGACCAGGTGCGATCGACGTTCGCGGTGAGGGCATCGAGCCAGACGATGCGCTCCGCGAGGTCGGCCGACGGCGGCTGCGAGCCGTCGTAGCCCAGCGAGCCGGGCAGGAAGTCGACTCCGAGGTTGGTCCCCACGGAGGCGGAGAGCAGGTCCTGGACCTCCTCGTCCGCCTCGTACTTGGCGATGCGTTCGTCAAGGGTGATCACGGCCAGGTCGGGGACGGGCACCCCGATGGCCCTCGCCAGTGCTCCGACGAGCACCTCGGCGACGAGCACCTTGAGCCCTTGGCCCGCACCCCGGAACTTCATGACGTAGGTGCCCTCGTCGCTGGCCTCGACGATTCCGGGCAGCGAGCCGCCCTCCTTGAGGGGCGTCACGTAGCGAGTCGCGGTGACCTGGGGCAGCACCCCGTCAGCCTAGTGGGCCGCACCCGGCCCGGAGCCGGGGCCGATGACGTCCTCGGCTGCCCCGACGGCCCGCCCGTCGGCCCGGGAGGCCGCGCCCCACGCAGCGGGCAGTCCCGCGGCGATGACCGCGAGGAGCCCGGCGACGGCGAGGGACGGCCAGGTCACCGCACCACTTCGGGGCAGGGTCCAGGCCGCGAGGGACGCGGCGGCCACGAGACCCGAGTTGTACATCATGTCGTGCAGGGCGAAGGTGCGTCCGAGGAGCGGGTCGGGGACATGCGTCTGGAGCAGGCTGTCGATGCTGATCTTGACGGTCTGGGCAGCGAAGCTGACGACGAAGTTCACGCTCGAGACGACCCACGGGTTGAGCCACGGCGCAAGCACCAGGAGAGCGACGGCCGACACCGCGAGCATGCGTGCGGAGAACGGGACCGGATGCCAGCGGGGGGCCAGCCAGGGGGTGATCACGGCGGCCAGGCCGAACCCGGCAGCGGCCGCCACCGCGGCGAGCCCGAACCCCACCGCGTTGCCCGCCTGCTGGTTGGGTTGGGCGAAAGGGCCACGAAAGAGGAGCAGCGTCTGGAGCAGCACGAAGCCGAATGGCAGCCGAGACACGAAGACCAGACCGAGCAGGAGCCGCGCGCGCCGCGGCAGGGTGCGAGCGGCCTCTGCGAGGCCGCGACCGATGCCGCCGAGGACGGCGGCCGCGCGCAGGTCGCGGCTCGCGGTGTCTGGCCCGAGGAAGGGGAGCCTGGCCGCGGATCCGGCCGCCACGAGGATTCCGGCCGCCGCAGCCACCACGACGACCACGTCGCTGCTGAGGGCGCCGATGAGGCCGCCGAGGACGCCACCGAGGAAGTAGGCGACCGATCCCGTGGTCGGAGCCACGGAGTTGCCGCTGACCAGGTGCTCTCGGGCGATGACGTGGGGCAGGCCCGCCGAGAAGCCGGCCAGCACGAAACGGTTGACCGAGAAGACGAGCAGGACCACGAGGAAGAACCCGACCCCGGCCGAGCCGAGCCCCATCAGCCCGGCCACCGCGAGCACGACACCGGCGCGCACGAGCTGGCCGGCCACGATCACGCGCCTCCGCGGCCACCGGTCGAGCAGGGTGCCCGCGAACGGACCGAGGAAGCTGTAGGGCAGCAGCACCACGGCGAAGGCAGCGGCGATCGTCGTCGGGTCGGTGTTCCGCTCGGGGTTGAACAGGACGTGGCTGGCCAGCGCCACCTGGAACACGCCGTCGCTGCCCTGCGACGTGACCCGGGCCAGCAGCAGGCGCCGGAACCCGGCGAGCCGAAGCAGCATCACCAGCGCCCGCAGGAACGTCACGGCGTCAGCGTAGGGGGCGGCGCCGCGGGTAGGGCAGAGGGGAGACCATCCGGGCCCGGGCCCGGTCCGTCCGCCCAACCACCTCACGGGAGGCCACGTGAAAGCGACCGAGTCGATCGCCGCCGGGCGGGGGACCGCACCATCAGAGCTCGTCCTCGTCCGGCACGCCCAGAGCGTCGGCAACCTCGCCGACGAGTCCGCCCGGCAGCAGGGACTCGGTCGTCTCGAGCTGACGACCCGCGACGCCGACACGCCGCTGTCCGACGTCGGCCGCGAGCAGGCCGCCGCCCTGGGGGAGTACCTCGGCCGCCTCGAGCCCGACGAGCACCCGGACGTCGTCCTGACCTCGCCGTACGAGCGTGCCGCCACCACGGCTGAGATCGCCCTCGGCCGGCTGGACCACGTCAACGTCCTGCGCGACGAACGCCTTCGCGAACGAGACCTCGGTGCGTTCGACGGGATGACGGGTCTCGGGATCCGGGAGGCCTTCCCCGAGGAGGCGGAGCGACGCTCGCTCATGGGCAAGCTCTACTACCGCCCGCCGGGTGGGGAGAGCTGGACCGATGTGGCGCTGCGGATCCGAAGTGTGCTGTCGGACATCCGCCAGGACTACGTCGGCAAGCGCGTCTGGGTCTTCACCCACCAGGCGGTGATCATGAGCTTCCGTCTCGTCATCGAAGGGCTCGAGGAGACGAAGCTCCTCGAGATCGACCGGGAGGTCCCACTCGCGAACTGCTCCCTGACCACCTACCGCGACCGCGACGGTGCCCTGGAGCTGGCCGGCTTCGCAGCCACCGACCACCTCCAGGAGCAGGCCGTCTCCGAGACCCATGAGCGGCCCCACACCCCGCACCGGGACGGCATCGATGCCTGAGACACCGCACACCGAGCCAGCCGGCACCCGAGACCCCGCTGCCGGGTCGGGGGCGGACCTGACGATCACCCCGGGGCTCCTGCGCGGCTGGGCCCTGCCGGACCCCGGCGGTGACAAGTACGCCAAGGGGCGGGTCCTCATCGTCGGCGGCGGCGTCCAGACGCCCGGCGCGGTGCTCCTCGCCGCGGAGGCCGCCCTCCGGGTCGGGGCCGGGCAACTCCAGATGGCGACGGTCCGAAGCACGGCACCCCTGCTCTCCACCGCGGTGCCGGAGGCGTATGTCGAAGGGCTGCCCGAGGAGAGGGACGGGGACATCAGCCCCGACGCGGCCGCGCGAGTGCTCGAGCTGGCTGCCTCCGCCGACGCCGTGCTGCTCGGCCCGGGCATCATGGGCCCGGACGCCGCGAGGGCCCTGCTCGAGCGGGTCGTGCCCCACCTCGAGTGCTCGGTGGTCCTCGACGCCCTCGGCATGGCCTACCTCACTGCGCATCGTGACGGGGTCCGGCACCTCGAGGGCCGGGTGCTGCTGACGCCCAACGCACGTGAGCTCGCGGAGACCCTCGGCGAGGAGCACGACGACCCCGTCGACGACGTGCTGCGGGCCATGGCCGGGCGGCTCGCCGCGCAGAGCCGCGCCGTCGTGCTGGGCGGCGCGGCCACCTCGTTCGTCGTCACCCCCGACGGCGAGGTGTGGCGCAACGAGTCGGGGGCTCCCGGCATGGCCGCGTCCGGCGCCGGTGACGCCAAGGCGGGCGCGATCGCCGGTCTCCTCGCCCGCGGAGCCGGCCCGGCGCAGGCGGCTGCCTGGGGCGCCTTCATCCACGGTCGCGCCGGAGAGCGGCTCACCGCGGCCATCGGGAGGGTCGGCTTCCTCGCCCGCGAGCTGGTCCGCGAGCTGCCGACAGCCCTCGCGGAGATCGAGGTGTGAGCCGCCACCGGCTCGGGGACATGCGACAGGCCCCGAGCCTCTGACGTGCAGAGACTCGGGGCCTGACTGGTGTCGAGGGGGGGACTTGAACCCCCACGCCCGTTAAGGGCACTAGCACCTCAAGCTAGCGCGTCTGCCATTCCGCCACCCCGACAAGGTGATGAGCAAGCAATCCGTCCTCTCGGGCGAACCCCTTGCGGCGAGGTGAAACGGTAGCACGGGACCTGACCAAATGCCCAAACGGGCAAGGGGCACCCAGCGAGCCCAGCGGCATACCCTGACGTCATGCCGAACCCCGACGCGAAGGCCCCTTTTGCACCCGCCTCGACCGCCCTCCTGACGGCTGAGGACGAGGTCGCCCGCATCTGCGGCGAGCTGATCCGGATCGACTCGTCGAACTACGGCGACGACAGCGGACCGGGTGAACGGGCTGCCGCGGAGTACGTCATGGCTGAGCTCGCCGAGGTCGGTCTCGAGGCCGAGCTGCTCGAGAGCAGGCCCGGGCGGGCCACCGTCGTGCTCCGCGTCGAGGGTGCCGACGCATCCCGCCCCGGCCTCGCCGTCCACGGCCACCTCGACGTCGTCCCGGCCACCGCGGCGGACTGGCAGGTGGACCCCTTCGCCGCCGAGGAGCGCGACGGCTGCATCTGGGGGCGCGGCGCCGTGGACATGAAGGACATGGACGCGATGATCCTGGCCAACCTGCGCGAGCTCGCCCGCAGCGGCGCCCGCCCGGCGCGGACGACGACGTTCGTCTTCTTCGCCGACGAGGAGGCGGGCGGAGTCCACGGCAGCCACTGGCTGGTCGACCGGCACCCGCACTGGTTCGAGGGGGTCACGGAGGCGGTCAGCGAGGTCGGCGGCTACAGCGTCACCGTCCCCACCCCCGACGGCGAGCGCCGGGCCTACCTGCTCCAGACGGCCGAGAAGGGCATCCTGTGGCTGCGCCTGCACGCCCATGGTCGCGCCGGCCACGGGTCGGTCCCCAACGACGAGAACGCCATCGTGCGCCTCGCCGCGGCCATCGGCCGGATCGCTGCCCACGAGTGGCCCCGCGAGTACATCGCGTCCGTCAGGCAGCTCCTCGACGGGCTGAGCACGCTGACGCAGCAGCCGTATGCCGCTGGGCTCGACCCGCTGCTGGCGACCTTGGGTGGGGCGCAGGGTTTCGTGCGCGGGACACTCCAGGACACGGCCAACGTGACGATGCTCGACGGCGGCTACAAGCACAACGTCATCCCCCAGTCGGCGTCGGCGGCCGTCGACTGCCGCTTCCTGCCCGGGCACGAGGAGGCGCTCCTCGGCACGATCCGCGAGCTCGCCGGCGAGCACGTCGAGGTCGCGGTCGTCCACCGCGACATCGCTCTCGAGGCGCCCTGGGCGGGCAGCCTCGTCGAGTCGATGAAGCAGTCCCTGCTCCGCGCCGACCCCGGCGCGACCGTCCTGCCCTACTGCCTGTCCGGTGGCACGGACAACAAGGCCCTGGCCTCGCTCGGCATCACCGGGTACGGGTTCGCGCCGTTGCGGCTGCCGGCCGACCTCGACTTCGCGCCGATGTTCCACGGGATCGACGAACGGGTCCCGGTCGACTCGCTCCGGTTCGGGGCTCGCGTGCTGGGGGACTTCCTGCGCACCTGCTGACGGAGGTCAGGCGGTGCGCTGGACCCGGATGATCCGTCGCCGCAGCCAGACGCGGTGGACCCCGCCCTCGTAGCGGACCGAGCGGGTGAGCTCCCACCTCCCGTACTCCGCGTGCTCGCGGACGGCCTGGCGCCGAACGGCCTTGGGCGTGTGCCGGTCGAACGTCAGCACCTGGAACTCGTACTCGCTCATCGCCGACATTGTGACACCCGAGGAGGCATCGGACGGTGCCGTTGAGGTAGCGTCGAAGGGAAGGCCCAGGGGACCGGGGGAGGCCCGCCCGCGGGCAGCTCGAGCCTTGGAGGTCACCATGTTCAAGAGGTCCCGCCGCGCTGCGGCCGCCGTCATCGTCCTGCCCGTCGCGCTCCTGACCGCTTGCGGATCGAGCGGCTCGCCGACGTCCGGCACCAATGTGACCGCAGTCGTCACGACCGCCGTACCGTCAACCAGCGTCGCGGCGACACCCGCGGCCGAGGGCCACGGCGACAAGGACTCGTTCATCGCGGCACTCAAGGCCGGCAGCAGCCAGATGAGCACGGCCCACGTCGAGATGGTCATGGAGTCCGAGGGGCAGACCCTCACCATGGCGGGCGACACGAGGATGGATGCTTCGAGCCCCGCGATGCAGATGTCGATGGACATGGGTGGGGTGATGAGCTTCGACCTGGTCCTGCTCGAGAACGTCCTCTACCTCAAGGGGGCCCCGGGCGTCGCAGCCGGCAAGTGGGCCAAGGTCGACGTCACCGGCGAGATGGCCAAGGAGTTCGGGAAGTCGCTGCAGCAGGCCGACCCGTCGCAGCTTGCCGCGTCCTACGAGAAGGCGATCACCGCGGTGAAGTTCGTCGGCCCGGAGTCGGTCGACGGGGAGACGCTCCAGAAGTACGAGGTGACCATGGACACGAAGGAGCTCGGCGACTCGCTCCCGGACGACACCGCGTCGCTGCCCGACACCGTGACCTACGACATGTGGCTCGACGACGAGGACCGCATCCGCCAGGTCGTCTACTCGGTGTCAGGTGCCGACGTCACCATGAAGATGAGCAACTACGGTGAGCCGGTTGACATCTCAGCACCCAAGGCGGCCGACGTCGTCGACGTCCCGACCTCCTGACCGGCGCTGCCGAGCCGCCGGTGACCGGCTCGCGAAGCTTCGTGGCGATCGCGTGCCGGCGCGCGTGCGAGGTGCGGCATTGGGTGGGGGTATTGGGTGTCATCGTGCTCCCGGGTCGACTACGGTCGACTCATGACCGTTGAGCCCCGCGCTGCCCTCGAGCGTCTCATCACTGCGCTCGAACACCACTACGAGGCAGCAGGGTCGACCAAGGACCCTGACCACCCCCTCGTCGCCGCCGCGGCCCAGGATCTGGCCGAGGCCTTCGACGACTACGACGAGGCCCTGTTTGACGCCACCGAGGTGGCCACGCCGTTGGCGGTCTACGGTGACGACTTCGACGGTCACGAGGACGAGGACGAGCCGGACGGCGTCTACGCGGGACTCGACTCTGATGAGTACGACGACGAAGAGGACGACGAGGACGACGAAGAGGACGAGGACGACGACGAGGACGACGACGAGGACGACCTCGGCGACGAGGATGACGACGATCTGGATGACGACGACCTCGACGACGAGGACGATCTGGACGACGACCTCGACGATGAGGACGACGAGGACGATGACCTCGTTGACGAGGACGAGGCGGGCCGCGGCGGGGACGTGGGCCCCAGAGCCTGAACGCCGCTTGGGCTCAGCCGATGGTCGACACGTCGTCGAGGGCTTCGACGATTTCCGGTGGCAGCGTGAGCTCGAGGCTGGCGAGCGCCGTCCGCAGCTGAGCGCTGGTCCTGGCGCCGACGACCGGCGCGGTCACGCCCGGGCGGTCGCGGACCCAGGCGAGGGCCACCTCGGTCGCCGTCACCCCGAGCCCTCGGGCCGCCATGACGACGGCTTCAGCCACCCGCATGCTGTGCTCGTCCAGGAACCGCTCGGCGAATGCGGGGAAGTCCGGCGAGGTGGCTCGGGAGCCGGCTGGCACGCCGGACCGGTACTTCCCGGTCAGGACACCACGGCCGAGGGGTGACCAGGCCAGGGTGCCGAAGCCGAGCGACTCCGCGGCGGGCAGGACCTCCAGCTCGGCTCCTCGCTCGATCAGCGAGTACTGGATCTCGTTGACCACCAAGGGGATTCGCGCCTGTTCGAGAAGGCTGAAAGCACGGGCCGACTGCCACCCGGAGTAGTTGGAGACGCCGACGTAGCGGGCCCGGCCCGTGCCGACGGCCCACTCCAGCGCGGACAAGGTCTCGGCGAGCGGGACCTCGTCGGACCACGTGTGGACCAGCCACAGGTCGACGTGGTCGGTCCGGAGCCGTTGGAGGGAGCTGTCGAGCTGCTGCATGAGGGCCCGACGCGAGACGTCGACCCGGCGCTCGTCGGCGATCCGGTGGATCCCGGCCTTGGTGCAGATCACGAGGTCATCGCGGGGAACGGCCTGGTCGAGAATCTCGCCGAGGCAGGTCTCGGCGTCACCGCCCCCATATCCGAAGGCGGTGTCGACGAGCTGGCAGCCCGCGTCGAGGAAGGCGCGGACGTGGTCGGTGGCCTCGTGCCGGTCGACGGAGTTGCCCCACGTCATCGTCCCCAGGGCAAGGGGCGTGACTCGAAGGCCCGAGGAGCCGACACGTCTGTGCATGGTGCAGCACGGTAGCCGCTCACCCGGCGGTCCGCTGGCGGCACGCCGGTGGCCGACGGGCCGCCGGGCCGCCGGTTACCCTCCCTCCATGCGACTGGGAGTGAACCTCGGCTACTGGGACCGACCCTCGGCGGGCCACGACATGGTCGCCATCGCCAGGGAGGCAGATCGCCTCGGCTACGACAGCCTCTGGGTCGCCGAGGCATACGGCTCCGACGCCCCCTCGATGCTCGCCTGGATCGGGGCGCTCACCGAGCGGATCCACCTGGGCTCGGCGGTGATGCAGATCCCCGCGCGGACCCCGGCCCTCACGGCGATGACGGCTGCGACGATCGACACGATGTCGCAGGGCCGGTTCCGGCTCGGGCTCGGGGTGTCCGGCCCGCAGGTCAGCGAGGGGTGGCACGGGGTGCGGTTCACCAGTCCGCTGGGGCGCACCCGCGACTACGTCGAGATCGTCCGTTCGGCGCTGGCTCGGGAGCGGCTCACCCACCCCGGCCCGCACTACGAGCTCCCCCTGCCGGACGGTCCCGGCAAGGCGCTGAAGCTGGGGTCGCGTCCCCTGCGCAGCGAGGTCCCGGTCTATCTCGCCGCCGTCGGTCCGCGCAACCTCGCGCTGACCGGGGAGATCGCCGACGGCTGGCTGGCCATCTTCCTCAGCCCGGAGCAGGCGCGCGAGGAGATCCGACTCATCGCCGAGGCGCGGCAAGCCGCCGGCAGAGGGGCGCCGGAGGACCCGATGGCCGGGTTCGACGTCGTCTCGTCCACACCGGTCATCCTCGTCGACGATGTCGCGGAGGCGGCTGGTCACCTGCGGGACTACTGCGCCCTCTACCTCGGCGGGATGGGCTCGCGAGAGCAGAACTTCTACAACCGGCTCGCCTGTCGGATGGGGTTCGAGCAGGAGGCCGCCGACGTCCAGGATCTCTACCTCGCCGGCCGGCACCGTGAGGCCGCCGCAGCCGTGCCGCTCGACTTCATCGACGAGACCGCGTTGCTCGGGTCGCCGCAGCGGGTGGCCCGGCGTCTGCAGCGTTACGAGGACGTGGGCGTGACGACCCTGGCCGTCGCGACCGGCGGCCGCCTGTCCCGCGACCAGGCCACTGCGACGCTGGCCGCCGTGGCCCAGCTGCATCGACCGCGTCCGGACTGACCTGGGGTCCGAAGATCCCCGGGAGTCCGGCTAGGCTGCACGCCTGTGCCGACGCGAGCCCCGGCTGGCCCGGATGGCGCACCGGCGTTCCCCGACCCAGAAGGTTTCGTGAATCGTGGCTGACCTGAGCTACCTCGACGCAGTCATCCTCGGCATCGTGGAGGGCCTGACCGAGTACCTGCCCGTCTCGTCGACGGGCCATCTGACCATCACCGAGAAGCTGCTCGGGCTCGCGGTCGACGACCCAGCGGTGACGGCCTACACCGCGGTCATCCAGCTCGGCGCCATCGCCGCCACCCTCATCTACTTCTTCACGGACATCGTCCGGTTCGCCCGGGCCTGGTTTCGTGGGCTCTCCTCGGCCGAAGGTCGGCACGACCCGGACTACGGGTTGGCGTGGGCGGTCGTCATCGGCTCCCTGCCGGTCGGGCTCGTGGGCTTCCTCGCACGTGACCTCATCGAGGGAGCGTTGCGCAGCCTGTGGGTCGTCGCGGCCGCCCTCGTGGTGTGGAGCGTGGTCATGGTCGTGGCCGAGCGGATGCACACCAGGTTCGAGCGGCGGGGAGCCGTCCGGGGCGAGCACGCGGTCACCCCCATGGACGGGTTCGTGATCGGCCTGGTCCAGTGCTTCTCGCTCATCCCCGGGGTCTCCCGCTCCGGTGCGACGATCTCGGCCGGGCTGGCCCGGGGCATCGACCGGGTCACCGCCACCCGGCTCAGCTTCTTCCTGGCGATCCCAGCCCTCTCTGCGGCCGGCGTCTTCCAAGCGGTCCAGCAGCGGCACGACCTCGTGATCTTCGGCGTCGGCCCGATGCTGGTCGGGCTCGTCGTGGCTTTCGTCGTCGCTTATGCCTCGATCGCCTGGCTGCTGCGGTTCGTCGCGTCGAACAGCCTGCTCCCGTTCGTCTGGTATCGGGTCGCCCTCGGCGTCCTGCTCGCCGTCGCACTCGGGGCGAGCTGGATCGGCGCGAGCTAGACGCCGCTCAGAGCCACCCGGAGCGCTTGAACCTCGTCCAGAGAAAGACGCAGGCCGTCGTGGTGAGGGCGAGGACGACGAAGTAGCCGTAGTAGTACTCGGTGCCGGCGACGTTGACGCTGGCGACGAGCTCAGGCATGCCCGTGAAGTTCATGCCGTAGATGCCCGCCACCATGGTCGGGATCGCGGCGATCGCGACCCAGGCCGAGATCTTGCGCATGTCGGAGTTCTGCTGGACGGACACGCTGGTGAGGTGGGCGGACAGGATGTCGGTCAGGAGCCGGTCGTAGGCCTCGATGTGGTCGTTGACGTGGCGCAGGTGGTCGGCGACGTCCCGGAACAGGTGGCGGACGTCGACGTGCAGCTCGCGGCCCGCACCGCGGTCCATGTAGGTCATCAGGGCGTCCGCGAGCGGCCAGCTCGCCCGTTTGAACTCGAGGACCTCGCGCTTGAGGCGGTAGATCGCGTTGGCATCCCCGGCACCGTCGTCGGCGAGGACCTGCGCCTCGATGTCGTCGAGGTCGACGCTGAGCTCCCGGTCGACGTAGACGTAGTGGTCGACCACCGAGTCCATCACGGCGTGGAGCACGGCCAACGGTCCGTGCTGGAGCCGGTCCGGCTCGAGCTCGAGGCGCTGGCGTACGTCACGGAGCGGGTTGCCCTCGCCGCGCCGCACCGTGACGACGAACCGGTCCCCGATGAAGAGCATCAGCTCACCGGTCTCGATGTCGCTCGTCTCGTCGATGTAGCGCAGCGTCTTGAGCACGACGAAGACCGAGCGCTCGTACTGTTCGATCTTGGCGCGCTGGTTGCCGGTGACGGCGTCCTCCACGGCGAGCGGGTGCAGCCCCAGCTCTCGGTTGACCAGGGCGAACTCGTCGTCCGTCGGGTCCTTGAGCCCGATCCAGAGGAAGCCCTCAGCGCCGGCCCGCAAGCGCTCCAGCTCGTCACTGAGGTCACCGCACTCGAGGCGCTCGCCCCGCCGGTAGATTGCCTGGTCCACGATCACAGCCCTACTCCACCACAGCGATGCCACGTATGCCGCTGGGTTGCGACGGCGCGTCTAGGCTGGCCGGGTGCCCACTGTCCTCTTCGTCCGCCACGGGCGGTCGAGCGCCAACACAGCCGGCGTGCTCGCCGGCTGGGCACCCGGTGTCTTCCTCGACGCGACGGGCGAGGCCCAGGCGTCCCGTGTCGGTGCCGCGATCGCGGACGCCGGCATCGAGGTCTCCCGGCTCGTCTCGTCCCCCCTTGACCGATGCCTCCAGACCGCCGACCTCATCGCGGGAGCGCTGGGACCGCTGCCCCGGTCGGTGCACCCCGGCCTCGGGGAGTGCCGCTACGGCGCCTGGACCGGCCGGGCCATCCGCGACCTGGTGGCCGAGCCCCTCTGGGAGGTCGTCCAGGACCGGCCCAGTGAGGTCCGCTTCCCGGCGTCGGAGGACTTCGAGGCCGAGTCGCTCGTCGAGGTGCAGGAGCGGGCCCTGGCCGCGGTTCGCGAGACCGACGCCCATGTCCTCGAGCAGCACGGACCCGATGCCGTCTGGGTCGCGGTGTCGCACGGGGACGTCATCAAGGCCGTGCTGGCCCACGCTGCGGGCGCCCGGCTCGACGACTTCCAGCGTTTCGTCGTCGACCCCGGGTCGGTCAGCGTCGTGCACTACACGTCGCGGCGGCCGTTCCTCGTCCGGCTCAACGACGTCGGTGGTGACCTGGGGGCGCTCCGGCCCGCCACGGCGCCGGGGCGGGAGGGTGACGCGGTGCTCGGCGGCGGGGCCGGGAGCCTCGAAGTGGCCGCTGGCGCACCCGGTGATGAGAGCCCCGGCTCGCCCGGCGAGGTCGGATAGGGTCGACGGCATGACCTTCCAGGACTTCGACCCGGTGACCCGCTTCGTCGCGGGCACGGTCGGGCCTGCGGGCAACCGGACCTTCTACCTGCAGGCCACGGACGGTCGTCGGGTCGTCACGGTCGCGGTCGAGAAGCAGCAGGTCTCGATCCTCGCCGACCGGATCAACGACGTCCTCGACCAGCTCGCCCCGGCTGCCGCGATCGAGCCAGGCACGCCCGGTGGCCCGCCGGAGGACACCGAGCCGCTGGAGACCCCGTTCGAGGAGGACTGGCGCGTCCAGACCCTGTCCCTGGCGTGGGACGAGGAGCAGCAGCGCCTCGTGATCGAGTGCCACGACCACGATCCCGACGACCTGCCCGCAGCCGACCCCGACCCGCAGGGGACGGCTCCCGAGGAGGTCGACATCTCGCCCTTCGCGCGCAACTCCCTGCGCGTGTCGCTCGACCCGGCCCAGGCCCGAGCCTTCGCGCGCCGGAGCATGACCATCGTCCGGGCCGGTCGACCCCCCTGTCCCTTCTGCGGTGGCCCCCTGGACCCGACGGGGCACATCTGCCCGCGGGCCAATGGCTACCGCCGCTGACCACGCGTTCCCGGCCTTCGGGGAAGCAGCCGACGACGCCGCCCTGAGGGGTGAGCTGGAGGTCGTCGGGCGCGTGACCTCCTCGTCGAACGTCGCCCTCCTCGTGCGGCTGCACGCCGAGGACGACGCGTACGCCATCTACAAGCCGGTTCGCGGCGAGCAGCCGCTCTGGGACTTCCCCGAGGGCACGCTCGCCGGGCGCGAGGTCGCCGCACACGTCGTCTCGGAGGCGGGTGGCTGGCACCTGGTGCCGCCGACGCTGCTGCGCGACGGACCGCTCGGCTCAGGGTCCGTCCAGCGCTGGATCGGGGACCCCTTCGCGCCGTTGCCCGACGACCAGGTCGTCGACCTCGTCCCCGCAGGGACGATACCCGCGGGATGGCTCCCGACCTTCTCGGCCGAGACCCCGACGGGTGAACCGGTCACCGTGGTCCACGCCGACACGGATGACGTGCGCTCCCTCGCCGTGCTGGACGCCGTCATCAACAACTCCGACCGCAAGGGCTCGCACTGCCTCCGGGACCCCGCCGGCCGGCTCTGGGCCATCGACCACGGGGTGACGTTCCACTCGACCCCGAAGCTCCGCACCGTCCTGTGGGGCTGGGCCGGCGACCCGCTGACCGATGCGGACCTCGGCCGGCTCGAGCGCCTCCAGACCAGCTTCGACGATCCGGGCACCCGTGTGCTCGGCGTGCTCGAGCGGCTGCTCCCTGAGGACGACGTGCTCGCCCTGCGCGAGCGGGTCACCCGGCTGCTGCGCGTTCGTCGACATCCCCGCCCCAATCCCGGCTGGCCCGCCGTCCCGTGGCCCCCGCTCTGAGGGGACGCGCGGCCTGGCCCGCGGCTGCGGATAGAGTCTGCGCGTGAAGAGTTGGCCCGCACCTTTCGTCCCCCAGGTCCCAGGTCGCTCTCCTGAGGTCCGAGTGAGGGACACGGTCTCGGGCGAGCTCGTCCCGGCCGCGGTCGATGGCTCCGCCTCGGTCTACGTGTGCGGCATCACCCCGTACGACGCGACCCACCTCGGCCACGCGGCGACCTACCTCACCTTCGACCTGCTCGTCCGCTCGCTACGCGACGCCGGGGTCTCCGTCCGCTACGTGCAGAACATCACGGACATCGACGACCCCCTCCTCGAGCGCGCCGAACGCGACGGAGTCTCGTGGGAGGACCTCGCGACCCGCGAGATCGGGCTCTTCCGCGAGGACATGACCGCGCTCGCCGTGCTCCCACCCGACGAGTACCTCGGGGCCGTCGAGAGCATCCCGACCTTCATCGCGCCGATCGAGCAGCTCCTGGCCACCGGGGATGCCTACCTGGTTCCGGCGCCGGACGCGTCCCGCCCGGGCGCCCACGACGTCTACTTCGACATCAGTCGGGACCCGAAGTTCGGGTCGGTCAGTCGTCTCGACGAGGCCGGCATGCTCGAGGTCTTCGCCGAGCGCGGGGGAGACCCCGACCGCGAGGGCAAGCGCAACCGCCTCGACGCCCTCCTCTGGCGCGCCCACCGCGCCGGCGAGCCCGAGTGGGACGGCGGGCAGCTCGGCCCGGGCCGGCCCGGGTGGCACATCGAGTGCGCCTGCATCGCCTGCACCCACCTCGGCCTGCCCATCGACGTCCAGGGCGGTGGCACCGACCTCGTCTTCCCGCACCACGAGATGAGCGCCGCCCACGCCCGCGCCTTCAGCGGTAGGCCGGCCTTCGCCCGGACCTACGTCCACCAGGGAATGGTCGGACTCGACGGCGAGAAGATGAGCAAGAGCAAGGGCAACCTCGTCTTCGTCTCGGAGCTGCGCCGCGCCGGCGTCGACCCCATGGCGATCCGGCTCGCACTGCTCGCCCGGCACCACGCGGCCGACTGGATCTGGCAGGACCACGACCTCACCGCCGCCGAGGAGCGCCTGGCCACCTGGCGTCGGGCCCTCTCCGGCAACGGCGGCCCAGCCGCTGACGGCACGGTCGAGGAGGTGCGGGCCGCGCTCGCGGACGACCTCGACAGCCCGCGAGCGCTGGCCAGCGTCGACCGGTGGGCCGCCGAGGCCCTCACCCGGGGGGGCGACGACCTCGGCGCCCCCGGGCTGCTCGCCCGCACCCTCGATGCCCTCCTGGGCGTGCGGCTCTGATCATCGAGAGAGCACCTCGTGACACCCACTCGGGACGGCGAGCCGCCGACCGGGGCCATGTCACGAACTGCACTCTCGACCCAGCGTGGCGGGTTGCCGACCAGGGCCGTGGCACGAACTGCTCTTTCGATCAGGGGCGGCCGCCTGGGTCGTCGTCGCGGCCGCGCAGGTAGCGCTCGAACTCGCGCGCGATGGCATCGCCGGTCGCCTCGGGCAGCTGCGCCGTGTCCTGGGCCTCCTCGAGGGACTGGACGTACTCGGCGACCTCTTCGTCGGACTGAGCCAGCTCGTCCACTCCGCGCTCCCACGCTCGAGCGCTCTCCTCCAGGTCGCCGTGGTCGATCGTCACCGCGAGCAGCGACTCGACCCGCCGCAGCAGGCTCAGGGTCGCCTTCGGCGAGGGAGAGCCCCCGGCATAGTGCGGCACGGCAGCCCATGCGGACACCGTCGGCACTCCCGCGTCGCTCGCCGTCGCACTGAGCACACCGACGATGCCCGTGGGGCCCTCGTAGCGACTCGCCTCGACGTCGAAGCGGTGGATCGCCGTGTCGTCCTCCGCTGTCGCGGTGACCGGGATGGGCCGGGTGTGCGGCACGTCCGCGAGCAGCGCCCCGATGGTGACGATCGTCGACACCCCGAGCTGCTGGGCCAGCTCGAGCAGCTCCACGGAGAACGCACGCCACCGCATCGACGGCTCGATGCCCTGGACGAGGACGACATCCCGGTCGAACCCGGTCTCGGTCGCCACGAGGATCCGCGTCGTCGGCCACGACAGCACCCGGCGGCCCTCCTCGACGGCCACGCGCGGTCGGTTGACCTGGAAGTCGTAGTAGTCCTCCGGGTCGAACGCCGCCACGAGCTCTGCGTCCCAGACCTCGCTCAGGTGCCGGACCAGGGCGCTCGCCGCCTCGCCGGCGTCGTTCCACCCCTCGAAGGCCGCGATGAGCACCGGGTCGACGAGATCCGGGACGTCCTCGAACTCCAGCACGTGGCCTCCTCTCAGCGGGGTCCAGGTACCCCTGCGTCTCACCTTATGCCGGTGACCCGGTGGGTCACAGACACCGCGGGACCGCTCACTGCGGGGTGGCTCACCACAGCCGCACGATGTCGCCCGACGACCACAGTTCGGCCAGGAACCGGCGAAGCGGCCCGACCTCCCTAGAATCGGAGATCCTGCCACCTTCCCGGAGAGATCCTGTGACCCACCCCAGAGTGCACCGTCCCGACGTGACCGAGATCCTCTCCGCGACCCTGCGCGAGCGCATCATGGTGCTCGACGGTGCGATGGGCACCGCCATCCAGCGCGACCGACCGGACGAGGCCGGCTACCGCGGCGAGCGCTTCGCCGACTGGCCCACCGACCTGCAGGGCAACAACGACCTGCTCACCCTGACCCAGCCGGAGCTCGTCGCCCAGATCCACCGCGACTACCTCGAGGCCGGCGCGGACGTCATCGAGACGAACACCTTCAACGCGAACGCCATCTCCCTCGGCGACTACGGCATGAGCGAGCTGGCCTACGAAATCAACTGGGAGGCGGCCCGGCTGGCCCGCCGCGAGGCCGACGCGATGACGGCCCGAACCCCGGACCGGCCGCGGTGGGTCGCCGGCGCCATCGGTCCGACGACCCGGACCGCGTCCATCTCGCCGGACGTCAACGACCCAGGGGCCCGCAACGTCACCTTCGACCAGCTGGTCGACGCCTACTCGGAGGCCGCGCGGGGCCTGCTCGACGGCGGCGCCGACCTGCTCCTCGTCGAGACCATCTTCGACACCCTCAACGCCAAGGCAGCCATCTTCGCGGTCGAGAGCGTCTTCGAGGAGTACGGCCGACGGTGGCCGGTCATCGTGTCCGGCACGATCACCGACGCGTCCGGCCGCACCCTCTCCGGACAGGTCACCGAGGCGTTCTGGAACTCGGTCCGTCACGTCCGTCCCCTCGCGATCGGCCTCAACTGCGCCCTCGGCGCAAAGGAGCTGCGGCCCTACATCAGCGAGCTGGCGCGCGTCGCCGACTGCTTCGTCTCGTGCTACCCGAACGCCGGGCTGCCCAATGCGTTCGGTGAGTACGACGAGGCCCCCGACGAGACGGCGGAGGTCATCAGCGAGTTCGCTGCCGCCGGCTTCGTCAACATCGTCGGCGGCTGCTGTGGGACGACCCCCGAGCACATCGCCGCCATCGCCAAGGCGGTCGACGGCAAGCCCGGCCACACGGTGGCTCCCCCCACCACCGCCATGCGCCTGTCCGGGCTCGAGCCGTTCACCATCAACGAGGACAGCCTCTTCGTCAACGTCGGCGAGCGGACCAACATCACCGGCTCGGCCCGGTTCCGCACGCTGATCAAGGACGGCGACTACGACACGGCCCTGTCAGTCGCCGCCCAGCAGGTGGAGAACGGCGCCCAGGTCATCGACGTCAACATGGACGAGGGGATGATCGACGGCGTCGCCGCGATGGACCGCTTCCTCAAGCTCGTCGCCAGCGAGCCCGACATCAGCCGCGTCCCGGTGATGATCGACTCGTCGAAGTGGGAGGTCATCGAGGCCGGGCTGAAATGCGTGCAGGGCAAGGCGATCGTCAACTCCATCTCCCTCAAGGAGGGGGAGGAGTCCTTCATCGAGCACGCCCGCCTCGTCCGCAAGTACGGCGCCGCGGCGGTCGTGATGGCCTTCGACGAGGACGGCCAGGCCGACAGCCTCGAGAGCCGCACCCAGATCTGCGCCCGGGCCTACCGCATCCTCACCGAGGAGGTCGGCTTCCCGGCCGAGGACATCATCTTCGACCCCAACGTCTTCGCCGTCGCCACCGGCATCGAGGAGCACGCCTCCTACGGCCGCGACTTCATCGAGGCGACCCGCTGGATCAAGGAGAACCTGCCCGGCGCGAAGGTCTCGGGCGGTATCTCCAACGTCTCCTTCTCCTTCCGGGGCAACAACCCGGTGCGCGAAGCGATCCACGCCGTCTTCCTCTACCACGCCATCGCTGCCGGGCTCGACATGGGGATCGTCAACGCGGGAGCGCTCGCCGTCTACGACGAGATCGACGAGGAGCTGCGCGACCGGGTCGAGGACGTCGTCCTCAACCGTCGGCCGGACGCGGCGGAGCGGCTGCTCGAGGTCGCCGAGCGATACAACCGCGCGGCCGGACCGGACGCCGTGACTGAGGACGAGTGGCGCGGGCTGCCCGTCCGCGAGCGGATCACCCACTCGCTCGTCAAAGGCGTCGACGCGCACATCGAGGACGACACCGAGCTCCTGCGCGCCGAGATCGCGGCGGCGGGGGGACAGCCGATCGAGGTGATCGAGGGCCCGCTCATGGACGGCATGAACGTCGTCGGTGACCTGTTCGGCGCCGGCAAGATGTTCCTCCCACAGGTCGTCAAGAGCGCCCGCGTCATGAAGAAGGCCGTCGCCTACCTCATCCCGTACATCGAGGAGGAGAAGGCGAAGGACCCGGCGCTCGCGAAGCAGAAGGACACCAACGGGACCATCGTGATGGCCACGGTCAAGGGCGACGTCCACGACATCGGCAAGAACATCGTGGGGGTCGTGCTGCAGTGCAACAACTACGAGGTCATCGACCTCGGGGTGATGGTGCCGGCTCAGAAGATCCTCGACGCCGCCCGGGAGCACGAGGCCGACCTCATCGGCTTGTCCGGGCTGATCACCCCCTCGCTCGACGAGATGGTGGGCTTCGCCGCCGAGATGCAGCGACAGGGCTTCGACATCCCCCTCCTCATCGGCGGCGCGACGACCTCCCGCGCCCACACGGCCGTGAAGGTCGACCCCCGGTACGACGGGCCGGTCGTGTGGGTCAAGGACGCCTCGCGCTCCGTGCCGACTGCGGCGGCGTTGCTGAGCCCCGACCAGCGGGCGCGGCTCATGGTCGACGTCAAGGCGGACTACGACGCCCTGCGGACCCGGCACGCGACGAAGCACGACCGTCCCCTCCTGCCCCTCGAGCGGGCCCGGGCCAACGCCACCCCGATGACGTGGGAGGGGTACCACCCCCCTCGGCCGCACCTGCTGCTCCAGCAGGAGAAGGACGTCTCGCCCGTCGTCTGGCACGAGGGCAGCACCCAGCACGTCCGGGTCTACAAGCACTACCCGGTCGAGGAGCTGCGCCGCTACATCGACTGGCAGCCCTTCTTCAACGCGTGGGAGCTCAAGGGCTCCTTCCCCGACATCCTCAACAACCCGGCGAGTGGGCCGGCGGCGCGCAAGCTGTACGACGACGCGCAGGCGATGATCGACCGCGTCGTCAGCGAGGACTGGTTGACGGCGAACGCCGTGGTCGGGCTGTTCCCGGCGAACTCCGTCGGCGACGACACCGAGGTCTACCTCGATGAGCACCGACAGGACCCGGTCGCCGTGCTCCACCACCTGCGCCAGCAGGGCGAGCACCGTGGCGGAGTCCCCAACCGGAGCCTCGCCGACTACGTGGCGCCGCGATCGACGGGCCTGCGTGACTACGTCGGGGCCTTCGCCGTGACGGCCGGTCTCGGCAGCCAGGAGCGGGTGGCCGCGTTCCGAGCGGAGCTGGACGACTACAACGCCATCCTGCTCGAGTCGATCGCCGACCGGCTCGCGGAGGCCTTCGCGGAGCGGATGCACGAGAAGGTCCGCAAGGAGCTCTGGGGGTACGCCCCGGACGAGCACCTCGACAACGCCGGCCTGATCAAGGAGGCATACCAAGGGATCCGCCCTGCGCCCGGGTATCCCGCCTGCCCCGAGCACACGGAGAAGGAGACCCTCTGGAGGCTGCTCGACGTCGAGACGCACACGGGCATCCAGCTGACCGAGGGGATGTCCATGTGGCCGGGTGCCTCGGTGTCGGGCTGGTACTTCTCGCACCCGCAGTCGCAGTACTTCGTCGTCGGTCGGCTCGGGCGCGACCAGGTCGCGGACTACGCCGAACGCAAGGGGTGGACGCTCGCCCAGGCGGAACGGTGGCTGTCCTCGAACCTCGCCTACGACCCGGAGGACTGAGCGGCATGACTGGAGGCCCCCTCGACGGTCTGCCGGCGGCGGTCCTGTGGGACATGGACGGCACGCTCGTCGACACCGAGCCCTACTGGATCGCGGCCGAGCACGAGCTCGTGGCCGCCCACGGCGGCCAGTGGAGCGAGGAGCTGGCCCACCGTCTCGTCGGCAATGCCCTCGAGGTGTCCGCCCAGGTGATCATCGACCAGACCGGGATCCCGCTCTCCGTGGCCGAGGTGATCGACGCGCTGCTGCAACGGGTCATCGAGCAGGTGCGGGATGCGATCCCGTGGCGACCGGGCGCCCGCGAGCTCCTCGAGGAGCTCGTGGGGCTCGGCGTCCCTAACGTCCTGGTCACGATGTCGTGGCGAAATCTTGCCGACACCGTCGTGGGCGCGCTGCCGGCCGGCTCCTTCGCCCACCAGGTGACCGGGGACGAGGTGACCCACGGCAAGCCCCATCCGGAGCCCTACCTGCGGGCGGCCCGGCTGGTGGGAGCGGAGCCCGCCGACTGCGTCGCGCTCGAGGACTCGCCGACGGGGGTCCGCTCGGCGACCGCCGCCGGGGTGCCGACCATCGCCGTCCCGCACATCGTCCCCGTGCCTCCCACGCCGGGCTCAGTGCAGCTGTCGACCTTGGCTGGTCTCAAGGCCGCGGAGCTGCGCTGGGTAGCGGGGGGCGCCGCAGCGCCCGGCACGGGGCCGGTCATGGCAGCGCGGTGACGAGACCCCCGGCGAAGCCGTGGCCGCCCCCGGCGCAGCAGAGCTCTCCTGCCGTATGCCGCTGGGCTCGCTGGCGGGGTCAGGCTTCCGGCCGCACCAGCCCCGTCTCGTAGGCGAGGACGACCGCCTGGACCCGATCCCGGCGGCTCAGCTTGCCGAGGACGTGACGACGTGGGTCTTGACCGTCGCCTCGGCGTGGATGGCGGCGAACGCGTACTCGTCGAGGTCGAAGGTCGTCACGACGACCACGCGGGGCGGGGCGGGATGCGCGAGGAGCCGCCGCGTCGCCTCGATCCCGTCGACCCGCGGCATGCGCACGTCCATGAGGACCACGTCGACCCGACGGCGGAGGCACAGCTCGACGATCGCCGCCCCGTCGACCGCGTCCCTGAAGCTCAGCCCTCAGCGGTGCTGGGCGGACCACGCCGAGCTGCTCGCGGCGTCGGCGATCGCGTCAGCCACCTCGCGGTGGCCGGAGGTGATCAGACCGGTGGTGACCCGGATGTGCGGCTCCCCGTCACGGCTGTCGACGACGAACGGGCCACCTGGCGCGACCGCGATGCCCTCGCTCGCGAGCCGGAGCACAGCGGCCGACTCGTCCCGCACCGGAACCCAGATGTTGAGCCCGTCCGTCCCGGGCACCGAGATGCCGTGCTCGGCCAGCCGGGTGGTGACGAGTCCGCGGCGGCGGGCGTACTCCGCCCGGGCTGAGCGCACCTTGGCCGTGGACTGCGGATCCGTGAGCAGGGCCGCGAGGGCGCGCTGGAGCAGCCGGCTGCTCCAGCCCTGCCCCAGTGCCCTGGCGTGGCGGATCGGGGCGAGGAGGGGGGCCGGCCCGGTCAGTGCGGCGAGCCGCAGATCCGGGCCGTAGGACTTGCTGAAGCTGCGGATGTGCAGCACCTGGTCCGGGATCCACGCGCCGAGGCTCAGCGCTGGGGAGGAGGCGATGTCGCCGGCGGAGTCGTCCTCGATGACGAGGCAGGACGTCGGGGCCAGCAGGTTCGCGAGCCGCCTGGCGCGGGTGGGGGTGAGGGAGACGCCGGTGGGATTCTGGCCGCGCGGCTGGACGATGATGGCCGCCGGCCTGCGTCCGAGGCGGGCTGCGACGTCGTCGAGGTCAGGACCGCTGTGGTCGAGGCGGACGGGTTGGACCACCACTCCACGGTCCTCGAGGAGGTCGAGCAGGACGGGGAACCCCGGGCTCTCCACGACGACGCGGTCGCCGGCCCGCAGGAGAGTCCGGGTGATGAGGTCCAGCGCATCCATGGCCCCGTCGACGACGAGCAGGTCGTCCACGGGAGCCGGCCAGTCCGCCAGCAGGATGTCCCGAAGCTCGGGCAGGACGGGGTCGTCGAGGTAGCTGCTCGGGGCGATGGGTCCGTCCAGGCGGTCGAGCAGGTCGGCGAGATCCGGCAGCAGGGCGGGGTCGGGCACGCCGGTCGACAGGTCGAGGCGGTTGCCCGTCTCGCGACTGAGCGCGGTGGAGTACCGTTCGCCGCCACGGTTGGCCGGCGCCACCGTCGTACCGCGTCGCCCGTCCGAGCGGATGGCGCCGGAGCGAGCGAGCAGCTGCCAGGCGGCGCTGACCGTGGTGGGGGAGAGCATCAGCTCCTGGGCGACCTGTCGGATCGGCGGCAACCGGTCGCCGGGAGCGAGGACGCCGTCGCGGATGGCGACGGAGACCGCGTGCGCGAGTCCCTTGCTCGTCGGCGACTCCAGCCGTTCTTCCAGGCCTGAGAGCACGTCACGCATGTTTGTACTGTAGCGATCGCACCTTTGTATGGCTATCACCTGACACGTAATCTGAGCCCATGGACGACACGAACCCACCTGCCGCGCGCACGCTTGACCACTGGATCTCCGGAGCGCGCGTGTCCGGGACCTCGAGCCGCACCTCGCCCGTCTTCGACCCGGCCACCGGGCAGACGACCGCCATGGTCCCCCTCGCGTCCAAGGACGAGGTCGACGCCGCGGTGAAGACGGCCGTCGCGGCCGCGAGCGATTGGCGGCACAGCTCCCTGTCACGTCGGGCGGCCGTACTCTTCGCCTTCCGTGAGCTGCTGCACGCCCGGACGGACGAGCTCGCGGCGATCGTCACGTCCGAGCACGGCAAGGTCCTCTCGGACGCGGCCGGGGAGATCGCGCGGGGTCTCGAGAACGTCGAGTTCGCGACCGGCATCCCGCAGCTGCTCAAGGGCGGGTTCAGTGAGCAGGCGTCGGCGGGAGTGGACGTCTACAGTCTGCGGCAGCCGCTCGGTGTCGTCGCCGGCATCACCCCGTTCAACTTCCCTGTCATGGTGCCCTTGTGGATGTGCGCCAACGCCATCGCCTGCGGCAACGCCTTCATCCTCAAGCCGAGCGAGAAGGACCCCTCGGCCGCGCTCTTCCTCGCCGAGCTGTGGAAGGAGGCCGGCCTGCCCGACGGCGTCTTCACGGTCGTCCACGGGGACAAGGAGGCCGTCGACACGATCCTTGACCACGAGGACATCGCGGCCGTCAGCTTCGTCGGCTCGACCCCGGTCGCCAGGTACATCTACGAGCGCGGCACCGCCAACGGCAAGCGGGTCCAGGCCCTCGGCGGGGCGAAGAACCACGCCCTCGTCCTGCCCGACGCCGACATCGACCTGGCCGCCGACGCCATCGTCTCGGCCGCCTATGGCGCCGCCGGCGAGCGCTGCATGGCGCTGTCCGTGGCCGTGGCCGTCGGCGACGTGGCTGACGACCTCGTCTCGGCCATCCAGGAGCGGCTCCCGTCGCTCAGAGTGGGACCCGGGGCCGAGCCCGGCACCGACATGGGTCCGCTCATCACCCGCGAGCACCGCGACCGGGTGGCCGGGTACATCGGTGCCGGCGCAGAGGCCGGCGCGAAGGTCGTCGTCGACGGGCGCGAGCAGGCCGTGCCCGAGGGGGGCTTCTTCCTCGGGATGACGTTGCTCGACGAGGTGACGCCACAGATGACGGTCTACACCGACGAGATCTTCGGACCGGTGCTCTCGGTCGTTCGGGTCGCCACCTTCGACGAGGGGCTGGCCCTGATCAACGCGAACCAGTACGCCAACGGCACCGCCATCTTCACCCGGGACGGGGGCGCCGCCCGGAAGTTCAAGTCCGAGGTTCAGGTCGGGATGGTCGGGGTCAACGTGCCGATCCCGGTTCCCGTCGCCTACTACTCGTTCGGCGGCTGGAAGGACTCCCTCTTCGGCGACACGCACATGTACGGCCCTGAGGGGGTCAGCTTCTACACCCGCGGCAAGGTCGTCACGGAACGCTGGCCCGACCCGGCCACGTCGAGCGTCGACCTCGGCTTCCCCCGGACCCGTTGAGACGAGGAGGACCCATGACTCACACGACGACACCCACGGCCTCCTTCACCGAGCGGATGGCAGGCCTCGACGAAGCGGCCGTGCGCCGGCTCGACCGGGACCACGTCTTCCACTCGTGGTCCGCCCAAGCCCTGATCGACCCGCTCCCCATCGCCAGGGCCGAGGGGTCCTACTTCTGGGACCACGCCGGGAAGCGATACCTCGACTTCAGCTCCCAACTGGTCAACATCAACATCGGCTACCAGCACCCCAAGGTCGTCGCCGCCATCCAGGAGCAGGCCGCCCGGCTCGCCACGATCCAGCCGGCCTTCGCCAACGACGCGCGCAGCGAGGCCGCTCGGCTCATCGCCGAGGTCGCGCCGGAGGGGCTCGACCGGGTCTTCTTCACCAACGGCGGTGCCGAGGCGAACGAGAACGCCATCCGGATGGCCCGACTGCACACCGGCCGGCACAAGGTCCTGGCGACCTACCGCAGCTACCACGGAGCGACGGCGGGTTCGATCACCCTCACCGGCGACCCGCGCCGCTGGCCCTCGGAGCCCGGGCAGCCCGGCATCGTCCATTTCTGGGGCCCCTACACCTACCGCTCGGCGTTCCACTCGGAGACCGAGGAGCAGGAGCGCGAGCGGGCGTTGGCCCACCTGCGCGACACGCTCATGGTCGAGGGGCCGCACACCGTGGCCGCCATCATCCTCGAGACCGTCGTGGGCACGAACGGCATTCTCGTCCCGCCGGAGGGCTACCTGCAGGGTGTGCGGGCGATCTGCGACGAGTTCGGCATCATGCTGATCGCCGACGAGGTGATGGCCGGGTTCGGGCGCTGCGGCGAGTGGTTCGCCGTCGACCACTGGGGCGTGGTGCCCGACCTCATCACCTTCGCCAAGGGAGTCAACTCCGGCTACGTCCCGCTCGGCGGAGTCATCATCTCCGACCCGATCGCCGACACCTTCCAGGAGCGCGCCTACCCCGGCGGCCTGACCTACTCAGGGCACCCGCTCGCCTGCGCCTCGGCCGTCGCCTCCATCACCGCCTTCCACGAGGAGGGAATCGTCGACCACGCGCGGCGCCTCGGCGCGGACGTCATCGGCCCACGCCTGCGTGAGATCGCCGCGAAGCACGCCAGCGTCGGCGACGTCCGCGGGCTCGGCGTCTTCTGGGCCGTGGAGCTCGTCACGAACCGTGAGACCCGCGACCCGCTGGTGCCGTTCAACGCGGCCGGCGACGCCGCCAAGCCGATGGCCGCCTTCGCGGCGGCGTGCAAGGAGCGCGGCCTCTGGCCGTTCACCCACTTCAACCGGACCCACGTCGTGCCCCCCTGCACGACCACGGCGGAGGAGGCCGAGGAGGGCCTGGCCATCCTCGACGAGGCCCTCGACGTCGCCGACACCTTCACGCACTGACGACCGATCCCGACAGCAGCTCGTCCGCCGCGCCGCCGACGCACGCGGCGGACGAGCTGCTCTTGAGCTGGTGGAGCGTGGGGTGGCTTGGGCTGGAAGGGAACCCAGCGGCATACGGACTAGTCGTCGATCTCGACGAGACCGCTGGCGGACGGGTCGACCGCGCGGATGGCGGCGTCCTCCGGGAGGTCCGGGGGAGTGCCGCCCCACGCGGGGCACAGCGCCCGGTGCTCGCACCAGTCACACAGCCGGCTCGGACTCGGCTGCCAGTCGCCGAGCCGCGCAGCCCGCTCGATGGCCGCCCACAGCGCCTTGATCTTCCGCTCCACGGCCAGGAGGTCCTGCTCGTCCGGGCGGTAGCGCACGATCTCGCCGTTCCCGAGGTAGACCAGCTGCAGGAGCCGGGGCACCTCACCTCGCAGCCGCCAGAGCACGAGTGCGTAGAACTTCATCTGGAACAGGGCCTTGCCCTCGAACCGCTCGGAGGGCGACCGGCCCGTCTTGTAGTCCACGACCCGCATCGCCCCGTCCGGTGCCACGTCGAGACGGTCGACGTAGCCGCGCAGGACGAGACCGTCGATCTCCGTCTCGACGTACAGCTCCCGCTCGGCGGGCTCGAGCCGGGTGGGGTCCTCCAGGCCGAACCAGGTCTCGAGCAGCGACCCCGCGCCGGAGAACCACTCGTCGGTGCGTCCGTCGTGCTCAGCCAGGAGCGAGAGCATCTCCGGCTCCTCCGCAGCGATCCGCTCCCACTCCTGCGGCACCAGCCCGACCGCCGCCTCGAGGGTGCGCTCGGACGTGGGCAGGTCGAAGAGCCGCTCGAGGACCGCGTGCACCAACGTCCCGCGTGCCGTGGCCGCCGTCGGCGGCGACGGAAGCTTGTCGATGACGCGGAAGCGGTAGAGCATCGGGCACGTCATGAAGTCGGAGGCGCGACTCGGCGACAGGGCGGAAACCATGAGCCCGACTGTAGGGCGAGGGTCCGACACCGCCCACGGCACACGCCGCGAGCCAGCGTCAGGGGCCACGCCCGCATAGGCTTCCCGTCATGACCTCACCTGCGCCGGACGACTCCCGACACCACGGGTGGCGCATCGGCACCATCGCCGGGTCGCCCGTCTACATCGCCCGGTCATGGCCGGTCATCGCGGTGCTCATCATCGCGGTCTTCGGACCGGCGCTCGGCCGGTCCGACCGCAGCGCCTCCTACGGCTACCTCGTCGCGGCCGGCTACGCCGGGCTCCTCCTCGGCTCCGTGCTCGTCCACGAGGCGGCGCACGCCTTGGCGGCCAGGGCCAGGGGTCACTCGGTCGGGCGGATCGTCGCGGACGTGTGGGGCGGGCACACCGTCTACGACGCGACCCGTTCGTCGCCCGGGACGACGGCGATCGTCGCCGTCGTCGGCCCGCTGTCCAACCTCGCGCTGGCGGTCCCGGCGTGGGCGGCTGGGACGACGGTGACCAACGAGACCGCCGCGACCCTCCTGCTCATCGTCGCGCGGGCCAACCTTCTCGTCGGCCTGTTCAACCTGCTGCCGGGACTCCCGTTGGACGGCGGCCAGATCGTCAGCGCGCTCGTCTGGCGCGTCACCGGCCGCAAGGGCGCCGGACTCGTCGCCGCCGGCTGGCTCGGGCGGGCGATGGCGGTCGCCACGGTCCTGTGGTTCGCCGGACTCCCCCTCCTCGAGGGGGAGGGGATCGCGTTGTTCCAGATCGTCTGGCCGGTCGCCATCGCCTTCTTCCTCTGGCAGGGCGCGACCCAGGCCATCCGGGCCGGCGCCATCACCGACGCGACCTCCGGCCCGGTCGAGTCCGTCCTGGAGCCGGTGCTGCTCCTGCCGGCGAGCGACTCCTTGGCGGACGTGCACCGCCGGGCAGCCGGGGCCGGCGCCGAGTCGACCTGGCTGGTGGCAACGGACGACGGCGGTTGGCCCTTCGGCCTGTTCGACCCCGCTGCGGCAGGCGAGGTCCCCCCGGGTGCAGCGGCGACCACACCGCTCGGCGCCGTCGTGACTTCCCAGCCCGCGGACTGGGTGGTCTCGCTCGCGCCGGACGCCGTGCTCACCGAGCTGGTGCGAGCCATGAGCGAACGCAACCTCCCGGTGGCGGTGGTGGTCGACGAGACCACCCGGCGCGTCAGGGGCCTGGTGACCGCGGAGCGCATCAACACCGTCGTCGGCTCGGCCCTCGCCCGCCGACGGCGCGCCTGACCGGGGGGACCGCACTCTCGGCCTCCCGACGGACGGGTGCTGACGTTCCTCCATCCACATCCCCTCGGCGCCGAGCCGGTCGTCCACAGCCGCGGCCGCAGTCGAAGCACGCATGACGGGCATGACGCACGCTCCTCAGTACCCGCCCACCCGGGCCGACGAAGGGAGCACAGCGATGGCGAGACAGCACCGAGCAGCGACGCCGGGCGAGAGTGGCCCGGAGGCCGGCAGGCCCGGTCCCGGACGGAACGAGGTGGCCCTGAGCGGTCGGCTCAGCGCTGCTGCGGAGGAGCGGGTCCTCCCGAGCGGTGACACCCTGGTCACCCTCCGCATCGTCGTCCCCCGGGCCGAGGCGACGACCCGCGCTGGTGGCCGCACCGGCGAGCGACGCCCCGGTCAGGTCGACACCATCGACGTCGTCTGCTGGAGTGCCCGGACCCGGCGCACCGCACTGCGCCTCGAGCCCGGCGCCGGCATCGACGTCGAGGGCTCGCTCCGCCGGCGCTTCTTCGCGACTCCGGGCGGGCGACAGAGCCGGTACGAGGTCGAGGCGCGGACGCTGCGGCGCGGGCACGGGACCGGCGCGAACGACACCTAGACTTGCCTCCCATGACCGAAGCCGACGTGGCCACGACCCGACCAGCGCCCAGCACCGCCCACCACCGGCGCGGCGTGTTCGAGGTCGGCGAGCGAGTCCAGCTCACCGATCCCAAGGGCCGGCTGCACACCATCACCCTCGAGCCGGGCCGCGAGTTCCACACCCACCGCGGCTTCCTGCGCCATGACGACCTGATCGGCGCCCCGGACGGTTCCGTCGTCACCAACACCGCGGGCGTCGAGTACCTCGCGCTGCGCCCGCTGCTCAGCGACTACGTCATGTCGATGCCCCGCGGTGCCGCCGTGGTCTATCCCAAGGACGCGGGCCAGATCGTGCAGATGGCAGACATCTTCCCCGGAGCGACCGTGGTCGAGGCCGGCGTCGGCTCCGGCGCGTTGTCGATGTCCCTGCTCCGTGCCGTCGGCGAGCACGGACGGGTGCTGTCCTTCGAGCGCCGGGAGGACTTCGCGGAGATCGCCCGCGGCAACGGTCGGGCCTTCTTCGGCGGCGACCACCCCGCATGGACCATCACGGTGGGCGACCTCGTCGAGGCGCTGCCTCGCACGGTGGAGGCAGGGACGGTGGACCGCGTCGTGCTCGACATGCTGGCCCCGTGGGAGTGCCTCGACGTCGTCGCGGAGGCCCTGCTGCCCGGCGGCGTCCTCATCTGCTACGTCGCGACGACGACCCAGCTGAGCCGCGTCGCCGAGGGGATCAGGACCCATGGTGGCTTCACCGAGCCCAGCGCCTGGGAGTCCCTGGTCCGGGGCTGGCACCTCGAGGGTCTGGCGGTGCGCCCCCAGCACCGCATGCACGGGCACACGGGCTTCCTCGTCACGACCCGCCGCCTGGCCCCGGGCGTCGTCCCCCCGGAGCGCAAGCGTCGGCCGGCCAAGGGTGCCTATGGCCCCACGGAGGGTACGGGAGAGGGGAGCGGCCCCGACGAGGGGTCCGGCTCACCGTTCGAGTCCGACCGCCCCACCCAGGTGTCCGGCTCGATCGCCGCGACCGATGTGCCCGCAGCCGCCTGGACCCCGGAGGCCCTCGGCGAGCGGGTCAAGAGTGACAAGACGATCCGCCGACTTCGCCGATCCGTGGCTGAGACGTCCGAGGATCTGTGACCCCTCGGGGTTAGGGTCGAAGGGTCACGACCCCTCGCGCACCGACGCAGGGGTCAGCGTGGCGGATGAGGAGGCCCGAGATGACCGACGACAGCAGGAACGAGGAGGCCCGGGCCCACGGGCTCGGAGACCCCGGATCGGCTGCGGAGACGAGCCCGCGTTCCGAGCCGATCAGCCCAGTGCGGGGCGCCGACGGTGCCCCAGCGACAGCAGCCGGTCCCGGGCGTGCGGACCGTGAGCTCGAGGCGCTGAGGAGCGAGGTGCGGGCCCTTCGCGACGCCGCCCGGACCTCTCCGCAGCAGTCCCGCGAGCTGGAGGCCCGCCTCAGCCACCTCCAGTCGTCCCTCCAGTCGCTCTCCACGCAGAACGAGCGGCTCGTGCGCACGTTGAAGGAGGCTCGCGAGCAGATCATCACGCTCAAGCAGGAGGTCGACCGGCTCGCCCAGCCGCCCAGCACCTACGGGCTCATTCTCGACGCGCCGACCGAGGGATCCGTCGACATCCTCACCGGCGGCCGCAAGATGCGCGTGGCCGTGAGCCCGTCCGTGGCGCCGGAGGACCTCGCGCTGGGCCGCGAGGTGATGCTCAACGAGGCCCTCAACGTCGTCTCGGCGCACGGGTACGAGCGCGTCGGCGAGGTCGTCACCGTCAAGGACAAGCTCGGCGACGACCGGGTGGTCGTCGTCACGCACGGCGACGAGGAACGGGTGTGCCGCATCGCGACGCCCCTGCTCGGCGAGCGGATCCGCGTCGGTGACTCGCTGACTCTCGACTCTCGGTCCAACTTCGTCCACGAGCTGATCCCCAAGCTCGAGGTGGAGGAGCTCGTCCTCGAGGAGGTGCCGGACGTCGCCTACGAGGACATCGGTGGCCTCGCCGGCCAGATCGAGCAGATCCGCGACGCGGTGGAGCTGCCCTTCCTGCACCCAGAGCTGTTCAAGGAGCACGCCCTCAAGCCGCCGAAGGGTGTCCTGCTCTACGGGCCGCCCGGCTGTGGCAAGACACTCATCGCCAAGGCCGTCGCCGCCTCGCTGGCCCGCCAGGTCGCGGAGCGGTCCGGCAAGGAGACCGAGAAGGGCTACTTCCTCAACATCAAGGGCCCCGAGCTGCTCAACAAGTACGTCGGTGAGACCGAGCGGCACATCCGCCTCATCTTCCAGCGGGCCCGCGAGAAGGCCTCCGACGGCACGCCCGTCGTCGTCTTCTTCGACGAGATGGACTCGCTCTTCCGGACCCGTGGCTCCGGCGTGTCCAGCGACGTGGAGACGACGATCGTCCCGCAGCTCCTCGCCGAGATCGACGGGGTGGAACGGCTCGAGAACGTCATCGTCATCGGCGCCTCGAACCGGGAGGACATGATCGACCCGGCGATCCTGCGGCCGGGACGTCTCGACGCGAAGATCAAGATCGAGCGGCCGGACGCCGAGAGCGCCCGGGACATCTTCAGCAAGTACCTCGTCACCTCCCTCCCGCTGCACGAGCACGACCTCACGATCCACGGCGGTGACCGGGATGCCACGGTGGAGGCGATGATCACCGCGGCCGTCGAGCGGATGTACTCCGAGACGGAGGAGAACCGCTTCCTCGAGGTGACCTACCAGGGCGGCGACAAGGAGATCCTCTACTTCAAGGACTTCAACTCGGGCGCGATGATCCAGAACATCGTCGACCGGGCGAAGAAGCTCGCGATCAAGGACTTCCTCCTGACGGGCCAGAAGGGCATCCGGGTCGAGCACATCCTCGCCAGCTGCGTCGACGAGTTCAAGGAGAACGAGGACCTGCCCAACACGACGAACCCCGACGACTGGGCCCGGATCAGCGGCAAGAAGGGCGAGCGCATCGTCTACATCCGGACCCTCATGAAGGGCAAGGAGGGCACGGAGCCCGGCCGCTCCATCGCCACGGCCAACACCGGGCAGTACCTGTGACCCCACCCTCCGCCGGGCCGGCACCCAAGGGGCGCTCCCGACGCGAGCCGGCTCAGCGGCATACGGCAGATGACGGCGTATGCCGCTGAGCTCGCTCTCAGGGCCCGGCCCGGCGGGTGCCGCGCGGGCTCGCGAGGAAGCGCCAGCCGACGAGCAGCACCGCCAGGACGACTGCGGCCACCGCGACAAAGGCCCAGGCGACGCTGCCCAGCACGACGACGCGCAGCAGCATGCCGATGACGAGGGTCGAGAACCACACCGTGATGCCCGGCCCCACCTCGAGCGGCCACGACCCGCGGCGAGCCCGCACGACGAGCCAGCCGACCGCCGCGCCGAGGAGGAACGGGCTCGCCGTGGCGAGCACCCCACCCGGGGACAGCCCCTCGTCGTGGGAGGACCGTCCGATGACCGCGAAGACCACCACGAGCACGACGTCGAGGGCGAAGGCCACCACAGGATGGCGCCAGTAAGGCCGCTGTGTCGCCGTCACGGCGTCAGGCGAGCGTCTCGAAGGGCAGACGCGCCTGTGGGGGAGCGTAGGCGGGGTCGACGCCCTCGAAGAGGGACGACACCGACCGGCCGTGGTGGATCCGGTCGATCGCCTCGGCGAGCAGCGCCGCCACCGACCGCACCCGCAGCTCGGGCCACCCCACGGGAGGCGGGACGGTGTCGGTGGTCACGACCTCGGTGACGAACGGGTGCCCGCGGAGCCGCTCGACGGCCTTGCCGGCGAACAGCCCGTGGGTGCACACGACCGTCGCCTCGGTGGCCCCGGCGTCGCGAAGGCGGTCCATCAGCTCGAGCATCGAGCCGCCCGTCGCGATCTCGTCGTCGAGGATGATGGCCCGGCGCCCCGCGACGTCGCCCACGATCGAGTCGATCACCACCTCCTCGTCGGAGATGCGCCGCTTCGAGCCGGCTGCGACCGGCAACCCCAGGAGCCGGGCGAACTGGCTGGCGACCTTGGCGTTGCCGAGGTCCGGGCTGACGACGACGCAGTCCTTGAGGTCGGACCCGCGGAAGTGGTCGGCCAGGACGCCGATGGCGGTCAGATGGTCGACCGGCATGGAGAAGAAGCCGTGCACCTGCGGGGCGTGCAGCGCCATGGTGAGGACCCGGTGGGCACCGGCCGTGCCGATCATGTCGGCGACGAGCCGGCCGCCGAGCGAGATCCGGGAGGCATCCTTCTTGTCCGAGCGAGCGTAGGCGTAGTGCGGCATGACCGCGGTGATCTGGGCGGCGGACGCCCCGCGCGCCGCATCGATCATCAGGAGCAGCTCCATCAGGTGCTCCTGCGTGGGCGGCACGAGCGGTTGGACGAGGTAGACGTCACGGAGCCGACAGTTCTCGAGGAGCTGCGCCTGGAGGCAGTCGTTGCTGAAGCGCTTGATGTCGACAGGGGCGCGGTTGACACCTAGGTGGGCGCAGATCCGGTCGGCGAGGGCGGGGTGGGCGGAGCCGCTGAAGACGACCACGTCTTTCACTGGTGATCCCCTCTCGAGGTTCGCGTGTGCCTCGACGATAGTCGACCTGCCGGCCCGCCGCCCGGATGCTGTGGTTATGGTCTCGACCATGACGGTACGGCGGATCATGGGCCTCGAGACCGAGTTCGGCATCTCGGTCCCCGGCGACCCGTTGGCCAACCCGATGTTCCTCTCCGGCCAGGTGGTCAGCGTCTACGCAGCGGCCCACGGGATCCGGTCCAACCAGTCCAGCTGGGACTACGCCTTCGAGGACCCCCTCCAGGACGCCCGCGGCTGGCACCTCGACCGTGACACGGCCGACCCGAGCCAGCTGACCGACATCGAGGACCCGACCCTGGCCAACGTCGTGCTGCCCAACGGCGCGCGCTACTACGTCGACCACGCCCACCCCGAGTACAGCTCGCCCGAGGTCACCGTCCCTCGGGATGCGATCCGCTGGGACCGCGCCGGAGACGCCATCGCCCTCGAGTCGGTGCGCCTGCTCGCAGAACGCCCCGGACAGGCACCGGTCAACCTCTACAAGAACAACGCCGACGGCAAGGGCCAGTCCTACGGCACCCACGAGAACTACCTCATGCCGCGGCGCACGCCGTTCCCCGACATCGTCCGCCACCTGATCCCCTTCTTCGTGACCCGACAGGTCGTGTGCGGCGCGGGCCGGGTCGGGCTCGGCGTCGACTCCCGAGGGGCCGGATTCCAGATCTCGCAGCGGGCCGACTTCTTCGAGACGGAGGTCGGGCTCGAGACGACGCTCAAGCGGCCGATCATCAACACCCGCGACGAGCCGCACGCCGTGGCGGACCGCTACCGGCGCCTGCACGTCATCATCGGCGACGCCAACCTCCTCGACGTCGCCACCCTGCTCAAGGTGGGCACGACCTCGCTCGTGCTCGGGATGATCGAGGACGGTCACCTCCGGGCCGACTGGTCCGTCCGCCGTCCGGTCGCCGCCCTCCAGCAGATCTCCCACGACCCGACCCTCACGACGACGGTGGAGCTCAACGACGGACGGTCGATGACCGCGCTCGACGTCCAGTGGATGTACCTCGAGGCGGCCAGGGCCTGGCTCGACGGCCGGGCGGACGACCCGGTGCCGGACGCGACGGAGGAGGTCATGCGCTACTGGGAGGACGTCCTGACCCGGCTCGGCGGCGACGTCATGACGGCGGCCGGCCTCGTCGACTGGGTCACCAAGCTGCAGCTGCTCAACGGGTACCGCCAGCGCGACGGGCTGGAGTGGGACGACCACCGGCTCGCCGCCATCGACATCCAGTGGGCCGACGTGCGACCCGAGAAGGGTCTCGTGCACCGCTTGCGCGACCGCGGGCGCACCGTCGAGCTCGTCCCACCGGACGAGGTCCGCGCCGCCCAGGCCTACCCTCCCGAGGACACCCGGGCCTGGTTCCGGGGCAGCTGCGTCCGCCGGTTCACCCCACAGGTCTTCTCCGCCAGCTGGGACTCCGTCGTCTTCGACGTGCCGGGACGGACCACCCTCCAGCGGGTCCCGATCCTCGAACCCGAGCGCGGCACCCGGGAGCAGGTCGGGGAGCTGCTCGACCGCAGCGAGGACGTCGAGACGCTGCTCCGGGCGCTCGCCGCCCCCGAGTGACGACCACCACCACCCGCGACAGAGCCGGCGCCGACCCGCCATCGGCGTGCCACCTGCCTGCCACCTGCCTGCCACCTGCCTGCCACCTGCCTGCCACCTGCCTGCCACCTGCCTGCCACCGACGTGGCAGAGACCCCTGCTCCGCGGCGCACGTGGGACGCCCACGCGGACTGAGCGCGAACGGGTTAGGGTCGGGGTATCGGTGATTCGCGCTCTTTGGAGGTAGCCATGCCGGGCCAGGAACACGCCAGACCGCAGCGCAGGGACGAGGAGCCCCCAGAGGCTCCTGAGCCCCCGCCCGCAGCCCCGGCCGGAGCCGCGGTGAAGGAAGGGCTCCAGGACGACATCGACAGTGTCCTCGACGAGATCGACGGTGTGCTCGAGTCGAACGCCGAGGAGTTCGTCCGCGGTTTCGTCCAGAAGGGCGGCCAGTGAGCGGCCGACCCACCTCCCGCGCCCCCAGGCTCGATGACGCGTTCCTGGCGAGCGGGTCGTCGTCCTTCACCGAGTTCGTGGGCGGGTACCGGCCCGAGCTGCTGCCGTCGGGTCGGCCGCTTCCCGTCGGCGCGAGCATCGAGGCGCCCCACGGCACGACGATCGTCTCCCTCCTGCACGACGGTGGCGTGGTCATGGCCGGCGACCGACGCGCCACGATGGGCAACATCATCGCCAACCGCGACATGGAGAAGGTCTTCATCGCCGACGGCTACAGCGTCGTCGGCATCGCGGGCACCGCGGGCATCGCCGTCGAGCTGATCCGGCTCTACCAGGTCGAGCTCGAGCACTACGAGAAGATCGAGGGGGCCATCATGTCCCTCGAGGGCAAGGCCAACCGCCTCGCTTCCATGATCCGGGGCAACCTCGCGCTCGCCATGCAGGGGCTCACCGTCGTGCCCACCTACGCTGGGTTCGACCTCGACAAGGGCATCGGGCGGGTCTACTCCTACGACGTGACCGGCGGGTGCTACCTCGAAGGGGGCCACCACTCGAGCGGTTCCGGCTCCCTCTTCGCGCGCGGCGCTCTGAAGAAGCTCTGGCGCCCGGGGATGAGCGAGGAGGCCGCGGTCCGGGTGGCCGTCGAGGCCCTCTACGACGCGGCTGACGACGACTCGGCCACGGGCGGTCCCGACCTGGGCCGGCAGATCTGGCCCACGGTGGCCGTCGTCGACCAGTCCGGAGCGCGCTTCATCGAGGAGCAGGTCCTCGAGGGGCACGTCAGAGCCATCGTCGAGTCCCGCCGCGGCAACCCCGGAGGTGCCCGATGACCATGCCCTTCTACGTCCCGCCCGAGCAGGTGATGAAGGACCGGGCCGACTTCGCCCGCAAGGGCATCGCGCGCGGCCGGTCCGTGGTCGTGCTCGCCTACGACAAGGGCATCGCCTTCGTCGCCGAGAACCCTTCCCGCGCCCTCCACAAGGTCTCGGAGATCTACGACCGGATCGCCTTCGCGGCCGTCGGTCGCTACAACGAGTTCGAGTCCCTTCGCGTCGCCGGCATCCGCTACGCAGACCTGCGCGGCTACTCCTACGACCGCACCGACGTGACCGCCCGAGCGCTGGCCAACACCTACGCGCAGACCCTCGGTGCCGTCTTCACCCAGGAGTCCAAGCCCTTCGAGATCGAGATCGTCGTCGCGGAGGTGGGTGCCCGGGTCGAGCACGACCAGATCTTCCGGCTCACCTACGACGGCTCCGTCGCCGACGAGCGAGGGTTCGTCGTGATGGGCGGGGCCAGCGACCAGGCCGAGGAGGCCCTGGCCGAGCGCTGGCGTCCCGGCCTCAGCCTCGGGGAGGCGCTACGGCTGGCGGTGGACGTGCTCGCCGTGTCGCCCGACGGAGGCGAGCCCCGCGCGCTCGGCGCGGACCAGCTCGAGGTGGCCGTCCTCGACCGGCAACGACCCCGTCGAACGTTCCGCCGCGTGGTCGGGCCGCTCCTCGAACGGCTGCTGAGCCGAGACAACCCGATGTCCGACGCGCCCGTCGACGAGGCCCACCCAGGTCACCCTGAGGTTCTCAGTGGTGAGTCGGATTCCGACGTGCCGGCACCGCCCCTGGGCCACGACAACGCCGGTCCGTCCGACGACGGACAGGGCCGCGACGACGGGCCCACGCAGCCGAGCTGAGCCGAGCCGGATGGTCGGGAATCTCGGGCCTACCCAGCCGCCACGTCGACGCCGTCCGGTCCTGGTGGGCCGGACGGCGTCGTGGGTGACGCGGCGGTCGAGCGAGACGACCTCGACGCGGAGACTCAGCTGCTGCGCGCGGGCTCCCGCGACGAGGTCGGCTGCTCCTCGTCGCGATCCTCGCCGTTGCCTTCTGAGCCGTGGTCCGGCATCGGGATCGCCTGCATGACGATGGTCGTGTCGGCCGCGGACGGCTCGGCCACAGTGGACTGCTGCGCCGCCTGCTGAGAGGCGTCCTCCTGGACCGGCGCCTGTTGAGCAGGCGGCTGAGGGGGGGCGGGAAGGGCGTCTGCCGAGCTGCCGCCGCCGAGGGTGGAGAGCATCTGGCGGACGTTGGACAGCTGCGCGGTGATGGCGTCGCGCTGCGCGGTGGACGCGGCCAGCTCGCGTTCGGACTCCTCACGGAGCCGGCCCGCGTGGTCCCGGGCCTCGCCGATGATGAGATCCGCCTGCGACTGGGCCCCGTTGAGGATTGCCTGGGCGCGGCCACGCAGCTCGGCCGCCTCCTGCTCGGAGCGCTCACGCAGCTGCCTCGCCTGGCGCTCCGCCTCGACGAGCGTGGCCTCGAGGGCCTGCCGGCGCGCCTCGAACTCCTTGTCGGCCTGCTCACGCCGGTGGGCGAGCGTCGTCTCCAGCTCGGCTGTGGCGGCGGCTGCCTTGGCGCGGTGTGACTCGTACTCGGCGGCAGACTCCTGCCGCTGGGCCGAGGCGACGCTCTGTGCCTCCGCGATGATCGCCTGGGCCTCGCGGTTGGCCTGGGCGACGACCCGCTGAGCCTCTTCGTCGGCTCGGGCCTTGGCCTGCTCCGCGTAGGCGCTGGTGGTGTTCTTCAGCTCGCCGGCCGCGTTGTTGGCGCGTTCGCGGATGTGGTCGGCCTCCATGGCAGCCCGGGTGCGCATCTCGGCGGCCTCGGCGTCGGCGAGGGCCAGGATCTGACCCACGCGCTCACCGAGCTCGGTGTAGGTCTGACCCTGCGTGGGGGCCGACTTCTTCAGGTCGGCCATGGCGCGCGACTGTTGGGCCAGCTGCCCTCGGAGGTCGGCCAGCTGGGCATTGAGCTTGGTCAGCTCGACGCTGCGCTCGGAGGCGTCCTTCTTGGCCGCCTGCAGAGTTCGGTTCTGCGTCTCGAGGAACGCGTCGACCTCCTCCGGCTCGTATCCGCGTCGGGAGAACTTGAAGTTGGGTCTGTCGATCATGGCCATCCAAGAGGGAGTGTGGAGGTGGGCGTCGGAAGGGGGGCTTGGCCATTGTTACAGGCCCCGCCAAATCGAGACAGGGGTGGTCGGCTTCAACGCCGCGCCGTGCGGTCCTCGGCCGCCAGGGCGGTGATGGCGGCCAGCTCGTCAGCTCGGGAGAGCCCCGCCCGGGACCGCGGACGGCTCGTCCCCAGCTGCCTCTCCCACGCGAGCGCGTCGGTGACCGAGGCCTCGAGGGGCCGGGTCGTCAGACCGGCCGTGGTCGCCGCGGCGGCGCTCCGGTCCATGAACGCCTGCCACTCCGGGTCATGCAGCCACAAGGGGAGCGAGCGAGGCCCCATGAACTCCTCGACGCCCTGACGAGCCAGGGCGGCAGGGTCCGCGTTGACGATGTCACCGGAGAAGCCGGCGACCCGGGCGGCGGTGCCGAGCACCTCCCGGAGCGACCGAGGAGTGCCGACGGCGTTGACGGTGCCGGTGGTACCGGCCAGTCCTGCGGAGACGAGCCAAGCAGCCAGATCCCCGACGTCGACCCACTGCACCGGCTGGTCGGGGTGGTCGGGGGCGAGGACGGGACCTCCGTCCTGCGCGGCGTCCGCGAAGCGGGCCGGCCAGTAGCCGAACCGCTCGCTCGGGTCGCCGTGGCCGACGATGAGGCCGCTGCGAGCGATGAGGGCGTCCCCACCCCTGACCCCTCGGACGGCCAGCTCGCAGGCGACCTTGCCCTCGCCGTACTGCTCCGGCGTCCCGGTCTCCGCCTCCAGGGCCTGCAGGAGTGCGGCCGACTCGTCGGCTCCGGGCTCGTCATGCCGGGCGTAGACCGAGCACGAGCTGACGAACACCCAGGACGACGTCCGGTCGGCGAGGGCCCGCACGGCGCCGCGGACGTGCCCGGGTTGCCGCGCCACGTCCACGACGAGGTCCCACCCGGCGTGCGTTCCCAGCGCCGCGTAGGCGGCGGAGTCACCCCGGTCAGCGGCAACCCACCGTGCGCCATCGGGAACCTCACCCGACACACCCCTCGCCAGGCAGGTCACGTCGTGACCCAGCGAGAGGGCGTGGGCCGCCACTGCGCCGCCGAGCCAGCTGGTACCGCCGAGGACGAGGATCGAGGCCATGGAGCGAGCACACCACTGGCACCGCGCCGCCGTCCACGACGTTCGCGCTGAGCCGAGAACCGGTGCTTAGAGTTGGTCCATGGAGCGGCGAATCTTCGGGATCGAGAACGAGTACGGCGTCACCTGCACGACGCAGGGCCAGCGCAGGCTCACGCCCGACGAGGTCGCGCGGTACCTCTTTCGTCGCGTCGTGGCCTGGGGCCGGTCGAGCAACGTGTTCCTCGGCAACGGGGCCCGTCTCTACCTCGACGTCGGCTCGCACCCCGAGTACGCCACGGCCGAGTGCGACTCCGTGCGAGAGCTCGTCATCCAGGACAAGGCGGGGGAGCGGATCCTCGAGGGGCTGGTCGAGGACGCCCAGGCGCGCCTGCAGGACGACGGCGTCGAGGGCGAGATCTTCGTCTTCAAGAACAACACCGACTCTGCCGGGAACTCCTACGGCTGCCATGAGAACTACCTCTTCGGCCGCACCGGCGACTTCCAGCGGGTGTCCGACATGTTCATCCCCTTCCTCATCAGCCGACAGATCACGAGCGGGGCGGGCAAGGTCGTCGCCACCGCCCACGGCGCCAACTTCGCGGTGAGCCAGCGCGCCGACCACATCTGGGAAGGGGTCTCCTCGGCGACGACCCGGTCGCGGCCGATCATCAACACGAGGGACGAGCCGCACGCCGACGCAGAGCGCTACCGGCGGCTGCACGTCATCGTCGGCGACTCGAACATGTCCGAGACGACCAGCCTGCTCAAGGTGGGCTCGGCGGACCTCGTGCTGCGGCTCATCGAGCAGGGCGTGGTGATGCGGGACCTGACCCTGGAGAACCCGATCCGGGCGATCCGGACGATGAGCCATGACCCGACCGGGCGCGCGACGGTGCGGCTCGCCAACGGAAGGGAGCTGTCGGCCCTCGACCTCCAGCGAGAGTACTTCGAGAAGGCGTCGGAGCTCGTCGACCGTGAGGGGATGGGGTCCTCGGACACGAAGCAGGTCCTGGACCTGTGGGGGCGCACGCTGGAGGCGGTCGGCTCGGGTGACCTCGACTCCATCGCGACCGAGATCGACTGGGTGATCAAGCTCCGCCTCATCGAGCGCTACCGCGCCCGTCACGGACTGGGCATGTCCGATCCGCGGGTGCTCCAACTGGACCTCGCGTACCACGACATCAACCGCTCGAGGGGCCTGTTCTACCTGCTCCAGAAACGAGGTCTGGCGGCCCGGGTCTCGTCCGACATCGAGGTCTTCGCTGCCAAGGTGCGCCCGCCCCAGACGACCCGGGCCAAGCTGCGGGGAGACTTCATCCGGGCCGCCCAGGCACATGGCCGGGACTTCACCGTGGACTGGGTCCATCTCAAGCTCAACGACCAAGCCCAGCGCACGGTCCTGTGCAAGGACCCGTTCCGGGCCGTGGACGAGCGGGTCGAGCGGCTCATGGACACCATCTCCCGCTCTCCGGAGGTGCCCCGGAGCCTGTGACCGCCGGCCAACCGGGTCCCGGCGGCCGCTGCTGACGCCGGTCACAAGGAGGCGGGTTACAGTGACCGGGGCCTTCCTTGGGGTGGGCCGATCGACCATTCCACGACCGAAAGCGTTCCTGTGCGAATTCGAACCGCCGCGACGGCTGCCGTCGCCGTCCTCGGCCTGTCCGTCCTGTCCGCGTGCGGCCAGTCCGAACCCGGCACGCCCGCTGCAACCGGCACCCCTGCCAGCACCCCTGCCAGCACGGCGTCGGCCGCCCCCGCCCCGGTGGACACCCCCGACGCCCTCGCGGGCGTCACGGCATCGGGCCCGGTCGACTTCAAGACCGCCCCGAAGGTCGACCTGGGCAAGACCCCCATCTCCACGACGTCCGTGCAGCGCCGAGTGCTGACGCCGGGCACGGGCACCGCGGCGACGAAGGAGGACACCGTCAGCATCCGGGCGCAGATCTACAACGGCGCGTCCGGCAAGCTGCTCGACGACGGCTTCGGGAAGGGTCGTATCGACGAGGGTTACCGACTGGGTCGGACCGACCTGCTCGCCGGGTTCACCGAGGGCCTCGTGGGCGCCCAGGAGGGCGCGCGGGTCGCGTTCACGATCCCGCCGGCCAAGGGTTTCGGTGACAGCGGCAACGCCCAGCTCGGCGTCGGCGGCACCGACACCATCGTCGTCATCGCCGACGTGTCGGACGTCCACCGCGGGCTCACGCAGCTCGAGGGCACGGGGTCCGCGAGCCCGGCCGGCTTCCCCACGGTCGAGTTCTCCGAGGGCAACGCCAAGGCCCCCAAGGTGACCATCCCCAAGGGCGATGCCCCGAAGGAGACGCGTGAGGCGACGCTCATCGAGGGCACCGGCCCCGTCGTCAAGGAGGGGCAGTTCATCGCGGCGCACTATCACGGCCTGCTCTGGAAGGACGGTTCCGTCTTCGACTCGTCGTGGGAGCGTGGATCCGTCGCGGACTTCCCGATCGGCATCGGCGCCGTCATCCCGGGCTGGGACGACACGCTCGTCGGCAAGAAGGTCGGCAGCCGCGTGCTCCTCGTCATCCCGCCGAAGGACGGGTACGGCGAGCAGGGCAACCCCAACGGTGGGATCAGTGGCACGGACACGCTCGTCTTCGTCGTCGACATCCTCGACGCCTACTGACCGGACCGGCGACCAGCCGCTGACAGACTGGGGCGTGCCCTCACGCTCCGAGGAAGGACATCGCATGCCACTCGACCCAGACCGCACGAAGCCGGAGATCGACTTCCCCGAGGGTGAGCCGCCCACGGACCTCGTCATCGAGGACGTCATCGAGGGCGACGGGCGCGAAGCCAGGGCCGGCGACACCGTGAGCGCCCACTACGTCGGCGTCGCCCACTCGACCGGTGAGGAGTTCGACTCGTCGTGGAACCGCGGCGCCCCGCTCGACTTCCGGCTCGGGGTGGGCATGGTCATCCCCGGCTGGGACCGGGGCATCGAGGGCATGAAGGTCGGTGGCCGGCGCAAGCTGACGATCCCTTCGCACCTCGCCTACGGTGACCGGGGCGCGGGTGCGGCGATCGCGCCGGGGGAGACGCTCATCTTCGTCGTCGACCTCGACGACGTGCGCTGACCCAGATCGAGCCGTATGCCGCTGGGCTCGCTCCCAGCAGCCCCTCCCACCGCGCAACACACCCGCTCATCGACTGACCAGGCCTGCTCCAGGCGGCACCTGCAGTCGGTAGGCGGGTGTGTTGCGTTGGGGAGGGGGGTGCGGTCAGCGGGGGCGCGGCGTGATGAGGGCGGCTGCGTGTCGTCCGGCCGCGGCGGCGGTGAGGAATGACAGCCGGTCCTCGTCGAGGCCGCGCCCCATCGTCGACAACCGGACCGGGGCGCTCCGCAGCGCGTCCTCGAGGCCCTCGCAGTCCACCTCGACGAGCCGCAGCCGACCGCCCGTGGAGCTGCAGAGCGCCTGCGCCTGGCTGTGCACGTAGCGGGCCAGGTCCTCGGTGAGCCGGGGGACCGGCACGTCGGCCGGGACCAGTGCCACCCGCCCGTAGGCCGTCGAGCTGTGGTGCGACAGCCCCCGGTGCCGCGGGCGCTGGTCCGCCTCCGAGACCCGCAGGGACGCCACCGGCCGACCGCCCAGCACCCCGGCCGCGTTCACCGCCTCCCCGGCAGAGGTGCCGGAGAACCCCCACCGCGTCCCCGTCCCGAGGTTGCCCGGGCCCTGCGCGACCACCGTCACGTCGGCCTCGACGACGAGGTGTGCAGTGAGGAGCCCGGTGTGCACGTTGACCGCCTCCAGGTCGCCCCCGTAGGCCTGGCCGACGGTGATGCACGCCTCGAGCCACCCGGAGTCCCGGAGGCCCGCCACCGTGCGCGAGAAGTCCGCGGGCAGCGCGCCGCCGTCGGTCATCACGTAGGCGACCCGTGTCGTCGGCGCGGACGCCCGCAGACCTGCAATGACTGCCGGCAGTGCGGAGTGGAGGTCCGCGACGACGACCGGCATGCCACCGAGGTCATCCGCGTCGCGCAGACGCTCGTGCTCCGGGCTGTCCTGCTCGTCGACCCCGAGCACCATGGTCTGGACCGATGTGTACCGGGCCTTGACGAGGTGACCGGCCACCTGCTCGAGGTCGACCGGCGCGGGCAGGTGGTCCGGGGCGGCGACCACGATCGCGAACCCGCCGGTTCCCAGGCCACGCTCGAGCGCGGTGGTGTTGAGCAGCACCCGCGCACCGACCGGCAGGTCACCGACGTTCTCGACGTAGCCGAGCGCTCGGACGGTGTCACCGGAAGCGAGCTCAGCGGCATACGCCACGGTTCCCGCCCAGCGTGACTGGACCTCGGTGATGACTGCCGACCGCCACTGCATCATGCCCGGACCCTACCGACGACACACGTCCGCGCGTGGCCCGAGGAGTCAGGTAGCGTCGGACTGCGCCCGGCAGGGCGACCCAGCAACTGAGGAAGGTGGCCATGAGCGCAACGTCCGCGTCGGCGGAGAAGACCGAGCGGCTGCTCAACCTCATCCTCGCGCTCAAGTCGACCCGACGCCCGATCCCCAAGGACAAGCTGCGCGCCGCCCTCCCCGCCTACGCCGAGGCTCCGTCCGACGAAGCCTTCGACCGGATGTTCGAGCGGGACAAGGACGAGCTGCGCGAGATGGGTATCCCCATCACGACGACCGTCGTCGACGTCCTCTTCGACGACGAGGTCGGCTACCGCATCGACTCGAGCGAGACCTCGCTGCCCGAGATCAGCTTCGAGCCCGACGAGGTGGCCGCCCTCGCCCTGGCCGCCCGCGCCTGGTCCACGGCCAGCGTCTCCGGGACCGCGACCGCTGGGCTGCGCAAGCTGCGACTCGCCGGCGTGGAGATCGACGAGTCGCTCGCCGCCGGCGTCGAGCCCCGGATCCGCACGACGGAGCCGGCCTTCGACCCGGTGCGCGTCGCTCTCTCCGCCCGGCAGCCCATCACCTTCGAGTACCAAAAGAACGACGGCTCCGTCGACCTGCGCCACGTCCGGCCGTGGGCGCTCAAGCACTGGCACGGTCGCTGGTACCTCACGGCATACGACGTCGACCGCGGAGCGGAGCGTGCGTTTCGACTGAGCCGCGTCGTCGGCCCCGTCCGGAAGAAGGGCCGGGCCGGCTCCTACGAGGTCCCCGCCGACCACGTGCCCGAGGTGTCCCTCGCCGCCCAGGCTCCCGAGCCCGTCGGCACGGCGACGATCCGCCTCCGCCACGGCCGAGGGCACCTGCTGCGCCAGGCCGCGACGCGCACCCGCGACATCGACCACCGCTGGACCGAGGTGGAGGTGCCCTACGAACGCGGCCGGACCGAGCGCGACATCGCAGCCCTCGGCAGCCACGCCGTCGCCGTCGCACCCGTTGAGCTCGTCGACGGGGTGCGCGAGGCGCTGCAGCGCGTCCTCGAGTCCCACTCGGGCCGGCTGCCCCAGGACGAGCGGGCGGCGGCACCGCGAGTAGGGGAGCAGGCCCCATGACCGACAAGCGCCTGAACGAACGACGGACCGCCCTCCCGCGCACCGCCGCGCCGCGCGCGCGGACGGCATCCGAGACCGCGACCCAACGGCTCGGCCGCCTGCTCGACCTCGTGCCGTGGCTGCTGCGCCACCAGGGCGTCAGCCTCGAGGAGGCCGCGCGTGAGTTCTCGGTCAGCCCCCGGCAGATCGAGTCCGACCTCGAGCTGCTGTTCCTCTGCGGCACACCCGGCTACACCCATGCCGAGCTCATCGACGCCCAGTGGGACGACGGCCACATCTACCTCGCCAACGCCGACGACATCGCCGCCCCCATGCGCCTCACCCGGGACGAGGCGGTCACGCTCACCGCGGGCCTGCAGGCGCTCAGCTCCATCCTCGTCAACTCCGAGATCGCCGACCGGACCCTCGCGAAGCTGCGCGCCGCCACGACCGCCGCCGATCCCGGCGGAGGGCAGATCGCACTCGACCTCGACGACGGCAGCCAGCACGCTGTCATGACGCAGCTCAAGGAGGCGCTCGCCGGCCGGCGACGAGTCCACCTCAGCTACTACGTCGCCACGCGCGACGAGACGACGGAGCGCGACGTCGACCTCATGCGCATCGTCAATCTCGACGGACAGTGGTACCTCGAGGGGTGGTGCCACCGGGCGGGGGGCGTCCGGTTCTTCCGCGTCGACCGAGTCGCGGCAGCCACCGTCCTCGACGTGGACGGCACGCCGCCGCCCGAGGCCACCCCACGCGACCTCGACGAGGAGGTCTTCGTCCCCAGCGACAGCGACCTGACCGTGGAGATCGAGACGTCGCCCCAGGCGGCCTGGATCGCGGACTACTACCCGAACGAGGGCGTGCGGCGCAGCGCCAACGGTTCGGTCAGGGTGACGCTCAAGGTGGCCGACCCGGCCCTGGTCCGGCGCCTCATGCTCCGCCTCGGGGGCGACGCCAAGGTGGTCTCGCCAGCTGAGCTGGCCATTGCCGTGGCCGACGAGGCGCAGGCCGCGCTGGCCCCCTATGAGACGACCGCGTGACCACGTGACTCCAGAGGTATGATGTCTCCATTGTTCACGTGCCCCACGTATGCTGGTCACCTGTAGCGCACATGCTGCAACGAGCGGCCCCATGAACGCGGGTCCTGACGTCTGAGGAGACGACACATGCCCAACCTGGGTGCCCCAGAGCTCATCGTCATCGCGGTCATCATCATCGCCCTCTTCGGCTGGAAGCGGCTCCCGGACATGGCCCGCAGCCTGGGCCGCTCGGCGCGGGTCTTCAAGTCCGAGGTCGACGAGATGAAGAAGGACGGCAAGACCCCGTCCGAGGCGGCCCAGAGCACCGTCCGTGGCGACGTCGTCGATGACGAGGCCCGCCGTCGCGTGGCCGAGGCCGAGGCCGAGGCCAGGACCGCAGAGGCGCGCGCCAAGGAAGCCGAGGCGCGCGCTGCCGAGGCTCGCGCGGACGCCGACCGGTTCCGGAGCGACCCTTCCCTCTGAGGCGCCGACACCACGCCTGAGACCCGCCCCGACGATCGAAGACCGAAGCCACTGATGCCGTCGCTGTTGCGCAAACGCAATCCCGAGGGACGGATGTCCCTCGCCGACCACCTGCGCGAGCTGCGCAACCGCGTCATGCTGGCCGGGGGAGCGGTCCTGGCCGGCGCCGTTCTCGGCTGGATCTACTACGACCGGATCATCAACCAGCTGATCCAGCCCCTCAAGGACGTCGCCGCCCAGCGTGGGGAGGCCGGGCTGGTCAACATCAACTTCGGGACGATGACGGACGCGTTCGCCATCAAGCTGACCGTCGCGCTCTTCGTCGGCCTGATCCTCGCGTCGCCCGTGTGGCTCATGCAGATCTGGGGTTTCGTCGTCCCGGGCCTGACGAAGAAGGAGAAGCGGGTCACCCGGCTGTTCGTCGTCGCCGCCGTGCCGCTCTTCGTGGCCGGCTGCGCCGCCGCGTTCGTCATGGTGCCGAAGGCCGTCGCCGTCCTCCTCGACTTCACACCGGCCGGTGCCTTCAACATCCAGGACGCGTCGCTCTACCTGTCCTTCGTCCTGAAGTTCATCATCGCCTTCGGGTGCGCCTTCCTGCTCCCCGTCTTCCTCATCTGTTTCAACATCATCGGTCTGCTCACGGGCCGGGCCATGCTCAAGGCGTGGCGGCCCGCCGTGATGGTCATCTTCGTGTTCGCCGCGGTGATGACGCCGACTCCCGACGCGTTCACCATGCTCTTCATGGCCTCGCCGATGATCGTCCTCTACTTCGCCTCGGTCGGGGTGGCCTTCGTGCTCGACCGGAAGAAGCAGGCGAACCTCCCCGACTGGCTTGACGTCCCGGACGACCAGGCATCCGCGCTGTAGCGTTCCCGGTGTGCCCCGACGCGTCGCCCTGATCATCAACCCCGCTGCCGGCCGGGGCACTGGCCGGGCCATGGGCGAGGAGACCCGCGGGCGGCTCAGGGCCAACGGCCTCGAGGTGGTCGAGGCCTCCGGCCGGACGTGGGCGGAGTCGGAGGAGCACGCCACGGCAGCCATCCGGGCCGGGGTCGACGCGCTCGTCCTCGTCGGGGGTGACGGCCTCGTGCACCTGGGAGCCAACCTCGTCGCCGGCTCGGAGACGCCGATGGGAGTCGTGGCGGCCGGAACGGGGAACGACTTCGCCCGCAACCTGGGCCTGCCGGTCCGCGACCCCGCCCGAGCCGTCGACCTGATCACGCGGGGGGCGGTCCGGACCATCGATGCCGGCCGGGCCACCGGCCCGAACGGTGAGGTGAAGTGGTTCGCGGGTGTCCTCGGTGCGGGTTTCGACGCGGTCGTCACGGCGCGCGCCGCTCGGATGCGGTGGCCCCGGGGCCAGATGCGGTACAACCTGGCGATCCTGCGTGAGCTACCGGTCTTCAAGCCGATTCCCTACGTCGTCGAGCTCGACGGGCGTCGCATCGAGACGAGCGCCATGCTCGTGGCCGTCGCCAACACCTCCTCCTTCGGCGGCGGCATGATCGTCTGCCCGGACGCCGATCCGACCGACGGCCTCTTCGACGTCCTGCTCGTCCGGGCGATCTCCGTGCCCGCCTTCCTGCGCGTGTTTCCCTCGGTGTACGCCGGAGCACATGTCTCCCACCCTGCGGTGGAGATCCACCGGGCAGCCCGGGTCCGCCTCGAGGCACGGTCGATCCGTTCCCAGGCCGACGGCGAGCCGTTCACCGAGCTCCCGCTCGACATCGAGGTTGTCCCGCGGAGCCTCCGGGTGCTCACTCGACCCACGGCAGGGAGGATGGACAGCGATGAGTTCGACACACGGCTCCGGTGAGGCAGGCGGCTCAAGAGGGCCCGCGCTACGGGAGTTCGCCGCCCAGCTCGAGTTCCCCCTCGACGACTTCCAGGTGGCGGCCTGCCGCGCGGTCGAGGAGGGCCGCGGGGTCCTCGTCGCTGCACCCACGGGCGCGGGCAAGACCGTGGTCGGCGAGTTCGCCGTCCACCTTGCCCTGCAGACCGGCCGCAAGGCCTTCTACACGACACCGATCAAGGCCCTGTCGAACCAGAAGTACGCGGACCTCGTGCGCCGCCACGGCGTCGAACGCGTCGGCCTCCTCACGGGTGACGCCTCCATCAACGGTGAGGCGCCCGTCGTCGTCATGACGACCGAGGTACTGCGCAACATGATGTACGCCGGGTCGAGCACTCTGGAGGGTCTCGGCTGGGTCGTCATGGACGAGGTCCACTACCTCGCCGACCGCTTCCGGGGGGCGGTCTGGGAGGAGGTCATCATCCACCTCCCGCCGGACGTCAGCGTCGTCTCGCTCTCTGCGACGGTCTCCAACGCCGAGGAGTTCGGTGCGTGGCTCGACGAGGTCCGCGGCGACACGGCCGTGATCGTCTCGGAGCACCGGCCGGTCCCGCTGTGGCAGCACATGATGGTCGGCCAGTCGCTCTACGACCTCTTCGTCGAGGAGACGGTGGAACGCCGGGGGAGGGGGGCGGACGAGCCGGTCCGGGCGGAGGTCAGTGTCAACCCGGATCTCGTGCACGCCATCCGCGGCACCGAAGGGCGCGGCGCGTGGGACAGCCACTGGTCGACAAACGGCCGAGGCCGCTCCCGAGGTGGTCGAGGGGGTCCGGGCGGTCGGGGCGCAACCCGCGGTGACGACTGGGGTGGGCGCGGCCGCCGCGGCAGTGAGCAGCGCGGCCCCGGCGGCGGGGAGGCCGCACGCGGCTTCTCCCGAGGGGGGCGACCGGGCGGCGGCGCGACCCGCGCCGAGGTGATCGAGCGGCTCGACCGAGAGGGCCTGTTGCCGGCGATCACGTTCATCTTCAGCCGAGCCGGCTGTGAGGCTGCCGTCGGCCAGCTCCTAGCGAGCGGGATGCGGCTCGTCACCGACGCGCAGGGCGCCGCGAACCGGCGGCTCGTCGAGGAGCGGGTGCAGGGCCTGGCGGAGGAGGACCTCGCGGTGCTCGGCTACTGGGACTTCGTCGAGGGGATCACCAGAGGTTTCGCAGCGCACCACGCCGGCATGCTGCCGACCTTCCGCGAGATCGTCGAGGAGCTCTTCACCCAGGGCAGGGTCCGGGCGGTCTTCGCGACCGAGACGCTGGCCCTGGGGATCAACATGCCAGCCCGCACCGTCGTGCTCGAGAAGCTCGTCAAGTTCAACGGCGAGAGCCACGTCGACATCACGCCGGCCGAGTACACGCAGCTCACCGGGCGCGCGGGGCGCCGAGGCATCGACATCGAGGGCCACGCGGTGGTGCTCTGGAACCGTGGCCTCGACCCGGAGAGCGTCGCCGGGCTGGCGTCGACCCGCACCTACCCGCTGCGCTCGAGCTTCCGCCCGACGTACAACATGGCGGTCAACCTGGTGCGACAGTTCGGGCGGGACAGCGCAAGGGAGATCCTCGAGACGTCGTTCGCGCAGTTCCAGGCCGACCGCGCCGTGGTCGGCTTCGTCCGCACGGTCCGACGCAACGAGGAGGCGCTCGCGGGCTACGCGGAGTCGATGACGTGCCACCTCGGCGACTTCTCCGAGTACGCCGCGATGCGCAACGAGATCCGCACCATCGAGAAGGAGGGTGCCAAGGCGCGCTCCGCGTCGCAGCGCGCCGCGGCGGCGGTGTCGCTGGAGAGCCTCAAGATCGGCGACATCGTGCGGATCCCGAGCGGGCGGTACAGCGGGCTGGCCGTCGTCGTGCTGCCGAACCGGGGCGGTGGCCGCGGCGACGCTCCGTCCCCAGCGGTCGTCACCGAGGACCACCACCTGCGCAGGCTCACCCTCCACGACGTGCCGGCGCCGCTCGAGCCGCTCGGCACGATCCGCGTGCCCAAGCACTTCAACGCCAAGAACCCGAAGGCGCGCCGCGACCTCGCCGCGTCCCTCCGGGCGGCCATGCCGCACGACCCGCCCCGGCCGCGCCGTGCGGTCCCCGAGGACGCCGCCGACACGCGCGTCGACGAGCTGCGCCGGCGGCTGCGCGCGCACCCGTGTCACCAGTGTCCGGATCGAGAGGACCATGCCCGCTGGGCCGAGCGGTGGTGGCGCCTGCAGCGAGAGACCGAGGGTCTCCAGCGCAAGATCGAGGGGCGGACCAACTCGGTGGCCAGGACGTTCGACAAGATCTGCGAGCTCCTCGTCGCCATGGGCTACCTGGGTGAGGGTGGCGAGCAGATCACCGAGCACGGGGAGCGCCTCCGCCAGCTCTACACCGAGAAGGACCTGCTCGCGGCCGAGTGCCTGCGTGAGGGCGTGTGGCGCCAGCTCGACCCGCCGTCCCTTGCCGCTGTCGTCTCGATGCTCATCCACGAGCCCCGTCGGGAGGACGGTGGGCTGGCACCGCGGTGGCCCAACGACGACGTGCGCGAGGCCCATGACCGGATGCTCGCCATCTGGTCCGACCTCGAGGACGCCGAGGGCGCTCTGGCGCTGCCCATGACCGGCGCGCCCGACCCCGGGATCGCCTGGGCGGTGCACCGGTGGGCCAGCGGACGTCCGCTCGAGGAGGTGCTCCGGGGCACCGAGCTGGCCGCCGGTGACTTCGTGCGGCGGTGCAAGCAGATCATCGACCTCCTGGGCCAGCTGACGGACGCCGGGGACCGAGAGCTCCAGCGGGTCGCGAGGAAGGCGAGCGACGCCGTGCTGCGCGGGGTCGTGGCTGCTGACCGGCTCGACTGAGCCGAGCCAGAAGGTGCCGGGGCGGAGAAGGTGCCGTATGCCGCTGAGCCGGCCCAGCGGCATACGTGATCGTCGGTGGGTGGCTAGCTGAGCCGAAGCGCGGTGACGACCCGGTCGAACGAGCTCGTCAGGCCGTGGTCGACCGCGAGGCGGGACATCAGCGCGGGGTCGGCCACCCTCGTCGGGACGCGCAGATCCACCTCGCCGACCGGGGCCTCCCGGACGACCTGCACCACCTTCGGGGCGGCGTCGAGATACGCGGCGCCCGCCTCGAGCCGAGCCCGCTGCGCCCCCTTGATCGCGGGGTCGCCGGCGTCGATCGCGGCTCGCAGCGCCTCGAGAGAGCCGTACGTCGTGATCAGCTTCGCGGCGGTCTTCTCGCCGATCCCGGCCACCCCGGGCAGTCCATCGCTGGAGTCTCCGCGCAGCACCGCCATGTCGGCGTACGCCGCGCCGTCCGGGATGCCGTACTTGTCCTGGAGGAAGGCCTCGTCCACGAGGTCAGGGCTGCGGACGCCACCCCGGGCGGTGTAGAGCACGCGGACCTCGTTGGCGTCGTCGACGAGCTGGAAGAGGTCACGGTCGCCGGTGACGATGTCGATCGGGAGCTGGCCCCGGTGCAGCGTCACGAGCGTGCCGATGACATCGTCGGCCTCGTGGCCGTCGACGCCGACCCGGGCCAGGCCCAGGGCCGCCAACGCGTCCACGATGATCGGCACCTGGACGGCGAGGCCGTCGGGCACCTCCTCCTCGAGGACACCCTCGGCGGTCGCCGCGTCCACGGGCGAGGTGACCGCAGCCCGGTGGGTCTTGTACGAGGGGATCGCCTCGACCCGGAAGGCGGGTCGCCAGTCGTTGTCCCAGCAGGCCGCGAGGTGCGAGGGACGCGAGCGCTCGACGAGGGAGGCGATCATGTCGAGCAGCCCGCGGACCGCGTTCGTCGGCACGCCGCTCGGTCCGACGACCTCAGGGACCCCGTAGAAGGCGCGGAAGTAGAGCGAGGCGGTGTCGAGCAGCAGCAGGCGTCCGGTCATGTCGGCCATCGTGCCATCCCGGCCGGCCAGCGGTGCGGGGCCTGGGAGGGGCGCACCGCGACGCGTTGGCGGCGGCGGGGGGGTCCGCGATAGCTCGGCTGGAGGTCGGTGCCGGCGGGAGTGCGGCCCCCAGGTGATCCCCATCGTGGAACGGACCTGCCCGACGGAGCCCGCTCGACTACTGTTCCAAGCATGGAAGACCTCGACCGTCGGCTCGTCGGCCTGCTGCTGGCGGACGGCCGGATGAGCTTCACCGATCTGGGCCGGGCCACGGGTCTGTCGACGTCCGCGGTCCACCAACGGGTTCGCCGGCTCGAGGAGCGTGGCGTCATCACCGGCTATACCGCGACCGTGTCCCCGGAGGCGCTCTCCCTCCCGCTCACCGCCCTGATCTCGGTCACGCCGTTCGACCCCAGCGCTCCCGACGACGTGCCGGAGCGACTGCGGCACATCCCGGAGATCGAGGACTGCTACTCGGTCGCCGGGGACGAGAGCTACATCCTCAAGATCCGCACGTCGATACCCGGTGCTCTGGAGGACCTGCTCGCCCGGATCCGCACGGCGGCCAACGTCTCCACCCGGACGACGGTCGTCCTCTCGACCCCTTGGGAGGGCCGGAGCAGCGCTGCGGAGGCGCCGGCGCACGACTGAGCCCTGCGAGGCTCCCGTTGGTGGTTCGGACCTTCACAGCTGGTCCGTCGGCTCCTCGAGTGGGAGGTCCGGCCGGGTCGACGGGGCCCGGTGAGAGCGGCGATGTATGAGCCAGAGCAGCAGCGCTCCCGACGTGAAGGCCCCCGAGACCAGGGCCAGGGTCACCAACGACCCACTGACGAGCGGAGCGGCCACCCCCGCCACGACCGCATTGAGGAGCGTGCTGAGGAAGGCCTGGAACGACGAGACCGCCCCCCGTTCCCTTGGACGCAGGTCGAGCAGACTGATCGTGAGGATCGGGAAGATGAGGGCGACGCCCAGGGCTCCGGTCGCGGCGGGGACGACACTCCAGGCGGTCTGCGGAGGCTGCGCGGTTGCCTGGTAGACCACGGCGAACGCGGAACCGGCCAGCGCGATGGCAAAGCCCGCCGCCACGAACGCGCCCTGGCGGACGCGTCCGACCAGCCGGCCGGTGAGGAACGAACCGAGCATCATCGCGACGACGAGCGGCACGAAGAGGACGCCGAAGTCCTGCGCGCCCAGACCGAGGTGGTCGACGACGATCGCGGGCGCGGAGGCGATGTAGAGGAAGAGCGCCGAGAAGTTGAGCGCGATCGCGCTGCTCAGCCGAAGGACGGACGGGTCGCGCGCCGCAGCGAGGAACGATGTGACGAGAGGCTTGGGGCGAAAGGGGATCCGAGAGCTGCGTGGGTGCGTCTCGGGCAGGAGGACCCCGGTCAGCAGCACGATCACGAAGCCGTAGCCGGCGAGCACCCAGAAGATGGTCCGCCAGGAACCCCAGCCGAGGATCCAGCCCCCGACGATCGGCGCCAGGGCTGGGGCGATGGCGAAGATCATCGAGATGTGGCTCATGAAGCGCTGAGCCGAGGGCCCGTCGTAGAGGTCGCGCACGACGGTCCGGCCCACGATCATGCCGGCCCCGGCGACGAGGCCCTGCGCAGCCCGTCCGGCGAGGAGCACCGGCATGGACGGAGCCAGTGCGCACCACGCCGAGGCGAGAGCGTAGAGAGCGCAGCCGGTCAGGATGACCGGCTTGCGGCCGACCGCGTCGGAGAGCGACCCGTGGAAGAGACTCGCGAAGGCGAAGCTGCCGAGGTAGACGCTGAGGGTCTGCTGCACCGACGCGTCGTCGACGCGAAGCTCGGTCGACAGGGCGTCGAAGGCCGGCAGGATCGCGTCGATGCTGAACGGACCGACCATGGTCAACGCGGCGAGAACGAGGATGAGGCTCACCCGGGTCAGGCGGCCAGAGGGACCGGTCATCCGGCGTCAGGCCCGGGCGACGGGGGAGGCTGACCCGTCCGTGGCGCGGAGCAGCTCGACGGGGGACAGCTCGAGCTGGAAACCTCGTCGCCCGCCGGAGACGTAGATGGTCGCCTGGTCGGTCGCCGAGGTGTCGACCACCGTCGGCAGCCGCCGCTTCTGGCCGAGCGGAGAGATCCCGCCGATGACGTATCCGCTGCTCCGCGCCGCGTCGGCCGGGTCCGCGAGCCGTACCGCCTTGACTCCGAGCGCGGCCGCCATGGCCTTGAGATCGAGCTGGCCGGCGACCGGGACCACGGCGACAGCGAGGCCGTCGCCGGTGTCGACGAGCAGCGTCTTGAAGATGCGTTCCGCGGGAACCCCGAGCTCCCGGGCGGCCTCGGCTCCATAGCCGGTCTCAGCAGCGTCGTGCCGATAGGTGTGGCCCCGGTAGTCGACGCCCAGGACGTCGAGGGCGACCGTCGCAGGGGTGGCCGGACCGGCGGACCGGGGCCTGCGCCTCGGCGGTGACACTGGGTCACGCCCTGGCGAGCGAGCCCAGGCCGTCCCAGGCCATGGTGACCACGAGCTCGGCAGCCTCGTCGGACGTGATGCCGGGATGCGTGCTGCGGTACACGGCGAGCCGCTCGATGCCGCCGATCATCACCTCGGCCAGGGCGACGACGCGGCCGGGGGCCAGGTCCGCGAACTCGGGCAGCATGGTGATGCCTTCGGCGAGAGCCTTGGCGGTCTGCTGGCGGATCCGCTCGACCGAGGCGGCGGCCTCACCGATGAGGGAACCCTCGGTGCGCAGCAGGGCGAACGCCTGCTCGTGCTCGTCGATGAAGGTGAAGAACGCCGTGATGACCGCGGCCACCCGCTCCCGGGGAGCCGCCTCGGCGTCGGAGTCCCAAGCGGTGATGAGGGCGTCGAGCAGCTGGTGCCGAGCCCGCTCGATGGTCGCGGCGAGCAGCCCTTCCTTCGACCCGAAGTAGTCGTAGATGAGGGGCTTGGTGACTCCGACCTGCTCTGCGATGTCGTCCATCGTGGTGGCGTGGAAACCGTTGGCCCCGAAGACCCGCTCGGCCACCTCGAGCATCTGCGCCTCCCGCTCGGCTCGGGGCATGCGGGTGCGGGTCGGCGGCTTGGCGGTCACGACGGCAGTCTAGGGGGAGGCGAGTCGTCCCGACCGGAGGCTGTTGCGGGCTGGACGACCGAGCGCGTCAGTGGCTCTGGACGAGCTGTGACTCGGCGGCGGCCCGGCTGGCTGCTGCCCGCCCCTCCGCGGCGACGAGCAGCTGGTCGTGGTCGATCGACTCTCGCCACCACTGCTGGCCCGACTCGGGAAGGGTGTAGATCGGGTCGTAGTAGACGTACTCCCTCGAGAGGGCCTGGGTGTCCTCGCCCTCGATCGACGTGCGGTAGTTCTTGCGCCAGTACGAGATGCCGCGCTCGGTGTCGTACTCGTCCTGCTGGTGGACCCATCGCTTGCCGACGAAGGGCACGTCGCACACGATCCGCGGGGTGGCGAAGCCCGGGAGGTAGCCCATGATCGAGTGCTGCAGGCGCTGGGCCTCAGCCAGCGAGAGGCGCCAGTGCTCGGCAAACGGGATCATGTCGCACATGTAGAAGTAGTACGGCGTGATGGAGGCGCCGTCCGCGAGGGCGAAGCAGAGATCGAGCAGCTGCTCGGTCGAGTCGTTGATCCCGCGCATGAGGACGCCTTGGTTCCGGACGTCCCGGACTCCCGCCTCGAGCATGGCCCGCGAGGCCCGGGCAACGGCGGGGGTGACGGACTGGGCGTTGTTGACGTGGGTGTGGATCGCCAGTGAGACGCCCCGGGCCCGCGCCGTGGCGGCGACCCGCGCCACCCCTTCGACCACGTCGTCGGCGAACCAGTGCTGCGGCAGGCCCATGAGTGCCTTCGTCGCGAGCCGGATGTCGCGGATGTTGTCGATCTCGAGGAGCCGGTCGAGGAAGGACTCCAGGTTCTTCCACGGCATGTTCGCGACGTCGCCCCCCGAGACGACGACGTCCCGGACGCTCGGCGTGTTCCGGAGGTAGGCGAGCATCGCGTCGTACCGGTCGACTGGCTTGAGGTCGAACTTCAGCTTGTTCACCTGGGGGGTGGAGTTGCCGACGAGATCCATGCGCGTGCAGTGACCGCAGTACTGGGGACAGGTGGGCAGCAGCTCGGCAAGCACCTTGGTGGGGTAGCGGTGCGTCAGGCCCTCGGCCACCCACATGTCGTGCTCGTGCAGGGAGTCGCGCGAGGAGAAGGGGTGGGAGGGCCAGTCCGTGCGACGGTCGGAGAAGACCGGGAGCATGTAGCGCCGGATGGGATCCGCGTAGAACGCCTCGGTGAAGTCCGCCCCTGATGCGGGCATCGCAGCGGACGTCGCGGGCACCATCGTGTTGAGCATCTGGGGCGGCACGAGCATGGACATCGTCGCGCGCTCGGCCTGGTCGCGCTCGAGATCGGTGTAGAACCGGTCGTCGAGCAGGTCGCCCATGAGGCTACGCAACTGCTTGACGTTGCGAACGCAGTTGACGCGCTGCCACTGTGCACTGTCCCAGTCGGCCTGCGTGACTGCCCGCCATCCGGGGAAGCGGGTCCAGTCAGGCTCCACGAGCTCGCGGCGCTGGTACACGTAGGGCTGCTCAACCTTCGTCATGTGCACCACGATAGCCAAACTATTCGTCGTGTATCTCGTAGGCTGCAACAGGATATCCTGCCTAAGTTCCCTCCAACCGAAGGATCTCTACATGAGCACACGATCGGCCTCCTCCCCGGTGGGCCTCCACCGCGTCCTCGACCCGACGGGTGACGCCGTCACCTTGCCGCAGGCAGCCCGCCGGCTCGATGCGCGCCCGGAGCTGTGGCCGGACGAGGTGCGGATCGACGTCGAGACCCTCAACCTGGATGCTGCGTCCTTCCGGCAGCTCGCGGAGAAGCACAGCAGCGGGGGAGTCGTCGACGGCGACGCCGTGCGCACCGAGGTGCGTGCCATCATCGCGGAGCGAGGGAAGATGCAGAACCCCGTCACCGGCTCCGGAGGGATGCTCATCGGCACCGTGGCCGAGGTCGGGCCGGAGAGCCGCACCGGCCTCGAGGTCGGCGACCGGGTCGCCACCCTGGTCTCCCTGTCGCTGACCCCGTTGGCCATCACCGATGGTCTGGAGCGCTGGGACGGCCGATCCGAGCAGGTGCCCGCCAAGGGGCACGCCATCCTCTTCGGACGGACGATCGCCGCCCGGATCCCGGCCGACATGGACCCACGGCTGGCTCTCATGGTGATGGACGTGTGCGGCGCGCCCGCGCTCGTCGCCCGAGTCGTGCACGACCACGCCAGTGGTCGGGCGGGAACGCCGACCGACCCCACCGTCGTCGTGCTCGGAGGTGCGGGCAAGTCCGGCTCACTCTCGCTCGCGGCCGCCCGTCAGGCGGGCGCCGGGCGGGTCGTCGCCGTCGTGCCGACCGAAGACGAGCGTGACCTGCTCCTGCCGACGGGGCTGGCGGACGACGTGGTCATCGCGGACGCCCGGTCACCCCTGGGCCTGCGCGCTGCAGTCGAGAGCGCCGGTGGTCCGGCGGATGTCACGGTCGTCTGTGTCGACGTCCCGGGCTGCGAGCAGCCCGCCATCCTCGCGACGGCAGACGGCGGCACCATCATCTTCTTCAGCATGGCCACCAACTTCGCCGCGGCAGCCCTCGGTGCAGAGGGGCTGGCCTCGGACGTGCGGATGCTCATCGGCAACGGGTACGTACCCGGCCACGCCGACCTCGCGCTCGACCTCGTCCGGAGCAACCCGAGCGTTCGCGCTCTCTTCGAGAGGCGCCTGGAGCCGGCGAGGGTGGCGAGTCTCGCTGAAGGCACCCCGCGTGCCTCCGCGTAGCCGGCCATGTCAGCCGTCTTGGTCAGATGGGCCACACCGAATGTCACGCCTGGTGGAGATGGGCCTGTGCGGTGCCGTTCTTGCGGTAACACCGCCCTTCCACCGGAAGATGTCCGGGTTCGCTAGGCTGACACCGTGACTTCTCCGGCACGTCTCGACCTCGACCCAGAGCTCGTCCGCACGGCGCGCCGCCTGGCCCGCCACGCCGCGGCTCCCGTGGTCTCCATCGCCAGACGGCACACGACAGTCTCCGTCGAGCGGGCCACCCTGCGACTGGCCGGGCTCTCCGGCGCCGACCATGAGCGGGTTCCCTGGGTGAACCACCTGGTCACGGCGGTCCGCGACCAGGTCGGTCTCGAGCACGGGGTCACCACCCCCGTGTACGACGCGCTGCTGCGGGGGGACGCCGACGACCTGACGACGCTCGCCCAGAAGGCCTCCAGCGGCAACGTGTCGTTCCGTCTTCCCACCGGTCGGGAGGAGCAGGCCGCGCGGCGGGCGGCCGCCCGCGGGGTCGGGGTTGGCCTCAAGCGCATCGACTCCGCGCGACGGACGCGCGAGCGGCTCGTCTCCCGCCTGGGCGACCCGAGGCAGAAGCCGTGGATCTACCTCATCGTCGCCACGGGGGACATCTACGAGGACATCCCGCAGGCGCAGGCCGCGGCCCGCGAGGGTGCCGATGTCATCGCCGTCATCCGGTCCACGGGCCAGTCCCTCCTCGACTATGTGCCCGAGGGAGCGACCCGGGAGGGTTTTGCCGGCACCTACGCGACCCAGGAGAACTTCCGCCTCATGCGAGCGGCCCTCGACGAGGTGAGCAAGGAACTGGGCCGCTACGTCCGGCTGACGAACTATGCGTCCGGGTTGTGCATGCCGGAGATCGCCGCCCTCGCAGGCATGGAGCGTCTCGACATGATGCTCAACGACTCGATGTACGGCATTCTCTTCCGCGACATCAACCCGATCCGCACCTTCGTGGACCAGCGGTTCTCGCGCCAGATCCATGCGCGCGCCGGCATCATCATCAACACGGGCGAGGACAACTACCTGACCACAGCCGACGCCGTCGAGGCCGCTCACACGGTGACCGTCAGCCAGCTGCTCAACGAGCGCTTCGCCAAGGAGGCGGGGCTGGAGGACTGGCAGCTCGGCCTGGGCCACGCCTTCGAGATCAACCCCGACCTGCCGGACAGCTTCCGGCTCGAGCTCGCCCACGCCATGCTGGCCCGGCAGCTCTTCCCGGAGGCTCCGCTCAAGTGGATGCCGCCGACGAAGCACATGACAGGCGACGTCTTCCGCGGCTATCTCCTCGACGGCTTCTTCAACCTCGTCGGTGCGATGACCGGCCAAGGCATCCTGCTCGTCGGCATGATGACCGAGGCGGTGGTCACGCCCTTCCTCTCCGACCGCGACCTCGCGCTGCAGAACGTCCGTTACGTGATGAACGCGGCGAGCGGCCTGACCGAGGACTTCCACCCGCCACGCGACGGCTTCATCCAGACACGGGCCCGACAGGTCCTCGGTGAGGCGGTCGAGCTGCTCGAGCGCATCGTCCACGACTCCGACCCCTCGGGGGACCCGCCGCTCCTCGCCGCCATCGCCGACGGCACCTTCGGGCTGATGAAGCGGCCGGCGGACGCGGGAAAGGGTCTCGAGGGGGTCGTGAAGCGGGCACCGGGCTACGACAACCCGGCCATCACAGCCCTCGACGCCGGCGTCCCGGCTCCCAAGGTCACGGCCCCCAAGGTCACGGCCCCCAAGGGAGGAAAGTGATGTCCGCCGTCATCCGCCCGTACGGCGACACCACCGGCGACGGCATGGTGCAGCTGTCCTTCACCCTGCCCGTCACCCACGACAAGCGGGCAGAGGGCGCCGCGCTCCAGCTGGCGAAGAAGATGGGTCTCGACCCCGCCCTCCTCGTCCACGCCAAGCCGATGGGCCCCGACTTCACCTTCTTCGTCGTCTACGGCAGCGTGCACCACCTCGTCAACCTCGACGAGGTGGTGGTCGTGGAACGGGAGTACCCCATCCTGTCGGCGAAGGAGGCCAACGCGGCCATCCGCAAGCACCTGCGCCGCCGCCTTGTCGTCGTCGGTGCGTGCATCGGCACCGACGCTCACACGGTCGGGATCGACGCGATCCTCAACATCAAAGGGTTCGCGGGGGAGAAGGGCCTCGAGTACTACAGCGAGATCAAGGTCGTGAACCTCGGCGCTCAGGTGCTCGTGCCCGACCTCGTGGCCCAGGCCAGGGCCGAGAAGGCCGACGCCGTCCTCATCAGCCAGGTCGTCACGCAGAAGGACGCCCACATCCACAACACGATGCAGATGTCCGCAGCCTTCCGCGAGGCGTATCCCGCGGGACAGGTGCCGATCCTCGTCGCCGGGGGACCACGCTTCGAGGAGGGCTCCGAGGCGAAGCTGGGCATCGACCGCATCTTCGGCCGCGGCACGACGCCCTCCGAGGTGGCCAGCTACCTCGTCCACGAGATGTCCGTCCGGAAGGGAAAGAAGCAGCCGTGAGCGAGCACACCACCAAGGCCGAGGTCGGCACGCGGGTCACCCACCGTCGCTACGTCCCCTACAGCCACGCGCACTACGCCGGCAACCTCGTCGACGGCGCCTACTCGCTCGCGGCGTTCGGCGACGTCGCCACGGAGATGTGCATCCTGACCGACGGTGACGAGGGCCTGTTCGCGTCCTACAGCGACGTCCAGTTCAAGGCCCCGGTCCGGGCTGGCGATGTCATCGAGATCAGTGCGGAGATCGTCAGGGTCGGCCGGCGCAGCCGGGAGATGGCCTTCGAGGTGCGCGTCGTCGGCCGGGGCAACCCGGCCCGGGGGGAGTCCGCGGCGGACCTCCTCGAGCCCGCCCTCGTCGCGACGACGGCACGCGGCGTCGTCGTCGTCCCCTGAGGCACCCCACGAGCAAGAGGCGAGCCGCTCAGCATACGGTGGGGCGCGTGCTGTCTCGCGTGCTCGCTGCCCTCGCCAGTGGGGGACTGCTCTGCCTGGCGTTCCCGACGTTCGACCTCTGGGGGGCCGCGCCGCTCGCGCTGGCGGTACTCGCGCTCGTCCTGACCGGAGTTCGCCCTCGGGCCGGCTTCGCGCTCGGCCTGCTCGCCGGCCTCGCGTTCTTCGTCCCGACCCTGCACTGGTCGGGGGTCTACGTCGGCAACCTGCCCTGGTTCGCTCTCTCGACCCTCCAGGCCCTGTTCTTCGGACTCGCCGGGACGGTCTACGCCTGGCTCTCCGCGCGAGGCACCGTGCGTCCGCTCGCCTTCGCGGTGGCGTTCATCTGCGCCGAGTCGCTGCGCTCCCGAGCGCCCTACGGTGGCTTTCCCTGGGTCAAGCTCGCCTTCTCCCAGGCAGACGCACCCTTCGGCAGGCTCGCAGCGCTCGGCGGTGCACCTTCGGTCGGGTTCGCCGTAGCGCTCACCGGTGCCCTGCTCGCCATGGTCGCGACCCGCGCGGTGGGTCGTATGCCGCTGGGCCGGGTCGCGCTCCCGGGTGGCCTCGCCGTCGGGCTGGCCGTGTCAGGCCTGCTGGTGCCGATCTCGACGGACGGACCGACGGCGGAGTTCGTCGGCATCCAGGGCAATGTCCCGCGACCAGGTCTCGACTTCAACGCGGAGCGCCGAGCGGTGCTGGACAACCACGTCAACGCGACGCTGGCCGCACGGGCAGCCGGGGAGGCAGCGGGCCAGCCGCGTCCGGACCTCTACGTCTGGCCGGAGAACGCCTCCGACATCGACCCGCTCCGCAACGAGGACGCCAACCAGCTGATCCGCAACACCGTGGCCCAGACCGGGGTGCCGCTCATCGTCGGCGGGCTGCTGGAGGAACCCGAGGGATACCTCTCCAACACGTCGCTGCTCTTCGAGCCGGGGAAGGGCGACACCGCTCGCTACGTCAAGCGGCACCCGGTGCCCTTCGGCGAGTACATCCCGAACCGAGACTTCTGGCGCCTCTTCAGCGACCAGGTCGACCTGGTCCGTCGGGACTTCTACCCGGGGTCCGAGGTCGGCCTCTTCACCGTCCCGGCCCGTTCCGGCCAGGTGATCCGGGCCGGCCTGTCCATCTGTTTCGAGGTGGCCTACGACGACATCATGCGCGACGTGGTCAATGCCGGAGCCAACGTCCTGGTCGTCCAGACGAACAACGCCACCTTCGGCTACACGGCCGAGTCACCCCAGCAGCTGGCCATCAGCCGGCTGCGCGCCATCGAGCTCGGCCGGTCCGTCGTCCACGTGTCCACGGTGGGCCAGAGCGCCTTGATCACCCCCGACGGAACCGCCCATCAGGTCACGTCGTTGTACACACAGGCGGTCGTACGCGGTGCCCTACCATTGCGGGACTCGCGGACGCTGTCCGTCAGACTCGGGGGGACACCGGAGCTCGCGGCGGTGCTGGCCCTGCTCGGGCTGGTCGCGGCGGCCGCGCGGCGACGCCCCCGAACCACCGATGACATCGACCCGAACCACCGACGACGGGAATGACCCGAGCATGACGACGCAGCGCGAACCCGTGGCCCGAGTCGCCGTGCTCGTTCCGACGTACAACGAGCGCGACAATCTTCCCCTCATCCTGGCCAGGCTGCGCGCCAGCGTCCCCGCGGCCGACCTCTTCGTCCTCGACGACAACTCGCCGGACGGCACCGGCACCGTCGCGGACGAGCTCGCAGCCCAGGACGACCGCATCCGCGTGGTGCACCGCGCCGGCAAGGAGGGCCTCGGTCGGGCCTACCTGGCGGGCTTCGCCCTCGCGCTGGAGGAGGGGTACGACGTCGCGGTCGAGATCGACGCCGACGGGTCGCACCAGCCGGAACAGCTGCCACAGATCCTGGCGGCGCTCACGGACGCCGACCTCGTCATCGGTGCGCGCTGGATCCCGGGAGGGCAGGTGCGCAACTGGCCCCTGCGGCGCAAGCTCCTCTCGGTCGGCGCGAACCTCTACACCAAGGTGCTGCTCGGGATGGGCGTCAACGATGCGACGGCCGGCTACCGGGCCTACCGGACCAGCGCCCTGCGAACGATGGACCTCAACGGCGTCGAGTCGCAGGGCTACTGCTTCCAGATCGACCTGACATTGCGGGCGATTCGGGCCGGCCTCACCGTCGTCGAGGTGCCCATCACCTTCGTCGAGCGGGAGGTGGGGGTCTCCAAGATGGGCCAGGACATCGTCCGCGAAGCCCTCCTCAACGTGACGAAGTGGGGCCTCGAGCACCGGGTCGGTCAGCTCAGGTCCGCGCTGCAACGGAAGCGGCCACCGGCCTCCGCCGGCGAGCCCGAACCAGACCCGGTCGACCTCGGGCGCGAGCCGTGACCGCGACGCGCCGAGGAGGGCTGCGCCCGACCCGGGTCGTCGCGCTGCTCCTCCTCGTGGTGCCGATCCTCGAGGTGATGGCCCTCGTGGCCGTCGGTCAGGTCATCGGCGGCTGGCCCACGTTCTTCCTCCTGGTCGCCATCTCCGTCCTCGGCGCCTGGCTCATCCGTCGTGAGGGCGCGCGGGCATGGGGGGCACTGGTGGAGGCGCTCCGCAGCGGTCGGATGCCCGCTCGCGAGCTCGCCGACGGCGTTCTCGTCCTCATCGGCGGCACCCTGCTGTTGACCCCGGGCTTCCTCACCGACGTCGTCGGCTTCGCGCTGGTCGTCCCCGTCACCCGGCCCGTGGCCCGCCGGCTGCTCGAGACGGTGATCACCAAGCGGCTCCTCGCCCAGTCGCCCTACCTCGCGGGCGGCTCCGGCGGGATCGGGCCGGACCGCACGGGCCCGACCACCCGAGGCGACGTCATCGAAGGGGAGATCGTCGACGACTGAGGGCCGCGTGCGGAAGCCAGCCCAGCGGCATACGGCCGGTATGTGAAAGAGCCCGCCCCCACGAACGGGACGGGCCCTCTCAGGCCAGGGGATGTGAAGGTCAGGCTGACTTCTTGCGGCGCGGCTTCTCGCCGCGCGACTCGCGCAGAAGCGTCAGCCGCTCCTCGAGGAGCTCCTCGAGCTCAGGGATGGAGCGCCGCTCGAGGAGCATGTCCCAGTGCGTGCGCTGGTGCTTGACCGGCTTGGCCTCCGGCTCCGGCCCACCGCCCTGAAGTCGGGCATCGAGCCCGCAGCGGCACTCCCACGTCGGCGGCACCTCGGCCTCCACCGAGAACGGCAGCTCGGTGCGGTGTCCGTTGGCGCAGAGGTAGACGGTGAGCATCCGCTCACTGGGCACGACGTTCTCGTCGCTCTCGAAGCTGCGTGCGCCGAGGTTCGAACCTCGTAGTGCTCGGTCTGCCATCGGGACCCCTCCCAAAGAAAGTCTGTTCCTGGCCTGTACCCACGCGGGTACCTACCCTCACAGACGCTTGAACGAGCCAGAGGGTTGGCTTGTTCCCGACGTTGCGCGACGAGGCGTCACACGACCACGGGGACGGGGTTGCCTGCCTCCTCGATGCCCCGCCGCATGTCGACCCTGGAGAGCAACAACCCACCGACGATGAAGAAGAGGATCAGCACGACGATGGCCCATCGGTACGAGCCGGTGAACTGGAAGGTCAGTCCGAACGCGAGAGTCCCGAGCCAGCTCGTGCCGCGTTCCATCGCCTGGTAGAGGCTGAAGAACTCAGCCTCCCGCCCCTTGGGGATCAGCTGGCTGTACAGCGAGCGCGAGAGCGCCTGCGTGCCGCCCAGGACGATGCCGATGAGGAGGCCGAGCGCGAGGAAGGTGGTCGTGGCTCGCTGGGGCGTGACGAACGCGACGATGACGACCACGGTCCACAGGCCGATGCCGTAGAGCACCGTCCGCCAGGCCCCGACCTTGCCGGCGACCCGCCCGAAGAGCCGGGCCCCGAAGAAGGCGACGAACTGGACGAAGAGGAAGACCCCGAGGACGAACGTCTCGTCGAACTTCAGCTCCTCGATGCCGTAGAGGCTCGAGCTGCCGATGACGGTCTGGATCCCGTCGTTGAAGAACAGGTAGGCGACGAGGAAGAGCAGCGTCTGGGGGTAGAGCCGCAGCTCCCGGAACGTCGTGCGCAGCTGGGTGAGGCTCCCGCCGAGGACGCCGGCCCTGCGGTCGACCGGGGGCGCCACGGTGCCGGTGATGTGACGCAGACCGCGATAGGGGATGACCGTGAAGGCCGCCCACCACAGCCCGGCGCTGAGCAGACTGACGCGGGTCGAGGTGGCCCGGTCGAGCCCGAGGTCCTCGTGGAACAGGTCGAGGGCGAAGTTGAGGGCCAGCAGGATGCCGCCGCCGAGGTAGCCGAAGGACCAGCCCTTGGAGGACACCCGGTCGCGTTCGTTCTCGTTGGCGATGCGGCACAGGAGCGAGTCGTAGATGACGAGTGACGCGCCGAGGCAGAGGCTGGTGATCATCACGAGCAGGACGCCGAGCTGCCAGTTCGAGCCGGAGACGAAGAACATCAGGCCGGCTGCCGCCGCACCTGCCCAGGCGAAGCCGGCGAACAGGCGGGTCGGCTGGCTGCTCCGGTCGGCGATCGCGCCGATGAAGATGAGCATGATGGCCGAGACGATCGTCGAGATCGTCACCGTGTAGGGGTAGACGGACCCCGGGGAGATCGGCACCCCGAAGAAGCTGAGGTTCGTCGTGCACGTCGCGCCCGCGGCGAGGTCCGGGCAGGCGGCGGCCTTCGCGACGGACGTGAGGTACGGGCTCATGAGCACGGTCGCCGTCGTCGTGACGTAGGCGGAGTTGGCCCAGTCGTACCAGTACCAGGAGCGCTGTTCCTTCGTCTCCGGGCGGGCCCGGTGGACGGCGACGTCGGTCATGCGTCGCACTTTCCCACACCTGTGCGCATCGGCGTGGGACAACACGTCCAGCTCGTGGAGCCCGCCGCGGCTCGTGTCCTGCCGGACCGTCCCCTAGACGGTGACGAGCGACACCACGGCGACGACGAGCGTGGCCACGATCTCGCCGATCCCCAACTGCTTGGGCGTGGCGCCGAGCCGCGGCACGACCGCGGCTCGTGCCGTGAGGACGACGAAGGCGAGGGCCAGCCACGGGGAGTACGCCAGGACGACCCCGGTGGCGACGAGATGGGCCGCGACGCTCTCCCACAGGAACCGGCGGTTGCCGCGCTCGCGGATCGCTGACTTGACGTAGAACACCGTCCCCGCGAAGTAGAGGAACTGCGTCAGCGCGAGCAGCCAGGCACGGCCCAGGTCGGGACCCGGGCCGGCGGCGTAGGCCACGACGGTCATCAGACCGGAGCCGACCACGGTGGCCAGGCCCGAGAGCAGCTCGCGTTCCCGGCGCGCGGCCGCGGCGGCCAGCCCGATCCCCAGGGGAAGGAGGAACAACGGCGCCCACACCACGAGGCGGGGCTCGAGGGCGAGGGTCGCGAGGCCGAGGAGCAGCGTGGCGGCGCCGTACGCCCGGACGGGCGGCCAGTAGCGGGGGCGCCGCCGAGCCTTGAGCCACAGGCTCGTGGCGAAGAAGGCGAAGTACCCGACGAACCACAGGCCGGTCAGGGGCAGGTGCACCCACGCCGGACCACCGGCGAGGACGCCGACGGCCAGGGGAGAGGCGAGCATGGCCCACGCGCCGTGCTGGTTGGGAAGCCAGCCCGGGCCGCGTGACCTGCTCACGGGCCCGAGCCTAGAGGGCGAGCACCCGGTCTGCTGCCCGGGCGGTCCCCAACCGGGGTGTCGCGGGTCAGGTCGCCTCGACGTCTCGACGGTTGAAGCCGACCAGGCCGAGGCCGATGAAGGCCAGGGCGATCACCGTGAGCAGGATCACGGGGGTGGCGCGGAAGTCCTCCGCCGGCAGGGAGGCGATGTGGCTGAAGGGGGAGAGGCTCATCATCCACTGGGGAAGGTCGAGCAACGCACCCATGTAGCGCATGAAGAACGCGTACACGACGAGCAGCCAGGCGGCCAGCGCGGCGCGGGGGGCCCAACCCACGGCGAGGACGGCCACGCCGACCACGACCCAGACGGCGGGGGTGTAGGCGAGCATCGCCGGGATGACCTGCCCCAGGATGGAGCCGCCGGTGGCGGTGCCGAGCGCAGCCAACCCCAGGCCGAGGCCCGTGACGAACAGGATGAAGACGCTGCCCAGGAGCGCGACCACCAGATGTGACGCGTACCACTCGGTGCGTGACACCTCGGTGGCGAGGACGCTCTCCACCCGTCCGGACGTCTCCTCGCGACGCGGTCTGAGGGCGGCCGTCACGGCGAAGATGCTGACGACGATGGCGAGGATGCCCATGATCATCGCGAGGTACGAGTCCGTGAGTGTGGTGCCGCCCATGCTCTCCACGAGGTCTGCGACCACGTCGTTGTCGGCGTAGTCCTCGATGACGTCGATGGCGGACCCGTAGGACGCGCCGAACACGAACATGCCGATGCTCCACCACATGACGGTCGAGCGCTGCAGTCGCCAGGCGAGGCCCAGGGGAGTGCCGAGGCCACGGGACGCCTGGGCGACGCCGCGTCGCTCGGCGCGCAGGCCCGCTCCGACGTCGCGTCGGCCGGCGAGGCGGAACGCGAGAGCCGCGAGCGCACCTGCGACGAGCAGCGACAGGATGATGGGCCACCAGTTGTCGTCGACGTAGGCTGCGGTCGCCTGCGACCAGCCGATGGGGGAGAGCCACGAGAGGCCGTTGACCATGACGTCGCCGATCGCGCGGAGCAGGTAGGCGGCGCCGATGAGGGCGCCGGCCATCCCGGAGGCGGCGCGGGCGAACTGGGTCACCTGCGTCGTCACTGCGGCGATCGCGGCGAAGACGATGCCCACGGCGGCGAACGCGGCACCGTAGAGCAGCGAGCCGGGCCAGTCGATGGTCTCGATGCCGAGCGAGGCCATCCCGGCCGCGACGAGGAGCCCGAGCACGACGTTGGCGAGCACGGCCGCGGTGAGGGCCGCGCTCAGGGCGGCGGCGCTGCCGGTGACGTTGGCCCGGACGAGCTCGGCCCGCCCTTCCTCCTCCTCGGCTCGCGTGTGGCGCACCACCATGAAGACGCTCATCAGCGCGGCGAAGATGACCATGAGGCCGAGGTACTCGTTCGTCATCATCGCGCCGAACGTGTAGTCGTCGAGCCCGTGGCCGGGGCCGGTCATCGCCTTCATGGCGGGGCTGGACCCGATGACCTCCGCCTGGACGAGACGGGCCGCGGCATCGGGGTAGAGCCCGGGGTAGGCCGCCGCACCGGCGACCTGGGTGGCGGTGATGGCGAGGATCCACAGCGGCACCCGGACGCGGTCGCGGCGGCCGATGAGCCGGAGCAGCGTCCCGAAGCCCGTCAGGGGTCCGCCGTCGCTGCGTGCCGGGCGAACCGGCGTGGCGGGGCGGGTGGTCGTGGCGGTCATCGGTCCTGCCCGACCTTCTCGCGCCCGTTGCCGGCGAGCTCGTCGCCGTAGTGGCGGAGCATCAGCTCCTCGAGGGTGGGGGGCTGGCTGACCAGGCTGCCGAGGCCGAGCGCACTGAGGTGCCGGACCGCCTCGTCGAGGTGGTCGCCGTCGACGGAGAAGCGCACCCGGTGGCCCGACACGGTCACGTCGTGGACGCCCGTGAGACGGTCGAACCCGACCGGCGTCTCGCGGGTGTCGGCCTCGACCGTGGTCCGCGTGAGGTGACGCAGGTCGAGCAGCGTCCCGGTCTCGACGACCTTGCCGAGCCGGATGATGCTCACGCGGTCGCAGAGCTTCTCGACCTGGCTGAGGATGTGGCTCGAGAGCAGCACCGTCTTGCCGTCGTCGCGCAGCTGCCGGATGACGTCCTGGAAGACGACCTCCATGAGCGGGTCGAGCCCGGCGGTGGGCTCATCGAGGAGGTAGAGCTCGACGTCCGAGGCGAGCGCGGCGATGAGGGCGACCTTCTGCCGGTTGCCCTTGGAGTACGCGCGGCCCTTCTTCGTCGGGTCGAGGTCGAACCGCTCGATCAGCTCGGCGCGGCGGTCGCGGTCAAGGCCCCCGCGGAGGGAGCCGAAGACGTCGATCGCCTCGCCGCCCGTGAGGTTGGGCCAGAGGTTGACGTCGCCGGGCACGTAGGCGAGACGGCGGTGGAGGGCGACGGCGTCGCGCCACGGATCACCGCCGAGGAGACTCACGGTTCCCCCGTCGGCGCGCAGGAGTCCGAGGAGGGTACGGATCGTGGTCGTCTTGCCGGCGCCGTTGGGGCCGAGGTAGCCGTGCACCTCACCCGTGGCGACCTCGAGATCGAGGCCGTCGAGCGCGACAGTCGAGCCGAACGACTTGTGGACACCGGAAACGAGGATCGAAGCCATGGAAATGACGCTACACTCATTTCACAAATCCGTGAAGGCAATAACGCGCAGGGGAGGTAACGTGGTCGCTGAAGTCGATGTGCCCGACGACGAGGATCGCACCGAGCTGCTCCGTCTGGTCGAGCGGTTCGCGCTCGTGCTGGCCGAGTCCGGGTGGCCCCGGATGCCGGCGCGGGTGTTCTCGTTCGTCCTGGCGGACGACGCGGACCGGTACACCGCGGCGGAGCTCGCCGCCGGCGTGGGCGTCAGTCCGGCGGCCATCTCCGGCGCCGTCAAGTACCTGACCCGGGTGGGCCTGCTGTCCAGGGAGCGCGAGCCGCGGGCCAGGATCGACGTGTACCGGATCTTCGACGAGGACGTCTGGGGGACGATCTTCCGACAGCGCGTTCCGTCGCTCGAACGGTACGAGCAGGCGGCGGCCGAAGGAGCCCAGATGCTGCCGAAGGGTTCGATGGGTGCGCGACGAATGCGCGAGACCCAGGAGTTCTACCGGTTCCTGCGGCTCGAGGAGGAAAAGGTGCTCGACCGATGGTCGGCCCACCGTCAGGCGCTGTTCGGCGACGACACGCATCGGACCTGAGGATCGCGGTCCCACCGGCATGGCAGACCTCGACCACGTAACGCCGATAATCGACATTATGTCATTTCAGTGAATCAGCGGCCCTCCCCTCGGATCGTCGTAGCCTTGGCTCCGATGCAGTGCCACTACTTCGATGCCGCCCGGTGCCGCTCGTGCACCCTCATGGGTGTGCCGTATGCCGCTCAGCTCGCTTCCAAGCAGGAGCGGTGCCGTGCCGCGCTGGCTGGGTCCGCGACGTCCGTCTCGTGGCTCGAGCCCTTCGCAGGACCTGAGAACGCCTTCCGGAACAAGGCGAAGCTCGTCGTCGGCGGTCGGCGCGGCGCCGTCACCGTCGGGATCCTCGATGCCGAGAACCGCGGCGTCGACCTGCGCGACTGCGGGCTCTACGAGCCGGGCCTGCAGGACCTGGTCCCCCGTGTCGCCGACCTCGTCGACGACCTGCTTCTCGAGCCCTACGACATTCCCACGAGACGTGGTGAGCTCAAGCACCTGCTGCTGACCCGCTCCCCCACCAGCGAGGTGATGCTTCGGTTCGTCCTGCGGTCGCAGCGCGACCTCGCACTGCTGCGTGCACGTCTCCACATCGTCCAGGACCGGCTGCCAGAGGTCGTCGTCGTCTCGGTGAACATTCAACCAGTGCACCAGGCCGTCATCGAGGGGCCGACGGAGGTCGTGCTCACCCGGGCTGATGCCCTGACGATGCCGGTCAACGGCATCGCTCTGCACCTGCGGCCGAACAGCTTCTTCCAGACGAACACCGAGGTCGCCTCCGCGCTCTACCGGCAGGTCGACGAGTGGGTCGACCGGGTCGACCCCGCCCAGGTGCTCGACCTGTACTGCGGCGTGGGCGGATTCGCCTTGCACGCCGCCCGGTCCGGCCGGTTGGGGCGGCGGCGAGTGATGGGTGTGGAGGTGTCCCCCGACGCTGTGGAGAGCGCCCGGCGCAGCGCCGCTGAGCTGCGCCGCCAGCATTCCGACCTCGGTCCGGTGTGCTTCCAGTCCGGGGACGCCACGGCGGCCGGCGCCCTCGGTGGCGCGGGATCCGAAGAGGCGCGGCCCGGCGCCCACACCCTCGTCATCGTCAATCCGCCCCGGCGCGGCATCGGACCGGACCTCGCCGGGAGGCTCGAGGCTTCACAAGTCGGCCACGTCGTCTACTCCAGCTGCAACGTCGACAGCCTCGCACGCGATCTCGAGGCGCTCCCCTCCTTCAGCGCCCGCGAAGCGCGCCTGTTCGACATGTTCCCCCAGACCTCGCACCACGAGGTGGCCGTGCTCCTGGAACGGACGGCGGGCTGAGCCATGCGCCGCGACGAGGCGCGCCGGGCCACCATCGAGCGCCGGTTCAGCGAGTTCGCCCGCGAGTTCGGTCACCTGCCGCTCTACGGGAGGCTGGCTCGCGAGCTGTCCCAGGACGGCGAGGCTGCCGGGCTCCTCCTGGCCGCCCAGCCCGGGCAGGACCGACCCGTCCTGTGGTTCGCGGCCCTGCATGACCTCGTGCTGCAGCGACCAGACCTGCCTGCGGCCCGGTGGTATCCCAGTGTCGTGGGCCACGGGCACGTGGCCAGCGGCGACCCGTGGCCCGATGTCCGTGACACCGTGCTCGCGCACCGCGAGGAGCTGACGGCGACGATCGCCACCCACACCACCCAGACCAACGAGGTCAACCGTTGCGTCTACCTCGCCGCCGGCCTGGCCGCGGCCACCCGTGACCGTTCCGCCGACGCCGCTGACTCGATCGCGCTCGTCGAGCTGGGAGCCAGCGCCGGTCTCCTGCTGGGGATCGACCGCTACGCCGTCATGCTCACCCGCGACGGGCACGGATCCGTGGCCGGCGACCCGGGCTCCCCGGTGCGGTGCGCGGGCGCGGACCGCTCTCGCTCGGCGGTCCGGATCGAGCCCCTTCCGCGCATCACCGGACGCGCCGGGATCGACCGGGCCCCCGTGTGCCCCGACGACGAAGCAGGGGTCCGTTGGCTCTCCGCCTGCCTCTGGCCCGACGTCCCGGGTCGCGTCGAACGTTTCCGGGCCGCCGTTGACGTCATGGGGCAGCGGCCCCCGCCGCTGGTGCGGGGCGACCTCGTGGACGACCTCCGCGTGGTGGTCGCTGCCGCTCGCGCCGACGAGCCCTCGACCTCACACGTGGTCGTGTTCAGCTCCTGGGCCCTGACCTATGTCGAGGCGTCTCGCCGGGCCGAGCTGGACGACCGGATCACGGCCCTGGGCGGTGAGCTGCCGGCGCTCTCCTGGCTCACCGCGGAGCCGCGCGGAGCGGCGCCCGGACTCCCGGGCCCGGAGGCCGCGCGGCCCGACGCGGGCGGGACCGTCCTGGGGCTCCGTCGCTGGCGGGACGGCGTGGAGGACCAGCCCATGGTCCTCGGTATGTGCCATCCGCACGGCGACTGGATCGACCTGGTGCCACTGCCCTCCGGATGAGCTCCATAATGTCGATTACCGGCCAATTTACCTGTGCCACAGGGGAATTCATGCATAAAAAGATGCTGTGTCGATGACCCACCAAGCGGCATAGGGGCTGACCATGGCGTTACCGTCCGCTCCCCCGACGACCGCGTGCCCGCTCAGGGCATTGAGCGGCTCGCTGATCCCCGCTCGGGCGAAGATGTCCATCGCGACGGGCCGCCACGTGTCGGTCACGTTGTAGACGCACACCATGGTGCCGCTCGGATGGCGCCGCTCGATGACGAGAACGCCCTCGTCGGAGTCCGGGTCGACCCTCGTCAGGGCCGCCGCATGGAGCTGTGGCAGCGAGCGCCTCGTCCGCGCGAGGTGGGCAATGCCTTGGAAGACCTTGCCGACGGTGCTCGAGAGGTGGTCACGGTGCTCGGCCAGCCTCCAGTCGAGGCGGGGCCGGTGAGCCCACCGGTTGTCGTCCTCGTGACCGGCCTCCGCACGCCATCGCGGGTCGTTGGGCTGACCCAGCTCGTCGCCGCTCCAGACGACCGGGATGCCACCCCAGCCCGCGATGATCGCGTGGGCCAGGAAGACCCGGGCGAGCGAGCGGTTGACGGCGTCGGCAGTGGGGCCCGTGCTGAGACCGGCGAGAGCGGCCGCCGTGCCGCTGATCCGCTTGTCTCCGGTGGCCGGGTTCTCCTGGAAGACGAGACCGTCCGCCCACGATCCCGGGTGGTCACCCGAGTACCACTCGGAGAGGAACCGTCGGTGGGAGGGTCCGTCGAGGCCCACTGCGTGAGCGTCGCCGTCGTCGATCGCCCAGCCGATGTCGTCGTGACACCGGACGTAGCAGATCCACGTGCTCGTGGGAGGGGTCTCCGGCAACGCGGCGAGGGCCCTTCGGGCGAGAACGACGTTGCCCGTGGCCAGCATCGACCACACCTGAACCATGAGGCTGTTGTGGTAGGCCAGCTCGCTGACCCGTCCGGCATGGCTCCCGGTGCCGAGGTACTGGACCAGGTCGCGGGGACCGACGATCGCTTCTGCCTTGAACGCGACGCCGGGACACGCGATCCGGGCGACGGCGCGCAGGGCCTGGGTCAGGGCATGGACCTCCGGCTGGTTCTGGCACGAGGTCCCCAGCCGCTTCCAGGTGAAGGCGATGGCATCGAGGCGCAGGACCTCCACGCCGAGGTTGGCGAGGTGGACGACGATCTCTGCGTACTCGCAGAGCACGTCGGGATTGGACCAGTTGACGTCCCACTGCCACTCGTTGAACGTCGTCCAGACCCAGCCGGAGAGGTCGGGGTCCCACGTGAAGTTTCCGGGGGCGAAGTCGGGGAAGACCTCGGGCAGGGACCGCTCGTAGGCGTCAGGCTCCTCCCGGTCGGGGAAGACGTGGAAGTAGGCGCGGTAGTGGTCGTCGCCCGCCCGGGCGCGCTCGGCCCAGTCGTGTTCGCGTGCGACGTGGTTGAGCACGAGGTCGCAGACGAGGGAGATCCCGCGGGCCCGCAGGGTGCGGGTCAGGGCCTGGAGGTCGTCGTTGCTGCCCAGGTCGGGCCGGACGCTGCGGTAGTCAGCCACGGCGTAGCCACCGTCGTTGTCTCCGGCGCGGGGTTGCAGCAGCGGCATCAGGTGCAGATACGTGACGCCCAGCTCCGAGAGGTAGTCGAGTTTCGCCGGCAGGTCCAGCAGCCGACCGGCGAAACGGTCGGTGTAGCAGGCGTAGCCGAACATTCCCGGCTGCTGGAGCCAGTCGGGACGGAGCAGTCGACGTTCGTCGAGGATCCGCAGGTCCTCGTCCCGGTCGCGGTACCCCCGGGCGGCCACGGCAAGGAGCCGCGCGCTGAGCTGCGCGATGTCGGCGGTGGGGTACAGCTGGCGCAGGGCAGCGTCGAGGTCGGGGGCCCAGCGCTCCATGCGGAGCCTCAGACTGGTGCGCTCGGGCCGGCTGAGCTCGTCGAGCACCTGCTCGGTGGTCGGCTCCGCTTCCGCGCTGGCTGCTGTTCCGCTGGACATGCACGCATTCAAGCGCAGGCCGGCGGTGCAGTCACCTGCTGCGGCGGCCGAGGCTCTCGGCGTAGCCGTCGAGAGCCTCGAGGACCTCCGGGGAGCGATAGACCCGGTTGCGCCGCCAGCCCGTCGACTCGACCAGTACCTCGGCTTCGACGAGCCGGGCCAGTGCGGCCTGTGCCGTGGGCGCGGAGACGTCGTGCTCAGCCGTGACGAGCTTGGCCGTCACGACCGGTTGGCGCAGGACGAGGTCCGCGATGCGCCACACGGCGGAGTCGGCCCGGGCCGATACGCGGTCGTCCCACTCCGCGCGCACCTGCCGGAGTCGCGCGACGAGCCGCTCCCCCACGGCCACACCGGTTCGGGCGGCCTGCGCGACGCACCGGAGGATCGGAGCCGCGTCACCGTCCCGGTAGGACGTCAGGGCACTGAAGTAGCGCCCCTTTTCGACGAGGAGCCCGGCGGAGATGGGCACCGTGACACGGTGGATGACCCCGGTGTTGACCAACGACGCGTGGAGCAGGGCTCGACCGGTCCTGCCGTTGCCGTCCGTGAACGGGTGGATCGTCTCGAACTGTGCGTGGCCCAGCGCGGCAAGGGCGAGCGGGGGCACGTCGTCGCGGGCGAGGAAGGAGGACAGGTCCGCCATCAGGGCGGGAACGTCCCCCGCCACCGGAGGAACGAAGTCGGCGTCCCCTGGGTGCAGGCCACTGCCCCCGATCCACACCTGCTCCTCCCGCCACCGACCGGGGCGCAGCTGGCTCTGTCCCGTCAACAGGGCCCGGTGCATGGCGAGGATCGAGTCCTCGTCCAGGTCCCCGGCAAGGTCCATCGCCGCCTGCATCGTCCGCACGTTGGCCAGGATCGACAGGGCGTCGCTCCGGTCCCCGGCCCCGATCGCCGCCTCGGCGAGGGCCCGCGCTGACGAGGTGAGGTTCTCGATGTGGGAGCTGGCTGCGCTCTCGGACCGAAGCAGGATGGCGGCGAAGGGTGCGACCTCGCCCGCTCCCCCGGCATCGAACGCGGTGAGCAGCCGGGTGGCCTCATCCAGGTCTGCCGCGAGGTCGCCGGGCAGGTGGACCGCGGTGGCTGCGATCGGCGGCGCGACCGCGGTGAGAAAGGACGCGGGAACGCTGCGTCGTGCGCGTCGCGAGGTCGCCGCCAAGCCCTCGGGCCGCGGCGTCCAGGTCCGCGGGACAGTCGCAATCGGTGGCCAGTCCATCGTCACATCGAATCTTAGTTAGGGATAGGTAAATATCCTTAACTATGACTCGCCACTACGCCTCGAAGTCGGACGGGTCGCCGGCGCCGACCCGGATCAGTTCCGCATAGCCGTCCGAGAAGTCCACCACCGTCGTCGGCTCGAGCCCGCACTCCCCCGAGTCGATCACCGCGTCGACGACGTGGTCGAGGCGCTCCTTGATCGCCCAGCCGTCCGTCATCGGCTCCTCGTCACCCGGCATCAGCAGCGTGCTCGAGAGGATCGGCTCCCCGTGGGCCTGCAGGAGGGCGCGCACGACCGGGTGGTCGGGGATGCGCACCCCGACGGTCCGCTTCTTCGGGTGGAGCAGCCGGCGGGGCACCTGCTTGGTCGCCGGGACGATGAAGGTGTAGGGCCCGGGTGTGTGCGACTTCACGGCGCGGAAGACCGTGTTGTCCAGCTGCGCGAACTGGCCCAGCTGCGCGAAGTCGGCACACACGAGGGTGAAGTGGTGCCGGTCGTCGAGGCCGCGGATCCGCAGGATGCGGCTCCTGCCGTCGGGGTTGTCGAGGGAGCACCCCAGTGCGAAGCCCGAGTCCGTCGGGTAGGCGATGAGCCCACCGTCGCGCAGGATCTGGACGGCCTGGGCGATGCGCCGAGCCTGCGGATCGACCGGGTGCACGTCGAAGTACTTCGCCATGACGCACACCCTCCCATGTCGGGCGCACGCTCAGGCTGTCCCTCCCGTCACAGTGCGAGGCTGGCGCCACTGACCCACCACGAACACGGCTTCGTGGACCCGGGGCGGACGCCTTCGCACGGGGGAAGGACGCTCGGCGCGGCGAGGTCCCCCGACTGCGGGTCCCGGGTCCAGAGCACTGGTGACGGCTGCCAGATCTCGTGGATCACCTCGCAGTCACATCGCGCCCCGAGGGCGGTCAGGCGCCGCCGCAGAGTCACGGCGCGCCGCGCCCGGACGAGTCGGTAGTGCTCAGCCCAGCCGAGACCGTTGCTGCAGCCGCCGGCGAGCACCATCCGGTGGGTGAAGCACCCGAGGCACTCGCCCGATCGCGGCACGACACCGACCTTGGGGTCGACCCGGCTGCCGGTGAAGATGTGGATGACGTTGGACATGACCCTCCTTCAGCGGACAGCCTCTGCCCTCAAGCCCGCCTTCGCCCGACCGCGACGCAAAGCTGTGGACGGGGATGCCTGCGGCCAGGGGATGTGCACGACGCCTTCGGCTCGAGCCAGGCGCGCCCTCGGGCGCACCGGTCAGCCGCGAGACGCCTCGGCGAGGAGGGACTCGAACGGCGTGACGTCCTCGAACGGGTCGAGGACCGCCGGCGCGGGCGCGCCCGCGACGATCCGGACGAAGTCGGCGCCCGCCCGGTCGATCCTCGCCCCGAGCCGGCCCGCCGCCACGCTCCCCCAGTCCTCCGACGCGGCGAAGACCGCGACCGGTGCGACGAGGGCGCCCAGGTAGGCGAACAGCGGCCGCAGCGCATGGTCGATGGCGAGCGAGTGCCGCGCCGTGCCCCCGGTCGCGCCGAGGAGCACCGGCTTGCCCCGCAACGAGTCCTTGGGCAGGACGTCGACGAGCATCTTGAAGAGACCGCTGTAGGACGCGCTGTAGATCGGGGTCGACACGATGAGGGCGTCGGCCGCGACGATGGCGTCGAGACGGGCCTGCAGGTCCGGCGACGCGAAGCCGGTGAGCACGTTGTTGGTCAGGTCATGGGCGACCTCGCGAACCTCGATGACGTCAACGAGGACGTCCTCGGCGCCCAGCGCCCGGACGACCGCCTCGGTCAGGCGGTCGGCGAGCAGCCGGGTGGACGACGGTTCGGTGATGCCGGCCGTGATGACGGCGAGTCGGGTGGTCATCGGGGCTCTCCGTTCGCGGGGGTGGGGGTGCGCGACGCGTCGGGCGAGGCGCCCGTCACGTCGTCGGCGGGGGCATAGACGGTCGCGTCGTGACCGCCGCCGGCCTGGGCGACGAGCGAGGCGTGGGTGGGTGCGTCCGGCACGTGGGCGGGCTTGAGCGCGGCGAACTCCTTGCGGAGGACGGGCACGACCTCCTCGCCGAGGATGTCGAGCTGCTCGAGGACCGTCTTGAGCGGCAGCCCGGCGTGGTCCATCAGCCAGAGCTGACGCTGGTAGTCACCGACGTAGTCGCGGTAGCCGAGCGTGGCCTCGATGACCTGCTGGGGGCTGCCGACGAGGAGCGGGGTCTGCGCCATGAAGTCCTCGAGCGAGGGGCCGTGCCCGTAGACGGGGGCGTTGTCGAAGTACGGTCGGAACTCGCGGATGGCGTCCTGGCTGTTGGCCCGCATGAAGACCTGGCCACCCAGGCCGACGATCGCCTGGTCCGCCGAGCCGTGGCCGTAGTGCTCGAAGCGGCGCCGGTAGAGCTGCACCATCTGGCGGGCGTGGCTGGAGGGCCAGAAGATGTGGTTCGAGAAGAAGCCGTCACCGTAGTAGGCGGCCTGCTCGGCGATCTCGGGGCTGCGGATCGAGCCGTGCCACACGAAGGGCGGCACCCCGTCGAGCGGCCGCGGGGTCGAGGTGAAGCCCTGCAGGGGGGTGCGGTACTTGCCCTGCCAGTTGACGACGTCCTCGCGCCACAGTCGGTGGAGCAGCGCATAGTTCTCGATGGCGAGCGGGATGCCGTCGCGGATGTCCTTCCCGAACCACGGGTAGACCGGTCCGGTGTTCCCGCGCCCCATCATGAGGTCGATCCGGCCGTCGGCGAGGTGTTGGAGGTAGGCGTAGTCCTCGGCGAGCCGAACCGGGTCGTTCGTCGTGATGAGGGTGGTCGAGGTCGTGAGGATGATCCGCTCCGTCACGGCGGCCAGGTTCGCGAGCAGCACGGTGGGGTTGGCGGGGGCGACGAACGGCGGGTTGTGGTGCTCACCCGTCGCGAACACGTCGAGGCCGACCTCCTCAGCCTTGCGCGCGATGGCGACCGTGGCCTTGATCCGCTCCTGCTCGGTGGGGGTCCGGCCGGTGGTGGGGTCGGTGGTCACGTCGCCGACCGTGAAGATCCCGAACTGCATGTGTCCCAGCTCCTAATAGTTGATGATTCAATCATACCAACGAAGCCACTCCCCCGCGCATTCCCGTCCCCGGCTGATCCACGCTGATCCACGCCGATCCACGCCGATCCACGCCGTATGCCGCTGGGCTCGGTCCGCCCGCCCGCTCGGTCCCCGCGCGGCGGCGACCGCACGCCGGGCCCCGCGTGGGATCCTGACGGCGTGACGCCAGAGATCTCCCCCAAGGACCGGTTCATCACGGTCTACGGGCGCAACCCGGTCCACGAGGTGCTGCTCGACCCTGACCTGCACGTCGACAAGGTCGTCATCGCGGACAGTGCGCGCGGGTCGGGGCTCACGGAGATCCGCCGCGCGGCCGGCCGGCGCGGGATCACGGTCCAGTCCGCCCCAGCCGAGCGGGTCAAGAAGCTGGCCGGCAACGGCCGCCAGGACCAGGGCGTCTTCGCCGATGTCGTGGCCCCACGGATGCTTCCGCTCGAGGTCGCCATCGACCACGCCGACCTGCGCACCGTCCTCGTCCTCGACGGCATCACGACTCCGGCGAACGTCGGGATGATCCTGCGCTCGGCCACGGCGGCCGGCATCGACGGCATCGTCGTGCCCCGCCGGGGCGTGGCCTCCATCGACCCGCTCGTCGTCAAGGCGTCGGCCGGCATTGCGTTCCGGGCCCCGATCCTCAAGACGTTCACCGCGGTGGAAGCGGTCACCGCCCTGAAGGAGGCCGGCTTCCACATCGTCGGGCTCGACGCCGATGGGGACGACGACCTCTTCACGGCCCACCTGCGCGAACGGGTCGCCGTCGTCCTCGGCAGCGAGACGGCCGGCCACGGGCCGGAGGTCGCGCGACTCGTGGACACCTGGGTGTCGATCCCGATGACGGGCGGCGTCGAGTCGCTCAACGTGTCGGCAGCGGCCGCTGTCGTCTGTTTCGAGCTGGTCCGCCGCGCCCGGTCGTGACGCTGCCCGATCCGACCTCCGTGACTTGACCGGCGACGAAGACGGTCCCGTCGTCGTCGACCGACACGGCGAGGCGCGACGGCCTGGAGACCTGGGCGCCCTGCGAGATCGTCAGCTCCTGCCCGCGCCGGTCCCTCAATGAGAGCCAGCTGCCGAGGTTGGCCGCGGCGGATCCCGTCGCCGGGTCCTCCTCGAGGGCAGTGCCCGTCGCCGAGAACATTCGCGCAGTGACCGAGGACTCCCCCGTCCACGCCCAGACGTAGACCTGCGGTTCGCGGCCCGGCATCGAGAGCACCCGGTGCACCCCGCGCACGTCGGGGGCGCAGGCCGCGACCGCGTCGGCATCGGCGAGCTGGACGAGGAGCTGCTCGACGCCGGCATCGACCCAGTGCCCGCCCTCACCGACCACGGCGGCGGCCTGGACTCCCAGCACGTCCCCGACCTCGGACGCGGAGCTCTCGAGCGGCCGCGTGACCGCCGGGTTCGCCCGCAGCTGCCAACCCCCGTCGACCCGCCGCACCGGGATGCGACCGGCGGGCATCGACAGGGTGACCGCGTCGCAGCCCCTGCCGCCACCGTCGCAGAGGTCAGCGACGACGTGGGCGGTTCCGAGGGTGGGGTGGCCGGCGAACGGCATCTCGTAGGAGGCGGTGAAGATGCGGACGTCTGCCTCCGCTGCCGGCAGCCGCGTGCAGGTGATGAAGGTCGTCTCGCTGAGGTTGAACTGCCTTGCCCACGCCTGCATCTGCTCGGTGTCGAGCTCGCCGGCGTCGTCGAAGACACAGAGCGGGTTGCCCGAGAACGGGTCGTCGTCGACGGAGAACACGTTGAGCAGCCGGAAGCGCAGGTCCATGGCCCCAGTCTGCCCGGGCCGCTAGATTGCGCGCATGGCCAAACCCGACGGCGTCGTGCCCGGCAGCATCTACCTCTTCCGCCACGGCGAGACCGAGTGGTCCATCAGTGGCCAGCACACCGGCAGCACCGACCTGCCGCTCCTCCCCGAGGGCGAGGCTGCCGCGCGCGAGCTCGGCGAGATCCTGCGCCACCGCCGCTTCGAGCGGGTCCTCGTCTCGCCACTGCAGCGGGCGCGCCACACGGCCGAGCTGGCCGGCCTGGGCGACTTCGAGGTCGAGCCGCTCCTGCGCGAGTGGGACTACGGCGCCTACGAGGGCATCACCACAGCCGAGATCTCCGAGCGGCTCGGCCGACCCTGGGAGGTCTTCGCCGACGGCGTCACGCCCGGCGACACCCCGGGCGAGACCGTCGACGAGGTGGCGACCCGCGGCCAGCAGGTCATCGACAAGGTCTGGCCCGCCCTCGAGCGCGGCGACGTCGCCCTCTTCGGACACGGGCACGCGCTCCGCGTCCTCACCGCCGTCTGGCTGGGAACCACCCCTCGCTTCGGTCAGCACCTCATCCTCGACGCGGGCTCGATGAGCGTGCTGACGCACCACCGGTCCACCCGCTGCATCGGGACCTACAACCTGTCCCCGTGGCGCCTGCTCAAGGACTCCACCCCGTCGTAGCCCGGCGGACCCACGAGAGCGAGCCCAGCGGCATACGGGATGGTTACCTGGCCGCCGGCAGCTCCCACTCGTGGACCGGCTCGTTGGCGCTCATCCCCTCGATGTACTTCGCGAGCATCTCCCGGAGCGCTCGGTCGCGGGGCAGGCCTCGGGACTCGAGCCGGGCGACGCACTCCGCCTGCCAGCAGGCGCCGTTGGTGACCTTGAGACACCGCTGCTCGATGATCGTCAGGAAGCGGTCCCGAACCTTCTGGGAGACCCCCCACCGCTCGAGCCCCTCGTGCGCCATCGGCAACAGGCGCCGCAGGACCAGCTCGGTCGCCGGCACCTCACCGAGCCCCGGCCAATAGGTCCGCGCGTCGATCCCGAGCCTGGCGCCCTCCTCGAAGTTCGCCTCCGCGGCGGAGAAGCTCATCCGGGTCCACACCGGCCGGTCCTCCTCGGCCAGGACCCGGACCACGCCGTAGTAGAACGCGGCGTTCGCGAGGACGTCGGCGATGCTCGGCCCGGCCGGCAGGACCCGGTTCTCGACCCGCAGGTGCGGACGGCCCTGCACGATGTCGTAGATCGGCCGGTTCCAGCGGTAGACGGTCCCGTTGTGCAGCCGCAGCTCCTTCAGCTCTGGCACCTCGCCGCTCTCGAAGACCTCCTCCGGCTCCTCCTCCGAGATCTCGGGCAGCAGCGCCGGGAAGTAGCGGACGTTCTCCTCGAAGAGGTCGAAGATCGAGGTGATCCAGCGCTCCCCGAACCAGACCCGCGGCCGGACCCCTTGGTTCTTCAGCTCGATCGACCGGGTGTCCGTCGCCTGGGTGAACAGCGGGATGCGCGTCTCGGCCCAGAGCCGCTGGCCGAGGAAGAACGGCGAGTTCGCCCCCACGGCCAGCTGCGGGCCGGCGAGGACCTGCGCGGCGTTCCAGTGGTCGGCGAAGCGCTCCGGCTGAACCTGCAGGTGCAGCTGCATCGACGTGCACGCCGACTCGGGCGCGAGCGAGTCGGAGTATCGGGCGATCCGCTCGCCCGTCGGTCCCTCGAGCTCGAGCCACACGTCCTCGCCCCGCGCGTCGAGCACGGCGTTGTTGAGGGCCGCGTAGCGGATGTTCTCGCTGATCCAGTCACCCTCGAAGTGCTCCGGCATGACGGTGGGCAGGATGCCGATCGCGACGATCCCGGTGTGCAGCTCGGCCGCCCGGGCGGAGGCGTGGTTGAGCGACTCGCGCAGGTGCTGCTCGAGCTCGAGCGCGGCATCGCCGGGAAGCGGTCGCGGGTGGACGTTGAGCTCGATGTTGTAGCGCGCCAGCTCGGTCTGGTAGTTCGGGTCGGCGATCTGCTCGAGCACGCTCTTGTTGTCGAGCTTGGGTCCGAGGTCCTCGTTGACGAGGTTGAGCTCGATCTCCAGGCCCGTCATCGGACGGTCGAACTCGAACTGGCTGTGCCCCAGCATCCGCTCGAACACGTCGAGGTCGCGGCGAACCTTCTCGCGGTACTGCTGCCGCTGCTCCCGGGTGTACCTGGCCTGTTCGACGTCGGCTCCCACGAGCCGAGACAACCACACATGGCGCCTCGGCGCGAGGGAATCCGACGGGTGTGTCAGCTCTCGAATGCCTCCGGCGGCGGGCAGGAGCACACGAGGTGACGGTCGCCATAGGCTCCGTCGATGCGCCCGACCGGCGGCCAGTACTTGTCGGCGGCGTCCACGCCGACCGGGAACGCCGCGGCCGAGCGCTCGTACTCCTTGTCCCAGTCGTCGCTGGCGAGCGCGCGGGCGGTGTGCGGAGCGCTGCGCAGCATGCTCCCCGCAACGGCGACGTCGCCCTTGTGGATGGCCTCGATCTCGTCCCGGATCGCGATCATCGCGTCGCAGAACCGGTCGAGCTCGTACTTGTTCTCCGACTCGGTGGGCTCGACCATGAGCGTTCCCGCGACCGGGAAGCTCATCGTCGGCGCGTGGAAGCCGTAGTCGATGAGCCGCTTGGCGATGTCGTCGACGGTCACGCCGGTGTCCGCCGTGATCTTGCGCACGTCGAGGATGCACTCGTGTGCGACGAGCCCGTCCGGCCCCGAGTAGAGCACGGGGTAGTGCTCGCGGAGCCGCGCCGCGACGTAGTTGGCATTGAGGACGGCCACCTGCGTCGCGTGGCGCAGACCCGTGCCGCCCATGAGCCGCACGTACGCCCAGGAGATCGGCAGGATGCTCGCGGAGCCGTAGGGGGCGGCGCTGACCGGCCCCACCCCGGTCTCGGGGCCGGCTTCGGGGGCGAGCGGGTGGTTCGGCAGGTGCGGTGCCAGGTGCGCCCGGACGGCGACCGGGCCCACCCCGGGACCGCCACCGCCGTGCGGGATGCAGAATGTCTTGTGGAGGTTGAGGTGCGACACGTCGGCACCGAACTTGCCGGGCTGGGCGAGGCCGACGAGGGCGTTGAGGTTCGCTCCGTCGACGTAGACCTGCCCACCGGCGTCGTGGACGAGCGCGCACAGCTCGGTGATCGTGTCCTCGTAGACGCCGTGCGTCGACGGGTAGGTCACCATGATCGCCGCGAGGTTCTCGCGGTGCTGCTCGATCTTGCCCCGGAGGTCGTCCATGTCGACCGTGCCGTCGGGAGCCGTCTTGACGACGACGACCTTGAGGCCGGCCATGACGGCCGACGCGGCGTTCGTGCCGTGGGCGCTGGCCGGGATGAGGCAGATCCGTCGGTGGCTCTCGCCGCGAGCCTGGTGGTAGGCGTGGATCGCGAGGAGGCCGGCGAACTCGCCCTGGGAGCCGGCGTTCGGCTGGAGGGAAACCGCGTCATACCCGGTGATCTCGCAGAGCCACGAGGCGAGGTCGTCGATGAGGACGCGGATGCCCTCGGTCTGGTCCGCGGGCGCGAAGGGGTGCAGGTTGGCGAACTCGGGCCAGGTGATCGACTCCATCTCGGTCGTCGCGTTGAGCTTCATGGTGCACGAGCCGAGCGGGATCATGCCGCGGTCGAGGGCGAAGTCGCGGTCGGCGAGCCTGCGCAGGTAGCGCAGCATCGCCGTCTCCGAGCGGTGCGCGTGGAAGACCGGGTGCGTCAGGAAGTCCGACGTGCGCGCCAGATCAGCCGGTATGCCGCTGGGCTCGTTCCCGGCGTCGCCGACCGGCTGCTCGGGCTGGGCCTCGACGCCGAAGCCGGCGAGGACGGTGTCCAGCGTGGCCGCGGTGCTCGTCTCGTCGAGGCTCAGCGAGACGTGGTCGTCGTCGACCCGTCGAAGGTTGACGCCCCGCTCCAGCAGGTCGCGGACGACGCCGTCGGCTCGACCGGGAACAGAGACCGTCAGCGTGTCGAAATGGGTCTCGGTGACGACGTCCACGCCGCCGGCCCGGAGAGCCGCACGGAGGCGAGCGGTGTGCGACTGGATCCGCTGGGCGATGCCGGTCAGGCCCTCGGGACCGTGCCAGACCGCGTACATCGAGGCCATGACGGCGAGGAGCACCTGGGCGGTGCAGATGTTGGAGGTGGCCTTCTCCCGACGGATGTGCTGCTCGCGGGTCTGCAGCGCGAGGCGGTAGGCCGGCTTGCCGTGCGCGTCGACCGACACGCCGACGAGACGCCCGGGCAGCTGGCGCTCGAGGCCCTGGTGAACCGACATGTAGCCGGCGTGCGGGCCGCCGAAGCCCATCGGCACGCCGAGCCGTTGGGCGCTGCCGACTGCGATGTCGGCGCCCCACTCGCCCGGCGGCACGACGAGGGTGAGGGCGAGCAGGTCCGCGCAGGCGGTGACGAGCGCCCCGGCAGCGTCGGCGGCCTCGGCAAGAGCGCGCCAGTCGAGCACGGCCCCGGTCGCGTCGGGATACTGCACGACGACCCCGACCACGGTGGCGCCGTCAGCGGCAGCGCCCAGGTCCTCGGCCGAACGGACCCCTCGCAGATCGGCGACGACGAGCGGAAGTCCGATGGCGGAGGCTCGGGTGTGCATCACGGCGATGGTCTGCGGGAAGACCCGCTCGTCGACGACGACCACGCCGTCCGCGGCACGGGAGGCCCGGTGCATGAGGGACATCGCCTCCGCGGCCGCGGTCGCCTCGTCGAGCAGGGAGGATCCGGCGATGTCGAGGCCGGTCAGGTCGCTGACGACCGTCTGGAAGTTGAGCAGGGCCTCGAGTCGACCCTGGGAGATCTCAGGCTGGTAGGGCGTGTAGGCGGTGTACCACGCCGGGTTCTCGAGGACGTTGCGGCGCACGACGGGGGGCGTGACGGTGCCGTAGTAGCCGAGGCCGATGAGGGAGGTGAGCACGGTGTTGCGGGCGGCGAAGCCGCGCAGCTCCTCGATGACCGCGGACTCGCTGTCGGCGGCGTCGACCCGGAGCGCCTCGGTCGACCTGATGGCTCCCGGGATGGCCCGGTCGCACATGGCGTCGAGGCTGGGTTGACCGACGATGCCCAGCATCTGCTCGATGTCGTCGGCGCGGGGACCGACGTGCCGGCCCACGAAATCGGCGAAGGGGGTGTCGAGCGTGGCTGGGGACTGGGAAGACATCGGGGCTCCTGACGGGACGAGCGGATGACACACGCTCCCCGTCTGTCGGCGTCGGCGGCAGTGCCCACGTCCTCCAGGGTGCCTCGCCACATGGTCCGGGTGCCTGAGAGGTTCCGGGGATGTTGCCCCTTCGGCGCCGAGCCGAGGTCAGGCGACAAGCGCCTCACGTCGACCCGGTCTCTCCCATGTGGGTTGGACGGCACGGCAAACCTACCAGCCGCTCACCGGATGAGTGAGCGCCTCAGGAGATGCGGCGCGCCTGCCGCCGGGCGGTCAGCTCGTCGTCGGGGTGGTCCGACGGCTCCGAGTCCTCCGCGCGCTCACTCGGGAGCTGGGCCAGCTCGCCCTCGACCTCACGCCAGACCCGACCCACGGCGATGCCGAAGACTCCCTGCCCGCCCTGCACGAGGTCGATGACCTCGTCGGCGGAGGTGCACTCGTACACGGAGGCGCCATCACTCATCAGGGTGATCTGGGCGAGGTCCTCCACACCCCGCTCGCGCAGGTGCTCGATCGCCACGCGGATCTGGTGCAGCGAGACCCCGGTGTCGAGGAGTCGTTTGACCACCTTCAGCACGAGGATGTCGCGGAAACCGTAGAGACGCTGGGTCCCAGAACCCGTGGCTCCGCGCACGGACGGCTCGACCAGCCCGGTCCGGGCCCAGTAGTCGAGCTGACGGTAGGTGATCCCGGCCGCGCGACAAGCCGTGGGCCCGCGATAGCCGGCGTCCTCGGTCAGGTCCGGGAGGTCGTCGGAGAAGAGCATCCCCTGCGAGGGGAACGGTGGCCGCCGGCTCGCCGGGGCGGCATCCTCGATGGCGGCCATGCGAGTTCCTCTCGTTCGGGTCCGGGCGTCGAGCAGACGACATCCAGGTAACTACAGGCACGTTGTTCACTTCGACGGTAGGACCACGACCGGGCACCGTCAATCACCGGGGTCCCGAACGGCGCCGTGTCGTACCGGACCCCGCGGCGACGATCAGGGCTCCTGGGCCGGCCCGGGCTCACCGGGGTGCTCGAAGTCCTCTGCGGAGACATGGTCGAGGAACTCCTTGAACCGCTCGACCTCGTCGTCCTCATCAGAGGAGACCACGATCGCGGCCTCGTCGAGAATGCTCGGATCGACCAGGACCTTCGACCCGGTCCGCAGGGCCAGCGCGATGGCGTCAGAGGCTCGTGAGCTGATCTCCGTCGTGCCGTCGATGATGAGGGCGGCGTGGAAGACGGAGTCCTTGAGAGCGACGATCCGCACCTCGGTGAGCTGGTGCCCGAGAACCGCGAGGAGGTCGCGCATCAGGTCGTGCGTCAGGGGCCGTGGGGGGACCACTCCCTGCTGCGCGTAGGTGATGGCCGCCGCCTCCGGTGCCCCGATCCAGATCGGCAGGTACCGACCACCGTCCCGCTCTCGCAGCAGCACGATCGGCTGGTTCGTCGGCATCTCCACGCGGACGCCCAGGACGTCGACCTCTCTCACCACTCCACCGTACCTCTAGCGCGGCCCGGCGACCCTGTCACCGGGCCGGGTTCGCGGGTGGGTCGTCCGGCCCGGGGCGGCGGACGAGGGCGGTGCGGGCAGCCGGTGAGGTGCGGACCCCCCGGGGTCAGCGCTCGAGGCCGGAGCGCACCAGGGCGACGTGCAGGGCCACGCAGGCCGAGAGGATCTCCGCGGTCCGCTCCTCCTTCGACCCGCTCCCCCGTCGGGTGGCCAGGACCTGGTCGACGAGGCCGATCTCCCGGTCCGCGGCGGTCCGGAAGGGTCGGAGGTGTCGAGGTTCGAGCCCGTGCTCGGCCAGCCTTCGGGCCGCGACGGCGACGGAGACCGCTTCGGCGGTGAAGTGGCCGGTGCGGTCGGCGCGCAGCAGGCCGAAGCTCTCGAGCGCAGCGAACATGGGCTTGTCGATGCCGCTCGCCTGCCGCAGCTCAGGACCGGTGAGCCGCACTCGGGCGCGGGGGCGGAACGCCGCCGGTTCGGGACCGACAGGATCCGGCGTGGGGAGGTCGGGCTGCGGCCGAACGGACTCCGTGCCTGGGTCGGCCAGACCACGGTCGAGGGCATCGAGAGCCTCGCGAATGACCTTGAGGGGCCAGAAACGGTCCCGCTGCGCGGCGAGGATGTAGCGCAGGCGGTCGACATCCTCGGGGCGGAAGACTCGGTAGCCGGCCGGCGTGCGTTCCGGTGCGACGAGACCCTGGGTCTCGAGGAACCGCACCTTGGACGAGGTGACGTCGGGGAAGTCGTCCCGGAGCCGCTCCAGCACCTGCCCGATCGTGAGACCGCTCCGAGCTGGTGGGTCAGGCCGCGTAGTAGACAAGCCGGAACTTGCCGATCTGGACCTCGTCCCCCGTGTGGAGCTGCATCTCGTCGATCCGCTCACGGTTCACGTAGGTGCCGTTGAGGGACCCGGCGTCGCGCACGAGGTAGCCAGATTCGCCCGCGATGAAGCTCGCGTGCTTGCGAGACACGGTCACGTCGTCCAGGAAGATGTCGGAGTCGGGGTGGCGTCCTGCGGACACCTCGAGGTCGTCGAGGAGGAACCGGGCGCCGCTGTTGGGGCCACGGAGCACGATCAGCAGTGCGGTCCCCGGGCGGAGCGCCTCGATGGTCGCCTGGTCCTCCGGGCTGAGCCCACGGATGTCCGTCGTCTCGACGTGGTCGGGCCCGGCAGTGGGGACGCCCTGGAACCGCATGGTGCGGGGTTCGACCGTGTAGTCGTCCTGGCCGCGCTGGTCGCTCGACATGCGGTCCTCCTCGTGGCGATGGTTCGTGGGGTTCTCCACTCTAGTTCACTCCGGCGCCCTGTCGGCGAACGCACGTGCGGGGGCCGCACCGGACGCCGACAGGGCCGCTGGCCGGAGTCAGGAGAGGGTGGCCACGTAGCCGTTGGAGTCGAGCAGGCCCTCCAGCGCAGAGGGGTCCTCGAGGCGCAGCTCGAACATCCAGCCCTCACCGTAGGGGTCGGAGTTGACGAGCTCCGGCGTGGCGTCGAGAGCTGGGTTGACTGCGGTCACCTCACCCGCGAGCGGTGCGTAGATGTCGCTGACTGACTTCGTCGACTCGACCTCGCCGCAGGCGTCACCGACTGCGACCGTGTCCCCGACGGCCGGCAGCGAGACGTAGACGACGTCGCCCAGAGCGTCCTGGGCGAAGGAGGTGATTCCGACCCGGACCACGCCGTCGTCGTCCGCCTCGCGGACCCACTCGTGGTCACTCGTGTAGCGCAGGTCGGAGGGGTAGTCGAGGTCACTCATGAGTCGCTCCTGTCAGAACGGGTTGGATCGGGTGGGCGGGATCTGCTGAGCGGAGAGAGCCGGCCGGAGGACCGGCCCTCGTCGGTCGGTCCACGGGCGGACGGCTCGAATCTACCGCTCACTGGACCGGCTTCGCGTGGACCGGCTCGACCGGGGTGTGGACGGAGGTGATGGTGATCGACTTCGCCTGGTTCACCGATGCGTTCGCGCCCTTGAGCCGGATCGTCTCGACGATCCCGCCGGGGATCGTCATGGCCGAGGCGAGCGTGTTCGGGTCGCCGATCGCCTTCACGAGGATGGGCCGCCGGATCGGCTGCCCATCGACGGACAGGGTACCGCTGGCGTCGCCGACGTACGACGAGGCGACGACCCGCACTCCCCCGACCTCGATCGACTCCGCGCCCGCGTCCCGCAGCTCCTGGATGAGGTCAAGGACGACGGGCCCGCTGACGCCCCGGTCGGGGTCGGTGATGGAGACGGTGATGCCCGGTCCCTGGGCCCCGATGGTGCCGGCGAGGATGCCGAGCGTGTCGGCGCGCCGCTGGGCCTGCTCCAGCGCCTCACCGGCGCTGCCGGTGCCGCTGAGGAGCCGGTCCCTCGTGATCTCCAGCTCGTGGATCTGCTGGTCGAGTCGGCTGGACCGGGAGGTGATGTCGTCGAGGAGCCGGATCAGGTCGGTCTGGCTCAGCTCGCTGAGGCCCCGTTCGTTGGTCAGCTGGACCTGGGTCGCGATGGCGACACCGAGGGCGATGGCCAGGAGAGCGCCGAGGGCGTTCGCCTTGGTCGTGCGCGGCTTGCTCATCCGCAGCAGCCGACGCCAGGCGGCCTTCCCCTCCACGTGCCCGGGCGGCACCGTGGGCGGGGCGCTCCCCTGCTCGACGGGCATGGCCGAAGGTAGGCCGTATGCCGCCGGGCCGGCTTCCCCGGCCGAGGTGGCGGGAGGCGTCGGCGGGGTGACCGCGGCCGGGGTGCCGGCCACGGCGGCCGGGGTGCCGGCCACGGCGGGCGTGGGTGTCATCTCGGCCACGGCGGGCGTGGGTGTCATCTCGGCCACGGCGGGCGTGGGTGTCATCTCGGCCACGGCGGGCGTGGGTGTCATCTCGGCCACGGCGGGCGGAGTGTCTGCATCCCCGGGCCGTGCCTGCACTGGCTTCGCGTCCTGCGGCTGGTCCTCGGCGCGCGCTGCCTCGCCGGCCGCGCCCGGTCCGGCCGCGCTCGGCTCGACCGCACCCTCTGGGGGTGGGGCGCTTGGGATCTGCTCCTCCGAGAGGCTCGGCTCCTCCGGGAGCGCTTCGGAGGCACCGGTCGGCTCAGGTGCAGGCGGAGGGGTCGCCCTTGCTTCGTTGCCCGGCGCCGCGGTGGTCGAGGTGTCGGGTGGCGCGCTGGTCACCTGCGCACGCGCGGTGGTCTTGGACTTGCTCCTCTTGCGTCGCGCCATGGGTCAGGCCCTGAAGAGGTGGCGGCGGATCGACGCGACGTTGGAGAAGATCCGAACTCCGAGGACGACCACGACACCGGTGGAGAGCTGGGACCCCACCCCGAGCTGGTCGCCGAGGAAGACGATGAACGCCGCCACGATGACATTGGAGAGGAACGACACGACGAACACCTTGTCGTTGAAGATCCCGTCGAGGACCGCGCGCACCGCGCCGAACACCGCATCGAGCGCCGCGATCACGGCGATGGGCAGGTAGGGCTGGATCCACACGGGGACTGCGGGATCGACCAGGAGCCCGATCGTCAGCCCGACGAGTAGTCCCAGGGCTGGAATCACGAATTGCTCCTCTGCGAGTGACGGGCTGCGGTCATGGAGTGGCGTCCTCGGTGGGTCTTGGATCGCTCGCGTCCCGGGTGAGGCTACTGCCATCGGACGTCTCCGTCACGGTGGCCCTCGGGACCTCGCTCGAGACAGCGTTCGGCTGGTCGTTCGGCTGGTCGTTCGGCTGGTCGTTCGGCTCGGTGCCGGCCGGCGCGGAGGTGCCGCCCAGCAAGGGACCGGTGCTCGCCGTCGCACCCGCGTCGATGGGCTTCGCTGACGTGAGCCGGGTCAGCGAGTCGGCCGGCACGGTCAAGGCGTCACCTGCCGTGAGGTCGGTCGTGATGCCGAACTGCTCCTCGAGCTGGCTGAGGTAGACGCCGGCGAAGGATGGCTCGAACAGCTGCTGCATCCTCGCCGCGTCCCCGAGCGCCGTGATGACATAGGGCGGGGTGATCGGGCGGAAGTCGACGATGATCGCCTGTCCTGCGAAGCGGATGGCGGCGGTCGAGGTCAGACGGTGCCCGTTGATCGCGATGGCCTCGGCTCCGACCCCCCAGAGTCCGTTGACGATGATCTGCAGGTCGCTGGAGGTGACGCGGCCCGAGTCGAAGCCACCGCTCGGCCGGCTCCCGGCATCCGCGTCCCTCTCGGAGTCGGCCGCATCCCCCACCGTGAGGGTCAGACCGGACCCCTTCATCGGGGTGAAGCCGGCCTGGATCTCCAGCTCCTTGATCGTGTCCGTGAGGTCGGCGGCACCGGCCTGGCGCAGCGCCAGGGCCTCCAGCTCGCTCACCTCCTTGCGCAGCCCGGCGATCGTCGCTTCCTGGCTCTGCCCCTGCGTCTGGATCGCCTCGATGCGCGCCACGAGCTCGCCCTTGACGGAGGCCGCCGCCGTCGGGCGGGGCCGGAGCGCCTGCGCCCCGACCGCGAAGAGGAACCCTGTGACCACCATCATGGCGATGACCATCGCGGTCCGGGTGGGGGTGGCAGGGGGAAGCCCCGCGGCGGCCCGACGGTCAGCCGCCTGCTGGTAGCCAGGGTCAAGCGGTCGCTCCAGCATCGAGGTGAGGAGCGTCATCGAGGCGTCCGGCCGGCGCGGACTGGACGGTGTGCTCACGCGGGCTCCACGGAGGCCCGGGCCAGCACGAACCGAGCCTGAAGTGCATAGAGGACGGCGGCGAGCCAGTAGAGGACGATGCCCCACCACGCGAATCCCCACCCGACCGGACGCGCCAGCTCGCCGATCCAGTCGGTCCGGTTCGCCAGGAGCAGGAGCGGGAAGGCGTAGAGCAGGTTGAACGTTGCCGCCTTGCCGACGAAGTGCACGGGCAGGCCGACGGTGCCGCGTCGCCGCAGGTGCAGGAGCATCACGCTCATGACCAGCTCACGCAGCACGAGCGCGGCCACCAGCCAGACGGGAATGATGTCGCGCCAGGCGAGCCCGATCAGCGTGGTCAGGATGTAGAGCCGGTCGGCGACGGGGTCGAGCAGCTGTCCGAAACGCGACTCCATGTGGAACTTGCGGGCGATCTTGCCGTCGGCGTAGTCCGTCATCCCGCTCAGCATGAGCACGAGCAGAGCCCAGCCATCCGCCTCGGTGAGGATCGCCCAGATGAAGACCGGCACGCCGATGAGCCGCAGGATCGACAGCACGTTGGGAAGGGTCAGCAGACGGCCCGATACCTCGGCCGGACGGTGCTCCGACACGATCTCGCCATCCACGTGTCAGAGCCTAACGGCCGGATCAGCTCCGGGCTGCGCCCGGGGAGACTCGTGACCGAGACGAGTCCTCGTCAGTGCTCGACCGGGTGGCGCCGCGGAACCACGTACCTCACGGCTGGGCGTGGCACACTCTCAGCCATGCCCGGCGGACACCTCCACTCCCAAGGACACCATCGAAGCGGCGCCCACTCGCACGGCCACGGGCACGGCAGTGGCCCTCAGGTCGAGGTGGGCTCGCTGGCGAAGCTGGCCCTGATCGCGTTCCTCATCCTCACCGCGGCAGGCACGGTGTTCGGTCTCGTCCGGTACTGGCCCTCCGGGGCCTCGGCGGCTGACCGGGTCGGGTCCTCTGACTTCGCGGCGCCGGGCGTCACCTTTCCCATCGCCACCGTCTCAGAGGTGCTGCCGCCCTGCGCCGGTGCAGAGAGCCAGGTCGGCGCGGCCCCCCTGCAGAACCAGCGTGGGGACGTCGCGGCCGACTCCGCCACCTGCGGAGCCATCCGAGTGAACCTCGAGCCCGAGACGGGTGACTGGAACGACCAGGTCACCGTGACCATCTCTGTGCCCGGCCCGGTCTCGACCTCGGGACTGCAGGCCGGCGACAAGGTCCAGCTCCTCAAGATCCCGCCGCAGGGCGCAGAACCGGCGGCCTACTCGTTCCTGCAGGTCCAGCGCGGTGCGCCGCTCGCACTCCTCCTGGCGCTGTTCGTCCTCGTCGTCGCGGTGGTGGCTCGGCTGCGCGGCGTCCTCGCTCTCGTCGGGCTGGGCTTCGGCGGTCTCCTCGTCATCAAGTTCATGCTGCCTGCGCTGCTCGAGGGACAGCCCGGCATGCGCGTCGCTCTCATCGCCTCCACAGCCATCATGTTCGTCGTCCTCTACCTGACGCACGGCCTCTCGACCCGGACGAGCACCGCCCTGGCGGGCACGTTCTTCGGGTTGGCCATCACCGCCGTCCTGGGCGTTCTCGCCGTCCACCTCGCCCGGCTGAGCGGCGTCGCGGACGACGAAGGGGCGATGCTTGTCGCGTTCAACGAGACGATGCGCCCGCGCGACCTGCTCACCGCCGCCATCATCGTCGCCGGTCTCGGCGTGCTCAACGACGTGACCATCACCCAGTCCTCCGCAGTGTGGGAGCTGCGCGCCGCGGCGCCGCACCTGTCCCGTCGCACGCTCTTCTCCTCAGGCATGAGGATCGGACGCGACCACATCGCGTCGACCATCTACACCATCGTGTTCGCCTACGCCGGCGCCGCACTGCCGGTCCTGCTGCTGCTCTTCCTCTACGAGCGACCGGTCCTCGACCTCCTCCAGGCTGAGTCGATGTCCGAGGAGATCGTCCGCACCCTGGCCAGCGCCATCGGCCTGGTCCTCGCGGTCCCGGCCACCACCGCGATCGCCGCGCTGACCGTCGGCAGAGCCCGAGACCCGGAGATCCTGCCGACCGAGTACCTGTCGCCGGACGGCGACGCGGGCCGCGGAGAGGTTGACGCGAGTCCCACGACCGACCCGACGCTCACCGTGGGTCGACCCGTGGACCGCCGGGCCGCAGGACGGCCTCGTGGTCCCAGCGCCACCGAACTCCAACAACGCGCCGCGCAGATCCAGCGCCCCCCCACCTCGCGCTCGGAGCTGCGCTCGCGTTCGAGACGCTGACCCCGCCCACGCGGACGGGGAGATGCGAGCGCCCCCGGGCTCAGCGGCATACGACCTTGGAACGCCTCAGCCGTCGCGCCGGGAGCGTCGCAGGCCCCCCACCCGACGCTCTCGGAGCAGCCGCCCCGTCCTCCGCCCGCAGGGGCGGAGGACGGGGGTTGTTCAGGAGATGACGGAGGTCGCCCTCTCCAGGTCCAGCTCGACGCCGTGGCGCTCGACGGCACCCTGAGGCGGCCGGCACGTCGTGGTGCTCGGAGAACCCATGGTCCAGGTGAACGTGGGTGATCTGGTCGTCCGCGCTGGCGAGGTGGCGCACGACCGCCATCACGATCGCAAGCCAGCCGCCGCACCACGACACCGTCCACTCCACCTCGCTGTCGGCTGCAGCCCTGCCCTGCACCGAGGTCGGCGGCTTCGCCCAGGTGCCGTCCGCGGACCAGTCGGAGAAAACGGTGGTTGATGGAGTTCCACATGCCCGAACCGCTCGGGGATGTCACGCTGGGCCGGCTGGGTAGGGATCGAAGCCCTTCTCTCAGGGAGATGTTCGCTGTGGCTGACGCCGTCGGCTGTCGGCTATGAACATCCGCCTTGCAATGACCAGGAGAGCGGCCGCGGCGAGCATGATGCCGGCGGCTAGGCGCCACGCCGTGGAGTAGCCGACGGCGGTAGCGAGGAGACCGAAGAGCACCGGTCCCAGTGCCGCGCCGGCGAAATTGCCTCCCTGGATTGCCCCGGATGCCGCGCCAGGGTTGTCGCGCCCGACGCGGACCACGGCGAACAGCAACACTCCGGGCCAGCTCCAGCCGATGCCGAAGGCGATCAGGGTCCCCACGACCAGCGTCGCGACGTCCTGGAGAGACAACAAGAAGACGCCCGCCGCTCCCACCAAGAGATGGGCGGAAACGATCGGCATGTGCCAGCCGACCCGCCGATCGGCCGCGAACCCCGAGGCGAGCCGGGCGACGAGAGCAAGGGCGCCCCCGGCGGAGAGCAGCAGGCCGCTGCGCGCAGGCGACAGGCCGAGTTCGTGAGCCCAGACGGGGAGAAATGCGCCGAGACACACGACCGCGCTGGTGGCCAGCATCGTCGCAGCGCCACTCACCAGGAGAGCGGCGACAGGAGGGCGGTCAAGGGCGCCGGACGATGGCCCGGCCGTCGGGTGAACCGAACGCTGTCGAACCCCGAACGCTGCTACGAGCACGCAGACGCCTCCGGTGATCGCGAACGTCCAGCGCCACCCGACCCACACGCCCACCGAGGGAACGGCCAGGCCACCGAGCATGACTGCGAGCGGCACGGCCGACTGTTTGATTCCGTAGGCCATGCCCTGCCGGCTGGGCGGTACGGTCCGGGCCAGCGTCACGTTTGCCGTCATCTGCAGTGCAGCGTTGCCCGCACCGGCCAACAGCAGCAGAACGAGGAGGCTGACGAACGACTGGGCTCCCACAGCTATGCCCAACGTGGCGCCAGCGCTGATTCCGGCGGCGACCAGAGTGGAGGCACGGGAGCTCATCCGGTCGACAAGCCCTCCACAGGTCAGGGAGACGACGGCCGCGACTCCGAAGAAGGCACCTGCCGCGAGACCGAGTCGGGCGTCGTCGACCCTGAGGTCATCCCGGATGAGAACGGCCTGCGCGCCGACCAGGAAGACCGGCAGCGTGCCCAGGGTTGCGAGCCCGCCGGCCGCGCCAGCGTTGCGCAGCATGTGCTGGGTGGCTGCGGTGTTCGGCCCAGCCGTCGACCGGTACCCAACCCTGCCGCTGCGTGCCCTCGACACGGTGACCGCAGTCAGCCCGGAAAGCTGCCGGCTCGCAGCAAGGCCCCTGGTAGTGGTCGTCCCAACCGGTGTTCCAGCCACGCAGCCGTCGCCGTGACCGAGGCCAGGTCGAGGCCATGGGTGACACCCATCCGGTCGAAGAGGTAGACCAGGTCCTCGGTGGCGACGTTGCCGGTCGCGTTGGGGGCGAACGGGCACCCGCCGGCGCCTCCGATGCTCGCGTCGAGGGTGCGGACGCCGGCCTCGACGGCGGCGACCGCGTTGGCGACGCCGGTGTGTCGGGTGTCGTGAAGGTGCAGGCGCAGCGGCATGTCCGGGCCGGCCAACCCTCGAGCGAGCCCCAGGCGAGCCTTCACGTCGGTCGGCACGGCGACCCCGATGGTGTCAGCGAGGGCCAGTTCGTCCGGTCCCGCGTCGACGACTCGCTGGACGACCTCGCGGAGTCGGTCGGTCGTCACCTCGCCCTCGAAGGGGCAGCCGAACGACGCGCCGACCGTGATCGTCGAGAAGACCCCGGCCGCGCGCGCCTCCTCCACGAGGGCGGCGGCCGTGTCGCAGGCCTCGGCCGTGCTCATCCCCTGGTTCCGTTGGCAGAAGGTGTCCGTCGCGACCACGACGACGTCGATCTCGTCGACGTTGCCGGCCAGTGCACGGTCGAGGCCACGGCGGTTCATGACGAGCCCGGCGTACTTCAGACCCTCACGACGCGGCAGTGCCGCCATCACGTCGTCCGCGTCGGCCATCTGCGGCACGCGCGACGGGTTCACGAAGCTGGTCACCTCGATCCGCCGCGCGCCGGCGCCCACGGCCCGCTCGACGAGCTCGATCTTGTCCTCGGTGGACAGAATCGTCTTCTCGTTCTGCAGGCCGTCACGGGGAGAGACCTCGAGGATCTCGACCTCGGCGTTCACCGCTCCTGCTCCAGGTAGGTCACCGCTGTCCTCTCGTCGACAACCTCGGCGTACTTCGCCTGGAGGTCGAACAGGTTCGCATCATGCGTCTCCGGCGTCCGGTCGCCGACCGCGTCTCGCACGACGAGCGGGAGGAAGCCGTGTTGCACGGCGTCCACGCCGGACGCGCGGACGCAGCCGCTGGTGCTCACGCCCACGATTACGACCGTGTCGGCACCTCGGGCGACCAGCGTCGAGGCGAGGGAGGTGCCGAAGAACGCGCTGGCGTACTGCTTGGTGACCACCAGCTCATCCTCGACGGGGGCCACCTCTGGCATCAACTCGCTCATCGGGCCGCCACCGAACAGGTGCTTGAGCGCGGGCACCTTGCGGACGAAGACGCCCCCGTCACGGCCGTCGGGGGCGTACGCCACCCGCGTGTGGATCACGGGCACGCCGTTGTTCCGGGCGGCGGCCAGCACCCGTGCCGCCGACGCGAGGCAGTCTCGCGACGGCAGGCACAGGGGGCTGGCCGGGTCGAAATACGCGCGCATGAGGTCGATCGCCAGCACCGCCGGGCGCCTTCCTGGACGGAGCGTGCCGGCGAAGCCCGCGTCGAAGTTCGGCACCTCGGTCATCGTGCGATCGGTGGCTTCGGCGCGGGCAGCCCGGTCTCCTCCTCGCACCGGGCCAGGATCTCCGCCAGCGGCGGGCCCATGTTGAAGGTCGGCAGTGGGTCGGGACGCCCGTCCTTGAGTTCGTCGCGCAGCTGCCCCGTTGCGTCGACGTCGACCTGGCCCTGCTCGTCGCACACGACGCCGTACCGGCGCGCGCCCTCGACGGTCACCAGCCCGCGTCGTACCTCCAGGCCGACGAGCTCGGGGTCACGTGCGAGCGGGTCGCCCCACCCGCCGCCGCCCCAGGTGACGAAGTGGAGCAAGTCGCCGACGTTGACCGGGAAGTCGTGGATCTTGCTGGGCAGCACATGGCTGGTGCCGTCCGCTCGCTCGACCCACTTCCTGCCCCGGGCGCCCGGCTCGCCGCCGTTGACACCCCAGGGGTAGGTGAGCCAGCGGTCGTCGTGGATCGCGATCGTGCCCGGCTCGAGGAAGCGGTAGGCGACGTCGACGCCGTTGCCGCCCCGGTGCACCCCCGCACCGCCGGTGTCCGCGACGGTCTCCCAGCGCTCGATACGCAGCGGGTAGTAGGACTCCAGGTACTCGCATGGGATGTTCACGAAGGACGGCCACAGCGAGTGCCCGTCCGGACCGTCGCCGATCGGCCGGCCGGGGATGCCGCCGAAGCCGATCGAGTACAGCTGGAACCATTCGCCCTTGCGGTCGCCGGAGCTGTAGTTGCCGGAGTACATGAAGTGCGGCGATGACGAGAAGCCCGCGGCGTTGAGCAGGTCCGGGTTGGTCTGGCCGAGCAGCCCGCCGAACAGGTCGAAGACCCTGCCGATCCCGTGGTTGCGGGCGTTGAGCGCGGCCGGGTACTTCGGCTTCCAGAACGACTCCTCGGGGATCTCCACGTCCACCAGCGGGTAGAACCCGTCGTTCCACAGGATCTGCGGGTCGGCGACGGTGATCATGTAGATCCCGAAGAACATCCGGACCAGGTTCTCGTTGATGAAGTAGTTGATCGGCCCCTGCGCCTGTGGACTGCTGCCGGTGAAGTCCAGCAGGACCTTGTCGCCGGTTCGGGTGAGACTCAGCTTGAGCTCGTAGGGGCCGTAGCCGACGCCGTCGTCGCAGATGTAGTCGGTGAACGAGAGCGTCTTGCCCTCCTCGAACACCATCGCGAGCAGCGTCTTCATCGCCCGGTAGTTGCGGTCGAGCAGCGCGTCGAGCGCCGAGGTGTAGGTGTCCACGCCGAAGCGCGCGCACATCTCCTGCACCCGTCGCGAGGCCGTGCGACATGCGGCCACGATGCCGTTGAGGTCGGCCCGGTTCCAGTCGGGCTTTCGGACCTGGTTGAGGATGATCCGCAGCGCGTCGTCGTCCAGGACACCCTTCTTGTAGAGCTTGAAGGGTGGGATGATCACGCCCTCCTCGAAGATCGTCTTCGCGTCGGTCGGCATCGAGGCGGGGCTCTTGCCGCCGACGTCGGACATGTGCCCGAACATCGACGACCAGCCGACGATGCGCCCCTCGAAGTAGATCGGCATGACGACCAGCCAGTCGTTCGCGTGGCTGATCGCCGCTCCGCACGAGTACGGGTCGGAGGTGAGGAGGACGTCCCCCTCCTCGATGTCGCCCTCGAAGTTCTCCAGGAAGTCGGGGATCGACAGGCCGAACTGGCCGACGACCATCTTTCCCTCCGGGTCCCCGATCAGCGGGAACTCGTCGTGCTGCTCGCGGATACCCGGCGACAGCGCGGTCCGGAAGAGCACCTCGTCCATCTCGTAGCGGGCGTTGCGAAGCGCGTTCTCGACCAGGTCCAACGTCACCACGTCGACGTCGACGGTGCGCAGGGGCTCGGTCGCGGTCTCGATGAGGTGTGCCATGGCTCAGTGCTCCGTGTTCGAGTCGAGGGGACGGATGAGGAGGCTGCCGCCCGGGTGCACCGTCGCGGAATGCCCGGGAAGGATCAGTGTGGTGGAGTCCATCTCCGTGACGATGGCGGGACCGCGCACGACGTTGCCGGCCTTGAGCTGGGCGCGATCGTAGACGTTGGCCTCCACCTCGCCGCCATCGACCCAGATCGGGTGCGTGGTCCGCAGCGAAGCCGCCGGGTCCTCGTCACCCTTCTCGAGCTCGATCGACGTCACGTCCGGGCGCGGGCCGTTGGCCGTGGCCCGGACCGTGACGAGCTCGTGCTCGGCGTCGAGGACGAACGAGAACAGCTGGTTGTGCTCGGCGTCGAACGCTTTGCGCAGGCTCTCGATACCGCCGCCGCTGCCGTCGAAGGCATCGATGTCGATTGTCACCGGGATCTCAAAGCCCTGGCCGTGGTAGCGCAGGTCGGCGGAGTAGACCATCCGCTGCTGGTCCTCGGGAACGCCTTCACTGGTGAGCGTCGCCTTCGCGTCGTCGGCGAGCTCGGTGAGGATCTCCTTGAGCGAGTCGTCGTCGAGCTCGCTGAACCGTCGCACCAGCGTGCGGACTGCCTCGTCACGCATCACGGTGGTGGCGTCGCCGTACGCATTGAGCACGCCGGGTGACGGCGGGATGATCACGGGCCAAGCCCCGGTGAGCTTCCCCAGCGCGTTGGCGTGCAGCGGGCCGGCGCCCCCGAACGCGACGAGTGCGAAGTCGCGCGGGTCGAAGCCCTGCTGCACCGAGACCAGGCGCAGCGCGCCAAGCATGTTCTCGTTGACGATGTCGATGATCCCGGCGGCCGCGGCCTCCACCGACTCCAGGCCCGTGGCGTCGGCGATCGACTTGACCGCCGCGTGCGCCGCGTCGCGGTCGAGGGTGATCTCGCCACCCGCGAGCTGCGTGGGCAGGTAGCCGAGGACGACGTTGGCGTCGGTGACCGTCGGCTCGGTGCCGCCCGCAGCGTACGACGCGGGTCCCGGGGCTGCACCTGCGGACTGCGGCCCGACGCGAAGCGCCTGGGTCAGCTGGGGGACGTGCGCGATCGATCCACCGCCGGCGCCGACGGTGCGCACGTCGACGGAGGTGGCCCTCACCTTGAGGTCGCCGACCGTCGTCTCCCGGCCGATCCGCGGCTTGAGGCCCTGCACCAGCGCCACGTCCGTCGACGTTCCGCCCATGTCGAAGGTGAGGAAGTCGTCGAAGCCTGCCTGTTCGGCGGCCCAGGTCGCCCCGGTCACCCCGCCGGCAGGTCCGGACATGAGCATGTTGACCGGGTGCGCGGCCGCCACGCCCGCGGAGACCAGGCCGCCGTCGCTGCGAAGGATGCACAGCTTGCCGTGGATCCCGGCGGTGGTCAGCTTGGAGTCCAAGTTGGCGACGTAGCGCGCCACGTGAGGCTGCACGGCTGCGTTGACGACGGTGGTGATCGTGCGTTCGTACTCCCGCAGCTCGGGAAGCACCGAGGATGAGAGGGACACCGGGATGTCGGGCAGCTCCTCGGCCGCGATCTCCCCGACCCGGCGCTCGTGGTCCGGGTTGGCGTAGGCGTTGATGAGGCTGATGCTCAAGGCCTCGATGCCCTGCTGCGACAGGTGACGCAGCTTGGCGCGGACGTCGTCCTCGTCGAGCTCGGTGACGACCGACCCGTCGGCGGCAATGCGTCCCCGGACCTCTACGGTGTCCTCGAGCGCGGCCAGCGGCTCGGGCTTGGGCCAGATGATCCAACCTGCGAGGCCACCCGGAACGAAGGACCGGGCGATCTGCAGCACCTGCCGGAACCCCTCGGTGGTGACGAGTCCAACGCGCGCTCCCTTGCCCTCCAGGATCGCGTTCGTGGCGACAGTCGTGCCGTGGAACACCTCGTCGATGTCCCCGAGCGTGATACCCGCGGTCTCACAGGCACGTTCGATGCCGCGCAGGACGCCGACGGACTGGTCCTCGGGTGTGGAGGAGGTCTTGGCGCGATAGGTCGCGCCGGACTCCTCGTCGATGAGCAGGATGTCGGTGAAGGTGCCACCGACGTCTACGCCCAACCGGTAAGCCATGTTTCCTCCTCAGATGACGCCGGCGGAACGCAGCGCCGACATCGCGTCGTCGTCGAGTCCCAGCAGGCCCTGGTAGATCTCTTCGTTGTGCTCACCGAGCTCGGGGCCCACATGACGGACCCGCCCCGGGGTGTCGGAGAGCTTCGGCGCCACGTTGTGCATGGCGAACTCCCCCAGATCGGGGTGGGCGAGCTTGACGATCGCCTCCCGCGCTGCGAAGTGCGGGTCGGCGAACATGTCCTTCGCGCGGAAGATCCGCCCGGCGGGGACCCCGTCGCCATGGAGCAGCTCGAGCAGGTCGTCGGCTTTGATGGTCGAGCTCCACTCGGCGATCGTGCCGTCGAGCTCCTCCATGTACTGGCCGCGCGCACTGTGGGTCGCGTAGCGCTGGTCCGTCGCCAGGTCCGGCCGCCCCATCACCTCGGCCAGGCGACGGAAGACTGTGTCCTGGTTGGCCGCGATGAGCACCATCTCCCCGTCCGCGGTCGGGTACACGTTGCTCGGCGAGACGTTCGGCAGCGTCGTGCCCGTGCGCTCGCGCTGGTAGCCGGCGATCTGCCATTCGGGCAGCAGCGACTCCATCATCGCGAGCACCGCCTCGTAGATCGCGGAGTCGACGATCTGCCCGCGGCCTGTCCGTCCGCGCTGGTGCAGCGCGACGAGGGTGCCCAGCGCGGCGAACGTGGCCGCGAGGGAGTCGCCCAGCGAGATCCCGGCCCGGGCAGGGGCCCGGTCCGGGTCTCCTGTCACGTACCGGATACCACCCATGGCCTCGCCGATCGAGCCGTAGCCGGCCCGTGAGGCGTACGGGCCGGTCTGGCCGAACCCGGTGACCCGCGTGACGATGAGGCCGGGGTTGATCTCCCAGAGCCGTGCGGGCGACAGCCCCCAACGCTCGAGGGTGCCGGGGCGGAAGTTCTCGATCAGGACGTCGGCCTGGGCGATGATGCGGCGGACCAGATCCTGGCCATCCTCGGTGCGGAGGTTGGCGGTCACCGACTTCTTGTTGCGGGCCACGACGGGCCACCACAACGACTTGCCGTAGGGCTTCTCCCTGCCCCACTGCCGCATAGGGTCACCGGTTGCGGGGTCCTCCACCTTGATCACCTCGGCACCGAAGTCGCCCAGCAGCTGTCCGCAGAAGGGTCCCGCCAGCAACTGGCCGAGCTCCACAACGCGAACGTCGTCCAACGGCAGTGGGGTGGTGTCCATGAGTTCCCTTCAACTTCGGATTTGCATACCAAATCGTGCGGTCATCGTGATCCACGCAACAGCGTTGCCGCGAACTTAGGCTTGGAAGGCGAAACTGTCAATGACTTGACCAAGGGATTGCATACAACTTTTCCTATTGCTAGGTTTGCCCACACCATGAGCGATTCGCCACCCGCGGTCGAGCACGACCCCAGCCACGCGTCGGACCACGCGTATCGGCTGATCCGCGCGCAGATCCTCTCCGGCGAGAGACAGGGTGGGGACTGGCTACGCGAGGGTGACCTGGCCGAGTCGGTCGGAGTCAGCCGCACACCGGTGCGGGAGGCACTGCGACGGCTCACCGCCGAAGGCCTGGTGAGCTACGAGCGCAACCGCGGGGTGCAGGTAGCCGCCTGGACCGCCGAGGACCTCAACGAGATCTTCAGCCTCCGCTCCCTGCTCGAGCCGTGGGCCTGCCGATTGGCGGCGACGGCGGCGACGGTGGACCTCGACGAGCTGGACCGCTTGGCGCACGACATGGACGCTGCGGCCAGGGGCTCTGTCGCGGACGTCGACCGGATCACCGAGCTGAACAACCGCTTCCACCGACTGATCCTCGAGGGCTCGAACAACCGGCGGCTCGGCAGCGTCGTCTCGTCGGTGGTGCAGGTCCCGCTCGTGTGGCAGACCTTCTCCCATTACAGCGACACAGACCTGCGCCGCAGTCTCGCGCACCACCACGAGCTCGTCTCTGCGCTCGCCGCAGCCGACGGGGACTGGGCAGAGTCCGTGATGCGAAGCCACGTCAGGGCGGCGTGGAACTCGCTGCACACCGAGGACGACTCCAAGAGCTGATCCCGCTCCTGCGTTGTTTCACCCGACCGGCCGCGACGGTCACCCGGCTTGGCGACGAGCCCTACGGCGGCGCGCTCAGCCCAGCCCGATGGGGACGCCCGCTGCGTTCGTGTACGACCTGCACGAGGACAGGCTGTGAAGGAGAGGCTCTGGCACTCCTCGGAGCAGCCGGCGTGCGTCCGTACGATCGGATCACCCTCCCGAGGGGGGAAGCGGTGATGTTGTGATGGGTGGAGCGCGAACAGGGACAGGGCAGACGGTCGTCGTTCTTGGCGGAGGCGTCGGCGGGGTGGTCGTCGCCAAAAGTCACCAGGCCGCTCGAATCGAGGCGAGGAGCGTCCGCGTCACTGTGCCCCACCACTCGGGCGGTTCCTGCGCAGTCACCGTTGCCCTTTCCCACATCAGATCGCCGTTGCTGTCACGGTTGCTGTCAACCAAGCAGAAAGGCGGCCCCGGACTTCTCCGGGACCGCCTCTGATGCGGATTCAACGTCGGGCTGACAGGATTTGAACCTGCGACCCCTTGACCCCCAGTCAAGTGCGCTACCAAGCTGCGCCACAGCCCGCTGCCCCGTGGGGCGAACGAAACCTTAGCGCACGACCGTCCTCTGGTCCGAATCGGGGTCGGAGGGTCGAGGTCTCGAGCGCGTCGTGCCCGCCAGCCCCGCGCGCCCGAACTCTGACCCGGGCGAGCTGCCGGAACGGGTCAGCGACGACGCTTCTCGCGAACCCGGACAGAGACCTCGATCGGGGTGCCCTCGAAGCCGAACTGCTCACGCAGTCGACGCTCCAGGAAGCGCCGGTAGCCGGCCTCGATGAAACCGGACGCGAAGATGACGAAACGTGGGGGTCGCGTCGCGGCCTGCGTCGCGAAGAGGATCCGGGGCTGCTTCCCACCGCGAACCGGGTGCGGGTGGCCCGCGACGACCTCGCCGAGGAAGGCGTTGAGGCGGCCCGTCGGGATGCGGGTGTCCCAAGACTCCAGCGCCTTCTCCAGCGCCGGCACGAGACGGTCGAGGTGACGGCCGGTCTTGGCGGAGATGTTGACCCGGGCCGCCCAGGGCACCTGGACGAGCTCCTTCTCGATCTCGCGCTCGAGGTAGTAGCGCCGCTCCTCGTCGAGGGTGTCCCACTTGTTGTAGGCGACGACGAGCGCCCTGCCCGCGTCGATGACCTGCTGGACGACCCGGACGTCCTGTTCGGCGATGGGCTCCTCGGCGTCGATGAGCACGACCGCGACCTCGGCCTTCTCGAGGGCGGTCTGAGTGCGCAGGGACGCGTAGAAGTCAGCGCCGCGGGTCTGGTGGACCCTCCGGCGGATGCCGGCCGTGTCGACGAAACGCCACGTCGTGCCGGCGAGCTCGATCAGCTCGTCAACCGGGTCCCGCGTCGTGCCGGCGACGCTGTCGACGACGACCCGTTCGGATCCGGCGAGCTTGTTGAGCAGGCTCGACTTGCCCACGTTGGGACGGCCGACGAGGGCCACGCGACGAGGTCCGCCCTGGGCGTACGCCCCGTGGGCGGACACCTGCGGCAGCACCTCGAGGACGGCGTCGAGGGCGTCACCGCTCCCCCGGCCGTGCAGGGCGGACACCGGCCAGGGCTGGCCGAGCCCGAGGTTCCACAGCGCCGCCGCGTCAGCCTCGCCACGCTGGTCGTCGACCTTGTTGGCGATGAGGACGACGGGCTTTCCGGACCGGCGGAGCAGCCGCACGACGGACTCGTCGTCGTCGGTGGCTCCCACCGTGGCGTCGACGACGAACATGACGACGTCGGCGAGGTCGATGGCGATCTCGGCCTGCTCGGCGACTCGGAGGTGGATCCCGGTGACGTCCGACTCCCACCCGCCGGTGTCGACGACGGTGAAGCGGCGCCCGGCCCACTCCCCCTCGTAGGACACGCGGTCTCGGGTGACCCCGGGCACGTCCTCGACGACCGCCTCGCGGCGGCGCAGGATGCGGTTGACGAGGCTCGACTTGCCGACATTGGGTCGGCCGATCACTGCGACGACCGGCAGCGGCCCGCGCTCGGCGGCACCGGCGAGCAGCTCGTCCTGGGTCTCCAGGAGGGCTTGGTCCTCGGGGCTCAGCTCGAAGTCGTCCAGGCCGGCCCGGAGCGCTCGCTCGACCGAACGGTCGTCCGCCGAGATCGGGGCGCCCTCGTCCACGGGGCGGGCGGTCTCGTCAGTCACGGTGTCCTCGAATCAGTGGTGCGGGGGTCGGTGGCGCGCCCCGAGCTCGGGCCCTGACGGGCCCCGACACGGTCAGGACGACGTCCCATTGTCCACCCGCGCGCGACGAACATGCGACGCGAGCGCCTCCTGGAGGCTGCGGCTGGCGCGACGTAGCCGCTCACGGCCCGGTACAGCGAGGTCCGGCTGCAGGGTGAACGGCTCACCGAAGTCCACTGTGAGCACAGACCGAGGTCCGGGCCAGTCGTCAGCGGTGCCGCCCCGAACCCGCGTGCCCAGCACGGCGACGGGCACGATCGGAGCTCCGGAGCGCAGGGCGATCCAGGCGGCCCCCCGGCTGACGTCGTCGACGTCCCCGGCTCGTCGGGTGCCCTCGGGAAAGATGCCGACGGCATCACCGCGTTCGAGCACGGCGAGAGCGGTCGAGAGTGCCACCCGGTCACCGGTCGTGCGGTCGATGGGGATCTGGCCGACAGTGCGCACGACGAACCCGAGAGGACCGGCGAAGGCCTCCTGCTTGACCAGGAAGGTCACGGGCCGCGGGGCGAGGGAGAAGACCAGGGGCCCGTCCAGGAAGGCGGCGTGGTTGGCGGCGAGGATGACCGGACCCGAGGCGGGCACGTTCCCCGGGTGTACGGCCACGCCGCGGTAGATCGTGCGGAAGATGACCTGGCCGACCTTGCGGCCGCCAGCCGCCCGCCGTCGGTCCGGGGCGAGAACCGCCGGCCCGGGACTCATGCGCGCGCGGCGGCGACGATGTGGAGGACGGCGCGAACCGAGCCGTCGAAGTCGAGCTCGGACGTGTCGACCGTCGTGACCCCGTCGGCCGCCACGGTGAACACCGAGACGGTCGAGTCGAGTCGGTCACGGTCGACGATCTGCGCGCGCGTCGCACTCACCGAGGTCTCGTCGGCGTCGCCGTGCAGCTCCCTTGACCGTCGCGCCAGGCGGGCTTCCTCCGAGGCCGTGAGAAGGATGCGCACCGACGCGTCCGGTGCCACCACCGTCGTGATGTCGCGTCCCTCGACGACGACCCCGCCCCGCGCCGCGCCGGCCTTCGAGATGAGCTGCCGCTGCAGGAGACGGAGCAGCTCGCGCACCGGGATCACCGTGGCGACCTTGGACACCGAGGTCGAGATGCGGGTCTCACGGATGGCTTCGGCCACGTCCGCGCCCCCGACCAGCACGTGCGGCGCGTCGGGGTCGGTGCCGATGTCGAGCGGGAAGTCCTCGGCAGCCGCAGCGACCGCTGCGGGGTCGTCCAGGTCGACGTGGCGGTCGAGGCACCACCAGGTGAGCGCCCGGTACATCGCGCCCGTGTCGAGGTAGGCATACCCGAGCGTCCTGGCCACCTGCTTCGACACGCTCGACTTGCCCGACCCCGACGGCCCGTCGATGGCGACGACGAACCCGGAGAGGGGGTGGTCGGTGGGTTCGGACACGGCGGAGCTGACCGGGGTTTGCGGCATGGGCGGCAGCCTAGTGGCCCGACGAGGTCGTCCCGCCCAGCCCGCCGACCCGGAACCCGGTCGTATGCCGCTGAGCCGGCTCAGCGGCATACGACCGGGTGGGGTGCGTGGTCGGGCAGGTGGCGACGCCTCAGTCGTGCAGCCGCCAACCGAGCCCGGTGAGGGTCTCGGCGAGCGGCTCCGCGGAGGCGGGGACGACGGAGATGTAGGCGACGCCGAACGGCTGGCCGAGTCCGTGCTCGAGGTGCATGTCCTCGAGGTTGATCCCCGCGTCCCCCATGTCGGTGAGCAGCCGAGCCAAGGATCCGGGCACGTCGGGGACGAGGACCGAGACCACGGCGTACGCGGTGGGGGCCGCCCCGTGCTTGCCGGGGATCCGCGCCTGCCCGAGGTTGCCCGCCTCGAGGAGACGGCTCAACGTGCCCAAGGCACCCTCTGCCTCACCGGCGCTGAGGGAGGCGAGCGCGTCGACGACCTCGTCGAGCTGCGCCCGGACGTTGACGAGCACCTCCCGGACCGCGGCGGCGTTGCCGGCGAGGATCTGGGTCCACAGCCGCGAGTCGCTCGCGGCGATGCGCGTCACGTCACGCAGGCCCTGCCCGGCCAGGCCGACGGCCGGCTCGGGGAGGTCGCGAAGGCACGCGGCGACGACGCTCGCGGCGACCTGCGGCACGTGGGACACGGCGGCGACCGCCTCGTCGTGCTCGCGGGCCGGCATGACCCGGACGGCTGACCCGACGACCACGGCGATCTCGCGAACCGCCCGGACCGCCTCCTCGCTGGACTGTGCGTGGGGCACGATGACCCAGGCCCGCCCGTCGAACAGGTCCCGTCGCGCTGCCGCGGCGCCGGATCGCTCCCGCCCCGCCATGGGGTGCGAGCCGACGTAGCGAGCGGCGTCGAGACCCGATGCGAGCACGGAGTCGAGGATCGTCTGTTTGACGGAGGCCACATCGGTGACAACCGCCGTCGGCCAGCGGCGGAGGGAGTCGACGACGACGGCGCCGACCACGTCCGGTGGCGCCGCGACGACGACGAGCTGGGGGTCGTCCCCCGGCGCGAGCTGCGTCGCCAACATGCCGGCGCCCAGGTCGCGCGCGAGCCGACACGCGGTCGGCGACGGGTCGTCGAGGGAGACGCGGAACCCGGCCGCGGTGAGCGCCATCCCGAGGCTCGCACCGATCAGACCGGTGCCGACGATGCGGACGTGGCTGGTCACGCCGTCACAGACCTGCAGCTTGGTAGAGCGCGCCGATCTCGGCCTTGTTGAGTCGGCGCATCCGCCCCGAGCGCAGGTCGCCCAGGCGGATCGGGCCGACCTCCGTCCGGACCAGCTCGAGCACGGGGTGCCCCACCAACTCGAGCATCCGCCGCACGACGTGCTTGCGGCCCTCGTGGAGCACGACCTCGATGAGGGCCTTGCCGGGCTGCGAGTCGACCACCTTGAAGGAGTCGACCGTCACCGGCCCGTCCTCCAGCTCGACGCCTTCGCGCAGCTGCTTGCCGACGTCCCTGCCGACCGGCCCGCGCACCGTGGCCAGGTAGGTCTTGAGCACGCCATAGGCCGGGTGCTGGAGGCGGTGGGCCAGGTCACCGTCGTTGGTCAGCAGCAGGAGCCCCTCGGTGTCGGCGTCGAGCCGCCCGACGTGGAAGAGCCGCTGCTCGCGGTTGCCCACGTAGTCGGCCAGGCTGATCCGACCGAGCTCGTCGTGCATCGTCGTGACGACGCCCTTGGGCTTGTTGAAGGCGAGGTAGACCCGTTCCTCGTCGAGGTTGACGCGCACCCCGTCGACGTGGACCACCTGGGACTGCGGGTTGATGCGAACGCCGAGCTCGGTGATGACCTGCCCGTCCACCTCGACCCGGCCCTGCTCGATGAGGTTCTCGCAGACCCTGCGTGAGCCCACCCCCGCGGCCGCCATCAGCTTCTGCAGGCGGACGCCGTCTGGATCGTGGACGTCCACCGACGGAGCGGTTTCGCGGCTGGGCAGGCGGGTGGGCTGGCTCGGTTTCGTCGAACCGGCGAAACGGGGCCCGGCAGTCCGTTTTCCGCCGCCGCTCGAGGTGCGTCCCGAGGAGCCCCCCGAGCCCTTCGGGGCAGCACCGCGCGTGCCCTTCGGGGCGCCGCCCGTGCCCTTCGCGGCGCCGCCCCGCGTGCCCTTCGGGGCGCCGCCCGGCGCCGAACCACGGTTGCGTGGTTGGCGTGGGGACCTGCTGTGCTCGCTCATGAGTGACCTTCCTCGATCAGCTCGTCGATGACATCTGCATCGGGTAGGTAGGGGGCCAGCGGCGGCAGCTCATCCAGGGAGGACAGGCCCATCCGCTGGAGGAAGTAGGTCGTCGTCCGGTAGAGGATCGCCCCGCTCTCCCCGGTGTCCTCGACCTCCTCGATCAGGCCCCGGGACAGCAGGGTGCGGACGACGCCGTCGACGTTGACCCCTCGGACCGCGCTGACCCTCGACCTCGACACCGGCTGGCGGTAGGCGATCACGGCGAGCGTCTCGAGGGACGCCTGGGTCATCTTGGCCTGTTGGCCATCGAGAATGAACTTCTCGACCACCGGAGCGTAGTCGGGCCGGCTGTACATGCGCCAGCCACCGGCGACGTTGCGCAGGGTGAACCCGCGCTGGGCGGCGGCGTAGTCCTCCTCGAGGGCAACCAGATGCCCGCGAACGTCCTCCACGGGCAGCTCGAGGGCCGACGCGAGGTCCATCTCGGTCACCGGCTCCTCCACCACCATCAGGACCGCCTCGAGGGCTGACCGGGCACCGCCCGGGAAGTCGTTGATGTCGAAGGCGATCTGCTCGTCGCCGAGGCTCGCCAGGTCCTCCCCCACGTCCGCACCCACGTCCGCACCCGCTTCCGTCTGCGTCCCCATCTGAGCAGCCGGGGCCGCTTGGTCCTGCTCACTCATCGTCCGCTCCGTCATCTCGGTTGTCAGCCCCATCCCCGCCGCTGTCCGGCACGCCGTCCGGCACGCTGTCCGGGCTGCTGTCCGGGCTGCTGCCCGCGTCGGTGTCCTCGTCGAACTCGTCGTCGATCGCCACGTCGCCCTCCTCGCTCCCCGTCCAACGGATGTCGAGCTCACCGAGTGCCTCGGCCTGCTCGAAGGCGATGACGGCCTCCTTGAAGAGCTCGAGGAGGGCGAGGAAGCGCGCGACGATCACGAGGGTGCTGTCCGCGTCAGCGACGAGGCTGCGGAAGGAGACCTGGCCGCGGGATCGGAGCCGCGACACGATGATCGACGCCTGCTCCCGGACGCTGACCTGCGGCGCGTGCAGGTGGTCGAGCCCCACCGTCGGAGGCTCCTTCGGGATCATCGCCCGCGCGGCGATCATGGCCAGCTGGTCGGGAGTCACGGTCATGATCAGCTCGGGCAGCAGACTGGCGAAGCGCGACTCGAGGCCGGCCTGCCGCGCGGTGATCCGGCCCGCCGTGGCCATCCGTTCCCGGATCGTCTGCGCGATCTGCTTGTAGGCGCGGTACTGCAGGAGGCGGGCGAAGAGCAGGTCGCGCGCCTCGATGAGTGCGAGGTCCTCGTCGTCCTGCGGACCGGACTGGGGCAGGAGACGGGCTGCCTTGAGGTCGAGCAGCGTCGCGGCGATGAGGAGGAACTCGGAGGCCTGGCTGAGGTCCCAGTCGTTGTCGATGGCCTGCGCCGCCTTGATGTGCGCGATGAACTCGTCCGTGACGGTGGCGAGGGAGACCTCGGTGATGTCGAGCTTGTGCTTGCTGATCAGTCCGAGGAGCAGGTCGAAGGGGCCGGAGAAGACGTCGAGGTGCACCTCGAACGGGGTGGCGGCGCGTCGGGTGATGATGCCGCCGGGAACGGCGTGTTCCTCGACCGGGTGGCGGTCGAGCGGGTCGGGCTCGGACATCGTCCCCGCCGGCTCAGGCGGCGCCGCCCCGGGCGATGAGCTCCCGGGCGAGCTGCCGGTAGGCGGCGGCCCCGGAGTGGTCGGAGGAGTAGGACGTGATCGGCTCCGCGGCGAGCGTGGCGTCCGGGAACTTCACGGTGCGGCTGATGACCGTGTGGAAGACCTGTTCGCCGAAGTGGTTGACGACAGACGAGACGACCTCCCTGCTGTGCAGGGTGCGTGCGTCGTACATCGTGGCCAGGATCCCGTCGACCTGCAGCCGCGGGTTGAGGCGGTCCGTGATCTTGTCGATGGTGTCGATGAGGAGCGCGACTCCGCGCATCGCGAAGTACTCGCACTCGAGGGGGATGATCACCCCGTGGGCCGCGGTGAGGGCGTTGACGGTGAGCAGCCCGAGCGAGGGCTGGCAGTCGATGAGGATGAGGTCGTAGTCGTCGAGCACGGGACGCAGGACCCGGGCGAGGACCTGCTCCCGGGCCACCTCGCCGACGAGCTGCACCTCGGCGGCCGACAGATCGATGTTGGCCGGCACGAGGTCGAGGTTGGCCGTCTGGGTGGGGAGGATGACGTCGCGCACGTCATGGCCGTGTTCGACGAGCAGGTTGTAGATCGTGACGTCGAGCTCCTGGGCGTTGACCCCGACCCCGACGGACAGGGCTCCTTGGGGGTCGAAGTCCACGACGAGGACCTTGCGGCCCAGCTCGGCGAGCGCGGCGCCCAGGTTGATGGTGGTCGTCGTCTTGCCGACGCCGCCCTTCTGGTTGCACATCGCGATGATGCGGGCCGGCCCGTGGCTGCTCAGGGACGGCGGCTCGGGGAAGTCCGGCAGCGGTCGTCCCGTGGGTCCGAGCTCCCGGCCAGCGGCGGGCGGCGCACCGGGGCGGTGGTTGGCGGAGCCGGGACCACGGTCGACTGGGACGGTGCCGTCCGAACCCCTCGTAGCTCCGGCACGGTCGACCCGCTCGTCCTGCATGGTCTCGTGTGACTCGTCGTTCACCGGGTGTTCCACTCCGCTCGGTTGTGCCCTCGGCCGCGCGCTCGGTCAGCTTCTCGCTGATCAGTTGCGACCATATCAGCGTGCACGCGGGTGAGCCCCGGCATAGACCTCCCGCAACCGGTGTGGCGAGACCAAGGTGTAGATCTGGGTCGTCGTCACCGAGGCGTGCCCGAGCAGCTCCTGGACGACGCGGACGTCCGCGCCGCCGTCTAGCAGGTGGGTGGCGAACGAGTGACGCAGCGTGTGCGGGGACACGTGCTCGGTGAGGCCGGCCCGCTCGGCGGCGCGCTGCACCACCGACCAGGCGCTCTGCCGCGACAGCCGACGACCCCGCTGGTTGAGGAACAGGGCCGGCCCACCTTGACCGCGCTGCGCCAGCGCGGGGCGGCCGCGCACGAGATAGGCGTCGACCGCCTCGACGGCGAACCGCCCGACGGGGACGATCCGCTCCTTGCTGCCCTTGCCGAGCAGGCGGACGAGTCCCACCTCCCCGGCCACTCCGGTGTCCAGGTCGTCGACATCGAGGTCGATGGCCTCGCTGATCCGGGCCCCGACACCGTAGAGCACCTCGAGCAGGGCACGGTCCCGCAGCGACTCCGGCGTGTCGCCGACGGAGGAGGCGGCCAGGAGGCGCTCCACCGCCTCGATGGGGATGGCCTTCGGCAGGCGGCTGGGCGGCGTCGGCGGGGCGACGTTGCCGGCGGGGTCCCCTGCCACCTCGCCCTCGAGCGCCAGGAAGCGGTGGAAGCCACGGACCGCCACGAGCGTCCTGGCCGCGGAGGACGCCGCCAGGCCGCGCTCGCGCAGCGAGGCCAGGAAGTCGGTGACGTCGCGCTCCGACACCGCGGCGGCACGCTCGATCCCCCGGTGGTGGAGGTGCTCGCGGTACTTGCGCAGGTCCCTCTCGTAGGACTTGAGGGTGTTGTCCGAGGCGCCCTTCTCGATCCGGACGTGGTCGAGCCAGCCGCGGACCTCCCGGTCGAGCTGGGTGGTCCGCGGCTTGGGCGCCACGGGTGACGCTCCAAGTGGCCCGGGCGGCTCAGACCCGGTGAGTTCGTCGGGCATGTCGGAGGAGGCCGACCGGGTCAGGACAGCGCCTCGTCGAGCGTGATCGAGGACATCCCGTGCGCCTCCGCGACCGGGGCGTAGGTCACGGCTCCGTCGTGCGTGTTGAGACCGAGCCCGAGGGCGTGGTCCGCGCGGAGGGCGTCCCGCCAGCCCCGGTTCGCCAGCTCGACGGCGTAGGGCAGGGTGACGTTGGTCAGCGCGTAGGTGCTCGTGTGGGGAACGGCGCCGGGCATGTTCGCGACGCAGTAGAAGACCGAGTCGTGCACCGTGTAGGTCGGGTCGTCGTGCGTCGTCGGCCTCGAGTCCTCGAAGCACCCTCCCTGGTCGATGGCGATGTCGACGAGGACCGAGCCGGGCTTCATCCGGGAGACCTGCTCGTTGGTGACCAGGCGCGGGGCCCGGGCGCCCGGGACGAGGACGGCGCCGATGACCATGTCGGCGTCGGAGATGGCCCGCTCGATCTCGTAGGCGTTGGAGGCGACCGTCTGGCAGTGGCCCTGGTAGACGAAGTCGGCGTGCCGCAGGCGGGTGATGTCCCGGTCGAGCAGGAGCACCTCGGCCTGCATCCCCAGGGCGATCGCCGCGGCGTTCATCCCGGACACGCCGGCGCCGATGACGACGACCTTGGCGGCGTAGACCCCGGACACACCTCCCATGAGCACGCCGCGCCCACCTTGGGCGCGCATCAGCGCGTGGGCGCCGACCTGTGGGGCGAGCCGTCCGGCCACCTCCGACATGGGGGCGAGCAGCGGCAGGCTGTGGTCGGGCAGCTCGACGGTCTCGTAGGCGATGCCGGTCACCTTGCGCGCGACGAGCTCCTCGGTCAGCGCCTTGTCAGCGGCGAGGTGGAGGTAGGTGAACAGGGCCTGCCCCTCCCGCATTCGCGGGTACTCCTGCGCGACGGGCTCCTTCACCTTGAGGATGAGGTCCGCCGTGCCCCAGACGTCGTCTGCCGTGTCGAGGATGGTCGCCCCGGCTGCCTCGTAGTCCTCGTTGAGGATCGACGAGCCGCGCCCGGCATCGCGCTCCACGAAGACGTCGTGGCCGTTGCGGACGAGCTCGTGCACGCCCGAGGGGGTGATGGCCACGCGGTACTCGTGGTTCTTCACCTCGCGTGGAATGCCAACCTTCATGTGGGGTCTGATCCTTCCGATCACGGGGTGGCCGCGGCCTCCTTGCCGCTGCCCAGCCGACGGGTCACATCGGCGCGTTCCCACTGTAGTCACGTGAAAGTCAGGCGAGACGCGGACCTGTCGCTCACGTGCTGCCGCGGGATGTGCCATCGTGCAGCCATGAACCCGCCAGCCCTCCCGCCGGCCCCTCACTGGCGTCCGACGACCATCGGCGCCCTGGTCGCCGGCGGGATGATCGTCCTGTCCTTCCTCGTCGGGGCGACGCTGGGGCACGGTGGCTTCCCGGCCCTGCTCGTCGTGGGCCTGCCCAGTGTGCTGGGTGCGGTCGTGGCGTTCAGCCGGCCTCCGCTGCGCCCTTACGCCGCAGGTTTCCTCGTCGCGTGGTTCGCGACCTTGGTCATCGTCGTCGTCGCCTACGTGGTCCTGGTCGCGGCCCTCTCCGAGCCGGGCGCCTGAGACACCCCATGCCGTATGCCGCTGGGCTCGCTGTCGCCCCCACGTGCAGTCCCGCTCCCCCCGCCTTCCGAGGAGGTCGTCGATGAAGCTCTATGCAGACACCACCGCCCGACGGACCCGGCAGCTCCTGTCGGACGTTCTCGCCCTCGCCTGGGTCGCGGCCTGGCTCTGGGTCGGTCGCCAGGTGCACGACACCATCCTCCAGCTCCGCGCTCCCGCGGACTCGCTGACGAGCGCCGGCGACTCGGTGCACGGTGCACTCACGGGGGCCGGCGACCAGGCTGGTCGCCTCCCCGTCGTGGGCGACGACCTCGAGACCTGGCTCGACCGGGCCGCCGGCTCGGGCACGACGTTGCGCAACGCGGGCGCCGAGATGGCCGCCACCGTCGAGAACGTCGCGAACTGGCTCGGCGTGCTCACCGCGCTCTTCCCCATCCTCACCGTGGGCGGCCTCTGGCTGTGGGTGCGAGTGCGTTTCGTCCGGCGCGCCACCACGGCTCAGCGCTTCATCGACTCGGCAGACGACCTCGACCTGTTCGCGCTCCGTGCGCTCGCCAACCAGCCGGTGACGGCCCTGGCGCGCATCACGCCCGATCCTGCGGGCGCGTGGCGTCGCCGGGACCCGGAGGCCATCCGCGCCCTGGCCGTCCTGGAGCTGCGGGACCAGGGCCTGCGCCCGCCATCCGGCCACTGATCCGGCCGGTGGCCGCGCGGTCAGTCCGCGCGTGCGACCCTTGGGACCAGGTCCTCCCCCGGCGGGAGCCACGCGTCGGCCCCGGCGGGCACCTGCTCGCCGGTGCGGATGTCCTTGACCTCGTCGCCGGACTCTCCCGCACCGGGGAACCACACGTAAGGGATCCCACGGCGCTCTGCGTAGCGGATCTGCTTGCCGAACCGCGCTGCCGCCGGGGCGACCTCGCACGACACTCCCCTCGCGCGGAGTGCGGCCGCGACCGCCACGGAGCGGTCGCGCGACTCGTCGTCGGTCAGGGCGACGAGGACTGCGGCCGGGGTGGAGCGGGAGGCCGTGACCAGCCCCTGTCCGACGAGCAGCCCGAGGATGCGCGAGACCCCGATGGAGATGCCGACCCCCGGGTACGTGTTTCGGCCATCGGAGGCCAGGGCGTCGTAGCGACCACCCGAGCAGAACGACCCCCACTCCTCGTGGCCGATGAACTGGGTCTCGTAGACCGTGCCGGTGTAGTAGTCGAGGCCGCGGGCGATCCGCAGGTCGGCCACGACCTTCCCCGGTGCGTGCGCCATGGCGGTCCGGATGACGGTGCTCAGGGACTCGAGCCCCTCGTCGAGGAGCGGGTGCGTGACGCCCAGCTCGCGGACCCGGTCGACGAAGCCGAGGTCCTCCGTGCGGATGGCGGCCAGCGCGAGACAGAGGTCGGCCTGCTGGGGCGTGGCGCCGGACTCGACGAGCAGCTCGGCAACCTTGGTCGGCCCGATCTTGTCGAGCTTGTCGACGATCCGCAGCGTCGTCGGCACGTCGGTCAGACCGATCCCCTGGTAGAAGCCGTTGGGGATCTTCCGGTTGTTGACCTGGATGACGAAGTCGCCGACGGGGAACCTGCTGAACACGTCGGCGATGACGAGGGGCATCTCCGCCTCGAAGTGCGGTGACAGCTGCCCGACGTCGACGACGTCGATGTCCGCCTGCGTGAACTCGCGGTAGCGGCCCTCCTGGGGGCGCTCCCCACGCCAGGCCTTCTGGATCTGGTAGCGGCGGAACGGGAAGGAGAGCTTTCCGGCGTTCTCGAGGACATAGCGCGCAAAGGGCACGGTCAGATCGAAGTGCAGTCCCCACTTCGCTCCCTCGGCCTCGTCGCCGGCGAGCCGGGAGACGCCGTAGATCTCCTTGTCCGTGTCTCCGCCCTTGCCGAGCAGCCGGTCGACCGGCTCGATGGCGCGCGTCTCGATGGAGGAGAAGCCGTGCAGCTCGAACGTCTCCCGGATGACGTCGAGAAAGCGCTGCTCGACGATCCGCTCGGCGGGAAGGTACTCGGGGAAGCCGCTGATCGGGGTGACCTTGGTCGCGGACGCCGTGGCGGGCTGCGGGTTGCTCACGCGGGCAAGTCTCTCAGGTAGGGGTTGGTGGCGCGTTCGTGGGCCATCGTCGTGGCGTGGTAGTGCCCAGGCAGCACGAGGGTGGTGTCCGACAGGGGCAGGACGACGTCCCGGAGGCTGCGCACCATCGCCTCGGGGTCTCCCCCGGGCAGGTCCGTCCGGCCGATCGAGCCGGCGAAGAGCACGTCACCACTCACGACCGTCCGGTCCACGTCGACCTGGTCGGTGATCCCGTCCGGCACACCGTCTGTCAGGAACATCACGGAGCCCTCGGTGTGCCCCGGGGCGTGCAGGACCTCGACGTCGAGCCCGGCGAGCCTCAGGTGCGCCCGGTCGCGGATCTCGACGACGTTGTTCGGCTCGGCCCAGGTGGCCCGCGCGCCGAACTGCTGCTCCAGCATCGCGACGAGGCCTGCGTTGCTCTGCCCCAGCGGGTCGACGAGCCGGTACCGGTCGTCGGCGTGGATGTAGGCGGCCGTGTCCGCACCACAGACTGGCGTGACCGACCACACGTGGTCGACGTGCCCGTGGGTCAGCAGTACTGCGGCCGGCCGGAGCCGATGCGTCGTCAGGACCTCCCGGAGGGTCTCCTCGACGCCGATTCCCGGGTCGACGATGACGCACTCCTCGCCGGCGGCCGGGGCGAGGACGTAGCAGTTCGTGTCGAACGCGAGCGCAGGGAAGGCGATGGTCAGCACGCTGGGAGCCTAACGGCGCCACGAAAGCCGGCCCAGCGGCATACGGCAGGAGGGGTGGGCTGTGAAAGGGTGGAGGTCGTCACGCAGTCGTGACCCGTTGAGCACGACCAGCGCGACAACGGTCCCTAAAATGACCGAACGCCCGGGGTGATCCCGGCAGATGCCGTCCGAGGAGAGTTTGTGACGAAAGAGCAGGAACGCGCCCGCGCGCGCCGCCGCCACGAAGAAGTGCAGAAGACCCAGAAGCCGGTCGTCGGTGACGCGACCCGCGACAAGCAGGTCTTCGGTGTCATTCTCGCGGTCATCGTCATTCTTGCGGCGGTTCTCGTCGTGCCCCAGCTCATCCCTGACCGGACGGACGCGAACCCGGGCGCTCAAGGGACCAACGCCGCCACGACACCGGCTGACGGCGCCACTGGTGGACTGGTCGCCGGACAGAAGCTCGCCGCCGGGTGCACCGAGCCCCCGGCCCTGCAGGCGGCACCGAAGTCCTTCACTGACCTGCCGGACCAGGCCGCTGCCGCGGGCAAGACGTGGATCGCCACCCTGGACACGACGTGCGGTGACATCACGCTCGAGCTCGACGGCACCAAGGCACCCCAGACCGTCGCCTCCTTCCTGAACCTCGCGAAGGAGGGGTACTGGGCGCCGAGCCCCTGCCACCGGATCACGACGGAGGGCATCTTCGTCCTCCAGTGCGGTGACCCGACCGGCACCGGCTCGGGAGGCCCGGGCTACACCTTCGGAATCGAGAACGCACCCGCCGACGGCACCTACCCCACAGGCTCGCTCGCCATGGCGCGCACCCAGGACCCGAACAGCAACGGCGGGCAGTTCTTCATCACGTACAAGGAGTCCCAGCTGCCCACCGAGGGTGGCGGCTACACGATCTTCGGGAAGGTCACCGAGGGTCTCGACATCGTTGAGAAGATCGCGGCGAACAAAGCGCTCGACCCGAGCCCCGCTGACGGCACCCCGGTGTCGCCGATCAGCATCCTCAGCGTGAAGGTCACGGAGAAGAAGGCATGACGGAAAGCACCCAGCCCGAGCCGACCCCGGCCGAGCCCACCCCAACTGTCGCAGAGACCGATACCACCGAGGTCGAGCCCACAGAAGTCGAGCAGACCGACGAGCCGGTCTCGACCCAGCCCGCCGAGGCCACCGAAGCTGCGGAGCCGGCCGAACCCGCTGCCGTCGACACGGGGATGGAAACGGTCGACGAGCCGGTCTCGACCCAACCCGCCGAGGCCACCGAAGCTGCGGAGCCGGCCGAACCCGCTGCGCCGACTCCGGCTTCGATTCCCAAGCCCAGCGCCATCCCCACGCCCGCTGCCCTCGCCAAGGCGGCACCGCACCCGGTTGGCTCCCCCCGCCGTTCCGGCCATCACCACCGACCACTCCGCGTCCGCGGCCTTTGGTCGCGTGGACGAGAACGGAACGGTGTTCGTGCGCACCAAGGAGGGCGAGAAGGAGGTCGGTTCCTACCCCGGTGCCACCCCGGAAGAGGCCCTGACCTACTTCGCGCGCAAGTATGACGAGCTGTTCGCCTCAGCCGTCCTCCTCGAGCAGCGTCTGTCCCAGCCGGAGGTCCCCTCCAAGGACGTCGCCGAGGCGCTCAAGGTGCTCAACGGCCAGGTGAACGAGGCTGCCGTGGTGGGCGATCTGGAGGCCCTGGCCACCAAGCTCGACGAGATCCAGTCCAACGTCGCGGCCAAGCGGACCGTCGAGCAGCAGCACCGGGCCGAGGCGCGCGTGGCGGCCACCGCGGAACGCGAGCGGCTCGTCGCCGAGGCGGAGTCCATCGCCGACCAGCCCGAGAGCCGGATCCAGTGGAAGCAGAGTGGCGCTCGGATGCGCGAGCTGCTCGACGAGTGGAAGGCGCACCAGCGCTCGGCCACCCGGCTCGACCGCGACACGGAGACGAAGCTGTGGCAGCGCTTCAGCGCCGCGCGCAACCGGTTCGACAAGGCACGGAGGACGCACTTCGCGGGTCTCGACGCGGCCCACGCCGACGCCAAGGGCGCCAAGCAGCGACTGGTCGCGGAGGCGGAGAAGCTCGCGACGAGCACCGACTGGGCTGCCACGGCCAGCGCGTTCAAGCGCCTCATGGATGACTGGCGACGGGCCGGTCGGGCCAGCCGCACCGACGACGATCAGCTGTGGGCTCGCTTCAAGGCTGCCCAGGACTCCTTCTTTGCAGCGAAGGACGCCGTGGTGGCCGCGGAGGAGGAGCAGTACCGCGGCAACCTGGCAGTCAAGGAAGAGCTTCTCGTCGAGGCCGAAGCGCTGTTGCCCGTGACCGACCTCGAGCGGGCCAAGGCGCAGCTGCGCGCGATCCAGGACAAGTGGGACGCCGCCGGCAAGGTGCCCCGGGCCGACATGGACCGGATCGAGAAGGCCATGCGACGGGTCGAGCAGACCGTCCGGGACGCCGAGGAGCGCAAGTGGCGGTCGACGAACCCCGAAGCGGCTGCCCGGGCCCAGGGCATGGTCGAGCAGCTGGAGCGTGCGGTGGCCGACCTCAGGGACGACCTGGCGAAGGCTGAGGCCACGGGCAACGCGGCCAAGGTCAGGAAGGCCAAGGATGCCCTCGAAGCCCGGCAGGCGTGGCTCGACCAGGCCCGCGCCGGCGTTCGCGAGTTCGGCGGATAGCCGATCGAAAGAGCAGTTTGTCCCCCTCTGCGCGCGGCGGACGTCGCGCGGTGGGGGGACGAACTGCTCTTTCGATCGAGAGGGGCGGGACGAACTGCTCTTTCGATCGAGAGGGGCGGGACGAACTGTTCTCTCGACTGTCCCAGCGGGAGAGCGGACGCCGCGGTCACGCCGTCGACTTGCCCCCGTTGACGCGGTAGACGTCGAAGACGCCGTCGATCCGACGGACCGCCTTGATGACGTGCTCCAGGTGGGCTGGGTCACCCATCTCGAAGGTGAACCGCGAGATCGCCACCCGGTCCCGTGAGGTCTGCACGGACGCCGACAGGATGTTGACGTGCTGGTCCGAGAGCACTCGGGTCACGTCGCTGAGCAGCCGGTTGCGGTCGAGCGCCTCGACCTGGAGCTGGACAAGGAAGACGCTGGCCGATGACGGCGCCCACTCCACGTCGATGAGCCGCTCCGGGTTGGCGGTGAGCTGCGAGGCGTTGGTGCAGTCGACCCGGTGCACGGAGACGCCGCTCCCCCGCGTGACGAACCCCAGGATCGGGTCCCCGGGGACCGGGGTGCAGCACTTGGCCAGCTTGACCCACACGTCCGCCGTGCCCACGACGACGACGCCCGGGTCGCCGCCCTGGCGCCTGCGGGAAGAGCGAGTGGGGACGGTGGCCTCGGCCAGGTCCTCGGTGGCGCCCTCGACGCCCCCCATGGACGCGACGATCTTGCCGACGACGTGTTGGGCCGAGACATGCCCCTCCCCGACCGCCGCGTAGAGCGCCTCGATGTCCTGGTAGCGCAGGTCGGTCGCGACCGCCGTCATCGACTCGTGGCTCATCAGCCGCTGGAGCGGCAGGTTCTGCTTGCGCATCGCCTTGGCAATGCTCTCCTTGCCCGCGTCGATGGCCTCCTCGCGGCGCTCCTTGGAGAACCAGGCCTTGATCTTGTTGCGGGCCCGCGCGCTCTTGACGAAGCCGAGCCAGTCCCGGCTCGGGCCGGCGCCGTCAGCCTTGGACGTGAGCACTTCGACGACGTCGCCGTTCTCGAGGGTCGACTCGAGCGGGACGAGACGACCGTTGACCCGCGCGCCGATGCAGTGGTGGCCGACCTCGGTGTGGACGGCGTAGGCGAAGTCGACCGGGGTGCCGCCCACCGGGAGTGCGACGACCGAGCCCTTCGGGGTGAAGACGTAGACCTCGCTCGACCCCATCTCGAACCGCAAGGCGTCGAGGAACTCCCCCGGGTCCTCCGTCTCCCGCTGCCAGTCGAGCAGCTGGCGCAGCCAGGCCATGTCGTTCTGCGGAATGCCGTCACCGGGCTGGGCGGCTCCGCCGACCGTCTGGTCCTTGTACTTCCAGTGCGCGGCCACGCCGTACTCGGCCCGCCGGTGCATTGTGTGCGTGCGAATCTGGATCTCGACCGGCTTGCCCTGCGGACCGATGACCGTCGTGTGCAACGACTGGTACATGTTGAACTTCGGCATCGCGATGTAGTCCTTGAAGCGGCCGGGCACCGGATTCCAGCGCGCGTGCAGCGCGCCGAGCGCCGCGTAGCAGTCGCGGACCGTGTCGACGAGGACTCGCACCGCGACGAGGTCGTAGATGTCCTCGAAGTCGCGGCCGCGGACGATCATCTTCTGGTAGACGGAGTAGTAGTGCTTGGGCCGCCCGGTGACGACCGCCTTGATCTTGGCCGCGGCGAGGTCCTCGGACACCTGCGCCCGCACTCCCGCGAGGTACTCCTCACGCGCCGGTGCGCGCTCGGCGACGAGCCGCACGATCTCGTCGTACACCTTCGGGTAGAGCGTCGCGAAGGACAGGTCCTCGAGCTCCCACTTGATGGTGTTCATCCCGAGCCGGTGCGCGAGCGGGGCGTAGATCTCGAGTGTCTCGTTCGCCTTGCGCTTGGCCGACTCGGCGCTCACGTAGCGCCAGGTCCGGGCGTTGTGGAGGCGGTCGGCGAGCTTGATGACGAGGACGCGGATGTCTCGGGCCATGGCGATGACCATCTTGCGCACCGTCTCGGCCTGGGCCGCCTCGCCATAGGTGACCTTGTCGAGCTTGGTGACCCCGTCGACGAGCATCGCGATCTCGTCACCGAAGTCCCGGCGCAGCTCGTCGAGGCCGTACGACGTGTCCTCGACGGTGTCGTGGAGCAGCGCCGCGGCCAACGTGGGGGGTGTCATCCCCAGCTCGGCGAGGATGGTGGTCACGGCGAGCGGGTGGGTGATGTACGCGTCACCGCTCTTGCGCATCTGGCCCTCGTGGGCCCTCTCTGCGACCGCGTAGGCCCGCTCGATGACCGACAGGTCAGCCTTGGGGTGGTTCTGTCGAACCGCCGTCATCAGCGGCTCGAGGACCGGGTTCCCGGAGGGCCGGCTCGCCCCGAACCGGGCAAAGCGAGCCCGCACCCGCGATGGGGCACTCAGCTCGCTCCGGACCTCCTCGCTCATGAACCGAGTCTAGGGGGCCGCGCAAATCAGACCGTGAGGATGGCGTTGACGTCCCGCCCGCCGAGACGTCGACGGCCACCCAGGAACGCCAGCTCGAGGACGACCTCGATGGCCGTCACGTGGGCGCCGGCCCGCTCGACGAGGGCTGCGGTCGCCTCCGCCGTCCCACCGGTCGCGAGGACGTCGTCGATGATGAGGACGCGTTGCCCCGGCTCGAAGGCGTCGGTGTGCACCTCGATCTCGGCGTGACCGTACTCGAGGGAGTACGACTCCTTGAGGGTCTGCCCGGGCAGCTTCCCGGCCTTGCGGATCGGCACCATGCCGAGTCCGAGCTCGTACGCCACGGCCGCCCCGAGGATGAAGCCGCGCGCCTCGATCCCGACGACGACGTCGACCCGGCCGGCGTAGCGTCCCGCGATGTCCATGACCAGCGTCTTCATCGCGGGGCCGTCGGCGATGAGGGGGGTGAAGTCCTTGAATACGACCCCCGGCGTGGGGAAGTCGGGAATGTCACGCAGGTGGGTGCGCACGACCTCCGCGACGTCGGCGCGCGAACCGTCGGTCGAGGCTTTCGCCCCCGGCACGACCGTCACCTCTTGGACTTGGGCGGGCGCCGCGGCTGGTTGCGCGGACCGGCTTGGACGTACTTGTGCACGGGACGGGCCGCGCTGGGCACCGGGCCGGGGGCCACCGGCTCGCCGACCCCGTCGGCACCGACGCTGACCGGCTCCCCGGCCGGCAGGACACCCGGTGCACTCCGCTCGTCCACGGCGCCCCGCTTGGCGGTGTGGCGGGCCACGTAGCGTTCGAGGTCGACGACGGCCGGCTCCTTCTGACGCAGCTGCACGAGCATCGGGGTGGCGATGAAGATCGAGGAGTAGGCGCCGACGCCGATGCCGATGAACAGGGCGAGCGAGAGGTCGAGCAGGGTGCCCGGGCCGAGCATGGTGAAGCCGACGAAGAGGATCGCTGCGATGGGCAGCAGTGCGACGACGGTCGTGTTGATCGAGCGGACCAGGGTCTGGTTGACGGCCAGGTTGGCGGCCTGGTTGTACGTCATCCGCTTGGTCCGGAAGGCCTCGGCGGTGTTCTCGCGGACCTTGTCGAACACGACGACGGTGTCGTACAGCGAGTAGCCGAGGATCGTCAGGAAGCCGATCATCGACGAGGGCGTGATCTCGAAGCCGAACAGCGAGTAGATGCCGACCGTGATGAGGAGGTCGTGCAGCAGTGCGGTGAGCCCCGCGAGCGCCATCTTCCAGGTCCGGAAGTAGAGCGCCATGACGAGGGTGACGAGGACGAGGAAGACGATGAGCCCGCGGAGCGCCTGCTCACTGACGGCGGCGCCCCAGCTGGGGCCGATGAGGGTGGAGCTGACCGTCTCGCGTCCGACGTCGAAGGTCTTGGCCAGGGTCGTCCGAGCCGCGTCGGTCTTGTCCTGGGCCGTCTCGGTCTGGACTCGCACCGTGTTGGCCCCGACGACGGTCGCGGTCACCGTGCCGGGGATCCCGGCCTCACCGATCGCCTCCTGTGCCTTGGCCTCGTAGTTCTGGGTGTTCGTGACGCCGAGGACGCGGAACTCCATGCCACCACGGAACTCGATGCCGAAGTTGAGCCCGTTGAGCAGGATCCCAGCGAGGGCGATGGCGATGAGCACGGCGGAGAACCCGTACCACGTCTTGCGACGCTGCACGAAGTCGATCGACCGACGCCCGGTGTAGAGGTCGTTGCCGAACTGGGCGAAGTTGATCATGAGTGGGCCTTCCCCTCGGCGAGCTGCGTCGCGCGGGTGACGGTCGGGGCGCTGGCCGGCCGGAACTGGCCGCGGCCGCGGTAGCGCGGAGACTCCTTGGCGCCGAGCCGTTCCGGGTCGAGTCCGGACCACTTGTGCCCGTTGCCGAAGAACTCGGTGCGGGCGAGCAGCTGGACCATCGGGTGGGTGAAGAGCATGACGACGGCGAGGTCGATCAACGTCGTCAGACCCAGTGTGAAGGCGAAGCCGCGCACGTTGGCGGAGGCGAGCACGTAGAGGACCACGGCCGCCAGCAGGTTGACCGCGTCGGCGGCGATGATGGTGCGGCGGGCGCGTTTCCAGCCGGTCTCGACGGCGGCGACGAGCGGCCGCCCCTCGCGCACCTCGTCTCGGATGCGTTCGAAGTAGACGATGAAGCTGTCTGCGGTCACACCGATGGCGACGATCGCGCCGGTGACGCCCGCCATGGTCAGGCGGAAGCCGTGCGTCGTGCCGAGCACGACGAGGGCCAGGTAGGTCAGGGTGGCCGCGACGACGAGCGAGATGACCGTCACCATGCCGAGGGCGCGGTACTGGAACATCGAATAGACGACGACGAGGATGAGGCCGATCAGGCCCGCGAGCAGGCCGAGGCGGAGCTGCTCCTCACCGAGCTGGGGGGTGATGGTGTCGTTGGTCTGGAGGGCGAACGACATCGGCAGGGCACCGAACTTCAGCTGCTCGGCGAGTCGTTGGGCCGAGTCGATCGTGAACGACCCGGTGATCGAGGCTCGACCGTCGCTGATGACGGCCTTGGCCTGCGGGGCGGTGATGACCCGCTTGTCGAGGACGACCGCGAACTGGTCGAGCGGCGGCTGGCCCTGCAGGCCGACGAGGCGCTTGGTCACCTCGGCGAACGTGGCGCGGCCGGAGTCCTTGAACGACAGGCGGACCTCGACGATGGAGGTCGGCTGACCGGTCGGGCCGGGCTGGTAACCGCTCGTGGCGTCGCCGATCTCGCTGCCGTCGATCTCGACGGGGCCGAGGACGTACTTGGACACGCCGTCCTCGCCGCAGGTCGCCATCGGGGCGTCCTTGAGGTCGGTCGCGCGGTCGACGGCACCCGGCTCGAGACAGTTGAGGCCGACGTACTCCTTGGCGACCTTCGCGGCGGCCTGGTCGGCTTTGGCCTGCTCCCAGCCGAGGGTCAGCAGGCCTCGGCTCGTCTGGGCGGCGATGGCAGCCTCGAGCTCGGCCCCGGTCGGGGCGGGCGGCGCCTCGGTCGAGGCGGGGGTCGTCGCCGTGCTCGCCGGCGACCCCGTGGCCGAGGTGGTGGGAGCCGTCGTGGCCGCCCGCAGCCCCTCGGGGATGACGCCGCTGGCTGCCGTGGTGCTGGCGGAGGGGGTCGGGGTGCCGGTCGTCGTGGCGGTACCCGACGAGGTGCCGGTGGTCGCGGTGCCGGACGGCGTTCCCTCGGGGGTGGCCTGGGGAGCGGCCCGCTCGAAGTCCTGGACGAAGACGGCCCGGAAGCGCAGCTGGGACGGCTTGCGGATCGCGTCGAGCTGCTCCTCGGAGGGGGTTCCCGGGATGGCGACGACGATGTTGCGGCCGCCCTGGGTGGAGATCTCGCTCTCGGCGACGCCGTTGGCGTCGATGCGCTGGCGGATGATCTCGACGGCGCGGTCGAGCTGGCCGGGGTTGACCGCGGAGCCGTCCTCGATGACCGGGGCGAGCACCATCTCCGTGCCGCCCTCGAGGTCGAGGCCGAGCCGTGGGGTCAGCTGGCCGCCGGCCCACTGGAACAGTCCCCCGGCCAGCACGGCGAGGCCGACGGTCAGGGCGAGCAGGACAGCGAGGCTCCGCAGAGCTGCCTTCTTCGTCGTGATGCTACGAGCCACGGGTGGGCCTCACTGACCGGGTTCGGAGGAGTCGTCCGACTGCGGCCGGGCGGGTTGCGGGGCGGTCACGTCGGCCTGCTTCATGGCCACCGCCCTGCGGTCGAAGCGCATGATCAGGCCGTCGGCCACCTCGAGGTGGGCGCTGATGTCGTCGAGGTGCCGGATCGTGCCGAAGATGCCCGACGAGGTGACGACCTGGTCACCCACGTTGAGGGAGGAGTTGAACTGGCGCATCTGCTTCGTGCGCCGGTTGGCACTCCAGAACATCCAGCCCAGCAGCAGCAGCGGCAGGGCCAGGATGATCAACGAGTTGGCCCCGTTGCCGTTATCCATATCAGGCTCAATCCTTCGACTTCTCGTTCCGGGCAGCACGCGGCCCAGCATGGGGTGGGCTCCACGTCAACGTCCGGAGGCACTTGATGGTGCCACGGCGACGGCGGAGGCGCCCGCAGGAGTCTACGTCCGGCGTGCGGGTTTGTCAGACCGAGATGAGGCCGTATGCCGTTGGGCTCGGTCACGTTTTGGCCGCGGTCGCGCCGTGGTCACGTCTCGAACCGTCCGTTTGTCCCCTCCTCGAGCGGCAGGGTGGCCCCCCACAGTCCCTGCGCGTCGAGCGGTGCGGTCAGCCCGAGGTGCTGCCAGGCCAGCGCGGACGCGGCCCGCCCGCGCGGGGTGCGCACCATGAAGCCCTCCCTGACGAGGAACGGCTCGGCGACGGTCTCGACCGTGTCGGGCTCCTCCCCCACGGCGACGGCCAGCGTGGACAGCCCCACCGGACCGCCGCCGAAACGTCGGCAGAGCGCGTCGAGGACGGCGCGGTCGAGCCGGTCGAGGCCTCGCTCGTCGACGTCGAAGAGCTCGAGTGCCTGGCGGGCGGCAGCCTGCGTGACCCGGTCCTCGCCGTGGACCTGCGCCCAGTCGCGCACCCGGCGGAGGAGCCGGTTCGCGATCCGGGGCGTTCCCCGCGAGCGCACGGAGATCTCGACGATGCCGTCCTCGTCCGCGTCGAGGCCGAGGAGGCGGGCGGAGCGGTGCAGGATCGTCACGAGGTCGCTCGGGTCGTAGAAGTCGAGGTGGCCGGTGAACCCGAAGCGGTCGCGCAGCGGGGCCGGCAGCAGCCCGGCCCGGGTCGTGGCGCCGACGACGGTGAAGGGCGGCAGCTCGAGCGGGATGGCCGTCGCGCCCGGGCCCTTGCCGATGATGACGTCGACGCGGAAGTCCTCCATCGCGAGGTAGAGCATCTCCTCCGCGGCGCGCGACATCCGGTGGATCTCGTCGAGGAAGAGGACCTCCCCCTCCGCGAGCGAGGAGAGGACGGAGGCGAGGTCGCCAGCGTGCTGGATCGCGGGCCCGGACGTGATCCGGATGGGCTGCTCCAGCTCGCTGGCCACGATCATCGCGAGGGTGGTCTTGCCGAGGCCCGGCGGGCCGGAGAGCAGCACGTGGTCCGGTGGCGTGCCGCGTCCCTTCGCCGCCCGAAGGACGAGCCCGAGCTGGTCGCGGACCCGGGTCTGCCCGGGAAAGTCGTCGAGTCGCCGCGGCCGGAGGGCTGCTTCGACCTGCCGGTCGTCGGGATCGCTGCGGGCGTCGACGATCCGGGCGGTCGCCTCGTAGGACTGGTCCCAGCCCTGCTCGTCGACGGTCATCGGCCCAGCTCGCGCAGCGCCGCCCGCAGCATCGCGGAGACGCTGGCCCCGTCGGCGGCCTGGGGGGCGACCCGGTCGAGGGCGTCGTCGGCCTGCCGCACCGTCCAGCCGAGGCCGACCAGGGCCTCGCGGACCTGCTCGCGCCACGGCTCGCCGTCCATGCGCTGGTGCCCGATGCTCGCGCCGTCGCTCGACCCGGCGAGCGCGCCGAGCTTGTCGCGCAGCTCGAGGACGAGCCGCTCGGCGCCCTTCTTGCCGATCCCCGGCACCTTGGTCAGGGCCGCGATGTCGCCCGAGCCCAGGGCCCGGCGCACGGACGTGGGGTCGTGCACTGCGAGCACCGCCAGGGCCAGGCGGGGCCCGACCCCGGAGACCGTCTGCACCGTCTCGAAGACGTGCTTCTCCTCCTCCGTCGCGAACCCGTAGAGCGTCAGGGAGTCCTCCCGCACCACGAGCGTCGTGGCGAGGTCGGCGGGCTGGCCGATCCGCAGCGCGGCGGCGGTGGCCGGTGTCGTGTGGACGAGCATGCCCACCCCACCCACGGCCACGACGACCGAGTCGAGGCCTGCCTTGAGGACGGTTCCGGACAGCGAGGCGATCATCTGCGGGGCGCTCCAGCGGTGGGGACGGGGTTGGGTCGGGTCGCCGTGCGGGCGGCGAGGGTCGTGGCGTGTGCCTCCGCGGCCGCGGCGAGGCGGTTCTGGGTGCCGCCGCGCCACACGTGGCAGATCGCCAGCGCGAGCGCGTCGGCGGCGTCGGCGGGGCGCGGCGCGTGGTCGAGCCCGAGCAGCCGGGTGACCATCGTCGTCACCTGGCGCTTGTCGGCCCGTCCGCTGCCGCTGACCGCTGCCTTGACCTCGGTCGGGGTGTGCAGCGTCACGGGGAGGCCGCGACGCTCGGCCAGCATCATGACGATGCCCGTGCACTGGGCTGTGCCCAGCACGGTCGAGAGGTTGGTGTCGGCGAAGACCCGCTCGATGGCGACGGCCTCGGGTCGGGTCCGCTCGAACCACTCGCGCAGCTCTTCCTCGAGGGCGACGAGCCGCTTCGGCGTGGCGTCGGTCGACGGAGTCCGGATGACGCCGACCTCGACGAGCGAGAGCCGGCGACCGGGCAGGCCGTCGATGACACCGACGCCGCACCGGGTGAGGCCCGGGTCCACCGCGAGGACGCGCACGACCCACCTCCAGACTTGATCAGCTGACCGAACACGTGTTCGGCTCCACCGTAACGGCACCCTCCCCCGGAGCGACGGAAGGCACGCCGCGCGCGGCGTGCCTTCGGCGCGGACCGAACCCAGCGGCATACGGCAGCACCGCCGCCCCGTGGCTCGGTCGGCCGTCACTCCTCGCTGTCGAGCTGCTCGAGGACGTCGTCGGGGATGTCGCCGTTGGCGTAGACGTTCTGGACGTCGTCGCTGTCCTCGAGGGCGTCGATGCAGCGGATCATCTTCTTCGCGCCGTCGAGGTCCAGCGGAACCTGGAGGTTGGGCACGAACGACGCCTCCGCCGAGTCGTAGTCGATCCCCGCCTGCTGCAGCGCGGTGCGCACCGCGACGAAGTCACTCGCCTCGGAGACGATCTCCCACGTCTCGCCGTTGTCGTTGACCTCCTCGGCGCCCGCGTCGAGGACGACCTCGAGGATCTGCTCCTCTGACAACTCGCCCGAGGTCGTGGCTTTGAGGACGATGACGACGCCCTTGCGGCTGAAGACGTAGGCGACCGAGCCGGGGTCGGCGAGCTGGCCGCCGTTGCGGGTCAAGGCGGTCCGGACCTCGGCCGCCGCTCGGTTTCGGTTGTCGGTGAGGCACTCGATCAGCAGGGCGACCCCGTTGGGGGCATAGCCCTCGTACATGATCGTCTGGTAGTCCGACCCGCCGGCCTCGGCGCCCGAGCCGCGCTTGAGGGCGCGGTCGATGTTGTCGTTGGGGACCGAGGTCTTCTTCGCCTTCTGGATCGCGTCGTAGAGCGTCGGGTTGCCTGCCGGGTCACCACCGCCCTGCCGCGCCGCCACCTCGATGTTCTTGATGAGCTTGGCGAAGAGCTTGCCGCGCTTGGCGTCCTTGGCCGCCTTCTGGTGCTTCGTGGTGGCCCATTTGGAGTGGCCGCTCATGCAGTTCCCTCGCGTTCCGTTTCTGATGCGTTCGCCCGCTGGCCGGTCAGCGGCACTGCTCGACGATCCTGACGAACTCGGCATGGATCCGGCGATCGTCACCGACTTCCGGGTGGAAGGAGGTCGCCATGAGGTTTCCCTGCCGAACCGCGACGATCCTACCGGCGGCGGCTCCGTGGCTCACGCGCGCAAGGACCTCGACCCCGTCGCCGACCGCCTCGACCCAAGGGGCGCGGATGAATACGGCGTGCACCGTCCCCGCGAGGCCCACGTAGTCGAGGTCGGTCTCGAAGGAGTCGACCTGCCGGCCGAAGGCGTTGCGCCGCACCGTCATGTCGATCCCGCCGAGCGTCTCCTGGTCGGGGCGCGCGTCGGCGATCCGGTCGGCGAGCATGATCATCCCGGCACACGACCCGTAGACCGGCATGCCGTTCGCGATCCGCTTCCGGAGGGGCTCCTGCAGCTCGAAGGCCCGGACGAGCTTGTCCATCACCGTCGACTCCCCGCCGGGGATGACGAGCGCGTCGACCGCGTCGACCTCGTGCGGCCGCCGGACCGTGACCGCAGCGACGCCGAGGTCGGTGAGGGCCGCGACGTGCTCGCGCACGTCGCCCTGGACGGCGAGGACGCCGATGGTGACTGTCACAAACCCCAGATCGTATGCCGCTGGGCTGGCTCAGCGTGAATCCGCGGTCCGAGCCCCCTGCGGCCCGAGGTACGTTCTGCGCATGCTCGACGCCGACGGCTTCCTCGACGACCTCCTCTCCCGCGCGGCCGACCTCGACGCCCACGCGCCACTGACCGGATCGGGCGCCTGGTGGGGGCAGCGGCGGGCCAGGTGGTCGTCACCGACGCGACCACGGTCAACCTGTTCAAGGCCGTCGTGGGGGCGGCGCGCCTGCGCCCGGGACGCACGGTCGTCCTGACCGACCCCGCGTCCTTCCCGACGGACCTCTACATCGCCGGGGCCGCCGCGCGGGTCGAAGGGCTTGACGTCCGCCGGGTGGCCCCGCCCGAGGCACCCCGGGCGATCGCCGAGCTCGGTGCCGCCTTCGACCAGCCACTCACGGGGTGGTTCGGTCACGCCTGACCGTTCGAGATGGCCCGGACCTACACACCTGCCGTGGGGATCGACCGGCTCCGGGTCGGCACTCCCCCGATGCTGTCCGTGCTCGCGCTGGAAGCGGCCCTCGAGGCGTTTGACGGCCTGACCATGCGGGACGTGCGCGCACAGTCGCTGTCGCTCACCTCGACCTTCCTCGACGCCTTGCACGCGCTCGCGGTTGACCTGCCCGTCGCGACGCCGCTCGCACCCGAGCGCCGCGGGTCGCAGCTGTCCCTGCGCCACCCGGACGCCTTCGCCGTGGTGCAGGCGCTCATCGCCCGCGGCGTCATCGGCGACTACCGCGAGCCCGACATCGTCCGGCTCGGGTTCGCGCCGCTGTACGTCACGCACGTCGATGCGGTCGCGGCGGCCGCGGACCTCCGGGCCGTGCTCGACGGGCACGAGTTCGAGCGGGCGGAGTTCGCGTGCCGCGGAGCCGTCACGTGACCCCGGCACACACCGTCCTGGTCACGTGGGGCCAGACTGGGGCCCGCGGGTTGAACGCCTGGACCCACCGACCAGAGGAGTACAGATGAAGCTGGAGACCGTGCTGCGGCAGTCCGAGTCGGACATACTCGACGAGGCGTTCAGCGCCCTGCAGCGCTCGCAGGTGGCCCACTACGAGAGGGCCGGAGAGACGTTCACCCGGGACCGACTGGCCAAGCTGTTCGGCCTCGTCGTCGACGCCATCGAGACGCGCAGCCTCATCCCGCTCTCCGCCTATGCGGACCGCATCGCGTCCGAGCGGTTCGAGGCTGGTTTCGACATCTCCGAGGTGCAGATGGCCTTCAACTCGCTCGAGGAGGCGATGTGGCGCCGGATCGTCAGCGCCGAGCCCCCCGACGCGCTCGCCGAGGCGATCGGACTGCTGAGCACCGTCCTCGGGTTCGGCAAGGACACCATGGCACGCAAGTACGTCTCCCTCGCCTCACGCAAGCACGTTCCGTCGCTCGACCTCACGGCGCTCTTCTCCGGGGTCGAGGAAGGCTCGCCCGAGGGCTGAGCGTGCCGTGCCGCCGACACACCCGGACAGCGCGGGTGGCCTCGCGCTGCAGGTGCGGTGAGCGCGCAGTCAGCGGGTGTGTCGCGAGGTACGAGACCCCGCCACAGGCAGACGTATGCCGCTGGGCTGAGTCAGCCCAGCGGCATACGGCGTGCTCGGGGTTGCGGCTACGTCACCAGCCGCGCTCGGCCAGCCGGTGCGGCTGGGGGATCTCGTCGACGTTGATGCCAACCATCGCCTCGCCGAGGCCACGGGAGACCTTGGCGATGACGTCGGGGTCGTCGTAGAAGGTCGTCGCCTTGACGATCGCCTCGGCGCGCTGGGCCGGGTTGCCGGACTTGAAGATGCCGGAGCCGACGAAGACACCCTCGGCGCCGAGCTGCATCATCATCGCCGCATCCGCCGGAGTGGCGATGCCGCCCGCGGTGAAGAGGACGACGGGCAGCTTGCCGGCCTTGGCGACCTCGGCGACGAGCGCGTAGGGCGCCTGCAGCTCCTTCGCGGCCACGTACAGCTCGTCCTCCGGGAGGTTGTGCAGGCGACGGAGCTCGGCGCGGATCTGGCGCATGTGCGTCGTCGCGTTGGACACGTCGCCGGTGCCGGCCTCGCCCTTGGAGCGGATCATCGCCGCGCCCTCGGTGATCCGGCGCAGGGCCTCCCCGAGGTTCGTGGCCCCGCAGACGAAGGGCACGGTGAACTGCCACTTGTCGATGTGGTTGGCGTAGTCGGCGGGGGTGAGGACCTCTGACTCGTCGATGTAGTCGACGCCCATGCTCTGGAGCACCTGGGCCTCGACGAAGTGACCGATGCGGGCCTTGGCCATGACGGGGATCGACACCGCGGAGATGATGCCGTCGATCATGTCGGGGTCGCTCATCCGGGACACGCCGCCCTGGGCGCGGATGTCGGCCGGAACGCGCTCGAGGGCCATGACCGCGACGGCGCCGGCGTCCTCCGCGATCTTGGCCTGCTCGGCGTTGACGACGTCCATGATGACGCCGCCCTTGAGCATCTCGGCCATCCCCCGCTTGACGGGTGACGTGCCGGTGGCGCTGTCGGGCTGGGGCTGAGACGGGGTCTCGGGTGTGCTCACGCTCGTCCTGCTTTCGTGCTCGGTTGTTCCACAAATCGTAGGCCCATCGCACCGATCCGCTTGACCGCCTCCGGTAGGCACGTGGCTCCGAACCGGTGGGCGGCCTGCTCGATCGCCCAGGCGACGTCGCGGACGGGGGTGGCGGGTGTCCCAGCCGCGGTAGGAGTTGAGCACGCGCGGGACGACGAGGTGGCGGTCGGGTCCTTATGGCGGAGGCATACCCGGATGCAGGTCGAGCGACTCGCGCAGTGATCCGTGTGGCGGGTCAGTGCGTGTGCGCGTTCGACCTGGATGCGTCGACCTCCCCTGGATGCGCCTCGCGGTCGGTCCTCTTGACCCGGATGCGTCGGCTTGAGGCGACGCATCCAGGTCATCGCGACCGAGGGCCGGGAGCCCCGGGGGGCACTCCGCCGCGAGCGGCCGGCGGGCCGCCAGCCCGTCCCGACGCCCGCCGACGGGGTCAGGCAGCCAGTCCCGCGGGCATCTCGTCGTCGAACTCGACGGTGCGCGGCAGGGGGGTGTGCCCGGCGAGACGGAAAAGGCGCACGGCCCACTTGCGGCGGACGCGGCGGACGTCGGTCACCGCGTCGTTGTGGAAGCGCCGGGCGAGCTGGACGCGGTTGCAGGCGGAGCGCAGCCGCCCGAGGTGGTCGACGGCGAGCGGTCCGTCGTCGCGGAGCGCCGCGCAGACCTCCCCGGTCAGCGAGACCTGGAGCGCCTCCGTGAGGTCGTTCTCGACGGCCTCTCGGATCTCGCCGTGCTCGCCCGGGTTCTCGAGGGACTCCGCCGCCGCGTTCGCGAGGATGAGTGACGTCGCTCCGTCGAGCAGACCGCTGTGGGCGAGCTCGAGCGAGGCCTCCGCACGGCGCACCAGCTGGGCGTCGAGCGCCGCCAGGGTGCCGGTGAGGCGCACGTGCAGCCGGTCGAGCCGTGCCGCGGTGTAGGTGAGGTACCAGGCGATGATGACGAGGACGAAGAGCGTCGCGAAGACCCACGACAGGACGTCGGTCATCGGGCACTCCCGCGCAGGAAGCGGTTCCACCGTGTGGAGGGCTCCGCCTGGGCAGCCAGGCTCCCCTCGATGACGGTCTCGTAGACGGCCCGGATCTGCTCGGCCACGACCGACCAGTCGAACAGGTGGGCCCGCGCCTGGCCGGCATCGGCGAGCACGCTGCGCCGCTGCGGGTCCTGCAGCAGGCCGGTCAGCTGCTCGGCGAGGTGGGCCGGGTCCTCGTTGCGGAACATCGCCCCCACGGCACCGCCATCGAGGACACGGGAGAAGGCCGCCAGGTCACTGACGAGGACGCACGCACGGGCGGCCATGGCCTCGATGAGGATGATCCCGAAGCTCTCACCGCCGGTGTTCGGAGCGACGTAGACGTCGGCCGACGCCAGGAGCGAGGCCTTGTCCGCGTCAGACACCGCGCCGAGGAACTCGGTCGCGCCACGCACCCGGTCCGGCCACCCCTCGCTTGCCTCGGCCGGGTCCCCGGGTCCGGCGACGAGCAGGCGCAGCCCGGGAACCTGGTCGAGGACAGCCGGCAGGGCAGCAGCGAGCACCGGCAGCCCCTTTCGGGACTCGTGCATCCGTCCGAGGAAGGCGACCGTGGGCCGGTCGGGGGTGCTCTGCCACTCCGGTCGCTGCGGCGCTGAGGCGAACCGCTCGACGTAGACGCCGTTGGGGATGACGACCGCGTCTCCGCCGATGTGCGTCGTCACGGTCCGCCGGGCGTCCTCGCTGACGGCGATACGGGCAGCCACCTTCTCCAGGGAGGGCCGGATGATCGGGTAGGCCGTCTGCATGGTGCGCGACCGGATCATCGAGGTGTGGAAGGTCGCGACGATCGGCCCGTCCGCCCCCATGAGGGCCAGGACGCTGACGCTCGGAGCCATCGGCTCGTGGATGTGGAGGACATCGAACCGGCCGTGGTCGAGCCAGCGGCCGACCTTGGCGGCGGTCACCGGACCGAAGCTCAGGCGGGCGACCGAGCCGTTGTAGCGCACCGCAGTGGCTCCGCCCGCGGAGACGACGTAGCCGGGCAGCGCGGTCTCGCTCTCGGCCGGCGCGAGGACCGAGACCTCCTCCCCCTCAGCGATGAAGTGCTCGGCGAGGTCGCGGACGTGGAACTGGACCCCTCCGGGCACGTCGAAGGAGTAGGGGCAGACGATCCCGATCCTCATCCGGTGCCCCGCTCCGAGTCGTGGTCAGAGTCGTGGTCAGAGTCGTGGTCTGGCCGCTGGTCGGGCCGCTGGTCGGGCGGCCGGTCCAGGTCGTCGACGAAGACCCGCTGCAGCATGTGCCAGCTCGAGGTGTGCTCGCGGATGGTCGGTGTCAGGTGGTCGGCGCACTGCTGGATGAGGTCCCGGGCCTTGGCGGCGGTGGGACCCTCCACCCGCGGCCGGAGACGCTCGCTGAACTCGACGACCGTTCGGTAGCCACCCAGCCCGGTGCCCTTCGGCGCCGGCTCGTAGTGGATCGAGGCGCAGTAGAGCGGGGCTCCGGTCAGGAGCGAGAGCACCGCCGGTCCCTTGGCCATCCGCACCGGGTGGCCGACGAGCTCGACCTCGACGCCGTTGCTCGTCAGGTCCCGGTCGCTCGCGAGCGCGATGACCCGTCCGCCGGCGCGGGCCACCCGCACCAGCGCCGTGAAGGGGTCCTCGCCCCCGGTCAACGGGATGATGTCCATGTCGATCGCGTTGCGGAAGGCGACGAACTCCTCGAAGACCGCTTCGGGCTCGAGCCGCTCGGCCACGGTGGTCACGGGCGCGAGCTGGGTTGCAGCCCAGGCAGCCCCGAGGTCGAAGTTGCCCAGGTGGCCGACGAAGACGACGACGGTCTCGCCCTTGGCGGCGAAGGCCCGCAGCTCCTCCTCGCCCCGGCTGACGACGGCCCCGTCGATCTGCGCTCGGCTGAGCGACGGCAGCCGGAAGGCCTCGCAGTAGTACCGCATGTAGGAGCGCATCCCGTCGCGGACGAGCGCGTCCAGAGCGGCGTCGTCGAGCTCGGGCCGGGCCCTTCGGTAGTTGGAACGGAGCCGCTCGATCCGCTTCCCGCCGCGGCGGACGCTGAGGTCGGCGATGCGGTCGAACAGCCCGTAGGCGACGGGCTCTGGCAGGACGCGAAGCGTCCGCCAGCCCAGCTTGAACCCGGCCACGGTCAGGCGGTCGGTCATTCGTCTGGTCAGCGGGGCGCGGGGCTCAGCGGTGGCCGACGGGCGGGGCGCGCCGGTCAATGGTTGACCTCTCCGGTGGCCAGTGCCTGCGAGCGGACCGTGAGGATGCGCTGCAGGACGGTGACCGCGCTCGCGACGGCGAGCAGGGCGAGGACGGCTCCGAGCAGGAGCGTCGAGTCGAAGAGGTCGGCGAAGAAGGCCGCAGCGAGGACCGCCACCAGCCGGTCGGCCCGTTCGGCGATCCCGACCGACGCGGTGAAGCCCAGCCCCTCGGCCCGGGCCCGGGCGTAGGAGACGACGCTGCCGAGGATGAGGCAGGCGAGGGCGAGCCCGGCCATGACGCTGTTGTCGCCCCGGGACGCGTAGTAGATGACGAGCCCGCCGAAGATGGCCGCGTCGCCGACCCGGTCGAGGGTCGAGTCGAGGTACGCGCCCCACTTGGTCGGCTGGCCGGACTGGCGGGCCATGATCCCGTCGATGGTGTCCGAGAAGACGAACGCGGTGATGACGAGGGCGCCGACCCAGAGCTCGCCGCGCGGGAAGAAGACGAGCGCCCCGGCGCTGACTCCGATGGTGCCGACGATGGTCACGACGTCAGGGCTGATGCCGAGCCGCAGGAAGAGATGGGCGACCGGACCGAGGATCTTCGTGACGACCGCACGCAGGAGTCTGTTGAGCATGGTGGCACCAGCCTACTGACCGGACCGACGAGCGCGGTCGCGCCCGGGACGACGCCGCGGTGACGATGGGATGTCAGTCGCGGGGCCAGGCGGCGACGACCCGCCGACGCGTGTCCTCGAGCAGGACCGGCAGCGCCTTGGTCTGTCCGACGATGGGAAGGAAGTTCGAGTCCCCACCCCACCGTGGCACGACGTGCTGGTGCAGATGCGCTGCGACTCCGGCGCCGGCGACCGCCCCTTGGTTCATGCCGAGGTTGAAGCCGTGGGGACCGGAGGCTGCCTCGAGCGCCCGGATCGCTGCTTTGGTCAGGCGCGTGAACTCGTCCGTCTCGTCGTCGGTGAGGTCGACGTAGAGCGACACGTGGCGGTAGGGACAGACGAGCAGGTGGCCGGGGTTGTAGGGAAAGAGGTTCAGAACGACGTAGCAGTGCGTGCCGCGGTGGACGATGAGGCCCTCGTCGTCGGCCTTGTCGGGGGCGGCGCAGAACGGGCAGCCGGCGCCGGCCTCGTCACCGGGCTTGTCGCCCACGATGTAGGCCATCCGGTGCGGCGTCCAGAGACGCTCGAACCCGTCGTCGACGTGCGCGAAGCTCGCGTGGTCCTCGAGTCCGGGGGCGCCAACCGACTGGGGTGCCTGAGCCGTCCTGTCGCCGGCCTGCTCGGTCATGGCCCGCATCCTATGTCGAGCCGGTTGCCCGTCGTCGGGCGTGTCGATTTGGGCGCAAGGGAGCGAGCCGGTTCAATGGGAGTGGCCCTGCGGTGTGTGAGATCGCAGGGCCACCATGCGTCCGGACCCGTTCAACCGTATGCCGCTGGGCTGGGTCCCAGGGTCACGGCGGGGTCATGGCGGGGTCATGGCGGGGTCATGGCGCGGCAAGGGCGGGGCAAGGGCGGGGCCCCGTGGGTGTGAGAGCCACGGGGCCGGAACCGTCCGCCTTCGAGCGGCGTCGCCTGGAAGGTGAAGGCCCGGGAAGTATGAGTTCCCGGGCCTTCGATCTTCGCCCACCGAAGTGAGGAAGATCCGATCCGCCGAAGCGGGTCGGTAGTTCCTTTCTAATCCCAACACCTGGCGTTGGCAAGGGGTTCGCGCAAAGTTTCTCGCCTGTTTCGAGGACTTCTCGGCGTGTCGCGCGGACACGCCGAGAAGTCGTCGGCCCTCGTCGTCAGGAGGTCGCGGGAGGCTGGAGGGCCGGCTTCGTCGTCGTCTCCGGCTCGACCCCGACGAGGGCGAGCTGCCCGAGCCGCGAGGCGTCGGTCGCGTCGTTGAGGACCCGCAGCGTGTACTGCGGTGCGTGGAAGCCGCGCGAGTTCTCGGACACGACGTAGTCCACGAAGAACTGCGCCTTCCGCTGGTACGACTGCGCCTTCTCGATGCGGTCCGCGGCCACACCGGTCTGGGCCGCCTTCTCGATGTCCTTGATGAGGGCGGTGAGGGCGTCGAAGGAGACGTTCTTGGCTGCCTCGTACCGGTCGTGGATCGTGTCTACCCGCGCCCGCATGTCGGCCTCGTCGGTCTTGTGGCAGGTCAGGCAGGCCTGGTTGATCGTCGCCTCGTTGGTCATCGGGCTGCGGACCTGGTGGTCGGTGATCTTCATCGCCCCTTCCCGCTTGTACGACATGTGGCAGTCCGCGCAGGTCACGCCGGCCGTGGCGTGGACGCCTTGACTGTAGGTCTCGTAGTCCGGGTGCTGGGCCTTGAGGACTCGGGCGCCGGTGAGCTTGTGGGTGAAGTCCGTGAAGCCCACCTCGTCGTAGTACTTGAGGGCGCCGTCCACGGTCAGGCCGTTCTCCCAGGGGAAGGTGAGTGTCTTCTCCTCGCCCTTGAAGTAGTACTCGACGTGGCACTGCGCACACACGAAGCTGCGCATCTCCTGGAAGCTCGCCTGCTTGTTGACGTCGTAGTTCTCGACGCCCTGTGAGGCCTTGAGCTCCTTGATGCCCTCGATGAAGGCCGGGCGGGTCACCCGCAGGGCCATGGTCTCGGGCTCGTGGCAGTCGATGCAGCCGACGGGGTGCGTGGCGAGCTTGGTCGCGTCGGTGTACGGCATCTTGTTCATCGCCGCCCAGCCGGCCGCCTCGTCACCGTTGCCGAGCGCCGTGGTGATCTCGGGGAGCGAGGCGTGGCAGTTGAGGCAGGCCCCCGGCTGCGGGCGCTCGAGCGTGCGGCGGGTGTGTCGCTGGTCGAGCAGCATGTAGGCGTGTCCCCGTGGCTCCCGGTAGTCGATCGCGAAGGCGTAGCCCTGCCACATGGTGACGAGCCGCGGGTCCTTCACGAGCTTCTGCTGCGCCACGATGGTCCGAGGGTCCTCCGGGGTGGCCGCACGCTTCTCGACGTCCTTCGGCTCCATCTCCTCGGTGGCCTGCCACCCCTCGTACTCGGCCGGGAAGTTCTGTCCCCAGACGGCGGGGTCGTAGGTCTTGTTCGTCAGCTCGGTGACCTTGACGAAGGTGGTCTTGTCCTCGGCTCGCCGCTCGATGATGTTGACGAGCAGGGCGGCGACCGCGAACGTCACGACCGCTCCCCCGACGAGGAACGCCAGGAGGAGGAACCGCCTCCGTCGACGGGGAGCGGTTGGTGCTCCGGTGGTTCTGGGTGTGTTGTCGCTCATGGCGCCCTTACCTCTCGTGACCGACTTCGCTGTGGCACTGCAGGCACGAGACCCCTTCGCCGTGCGGACGGCTCATCTCGGTCCTGCTGACGACTTCCTTGTGGCAGTAGAGGCACGCCTCCTGGACGACCTCCCGGTTCTTCTCGCGGATCTTGATGTTCTGGGGGTACGCCCCGAAGGTGAACTTCAGCGAGTGCCAGAACCCGTTGTCCGCTTCGTCCAGGGCCCACGCCACCGGGTCGTCGTGCGGCGCGTGGCAGTCCTGACAGGTGGCGACGTGGCGGTGCCCGCCGTTCGACCAGGCGGTGAACTGGTCGTTCATGGAGTGGCACTGGGCGCACGCCTGCGGGTCCTTGCCGAAGTAGGCCGACCCGTTGGCGTAGCCGAAGGTGAAGAACGACAGTCCCACGAGGACGCCGACGAGGACGCCGACGATCGGGAGGAACCATCGTCTGACCCGTCTGGCCAGTGTGGCTCGTGTGCTCAGGTTCGCGGCCATGTCCCCTTCTTCCGGCTCCTCGACTCCCCTTGATCGTTCCGAGAAACCCACCCACCCACAATGATCACAATCCCGCTTATGGTGTGAATCAGGCCACCCCGCAGAGCAATTCGCTCAAGACGACGAAAACCGCTCATCTCCGCCGACGGCGGGGATGAGCGGTTTCGCTCGTTCGGTGCCCCCTCAGGAGGAGCGGACGACGGGTCCCGGCGCAGCTGCATGTGCGTCCACCAGAGCGACGATGAGACGGTCGACGCCGTCGTTGGCCCGAGCCATCAGGCGCGTCGCGCGCGGCGTGTCCAGCCCGGCCAGGCAGGCGCGCGCGGCGAGGTCGTCCACCACGGCCCCGCGGATCCGGTGGAAGGTCTCGACCGTCTCTCCGAGGTCGCCGTGGTGGCGCGCCGCGATCCGTCCGTGCACAGCGGCGGCCTCGATGGCCGGCCGGATCGCCGCCTCGCACTCGGGGTCGGAGCGACCGTCGACGTACCCCAGCAGTCCGTGCACCATGGACCGCCCGGCCAGGCCGAGGATCTGGCGCTCGTCCGGGGTGGTCCGCTGGATCCACGACAGCACGCCGCACACCGGAGCCAGCTGCTCGTGGAGCAGCCAGGCGGCCCGGTCGACCGACTCACCCCACGCGGACCCGGACGCATCGGTCCCGGCCGCCCGACCGAGCAGCTGCCGGATCGTGGTCTCCGCGTAGCGCCGGTGCCCGCCGGGTGTGGTGAACGCCCGGACCTTGCCCGCCGCGCTCCACCTGCGGAGCGTCGCCGGGGAGACCCCGAGCATGTCGCTCGCCTCTTGGACGCCGAGCCAGACCTCGTGGTCCTCGACCACGTGATGGCGTGGAGTGCTCATCGCTACCCACTTCCCTTGCTCAGCTTGGCGTTGGACTGCACCAGGACGGGGTCCTTGTGGCACTGCGAGCAGTACGCCGGCTGGTGGCACACTGCACAGGCGTTCTTGCTCCCCGCGTCGAGGACCGACTGCGCGTGGTTGTAGAGCATCCCGTAGTGGTCCACCTTGACCGCGCCGCTGTCGTGGCAGTCCTGGCAGTACGAAGCCTCGTGGCAGGCGCCGCAGGAGCTGGCCGCGGGCTTGACTGCGCCTGCGACATTGCGGTGGCTGAAGACGAAGAGCGGGTCGGCGTGGTCGGCCGGCTCCTTGCCGATCGGCACGCTCACCGGCTCGGTCGACCCCTTGCCGATCGGCACGCTCGCCGGCGTCGAGACGCCCTGCGGGAACGTGTGGCAGGTGTTGCAGGTCGAGGGGATCGTCTCCTTGGTGACCTGCCCCTCGACGACCTTGTAGTGGGCCCCGTCGTGGCACCGGAAGCATCCGGGAGAGCTCTGGTGGCCCAGGTTGTCCGCGTAGGTGCCGCCGCGGGTGTTCATCTCGGAGGTGACGACGAGCTCATAGATCCCGGCGATGGCCTTGCTCGCCGCCGCGATCTCCTTCGCCTTGTCCTTCGCCACGGCCGGGTAGTCCGCGCTGTAGAGCTCGGCCAGGTTGCCGATGGCCGCCTCGCCGTCCTCGTCAGTGGCGTACGTGCGGTTCAGCAAGGTGATGGCGTTGCGCTTGATGTACGGCAGCGTCGGGCTGATGGCGCCGCTGGCCATGGCCTGGTCGACTGCCTTGTCCACGGACGGGATGTCGTGCCCGACGCGGTTGTGGCAGGCGAGACAGTCCATCGTCCGCGTCGACCCGGTCGCCTTGAGCCGGGCGATGTCGGCGTCCGCGTTGGCCGACTGCCGCACGGCGCCCTCGGCGATGTACTGGACGAGCTCGCCGGTCTTGGAGTCCCGGAACTCGACCGAGTCGATCGTCTGCTGGTGCTCCTCGGTCGACGTGTAGGTGACCTCTTGCAGCACGTGCCAGTGCATCGAGACCTCGTCGGCGGTGCCCGCCTGGGCCGGCCGGATGAGGACGGCCAGGTCGTTCCGGGTGTTCTTCTCGTCGCGGGAGAAGCTCGCCCGGGTGATCAGCTTGGTGGGCTGTCCGTCCTTGGCGATCTGCGAGAGCGGGTGGCACTTCTCGCAGGTCTGCTCCGTGGTCGGCAGCGCGTCGTGCTCGATGGCGGGGATCGGGGTCGGGTAGGTGTTGGTGACGAGCGCGTAGAGCTCACGCGTCCCGGCCAGCTTGGCCTTGACGAACCCCAGCACGCCTGGCTCGACGTGGCACTCCCCGCACGCGACGTCCTGGTGGACGCCGGCCTCGTAGGCCTTCTTCTGCGGCTCCATGGTGTGGCACGTCGTGCAGAAGCTCGCGCCCTCGGAGTAGTGCACGACCTCGACGCCGCCCAGCGTGCCGATCGCGCCGATGACGAGGACGCCACCGACGAGGGCGAGGACGCCGAGGGGCGTCTTGGGGACGGGGACAAGGCGCCGCAGCCTCCGCCGCCAGCGGGCCCAGAAGCCTTCCGATGGCGCAGAACCGGTCTCAGCCGAGCCCGCGTCAGCGGCCTCGGCACGGGGCGTCGGCCCCCCGGGGGTCGGCCCCCCGGGGGGGACGACCGGGTCGGGAGGCCGCGGTGGACCGGCCTGCTGCGGTCCGTCCGAGGATGGGGTCATGGTGCCACCAGTCCCTTCAAGGAGGCCTCGATGCTGGTCTCGGAGACACTCCCCTGCCAGATCTGCCTGAGGACGCCGTCCTTGTCGATGAAGAAGTGGGCCGGGATCGCCGAGACGCGGTAGGCGTCGGCGACCGCCGACTCGGGGTCGGCCGCGACGGGGAAGGTGATGCCGACCCGCTTCGCGTAGTCGCGCACCGTCGGGGTGTCCTCGGTGATGTTGACGCCGAGGATCTCCAGGCCCTTCGGCGCGAACTTCCGGTAGGCCGCCTCGATGTCCGGGACCTCGGCCTGGCACGGGGCGCACCAGCTGGCGCCGAAGACGACCCAGACCGCCTTGCCCTTGTAGTCGCTCAGGGAGACCTGGTCCCCGTCGATCGTCGTGACCGTGAAGTCGTGCGCCGGTGACCCGACCTTCGGCGGCGGGACGGTCGACTTGCCGGGGATGCTCACCGCGGTCGCCCCGTTGGGCAGGGTCTCCCCGCCCGGGCTGCGGCCGTCGACGAGCCACATCCCGCCGGCCACCAGGCCGGCGGTCACGAGGAGCACGACGAGCGTGCCGTAACGGCTCGACCGGATCCGCTCGCGAAGGCTACGGCGGCCCCCGGAACCGAGCCCAGCGGCATCCTCCTCGACTTCGGGCTCCGCCAGCCCGTCGACCGCCCCCGCGGATGGCACGGGACGGGGAGCCGGCGTGGCCACCACACTCGACGCCGGTTCCCCGTCCGCGCGGTCCTCCTCCCCGTTCAGCTCGGCCTCGAGGATGTCCTCCACGTCGAAGTCCTCGTCGTCCTGGTGGTCGACCAGGTCGACCTCGTCGAGGAACTCGTCCTCTGGGAGCCGCTTGGCGGCTGCGTCCCGGAGAGCCCGATCGGACATCTCGATCGCTTCCTTTCAGTGTTCGCTGGCTGCGATGCGCCTGGAGCGGGCGCAGCTGGGGCGGGGAGTGGGTCAGGCGTAGCTGTGCAGGCCGCCGAAGAAGGCGTTGCCGACGAACGTCAGCACGACGCTGGCGAAACCGATGACGAGCAGCCAGGCCGCGCGCTTGCCGGTCCAGCCACGGGCGACGCGGGCGTGCAGGTAGCCGCCGTAGATGAGCCACGTGACGAGCGAGGCCGTCTCCTTCGGGTCCCAGCTCCAGTAGCTGCCCCAGGCGATCTCGGCCCAGACCGCACCGAGGACGAGGACCATCGTGTCGAGCGGGAAGGCGATGACGACGGCGCGGTAGCCGAGCCGGTCCAGGACCTCCGGCTTGGGGATGAGGTGACGCCACTTCTGCGGGGTCCACAGGTCGAGGGCCGCAGCGGCGAAGCTCACCGCGAAGGCGCCGTAGGCGAAGACCGCGACGATGATGTGGAGCGTCAGGAGCAGGCTGTTCTGCAGGGCCGGGACGAGCGGGTCCACCTCGGTCGGCTGGGTGCCGGCGTAGGCGAGCGCCACGACGGCGAGCGGCATCACGAAGAGTGCCAGGGTCCGCGCGCGGTACTTCCACTCGAAGTACGCGTAGGAGACGAGGATGCCCCACGCCATCGACGTCGCGAACTCGTACTGCGTCACGAAGGGGCCGTTGCCCGTGGCGGCCATCCGCATCGCGAGGCACGCGGTGAGGAAGGCGATGGCGAGCCAGGTGAGGCGGGTGCCGATGCGGGCCAACGTGGTGGCCGACATGGTCGAGTAGGCCGGCGCAGCGGGCTCGTTCAGCGGGGCACCGGGGCCGTCGAGGTCGTCCAGGAGGTCGTCTCCGGCCTCGCCGACGAGGACTCGCTGGCGTCGGGGTGCACGCTGCGACACGGCGCGGTGTCCGGCAGCCATGGCCCAGAAGTAGGCGAAGGTCGCGAGGACGGCCGTGATGAGCGCTGCGACGAACGCGAACTGTGAGTAGGTGAGCATCTCAGTGGCTCCTTGGTGGTGGTGGGCCGACTCAGGCGTCGGACGTCTTGATGGTGGAGACGATGTTCTTGAACACCGGCTCGAAGGCGGGGTCCCGCTTGAGCGGGGCGCCGACCATGACGCGGCTCGTGCCGTCGCCGTTGGACCGGATGCGAGCCCAGATCCTGCGGTGCGCCATGAAGAACACGAGGTAGCTGCCGATGATGAGCAGGGCCGAGCCGAGCCAGACGAGCCAGGACCCCTTGTCCTGCTTCACGGTGAGGCCGGTGTACGGGCGGTTGCGCTCGAAGGTGTAGGTGAGTCCGTCGACGTCGGCGGACTTGCCCTGGTCGATGACTGGCCAGCCGAGCGGGTTCTCGACGCCGTCCTTGTGGACCTCGAACTGGGCGGTGCCGGCGGGGAGCTCCTTGAGGACCTGGCCGGAGGCGGCCTGGATGACGTAGACGCTGACGCCCTTGCCGGGGATCTCGAACTGGCCGATGCTCTGCTGGCCGTCGTTCGACTGCCACTTGAGCGGGACCATCTGGCGGAAGATCTCCTTGCCCTGCTCCTTGACGGTGACGTCGACGCCGATCCCGAAGAAGGCCTGGTGGAACCACACGCCCTCGTAGATGAGCGGGGTGTTGACGCGAACCTCTTGGCGGGCGACCTGCTTGCCGTCCTTGGTGAGGACGACGTCCGAGACGTAGTCCTTCGGCGATCCGTTCTCGTAGTAGGTGTCGGTGAACGAGAGGGCCTTGGCCGTCAGGCCGGTGCCGTGGCCGACCGGCACGTCCACCCCGACGGGCGCGATGAAGTCGGTGTCCTTGAAGCCGGTCGTCGCCGAGACGACGAAGCCGAGCATGATGACGATGATGCTGAGGTGGGCGACGACGGTGCCGAACGGGCCCCAGCGGAAGCGGTCACCGTAGACGTCCGCGCCGGTCGTCGTCGTGCCATCGATGACCCGGAAGTGCTTGCCGTGCAAGGCGTCCCGGACCTGCTGGGCTGCGGTCTCGACGTCGCCGGGCAGGTCGACCGTGGCGCGGAGCGGCGCGTGGGTGAAGAACACCTCGCGCATCGAGGTCCGCGGATGGGTTGCGACCCGCCACAGCTTGGGGGCCCGGTTGATCGAGCAGGCGAGGATGCTCATGCTGAGCAGGACGAAGAGGCCCTGGAAGTACCACGTCGAGAAGACGTGGAAGAGGCCGAGCTTGTCGAGGATGCCGACCCAGCCGCCGTAGCGCTCGGAGGGGGTGCCGGCGAGCCACTGCGCGTAGGTCTGCTCGTCCGCGCGGGCTTCGGGCGTGGCCTGCATGAGCAGGGTGCCGAAGAGGGTGAGGATGCCGAGCAGCAGGATGATCCACAGACCCGTGCGCATCGAGATGAGGAAGAGCCAGACGCGCCTGAGCGGGTGCTGGTTGCGGTGGTGCGGGTGGTTCGCGTCCTGCTTCTGGAGGCCGTCGAGGACGTCGACGCCGTGCTCGACGTGCCCGAGGTCGTCGTCGACGCTGTCGACATGGCCAGGCACGTGGGCCGTGACGCGCGTCGCGACGCGCGAGCTGGCCTCCTGGCGGTTCCTGACGCTGGTGGTCATCTCGATGCCTCTTTCAGCTGGCGGTGGTGGTGGCGGGTGCTGCTGCAGGTCGTGGTGGAGGCGGGCTCCGGGCCGAGGCGGCTCATATCGTGAACCCGGGGACGTACTGGGAGAGACGGACGAAGAGGTTGGTCATCATCAGGAAGCCGACGATGACGAGCATCGATCCGGTGACCATCGAGACGGCGGCCTCGTGGCGGACGAACCAGTTGAGGCGGTTGCCCAGGGCGCTCACCCCGAGCGCGACGAAGATGAAGGGCAGACCGAGCCCGACGGCATACGCGACGAGGAGCGCAGCTCCCTCACCGACGCTCGAGCGGAGCGAGGCGAGGCCGATGATGCCGCTGAGGATCGGGCCGACGCACGGCGTCCAGCCGGCGGCGAAGACGACCCCGAAGAGGACCGACCGGCCGACGTGCGGGCTCTGCTGCTCGACGGTGCCGTCGGCCCGGCGGCGGAGCAGGCTGCCCATGGACAGCCCGCTCTGCCGGGTGAGGAAGGGGAGGGAGATGAGGCCAGCGACGTGCAGGCCCATCAGGATGAGCACCACTCCCCCGACCTTGCGCAGCACGTCGACCTGGTCGCGGAGCAGGTAGCCGACGAGCCCGATGGAGGCCCAGAGGGCGACGAAGACGACGGTGAAGCCGATGACGAACGCCACTGCCTGCTGGAGGGTGGTGCGCCGCGTGGGCCGGACCTCCGCCCCAGTGCCGCCGACGATGTAGCTGACGTAGGCCGGCACCATCGGCAGGCAGCACGGCGAGGCGAAGGAGACGATGCCTGCCAGGAACGCCACTGCGAGGGTGATGTTGCCGGTCATGTCAGTCTGCTCCGTGGTCCGCGTCGTCCGCTGGGTGGCTGGTCGGTTACTTGGTGGTGGTGGGCTGGCCGGACGGCTTCGTGACGTCGCCGACCTGGGACTGGACGGTCTTGGCGAGCTCGCTGTTCGGGTCGATCTCGACGACCTTCTTCCACTCGGACTGCATGAGATCGGAGCGGCCGGTCGTCATGTAGAGGAAGCCGAGGTCGTAGTGCAGCTCGGCGTTGTCCGGGTGAGCGGCGACGCCGGCCTTCCAGGTCTTCTCGGCGGTGGCGTTGTCGCCGGAGTTGTAGGCGGCCGCGCCGAGGCTGATGAGCGCCTGCGCGTTCTTCGGGTCGATGTCGAGCGCCTTCTGCGAGAACGCCTTCGCGTTGGCCCAGTCGTTGGCGCCGAAGTAGAGGTCGGCGATGCCCTGGAGGGAGGCGATGTCCTTGGGGTTCGCCTCGACCTTCTTGGTCAGCTCGGCGAGCTTGGCGGGGTCGACGGCGGCGGCCGTCTGCGTCTGGCTGGTGTCCTGCGCCGTGGTCATCTCGGGGACGTCGGGCTTGCCCATCCAGTAGACGCCGAGGACGACGCCGATGGTGACGAGGACGGCGATGATGCCGACGAGCATCCGGTTGGTCCGGTTCGGCTCGGTGGTCTCGGCCGCCGCACCTGCTCCGCTCGGCCGGGCGAGGGCCCGCAGCTCGGACTCGGGTCCGGTCAGCAGGGCGAAGACGCGGTCGACCTCCTGCTGCCGGCGGTCGGCCCACCCGCGGATGTCGGTCGGGGCCCCCTCGAGGTACTCGACGATCTGGTCGTGGGTGGCCTCCACCTCCTGGTCGTCCGCCCCCGCGTCGAGCCCGAGCCGGGCCAGGAGGTCGGACTTGACGCGCGTGGGGCTCGTCGTGGTGGTGGCGCCCTTGGCTCGGGACATGGGTCTCACTCCTGGGTCAGAAGACAGTGGTCGGTGGTGAAGGTTGGTGAATCCAGTGTGCTTTTGAGCGATTTGCTGAACTATCCGCCGCAAGGCACATGTCAGATAGAGATCCGGTCCATGCCCGTCCATGCCCGTCCATGCCCCGTCCAGGTGGTCCCCCGGGTCACGGAGACCTGGCTCACATCCGGTGGCCGGCAGGCCATGTCGTATGCCGCCGGGCCCGCTTCCGGGGTCACCGACGTCGCGTGGTGGTCGGGTGCGGACGGGACGGCCATCAGTTGCTGTAGGTCGCGCCCTGGTGGTCCTTGCCGTGGCAGGTCAGGGTGCAGGTGCCGCCGGTGGCCGTCTTCTTGAAGGTCGGGACGCCTCCCATCGCCTTGCTCGGCAGGACGTTCGGCGGGAAGCCGATGAGGCGGTCCCCCGCGACCTGCTGGCCGTCGGGCAGCTGGGTCGTGCCATGGCTGCTGAAGTGGCACTCGGCGCAGCGGGCGTTGCCCTGCCCAGCGCCCGGGGTGTCGATGTCGAGCCCGCCGCTGCCCTTGGTCGTGATGCCGGAGACGTGCAGGCCGTGGAAGACGAAGTTCGTGCCCTCGGCAGCGGCCGGCCGGACGCGGTTCAGGTACGGGGTCTCCATGTGGCAGGCAAGGCACAGGGCGAAGCCCTTGGCGTCGTAGTACTGGCCGGCCTTGGACAGGACGCGGTTCTCGTAGGGCCGGATGAGGATGCCGCGGTTCGTCGAGGCGTGGACCGTGAGGGTCGCGTCGGGCCCGTTCTCCGCCGGGTCGGCGGAGGTGCCGGTCGTGTTGCTCGCGTGGCAGCTGACGCAGCGGACGGTGTCGTTCGTCGTGAAGTTCCACAGCTTGTAGGGCGAGGGCCCGGCGAGGCTGTCGGCGAGCTTCTGGGTCTGGTTGCGGCCCGGGGCCTCGATCGGGTGATAGGAGCCGTTGGCCGGGTTGAAGTCCACGGCGAGGTCGGTGAAGCTCTGCGACGGCTTGCCTGCCACGTCCTCGGGGAGCGTCGTGAAGCCCGAGTGGCACTTGAGGCACAGCTGGTACTCGGCCGTGACGGGCTGGACCATGCCGTCGAGCCAGGTGTACGTCGGCGCGGTGCCGGCAGCCCCGTTGGTCACGGCGACACCGCCCACCTTGGTGAACCCGCCGGGGGCGGTCCAGCCGGTGGCGGTCATCGTCGACTTCGACGTCGTCGCGCCGTGCGGGTCGTGGCAGTCGCTGCACTGGCTGTGGCGGCTCAGCGCGCCCGCGAACTCGTTCTTGGAGTCGAGCGTGTGGTCCCCCGGGTCGGTGGTGTCGTGCGACCAGTAGGAGCGCGTCGTGGGGTCGTTCGCAGGCTGGCCGAGGGCGTACTGCGCCTGGACGTCCGCCCCTCCGGTTCCACCGGCGTGGCAGGTGTAGCACTGGTCGGTCTCGGACGACTTCTTCACGAGGTTCTGCGACTTCGCCGAGTGCGTCTGGTGGCACACGCCGCACTGGCCGCTCGTCGTGGAGGCTCCCGGGTTGTGGATCGTGCCCGGCCCGTTGGGGCCGACCGTGATGACCGCGTCGGTCGCCACGTCGGGGCCGGCGAGCGCGGTGTAGAGGGGGTAGCTCGTCTTCGTCGCGTCAGCCTCTGGCGCGCCGACGAGGGCGTAGGCGGTGGCCTGGGCCTCCGGGAGCCCGGAGACCTGCTCGCCGTCCTGCTGGCCGGGACTGGCGAGGGTCGCCGGCGCGGCTCCGACGGTGACGGTCGCCGGCTCGAGGAGCGGGATCGCTGACCCGTCGTCCGTGACGCGCAGCTCGTAGCTCGTCCCGTAGCCGGCGTCGATGGACAGCGTGACGGTGAACTCCTGCTCGGTGGCGGTGCCCGGCGGGAGGAAGTAGGGGGTGACCGGGTTGATCCCGCTGGAGCGCTGGCCGGCCACTGCGGTGAGGCCGTCGGGAATCGTCACGTGCAGCGAGTCGGCCGGGATCGGAGTCGATCTCGGCGCCGGCGCGGAGCCGGTCTCGGTGGCGACCCACTCCTCGGCGGAGTGGAGCGGCACGCCCGGCGTGGCGGCCTCGGGGACGACCTGGAAGTCGCCGGTCCCGGCGACCCGGAACTCGAGCTGGGGCGTCACCGTCACGGGGTCGGGCCCGCCGTTGAGCAGCGGGGCGACGAGACGGACGGACTGGAATGGGCCGAGGCCTGCGGCGGGCGCGCCTGCCGGCAGGTACCGCGGCGTCACGCCGGGGTCACCCAGCAGCGCGAGGGCGGCGGCTCCGCCGCTCAGGCCCGGGACCGGCAGTGAGAGCAGGTCGGTCGAGGCGGCGGTCAGGTCGGTCGATGACGTGGCGCTCGGTTCGGTCGACGGATCAGTGGCCGGGGCGGTCGTTGCCGCCGCTTCGGTGCCAGGGGTCGTCCCGGAGGTCGTCGGTGACGGCTCTGCGGTCGGCGGCGCCGTCGGCGTCTCGGTCGCCGAGCTCGTCGGAGTGGGGGTGGGCGACGGGCTGCTGGTCGTCGTCGCGGTCGGCGTGGGAAGGTCCTCGGCCGCCAGGCCGACGGCCGGCGTCGCCGTGAGCGCGAGGGCGAGGAGAGGCACCATGGCCACCGCAGCAGGCCATCCACCGAGCCGGGTGTGGCGCGGTGGGGTGGTCCGGTTGCGTGTCATCGGTGCCTGTCCTCCATTTGTCGGAGAGTGAGGATGGGGGTGTGGGGCTGCGGGCGACCTGGGTGAGAAGCCACCCGCAGCCTCACGGTGATCTGGTCAGACTCGGCTGTTGTGTCTCAGCTGGGCCGGATCAGACGTTGTGGCACATCACGCAGATGCCCCGGTCGTCGACTCGGAGGAGTCGGCTGTCCGAGCTGGGCGTGGTGCCGTCCGGCCACTCCACGCTCGAGTTCGGCATGACCGCGTTGGAGCCGTGCGCGACGTGGCACTGGATGCAGTTCCGGCTCCTGGCGTCCCTGTCACCGCTGACGTTGTCACCGGTGTGCCGGTAGGTGAAGACCGCGTCACCAGAGTCGGTCTTGTACGACTGCGACGGGGCGAGGTAGCGCGTGTGGCAGGTCGTGCACCACGCCGCGACGTTCGCCATGTACGGGCTCACCGCCACGGACGAGGTCTTGATCTTCGGCGTCGGGTCCACAATGGACGTTGCGCCGAGAATCGTCGTGGTCAACTCCTCTGCCGGAACGTTCGTGTCGCCGACGCTCCAGTAGTTGTCCGTCGTGTAGACCTTGTTCGTCGTGTCCGGGATGAGGATGCCGTCGGGGAAAGCCGTGGCGCTGAAGCCCGAATCACTCGGAACGGGCCGGAGGATGCGGTACTGCTTGTTCCCATGCGGGTCGTGGCAGGACGTGCACTCCAGCTTGGGGCTGCTCATGACCTTGCCCGTGTTGGGCGTGGCCGAGAGGGCCCCGTTGCCCCACATGACGTTGACGCCACCGAGGTGGCTCGACGTCGTGGCCTCCTGCGTGGGGGCCGGTGGGATGAGCTGGTTCACTGAAGTCCAGCCGTGCGCCCCTAGGACGCCCATGTCCTTGGTGGCCTCGCTCGAACCGAGCATGGCCTTCTCGAAGCCGCCGCCTCGAAGCGGCAGGACCTGGGTGGAACCACGGACTACCGTTTGCACGGTCGTGCCGTCAGGATAGGTAGTGGACGAAGCGGTGTCATACCCGACGCCGCCCTGCACGTCCGTCGTTGCGCCCGTGCCGCCCGTGCCGTGGCAGGAGAAGCAGAGTGCCTCCTCGGATGTTGCGTTGAGAAGGTACGGCGCCTTGGCCGTGTGGGCCCGGTGGCACGAGGCACATCGGCCCTGACCGGCGTCGCTGATCTTGACACCGTTTGTGGGTTGGCCATCGACGAACGTCGTGTTGTTCGTGGCCGTGGAAACGTGCGGACCGTTGTCGGCTTGCGCCGGCGTGGCCCCCATGAACAGCGCGGCGGAGGCGGCCGCCACGAGGACGACCCTCCGCATCACTTTTCGGTCTGTTCTCATGATCGTTGAGTCCAATCTGAGGTGTGAATTTGTGTATTCAGTTGTGTTGTGCCGTGAACCAGACCGTCCGCCTCGCCGTAGTGCCGGCGTGCCTCCGTCGGGCCACTCCTGCGGGGGTCCGGTGCGTGGACTACACAGGTCATCAGTAGCCCCACACCTGGATCCGGTTGTTCTCGCGGTCGGCGACGTAGACCCGACCGCGCGTATCGGTGGCGACACCGTTCGGGAAGAGGAAGGTGGCGTCCTCCCGACCTTGGTCGCCGAACGACCCGACATATGTCGGATGATCGGTCGGCTTGGCCGCGGCCGTGAAGACGCGCACCTGCTGGTCGGTGGTGTCGACGACGAACAGCCGCCCTTGGTCGTCGAGCGCCAGGCCACGGGGCAGGCCGAGGTCACCGTCACCGATCCCCCGCGAGAGGAGCGGGGTCATGGTTCCGCTGGCCTCGAAGACGACGACTCGGCCGTTGTTGCTGTCGGTCACGTAGATCTCGCCCTGCGGACCCGGCACGATGGCGTTCGGGTAGTTGAGCTCGCCCTTGCCGAGCGTCTTGACCAGCCTGCCGTCCCCGGCGAGGACGAGGATCCGGTGGTCCTTCGGCTCTGAGCTGGAGGCGTCGGCGACGTAGAGCGTGCCGTCCCCGGACACCCCGATCCCGAGCGGTGAGAACGTCAGCTTCTTGTCCTTGGGCGTGAAGGTCGAGCGGTAGGCGCCGGCACCGCTATACACGTAAACCTTGCCCGCGGCGCGGTCGCCGACGTAGACCTCCCCGGTCGTCGGGTTCACAGCCACATACACAGGAACGTGAGGCCCTTTGTCGGTGGCCGGCGGCCTGAGTTCCCCAAGTCTCTTGCCGTCCCGGTCGTAGACGAAGGCAGCCCCCTCCGTGCCGGACTGGGTGACGTAGATGCGCGAGCCATCCGGGGAGACGGCGACACCGAGGGGCTTGTCGACCCCGTAGAACGCCGTCTTGTAGGTGGGGACCTTGCCGGTCTGGAGACCGGGCAGCTCAGTGAGCGGCTTGCGGTTCATCAGGTACCAGGCGGCCAGGCCACCGAAGAGCACGAGCGCCACGACGAGCAGCCAGGCGATGATCTTGCGCCGCCGCCTGCGGCTGGGGTCGTCGACGCCTGCCGGAGGCGTGGCCGGAGGCCCACCGAGGTCGTCGAGCTCCTCGAGGAGGGCGTCGTCCGACGCGGGTGCCGGGCGGGTCTGGGTGTCACTCATGTCCGCTGTCCTCACTTCTTCGCCGTCGACGCCGGCGTCTCGCCGAGCGCCGAGAGCGACGACATCGCCGAGACGTTCGTCGGGTCCTTGGCCAGCGCCTTCTGGTACCAGGCGACCGCGCCCTTGGTGTCGCTCTCCGTCTCGGCGATGAGGCCGAGGCCGAGCAGGGCGTCGACTGCGGCGGGGCCCTTCGTCAAGGCGGCGAGCTGGGTCTTCGCCTCGTCGACGTGCTTGCCGCAGAAGGCGACCATCGCGGCGGCGTAGGACGCGAGCTCCGGCTTCTTCATTGTTGTGTAGGCCGTCTGCAGCTGCTGGTAGGGCTCGCACCAGCCGGTCGGCACGAAGCGGAGCGCGTTCTTGAAGGTCGCGACGGCCTTCTCCGGCTTGCCCTGCTGCAGCTGGGCCAGGCCGACCTGGTACATCGCGTCCGAGTCGGTGGGAGCGATGTTGAGCGAGTGGCTCAGCTGTTCGATCGCCAGCTCCGGCTTCTGCTGCTTGATGGCAATGACACCGAGGTAGTAGTAGGCCGCTCCGAGGAGCGAGTCCGAGCTGGCGAACTCGCCCTTGCGGCTCGCCTTGATGACCTTGGTCAGCGGTGCCGTGGCTCCCGCCAGGTCGCCCTTCTCGAGGAGGGCATAGCCCTTGGCCACGAGGGCGTCCTTGCTGTCGGGTGCCACCTTGAGCACCTGCTCGAACTGCGCCACGGCGTCCTCGTAGCGCTTGGCCTGCTGGTAGACGAGGCCGAGCTGGAGTCGCGCGTCGACGTTGTTGGGGCTCTTTCGGACGGCCGCCTCCGTCAGGTTGATCTGCTGCTGCAGCATCGACGGGGCCGGGGTGACGTACTGGTCCTTGTAGTAGAGGAATCCCACGGCAACGAGCCCGACGACGAGCACCGCCACCCCCAGCCGCAGGAAAAGGGTCAACATCCGGTCGGACGAACCGACCGCGAGTCGGTGCTCGCTTCGTGCATGTGCCACTGGTACCTCACCCGTCCTTTGTGGCGGTTCTGCCGGCATGCCTGCCGCTCGGAGGCGAAATCCTCCGTGTTCATCGTGTGCGCACCGGGCCCCGGGGCCTATCCGCCGCAGGGTAGAGATCGGATAGAGGCACCGGCGGGACTCGTCCCTACCCGCTCAAACCCATGGATCCCGTCACGTTTCGCTCCCAGCGCGATTCCGGGTCCGCAGATCGCCCTACACTCTCCTTGACGCAACAGTCACCCGGTCCGGCGAAGGAGCAGGTCGATCGCCACCAAGTCCGCCACCACAGCAGGGCACGCCGAGAGCCCGAGTGCCGTGATCCACTCCCCCTCCGGGGAGCCTTCCTCCGACGGCCCACCCCCACCGCAGCCGCGCACGCCGCTCGTGAGCCGGCGGCTCCGGCTGGTCGGCATCGTCCTACCCGTGGCCGGGGCGGTCATCCTCGAGCTGGCGCGCTATGTCCTCGAGTCCCGGGGCTACTGGTCGCCGGGGCTCATGGAGACCTGGCACGTGGCGATGGTCATGCTCGTCATCGGCGGCATCGTCGTCTTCGCCCTGTTCATGTTCCGCCTCATCGACGACTCCGAGCGGCAGATCATCAGCCAGAACCGCGACCTCACCACCGCGAACGCCGTGGCCGGGGCCATCCAGGGCCAGTCGACGGTGTCGAGCATCATCGACGGGACCCTCGACGCGATCGTGCGGTCGGCCGGAGCTGTTCAGGCGAGGATCCGGATCTTCGACACGCCGGGCGCGGCCGACTCCGAGACCTCGACGTACACCCTCGTGGCGACCCCCGGGCTCGAGTCGTCCGAGCACCCCAGCCTCGATGTGCCCCTCACCCACGGGGCGGTCACCGTCGGACGCCTCGCGATGTGGTACCCGGACGGGGTCGACCCGACCGAGCGGGTCGGGAGCTCGGCCCTGTCGAGTCTGACCACCCAGGTGGCCTGCGCGATCCAGCTCGCCGAGGCCGTCGCGGACCTCAACCGGCGCAAGATCGAGGGACATGCGCTCTACGACATCCTCCTGAGGGTCTCCAACCAGGACCCGACGACCCCCGTTCTCGACGCCGTCGCTCGGCACGCCATGGTCCGGCTGCACGCGGACGGCGCCGCCATCACGCTCAACCCAGAGACCGCCAGCTCGGTGCGGTTCGAGGCCGGCCCGGAAGCCCCGACCCTGCGCCCCGACGGAACCGCCGTGATGGCCTGCGGGACCCCCGTCGATGCGCGGAGCAGCAACCGCGGCCGCAACGGACGGACCAAGGAGCCGGCACCTCAGCACACCGCGAGCAAGGTCGTGTCCGGACCGGCCGGCCCGCTCGGCGAGATCACCGTGGCGCGGGTCGCCGGCTCGGCCTTCTCAGAGCGGGACTGCGGGTTCCTGTCCACGCTGGCGAGCCTCGTCGGCATCGCCCTCACCGGCGCCCAGATGCGAGAGCTGTCCCGCCAGCGGGCCATCCTCAACGAGCGCACCCGGATCGCCCGGGAGATGCACGACAGCCTCGCGCAGGTGCTCGGCGCCGTGCACCTGCGGCTGCGCGCCCTGGGGGCGACCTACGCCAGCCTGCCCCAGGACCAGGTCGCTGAGGAGATCGACTCCCTGGCCGAGGTGTGCGCCGAGTCCTACCGCGACGTCCGCGAGACGATCCTCGGCCTGCGCGACTCCCACCAGCACGCCGAGCGCAGTCTCGAGGACAACCTCCGGGCCTACCTGACGAAGTACTCCTCCCAGTCCGGAATCGCCGCCACCCTCATCAACGAGGTCGGGCACGAGGTGAGCCTCTCGCCCCGCGCCGAGGTCCACCTCATCCGCGTCGTGCAGGAGGCGCTGACCAACGTGCGCAAGCATGCCCACGCGTCGTCGGTCACGGTGAGCGTCAACGGCACCGACACGTCGACGAGCTTCGCCATCGAGGACGACGGGGTGGGCTTCGACCCGGTCCACACGGCGAGCGCGCAGGACGGCTACGGCCTCTTCACGATGCGGGACCGCGCGGCCCTGCTGGGCGGCACGGTCGACATCGACTCCGTCCTCGGCCGCGGCACTCGCATCATGGTGACGGTGCCGGAGCGCCCGTTCGCCCCTCGTGCCGTCGGGAGCACCCGGTGAGCGAGCCGATCCGCATCCTGCTCGTCGACGACCAACCGCTCTTCCGGGGCGCCATCGCGGCGCTGCTCGCGCGCCAGCCGGACATGGAGGTCGTCGGTGAGGCCGAGAACGGGCTCGCCGGGGTGGAGCAGGCCCGGGCCCTGCGCCCTGACCTCGTCATCCTCGATGTCGAGATGCCGGTCATGAACGGCGTCGAGGCGGTGCGGCTCATCCGTGAGCAGGTCATGGACGTCAAGGTCATCATGCTGACCGTGTCCGACGTCGAGGACCACGTGCTCGAGGCCCTGCGCAACGGCGCCCACGGTTACCTGCTCAAGGACCTGCGCCCGGAGCAGCTGTACGACATGGTCCGGTCGGTGATGCGCAACGAGACGCCGATCTCCCCCGGTGTCGCCGGTCGCCTGCTGCGGGAGATCCGTCAGGCGGGCAAGCCGCGCGTGACGTCGCCGGCCGCCACGACCGAGCAGTCGGTGACCCGTCGCGAGCTCGAGATCCTGCGGCTCGTGGCGGAGGGGCTGAGCAACAAGGAGATCGCCAAGCGCCTCGTCATCACCGAGGGCACGGTCAAGAACCACGTCCACAACGCCCTCGAGAAGCTCCACATGGACAACCGGATCCAGGCGGCCGCCTACGTGATCCGGCAGGGGCTGGGCGCCCCGGGCAGCGAGCCCGCCGGCCGTTGACGGCCGGCTCCGTTCGCCGCACCGGGTATAGGCCGACCCGTGCCGTTCCTGTAACCAGAGCCGGATGGCTGCGCGTCCCTCCGCGCACTTATCCTGAACGCGGAACGGCCGGATCCGCAGAGGAGAGTGACGGGGTGGAGCACGAGACGTCGGTGCTCGTCATCTGCGAGCACGAGCTCCTCGGCGAGGGTCTGGCTGCTCGGTTGCAGATGATGGGCGTCCAGGCGCTCGTCGCGGCCGCCCACAACGACCACGCGGTCGTCCTGGCCTTGCGGGCACACCCGGACGTCGTCGTCATCGAGACCCCGGACCCCGCCTGCCTCGACCGGGTCATGACGTTGAGCCCCTCCTCCCGCATCGTCGACGCGACGAGGTCGATCGGCCGGGGGTTCCCGACCGAGACGATGCGCTTCGACGCGATCCTGGAGGCGCTGCCGGTCAACCAGCGGCCGGAGGCCCTGGCTTGACGTAGGCGGCTCGCAGGTGCCGCGAGTTGAGCAGCGTCGCCACGACGAGCAGGATCACGGCCAGCACGACCTGCTCGATGATCATCCACGTCGGGTACAGCCCTGGGATGAAGCAGCTCGCGACGGCGACGACGGGGAAGACGACCGAGAAGAGGCGCAGCCTGGAGTAGGCCCACCACCAGCCCCGTTGGGCCCGCCAGACGAAGTAGTACAGCGACGCCGTGAGCAGCGAGATCATCACCAGCCGGGTCCAGACGATCCAGCTCATCGACGCACCCATCTCGGTGCGCACGACCGCGAGGAGCACGGCCGCGACGTCGAGGGAGAAGGCAGCCGTGATCCCCATCGCGACATCGGCGAGGATGCGGCGGCTCTCGGGGTGCTCGGTGTGCTCGGGCGGCACGCGCAACCGGGCCTTGCGCCCGCCACCGATGCGGTCCAGCACCCGGGCGACGACCTCGACGTCCATGGTCTTCCCCGCCGCCTAGACCTGGGCCCGCGACGCGATCGCCGCCAGGACCTCAGCGATGGCGTCGTCGATCGGGACGCCGTTCTTCTGGGACCCGTCCCGGAACCGGAACGAGACCGCGTCGGCGGCCCGGTCGTCCTCGCCGGCGATGAGGACGAAGGGGACCTTGGCCTTGGAGGCGTTGCGGATCTTCTTCGGGAAGCGGTCGTCGCTCGCGTCGAGCTCGACCCGGACCCCCTTGCGGCGCAGTCGGTCGAGGACCCCGCCGAGATAGTCGGCGTACTCGTCGGCGACGGGCACCCCCAGCACCTGGACCGGTGAGAGCCAGACGGGGAAGGCGCCGGCGTAGTGCTCGACGAGCACCCCGAGGAACCGCTCGATCGACCCGAACTTCGCCGAGTGGATCATGACCGGCTGCTGCCGCGTCCCGTCCGCCGCCTGGTACTCCAGGCCGAACCGCTCGGGCTGGTTGAAGTCGTACTGGATCGTCGACATCTGCCAGGTGCGGCCGATGGCGTCGCGGGCCTGCACGGAGATCTTCGGGCCGTAGAACGCGGCGCCGCCCGGGTCCGCGACGAGCTCGAGGCCGGATGCCGTCGCGACGTCCTCGAGGACCTTCGTGGCGACCTCCCACTGCTCGTCCGAGCCGATGAACTTCGCGGACTTCTCGCCCTCCGTGTCGCGCGTCGACAGCTCGAGGTAGAAGTCGTCGAGTCCGAAGTCCCGAAGGAGGGACAGGACGAAGTCGAGCAGGTGCTTGATCTCCGCCGGCGCCTGCTCGGGCGTGACGTAGGAGTGCGAGTCGTCCTGCGTCATCCCCCGGACCCGGGTCAACCCGTGGACGACGCCGGACTTCTCGTAGCGGTAGACGGAGCCGAACTCGAAGAACCGGAGCGGCAGCTCACGGTAGGAGCGCCCGCGCGACTGGTAGATGAGGTTGTGCATCGGGCAGTTCATCGCCTTGAGCTGGTACTTCGCACCCTCGAGCTCCATCGGGGGGAACATCGTGTCTGCGTAGTACGGCAGGTGCCCGGACGTGTGGAAGAGCCCGTCCTTGGTGATGTGGGGCGTCCCGACGTAGTCGAAGCCCTCCTCGATGTGCCGCCGGCGGACGTAGTCCTCCATCTCGCGCTTGATGACCCCGCCCTTGGGGTGGAAGACGGGCAGTCCCGAGCCGAGCTCGTCGGGGAAGCTGAAGAGGTCGAGCTCCGCCCCCAGCCTGCGGTGGTCGCGGCGCTCGGCCTCGGCGAGCCGGTCGAGGTAGGCCTTCAGCTCGTCCTTGGTCGGCCACGCCGTGCCGTAGATCCGCTGCAGCTGCGGGTTCTTCTCGGAGCCGCGCCAGTAGGCCGCGGCCGAGCGCATCAGCTTGAAGGCGTTGCCGATGAGCTTCGTGCTGGGGATGTGCGGCCCGCGGCAGAGGTCGCCCCAGGCGCGGGTGCCGTCGCGTCGGACGTTGTCGTAGATCGTCAGCTCCCCCGCGCCGACCTCGACGCCGGCCCCCTCGGCGGCGTCGCCGGCGCCGCCCTTGAGCCCGACGAGCTCGCACTTGTAGGGCTCGTGGGCGAGCTCCTCGAGCGCGTCCGCATCGGTGACGACGCGGCGCTCGAAGGTCTGGCCCTCGTTGATGATCTTCTGCATGGCCTTCTCGAGGGCCTTGAGGTCATCAGGGTGGAACGGGGTCTCGACGTCGAAGTCGTAGTAGAAGCCGTCGCGGATCGGCGGGCCGATGCCGAGCTTGGCCGTCGGGTCGAGCGACTGCACGGCCTGGGCGAGGACGTGGGCGGTGGAGTGGCGCAGGACGGCGAGCCCGTCCGCGCTGTCGACGGTCACCGGCTCGACGACGTCGCCGTCCGCGACGAGGTGGAAGAGGTCGCGCAGCTCGCCGTTGACGCGGGCCACGACGACGTCGCGCCCCCCGGCGCCGGCCTGGTCGAGGAGCTCCCCGGCCGTCGTCTGCGCGTCGACCGATCGCTCGCTCCCGGCGACGGTGACGGTGATCGGTGCAGACAAGGTGGCGCTCCTTCTTAGACCGGCCGATGCTCGGCCGAACCAGGTCGTATGCCGCTGGGCGCGGCTTCGCTCAAGGGTATCGACTGCACGGGGTTCGTCGCGAAACCGTTCCCCGACGCATGGACTCCCAGCCTCCTCTCAGGTTGGCCCATTCGTCGGACAGCAGCATCACAGGGCTCGACACTGGGCTCATGACCGACGTGTCGAGCCTGACGGCAGCAGAGGCGACGCAGCTCGCGGAGAGTGCCGAGGCGGAGTTCATGTTCGCCCTCGAGTCGGCAGCCCCGCCGGAGGCGCAACGGGCGCTGCGGATGAGCCAGGCCCGGCTCGGCGGCGGAGTCGTGCTCGTCATGGGCGAGGACCCCACCGGCGGCTACTGGAACAAGGCGCTCGGGTTCGGGGTGACCGAACCGGTGACCGAGGACCTCGTTGCCGACGTGGTGGGACGCTTCCGGACCGCGGGTCCCCCGGCCGGAGTGCTGCAGGTCGCACCGTCGGCCCTCCCGGAGGCGTGGCCGGACCTGTGCGCCCGGCACGGCATCACCGCGGGCCAGGTCTGGGCGAAGCTGCTGCGCCCGGCGGGACTCGACCCGGAGCGGGCCACGACCGATCTCGCCGTCGGTGCCGTGGGTCCGTCGGACGCCGATGCGTACGCCCGCGTCTATGCGCGCGGGTTCGGCATGCCCGAGGACCCGCACCTGCTGACGATGTTCGCCGCCGCGGCCGTCGGGGCGGGCGGGTTCACCGCCTACGGGGCCTGGGACGGCGACCGACTGGTGGCAGCAGCGCAGCTGCACGTCGCGGGTCCGGTGGCGGCCTTCTGCGGCGCTGCCACCCTCGAGGAGGCCCGCCGTCGCGGGGCCCAGTCGGCCTTCATGCAGCGTCGGGTGGGGGACGCTCGGGCGGCGGGCTGCGCGTGGCTGAGCGCGGAGACCTGGCAGGAGGGCGGGGAGGAGCACAACCCGTCGCTGCACAACATGAGACGAGCTGGGTTCGTCGAGGTCTACGACCGGGTCAACTGGGTCTGGCGTCCCTAGGCCAGCCCCGGGCCCCGGGTGAGGACGGCCACGCCGGCGAACCGGCCCTCGGCGAGGTCGTCGAGGGCGCGGTCAGCCGCGTCAAAGGGATACGTCGTGACCGTCGACCGGATCCCGAGCCGCGCGGCGAGGGCGAGCAGCTCCTCACCGTCCTGCCGCGTGTTCGCGGTCACCGACGTGAGGGTGCGCTCCCGGAAGAGATGGGCCTCGTACCGCAGGGGTGGCAGGTCGCTCACGTGGATGCCGGCGAGGGCCAGCGTGCCGCCCCGGTCGAGGCCCGCCAGCGCCACGGGGACGAGCTCCCCCGCTGGGGCGAAGAGGATCGAGGCGTCGAGCGGCACCGGCGGCAGGGCGTCGGCGGGGCCGGCGGAGGCGGCGCCGAGCTCGAGGGCCAGCCGACGGGCGTCATCGCCCCTCGTCAGGACATGGACCTCGGCTCCCTGGGCGATCGCGAGCTGGGCGGTGAGGTGGGCACTGGCCCCGAACCCGTAGATCCCGAGCCGGCCGCCCGGCGGCAGGGCCGCCCTACGGAGGGCCCGGTAGCCGATGATGCCGGCGCAGAGGAGGGGGGCGGCCTGCTCGGCGGCGAGCGGCTCGGGAATGCGGTAGGCGTACGCCTCGGGGACGGCCGTGAGCTGGGCGTACCCACCGTCCTCGTCCCACCCGGTGAACTGTGCTGCGGGACAGAGGTTCTCCCGACCGGACCGGCACCAGCGACAGGCCCCGCACGTGCTGCGGAGCCAGGCGACGCCGACCCGGTCCCCCACGGCCAGCCGGGACGTCCTCTCGCCGAGCGCGACCACGTGCCCGACGACCTCGTGCCCGGGCACGACGTTCGGGCGGTGCTCCGGCAGGTCACCGTCGGTGACGTGGAGGTCGGTGCGGCAGACGCCGCAGGCCTCGACCTCCACCAGGGCCTCGTCAACGCGAGGCCGCGGCACCGGACGCTCGACCCTCCGGACGCGCTCCGGCCCGGCCGCTCCGACCGTCTCCCACGCCGTCATCGACTCGGGAAGGCTGCGCCTGCTGTGCCCATGCCCCATGGTGACCAGCCTCCCCCCGCGGGGCGCCGGCTGTCCCCAGTTCCTCCTCGACGAGACGCATCGCACCACCGACAGCACCGCCCAGGGCGCTGACGAGGACGAACAGCAGGAGGGTCCGCTCCCCCGCGCCGGCGGTCGCAGCGCCCCAGCCCCCGGGGCCGGTCCGCGGCGAGTGGAGGCGAGTGGAGGCGAGTGGACGGACCGGGTGTGCTCATGCACCCAGCGTCCCGTCCAGGACAGGGCTTGCGCGTCACCCACGAGTCGCGACGTCCTCCCCCTCAGGAGGGGGGCAGCTCCGCCCTGCGACCGAGCCCGGCACCTGCTGCACGGGCAGCGGCACCGGGCTCAGCGGCATACGGAAAGGGCTGTCTACCAGGTGTGCTCGACGACCGCGTGCTCCACGTCGCCCTTCGCCGCAGCGAGGAGGGAGATCACGCTGCTGGACGTGAAGCTGCTGCGCAACCGCACCGTCGACGGCAGGCGCAGCGGCTTGCGGAACCAGACACGGCTCGTCACGCCGGCCTCCGGGATCCGCGGCCCCAGGGCTGCCAGGCCCCGGGCGTAGCTGAACATGCCGTGCGCGATCGCCGTGGGGAAACCCAGCGGTCGCGCGGTGAGGGCGTGCAGGTGGATCGGGTTCCAGTCCCCCGAGACCCGGGCGTACCGCCGCCCGACGCCCTCGTCGAAGCGCCACGTCGGGCCCGCAACGACCCGCCGCACCGGGTCGAGCGAGGGCGGCTCGGACGACTCGGCGTCGGGATGGTCGTCGCCCTTGGAGAGGTAGGTGCTGACCCCCCTCCAGGCCGGCTCCCCTGCCACCGTCGCCTCGGACACGAGGTCGACCTGCCGCCCCCGCCGGTGCGGGCGGAGGTTCTCGGCCCACACCGAGAGGTCGAAGCTCTCGTCGACGCCGATGGGACGGGAGGAGGTGATGACGTTCTCGACGTGGACCGCCCCGGACAGCGCCAGCGGGAACTCTCGCTCGCTCATGAGCGCCATCTGCAGGGGGAACGAGAGGACGTGCGGGTAGGTCAGCGGCAGCGCCGGGCCGACCCTGAACCCGCAGAGGCCCGCGTAGTCCGCGAGGTGGTCGAGGTCGGCGCGCACCGCACCACGCACGGCACGGACGGCCGGCAGCGGCCCGGTCGTGGCCCGTCCCGTGATGAGGGTCGTCGCATAGATCCGGCGGAGGTCCGGTGCTCGGTCGAAGCGCAGCTCGCGGGGCTGCTCCGTCGAGGAGGCCACGTTCATGCCCCGAGCAGGCTCTGGCCGCAGACGCGGAGCACCTGGCCGTTGACCGCCGCTGCGCCGGGCTGGGCCAGCCAGGCGATCGTCTCGGCGACGTCCCGGGGCAGCCCGCCCTGCTGGAGCGAGTTCGACCTTCGCCCCACCTCGCGTGTCGCGAAGGGAACGGACCTGGTCATCTCCGTCTCGATGAAGCCGGGGGCGACGGCGTTGACGGTGATGCCGCGGTCGGCCACCTGCGTCGCCCCGGCCTGGACGACACCGATCAGCCCGGCCTTGCTCGCTGCGTAGTTGGTCTGGCCCCGGTTCCCGGCGATGCCGGCGATCGACGACAGGCAGACGATCCGACCTCCGTCGCCCAACCCGCCGTCGCCGAGGAACGCCTCGTTCATCCGGATGATCGAGCGCAGGTTGACGTCGAGCACGGCAGCCCACTTGTCCGCGGACATGTTGACGAAGAGCTTGTCCCGCAGGATGCCTGCGTTGTGCACGACGATGTCGAGGGAGCCGTGCCGGGACACGGCGTGCTCGAGGATCCGGCGCCCCGCGTCCTCCGCGGTGACGTCGAGCTGCAGGGCCGTGCCGCGGACCTCGTTGGCGACCGCCGCCAGGCTGTCGCCGGCCTGCGGCACGTCCACCGCGACGACGGTGGCACCGTCGCGGGCGAGCACCCTGGCGATCTCGGCACCGATCCCCCGGGCCGCCCCGGTGACGACGGCCACCTTCCCGACCAGGGGGCGCAGCGCGTCGGCCTCCGGGGTCGGCGTGGCGCCGACCCGCACGACCTGGCCGTCGACGTAGGCCGACCGGCCGGAGAGGAAGAACTCCACCGCAGACCACACTCCCCCTTCCGCGTCGGCCGGCGCCGGCGCGGAGGCGAGGACGTGGTTGGCCGTGGCGCCGAGACGCAGCTCCTTGCCGAGCGATCGGGTGAAGCCCTCCAACGCGCGCTGAGCCGCGATCTGCGCCACGTCGGTGAGGGTCGCCGGGTCGGTGCCGATGACGACGACCCGGGAGTTCGTGGCCAGCTGCTTGACCGCCGGGGCGCCGAGGGCGTGGAGCGCGGTGAGCTCGGCCGGGTCGAGGGCGGCGGACAGGTCGAGGACGAGGGCTCCGAGGCGCCCGTCGAGCTCCTCGAGGCTGGTCCCGACGTTCAGGCCGGTCTGTTCGAGCCGGGCCACCAGGGACTTCTCGAAGTGGCCGCCGCCGGCAACGAGCACCGGTCCCTCGACGAGGGGGTCCCCAAGCGTGTGGCGGCGCAACATGGTCGGCTGGGGAACCCCCACCTTCCTGGCCAGGGGCGAGGTGACGATCGTCGTGAACAGGTCAGCCATGGCTCACGCCTCCAGGATGGCGACGACGCCCTGCCCGCCGGCAGCGCAGATGGAGACGAGCCCGCGCACGGGCTGCCCGGTCTCGTCGCGCTTCTGCCGGAGCTGCTTGGCGAGCGAGGCGACGATCCGGCCACCGGTCGCGGCGAAGGGGTGACCCGCCGCCAGCGAGGAGCCGTTGACGTTGAGCCGGGTGCGGTCGATCGACCCCAGTGGCGCCTCCAGGCCGAGTCGCTCGATGCAGAACTCCTCGTCCTCCCAGGCCTTGAGGTGGGTGAGCACCGTCGAGGCGAAGGCCTCGTGGATCTCGTAGAAGTCGAAGTCCTGCAGGGTGAGTCCGTTGCGGGCGAGCAGCCGGGGCACGGCATAGGCCGGTGCCATGAGGAGCCCCTCCTCGCCGTGGACGTAGTCGACCGCGGCGGCCTCCCCGTCGACGAACCAGGCGAGCGGGGTCAGGTGGTGCGCCTCGGCCCACTCCTCACTCGCGAGGAGCACGGCTGAGGCGCCGTCGGTCAGCGGTGTGGAGTTCCCGGCGGTCATCGTCGCGTTCTCGCCCCTGCCGAACACCGGCTTCAGCTTGGCGAGAGCCTCGCCACTCGAGTCGGGGCGGAGGTTGTTGTCACGCGTGAGGCCGAGGTAGGGCGTGACGAGGTCGTCGAAGAAGCCCCGGTCGTAGGCGGCGGCGAGGTTGCGGTGGCTCGCGGCGGCGAGCTCGTCCTGGGCCGCACGGGAGATGCCCCACTGGTCGGCGGTGACGGCCATGTGCTCCCCCATCGACATCCCCGTCCGGGGCTCGCCGTTCTGGGGGATGGAGGGTGCCAGGTGGCTCGGGCGGAGGCCCGCGACGGCCTTGAGCTTGTCAGCCGGCGACGTCGCGCGGTTGACGGCCAGGAGGATCTTGCGCAGGTCCTCACTGACGGCGATCGGGGCGTCGCTGGCCGTGTCGGTCCCACCGGCGATGCCGGCCTCGACCTGGCCGAGGGCGATCTTGTTCGCGACGAGGATGGCTGCCTCGAGACCGGTGCCACACGCCTGCTGGATGTCGTAGGCCGGGGTGCTGGGGTCGAGGCGGGTGCCGAGGACGGCCTCGCGGGTGAGGTTGAAGTCGCGGGAGTGCTTGAGGACGGCACCGGCGACGACCTCGCCGAGCCGCTCGCCCGCGAGTCCGTAGCGGGCGATGAGACCATCAAGGGCCGCCGTCAGGAGGTCCTGGTTCGAGGCGCGTGCGTAGGCGCCGTGGGCGCGGGCGAACGGGATGCGGTTGCCGCCGAGCACGGCGACGCGGCGCGCCTCGCGGGTCGGCCGCTTTCGGGTCTGGGGGGACATGGAGCTCTCCTGCGTGGTCCGGGTGGGGCCAACTGGCCCAGCTCAGATCAAGATAACCGAAACTTCTGGTAGTCGATACAGCGAGTACCTGTTAGTTTGCGGGACATGATGAACCCGGACCGCGACGAGGCCCCCGCCACGGACGGCCGGACGGTGCGCTGGGCGCGGCACCGCGAGGAGCGTCGCAGGAGCCTCGTGGACGCGACCATCCGCGCCATCCGACGCCACGGCGCCACCGTCGGCATGGACGACATCGCCGCAGAGGCGGGAACGAGCAAGACCGTCATCTACCGGCACTTCGAGGACCGGGCCGGCCTCTACCGGGCCGTGGCCCAGCGGGTCGACGCGCGGGTCGTCGGGGGCATCGCCGCCGCCCTCGAGCGGTCGAGCGCCGCGGGCAAGGACCCGCGCGAGCTCATCTCGTCCACGGTCGATGCCTACCTCGAGCTCGTCGAGTCGGACACCGAGCTGTACCGCTTCGTGGTCAACCGTCCGATCGTCGACCGACCGCTGCCGGACGACCCGGTGGGTGAGCTCGTGGGCCACGTCACGGACCAGCTCAGCCGACTGCTCGACGGACGTCTTGGCGGGGAGCCCCGGCACGCTCCTGACCCCGCGACGACCCGGGTCTGGGCGGTGGCGCTCGTCGGCTCCGTCCAGGCGGTCGCCGACGACTGGCTGGCCGCTCCCGGCACCTCCTCCCGACCCACGCGGCGCGACCTCGTCGAGTCACTGAGCGAGCTGGCGTGGAACGGACTGTCCCCCATCCTCTCCGACCGGCGGTCCGACCGATGACGACCACCACCCCCGGGCCGACGGCACGTCAGAGACGGACGTAGCGCCCTCGCCGGTGCAGGAGCGGCTCCAGGTCCTCCCCCACCTCGACGTGCTCGACCACCGCTTCGAGCAGGACCGACCAGCCGACGTCCCGGCGCGACCCCGGGTCGACCCGTACACCGAGCCAGGATGTCGTCGACACGAGGCGTGGACCCCAGTCGGTCTGCTCCCACGCGTCCCGCCGGAACGGGCCGCCCGGCGCCGGGAACTGGCCCGCGAACACCTCCGCGAGGTCGCGGTGCCGCCAGGACAACAGTGCGACCACCGCCGCCGAGGTCTCCTCCATCCGGTCGAGCAGGTCGGCGTCGGGGTGCACGAGCACGACGACCCGCGGCGGCTCCCCGGCCGCGACGAGGAAGGAGGTCACGGTCAGACCGGCCCGTCCCGCCCCCGCACCGGCCGTCCAGAGGGAGACGGACCCGCCCACGCGCCCGCGGAACCGTCGGATCGGGTCCCGTTCGGCGTCGTCCGGCTCGAACGGGTGGCTCGAGTGGATCGTCACTCGGGACCCGCGGCGAGCAGCACGTCCTCGACGGCCACCTCACCTGCCTCCACGACGTCTGCGTAGACGCCCGGGCAGTTCGAGGGGCGTTTCGTGACGGTCAGGGTGCAGCCGCCGATGCGGATGACCGACCCGACGAGCGAGATGAGGGCCTCCGGCTCGATGTCGAGGACGATGTTCGCCTTCGGATGGGTGTCGACGTACTCCTCAGCCGAGACGAGGTGCACGGCGTGCTTCTTGGCCCGGTTGCCCTTCGGCCCCGTGGGCGTCACCTCGACCGAGTCGATCTCCTGCCCCGGCGAGTCCGACTCGGGGTAGATGAAAAGGCTGCTCACCTTCGCCGGCATGTCCACCAACCGCTTTCCGCCGCCAGATCGGGAGCGCGCGTCCGCGCGGACCCAGCCCAGCGGCATAGGGCCACGTCTGGTGACCTTGGAACCGCTTCTGGCGTGAGTGTATGACGGATCCGGCTGCCACGGTGAGACCTCGCCGGCGGAGCCGGGGTCGGCTGCGGACCGGGAGGAGTGGTGGACGTGAAGGGACTCGAACCCCTGGCCTCTCGCGTGTGAAGCGAACGCTCTAACCAACTGAGCTACACGTCCTGGCGGTGCGGGAAAACAATAGCGGGTGGGCGTCCGCGCCCCTAATCGAGCCCAGGCAGCCGGGCCAGCTGCTGGGCGGCCCAGTCCGGTGTCCACCCAGGGAGCCCGAACAGGACGAAGGTGAGCCAGAGGGCCCCCCACACGAGCAGCAGCGCGGCGAACCCGATGGCACACCGGAGCCACAACGGCTGGGTCATCACCCACCGGTTCCACCGGTGGACGTAGCCCTTGACGAAGTCGAGCCAGCGCTGCGCGAACTCGAACTCGCTGGCGAGGATGACCAGCCCCAGGATGACCACGGCCCAACCCGGCCCCGGGGCGGGCACCATGATGAGTCCGCCCACGGTGACGACCGACCCGACCACGCCGACTGCGCTGCGCCAGGCCAGGTGGGTGGCCGGGTGACGGCGCAGCCGGGCACGCCACGCCCAGCGGTCCTCGTGTGCGCCCAGGGTCACGTCGGGGTCCGAGTAGTCGACGCCGCCGGTTTCCCCCTCACCTGCGACGGGCCGCGGGGCTGCCACGGTGTCGGCGCTGCTCGCGGCCTCGTTCACGGGTCGAGGTCCTGCCCGGCTCGGGTCCGGAACACGTCGCGCAACCGGGTCGTCACCGGTCCCACGGGGAGCTGCCGGTCGTCGACCGCGTGGATCGGGAGGACGTCCTTGGTGGAGCTGGTGATGAAGACCTCGTCCGCGGTGTCCAGGATGCCGAGCGGCAGCGGGGTCTCGCGGATCGTGACGCCAGCGTCCACCGCCCACTCGAGGACGAGCTCGCGGGTGATACCGGCCAACAGGCCGGAGTCGGCGGGCGGGGTGAGGACCTCCCCGTCGAGGACGACGAAGACGTTGCTGCCGGTGCACTCGCACAGCTCACCGCGGGTGTTGCCGAAGACCGCCTCGATCGCGCCGACCTGCTTGGCCCGGGCGAGCGCGACGACGTTCTCGGCGTAGGAGGTGGTCTTGAGCCCGGCGACGGGCGAACGCTCGTTGCGCGTCCAGGGGACGACGGTCAGGGCGCCGGAGGCCGGGGGCCGCGCCTGCGGCCCGGCGAGCACGACGTAGGTCAGGTCCGCCTCGCCGCGGTCGGAGCCGAGCGGACCGACGCCTCCGGTGACGCTGTAGCGCAGCCGCCCGAAGTCGATCGGCTCCCCCTCGAGCACCGCGTCGATGCCCTTGGCCACGAACGCGAGGTCCACCGGTGGCAGCCCGAGGCCCGCCGCCGAGCGTTGCAGCCGGGCGTGGTGCCGGGAGAGCGCGAACGGCTGCCCACGGTCGATCTTGGCCGTCTCGAAGACCCCGTCACCAACGGTGACGGCGTGGTCGAGGGCCGAGATGGACGGGCCGGTCGGGTCGACGAGATCGCCACCCACCCAGACCCGAGGAAGGCTGCCGGTCATGTCGTCATGGTGCCACAGTGCCGGCTGCGAGACCGACGAGCCGGGCCGCCTTGAGCTCGGTCTCGGCCCACTCCCCAGCGGGATCGGAGTGCCACGTGATCCCGGCGCCGGTGCCGAACCGCAGCCACCGCGTGCCCCCCTCGTCCCGCTCCGCCCAGAAGGTCCGGATCCCGACGGCGAGCTCGGCCTCCCCGGCATCCGCGTCGACCCAGCCGACCGCGCCGCAGTAGGGCCCGCGCGGTGCCGCCTCGAGGTCGGCGATCGCCCTCAGCGCACTCGACTTCGGCGCCCCCGAGACCGACCCTGGCGGGTAGGCCGCGCCGAAGATGTCGGGCCAGGTGACCCCCACCCGGAGGCGGCCGCTCACCGTCGACACGAGGTGCACGAGGCCCGGGTGCGGCTCGAGCGCGCACAGCTCGTCGACCGACACCGTCCCCGGCTCACACACCCCCGACAGGTCGTTGCGCATGAGGTCGACGATCATGACGTTCTCGGCGTGGTCCTTGGGGAGCATCTGCTCCGCAGTCGGGGCGGTGCCCTTGATCGGCCTGGTCACGAGGCGCCCGGCCCGCCGCGCGAGGAACAGCTCCGGCGAGGCGCTGACCACGTCGACCCCCGCCGCCACACAGCGGATGCGCGCCGCGTGCGGTGCCGGGTTCCCCTGCCGCAGCAGCTGGTCGAGCCCGTCGAGGTCGGCATCGACAGCCAGCCGGTGGCTGAGGACGCGACAGAGGTTCACCTGGTAGACGGTGCCGTCGGCGATCCGCCGCCGGACCTCCTCCACCCCCGCGACGTATGCCGCTGAGCTGAGTGAGCTGTGCCAGCGACGGTCGAGGGGGGCCCAGCCCACGGCCCGTCGGGCGGGCCCGGTCGGGTCGCCGCGGCGCACGTCGCCGAAGCGGATCGCCGTGACTGCACCCTCGAAGGTCGCGACGACGGCCCAGAACCCCGCCCCGGAGATGGCCTCGAGGGCGTCGCCACCCCGCCGCACGTCGATGACCTCGCGCGCCTGGCGGTCCCGGAATCGAGCGTGGTCCACCCGCAGATCCTAGGGGTCCGGGGCCCCGGCCCCGTCAGGCCGCGAGGGCCTTCTCGATGTCGGCGGCCAGCCCGGCCGGCTCGGCCTGCGGCGTGTACCGGCTGATCACGTGGCCGTCGCGGCCGACGAGGAACTTGGTGAAGTTCCACTTGATCCGGTCCCCGAGCAGACCGCCCTTCTCCGACTTGAGCCAGGCCCAGAGGGGGTGCGTGTCGGCGCCGTTGACGTCGACCTTCGCCATCATCGGGAAGGTGACGCCGTAGTTCTTCTGGCAGAAGGCGCCGATCTCCTCCTCCGAGCCGGGCTCCTGCTCGCCGAACTGGTTGCACGGGAAGCCGATCACGGTCAGACCACGGTCGCGGTAGGTCTCCCAGAGCTGCTGCAGGCCGGCGAGCTGCGGGGTGAAGCCGCACTCGCTCGCGGTGTTCACGACGAGGATCACCTGGCCGGAGAAGTCGGACAGGGACTGCTCCTGCCCGTCGATCGTCGTTGCGCGGAAGTCGCCGAGCTCGGCCACCGGTACTCCTTGGGTCAGAGGGCTTCGGGCTTTCAGGGGTGAGCGAGGACGCGACACGGGTGTGCGCCCTGCATCGGGAGCAAGCCCAGCGGCATACGGCTTATTCCTCCGGCTCGGGAGGGGTGTCCTGACCCGCCCTCTCGTCCCGCTCCGCCCACTCGAGCAGCGGCGCGAGGTCGAAGACGGCGTCGTCGATGCCCGCGTGGAGGTCACCGAGCCGGGCGAACCGGTCCGGCATCGTCGCGATGGTGAAGTCGTCCGGGACGGCGTCGTCGATCTCGTCCCACGTCACGGGAGCCGACACCGTCCCCCGGCTGTTGCCCCGCACGCTGTAGGCCGCGGCGATGGTGTGGTCGCGGGCGTTCTGGTTGTAGTCGACGAAGAGGTCGTCCGGCGCGCGGTCGCGGCGCCACCAGGCCGTCGTCACGTCGTCGGGGAGGCGCCGCTCGACCTCCCGCGCGAAGGCCAGCGCAGCCCGGCGGACGTCCTGGAAGCCGTGCACCGGCGCGATCCGGACGTAGATGTGCAGGCCCCGGCCACCCGAGGTCTTGGGCCACCCGACCGCCCCCAGCTCGCCCAGGATCTCGCGGCTCACGTGGGCGGCCCGCCGTACCGTGTCGTAGCCGCACCTGGGCATGGGGTCGAGGTCGATCCGCCACTCGTCGGGCTTCTCGGTGTCCGCGCGGCGGGAGTTCCACGGATGGAACTCGACGGTGGACATCTGAACGGCCCAGATGACATCGGCGAGGCGCTGGACGCACAGCTCGTCGGCGTGCAGGCCGAAGCGGGGGAAGTGCAGCCGCACCGTCTCCACCCACGGCGGCGCACCCGCCGGCAGCCGCTTCTGGTGCACCTTGGGACCCTCCACGCCCTTGGGGAAGCGGTGGAGCATGCACGGGCGGTCGCGGAGGGCGTTGACGATCCCCGGCCCGACCGACAGGTAGTAGTTCGCGAGGTCGAGCTTGGTCTGGCCGCCCTCGGAGAAGTACACCCGGTCGGGGTTGGTCAGGCGGACGTCGTAGCCGTCGACGTCGAGGACGAGGGCTGGGGTCTGCTTCGCCGCGGCCATGGGCTCACCCTACGGCCGGTCCTGGACGCGACGAGGGCGACGGACATTTCGGGCTGCCGATCCCGGCTGGGAGCCGTAGTGTCGAGGCACGCGGCACTCCCGTACCACACCACACCGCGCGAACCGACCAAGACACGACGACCACCACACTTGCAGGAGCCTCCACCATGAAGTCCCTCCACCACGTGATCAGCACGCTCGTGGCTCTCCTCGTCGCCGTGCTGCTCGCGGCGATCGTCCCGACCAGTGCGTCAGCCGCGACGCCCCTGACTGCCCCCTCCGGGACGGCCGCGACCGCGCCCGACCTGACGAGCACCGACGCCGACGGGGCGAGCGTCAACTGCTCCAGCACGCGAGAGCTCGGCACCAGCAAGGTGGTGCGCGACAAGGGCATGAACGCGTTCACCGTCCGGCAGTACATCGGCTGGTGCTGGGACTCGCGTGGCTCCGCCTGGATGAACTTCGCGTCCGTCTACGTGTGGGCGCAGTACCACAACCTCGGCTTCGGCTACCGGGCCCAGGCCGGCATCGTCGTCGGTGGCAGCGGCGACACCGTGGGCTACACCGTCGGTGGCAACCGGCAGCGGCTCGTCTACTCGACGCCGGTCCGGACGACCAGCTCCTGCACGCAGGGGTGGGGCAAGCTGCTCCGGGGCGGCTCGGAGAGCGCCCAGGGGCTGACCTCGCTCGTCTGCTGACATCACCCCCGCGCCCGCTGACATCACCCCCGCGCCCGACGGCGAAGGCCCCCGACCATCAGGATCGGGGGCCGTCAACGGAGCGGACGACCGGGCTCGAACCGGCGACCTCAACCTTGGCAAGGTTGCGCTCTACCAACTGAGCTACGTCCGCGGGTGAACCGAGAGCAACGGCGTCCGGCCCGCTCTCGCGGGCCGGACGCCGTGTCCCGGGTGGTGGGCGATACTGGGTTTGAACCAGTGACCTCTTCCGTGTCAAGGAAGCGCGCTACCACTGCGCCAATCGCCCTTGTGCTGGTCTTGCACCGAGGTGGAGACGGGATTTGAACCCGTGTAAACGGCTTTGCAGGCCGCTGCCTCGCCTCTCGGCCACTCCACCATGAAGGCAAGTTGCCTTTTGCCTCCGAGCGGACGACCGGGCTCGAACCGGCGACCTCAACCTTGGCAAGGTTGCGCTCTACCAACTGAGCTACGTCCGCGGGAACACCAGCGGTGTAACTTCCCCGCTCGTGCTTGGTAGACAGTAGCGGATCGATCCAGCAGATACAAAACCGTCCTCAGCCCCCCGGTTTGCCGTCGGCCCGGGGCCGCGCGACCCCCTCCACGAGCTCCCGGTCGATGGCCTCGGCGAGGTGCGAGAGCTCCCGCTTGGTGAACTGCTGGTCGCGGCTCCGCTGGTTGCCGAGCGCCGGATCGACCCTCACGGGAGCCCGGACCAGGGGCCTGCGGGAGACGAGAGCGCCGGCCCAGCTGGCCAGCCTGGTGCCGGCCCCGTCGCGCAGCTCGACGGGCCACAGCACGCGGGTCGCGGCGTTGAGGCCGGCACCGATGAGGATGGCGATCGCGAGGACGTACAGCCAGATGAGCAGCACGATCGGGGTGCTGAGCGGCCCGTAGATCGACGAGCCCCCGAGGGAGGCCTCGAGCGCGCTGCGGACGACGAGGGAGGCGAGCAGCCAGATCGCGAGCGCCAGGAGAGCTCCGGGGACGTTGCGCCACCACCGGCCCCTGCGGGGCGTGGCAATGTGGAACAGCGTCGTGAGCAGGGCGATGGACAGGACGAGGACGAGGGGCCAGTAGGCGCTGGTGAGGAGCTTGAGCCGGTCCGGCAGCCATCCCTCGATGATGGCCGGGCCGAGGAGGACCAGGGGCAGCAGGACGACGGCGACGACGATGCCGACCGTGTAGAGGCCGAAGGTGAGGAAGCGCTGGCGCAGGATCCCTCGACTGTCCCCCTGCCCGTACATGATCGAGATCGTGTCGACGAAGACGTTCAGGGCCCGGGACCCCGACCACAGGGCGAGGAGGAACCCGACGGAGATGAGGTCCGGGCGGCCGTCACGGAGCACGTCGCGGACCGTCGGGAGGAGCAGCTCCTCGATGCTCCCCTGAGTGAGGAAGCCGGACGCGTAGTCGGTGATCACCGCGAGGAGCCGTTCGACGCTGTCGGCGCCGAGGATGTTGCCGAGGTAGCCCACGCCACCGAAGAGGCCGAGGACGAAGGGCGGGAGCGAGAGGAGCAGGAAGAAGCCTCCCTCGGCGGCGAGGCCCGTGACGCGATAGTTGAGGCAGACGCGAATGGTCTCGAGGGTCAGTCTGGCGAGAGGCACCGCCCCCGGGATCCTCTCGAGGGTGCGCCGCACCGCCGCCTTGACCATCATCGCCCTTGAGGCTAGCCGTCCGGCCGGGGCTGCCCCTGGTGACGCGCGCGACACGAGGCGGGAAGGGTCCCCGCCGGCGGTCGTCCTAGTCTGCAGGGATGAGCACGCACGAGGTGACCAACCAGGTCGAGCCCTTCGTCGACCGGGACTTCCTTTCCGAGGACCGGGCCCTGGCGGAGGCGGTGGGCCGGTGGGTGGCCGCGGAGGAGGTCGCGCCGCTGGGCGAGCTCGGTCGGCTGGCCGGGTCGCCCGAGGCCCAGGACCACGGCCGCCTCGCGGACGCGAACCGGCCGGTGCTGCGGACCCACGACGCCCGTGGCAACCGGATCGACGAGGTGGAGTTCCATCCGTCGTGGCACTGGCTCATGGCGCGCGCCGTCGGTGCGGGGCTCACCGCGGAGCCGTGGACGGCGCCGGTGGGGCGCGGCGCTCACGCGCGCCGGGCGGCCGGCTTCATGATCTGGTCACGCGTGGAGGCCGGGCACGGCTGCCCGATCTCGATGTCGTATGCCGCTGGGCCGGCGCTGCGACACGACGCCGAGCTCGCGTCGCGCTGGCTTCCCAAGCTGGCCAGTCGGACGTACGACTTCGGCATCCGGCCGCTCGCCGAGAAGGCCGGCGTCATCGCGGGGATGGGGATGACCGAGAAGCAGGGCGGCTCCGACGTCCGGGCCAACGCGACGACGGCGACCCTGACGCCGGGCGGTCCGCTGCCCGGGGAGACGTACCGCCTGACCGGCCACAAGTGGTTCCTGTCGGCGCCGATGAGCGACGTCTTTCTGGTGCTCGCCCAGGCCCCGGCCGGCTTGACGTGCCTCGTCGTGCCTCGGGCGCTCGAGGACGGGACCCGCAACCCCTTCGCCCTCCAGCGGCTCAAGGACAAGCTGGGGAACCACTCCAACGCCTCGAGCGAGGTCGAGTTCGACGGCACGTGGGGGTCCCGCCTGGGCGACGAGGGCCGTGGGGTGCGGACCATCATCGAGATGGTCGGCGCCACCCGGCTGGACACCGTCCTCGGGTCGACGGCGACGATGCGGGACGCCGTCACCCGTGCCGTGCACCATGCCCGCCAGAGGACCGCGTTCGGGCGACTGCTGGTCGACCAGCCCCTGATGCGCAACGTCCTCGCCGACCTGGCGCTCGAGGCGGAGGCCGCGACCGTCCTCGCGATGCGACTTGCTCACGCCTTCGACGCGGGTGAGGCCGATTTCGCGCGGATCGGGGTGGCGGTGGGCAAGTACTGGGTGTGCAAGCGGACGGCGCCCATGGTGGCCGAGGCGCTCGAGTGCCTCGGGGGCAACGGCTACGTCGAGGAGAACGTGCTGGCCCGGCTCTACCGCGAGGCGCCGCTCAACTCGATCTGGGAGGGCTCGGGCAACGTCAACGCCCTCGACGTGATCCGGGCCATCAGTCGGGAGCCTGCGAGCCTCGAGGCGCTCACGAAGGAGCTCCACCGGGTCCGAGGGGTCAGTCGAGCGCTCGACGACCACATGGATGACGCCGTCCAGCAGGCGCACTCCCTGCGACCGGACTCCCCCGAGGCCGCGTTCACCGCCCGGTCCGCGGTCGAGGGGCTCGCCGTGGCGCTGCAGGCGGCCCTCCTCCTCGAGCACTCGCCCACCGTGGCCGAGGCCTTCATCGCGAGCCGGATCCAGGGCGGCCACGGTCACACCTTCGGCACCCTGCCGGTGGACCTGGCGGGCTCGGTGGGCCCGGTCCTCGACCGCATCGGCTGACCCGAGTCAGCTGGCGGCCAGCCGCTTCTTCTCCGTCTCGACGTCGAAGTCCGCCTCGGGCCACTGGAGGTCCATCTCGCGGAGCGCCTCGAGCAGGAGCTGCTGGACGGCGAGCCGGGCGTACCACTTGCGGTCGGCGGGGACGACGTGCCATGGCGCGCCGACCGTCGAGGTCTTGTCGAAGACCGCCTGGTAGGCCTCCATGTACTCGAGCCAGTGGCTCCGCTCGTCCACGTCGCCGGGGTTGAACTTGTAGAACTTGTCGGGGCGCTCCAGCCGGCGCATGAGGCGGGACTTCTGCTCCTCCTTGCTGATGTGCGTCATCACCTTGACGACCTTCGTCCCGCCCGCGGCGAGCTCGCGCTCGAAGGCGTTGATCCGGGCGTACCGCTTGGACCACACGTCCTGCGGGACGAGCTCGTGAACCCGCACGATGAGGACGTCCTCGTAGTGCGACCGGTCGAAGACCCCGAGCTGGCCGGGACCGGGAACCGCCTTCTCGATGCGCCAGAGGAAGTCGTGTGCGAGCTCCTCCTCGGTCGGCGCCTTGAACGCGGTCGCCCGCACGCCTTGCGGGTTGACCGAGATGACGTGGCGCATGATGCCGCCCTTGCCCGAGGTGTCCATCCCCTGCACGACGAGAAGCAGCGCGCGCTTGGAGCCGGCGGTCGACTCGGCCCAGAGTCGCTCGAGCAGGTCGGTCAGCTCCTCCTCGGCTGACGCCATAGCGGCCTTGCCGGCGAGCTTGTCGCCGTCGAAGGCGGGCGTCGAGGACGGGTCGAGGTCCGCGAGCGCGAAGTCCTTGTCGACCCGCAGCGCATCCGCGAAGCCACCCATGGGGTGGAGCCCGTCGGCCACGAACTGGTCGGCCAGGTCGGCGACCGCCCGCTCCTCGTCAGCCTTCTTCTTCGACTCGAGCGCGTCGGCGTCCGTCCGCGCGCCGGACGCGTCGCCCTTACGTGCCTTTGCGTCGGCTTTGCCCTTGTCATCGCTCTTGCCTTTGCCCATGGCGCCATCCTGCCGGACACGGCAGCCGTTGGACCGGAGGCACGGCCACCTAGGGTTTGTCCCATGCGCCTGCTCCTACCCGCCGGCGGCGACCTCACGCCGGCCGCCGACCTCGACCTCGCGGACCTCGCGGCCGTCTATGCGGCGCCGAGCGACCCCTGGCTGCGCTGCAACATGGTGACGACGGTCGACGGTGGAGCCACCGGCCCGGACGGCCGGTCGGGATCGATCAACACCGCGGCGGACCACATCGTCTTCGAGCTGCTCCGGGGTCTGAGCCACGCGGTGATCGTCGGCGCCGGCACGATCCGGGCCGAGGGCTACACCGGACTCACGGTGTCGCCGGACGTCCTGCCGCTCCGTCGAGACCTCGGGATCGACGAACCCCTTCCCCTCATCGCCGTGAGCCGCTCGGGCCGGCTCCCGGAGAGTGCGCAGGGCGCGGCCGGCGGCCCGGCGCTCCTTGCCACGTGCGCCCGCGCGCCCGGCCTGGCCGAGGCGCAGTCGATCCTCGGCCGGGAGCACGTCCTCGTCTGCGGCGAGGACGAGGTGGACCTCCCGCTGCTCGTCGCCCGGCTGCACGAGCGCGGCTGGACCCGGCTGCTCTGCGAGGGAGGCCCGCACCTCACCGGCTCCTTCCTGGCGGTCCGCCTCGTCGACGAGCTGTGCTTCACGATCGCACCCAGAGTCGTCGGGGGGATGCACCCGAGACCGGTGGGACCGGCCGCATCACCCCTCGAGCTCGAGCTCGGCAGCCTCGTCGAGGCGGACGGCACCCTCATGGGTCGCTGGTTCACCCCGCGGCGCCCCAGCGGCTCGGGCGACTGATGGTCGGCCGTCCAGCTCGCCCGAAGCCGGCGACAGACCGGTGACGAACGAGGACACGACGGACTCCCACCGCTCCGGGTCGTAGTTCCACTCTCGGCAGTGCCGGGCCCGGTGCCAGGGCTCGAACCGCACGATGTCGGGTCGACGCTCGGCCAGGGCAGCAGCAGGGGCGAAGGGGACGACCGTGTCCCCGGTCGAGTGGATGAGCAGAATCGGCACGTCGAGCTCGTCGGCGCGGGCGACCCAGTCGGTGTGAGCCAGGTCGATCGGCTCGATCAGACCGACCAGGGACCGCCCCCGCGGCGAGCCCATGAGGCCGCGCGCCACCCGCACCAAGGGGCTCGGCAGGTGGTTGAGACGCCCGTGGTGCCGGAGCACGGCGTCCCAGTCGATGACGGCCGAGTCCAGGCACACCCCGACGATGCGGTCGGCGTAGCGCGACCGGTGCAGGGTCTGCAGCACGATCGCACCGCCCATCGACCACCCGAAGAGGACGATCCGCTCGGCGCCTCGTGCCACTGCCGTCGAGATGGCCACCTCCACGTCCCGCCACTCCGACAGACCGAGGTTGTAGCGTCCGTCCGGCCCCCGTGGGGCGTCGCGGTCGTTGCGGTAGGCCGCGACGAGGCAGGTCCACCCGGCATCGCGCAGCACTGGCACCGCGCGCAGCGCCTCCTCCTTGCGGGCGCCGCGGCCGTGGACGAGAACCGCCCAGTTCTCTCCGCCAGCAGGGTCGGCCGGCCGCACGATCCAGGCGGGCAGCGCCCCGACGTCCGAGCTGACGACGACGTCCTCGTCCGGCAGGCCCAGGCTCACGCTCGGCCGGTCCCAGTAGTAGTACTGGTTCCACCGGGCCGGCCCCACCCCGAGCGACCCGCGGTCGACGGCGACGAGCGCCCGTCGGACGGTCCCGGCCACCTCGTCGCGGTCGAGGATCTGCCCGACACGCGCATGACCTGCTCCCCCGTCGAGCCAGACGCCATACCGTCCGGGGACGTCCGGATCGGGCCCCGAGGCGAAGGTCACCGACTCGTCGTCGTACGCCACGATCGCGACGTCGTCGGGCTGCAGCTCGTCCGGGGTGAGGACGCGGCGGGCGAACCAGGCGGCCGCTGCGACGGATCCGGCGGCGGCACCCACCGCGGACCCCCCGCCGGCGGCACCTGCGATGAGGACCGGGCGGGTCACCAGCTGACGAAGCTTCACGCGGCCCATCGTGCCAAACCCGAGTCACCGGGGCCGCCGACACACGCAGCATCGCTGCCGGGCGGTGCTGCGAGGCCAGGCCCGGCATCACCCCCGGCGGGCACAAACGGGCCGCCGCGAACGTTCGAGGGAACATGAGCAGCGACAAGACCTATGCCGTCCAGCGCAGCGATGACGAGTGGCGCGAGCAGCTGACCCCCGCCGAGTTCAACGTCTTGCGCCGAGCCGGCACGGAGGCGCCGTTCCGCGGCGAGTACACCGACACGAGGACCCGAGGGGTCTACTCCTGCCGCGCGTGTGGCGCCGAGCTGTTCCGCAGCGACACGAAGTTCGACTCCCACTGCGGGTGGCCGTCGTTCTATGCCCCCTTGGCCGGCGACCGGGTCGAGTACATCGAGGACAGCAGCATGGGGATGCGACGCGTCGAGGTCCGGTGCGCGAGCTGTGGCTCCCACCTCGGCCACGTCTTCGAGGGTGAGGGCTACGGCACCCCCACGGACCAGCGCTACTGCATCAACTCGATCAGCCTCCGCCTGGCCGCCGACGACGAGTGAGCCGGGTGTCGCTGGGCCCGGTGGGACCCTCTGGCCGGTGGGTGTGCGGTCGGGCGGAGAGTTCCACGGTGCTCAGCGCAGGTTCGCCACCAGCTCGCGCGCCTCGACCTTGGGGCCGGTGAAGAACGGGATCTCCTCGCGCACGTGGTTGCGGGCGCGGGAGGCGCGCAGCTCACGCATGAGGTCGACGATCCGGAACAGCTCGTCGGCCTCGAAGGCGAGCAGCCACTCGTAGTCCCCCAGCGCGAACGAGGCGATCGTGTTGGCCCGCACGTCCGGGTAGTCACGGGCCATCTGGCCGTGCTCTCGGAGCATGTCACGGCGGTCCTGCTCGTCGAGCAGGTACCAGTCGTAGGAACGGACGAAGGGGTAGACGCAGACGTACTTTCGGGCGACCTCGTCCGCCATGAAGGCGGGGATGTGGCTCTTGTTGAACTCGGCTGGACGGTGCAGGGCGGCGGAGGACCAGACCGGCTCGAGGTGCGCGCCGAGCTCCGAGCGAAGCAGTCGGTGGTAGGCGGACTGGAGCTGCTCGATGGTGGCCGCGTGCCACCAGATCATGAAGTCCGCGTCGCCGCGGAGGCCGGCGACGTCATAGATGCCGCGCACGACGACGCCCTCGGCGGCCAAGGTCACGAGGAAGGACTCGAGCTCGTCGGAAAGGGACTCCCGGTCGTCGCCGAGCGGGGTGACGCTGCTGAACACCGACCACATCGAGTAGCGGATGGTCTCGTTGATCTCGCGCATCTGGGCCGGTGTCAGCTTCTCACTCATGGCGCCCATCATCCCAAGCCGGCCGCACCCTCCTGCACTCGGGTCAGGATGACCTCCGCTGCCCGGCGACCCGACGCGATGCAGGCCGGGATGCCGACGCCGCTCAGGGCGGCACCGGCCAGGGCGACGTCCGCAGCCGGCTCGACCAGCCCGGACACCAGCTCGCGGTGTCCCACGGCGTACTGCGGCAGGCCGCCGCCCCAGCGCTGCACGTGCACGGCCAACGGGGTCGGGAGCGAACGCCCGAGCACGGTGGTCAGGTCGGCGAGCGAGACCTCGACGAGCTCGTCGTCGGACCGGTGCAGGGTGGCCTCCTCGCGGTGGCGGCCGAGCGAGGCCCGCAGGACGGTGCGGTCCGGGTGTGCGGCCGCGAGCCACGGCCACTTGACGGTGCTGAACGTCGATGCCTTGATCGTCAGACGCTCCGTCGGTGGGACCAGGAAGCCGCTGCCGTCGAGGACGTCCGGCGGCGGCCCGTCGAGGACGAGCGTGACGATCGCCATCGACGCCGACTCGATCCGGGCCAGCCTCGAGGCAGCATCCGGTGCCAGCTCCTGGAGCAGACGCGCCGTGGGGGCGGCGGGTGTGGCGAGGACCACCGCGTCGAAGACGTCCTGGTGCACGTCGGTCGTCGGACCGCTCGAGACGACGAGACGGCCACCCCGCCGCTCGAGGCCCCGCACCACGGCGCCGGTGCGCACCTCGACACCGAGGCCGACGAGGCGGTCGGCGAGGAAGGCGGGCAGGGTGCCCAGCCCGCCGATGACGGTGGCGAAGACTGGTGGTCGGTCGCTGTCCTTCCCCGAGCGGTCGGCCGGCACGAGCGAGCGGCTCAGCGCGAGGACCGAGGTGCCCTCCCGTGCGGCCTTGGCCAGCTGGGGCACCGCCATCCCCAGCGACAGGTTGCGCGAGTCCCCCGCATAGACCCCGGCGAGCAGCGGCTCGACGAGCTTGTCCGTCACCGCGGAGCCGAGCCGGGCGTCGATGAACGTGCCCACCGCGATGTCGCCCTCCACCGGTGGCGTCAACACCTCGGCCCGGAGTCGCTCCAGCTCGGTCTCGGTCAGCAGGCCGCGCACCGTCTCCGGGTCGGAGGGCACGCCCATGAGGGTGCCCCGCGGCATGGGGCGGCGCGTCCCGTCGATGACGACAGAGGCCGGGACCCGAGCCGGGTGGGCGACCTGGTCGGCGAGACCGATCTCGTCCATGAGCTGGAGTCCCTCGGGGCGGAACGTGAGGAACGCCTCGGCGCCGACGTCGAGAGTGAGCCCTCCGACGTCCTCGACGCGCAGCTTGCCGCCGACGCGGGAGCTCCCCTCCAGGATCGTCACGTGGAGGTCCGGCTCCGACCGGACGAGGTGCCACGCCGCCGCGAGCCCTGCGATGCCTGCGCCTACCACACCCACGTGAGCCGTCATGGACGACACTCTTCCATCCTGGGGCTCAACGTTTCGCCCCTGTCGTGTGTCCTCATGAACAGAGGGATGGCACTCGGAGCCGGCACGGCCCGAGGCCCCCGCCGAGGAGGACACCATGGTCAGGTTCGATCGTCTCCGGCCCAGCGGGCCTCGTCAGCAGCGCGCGTGGCTCGTCATCGGCCTGGTCCTCCTGGTCCTTGCCCTCGCTGTTCCGCTGGGGCTCAAGGTCCTGCAGCCGTCCGGGTCGGGGGATGAGAGTGCGCCGATGCCGGCCAGCGGGGGCCTGACCGAGCCGCAGGGCTCCCGGGACCTGGCGCCGCTCACCCCGGACACCGCCGGAGGCTCGTCAGGGTCGGGGTCGAGCTCCGACGGAGCGGTGCCGGGCGCGGTGGCGTCGTCGGTCGGGACCAAGCTGGCGCGCACGGCCTGGCTAGGGATCAAGGTGGACGACGTCGCGGTCGCCGGTGCCAGGGTCCGAGCCATCGCTGAGGCAGCGGGCGGGCAGATCCTCTCGGAGAGCATCGTGACGGCACCCGACCCCACGGGTTCGCTGGGATCCGTGACCGAAGGTGGGGGGATGCCGAAGGAGGACATCGTCCCACCGGTGGGGATGAACGAGGCCCGGATCACCCTCGGCGTCCCGGCTGACCGGCTCGACCAGGTGCTCGCAGACCTCTCGTCGGCCAGGGTCGGCACCGTGTCGTACCGGTCGTCCCAAGCCGAGAACGTGACCGAGGCCTACGTCGACACGCAGGCCCGGCTCCAGCCGGCCAAGGAGTCCATCGCCCGGGTCCGCGCACTCATGGTCAAGGCGACCACCCTCGACCAGATCGTCCTGCTCGAGGGAGAGCTGGCACGGCGGCAGGCCGACCTCGACTCTCTCGAGCAGCGGCTGGCGGAGCTCGAGCGCCGGACCAGCACCTCGACCGTCTCGGTGACACTGTGGACGGACTCGACCGCGTCCCCCGAGCCGGAGGAGAACGGGTTCGTCCAGAGCCTGCGCAAGGCGTGGGGGGCCTTCCTCGACTCGGTCATGGTCGTGGTGACCGGTCTCGCCGTCCTCCTGCCCTGGTTGCTCCTGGCGCTGGTCGTCGCGTGGTTCGTCCGGCGGTGGCTGCGTCATCGCAGCCGCGGAGCCTCGAGCGCAACCGACTGAGCGCCCCCTCGAGTGTGCACTTCGTGCCAGCCCACCCCCGGCCGGAACTGCACACTCGACCAGCGACGCGACCGCGACTGCACACTCGACTGCGTGGGCGAGCTGGTCAGGCGAGCCGGCGACGCACCATGTCCGCCACGTCACGGACCTCGCGGACGTGCAGCGCATGGGCCAGGGCCAGGTAGACGACGGCGAAGAGCAGGCCCGCGAAGCCGAGCACGATCCCACTCGTGAAGATCCGGTCCACGGCGCTCGAGGGCGCAGTCGGGTCGCCGAGTATCGGCGAGAGGACCGTCATCGTGCCCCACGCCAGCAACCCCGCCCCCGCGGCCGCGACACCGATGCGAGCGGTCGAGTTGACGATCTCGGCGAGCCCGAGCAGACCGAGCTTGCGGCGGAGGAGCAGGATGCCGGTGGTGGAGCTCGCGACGTTGCCGAGGGTCTGTGCGGTGGCGACGACGGCGATGGCCCACTTCGGGTCGAGGGCGAGGGTGATGATGCCCCCGGTCAGGGAGACCGTCGTCAGGACAGCCTGCATCAGCAGGGGCGACCGGCCGTCCTCGAGCGCGAAGAAGACCCGGTAGCAGAGCAGGTCGACGCCGAACGGGACGATCCCGAGGATCATGACGACGAGCACGATGCCTGCGAGCTCGATGGACGGTCCGTCGATACCGGGCGTGAGCAGGGCGACGATCGGCGTGGCGGCCACCATGACGAAGACCATGACGGGGACATTGGCGACCAGCGGCAGCAGCATGCCCCTGCGGAAGTCGGCCTTGAAGCCGGCGACGTCCTGGTCGGCGGCCGCCTTCGACAACCGCGGGAAGAGCGCCGTGATGATCGAGACCGCGATGAAGGCGTGCGGAAGCATGAAGATCGTGAAGGCCACCGCGTAGACCGACGTGGCGCGGAGGGGGTCGTCCGGGGGGCGGCCGGACCGGTGCGCCGCCGTGTTGAGCACCCACTGGGTGATGAAGAAGCCGACCTGCGAGACGGCGAGCCCGACGAAGGCCCAGACCGCGAGTCGGCTGACGCCGCCCAGACCGACGCCCCGGAGGCCCCACCGGGGGCGGTAGCGGAACCCCGTGCGGAAGAGGGCCGGCAGCAGAAAGGCGGCCTGCGCGATGACCGACACCGTCGCCGAGCCGGCGAACAGCCAGATCATCGGTGTGGTCCACTGCTCGGGGCCCCGAGGCAGCGGCTGCCCCTGGGCAGTCACGACCTGGGGTGCCGGGTAGACGACGATGAAGATGACGAGCCCGATGACCGCCACGACGTTGGCGATGAAGGGAGCCCAGGCGAAGGCCCCGAACCGGTTCCTGGCGTTGAGGATCTGCCCGAAGAGCGCGAACGCGCCGTAGAAGAAGATCTGCGGGAGGCAGATGTAGGCGAACGCGAGCGCCAGCCCCTCGACGTCAGCTCGCCCACCGGACAGGAACGAGACGAAGGCGCCGGCGCCGACGAGGACCAGGACGGTGATTCCGGCCATGGCCACCAGGGCGATGGTGATGACGCGGTCGGTGAACTCCTTGCCGCCGTCCTCGAGCTTCATCGCGCGGCTCAGGGACGGGATCAGGACGGCGTTGAGGATCCCGCCCGCGGCGAGCAGGTAGAAGACGTTGGGCAGGGTGTTCGCGAGGTTGAACGCGTCGCCGGCAGCCCGGGTGCCGATGATCGCCGTCAGGAGGGCCGCGCGCACCACGCCGAGGGCGCGGGACGCGAAGGACCCGCCCACCATGACGAGGCTCGACCGGGCGAGCGACCCCTGCGTCATCAGCGCGCCGACACCTCGTGGACCAGGGCGGTCACCCTGGTCAGCACGTCGGGGTCGACGCTGGGCAGGACGCCGTGCCCGAGGTTGAAGATGTGACCCGGCGCGTGCCGGCCCTCCTCCACGATCTCGCGGACCCGTCGCTCGAGCGCGTCCCACGGTGCGAAGAGCAGCGCCGGGTCGAGGTTGCCCTGAACGGCGTAGTCAGGGCCGAGCCGCTCGACCGCGTCGGTCAGCCCGACCCGGTAGTCGACACCGACGACCTCGGCACCGGCCTCCCCCATGAGGCGGAGCAGCTCACCCGTGCCGACGCCGAAGTGGATCCGTGGGACCTCGAGGTCCGCCACGGCCGCCAGCGCCGAGGCCGAGTGGCGCTGGACGTGACGGGTGTAGTCGGCCCGCGACAGCGCGCCGACCCAGGAGTCGAAGAGCTGCACGGCGCTGGCCCCGGCCCCGGCCTGGACGCGCAGGAACGCACCCGAGATCTGGGCCAGCCGGGCACAGAGGGCGTCCCAGAGGTCAGGGTCGCCGTGCATCAGCGCCTTGGTGTGCTCGTGGTTCTTCGACGGGCCGCCCTCGACGAGGTAGGACGCGAGGGTGAACGGGGCCCCCGCGAACCCGATGAGCGGGGTGGCGCCGAGCTCGGACACCAGCTGCTGGACGGCCTCGGTGATGTAGGGGACGTGCTCCGGGGTGAGGTCGACGAGCTGCTCGAGGTCCTTGGCCCGCCGGATCGGCCGCGCGACGACGGGGCCGACCCCGGGGACGATGTCCAGGTCGATCCCGATGGCCTTGAGCGGCACCACGATGTCACTGAAGAAGATCGCGGCGTCCACCCCGTGGCGGCGCACCGGCTGCAGCGTGATCTCGGTGATCAGCTCGGGTCGCATGCACGACTCGAGCATCGGGATGCCCTCGCGCACGGCTCGGTACTCGGGCAGCGACCGACCTGCTTGGCGCATGAACCACACGGGGGTCCGGGAGACGGGTTGACGGCGGGCTGCACGGACGAGATCGCTGTCTCGGGGGCTGCCCGGCTCCGCCGGGGCGGAGGCAGGGAGCGAGGCTGGGGTCGGCACCGCTCAATCCTGCCACGCGAGCAGGCATGACCCGGTCACGCGTCCCGGCGTGCCCTGCGGACAAAACCACCCCGGCGGCATACCCTCATCGGGTGCACACGAGAACGTTGCCGGGCAACCACGGCGCGGACTTCGCGAAGGTGCTCACCGCCCTTCGCGACGTCCGGGTGCGCTCCGAAGTGCGCCTCACCGAGGTACCTGCCCCCACCCGGATCGCGCCCTTCGCCGCGGCGCTCACCGCTGACGTCATCGACCCGGCCGACCCGGACGCGGAGCTCGCGACCGGACGCTTCGTCGTCCTGCACGACCCTTCGGGCCCCGAGACGTGGGACGGCACCTGGCGCATCGTGACGTTCGCGCGGGCCGAGCTCGAGCCGGAGCTGGCGAGCGACCCCATGCTCGGGGCCGTGGGCTGGTCCTGGCTCACGGACTCGCTCCGCGGCCGTGGCGTCGGCTGGACCGCGCAGGCCGGCACCGTGACCCGCGTGCTGAGCGAGAGCTTCGGCGGGCTCGCCGACCGCGACCCGAGCGTCGAGATGGAGATCCGGGCGTCGTGGACTCCCCTGGGCGGCGAGCTGACCGAGCACCTCCGCGCCTGGGCGGACCTGCTGTGCACCATCGGCGGGATCCCCCCGCTGCCCGACGGGGTCGTGCCGCTGCCCGGACAGCGCCGGTGAGTGCCGAGCCGAGCTCGCCGGCGACGCCCGAGCCCACCAGGCCGCTGACGCCACTGACCATGCCGAGTGACGGGGTCCCTGAGGTCGTCACCGACGAGCGTGCGCTGCTCCGTGCGGCCGCGGCCATCGCCGCGGGCTCCGGCCCGATCGGGGTGGATGCCGAGCGAGCCTCGGGTTACCGCTACGGCCAGCGCGCCTACCTGGTCCAGGTCCGCCGGCAGGGAGCGGGAACCGTCCTCCTCGACCCGGTCGCCGTGCCGGACCTCAGCCCGCTCGACCGCGCCATCGGTGACGCCGAGTGGATCCTCCACGCCGCCACCCATGACCTCGTGTGCCTCGCCGAGGTCGGGCTGCAGCCCCGGGTCCTCTTCGACACCGAGCTGGGGGGCCGGCTCGCCGGGCTGCCCCGCGTCGGCCTGGGGGCCATGGTCGAGCACTACCTGGGCCTGCAGCTCGCCAAGGAGCACTCCGCCGTCGACTGGTCGATCCGGCCGCTGCCCGAGCCCTGGCTTCGCTATGCGGCTCTCGACGTCGAGGTCCTCGTCGACCTGCGGCACGCGGTGCACGCGGACCTCGAGCGGCAGGGCAAGGCCGGGTGGGCCGCGGAGGAGTTCCAGTCCCTGCTGCAGTTCACCGGACCCGAGCCGCGGGTCGACCCGTGGCGACGCACCTCGGGGATCCACCGCATCCGGGCCCGCCGCGGCACGGCCATCGTCCGGGAGCTCTGGGTCTGGCGGGACGAGCTCGCCCGACAGCGCGATGTGTCACCCGGGCGGATCGTGCCCGACGCCGCCATCGCCGAGATCGCCATCGCGCACCAGCGCGCGGAGCGTCCACCCCGGACCCTCACCTCGTCGGACCCTCGCCTCGCCCGCTCCATCCGCCGACACCAGGAGGCGCTGATCGACGTGGTCGGCGCGGCGCTCGCGCTGCCGGAGGAGGACCTGCCGCCCCTGGCCCTCCCCTCGACCGGCCCTCCCCCGCCGCGCACCTGGGCCGATCGAGACCCTGTGGCCGCCGCCCGCCTGGCGCGGGCCCGGGAGCTGCTCGCCGGTCTGTCCGAAGAGCTCGTCATCCCGGTCGAGAACGTCCTGACCCCCGACCTGCTCCGTCGCTACCTCTGGGAAGGGCCGGCGGCCCCGACCACGGCAGCGGTCGCCGAGGAACTGGCGGCGATGGGCGCTCGCACGTGGCAGACGAGGCTGGCCGCCCCACTGATCGCCCTGGCCTGCGCCGAGCACCCCCGCGCCTGATCGTCCCGCTGCGGCACCCATCTGGTCACGTGGCTCCGGCAAGAGGCAGGGAGGAAGCCCTCGGGAGCTGGACCGGACCCGCCGAGCGAGCCCAGCGGCATCCGGCCTCGTCGTCGCCCGTGAGGACCGTCACTGGACCACCCGTTGGCGACAAAGTTACTGAGCAGTAGGATCAGCGGGAACGTTCCCTCTCCCTAGGAGGCTCCGTGCCCCGCCAGCTCAATGAGGTCGTCTTCGTCGACGGCGTCCGAACCCCGTTCGGCAAGGCGGGTGACAAGGGCATCTACGCCCAGACCCGCGCCGACGACCTCGTCATCCGCTGCATCCGGGAGCTGCTCACCCGCAACCCGGCCCTCCCCACCCACCGCGTCGGCGAGGTTGCCATCGCCGCGACGACCCAGATCGGCGACCAGGGCCTGACCATCGGTCGCACCGCCGCCCTCCTCGCCGGGCTCCCGACCTCCACTCCCGGGTACTCGATCGACCGGATGTGCGCCGGCGCCATGACCGCCGTGACGAGCACCGCGAGCGCCATCGCCTTCGGCGCCTACGACATCGCCATCGCCGGCGGCGTGGAGCACATGGGCCGCCACCCGATGGGCGAGGGCGTCGACCCCAACCCGCGCATCGTCGCCGAGCGGCTCGTCGACCCCGACGCCCTCGTCATGGGCAAGACCGCCGAGAACCTCCACGACCGGTTCCCGCAGCTGACGAAGGAGCGGGCCGACACGTTCGCCGTCGGAAGCCAGGACAAGCTCGCCAAGGCGTACGCCAACCACAAGATCCAACCCGACCTCGTCCCCGTCGCCGTCCGTCACGCGGAGCTCGGCTGGGGCCTGGCGACCGAGGACGAGCCCCCTCGGCCCGGCACCACACTCGCTGACCTGGCCGCCCTCAAGACCCCGTTCCGTCCGCACGGCAACGTCACCGCCGGCAACGCGGCCGGACTCAACGACGGCGCGACGGCGTGCCTGCTCGCCTCCGAGGCGGCCGCCACCGAGCTCGGCCTGCCGGTGCGGATGCGGCTCGTGTCCTACGCCTTCGTCGGTGTCGAACCCGAGGTGATGGGCGTGGGCCCCGTCCCGGCCACCGAGCAGGCGCTCACCAAGGCGGGCCTCACCATCGCCGACATCGGCCTCTTCGAGCTGAACGAGGCGTTCGCGGTCCAGGTCCTCGCATTCCTCGACCACTTCGGCATCGCCGACGACGACCCTCGCGTCAACGAGTACGGCGGGGCCATCGCGGTCGGCCACCCGCTCGCCAGCTCCGGAGTCCGCCTCATGACCCAGCTGGCGCGCCAGTTCGAGGGGCACCCGGACGTCCGCTACGGGCTGACCTCGATGTGCATCGGCCTCGGCATGGGCGGCACCGTCATCTGGGAGAACCCCCACCACCCGGACTACCAGAGCGACACCGTCGCTTCCGCCACCACCACGGAGGACGCCCAGTGACTGCCACGACGACGCCAGCAGCCGCGACGCCGAGCCTGCAGTTCGGCGAGGAGGTCGTGACCCACGCCCACGTCCGCGACGTCACCCTCCCGGGCGGCGCGGGCGCCCTCGCCCTGATCACCATCGACAACGGGCTCGACCACACGCGCCCCACGACGTTCGGCCCCCAGTCGATCGCGGAGCTCCACGCCGCCGTCGATGCCCTCCGGACCCGGGCCGAGGACGGCCAGATCGCGGCCGTGGCCGTCACGGGGAAGCCGTTCATCTTCGCGGTCGGCGCCGACCTGACCGGGATCCCCCTCCTCACAGAGCGGGACCAGGCACTCGCCGTCGCCCGGGCCGGCCACGCAGCCTTCGCCGCCCTGGCCGACCTGCCGGTGCCGACGTTCGCGTTCGTCAACGGCGCGGCCATGGGTGGCGGGGTCGAGCTGGCCCTGTCGGCGACCTACCGCACGATCAGCTCGGGCGTCCCCGCCGTCGCGCTCCCCGAGGTCTTCCTCGGAATCGTCCCCGGCTGGGGCGGCTGCTGGCTGCTGCCCAACCTCGTCGGCGTCGAGAAGGCCCTCAAGGTCATCGTCGACAACCCGCTGTCCCAGAACCGGATGCTCCGCGGCCCGGAGGCGTTCTCCCTGGGGATCGCGGACGCGATCTTCGAGCCGGCCGACTTCCTCGAGCGTTCGATCGCGTGGGCCGGCGGCGTCCTGACCGGCGCGGTGACCGTCGACCGGCCCCCGGTCGACCGGGACGAGGCGAGCTGGACCGCCGCGGTCAGCACGGCCAGGCGCCTCGCCGACGTCAAGACGGGCCGCCACGCGAAGTCGCCCTACGCCGCGCTGGACCTCGTGGCGGCCGCGCGCGCCACCACCCGTGACGAGGGCTTCGCGGCCGAGGACGAGGCACTGGCCGACCTCATCATGAGTGACGAGCTGCGCGCCGGGCTCTACGCGTTCGAGCTCGTCCAGAAGCGGGCCAAGCGCCCCGCCGGCGCCCCCGACAAGGCGCTCGCGCGCACCGTGACCAAGGTCGGGATCGTGGGTGCCGGGTTGATGGCGAGCCAGCTCGCCCTCCTGTTCGTCCAGCGCCTCCAGGTCCCGGTCGTGCTCACCGACATCGATGACGACCGGGTCGCCAAGGGCGTCGGCTACGTGCACGCCGAGCTCGACAGGCTCGCGGCCAAGGGCCGGATCAGCCGGGACCGTCTGACCCGCTACCGGTCTCTCGTCAGCGGCTCGACGAGCAAGGCCGGCTTCGCTGATGCCGACTTCGTCATCGAGGCGGTCTTCGAGGAGATGTCGGTCAAGAAGCAGGTCTTCGCCGAGCTGGAGCAGGTCACCGGTGCCGAGTGCGTCTTCGCGACGAACACGTCGAGCCTCTCGATCACCGAGATGGCCGCCGATCTCCAGCACCCGGAGCGGGTGGTGGGCTTCCACTTCTTCAACCCGGTCGCCGTGATGCCGCTTCTCGAGATCATCCCCGGCGCGCAGACCGACGACGCGACGCTGGCGACCGCCTTCGCGGTCGGCAAGGACCTGAAGAAGACGTGCATCCGCGCCGCCGACCGGCCGTCGTTCATCGTCAACCGGCTGCTCGGCCGGTTCATGGGAGAGGCGGCCCGGATCGTCGACGAGGGCACCCCGATCGAGGTGGTCGACCGGGCGTTCGCCGGGCTGGCCCCGATGCCCCCGTTCGTCCTCATCGGCCTCGTGGGACCGGCGATCGCCCTGCACAACGGCGAGACGCTGGTCCGGGCCTTCCCGGACCGGTTCTACGCGTCGCCGACGCTTCAGCGTCTCGTCGCGGCGAAGCTGCCCGGCTTCTACGACCTCAGCTCGGGCCGGCCGGTCCTCACCCCAGAGGCGGCCGAGCTCATCGAGAGGCCGGCCGACCCGGTCGTGCTCGACGTGGACCAGGTGCGCGAACGGGTGCTCACCGTGCTCGCCGACGAGGCGCGCCGGATGCTCGACGAGGAGGTCGCCCAGTCCCCCATGGACATCGACCTCGCGATGATCACCGGGGCCGGCTTCCAGTTCTGGAACGGTGGCATCACGCCGCTCCTCGACCGCACCGGCGTCGCGGAGCGCGTCACCGGCCACCGCTTCCTGCCGGCGGGCGTGTCCACGCTTCCTTCCTGAGGCACCGACGACGAGGCTGTATGCCGCTGGGCTCGGTCCCTCGCCGCCCGCTCAGCTCGAGCGCGGGGCGGGGACCCGGCCCAGCGGCATACGGCTGCTTCCGTCTCGCGACGGGGGGCCGCTGACGGGACGGGACGTTCGACCCTGCCGGCGCGGCCCGCGGAGGGTCACCCTTGGTGGATCCGCCGGCGACGCGGGCGGACCGACCTGAGGTGGAGGGGAGCACGATGATCGTCGTCGTCGGCGGGACGGGCCGGTTGGGCGGGCGCGTCGTCAGTGATCTGGTGGAGCGGGGCGAGACCGTGCGGGTGGTGGCCAGACACGCCCCGGTGGGCGGGCCGGGAGGCGGGCCGGGGGCCTTCGTCGCAGCCGACGTCCGGGAGCCGGACACGCTCGAGCAGGCCCTCGACGGCGCCACGGTGGTCGTCTCGGCGGTGCACGGGATGGATCCGGCGTCGGGAGAGTCGCCGGCGGTTGTCGACCGGGACGGGAATCGCAACCTCATCTCGGCGGCACGCCGTGCCGGGGCCCGGATCGTGCTCGTCTCAGTCGTCGGAGCGGACCGGGACCATCCGATGGAGCTCTTCCGGATGAAGTCCGACGCGGAGCGGTTCCTCCGGAACGGACCGATGGACTGGACCGTCGTGCGCGCCTCGGCGTTCGCCGAGACCTGGGCCGACGTCATCCGCAGCACGACGAACCGCAAGGGCGTCCCCAAGGTCTTCGGACGCGGGCAGAACCCGATCAACTTCGTCACCGTGGACGACGTCGCCGCTGCCGTGACCCGGGCCGCCGCCGACCCCGACCTGCGTGGTGAGGTGATCGAGGTCGGAGGTCCCGACAACCTCACGATGGAGCAGTTCGCCCGGCTCGTCACCGGCCAGCCTGCCGTGGGTCACATCCCCCGGGCCGCCCTGCGCGTCATGGGGATCGCCCTCGCGCCGTTCCGCCCCGGACCGGCCCGGCTGATCCGGACCGCGCTCGTCCAGGACGGAGTCGACCTCACCTTCGACCCCCGGGGCAGCCGAGCACGCCACCCGTGGCTGCCGTGCACGCCCGTCGGCGCGGTGCTGGGGTCCTCCCCCATGCCCGAGTTGCAGTAACTCATATATGAGTTAGCCTCGATCCGTGTCTGAAAGCTACCTCACCCGAATCGGCGGCCTCATCCGCGACGCCCGCCGCCACAAGGCGATGACCCAGGCGGAGCTCGCCGAGCTCCTGGGGACCTCGCAAGGTGCCGTCACACGGATCGAGGCCGGCAAGCAGAACCTCAGCCTCGACATGCTGGCCAAGATCGGTGATGCCCTCGACTCCGAGTTCGTCTCCGTCGGGCACTCCGGGCCACAGCACCTGCGCATCGTCGGGGGCAAGCAGCTCTCCGGCTCCATCGACGTCAAGACCTCGAAGAACGCGGCCGTCGCCCTGCTCTGCGGCTCCCTGCTCAACCGGGGCCGGACGACCCTGCGGAGCCTCGCCCGGATCGAGGAGGTCAACCGGATCCTCGAGGTGCTCTCCTCGATCGGCGTCCGGACCCGCTGGCTGCCCGACAGCAACGACCTGGAGATCATCCCCCCGGCGCAGCTGCACCTCGAGGACATCGATGTCGCCGCCGCGCGGCGCACCCGCACGGTCATCATGTTCCTCGGGCCGCTGCTGCACGAGCACCCGAACTTCCAGCTCCCCTACGCCGGTGGCTGCGACCTCGGCACCCGCACGGTCGAGCCCCACCTCGCGGCGCTTCGGCACTTCGGCCTCGAGGTGACCGCGACGCACGGCTTCTACGAGGCGCGGTCCGACCGCTCGGTCAACCCGAGCCGAGCCATCGTGCTGACGGAGCGGGGCGACACGGTCACCGAGAACGTCCTCATGGCCGCCGCCCGCCATGACGGACGCACCGTGATCCGCAACGCGTCCCCCAACTACATGGTCCAGGACCTGTGCTTCTTCCTCGAGAAGCTCGGGGTCCGGATCGAGGGCATCGGCTCGACCACGTTGGTCGTCCACGGCAGGTCGCAGATCGACGTCGACGTCGACTACTCGCCCAGCGAGGACCCCATCGAGGCGATGAGCCTGCTCGCGGCCGCCGTCGTCACGGACTCGCGCATCACCATCCGCCGCGTGCCGATCGAGTTCCTCGAGATCGAGCTGGCGACCCTCGAGGAGATGGGGATGAAGTACGACCTCAGCTCCGAGTACACCTCCGCGAACGGCAAGACGCGGCTCGTGGACCTGACCACGATCCCGGGTCCCCTGAGGGCGCCGACCGACAAGATCCACCCGATGCCCTTCCCGGGGCTCAACATCGACAACCTGCCCTTCTTCGCGCTCATCGGCGCCGTGGCTGAGGGCAGCACCATGATCCACGACTGGGTCTACGAGAACCGGGCAATCTACCTGACCGAGCTGACCAAGGTCGGCGCGCGGGTGCAGCTGCTCGACCCGCACCGCGTCATGATCGAGGGCCCGACCCGGTGGCGGGCTGCCGAGGTCGTCTGCCCGCCGGCACTGCGCCCCGGTGTCGTCGTCCTCCTCGCCATGCTCGCCGCACCCGGCACGTCCGTCCTGCGCAATGTGTACGTCATCAACCGCGGCTACGAGGACCTCGCGGAGCGCCTCAACGCGCTCGGCGCGACGATCGAGGTGTTCCGCGACATCTGACCGCCATCTGACCGCCATCTGACCGCACCTCCTCGCGGGGCCAGCGGCGGACCACACCCTCGTCCCCGATTTGTGGCGGCAAGGCACATGATCGGGCTGTCGGCCGGTTCATAGTCTTCCCGCATGCCAGACGCCCGCAACGATGCCCGCGACGACGAGTCCGGGCCCCGCCCCGCACGCGGGACCACGGACGACGCGGTGGCGACCAACCCGGTGGACCTCACCGGCCGTACGGCGCTCGTCACGGGGGCCGCGAGCGGGATCGGGGCAGCCATCGCCCGAGCCCTGAGCCGGGCCGGCGCGACCGTCCATGCCGTCGACCGCGACGACGCCGGGCTCACCGCCCTCGCGGAGGAGGCGACGCTGACGACGGTCGTCGCGGACCTGGCCGACCTCGACGCCCTGGCCGACCTGCCGACGGACGTGGACATCCTCGTCAACAACGCGGGCATCCAGCACGTGAGCCCGATCGAGGAGTTCCCGCTCGACCGGTTCGACTTCATCCTCGACCTCATGCTCGTGTCACCCTTCCGCCTCATCCGCCAGTCGCTGCCGCACATGTATGCCGGCGGTTGGGGACGGGTCATCAACATCTCGAGCGTGCACGGCCTCCGGGCGAGCCCCTTCAAGTCGGCCTACGTCACCGCCAAGCACGGGCTGGAGGGACTCTCGAAGGTGGTCGCCCTGGAAGGCGCACCGCACGGGGTGACGTCCGTGTGCATCAACCCGGCCTATGTGCGCACCCCTCTCGTCGAGACCCAGATCGCCGACCAGGCCCGCACCCACGGCATCCCCGAGAGCGAGGTCATCGAGAAGATCATGCTCTCGCCGGTCGCTGTCAAGCGGCTCGTCGAGCCGGCCGAGGTCGCCGCCCTCGCCCTGTTCCTCTGCGGCCCCGCCGCCGCGTCGGTCACCGGGACGTCCTTCGTCATGGACGGCGGCTGGACTGCCCACTGAGGGGCCCGTCCGCTGCCCCACGGATCCTGCCTATGATCGGCCACGTGACGACGTCCGCGGACACGGTGACCGAGCAGGTGCTCCACCTGCTCGAGCTGCTGGCCTCCGGAGCCACCGTCGCCGACATCGCCGCCACCACGGCCCCACCCGCCGCCCGGGACCTGGCGCTGCGCATCGCTCACACCCGCGACGTCCACCAGCACCGGGAGGCCGGGCTCACCGCCCTCCTCGACACCTCCCGCGAGCTCGCCACCGAGCACGATCCGGCGCAGGTCCTCGAGGCGATCGTCCGCCGGGCCCGGCACCTGCTCCAGACCGACCTCGCCTACCTCACGCTCTACGACGCAGAGGCCGACGACATCTTCATGCGGGCCACTTCTGGATCGGTCTCGGCCGCGTTCCAGTCGGTCCGGCTGGCCCTCGGCGACGGCCTCGGAGGGCTGGTCGCCTCGACCCGCAAGCCCTACTGGACCGCCGACTACTGGTCAGACGACCGGTTCCAGCACACCGGGACCATTGACGGAGCCGTGGGCGAGGAGGGCATCGTCTCCATCTGCGGCACGCCGCTCATCGTCGAGTCCGACTTCGTCGGGGTGCTGTTCGCGGCGAACCGTACCGCCCGGCCCTTCACCCGGGAGGACGTGGCGCTGCTGACCAACCTCGCGACCCTCGCTGCCGTGACCCTCGTCCAGACCCGCGCCCTCGCGGACGCAGAGCACGCCGTGCAGGCGCTCAAGGAGGCGCACGAGACGGTTCGCCAGTACGCCGCGGGAATCGAGAAGGCGGCCGCGGCCCACGACCGCTTCGCCAATCTGGTCCTCGGTGGGGGCGGGGTCGAGGGCATCACCCACGCGGTGGCCGAGCTCCTCGGCGGCTGGGCGGTGCTGCTCGACGAGAACGGCGCGGTCCGCTCGTCCACCGGTCCGGCGCCGGACCTCGTTCGCAGCCCCGAGGCCCAGCTGCTGCAGGACCGGGCCGCGACGGCGGGCGGCCGACTCGTCCACGAGGGCGGGACCTACGCCGTGATGATCAACGCCGCGCACGAGCGCCTCGGCACCCTCCTCCTCGGGGAGGTCGGCTCCCTTCACGATGCGGACGCGCGGACCGTCGAGCGCGCCGGGATGGTGACCTCGCTCGTGCTGCTCTTCGAGCGCAACGCGGCCGACGCGCGACAGGCCGAGCGCAACCGGGTGCTGTCAGACCTCGTCGCCGGCCGGGGCACGGAGGCCGAGCGGGTCCAGCTCGCCCGCGGGGCCGGCTTCGACCCGGTGGTCGTGCCGTTCTGCCTGCTCGTCATGCTTGGCGAGGACACCGCGACGACCCGTGCGCTCATCATGTCGGCGAGCACGGCCGCGGGCGAAGGCTCGCTCGTCGGAGCCGATGACGACCACATCGTGGCTCTCGTGCCGGCCAGCGACGCCGATGCGCTGGCCAAGTCCATCGCTGCGCGTGTCGGCCGCAGGTCTCCGGTGACCGTGGCTGGGGTCGGACCCGTCGCCGGGATCGGCGGCATCCCCGCGGCCCATGAGGAGGGAGCCCGGACCGCCCGGGCCCTCATCGCGCTCGGTCGCCGTGGCCAGGGCGCGGCCGCCACCCAGCTCGGCTTCGCCGGCCTCATCGTCGGCTCGGACCCCGACGTCGCCGACTACGTCAACCGCATCCTGGCCCCGGTGCTGGACTATGACGAACGGCGGGGGACCGACCTCCTCGGCACCCTCGAGGCCTACTTCGCGGCGGGGTCGAGCCCACGGCACGCGGCCGCCGGCCTGCACGTCCACGTCAACACCGTGTCGCAACGACTGGAGCGCATCGGGGCCCTGCTCGGTCCCTCGTGGCAGCACCCGGAGGAGGCGCTCGAGCTGCAGCTCGCCCTGCGCCTCCGTCGGCTCCTCGTCGCGACCTGACGAGGCGATCGTCAGCCCGACCTCCCCAGGTGCCGGTCGATCGCGTCCACCACCGCGGTGACCCCCGGCTCGTCGAGGATGACGTCGTAGTGGTTGGCGTCGACGGCCGTGACGCGAACGCCGGGCGGCAGGTCGAGCGCGGCGAGTCGCCCCTCGTCGTACAGGCCCTGTGGCTCGTTCAGCAGGCCCCGGTGGGCCCAGACGAGCTCGACCGGCCTGCCGAGGTCGTCCGCACGCCGGACGGCTCCGTGGGTCACCGGGTCGGCGAGGACGTCCGCGCCGTCGACCCGGACGGCCTCCAGCACGCACGAGCTGCGCCACCGGCCGGAGCCAGCCTCGTCCTCGACGAGGTCGTGGCTGAGGTACTCACGGACCGCATCGCCGGCCGCGCCACGCAACGCCGGGCCGAGACTCGGATGGTGCTCCCAGAAGGCGAGGTAGTCCTCGAGGCCGTCGAAGCGCATGGCGAGCCGGTCCATGGCCGGCCCGATCACCGCCGTCAGCGCTGCGTCGATGTCGAGGTCCGGGGGGGCCGGGAAGGCCAGGCCTCCGTCGACCAGGACCGCTGCGGAGAACCGCTCGGGATGGGTCGCCAGCGCCAAGGCAGCGACGAACGCTCCCATCGAGTGCCCGACGAGGAGCGGAGCCGCCCCGAAGACGGACGCGATGGACGTCAGGTCCTTCACGTGAGCAGCCAGACCGTAGGGCGCCGGCACACGGCGACTGCCGCCACGGCCACGCAGGTCGGGTGCGAGGAAGCGGATCGATCCGGGGCCATGGCGACGCCCGACCTCGTCGGCCACCCTGCGCCACGACAGACCGTTCGCGGTGATCCCGTGGACGGCCACGATGACCGGGGCGTCCTCGCGGGCGACCCCCAGGGTCAGGTCGTGGATCGCGAGACTGCCGACCGGCTGCTCGATGACGAATGCAGGCGCGATGCTCATGTTGCGCGACCTCTCCTGACGAGCCGGCCCCCGAGTCCGGTCAGGCCGGCCGGAGCGAAGTAGACGATGACGATGAAGAAGAGCCCGAGCACGAAGAGCGGCTCGGCGAGGACCTGCTGGGCGACGTCGGGCAGCGCGTCGGCGAAGCCGGCCCCGCTGAGCTCGACGAGACGCGCATCCGCGTAGGTGTAGAGGAAGCCGCCGAGCAGTGCCCCCCAGGTGCTCCCGGCTCCTCCGAGGACGACCATGATCAACAGCGCCAGCGTGAACTCGGTGGTCGTGACATGCGGGCTGGAGCCGCCGAGGACGAGGGCGTGGACGACGCCCCCGAGCCCCCCGAGAAAGGCGCCGACCACGATCGCCAGGAGCTTGACGCGGTAGGTGTCGAAGCCGAGGACCGCGGCGCGGGCCTCGTTCTCCCGGATGGCCGCCATCGCGTGTCCCGCCCTGGAGCGGACGAGCAGGGTCACCGCGACGAAGGACACGACGACGAAGCCGAGGGCGAGCCAGTACCGGTATGGCGCGTGGGCCACCCCGACGAGGAGGTCCGGCACGGCGCTGCGGTTGAGGGACTTGCCCTCCTCGCCCCCGGTCACTCCGCCCGGGTTGCGCATGACGATGATGGACGCCGCCTGGGCGAACGCGAGGGTGACCATGGCGAAGGCGATCCCACTTACCCGCAGGGCGATTCCCCCGACCACGAGAGCGAGCAACGTCGTCGTCGCGAGCGAGACGACGATCGCCACCGGCAGCGGCAGGGACCAGTCCGCGAGGGAGATCGTCAGGAGGTAGCTGCCGGCCGCGACGAAGAGGGCGTGCCCGAAGCTGAGCAGGCCGGTCCGTCCGAAGAGGACGTCGTAGCTGAGTGCGACGCCCGCGATGACGAGGCACGTTGCGAGCAGCTGCAGGCTTCCCGGACCGTTCACCCGCCCCGGGAGGACCCCGGGCAGCTCGATGGGCAGGTAGGGCAGGTAGACGAGCACGGCGACGACGAGCGCGGCCGGGAGGACCTTGACCAGCGAGGCGGGCCTCATGCGGGGGCTCCCTTCAGGGACGTCGGACGCAGCAGCAGGACCAGGGCCAACAAGAGGACGACGGACAGGTCACCGACCCCGCTGGCCGCATAGAAGTTGGCGAGCTGCTGGACGAGACCCACGGCCACGGCAGCCACCGCCGTCCCCACCAGCGAACCCATGCCACCGATGACCACGACGATGAAGGCGTAGATGAGCAGTGAGCCGCCCTGAGCGGGCGAGACCGTGCCGGCGTACTGGGAGTAGAGCAACCCGGCGAGCGCCGCCGCCGCCCCACCGAGGGCGAAGACGACGGTGAAGGTGCGGTGCACGTTGATCCCGAGCGCCTCCACCATGGTCCGGTTCTCCACCCCCGCCCGGATGATGAGCCCGAGCCGCGTGTAGTGGAGCAGCGCGAGCAGCCCGAGGAAGACGGCGACTGCGACGAGGATGAAGAGGAACCGGTCGTTCGGCAACCGCGCGCCGAGAACCAGGGTCGTTCCGCCCATCCACTCGGGCTTCTCGACGGTGCGTGGGTCGGCGCCCCAGATGCCCTGCGCCGCCGCCACGCTCGCCAGGGCCAGGCCGACCGTGACCAGAACCTGCTGGATGTGGTGCCGGTAGAGGGGCCGGATGAGGACCACCTCCACGAGAAGGCCGATGACGGCCCCGACGGCCAGGGCCACGACGACCGCGACCAGCAGGCGGGTCGCGACGGACCAGCTGCCGGGGAGGGCCCCCATGGTCAGCCACCCGGCGTAGGAGCCGGCCATCATGAACGCGCCGTGGGCGAAGTTCAGCACGCCCATCAGCCCGTAGATGATGCTGAGGCCACTGGCCGCGAGGAAGTACAGCGCGCCGAGTCCGACGCCGGTGACCATGATGAGGACGAAGTCGGTCATGCCACTCCCTCGCGTCGCATCGAGACGCCGAGCAGCTCACGCGTGAGGTCTGCGTCCGCGACGAGCTCGGCCGCTCCCCCGCGATGGACGACCTGGCCTGCGTCGAGGACCACCACGGTGTCGGCGATCCGCCGCACCAGCGGCAGGTTCTGCTCGACCAGCAGGATCGGGGTGGTGCGGGCCACCTCGGCCAGCACGTCGGCGACCTCGGTGACGAGCTTGGGCGCGAGACCCTTCGTGGGCTCGTCGACGAGCAGGACCGACGTGGTCCGCAGCAGGACCCGAGCCAGCGAGACCATCTGCTGCTGGCCCCCGGACAGGGTCCCCGCTCGTTGCTTGCCGCGGGCGACGAGGTCGGGAAACAGTCGACCGACGATCGGCGCGTCCACGCCGAGGTCAGGGTCGACGAGGCGCAGGTTCTCGTCGACGGTGAGACCCCCGAACACCTCGCGGTCCTCGGGGACGTACCCGATGCCGGCACGGATGATCCGCGGTGTCGGCTCGTCCTGGATCTCCTTTCCCCGCAAGACGATTCGTCCGCTGCGGGGGGCGAGTCCGATGATCGCCTTGAGTGTGGTGGTCTTTCCCACGCCGTTTCGTCCGAGCAGGGCCGTCACGCCGGTCGCCGGCACGTCGAACGAGACGCCCTGCAGGACGTGGGAGCCCCCGTACCGGACGTGGAGGTCCGCGACGGTGAGGACCGGGCCGACCTCCGAGGGGGACGGCGACCTGGGGTCGCGAGCGGTGGGCTGTTCAGTCACAGGGCTTCTCCCAGGTAGGCCTGTTGGACGCGTTCGTCATGCGTGACCGCGCGGGGCGAACCGGTGGCGAGGAGCTGCCCGTGGTGCAGCACGGCCACGCGGTCCGCGAGGCCGAGGACGACGTGCATGTGGTGCTCCACCATCGCGACGGCGACACCCGAGTCGCGGACCTCGCCGATGATCTCCGTCAGCCCGTCGACGTCTTCGGCGGAGACCCCGGCCATCGGCTCGTCGAGGAGCAGCGCCTTGGGGTTCGACGCCAGCGCCATGGCCAGCTCCAGCTTGCGCCGGTCCCCGTGGGACAGGTCCCGAGCCAGCGTGGCGCCCCGTCCGCGGATCCGCACTCGGTGCAGCAGTGCCTCGACCCCCTCACCGGCATCGGGAGTCCGCCGCGGTCGGGCCGTGCGGAACGGCGAGAACGGCGCCGAACCACTCGCCTGGACGGCGAGGTGGACGTTCTCCCCCGCCGTGAGGCCGTCGAAGAGGGCGGAGGTCTGGAACGACCGTGACAGACCGAGGCGGGCCCGACGGGTTGCGGACCGCCTCGTCACGTCATCGCCGGCGAGGTGCACGGTGCCGGTCGTCGGGCGGGTGACACCGCTCAGGATGTTGACGAGCGAGGACTTGCCCGCCCCGTTGGGGCCGATGATGCCGAGCAGCTCACCGGCCCCGACGTCGAGCGTTACGTCATCGAGGATCTGGGCGCCACCGACCCGCCAGCCGATGGCGCGCCCACTGATGACGGCTGCGGTCACTTGAACGGGGTGACCGGAGGAGCCACGGTTGCCGCGTCGAGGGTCTCGCCGAGGACCGGCACGATGGTGCTGCCCTCCTGCTTGAGCGTGGCCGTGAACATCGGCTGCAGCACGGCGTGGTCCTCGGGCCGGATCTGGATCTGGCCCTTGGGGCCCTCGAACGACCACCCCTCCAGGGCAGCGACCATGGCATCCACGTCGGTGTCGCTCGCCTCGATGGCGTGGACGATCATCTGCGCCGCGACGAATCCGTCGTTGGTGAACAGGTCGACGGTCGCGCCCTGGTCGGAGAGTCCCTTCTCGAGGGCCTGGTAGGCCGCATTGTCGGCCGCCCCATCGAAGAAGTGGGACAGGAAGTTGATCTGCGTCGACGCCTTGCCGAAGATCGCGTGCGTCGGCTTGATGTCGAGCCCGGTCACCACCTTGGTCGACTCGAAGACGCCCTGCTGCTCGAGGGTCGACCACATCGACGCAGCGTTGGCCCCGGCCCACGCGACGAAGAGCAGGTCTGGGGAAGCGCCCTTGATCTTCGTGGCGAACGGGGTCACGTCGGTGGCCGCCGCCGGCACCTCCACGGAGTCGACCGTGGCACCCTTGCCTCCGAGGACGGCCGTGACGGCCGCGACGTTGGCCTTGCCGAAGGCGCTGTCCTGGGCGAGCACGGTGACCTTCTTGCCGGACACGTCACCGAGCATCGAGCCCGCGGTGGCGACGTCCTGGTAGGTCTGCCGACCGGAACGGAACGTGTACTTGTTGGCGCCCGTGACCGCGTCGGCGGCGGCCGGCCCGGAGATGAACAGGACCTTGTTGTCGTTCGCGATCGGGGCGACCTGGAGCGCGACCCCGGACGACGTCGAGCCGGCGATGATCTGGTTGCCCTGCCCGATGAGGTCGGTCGCTGCGGCGACCGCCTTCGCCGGGTCGCCGGCGTCGTCCTGCTCCGTGATCTCGACCTTGTGCCCGTTGACCTCGCCGGTCCCCTGGGTGGCGTACCCCAGGCCGGCCTCGAAGCCCTGCCGGTACTGTTCGCCGTAGGTGGCCAGCGGGCCGGACTTCGAGTAGACCAGACCGACCTTCACCGGCGCTGCCGACGTGCCCCCGCCCGCACCTGGGGTGCCCTGCTCGGCAGGCGCGCCCGGCTCTCCCGGCGTGCCACATGCTGCCACGGACATGCTGAGCAGCGCTCCCGCCAGCACGACACTCCAACGCTTGGACACCTTTGTCCTCCACCTCTGGTGGGCGCTCGCTCCTGGTCGTCGCGAGATCCGTTGTCACCCAGCCGTCTCGGCGAAGGTAGTTGAGCCGTCAGCGCCGCTCCGTGGGGTCACCGCCCACAATGAGCCCGATTCCATGTGCGCTCTCGACAGCAGCCGCCATCTCGCGAACCGCGCGGACGAGCCCGACCGAGCCCAGCGGCATACGGCCGAGTGCCGCTCCGACGGCTCAGGTCAGCCGCGCGGTCAGCCCGGCGACGACGGTGTCAGGGGTCAGCCCGACCTCCTCGAGGACCTGGCCTCGCGAGGCGTGGGTGAGGAAGCGCTTGGGGATGCCGAAGCAGTGCACCGGCACGTCCAGGCCCGCGTCGCGCAGGGCGAGCGTGACGGCTGCGCCGACGCCCCCGCTCACGAGGTTGTCCTCGACGACCGCGACCGCGCCGGCCGAGCGGGCCAGCTCGACGACCGCCGGGTCGACCGGGAGCACCCAGCGCGGGTCGACGACCCGGACCGAGTGGCCGTGGGCGGCGAGCTTCTCGCCCACGTCGACGGACATCCCGGCGAACGCCCCCACCCCGACGACGAGGACGTCGACCGCGTCCGGCCCGCTCTCGTGGAGGACGTCGACGCCACCGACGGAGCGGAGCGCCGCGACCGGCTCGGCGACGTCGCCCTTGGGGAAGCGCAGCACGGTCGGACCGTCGGACACGTCGAGCGCCTCGCGCAGCTGCAGCTTGACCTGCTCGCCGTCGCGCGGCGCAGCGAGGCGCAGCCCGGGGACGATCGAGGTCAACGTCATGTCCCACATGCCGTTGTGGGAGGCGCCGTCGCTCCCCGTGATCCCCGCCCGGTCGAGGACGAACGTGACCCCGGCCCGGTGGAGCGCACAGTCCATGAGGACCTGGTCGAAGGCGCGGTTGAGGAACGTCGCGTAGACCGCGACCACGGGGTGCAGCCCGCTGAAGGCGAGACCCGAGGCCATGGTGACGGCGTGCTGCTCGGCGATGCCGACGTCGAAGACCCGGTCGGGGTAGGCGGCGGCGAAGCCGTCGAGCCCCACGGGGATGAGCATCGCGGCGGTGATCGCCACGACATCCGGACGCTCGGCCCCGATGCGCACCATCTCGTCGTTGAACTCGTCGGTCCAGATCCGCCCCGAGACCTCGAAGGGCAGTCCCGTCTCAGGGTTGATCTTGCCGATGCCGTGCATGTGGTCGGCGACGTCGTCGATGGCCGGCTGGTAGCCACGGCCCTTCTGGGTGATGACGTGGACGATGACCGGTCCGCCGAAGTCCTTCGCCTGCCGCAGCGCCTTCTCGACGGCCTGCTCGTCATGGCCGTCGACGGGCCCGTAGTACTTCAGGCCGAGGTCCTCGAACATCCCCTGCGGGGCAACGATGTCCTTGATCCCCTTCTTGACCCCGTGGAGCGTCTCGAACATGGCGCCACCGACGACGGGCGTCCGGGCGAGCGATCGCTTCCCCCAGTCGAGGAACCGCTCGTAGCCCTGGGTCGTGCGCAGCGTCGCGAGGTGCTCGGCGAGGCCGCCGATGGTCGGCGCGTAGGAGCGCTCGTTGTCGTTGACGACGATGACGAGCGGCAGGTCCTTGTCGACGGCGATGTTGTTGATCGCCTCCCATGCCATGCCCCCCGTGAGGGCTCCGTCCCCGATGACCGCCACCGTGTGGCGTCCCATCTCCCCCCGCAGCCGGCGGCCCTTGGCGATGCCGTCGGCCCACGAGAGCGCGGTGGAGGCGTGCGAGTTCTCGACGACGTCGTGCTCGGACTCGGCGCGGCACGGGTAGCCGGAGAGGCCGCCCTGCTTCTTGAGCCTGCTGAAGTCGTGCCGGCCGGTGAGCAGCTTGTGGACGTAGGACTGGTGCCCGGTGTCGAAGACGATCGTGTCGCGCGGCGAGTCGAAGACCCGGTGCAGGGCGATGGTCAGCTCGACGACGCCGAGGTTGGGGCCGAGGTGTCCCCCGGTCTGGCTGACCTCGGTGACGAGGAAGGAGCGGATCTCCTCGGCGAGCGTCGGCAGGTCGGCTGCCGGGAGCGCCTTGAGGTCCGCTGGGCTCTCGATCTGGTCGAGCAGGCTCACGCTGGCCGGGTCCTCTCGTTCGGGGGTCGATCGAGTCTACGGCGTGTCGGCTCCGGCTCCCGAACCCGCGGGGCTGGGCCGCGCGCTTTCGTCACCAACCTCACACCACCCCCCCCACCACCCGATGGCCGTATGCCGCTGAGCTGGGTCCACGACAGGGCGCGCTCGGCGTCCTTCCGTCCTTCGGGGGCGGGTCACAGCCGCGGCGCGAAGACCTTGCCCTGGAGAGCCTCGTGGAGGAGGCGGGCGGAGCGGGACGCGGCGAGCAGCCGGATCCCCTCGGCCTCGATCTGGCCGAGGATCTCGTCGAGGGCGTCTGCGGGGACGTGCGGGCCGATCTCGACGCGGGCCTCGCGCCACGCCTGGCGCATCGCGCCGACCTGTCCCTCGAGGTGCCGGCCAGTGAGCCAGGCGAGGGCGATCGGGTGCTTGCGCCACCCGGTATAGGCACGGTAGTCGGGCGGGCACTGGTCGAGCAGCCACAGCACCGCGCGGTCCTGCCAGCCGGGCGTGTGGGCCGGGGGGACTCCCTCCGGCCAGCCGGGTGGGGTGACCGCTGCCATGCGCCCATTGTCCCCGCCTCGGACCCAGGTGGCCAAAGCGGGCGCTCCTACCTGGCGGCAAGGACCCGGCAGCACACCAACACCCGGCAGCACACGGCAACACACCCGGAAACCGAGCGCCTACCCCTGATGCTTCAGGGGCCGGCACTCGGTTTCCGGGTGTGTTGCGGGTGGGTCAGCTCGCGACGAGCGAGCGGAGCACGTACTGGAGGATGCCCCCGTTGCGGTAGTAGTCCGCCTCACCGGGCGTGTCGATGCGGACGACCGCGTCGAACTCCGTGGTCGTGCCGTCCTCGGCCGTGGCGACGACGTGAACCGTCTTCGGCGTCCGGCCCTCGTTGAGCTCGGTGATGCCGCTGAACGCGAAGGTCTCGGTTCCGGTCAGGCCGAGCGAGTCGGCGTTCTGACCCTGCGGGAACTGGAGCGGGATGACGCCCATGCCGATGAGGTTGGAGCGGTGGATCCGCTCGTAGCTCTCGGCGATGACCGCCTTGACGCCGAGCAGGCTGGTGCCCTTCGCCGCCCAGTCGCGCGAGGAGCCCGAGCCGTACTCCTTGCCCGCGAGGATGACGAGCGGTGTGCCGGCCGCGGCGTAGTTCTGGGCCGCGTCGTAGATGAAGGACTGCTCGCCGCCGCGCGTGAAGTCACGCGTGAAGCCGCCCTCGACGCCGTCGAGGAGCAGGTTCTTCAGCCGGATGTTGGCGAACGTCCCGCGGATCATCACCTCGTGGTTGCCACGCCGCGAGCCGTAGGAGTTGAAGTCCTTGCGCTCGATCCCGTGCTCCTGGAGGTACCGGCCAGCGGGGCTGTCGGCCTTGATGGAGCCGGCCGGGCTGATGTGGTCGGTCGTCACCGAGTCACCGAGCTTGGCGAGGACGCGCGCGCCCTCGATGTCGGCGACCGGAGCCGGCTCGGCCGCCATGCCGTCGAAGTACGGCGGCTTGCGGACGTAGGTGGACTCGCTGTCCCACTCGAAGGTGTCGCCCGCAGGCGTCGGCAGCGACTGCCAGCGCTCGTCACCCGCGAAGACGTCGGCGTAGTCCGCGGTGAACATCTCGGTGTTGATGCTCGTGGCGATGGTGCGCTCGACGTCCTCGGGCGAAGGCCAGATGTCCTTGAGGAAGACGTCGTTGCCCTCGCTGTCCTGACCGAGCGGCTCGGCCTCGAAGTCGAAGTCCATCGACCCGGCGAGCGCATAGGCGATGACGAGGGGCGGGCTCGCGAGGTAGTTCATCTTGACGTCAGGGTTGATCCGGCCCTCGAAGTTGCGGTTGCCCGAGAGCACCGCGGTCACCGCGAGGTCGTTCTCGTTGATGGCCGCGGAGATCTCCTCGTTGAGCGGTCCCGAGTTGCCGATGCAGGTCGTGCAGCCGTAGCCGACGAGGTGGAAGCCGAGCTTCTCCAGGTAGGGCCACATGCCGGCCTTGTCGTAGTAGCCCGTGACGACCTTGGAGCCCGGCGCCATCGACGTCTTGACCCACGGAGCCACCGCGAGGCCCTTCTCGACAGCGTTCTTGGCGAGCATGGCCGCCGCCATCATGACGGAAGGGTTGGACGTGTTGGTGCAGCTGGTGATCGAGGCGATCGACACGATGCCGTGGTCGATCTCGAACTCGCGGCCGTCGGCTTCCTTGACGAGCACCTTGCGGGAGGGTCGGCCGTCACCGTCGCCCTCGTCGGCCGGCTTGTCGCCACCGTTGAGGCCCTCGTCGGACCCCTGCGGGGTCGGGTCGCTCGCCGGGAAGCTCGTGGCGTGCCCGGGGTCGCCCTCGTGGTGCGACACGTAGGTGGGGAGCACCTTCCGGAAGGCGTCCTTGGCGTCGGTGAGGGCGATCCGGTCCTGCGGGCGCTTCGGCCCGGCGATCGAGGGCACGACGGTCGACAGGTCGAGCTCGAGGTACTCGCTGTAGCGCGCCTCGGGCTGGTCGGGGCCGGCGTTCAGCCAGAGGCCCTGCTCCTTGGCGTAGGCCTCGACGAGCGCCACCGACTCGGCGGAGCGGCCGGTGAGGCGCAGGTACTGGAGCGTGACGTCGTCGATCGGGAAGATCGCGCAGGTGGACCCGAACTCGGGGCTCATGTTGCCGATGGTGGCGCGGTTGGCCAGCGGCACCTGGGAGACACCCTCGCCGTAGAACTCGACGAACTTGCCGACGACGCCGTGCTGGCGCAGCATCTCGGTGATCGTGAGGACGACGTCGGTGGCCGTCGCCCCGGGCGGGATGGACCCGGAGAGCTTGAAGCCGACGACGCGAGGGATGAGCATCGACACGGGCTGGCCGAGCATGGCCGCCTCGGCCTCGATGCCGCCGACGCCCCAGCCGAGGACCCCGAGGCCGTTGACCATCGTCGTGTGCGAGTCGGTGCCGACGCAGGTGTCGGGGTAGGCCACCCGCTCACCATCGATGTCGCGGACCATGACGGTCCGGGCCAGGTGCTCGATGTTGACCTGGTGGACGATGCCGGTGCCCGGCGGGACGACCTTGAAGTCGTCGAAGGCGGTCTGGCCCCAGCGCAGGAACTGGTAGCGCTCGCGGTTGCGCTCGTACTCGATCTCGACGTTGCGCTCGAACGCGTCGGGGCGACCGAACACGTCGACGATCACCGAGTGGTCGATGACGAGCTCAGCGGGTGCGAGCGGGTTGATCTTGGCCGGGTCGCCGCCGAGGTCGGCGACGGCCTCGCGCATCGTGGCGAGGTCGACGACGCACGGCACGCCGGTGAAGTCCTGCATGATGACGCGGGCCGGGGTGAACTGGATCTCTGTGTCGGGCTGGGCGTTCGCGTCCCATCCGGCGAGCGCGCGGATGTGGTCGGCTGTGATGTTCGCGCCGTCCTCGGTGCGCAGCAGGTTCTCGAGGAGGACCTTGAGGCTGTACGGGAGGGTCTCGTGACCCTCGACCGAAGCCAGGCGGTAGACCTCGTAGGACTGGGCGCCCACCTCGAGGGTCCCCTTGGCCTTGAAGCTGTCAACACTGCCCACAGCGGGCTCCTTCCAGCAACTGAAGTTGGATGTCGTGCTCGTCAATTTATCTTGATATCAAGATATCTAACCACACGCCGCGACCATTGTCAGCCTGTGCCGTCCCCGTGCCAAGGGATGGACGCGGATGCCGCTGAGCTCGCTCCCAGCCCCTCGCGACGGCGTTTGACGTGGTCGACCCCCGCACCGGGTGACGCTCAGGGGCCGGGCTCGAGCACGGCGATGCACTCGACGTGATGGGTCATCGGGAAGGCGTCCCACGCCTCCACGTGCGCCAGCCGGTAGCCGTGTGCACCGGCCGCCTGGACGTCGCGGGCGAGCGCCGCAGGATCGCACGCGACGTAGACGACACGCCGGGGCTGCAGCGCTGCGAGGTCGGCCATCACTGCCGGTCCGGCACCGGTGCGGGGCGGGTCGAGGACGACGAGGTCGGCGCTGATGCCCTGGGCCACGAGGGAGGCGAGCTCGCGCTCGACCCGGTTGGTCCGCCACTCGACGTTCTCGAGATGCTCGGTGTTGAGCGCGCCGTTCGCCACCGCGGCCCGGTCACCCTCCACGCCGAGGACGAAGCCATCCGGCGCGACGAGCTCCCCGAGCCGCATGGTGAACAGCCCTGAGCCGGCGTACAGGTCGATCACCCGGTCACCCGGCGCGGGCTCCAGGAGCGAGACGACTCGCGAGAGGAAGGTCGAGGCGGCACCGGGGTGCACCTGCCAGAAGCCGCGAGCGGCGACGACGTACTCCCCCGCCCATTCCCCGTCGACGACGCGCTCGCCGACGAGGCCCCCGCCGGCGTCGAGGCCCTTGGCCAGTGGGAGCGGGACGAGCACCGGCTCCTCGGGATGTGCCGCGTCCACCACGTCGACCGCGGTGCAGCCTGACCAGTCCGTGTCCAGGACGCCGGATCCGACCACACCCCGCGTCGCGATGAGGCAGTCGTCGACGGGGACGATGTGGCGCGACCGGTGACCCCGCAGTCCGGCCCGCCCCGAGCGGTTCACGGCGAACTCGACGCGGGTGCGCCAGCGCAGGCCGTCCTCGTCGCCCGGCACCGGCTGGACCTCCGGGTCCACGTCGAGGCCGGCTAGCCGGGCCAGCTGCTCACGGACCACGGCCGCCTTGAGCTCGCGCTGGTACGGCAGGGTGGCGTGCTGGAAGTCGCAGCCGCCGCAGACTCGCGCCGCGGCATAGGGGCAGGGTGGCACCACGCGGTGCGGCGAGGCGGTGAGGACCTCGACGGCGTCAGCGCGCACGAACCGGTCCCCGATCCGGCCCTCGGTCACCCGTGCGACGACCCTTTCCCCCGGCAGGGCATGGCGCACGAAGATGACCTGCCCCTCGTGCCGGGCGACGCAGTGGCCGCCGTGGGCGACGGGTCCGACGTCGACGGTCCACTCGACCCCGGCCAGGCTCGGCCGGCCCGCCGGACGCTCGCGTGGGCGACGAGCGTTCACACGCCGCCGCCGCGGACGGAACCTGGGATGGGCGGCTCGTCGATCCACTCGCGCTCGGCGCCCTCGGCCGAGACGAGCTGCCAGGGCACGCTGACCACCATGACGCCGGGGGTGAAGAGCAGGCGGGCCTTGAGGCGCAGCGCGCTGTGGTTGTGCAGCAGCTGCTCCCACCAGTGGCCCACGACGTACTCGGGCAGGTAGACGGTCACGACGTCGCGAGGGTTGCCGCTGCGGATCGACCGCACGTAGTCGAGGATGGGCCGGGTGATCTGGCGGTACGGCGAGGAGAGGACCTTGAGGGTGACCGGGATCTCGCGCCGCTCCCACTCGGCGATGAGCGCCTTCGTGTCGTCGGGGTCGACGTCCACCGTGATGGCCTCGAGCACCGAGGGCCGGCTCGCTCGGGCGTAGGCGAGGGCGCGCATCGTCGGCTTGTGCACCTTGGAGATGCAGACGATCGCGTGCACGTGGCTGGGCAGCACCGGCTTGTCGGTCTCCCAGTCGATGGCCAGCTCGCGGCTCACCCGGCCGTAGTGGCGCTTGATCGCGAGCATCAGCAGGAAGAGGACGCCCATGGCCAGGATCGCATAGCGCGCCCCGTGCTGGAACTTTGTCACCAGGACGACGAGGAGGACGATGCCGGACATCGTCGCACCGACCGCGTTGATGACCCGGGACCGCTGCATGCGACGCCGAGCCGCACCGTCACGCTCGAGGCGCAGGTGCCGGGTCCAGTGGCGCACCATGCCCGTCTGGCTCACGGTGAACGACACGAAGACCCCGACGATGTACAGCTGCAGGAGCGCGTTGACGTTCGCGCGGAACGCGAAGACGAGGAAGGCGGCGCCCGCGGAGAGGATGAGGATGCCGTTGGAGAACGCGAGCCGGTCCCCCCGGGTGTGCAGCTGGCGCGGGAGGTATCCGTCCTTGGCCAGGATCGACCCGAGGACCGGGAAGCCGTTGAACGCGGTGTTCGCCGCGAGGAAGAGGATCAGCCCGGTGACGATGGACACGAAGACGACGCCCACCGGGAAGTCCGAGAAGACCGCCTCGGACAGCTGACCGATCGCCGTCAGCTGGTGGTACTCCTCCCCCACCGGCCGACCGTCGCGCACGAGCTGCGTCGCTGGGTCCTCGGCGATCTTGACCCCGGTCCACTGGCTCAGGGTGACGATCGAGACCATCATGGTGATGGACAGGGTGCCCATGAGCAGCAGCGTCGTGGCGGCGTTGCGGCTCTTCGGCGGGCGGAAGGCCGGCACCCCGTTGGAGATCGCCTCGACGCCGGTCAGCGCGGCACATCCGGACGAGAAGGCGCGCAGGAGGAGGAAGGCCGCCGCGATCCCGGTGACCCCGTCCACCCCGCCTTCCGGCAGGAGGGTCAGGTCGGCGCTCTGCGCGGACGACAGCGTCCCGGTGAAGTGCTGGTAGAAGCCGTAGGCCGCCATGCCGAGGATGCCCACCATGAACAGGTACGTCGGGATGGCGAACGCCGTCCCGGACTCACGGACGCCGCGCAGGTTGATCGCGGTGAGGAAGGCGATCATCACGACCCCGAAGACGACCTCGTTGCCCCGGACGAAGGGCAGGACCGTCCCGGCGTTCTGCACGCCGGAGGACACGGACACGGCGACCGTGAGGACGTAGTCGACAAGCAGGGCGCTCGCCACGGTGAGGCCGGCCTTGGGCCCGAGGTTGACGTTGGCGACCTCGTAGTCGCCGCCCCCGGAGGGGTAGGCGTGGACGTTTTGCCGGTAGGAGGCCACGACGATGGCCATGACGGCGATGACGGCGAGAGTCACCTGCCAGCTGTGCGTCACGGCGAAGGCGCCGCCGGCAAGGCCGAGCATGAGCATGATCTCGTCCGGGGCGTACGCGACGGACGACAGGGCGTCACTCGCGAAGACGGGCAGCGCGATGCGCTTGGGGAGCAGCGTGTCCCCGAGCTTGTCGCTGCGCATCGCGCGGCCGATGAGGACGCGCTTGAGGAGCGAACCGGTTCCTGGCACGGAGGACACTGTATGCCGCCCGACACTCCCGTGCGGCCAGCTCCGCAGCGGCAGGCGGGCTGCGTGTGGCTGGGTGTACCGTCGCGAGCGTGCACTTCGTCATCATGGGCTGCGGCCGAGTGGGCTCGACCCTGGCCCGAATGCTGAGCTCCCACGGCCACGACGTCGCGATCATCGACGCAGACGCCTCCGCGTTCCGGCGGCTCGGCACCTCGTTCGAGGGGCAGACCGTCACGGGGATGGGGTTCGACCGGGACACCCTCATCGCAGCCGGGATCAAGGGGGCCTACGCCTTCGCTGCGGTGAGTAGCGGCGACAACTCCAACATCCTCGCGGCGCGGGTCGCCCGCGAGACCTTCGGGGTGGAGCACGTCGCGGCGCGCATCTACGACCCGCAGCGGGCGGCCGTCTACCAGCGGCTCGGCATCCCCACGGTGGCGACGGTCAAGTGGACCGCCGACCAGATGATCCAGCGGCTGCTCCCTTCCGGGGCCATGCCCGAGCTGACCGACCCGAGCGGCAAGATCGTCATCGCCGAGGTCCCCCTGGCCGAGCAGTGGATCGGCCACCCCCTCGCGGACGTCGAGGCCCGGACCGGCGCCCGCGTGGCGTATGTGACCCGCCTCGGCCAGGGCGAGCTGCCGCGCCCCGACATGGTCGTCCAGCAGGGCGACCTCGTCCACCTGGCCCTGATGCGCGACGACCTCGCCCGGGTCGAGCGCCTCTGTGACCTCCCCCCGATGGTCCACTGACGACCGTCCCCTCCGTCGGGCACCACCGGTCGGAGGAGTTCGCTGAGCATCCGCTGCCCTCGAGCACCCGACCGACGTAGGTTGGTGCAGAGACCCGTCCACAGGAGAGAACAGATGCGCGTCGTCATCGCAGGAGCAGGTAGCGTCGGCCGTTCGATCGCCCGTGAGCTGCTGGCCAACGGCCACCAGATCCTGCTCATCGACAAGGACGCCGACGACGTCCAGGCGTCGCGGGTGCCCGAGGCCTCCTGGCTGCTGGCCGACGCCTGCGAGCTGAGCGCGCTCGAGGAGGCTCGGCTCGAGGACTCCGACGTCGTCGTGGCAGCGACGGGGGACGACAAGGCCAACCTCGTCCTGTCCCTGCTCGCCAAGACCGAGTTCGGCGTGCCGCGCACCGTGGCCCGGGTCAACAACCCCAAGAACGAGTGGATGTTCGACGAGTCCTGGGGCGTCGACGTCGCGGTGTCGACCCCACGCCTGATGACCGCTCTGATCGAGGAGGCCGTGAGCATCGGCGACCTCGTGCGCATCTTCGAGTTCCAGCAGGGGCGGGCGTCGATGGTGGAGATCACGCTCCCCGAGGGCAGCCCCTTCGCCGGTCAACGGGTGGGTGACATCGCCTGGCCGACCGACACGGTCCTCGTGGCGATCATCCGCGACGAGCGCCCCATCGCTCCGACCCGGGATGACGCGATGGAGGTCGGCGATGAGCTGCTCTTCATCACCACGGCGGAGCAGGAGCGACAGCTGCAGCAGCTCGTGGCTCCCGGCTCGCGGCCGAGAGACGTCACGGCGGACCGGTGACCCCAGCCCTCGTTCAGCGCCGCGGGCTCGGGCGGCCGCCGGTCCGAGTCGGGTCGATCGGGGTGTGTCCGCGCACGAGGATGGCGCCCATGGCGGTCACGGCGAGGATGTAGGCCGGCCAGCCGAGCACCACCTTGGCCACGCCGAGCGCGGCGACCTGCTCCGCCAGGTAGAGCGGGACCATGATGGCGAGCCGGACGACGTTGAGCGCGATGAGCACCCAGGCGAGGCGAAGGGCCACGGTGACGATGCCCGGGTGCTTGTGCCACCAGGTCGGGTCCTCCGCGAAGGCCTCCGGCTCGGCCACGGCGACGATGAAGCCGAAGAGGGGCCACCGGAACAGGTTGGTCACGAGCAGCACCACCAGGAGGCCGGCGTTCTGGAGCATCCCCGGCAGGAAGGCGTCCTCCGCCTGGCCGGAGCGCAGGGCGAAGAACGCGGAGATCCCGACGCCGACGGCCGCGTAGGCAATGAACCGCGGGTCCTGGCGCTGCAGGAGTCGCACGACGAGGAGCACCACGACACAGGCGCCGGCCGCGAGCAGAGACTGCTTGAGATCTCGGAGCGCCACCCAGGTGATGGCGAAGACGAGAGTCGGCACCGCGGACTCGAGCGCGCCTCGCCACCCGCCGATCGCCTCGGACAGCTTGTCGCGCAGCAGCTCCTCAACGGTCACATAGTGGCGCAGGTCCACCTCGGACCGTGCGACACCGGTGTCCGTCGACGCATCGTCCACGTGCTCAGCCATGCGGTCCCCTCGATGTGCCGATGACCTCGTAGGCCGGGTTGAAGATGGTCCGGGTGCCGCGCTGGACGGTGACCCGGCCGGTGGCGCGCAGATGCGCTCCGGCGGAGATGCCCGGGATGCTCCGACGACCCAACCAGACCAGGTGCAGGGCGTCGGCTCCGTCCCACAGCTCGAGGTCGAGGGTGGGCACGTCGGCGTGGGGTCGCAGCGCGATGATGCGCACCTCGCCCTCGACGGTGACGCGCTGCCTGGGGCGGGCCCGGGCGATGGGGACGACACCGGGCTCGGCGGGCTCGGCGGGCTCGCGGTCCGCCTCGACCCGTTCCGGGCCGGTCTCGTCCCGCCGGCGTCGCAGGCCGAACCGACGCAGGCGGCTTCCGGCTGGTGAGGTCATGGTCGGGACCGGCGAGGACGGCTGGGGGCCGTCACCGCACCTCGGTGATCTCGGGGCCGCGTTCGAACGGCTTGAGGTCGGCCACCGTCCCGGGCCCGGCGGGTGCCTGCACCTCGTTCTCGGCGGTCTCCGCCTTGGACTCGGGCAGCCGCAGTGGAAGCAGCTCCCGCGGGGGACGCGCCTCATCGCCGCGGTCGATGACCGCGGTCCGGATGACGTCGTGGACGGCGGCGGCCGCCGCTCCGTCGATGGCGGCTCGGCCGCTGACGACTGCGCGCAGGAACCAGCGCGGCCCGTCGAAGCCGACGAAACGGGCCGGCATGAAGACCGTCCGCCCGTCAGCGCCCTGCTGCGGCATGCGGGTGAGCAGCTCCTCGCCGAACTCTCCGGTGCGGACCTCGGCGGTCCCGCCCGCGTCGGTGATGCTCTTGGCGATCTCGTTGCGGATGTCGATCCACACCCCTTCCGTCCGGGGTGCGGCGAAGGCCTGGAGCTGGACCGCGGACTCCCCCAGGACCGCGGTGACCCCCGTGATCTGCTGCTCGCGCTCGTTCACCTCGAGCCGCAGCTCGAGGCCCGGCTGGCCCTTGACCCAGATTGCGCCGAGGTTGAGGTACTCGCTGTCGTCGGAGATGGCGGACCGGTCGAGCGGACCCGTCGTCCCGTCGACCGCCACCGGGCTCTCGAGGGCCACGTCGCCGTCGCCGTCGTGATCCTCGGGAACGCCGTCGTCGAAGGAGTCGTCGGCGGCGCTCGTCTCGAGCGCCTCGTCCGGGCCGTATCCGTCACCCGGTCCGGCGTTGGCCGTCTTGCGGCGGCTGAAGAGTCCCACGTGAATCCGTCCTTCTGTCACAGCTGTCGGCGGGCCGTGCGGCCGCTGGTCGGCCGCCCGCTGCTCGCGAGACGAGCCGGGTGCGGCGACCGACGACGTGAGCCACGGATCGGCCCCGATGAATCTTGTCAGGTCCGGTCAGTCGACCGGGGGTGGGACTGGCCCGAAACCTCCGGTCGACCCGTGTCCAGTGTCCCCCCGGACCGTGTCATCGAGCGAATCGACGGCGACGAACGAGGCGCGCGCCACCGCTTGCACGATGAGCTGGGCGATCCGGTCCCCCCGGTGGACCTCGAAGGCGTCGGTCCGGTCGAGGTTGACCAGGTTGACGAGGATCTCCCCCCGGTAGCCCTCGTCGATGGTGCCGGGGGCGTTGACGATGGAGATGCCGTGGCGGGCCGCCAACCCGGACCGTGGATGGACGAAGCCGGCGTGGCCGGGCGGCAGTGCGATGGCCACGCCGGTCGGGACGAGGACCCGCTCCCCCGGTGCGATCGTCACGTCGACCCGGGACACGAGGTCGGCGCCGGCGTCGCCGGGATGGGCGTAGCCCGGCAAGGGCACTTCGGGGTCGAGCCGGCGAACGGCGACGACGGGGCCGGGCGGGGCGTCACCGTCGCCGGAGGGCGGCAGGCAAGCACAAGGGTCGGTCACGTGGACCGACCCTATCTGCTCGAGCTGCCAGTGGCCCCGCGTCAGGCGGCACACTCCGTGCAGATCATCATGCCGTTCGTCTCCTTGGCGAGCTGGCTGCGGTGGTGGACGAGGAAGCAGCGCGAACACGTGAACTCGTCGGCCTGCTTCGGCAGGACCCGGACGGAGAGCTCCTCGCCGGACAGGTCCGCGCCCGGGAGCTCGAAGCCCTCGGCCTGCTCGGTCTCGTCGACGTCCACGCTGGACGAGCTCTTGTCCACGCGACGCGACTTGAGCTCCTCGATGGAGTCCTCGCTCAGGTCGTCGTCGGTCTTTCGTGGCGCGTCGTAGTCAGTTGCCATCTGTGCCCTCTCACTGCTGCTCATGCTCCGCCCCAGTGCCGGAGACCCACCCGCATGTCGTGACGCGAGAACGTCCCTGCGCTCCCACTTGTTCCCGCTTCGTCGGTATCGACGTGAACGCTGCCAAAACATGCCGCGTGCGCGGATTGTGCCTCATCCGGGGGCCGCTGTCACTTCGTTTCGCGAAGAGGCATGCCGGGCCCGCCGAAACCCGGCCCACACCTACCGTTTCCGGACGAATCCTTCACCGTCTCTTTGCCCAACGTGTACCTGGACCGGTGCAGGCTGGTGGCCCGACGTCGCGGTAGGGTCTGCGGACCCGACCGACCTTCCACCGGCCAGGAGGTGCCCATGACCGAATTCGTGGACCAGATCCGCGTCCGGGTGCTCGATGCACTCGATGACCTCGCCCACGCCCGTGCTGCGGGCGACGACTACCGCATCCAGATCCACACCGGGGAGCTGGAGTCCTTCGCGCGTCTGGCCGCCGCCAACGACCTCCGGGTCCCCGAGCTCGAGCCGTTCCGGGCCGCCTGACCCAGGCGCAACCCACCCCGAAGGGGCCGTATGCCGCTGAGCCAGCTCAGCGGCATACGGCCCCTCAGTGCGTGGCGGGGTCGAAGAGCGCCCTGACGGGCTCGACGAGCGCGGGGCCGGCGGCGACGGTGAGCGCCTTGCCCGGCGGGCCCGCGCGGCCGACGACCACGCCGCCGGCCTCCTCGACGATGACCCAGCCCGCCGCGAGGTCCCACGCGTTGATCCCTGACTCGGCATACGCGTCGACCGAGCCCTCCGCGACCCGGACGAGGTCGAGCGCGGCGCTGCCGATCCGACGGATGTCGCGCACCCGGGGCAGGACGGCGCGCAGCACCTCTGCCTGCCGAGCGCGCACCTCCGGGTCGTAGCCGAAGCCGGTCGCGAGGAGCGCACGGCCGAGGCGGTCCTGCGTCGACACGCTGAGCCGCCGACCCTCGGCACCGGGGGCCGACTCGCGGCTGGTCCACGCGCCCCCTCCCCGGCGGGCATGGTGCACCACGGAGAGGGACGGGTCAGCGACCGCTCCCGCGACCGGGCGCCACTGCCCCTCGCTCCGGGCGTCCCCGGTGACGACGGCCACCGACACCGCGTAAGCCGGGATGTCGTAGAGGTAGTTCACCGTGCCGTCGATCGGGTCGATGACCCACGTCAGCCCGGAGGTACCCGTGACGTCGACGCCCTCCTCACCCAGGATGCCGTCCTCCGGCCGCGCCTCCCGGATCAGCCGGTGGAGCAGCTCCTCGGAGCGCTGGTCCATGACCGTGACGATGTCCGTGTCCGTGCTCTTCGTCGCGGCCACCCCGACGTGCCGGGGTCGCTCGTCGCGGATGAGCCGACCGGAGGCCAGCGCCAGCTCGACACAGAGCCGCTCCAGCTCCTCGAGGCGGGCGGTCGAGAGCTCACCGGCGTCGAACCTGTCGGGGGCCACAGCGTCAGTCCTCGCCGCAGAGGGCCGGCTTGGGGGCGCGGAGGTTGGGACAGCATCCCGAGGCACAGACCGAGGGCATCCGGCCCTCGAAGTCGGGGACCTGCTCACCGCGCGCCTCCGCCGCTCGCTCCGCGACCGCGTCGACGAGATCGGCGACGAAGGCCGGGTCGGTGCCGGGTGTCGCCGCGCGGACGAAGCGCAGGCCCAGCTCGCGCGCGGTGGCTGCAGCCTCGGTGTCGAGGTCGTAGGCGACCTCCATGTGGTCGGAGACGAACCCGATCGGGGCCGCGACGACGGCGCTGCGCCCCTCCGCGGCCAGCTCCCGCAGGCGGTCGTTGACGTCCGGCTCGAGCCAGGGCTGCTGGGGCGGCCCCGAGCGGGAGCAGAACACCAGCTCCCCCACGAGGCTGCGTCCGAGCGCCGCGTTGGCCTCCTCGGTGAGGGCCGAGGCGAGGGCGAGGTGCTGGCGCTGGTAGAGGTGACCGTCGCCGTCCCCCGGACCCGACGTCTCGTCCATTGCTGCCGGCACCGAGTGGGTGACGAAGAGCAGGGCCACCTCCTCGTCCGGCGTCCCGTCGAGCGTGCGCAGGGCCTCGACGAGCCGGCCGGCGTTCGCGCTCTGAAAGCCCGGACGGGGCGCGTAGGGGGCGATCTTGTCGACCCTGACCTCGCGACCCTCGTCCCGCAGCTCGTCGACGGCCGCGGCGAGGTCCTCGCGGTACTGGCGGCACGAGGAGTACGACGAGTAGGCGCTCGTCGTCACCGCGACCAGTCGGCGCAGGCCCGCGTCATGGGCCTCACGGAGCGTGTCCGCGAGGAAGGGAGCACTGTTGCGGTTGCCCCAGATGACCGGCACGGACTCGCCGCGGGAGTCGAGCTCGGTGCGAAGGGCGGCGATGAGCGCGCGGTTCTGGTCGTTGATCGGGCTCCGGCCCCCGAAGAGGAAGTAGTGCTGGCCGACCTGCTCCAGCCGCTCGTCGGGGATCCCGCGCCCCGCCGTCACCCGGCGGAGGAACGGCACCACCTCCTCCGGTGCCTCTGGGCCGCCGAAGCTGAGCAGGAGGATGGCGTCATATGGCTGCATACCTGATCACTTTCCTGTGGGTTTGCCCGTGGTGCGAAGTGGTTTCGGGGCGTTGAGGTCGAGCCGGACCGCGATGATCCGCAGGCCGAAGACGATCATGACGGCACCCCAGAGAACCCAGTCGCTGAGGGCACCGAGCTCGCCGGCCACGACGACGATGACCGCCCCGATCGCCGCGGGCACCGCGTAGAGCTCGCGGCGCAGCACCTCGGGAACCTGGCCGGCCAGGAGGTCGCGGATGACGCCGCCGCCCACCGCCGTCGTCACGCCGATGAGGACGGACGCGACGGGGGTGACGCCGAAGGACACCGCCTTGAGGCTGCCGGAGACCGCGAAGGCCGCCAGCCCCATCGCGTCGAGAGCGCGCACCAACCTCGAGATGCGCTCGACGCCGGGGTGGTAGACGAAGGTGACCAGGCCGCCGAGCGCGGCGGGGGTGAGCAGCCGCCAGTCGCTGATCCCGACCGGCGGGACATCCCCGATGAGCACGTCGCGGAGGATCCCGCCGCCCAGCGCGGCGGCGACAGCCAGGACGAGGACGCCGAAGAGGTCGAAACCCTTCTTCACTGCGACCAGCCCGCCGGACAGTGCGAACACGAAGACGCCCACGAGGTCGAGGGCGAGCTGGGCGGCGTGGAACGACGGGGTCGGCATGGCAAGGCAAACGCTACCCGCGCGGCGTGGTCGCTTTGGACGCATGCGCAGCAGTGGCATGCTCGACACGCAGGCGGCCGGACGACCTCCGGCCGACGACCGACCGGGAGACCCCACGCATGCAGGACCTCAGGCTCATCGGCGTCCATGAGGACGGAGTCCACCTGCTGCTCGCCGACGACGAGGGAAACCGCTTTCGGATCCCCCTTGACGACTCGCTGCGGGCCGCCGTCCGACGGGACCGCCCGAGGCTCGGGCAGCTGCAGCTGGAGATCGAGGGTGGGCTGCGACCCAAGGACGTCCAGGGGATGATCCGGGCCGGCCTGACAGCCGAGGAGGTCGCCGAGCGGGCCGGGTGGACCGTCGAGAAGGTCCACCGCTACGAGGTGCCCATCCTCGCCGAGCGGGTGCACGTCGCCGGCCTCGCCAGACAGGTGCGCCTGCGTGGCCGAGCGGCGCCGGGCGGCGCCTCGACCCTGGGTGCCCGGGTCGCCGAGAGGCTCCGGTCGCGAGAGCTCGACCCCGATGCCACCCGCTGGGACTCGCGCCGCACCGAGCGGGGCGTCTGGACCGTCGTGGTCCTCTTCAACGCGGGGGGCCGCCAGCGAGAGGCGGCCTGGGACTTCGACCCGCTTTCCCGCACGGTCATCGCCCGCGACGACGAGGCCCGGTGGCTGAGCGAGGATGAGGACACCCAGGGCCCCGGCCCGATCCCCGCGCCCCACCTCGCCGCTCTGGCGGGGTCCCGGCACGTCTACGACGTCGAGGCCGAGGGCGGCATCTCACCGCGTCCACGGGGCACCTCCCCCAGGTCGGCGGAGCCGGTCGACCTGATGGAGGCCATCCGCGAACGCAGCGCCCAGCGGGTCCGGCACCGCAAGGGCCGTGGCGCCGACGTGCCCGGCATCGATGCCGCACCGGAGGACGCGCTCCCGATCGAAGACCTCGCCCGCCCCCCTTCCGCCGACGACCTTCCGCCGCCGGCGCACGGACACCCGGCCGATGACCCCCGAGCGGTGCGGGCGACGGCGGTGCAAGAGTCGCAGTCAGAGTCGCAGTCAGGGTCGCAGCCGGACGTGGAACCGGCGGCGGGCGCGGTCTCGAGGCCGGCGAACCGGCGTCGTCGCCGGACCGCGGAACGCCACCCCGGCGACTCAGGGCCCGAGGCCGCCGAGGGAGACGCCCGCACGGGACGCAGCCCCTCCCCCGAGCGCCGCAAGCCATCCGCCGCAGACCGGGCGGCCGAGACTCAGCCGCTGCCCCAGTCCGACCGCCCCGTGCGGGCCCCGAAGCCGTCTCCCGACGAGGACACTCACGCGGGGGCCCCTGCACGACGGACCGCCGAGGAGGAGCCGGGACGGACCCGCCAGCGGTCCCTCCACGAGGTCCCGGAAGTGCGTGCGGTCCACGAGGTCAACGACGACCTCGAGCCGGCTGACCGGCACCCTGACGAGCACCCTGATGACCCACCGGCCGACGAGGTGACCGAGTCGCAGCACCAGCGGACAGCCGTGGCTTCGCAGCCACGGCGGCCCTCGACCCGCAAGTCGGGTCGCCCGAGCGTCCCCAGCTGGGACGACATCATGTTCGGCCGCAAAGGAGACTGACGCACCGGCCCGGTCGGGCTGCTCTCGCCGGTCGGCTAGTCAGACTGGGTGATGGGCCGCGGGGGGAGCGCACAGACGTCCAGGTCGAACGGCAGCACCTCCGGCGAGAGGGCGGCAGACCGAGCCGCCTGAGCGGTCATGCGGCGCATGTAGTGACGGCGACAGAGCACCTCGTACTCGACCGCTCCCTGACGGCCGGACTGGGTGTCACCGACGACGACCTGCTCGCCCTCGACGACCATGGCCCCGTCGACGACCCGAGCGTTCGTGGTCCCCCGACGGCCACACCAGCACAGCGCCTCGACCTGGAGGGCCTGGACGCGGTCCGCGAGCTCCAGCAGACGCTTGCTCCCAGGAAAGAGCTCGGTGCGGAAGTCTGCAGTGATCCCGAAGGCGAAGACGTCGATGTCCATCTCGTCCACGACTCGGGCCAGCTGCTCGACCTGGGCAGCGGAGTAGAACTGCGCCTCGTCGCACACGAGGTAGTCGACGCGGCGTCCGGCCGTGGCGCACTGGACGACCGCGTCCCAGAGGTCGAGGTCGTCCGAGACCTCCAGCGCCCGTCTCGAGAGGCCGAGCCGGGACGAGAGGACGTTGCTGCCGGCGCGGTCCATCTTCGTGAAGATGAGCCCGACCCGACCACGCGCCGAGTGGTTGTGGTCCATCTGGAGCGCGAGAGTGGACTTGCCGCAGTCCATGGTGCCGGAGAAGAAGACGAGCTCAGCCACGAACGCCCACCCTAGACGCCCCGAGGCGGCACGACGATCACCGGCACGGCCAGCTCCGCGTCGGTCGTGGAGCCGTGCAGGCCGAGGAGCCGGACGATTTCGGCTCGCATCAGCCCGCTGTGGACGACGGCGGAGGAGCCGTCCATGACCGCGACGACATCTCCGATCCGGCCCGTGACCCGGCTCTCCACGGGGCCGAACCACCCTTCCTCGACCATCCGTTCGCGCGTCATGATGCTGGCTCGGTCACCGACGCGGTCGCGCCACGTCTGCGCGACGTCCCCGGCGGCGCCGTCGAGGGTGTAGAGCTGGAGGCAGCGCGGCTCGCCGCCGAGGTGTCGGACCCCGGCCATGAGGTCGGGCTCGTTCACCAGGTCGATGCGGTTCTCGTGGGGGATGTCGACCATCCCGTGGTCGGCGGTGATGACGACCAGGGTGTCGTCGGGGACGCGTCGGGCCAGGGAGGAGAGGGCCCGGTCGACGGACTCGACCTCCTCACCCCATTGCCAGGACTGCGACCCGTGGACGTGCCCCACCTTGTCGACGTCCCCCCAGTACAGGTAGACGAGGCCCCGCGGCGTCGCGCGGACTGCGGCGACCGTGGCGTCCACCCGCTCGTCGAGGGTGCGCCCCGGGGCGAAGCCGGCCCCGCGGAGGGCAGCGGTGGTGAGCCCCGATCCCTCGAAGTAGTGCGGCCCCACCATGGTGACCTCGACCCCGGCGTTGACCGCGGCCTCGAAGACGGTCTCGTGAGGCTGCCAGAGCCGCGGGTCCGGGCCGTCCTCCCAGGAGAGCTCGTTGACGAGACGATCCGCGTCCGGGTCGAGCACCTGCATGCCGACGAGACCGTGCGCACCCGGGGGCAGCCCCGTGCCGAAGCTGCCCATGGAGGTCGCCGTGGTGGTGGGAAAACCACATGGCACACGGTGAGCCGTGGCCAGGTGCCGGCGCAGGAAGGGCGCGTGCCCGCTGCGTTGTCGCAGCAGGTCGTGGCCGAGGCCGTCGACGAGGACGACGACGACGCGGCGCGCTTCCGGAAGGCCGAAGACGTCCGCTCCGGCATGTCTCCGGACGCCGAGACGGTCGGCGACCGACGGGAGGACCGACGCGAGCGTCCCCTGCGACCAGTCGAGGGGGGCCCGCGGGTGGGACTCGGGCGGCTCTGCCACTCTGCCGCCTGTCGCGTCCGGGGACTCGTCGGGCGACGGCAACCCGGTCGACGCGGCGCTCACGCCCCGACGGCCCCGCCGATGGTGCGGGACAGGTGGCGGGCGAAGCCCAGCGCATGGGCGACCGCAGCCTCACCGTCGGCCGCCGCGCTGATCCGGAGCGAGATGTCGTCCGAGGCGACGGTCCCCTCGAAGCCGTGGTCTGCCGTGCAGTCCGGGTCGCCGCACTGCGCGGGGAGCAGGTCGAGGCGGCTCACGGCGCCCCACCCGAGCGTCAGGGTGATGTCCCTGGCGGGACTGGCCTGCACGAACGACTCGGGGGCGGTCACGACATGGGTCACCATGACGCCGCGAACCGCGTCGAGCGGCACCGTCTCGGTCGTGGCCGTGGCCGTGGGCGGCGCGCCCGGCTCGGCGTGGTCGTCGGCGTGCGCGATGACGAGCCGACGCCCGGTGACGACGAGGACCGTCACGTGGCGACGCACCGTGTCCTGGTCGAAGGTGGTCTCCTGGTGGACCAGGTGGGACACGACCTCCTCACCTGCCAGCGCCGACTCGACGACGTCGCAGACGAGCTCCGGGTAGTAGCCGGCTCGGGTGATCGCCGCCGTCAGGTCCTCTGGGAGGGCCCGCTCGGCATCCTGGGTAACGCGTCGCATGGGTCACATCCTCCCACCCGCGGCGACCGCTCCCGCCACGTCGTCCCCGTCCCCTCTTCGTCCCCTCTTCGTCGCCGGTACGTCCCAGTAGTCGGCGACCGGGCACCTTGGCCTCACGTGAGGCTGCGGCGCCCGGTGTCCTTGCGCACGAGGGCAGGGCTGATGACGACCTCGGCGCCCAGGACGTCCACTCCCCCGGTCCAGGCGTTCACCGGGTTGAGCTCGATCGACGCGAGCTCGGCCAGGTCGTCCTTGAGCACGGACAACCGGGCGATGAGGTCGGCAAGGGCCGCTCGGTGCACCGGCGCGGCCCCCCGGTGCCCGGAGAGCAGCGGCGCTGCCCGGACACCGTTGATGAGGTCGGTCACGTCGACATCCGTGAGCGGCGGGATCCGATGGGCGATGTCGCCGAGCAGGTCGGTGGGGGGTCCGGCCACGGAGAAGCTGATGACGGGACCGAAGAGCGGGTCCTCCGTCGCCTTGAGGACGCAGGAGACGCCGGGAACCGCCATTCGCTGGACCACGAAGCGGTCGGCACCGAGCGGCCGGAGCCGCTCGGTGAGGGACGCGTGGGCGTCGCGGAGAGCGTCCCCATCGCCGAGGTCGGCCCGCACGCCCGCGAGACCCGGCTGGTGGCGCACCACGGGGGACGTCGACTTGAGGATCACCGGATAGCTGAGCACCTCCGCTGCCGCGACCGCCTCGTCGACGCTCGAGACCTCGATCGCGGGCCAGGGCCGGATCCCGTAGGTGTTGAGCAGCTCGGCGACCTCCTCCCGCGTCAGAGGACGTCCCTCTGGGCTCGCGGCCAGCCAGGAGTCGAGCAGCTCGGTGGCGCGGGCGCGGTCGATCCCCACCGGCGCCACGGGCAGACCCCGGTCGCGAGCCCGCCACTGGGCATAGCTGGTCACGGAGCGCAGGGCGCGGATCCCGTCCTCAGGCATCGCGTACGACGGAACCGAGCGGTCCTCGCCCTCAGAGGTGGTGTACCGGAGGCCACCGTCGACGCCGCGCATGCCGAGGAAGGTGGCCACACACGGCTTGTCGTACTTGGCGACGACGTTGCGCACGGCGAGCGACACCTGCTCGTCCGGGGTGACCAGTGGCGGGATGAAGGCGACGACCACGCTGTCGACCTTGGGGTTGTTGAAGGCGGCGTCGAGGGCCTCGGCGAACTCCTCGGCCGAAGCCTGCGGGAGCAGGGAGACCGGTCCGTGGGTCACGCGCAGGCCCCAGCTCTCGGCCGCGGAGGCGCTCAGCGAGCCGAGGGCGTCAGAGTTGCCGACGATGGCGATCCGCTCGCCCGTCGGGAGCGGCTGGTGCAAGGTCAGCTGCGCCACGTCGAAGAGCTGGTGGACGTTCTCCACGCGGATCACCCCAGCCTGGCGGAGCAGAGCGTCGAAGGCCTGCGGCGGGACGTTGGGGGTCCGGGTCCGGTGCCCCGGAGGGACGGCATACTGCGAGACGCCTGACGACACGACGATCACGGGCTTGACGGAAGCGAGGTGTCGGGCGATCCGCGAGAACTTGCGCGGGTTGCCCATCGACTCCAGGTAGAGCCCCACCGTGGTCGTGTCCTGGTCGTCGATCCAGTACTGCATGAGGTCGTTGCCGGACACGTCGATCCGGTTGCCGGCCGAGGCGAAGATCGAGATGCCCAGGCCACGGCGGGCAGCGGAGGCAAGCACCGCGATGCCGAGCGCGCCGCTCTGGGCGAAGAGGCCGAGCCGGCCCTCCGCCGGGATCACCGAGGCCAGGGTGGCGTTGAGCCGGACCCCGCGCTGGTTGTTGATCAGTCCGAAGCTGTTGGGGCCGACGACCCGCATGCCGGCGCTCCGGGCGCTGGTGCGGAGCCGTTCCTGTAGCCGCGCCCCCTCCTCATCGGCCTCGGCGAAACCCGACGAGAGGACGAGCAGGGCCTTGACCCCGGCCCGGCCGCACTCCTCCACGACCTCGACCGAGTCCACGGCCGGGACGACGACCACCGCGAGGTCGACCGGTCCGGGTGCGTCGGCGATCGTCGGGTAGGCCTGCAGCCCCTGGATCTCCGCCGCCTCTCGGTGGATCGGGTAGAGCTCCCCCTCGAACCCCGCGCCGATGAGGTTGCGCAGGACCAGGGCCCCGGTCGACTCCGCCCGACGGCTCGCGCCGATGATCGCCACCTTCTCCGGGAAGAGGATCGTGCGCATGCTCCTGGACTCGGCCCGGTGCTCTCTGGAGAGCTGGACCGCCTTGGACTGCTCGGTCGGCAAGATGTCGAACGAGAGACCCACCACGCCGTCCTCGATGTGGCTCGAGACCTCGTAGCCCGCGTCCTTGAAGACCATCAGCATCTTGCGGTTCTGCGGGAGCACCTCGGCCCGGAACCGCGTGATGCCCACGTCGGGGGCGATCGCGGCGAGGTGCTCGAGCAGGACCGAGCCGATGCCCTTGCCCTGCATGTGGTCGGAGATGTTGAACGCCACCTCGGCGCTGGCCGCGTCGATCCGGTCGAACCGGCCGACGCCGATGATCTCGCCGTTGAGGATGGCGACGAGGGCGACCCGGTCGTGGTAGTCCACGTGGGTGAAGCGGTGGACGTCACGGTCGCTCAGCTCCCGCAACGGGGCGAAGAACCGGAAGTAGATCGACTCGTCGGACTGGCGGTTGTGGAACTGGCGCAGGCGGTCGGCGTCCGCCGGCTCGATCGGCCGCACGTGGCACACGGTCCCGTCCCGCAGGACGACATCCGCCTCCCACTCGATCGGCGGCTTCGGCCAGGCCTCAGGCTCGACAGCGCCGCCCTGGGCGCCGGGGCCAACCACCTGCGACGCCGCCGGCATCTCGCTGCCTCCCACCATGGGCCCATCGTTTCACGAGCGGGCCCCTCACGTCGCCGACCGACCCACCCACGGCGCGCTCCCGCCGCCGCCGAGCCGTCTGGTGCGAGGCTGGCGCCATGGAGTTCTCCGACGTGGTGCGTCGTCGCCGCATGGTCCGGCGCTACGACCCCGACCGACCCGTGCCCCGCGAGACCGTGGAGCGCTGCCTCCAGCACGCCGTGCGCGCCCCGAGCGCCGGCTTCAGCCAGGGCTGGGACTTTCTCGTCCTGAGCGAGGAGGCGGAGCGGGACCTGTTCTGGAGGACCACGACGAGTCCGGAGGCTCCGAGCGACACCTGGCTCAGCGGCATACGGCAGGCGCCGGTGCTCATCCTCTGCCTCTCCGACAAGGAGGCCTACCTCGACCGCTACGCCGCACCCGACAAGGGCTGGACCGACCGCGACGAGTCGCGGTGGCCGGTCCCCTACTGGGACATCGACACCGGGATGGCGGCGCTGCTCATGCTGCTCACCGCGGTCGACGAAGGGCTCGGCGGCCTCTTCTTCGGCGTCCCCCCGAGCCACCACGAGGCCGTGAAGACGGCCTTCGGCATCCCCGCCGCCCGGCGCGTCGTCGGCGTCGTGTCGATCGGCCACTCGCTCCCCGGGCCCCGGAGCCCCAGCCTCAGGCGGACGCGACGGACGGCCGCGGACGTCGCCCACTGGGGGCGCTTCGGGCACCGGCACCCCGAGTGCGACGCCTGAGCGACCGCGGTTCCGGCCGCCCCGGCGTGGCAGGTCCCGCGCCCGCGACCCGGTGCGCGAAGATGGGGTGTTCGCCCCCCGCAGCAAGGAGCCCCACCCGGCATGGCCCGACGTACCGCCACCACGCCTCCCCCTGAGGACTTCGAGGAGAAGATCGTCGGGATCGACGTCGAGGAGGAGATGCAGAACGCCTTCCTCGAGTACTCCTACAGCGTCATCTACTCGCGCGCCCTGCCCGACGCGCGCGACGGCCTGAAGCCGGTCCAGCGCCGGATCCTCTACGGCGCCAACGAGCTCGGCGTGCGCCCGGACCGCGGCCACGTGAAGAGCCAGCGCATCGTCGGCGAGGTGATGGGCAAGTACCACCCGCACGGCGACACCGCCATCTACGACGCGCTCGTCCGCATGGCCCAGCCCTTCACCCTGCGCCTGCCCCTGATCGACGGGCACGGCAACTTCGGCTCGCTCGACGACGGCCCCGCCGCCGCCCGCTACACCGAGGCGCGCCTCGCGGAGTCCGCGCTGCTCATGGTCTCCGGCCTGGACGAGAACACCGTCGACTTCGTGCCGAACTACGACGACACCCAGTACCAGCCCGAGGTGCTGCCGGCCGCGTTCCCCAACCTGCTCGTCAACGGCGCCTCGGGCATCGCCGTCGGCATGGCCACCAACATGGCGCCCCACAACCTCATCGAGGTCATCGGCGCGGCCCGCCACCTGATCGCCAACCCGTCCTGCTCCCTCGACGAGCTGATGAAGTTCGTCCCGGGGCCCGACCTTCCCGGCGGCGGCCGGATCGTCGGCCTCGAGGGCATCCGGGACGCCTACCTGACCGGGCGGGGCAGCTTCCGCACCCGGGCCACCGCCCGGATCGAGAACATCACCCCTCGCCGCAAGGGCATCGTCGTCACCGAGCTGCCCTACCTCGTCGGCCCCGAGAAGGTCATCGAGAAGATCCGCGACCTGGTCCAGAGCAAGAAGCTGCAGGGCATCAGCGACCTCAAGGACCTGTCCGACCGCGGGCACGGGCTGCGCCTCGTCATCGAGGTCAAGAACGGCTTCAACCCGGACGCGGTGCTCGAGCAGCTCTACCGCCTGACGCCGATGGAGGAGAACTTCGGCATCAACAACGTGGCCCTCGTCGAGGGCCAGCCGCGGACCCTGGGCCTCAAGCAGCTGCTGCAGGTCTACGTCGACTTCCGCACCGACGTGGTCCGGCGCCGGACCGAGCACCGCCTCGCCAAGCGCGAGGAACGCCTCCACCTCGTCGAGGGCCTGCTCATCGCCATCGTCGACATCGACGAGGTCATCCAGGTCATCCGCTCGAGCGACGACGCCGCCACGGCCAAGACGCGGCTCATGGACGTCTTCGACCTCTCCGACCCGCAGGCGACCTACATCCTCGACCTCCAGCTCCGGCGCCTCACGCGGTTCTCGCGGATCGAGCTCGAGTCCGAGAAGTCCGAGCTCGAGCGGCAGATCGAGGAGCTCCGCGCCCTGCTCGAGAGCGACAGGCTGCTCCTCAAGCTCGTGTCCACCGAGCTGGCGGAGGTCGCGAAGAAGCACGGCACGCCCCGCCGCACGGTGCTCCTCGAGAGCTCCGGACAGGCCCGCCCCACGACGACGGCGACGCCGCTCGAGATCACGGACGACCCCTGCTGGGTCCTGCTGTCCTCGACGGGCCTGCTCGCCCGCACGGTGGGCCCGGAGCCGGTCACGGCCGAAGGGTCACGGTCCAGGCACGACGCCCTCGTGGGGGCGGTGCGCACGACGGCGCGGGGCGAGCTCGGCCTCGTCACGACGTCCGGACGGATGGTGCGGCTCTCTGCGCTCGAGCTGCCCACCCTCCCCCCGACGAACGGCGCGCCGAGTCTGGGCGGCGGTGCCCCGCTGGCCGCCTACGTCGACCTGGCCAAGGACGAGGAGCCGCTCACCATCGTGCCGATCGGTGCCGAGGCCCCCGTGGTCGCCCTCGGCACCGCGTCCGGTGTCGTCAAGCGCGTCTCCCCGGACACCCCCAAGGGGACCGACTGGTCCCTCATCAGCCTCAAGGACGGGGACCGGGTGGTCGGTGCCGCCGTGGCCGACCGAGACGACCTCGATCTCGTGTTCATCACGAGCGACGCGCAACTGCTCCGCTTTGCCGCGAAGACCGTTCGCCCGCAGGGTCGGTCCGCGGGGGGCATGGCCGGCGTGAAGCTGGCCGCCGGCGCGAGCGCCGTCTTCTTCGGGGTCGTCGACCCGAGCTCGGACGGCGTGGTCGTGACCTCGGCCGGCTCGTCCGGGGCTCTGCCCGGCACGGAGGCCGGCACGCTCAAGGTGACGCCCTACTCCGAGTATCCGCCGAAGGGTCGGGCCACCGGTGGGGTCCGCTGCCACCGCTTCCTCAAGGGCGAGGACACGCTGGTCGTCGCGTTCGCGGGCAACACCCCGGTCCGCGCCTCCGCGGCCAACGGCGTGGCCATTGAGCTTCCGCCGGCAACCGGGCGGCGGGACGGCTCCGGCACTCCGACGACGTCCGTCATCGCGGCGGTCGTCGCCCCGCCACCGGCCCCATGACCGGCCCCATGACCGGCCCCGTGACAGGCCCCATGACCGGCCCCGTGAGCGCTGCAGCGCCCGGCGCGGTCCCCGAGGGGGCGGATGACCTCGGCCGCCACCCGGCCACCGCCGGCCACGCGCAGCCGGCGGCAGACGCGTGCTCGGTGCTGTGGGACGGTGACGGCACGAGCGCGTTCGGGACGAGCGCGAGAGCCGCCTTCTTCGTCGTCCTCGAGCAGTCCGGGCCCTGGGGCCGGGTGGCCGCCGTCGAGTCACACCTGGACCCGGCCCTCGGCGCGGAGCTCGACGGTCGCTGCTCAGGGGCCGGCGGACGGTTCATGCTCATCCGCCGCCCCGGCGGTCACCCGGACCGGGACGGTCCGCACCGCGCCCTGGTCGCCCACGCGGGCCACCGTGGTGACGAGGCCTGGCTGCTGTCCGCCGAGCTGGACCACCCCGGTGACCTGCTCTCGCTCGACTGGACCGCCCTCGCCAGTGGCCGTCAGCGTCTCGTGCGGGCGTCCCTGCCCGGGGCCGAGGAGGCGCCGCCCCAGCTGCTCATCTGCACCAACGGCCGACGGGACGTCTGCTGCGCGGTCCGCGGGCGGCCGCTCGCGGCCGCAGCGGCCGCCCTCTCCCGGGACGCGGCGGAGCGCGTGTGGGAGGTGTCGCACACCGGCGGTCACCGGTTCGCCCCCACCGCGGTGCTCCTGCCGTGGGGGCAGGGCTTCGCCCGCCTCGACGAGACGTCAGCCGCGTGGGTGCTGGGAGCCAGCGGCAGCGGTCACATCCCGCAAGAGCTGCTCGGTGCAGCTCATGACCGGGGCCGCGCGCCGTTGACCCCTGCGGCACAGTGCGCCGAGTCCCACGTCCGGGCCCTGGCGGGTGAGACGCGGCTCGGTGCCCTGTGGGCCCGCCCGCCCGCGCCCGGCGACGAGACGGCCATCGAGGTCGAGCACGAGGACGGCCGCCGCTGGCGGGTGCAGGTGCAGCGACGTCCGCTCGGGGTGACCCGGCCGGAGTCGTGTGGCAAGTCGCCGGTCGACGTGTTCGAGTACGTCGCGGCCGTGGTCGCCGGACCAGACCACCCAGCCACCGACTGACCTCGCCGTATGCCGCTGAGCCGGCTCAGCGGCATACGGCCGGCTGACGCTGGTGTGCGGTTGGGCGGGGCGGCACCGAAGGTGCGCGTCAGGCGTCGATCCGCTCGCGGTCGACCTCCGCAGCGGACTCGATGATGAAGTCCTTGCGCGGTGCCACCTCGTTGCCCATGAGCAGCTCGAAGGTCCCCTCGGCCGCCTCGAAGTCCCGCATGGTGACCCGCCGCAGGGTGCGGTGCCGCGGGTCCATCGTCGTGTCCGCGAGCTGGTCGGCGTTCATCTCGCCGAGGCCCTTGTACCGCTGCATCGGCTGCTTGATCTTCTTGCCGGTCTTCTCCAGGCGGGCGACCGTGCGACGCATCTCGATCTCGTTGTACGTGTAGATGAGCTCGTTCTTCTTCGCGCCGGCGTTGACCACCTCGATGCGGTGCAGCGGGGGCATCGCGGCGTAGACGCGGCCGGCCTCCACGAGCGGACGCATGTACCTGAAGAAGAGGGTCAGCAGCAGGGTGCGGATGTGAGCGCCGTCGACGTCGGCGTCGGTCATGATGATGACCTTGCCGTATCGGGCGGCCGCGAGGTCGAAGCTGCGTCCCGAGCCGGCGCCGATGACCTGGATGATCGAAGCACACTCGGCGTTCTTGAGCATGTCCGACACCGAGGCCTTCTGGACGTTGAGGATCTTTCCGCGGATCGGCAGCAGCGCCTGGAACTCCGAGTTGCGCGCCTCCTTGGCGGTGCCCATCGCCGAGTCGCCCTCGACGATGAACAGCTCCGACCGGTCGACGTCGTTGGTGCGGCAGTCCCGGAGCTTGGTCGGCAGGGTCGAGCTCTCCAAGGCGTTCTTGCGGCGCTGCGTCTCCTTGTGCAGCCGCGCGCTGATCCGCGACTTCATCTCGGAGACGACCTTCTCGAGCAGCAGCGCGGCCTGCGCCTTGTCGCCGCGCTTGGTCGAGGTCAGCCTCGCCGTCAGCTCGGTCTCGACGACCCTGGCGACGATGGCGCGCACGGCGTTGGTGCCCAGGACCTCCTTGGTCTGTCCCTCGAACTGGGGCTCGGCCAGGCGGACCGTGACGACCGCAGTCATGCCTGCGAGGACGTCGTCCTTGTCGGGCTTGTCGTTGCCGACCTTGAGCCGCCGGCCGTTGATCTCCAGCTGGCGCCGGAACACCTTGAGCAGCGCCTGCTCGAACCCGGCGACGTGGGTGCCCCCCTTGGGCGTGGTGATGATGTTGACGAACGACTGCATCCGCGCGTCGTAGCCCTGCCCCCAGCGGAGCGCGACGTCGACGACGCACTCGCGCTCCAGCTCGGTCGGGCTCATGTGCCCCTCGTTGTCGAGGATCGGCACCGTCTCCTTGAACGTCCCCGACCCCTGCAGGCGCCACACGTCGGTCACCGGCGGGTCAGGGGCGAGGAACTCGACGAACTCGGTGATCCCACCGTCGTGGTGGAAGACCTCCTCGACCGGCCCGTCAGCCGCCGGCGTGCCGGGGAGGCGCCGCTCGTCCCGGATCACCAGGCGTAGGCCGGGGACGAGGAACGAGGTCTGGCGGGCCCTCCCGACGAGGGCGTCGTAGTCGAGGACCGACCCCTTGAGGAAGATGTGGGGGTCGGGCCAGAACCGCACCCGGGAACCGGTGACGCCGCGCTTCGTCTTGCCGATGACCGGCACCGCGCTGCGCTTCTCGTACGGCTCGAAGGGCGAGTCCGGGGAGTGCCCGGAGCCCGAGTCGGTGAAGATGCCGGGCTCGCCGCGGCGGAAGCTCATCCCGTAGGTCCTGCCGTCTCGGTCCACCTCGACGTCGAGGCGGGCCGAGAGTGCGTTGACGACGGACGCGCCGACGCCGTGGAGGCCGCCGGTGGCCGCGTAGGAGGTCCCGCCGAACTTGCCGCCGGCGTGGAGCTTGGTGAAGACGAGCTCCACCCCGGAGAGCCCGGTGCGGGGCTCCATGTCGACCGGGATCCCGCGCCCGTTGTCCCGGACCTCGATGGAGCCGTCGCGGGCCAGGATGACGTCGATGTGGTCGCACACGCCGGCCAGCGCCTCGTCGACGGCGTTGTCGATGATCTCCCACAGGCAGTGCATGAGGCCGCGCTGGTCCGTCGAGCCGATGTACATGCCGGGGCGCTTGCGCACGGCTTCGAGTCCCTCGAGGACCTGAAGGTGGCGAGCGGTGTAGTCACCGTTGCCGTTGGGGGCGGGGCGGGAGGCGGAGGCCAAGGCGGTCGATCACTCTCTTCGTGGGTCCGGCGGGCAACGGAAGCCTAACGACCCTGCCGGGCCCGTGCCGGGAGGCTCGCGGCAGGTGGCTGAATGGGTACGTGACGCGTAACGATCCGGACATGACGCAGGTCTCAGGCGCCTTGCCTCCGGGGCGGGAAGGAATCCGCGTGATTCACTGTTGGAACGTCCACGACGCACGACGAGAGGGTGATGGAGCCCCGGCGGGGCAACGAGATCCTTTGGTCGAGCGTCTTGGTATATGACAGGGTTCAGTCTCGGCTGAGCCCACAGAGGGTGGAGAGAAGGCGAGCACGATGAACACAGCACTGGCACCCGAACTGACCGCGTCCGACCGCTGCGACCGCTGCGGCGCCCAGGCCTACATCCGCGCTCGTCTCGTCACCGGCGGAGAGCTGCTCTTCTGCGCCCACCACGGTCGACAGCACCTCCCCGCCCTGATGGATCAGGCGGTCGACATCCGGGACGAGAGTGACCGGCTGTCCGAGGTGCCCAGGTCTGCCCCGGTTGACGAGCACTGACCAGGCGCTGGGACGCGGCTGATCGACGCTCCGTCATGACCCCGCCGTGATCACCGGGACCAACGTCCTGGTCCTGCTCATCATGCTGGTGGGCACCGTCGGGGTCGTCGTTCCAGTCCTGCCTGGGCTGCTCCTCGTCTGGGGAGCGACCTTGCTCTGGGCCGTCACCATGCAGTCCACGGCGGGGTGGCTGACCTTAGCCGTCGCCACCGCGATCTATGCCGCCGGACTGGTCTCCCAGTACGTCGTGCCCGGCCGCCGGATGCGCGCCACGGGAGTGGACGCCAGGATCATCGCGATCGCTCTCGTCGCGGGCGTCATCGGGCTGTTCGTCATCCCGGTTCTCGGTGCGCCGCTCGGATTCGTCGGGACGGTGTACGTGCTCGAGCGCGCCACCCTCCGCAGCCATCAGCGCGCGTGGGACGCCACCCGTCACGCGGTGAGTGCGGTGGCGCTGAACGTGGGGATCGAGCTCCTCACGGCCGTTCTCATCATCGCCACGTGGGGGGTCGGCGTCCTCGTGACCCGACCGTGAGCGCTGCGGCCAGCCCGGAACTCACGACCCGCCTCGTCCGTGACCTCACATCTGGTCGTGACGCCGCTTGTCCCATCGCTGCTCGAGCCGCTCCATGAAGGTGCCCGACTTGCCGCCGGGCGCGCCACCCGTGGCCTTCTTCCTGGGTTTCACCCCACCGTCCTCGCCGACGGAACCGAGCGGTTGCTTTGCCGGCGTGATCGCCCAGACGATCCCGGCGACCATGGCTGCGAAGCCGACGGCGCCGAGCCAGATGTTCGAGATCATGGCCGCGAAGATGATCAACGCCAAACCGACGACGCCCGCTGCAACACCTACGACGATTCGTCCCCGACCGAGCGCGCCCGACTTCGTCTTCTCGATCCGCGACGCGAATCGCGGGTCCTCGGCGTAGAGGGCCTCCTCCATCTGCTGGAGCAGTGCCTCCTCGTGTTCCGAGAGTGCCACGTGGCACCTCCCTGTCCTGCAGTGTTGTCGACTCGGCCGTCCTGCGACTGTCCGTCGCAGGAGGTTCTCCCCTTCAGGATAAGTGTCGTTTACCCTCCTGTGAACCCGAACGAACCTAGGTCGCCGTGGGTTCCGGGTTTCGACCCGGTCGGCGCCCCGGCGCGGCGGGCAGTCGAGGGCTCAGGGCCGGGGCTGCTGCCGTGCCCGAGTCGGGAATCAGGCTGGCGGGGCGGACGGCTCCGGCCCCGAACCGTGCGCTGGCCCGGTCGACGGCCCGGTCCGCGTCCCGCCAGCCGTGCTCCGGCTCGTCGAGCGCGGACTGGATGGGCGCCGCAGTGGCCGGCACGAGTCCCTCGAGCCGCACGCCCACCAGCCGGATCCGAGCCCGCTGGAGGGCGAGCCGATCGAACAGCTCGACGGCAGTGGCGAAGATCTCACGGGAGACGTCCGTATGGTGGCGCAGCGTCTTGGCCCTCGTGATGGTCGTGAAGTCGGAGAACCGCACCTTGATCGAGATGGTGCGTCCGGCCATCCCCGCGGAGCGAGCCCGCGCCGCGGTGCGGTCTGCGAGCCTGAGGAGCTCCCGATGGATGCGAACCGGGTCGTCGATGTCGTGGGCGAAGGTCTCGTCCGCACCGATCGACTTCTCCCGGCGCTCGGGGACCACGCTGCGCGGATCACGCCCCCAGGCGAGGTCGTGCAGGTTGCGGCCCGCGACGTCCCCGAGGGCGCGCTGCAGGGTCTCGACGGGCGTGTGGGCCAGGTCCGCGACCGTGCGCAGCCCGAGCCGGTGCAGGTGCTCCTCCGTCTTGTCACCGACGCCCCAGATGGCGCCGACCGGGAGCTGATGGATGAAGGAGACGGTCTCGGCGCGTGGGACGACGATCAGACCGTCCGGCTTGGCGAGCGCCGAGGCGAGCTTGGCGACGAACTTGGTCGAGGCGACGCCGACCGAGCAGGTGATTCCCTGTTCGTCGGCGATCGTGTCGCGCAACCGCTCCGCGATGAGGGTGGGAGGTCCCAGTCGTCGCACGGCTCCGGCGACGTCGAGGAAGGCCTCGTCGAGGGAGAGTGGCTCGACGTGCTCCGTGACCGCGGCGAACGTCGCCATGACCGCCTCGGAGATGGCGGCGTACCGCCGGTGGTCGGGGACGATGACGACGGCCTGCGGGCAGAGCCGACGGGCCCGCGCCATCGGCATGGCCGACGCCACCCCGAAGGCTCTGGCTTCATACGTCGCGGAGAGGACCACCGACCTGCCCCCGGCACCGCCGATGATGACCGGCTTGCCGCGCAGATCGGGTCTGGAGATCAGCGAGGCGGACGCGTAGAAGGCGTCCATGTCGACGTGCAGGATGGTGCAGCCCGTGTCGTCGGGCGGCCCTTCCTCGGTCCGGGTCGGCGCAGTGAACTGGCGACGGCTCATCTCCGGTCCACCATCGGGACAGCGCCGGGGGCCCGTCGAACCGCGGGGGACTCAGTCGCGGCGCGCGATGAGGTGGAGACCATTTCCGAGGGTCCGGAGGAACTCGCGTCCGGGACCGGCCACGAGGATCTCGTCGAGCTCGGCCAGTGCCACACGGTCCGACTCGGAGTCGATGAGGGACGCGGGGACGAGGTGTCCGAGGATGTTCGTCCCGCGGACCTGGACGACGCGGAGGCCGGCGCCGGTGAGCAGCTCCTCGAGCCGGTCGAGGTCGAAGCGCCGGGGCAGGGGGTCGGTCCGACCCCAGCGGCCGTCGGGGTCGAGCAGGGCGGCGCGGGCCTGGGCGAACTCGCCTGCGACCGCCTTGGCGAGGACCACCGCGAGGCGCCCTGCGACGAGGAGCGACAGGGTGCCGTCGGGGCGAAGGATGTCGGAGATGGCGCGCAGCGTGGCCGCCGGGTCGTCGACGAACTCGAGGGCGCCGTGGCAGCAGACGAGGTCGAAGCGGCGTCCGGACAGCACGCTGTCCAGCGTGTCGCCATCTCCTTGGATCGCGGTGAGGTTGTCATGGATACCGGCCTCACGGACCCGGCGTGCGAGGGCGGCGAGGGCATCCGGGCTGGGGTCGACGACGGTGACCTGGTGGCCGTCCTCTGCGAGAGGGACGGCGACCCCGCCCGTGCCGCCCCCGAGATCGAGCACGTCGAGCTGGCGCCCGAGGATGCGGGCCTCCTCGTCGGCGTGGGTGCGCACGGAGGAGACGACGGCGGACAGGCGGGCACCGACGCGGTGCTGCGGATGCTGCTCGTCTGGCACGACGTCCTCCGGGGCTGGCGGCAGGGTTCTGGCAGGTTCACCCTAGTGCCCCGCACTTCCCGGACTCGCGTGCCACAGCTTGCGTGGCGGCCCCTGCGGGATGTCCGAGGGCACGAGCGAGGCCGCGCTGCGGGACTCCCGGACGTCGCCCCCGGCAGGACGGATGTCGGCGTAGGGCGACTGCTTGAACCCGGAGGCGTGCACGAGCACCCGACGCCCGGCTGGGGTCTCTCCGACCCCGAGGTGCCGGTCCTGGCCGCCGTCTCCCGCATTCTCCGGGAGCGGTTCCGCCCGCTCCCGGGCGACCCGGTCAGCGGTTTCGAGGGCATCGCGTACGGCGGCGATTCCGCCCGCGGTCCAGGCGTCCTGCAGGCCGCTCAGCTCCCAGGCGCCGGTGGCCCGGATCGACAGCCCCTTGGGTCCGGTACGGCGCACGAGGCCCCGGCAGAGGAGCAGCCAGGAATGGAAGACCGTCGATGCATAGGGCCCCTGGACGTCCTCGAAGAAGGTGAGGTCGACGGGACCGGTCGCGTCATCGAGGGTGAGGAAGACGACGCGGCGCCCGGACCGGATGGGCGGAGTCTGCGTCGCCACCTTGACCCCCGCCACCCAGACCTCACGACCGCTCCGCCCGGACAGCAACTCGTCCGCGCGGGCCACCCCGAGGGCATCGAGCATCGGGCGGTAGAAGTCGACGACGTGACCGCTGGCATCGAGGCCGAGCACCTCGAGCTCGGCGCGAACCCGCTCGGGCCCGGTCATCTCCGGCAACCCGCTCGTCGCAGTGAGCCGGGGGGTGTCCCCGAGGTCGAGGGCGAGCTGCACCGGAACCTGTGAGGGCACCGGGGCGGGCGCCCGGGACTGCGCTGCGGCAAGGGCCCGGATGTCCCCCGACTCGGACACCGCGGTGGTCCGCCCGCGATGCGACGCGGTGGTGGTGCCCAGACCGGTCGGGGCGCGCCGGCCCACGGCCCGAGCGGACCCGCGCGTCCGACGCTGGGAGGCCGACCAGCGGTCCAGCTCGGCGACGTGGAGCAGCAGGTCGCGCCGCGTCACCCGCCCGCGCCGCCCCAGCCCGCTGCGCGACCCCGCGGCAGCGCGCTGGCGGGGACCACGGGACGCGGGTCCGTCCGACCCGGCGGAAGGCCTTCCGGCCGGCTCGCGGGAGCCGCTCCCGACGGAGCTGCCGTGGGTCGGGTCCTGACCCAGTCCACCGGGCACGAGCCCGCCCGTGACGATGTCGTGGAGGGAGTCGAAGGCCCCGGCGAGGACGAGCCGCTCCGCCGTCGGCCGGGACACGCGGGCGCGTTGCCAGAAGTCGGAGAGGCTGGCGTAGGGCTGTGCTGCGACGATGCCGGCGATCTCCAGGTCGGAGATGCCGCGCACGTCGGCGAGGGAGAGTCGGATGGCCTCGTCGCCGTCCTCGGTGCGCTCGAAGCGGTACTCCCCTGTCGAGACGTTGACGTCGAGGCCGAGGATCGTGATGCCGAAGGCCCGGGCGTCATCGAGGATGAGCCGCTTCGGGTACATGCCCGGGTCATGGGTGAGCACCCCTGCGAGGAACGCGGCCGGGTGGTGGGTCTTCAGCCAGGCGGACTGGTACGTCGGCAGGGCGAAGGCTGCCGCGTGGGCCTTGCAGAACCCGAAGGAGGCGAAGGCCTTGAGGACGTCCCAGATCCGGTCGACGTCCTCGCGGGAGTAGCCCCGGGCGAGGGCGGCCGGCCGCCACCACTTCTCGACCTTCTCCTGCCCCTGCGGGGACCCGAGCGCCCGGCGCACCTCGTCGGCCTCGGCCAAGGTCACGCCGGTCGTCTCGGCGACGAGCTTGAGCACCTGCTCGTGGAAGACGACGACCCCCTCGGTCTCCTGCAGGGCGGGCACGAGCGTGGGATGGAGGTAGGTCGGCTCCTTCCATCCCTGTCTCGCGTTGAGGAAGGGGACGATCATGTCGCTCTTGACCGGACCGGGCCGGAAGAGGGAGATGTCGATGATGATGTCCTCGAAGGTCTGCGGCCCGAACTTGCCGATGAGCTCTCGTTGCCCCGGGCTCTCGATCTGGAAGCATCCGAGCGTCCGGGTCGACCGGATCAGCTCGAAGGTCTCCGCGTCGTCGAAGGGCACACTGGCCTCGTCATCGAGGTCGACCTTGGTCCCGTCGACCCGCTCCACCTCCGCCACCGCCTGGGCCATCGCCGACTGCATCCGGATGCCGAGGATGTCGAGCTTGAGCAGGCCCAGCGCCTCGACGTCGTCCTTGTCGAACTGGCTCATCGGAAAGCCGAGCCAGCTCGCCTCGACGGGCGTCCGGTCGAGCAGGCCGGAGTCGGAGAGCACCACCCCGCACGGGTGCAGGGCGATGTGGCGCGGGAGCCCGTCGAGGCGCTCGACGATGTCGTACATCAGCTGGAGGCGGGGCACGTCGAGCCCGCTCGCGCGCAGCTCGGGCAGCTCGGCGATGGCGTTGCGGACGTTGCGGGCGGCGATGTGCGGGAACGCCTTGGCCATGGCGTCGATCTCCTGGGGCGGCAGGCCGAGCGCCGCCCCGGCGTCGCGGATCGCGTGCCGCACGCGGTAGGTGTCCATCATCGAGACGCAGGTGACGCGTTCACCCCCGAAGTGGCCGAGGACCCGTTCGTAGATCTCGGTGCGCCGGGCGGACTCGACGTCGATGTCGATGTCGGGCAGCTCCGCCCGGAGCGGTGAGCAGAACCGCTCCATGAGCAGGCCGTGCCGCATCGGCTCCACCCCGGAGATGCCGAGCAGGTAGTTGACGACCGAGCCCGCCCCCGAACCGCGCGCCGCGACCCGGACCCCCATCTCGCGGATGAGGTCGCAGACCTGCGCCACGGTGAGGAAGTACGTCGCGTACCCGAGCGTCTCGATGACCTGCAGCTCGTCCTCGAGCCGCGCACTGACCGCCGCGAGCTCGCTGGTCCCGTGGTCGGGATAGCGCGTCGCGATCGACTCGCGGCACCGCCGCGCCAGCACCGCCTGCGGGCTGACTCCGTCGCGGATGCCGAGCACACCCGGCTCGGGAAGGTGGACCGAACCGATGCCCAGGTCGGCGCGTGGGTCCTGGATGCACTCGGTGGCCAGGGCCGTCGTCCGGGCCACGAGCTCGGCAGCCAGCTGCCGGACCAGGGGACCCCCGCCCACGAGACCCGGGCCGGAGACCTGCACCACGTCACGGGCGAGGGCGTGCATGACCGGCGTGGGTGAGAGGTGCCCCGCTGTCGTGACCCGGTCGAGATGACGCTCGTCCAGCGCGACCAGGCGGCGCGCCGCGTCGAGGACGTCGACGATCGCGGCATCCTGCGGGTCGGCGTGCCGGACCGCCGCGGTGATCACCGTGGGGACCCCGACCTCCCCGGCGAGCGCGAGCATCCGGCCGGCCTGCCCGAGGCTGCCGGGGAGGTCCTCGGGACCGCCGTGGCAGACGATCTCGACGACGAGGCCGTCCCGGGGCAGCAGGTCACGCCACTGCTCGAGCAGCGCGCGGGCGAGGGAGTGTTTCTTGGCGAGCACCGCCCGGCCGACGTCCGAGTCCGGCCCGAGGAGCACCACGAGCCGGGAGGGCGCCGACCGGGTCCTCCCGGACCTCACGAGCTTGACGGCCCTCCCGGGCCTGACGGACTTCCCGGACCTGGCCGGCTCCACGGACTCGGCAACCCTCTCCCTGGGCGTCCCCTCGTCTCCTGCCGTATGCCGCTGGGCTCGCTTCCCGGGTCCCGGGTCCTCGGGAGCGGGGTTGGCGTGCTCGGCGAGCAGTCGCGCGGTCGTCACCGGATTGCCGCGTTCGCCGCTCAGGTGAGTGTCGGTGACGAAGCGGCAGAGCGCAGCCCATCCCACACCCGGCGGGAGACCGGTCCGGCTGCCCCGGGCGAGGACGGTGACCCGAGGGAGGCGTGGGTCGACGAGGGCACCCCCTCGGACGGGGGTGCGCGTGCTGCGTGCCACCGCACCCGTCGCCCCCGGGTAGCGGCGCGGCTCGATCGGGTCCGGTCCGAGGGCGAGGTCGACCCCGAGGATCGGGGCGACATCGTGGGCCAGGCACGCCGTGACGAACTTGACCGCACCGTAGAGGCCGTCACGGTCGGTGAGCGCGAGCGCCGGCTGGCCGAACGCCGCAGCCCGTTCGACGAGCTGCTCCGGCTTGGCCGTGCCATATCGCATCGAGTAGCCCGATGCGACGTGCAGGTGGACGAAGCTGTCGGTCATCAGTCGAGCCGGTCCCCCGGCGCGGGTGTGGACGATGGCGCAGCCCAACCGGAGGAGGCCCCGCCCAAAGGAACCTGGGTCTGCGCTGCCGAGGTGGAGACGAGCAGTGGGGTCGTCAGCTCCGGGAGAGGAATGGTGAGCGGGACCCCGAGAAGGTCCTGGGCGATCTCGAGGAACATCTCGGCCTGGCGGAGCAGGTCGTCGGCCTCTCGAGCGGGGATCCGTCCCCCGCGGTCGATGACCGAGCGATGAGTCGAGCAGGCCGCAAAGAAGGCCGCCCACTCGGCGAGCTCGGGCGCGACGCCGGGCAGGACCTGCCAGACGCTGCGGGGCCGCGACCGGGCCGAGGGGGTGGTCCGCGCCGCCACGATCGCGGCTGCCGCGCGAAGCGCCCCGAGATGGGCGTCCCGGTAGCGCTCGGAGGCGTCGGCCGTGCGGCACGCATCCTCCAAGGTGCACCGGGCCCGCTCGAGCAGGTCGAGCACCGCCACCGAGATGGGCGGCCGGCGAAACGGTGACGAATCGCGGTCCGGCCGGCCCCATGAGGGTGAACGTGAGGTCGAACCTGAACCTGTGGAGGGACTGGTCTGCGTTGATGCGATGGTCATCGGCGGAGCTCCTTGTCAGTCGGCCTGGGTCCGTTGGCCTGGACAGTTGGCATGCGGCCAGTTGGCTCGGGCAGCCGCACTCGTCAGTGGGACTGGTCAGTCGGCGACCCGGACGAGAGACCACCGGTCCCCCGGCGCCGACTCGTCATGGGCAAGGTCGTAGACCCCCGGCGCGAACGACGAGCCGGGACTCGCCTCGACACGCCAGACCCGCTGCTCTCTCGCCGCTGCGGCGATCGAGCTGCCCGGCCCGACGTCGGCCTCCTCCGCGTCGAGCGCGTCCCGCCACCAGGCCCGTCGCTCCCGCCACTGCGAGAGGACGTCACGCACGACATAGAGTCGGCCACGCCAGATGAAGGCCTCCGGACGCTCCGGCTCCCCTACCCTGACCTCCACGGGATCACTGAACCTGCGCACCACGACACGTCTCCTTTCGGGACACACGTCGAGGCGGGAGAACCCGACCCAGACGACCGCTGCTCCACCGCGGACCGCCCGAACACCCTGCCGACGACTTGAACCTTGTTGTGGACCTCTGCTGAACGGTGGAGTCGAGAGAGCGAGCGGCTCACGCGCTCGGACTCGCCCACCGTATCGAACACCTGTTCGATTGAGTCAGCCTAACCCGCACCACTGACAGCTGCAACCAGTCCGGGGCTGGGACGCTGGCGCTACGGTGACCCCATGTCCGACCGGAGCCGAGAGTCCGACGCCGCGACGCGCGCGTCCACGGTCCTCGACCACCCCGCCGTGGCGCGGGTGCGCCAAGCCCTCTCCGATGCGGGCGTCCAGGCCGACATCGTCGTCCTCGACGGTGCGGCCCGCACCGCGGCCCAGGCTGCCGAAGCGCTCGGCACCTCAGTCTCCGCCATCGCCAACTCCCTCGTCTTCGTCGCGACGACGACCGACCATGTGACCGTCCCGCTCCTGGTCCTGACCTCGGGCGGTCACCGCGTCGACACGGACCATCTGGCCGTCACTCTCGGCTATGCGCGCATCGCCAAAGCGGATGCGGAGTTCGTCCGGGCAGCAACGGGATTCGCGATCGGCGGGGTTGCCCCAGTCGCGCACGCAGGTGCTGTGACGACGATGGTCGACGCCTCCCTGGCCGAGCACGAGGTCGTCTGGGCGGCCGCCGGGCATCCGCACACCGTGTTCCCGACGACGCACGACGAGCTCGTCCGGGTCACCGGCGGGCGCTCCGTCACCGTGCGCTGAGGCGGGGAAGCCACGTCCATCGGACGACAACGGCCCATCGGAGCCAGCCCAGCGGCATACTGCCTGAATCGGGCCAGCTGAGTATGCGTGCTCAGGCACTACGAACGACGGTCCGACAGAGTGACAGCGCGGGCCGGCCCGCGAACGGAGGGTTGCAGGGGTGCCGTCCGCTCGCGGATCGGCCCGTGCCGTATGCCGCTGGGCCCGGCGGGTGCCCCGCCGCGGACTCGGGGTGGCTCAGAGGTTGCCGTAGACCTCGAGCGTCGCCGACGACCGGTTCATCGTGATGAAGTGGATGCCGGGCGCACCCTCGTCGAGCATCCGACGCGCCGCCTCCGTGGCGATCGCCAGACCTTCGCGACGCACCGCCTCGGCGTCGTCACGGTGGCGCTCGAGCCGGTCGATGACGGCCTGCGGCATGGGCTGCCCCGCCAGCTCGGCCATCCGGACCACCTGGCGCGCGTTGGTGATCGGCATGAGGCCGGGGACCACCGGGAGCTGAGACCCGCGACGCGCGAGCTCGTCGCGAAGTCTCAGGTAGTTGTCGACGTCGAAGACCATCTGGGTGATGGCGAACTCCGCGCCCTCCCGCTCCTTGCGCAGCAGCGTCTCGACGTCGTCCTCGACGCTCCGGGACTCGGGGTGCCCGTCGGGGAAGGCCGCGACCCCGACGGTGAAGTCACCGAGCCCCTTGATGAGCCCCACGAGCTCGTCCGCATGGTTGAGCCCCTGCGGGTGGGCGACCCACGGCTGACCGAGCCCGCCCTGCGGGTCGCCACGCAGCGCGAGGATGTTGCGGACGCCCGCCGCGGCGTAGTGGCCGACGACCTGGCGCAGCTCCCCGACCGAGTGCCCGACACAGGTCAGGTGCGCCATCGGCGTCAGCGAGGTCTCCTCGAGCACCCGCTGGGTGAGGCGGACGGTGCGGTCACGGGTGCTGCCGCCGGCTCCGTAGGTGATCGAGATGAAGCTCGGCGACACCTTCTCGAGGCTCCGGATGGCACCCCAGAGCTGCTCGGCGGCCGCGTCGTCCTTCGGTGGGAAGAACTCGAAGCTGAAGGTCGGCGTGTCCGCCTTGACCATCGCTGCGAGAGACCGCGTGAAGCGCTCTGCGCGGGTCATCGAGGAAGCCGTGCCGTGTGCCATGCCGCCACCATAGATCGGAGCGTGTCCACGGCGCCGACCCGTGCCACGGGTCGGGCGTCCACCCGCGTAGGCTGACGGCGACGTGCGGGGCAGTCCGCACGCCCAATGATGGAGGAGCGTGCGTGACCAGCCGTACCGACCGCGACGCCCTGCGCCGCCGGGTCCAGCAGGCGATCGACGCGCACATCCAGGGCTCGCGCGCCGCGCTGGCCGAGATCGGCGACGACATCGCCCCGCTCGTGGACTCGGTCTCGCGCCTGCTGAGCGGCGGCAAGGGCCTGCGGGCGAGCTTCCTCTACTGGGGCTACCGGGCCGCCGGCGCCGCTGACTCCGACGCGCTCGTCCGGCTCTCCGCCAGCATGGAGTTCTTCCAGGCCGCCGCCCTGCTGCACGACGACGTGATGGACCGCAGCGACACCCGCCGCGGCATGCCCTCGGCGCACCGCGCGGTCGCCGACCTGCACCGGTCCCGCGGGTGGGCCGGTGACGACGCACGCTTCGGCGAGGGAGCCGCCATCCTCGCGGGCGACCTCTGCCTCACCTGGTGTGACGAGCTGTTCTCCACCTGCGGGCTCCCGGCCGAGGACCTGGCCCGCGGCCGCGGCGCCTTCGACCTCATGCGCACGCAGCTGATGGGCGGCCAGTTCCTCGACCTGCTCGAGTCCGCACGCGGCTGGGACGGGCTGGACCTCGAGGCGCGGATCGCCTCGGCGCGCAACGTCATCCGCTACAAGAGCGCGAAGTACACCATCGAGCACCCGCTGCTCATCGGCGCCCGCGTCGGCGGCGCCCCCGAGGCGGCCCTCGGTGACCTGTCCGCCTACGGCCTCGCCCTCGGCGAGGCGTTCCAGCTGCGCGACGACCTCCTCGGTGTCTACGGGGACCCCGAGGCGACCGGCAAGCCCGCCGGAGACGACCTCCGAGAGGGCAAGCGGACGGTGCTCGTCGCGCTGGCTCTCGACCTGGCGGGGGACGCGGACCGCGACGTGGTTGAGTCCCTGCTGGGCCGGGAGGACCTCGACGAGGCCGGCGTCCACCGGCTTCGGGGCATCTTCGCCGACTCCGGGGCCGTCGAGCAGGTGGAGCGGATGATCCAACGACGCGTCGCTGAGGCCCACGAGGCCCTGGATCGGGCTCGGCAGCAGACCGCCGGCCCGCAGGCCCTGGACGGCGACGCGCTCGCGGTGCTCGACGACCTCGTCGACGCCTCGACCGCCCGCCAGGCCTGAGCCCGAGCGCCGTGTCCGGCGCTCCTAGAAGGCGAGCTCCTGGGCCCGGCGCCGGACCTCGGTCTTGTGGCCCGCGAGCAGGGCGTCGATGGGAGCTCCCTCGACCGGCAGGGTGGGGTCAGGCGTGTAGAGCCACTCGATGCTCTCGTCGTCGGTCAGTCCGCCGTCGGCCAGCACCGTGAAGGTCCCCTTGAGCTCCGGGCGGGGCCCGGCGTCGTCGAGGAACTTCGCCGGGACCGCGACGACTCGGCGGTCCCCCACGCGAGCCGCCAGCACCTCTCGGTCGGCGATCATCTGACGGACCCGGGACAAGGGCACGCCCAGTCGCTCCGCGGCGTCGGGGACGGTGATCCACTCCCCCACGAGCACCTCCAGCTGCGGTCGGTCGTCGGACCGGCCGGCCGGCGAGTCGTCGTCGATGTCGTCGGACCCGGAGGAGGCAGCGCGTGCGTCAGTCACGGGGTCGAGTCTGCCACCAGCGGGGCCGAGCGCTGCACCTGACCGCGCTCCCCCTATCTGGCCAGTGGCGGAGTGGCCGGTGCGAACGCCGTGGAACGAATTACACCGATGTCATTTTTACTTTAGGTCTCAACCATGCGGTAGCGTCACATCGGTCCCACCAGAAACACCAGACCCACTGGTCCGCTTCACCCCTTCGCTCTGCCCAATCGCCCTCCGCTTCAGCCCTCGCACGGCCACCCCTTCCGGCCGCCCTCCACACTCGGGCCAAGGAAAGGACAGCATGCTCACCGCCGACGTCGCACAGCTCGCCCCACCCGCCCACATTGTCTTCGCCGAGCAGGCGGCCCGTCCTTGGCGTGCGATCACCGTCCGCCCGGGAGACACGATCTGGGACCTGGCGATGGCGCACCGGACCACGCCGGGGGCCCTGGTCTCGAAGAACCGGCTCGTGGGGGGAGGCTCGGTGATCCACCCGGGCCAGCGGCTGCTCGTCCCGGCTGCCCCGAGTGCCGGATCCGCGTCGCGGACCGGTTCGAGCCGATCCAGCGCGCCGGCCACGGCCACTCGGAGCAGCGGCCGCTTCCACGTCGTCCGCCCGGGAGACACGCTGAGCGGCATCGCCGCAGCGAACCGCACCTCGGTGACCAAGCTGCTGTCCGCCAACCGGCTCGCCGACCCGCGGATGATCCACCCAGGGCAGCGGATCGCGCTGCCGGGCCGAGCGGCCCCCGTGGCCCCGAAGTCGTCGAGCAAACCAGCCCCGACGAGCGAGAACACCTTCGCGGGCTACACCTACTCGGACGCCACCGTCGCGGCCGCGAAGAAGAACCGGACGACCCTCACCAAGGCGTCCGTCCCGAGCCGGAGCGAGACCGCCTCGATGATCCGGCGCACCGCGGTCCGCCACGGGGTCGATCCCCGGCTCGCGCTGGCGATCGCGTGGCAGGAGTCCGGCTGGAACCAGCGGGCGGTCTCGGTGGCCAACGCCATCGGCACCATGCAGGTCATCCCGTCGTCGGGCGAATGGGCCTCGCAGCTCGCGGGGCGCCGACTCGACCTGCTCGACACGCAGGACAACATCACCGCCGGAGTCGTCATCATCCGCGCCCTGCGCGTCAGCTCGGGCTCGGTCAAGGAGGCCATCGCGGGGTACTACCAGGGGCTGCACTCGGTCCGCACCCAAGGGATGTTCGCGGACACCAAGCAGTACGTGGCTGCGGTCCTGGCCCACGCACAGCGGATGTGACCCGCCCACCCGGCACGGATCGGGCCTCCCCGGGTTCACCGCACTCACACCGTAAACTTCCTGCGTGACGTCCAGCGTGGCGGATGCACTCGTCGGTCGGGAGATCGACGGGCGCTACCGCATCCTCTCCCATCTCGCCGACGGTGGCATGGCCTCCGTCTACGTGGCGATGGACGCACGGCTGGACCGAGAGGTCGCCCTCAAGATCATGCGGCCCGGGCTCGCGACCGACGCCGTCTTCGTCGAGCGGTTCCGCAGCGAGGCTCGAGCGGCAGCCCGCCTCAGCCACCCCAACGTCGTCGCGGTCTACGACCAGGGCGAGGACGACGGGGACGTGTTCCTCGCCATGGAGCTGGTGCACGGCAAGACCCTCCGGGACGTCATCCACGAGGAGGCGCCGCTGACGGCCCGTGAAGCCCTCGCGATCCTTGAGCCCGTGCTCGCCGCGCTCCGGGCCGCCCACGCCGCCGGACTCGTGCACCGGGACGTCAAGCCCGAGAACGTCATCGTCCGACACGACGGCGAGGTCAAGGTCGCCGACTTCGGCCTCGCCCGGGCCGTGGCGAGCGAGGCGACGGCCAACCAGACCGGGGTGCTGCTCGGGACGGTCTCGTACCTCTCGCCGGAGCAGGTCGAGGGCGGCGCCGCCACCGCGCGTAGCGACGTCTACGCTGCCGGCCTGCTCCTCTTCGAGATGCTGACCGGCCGCAAGGCGGTCACCGGCGACAGCCCGATCCAGATCGCCTACCGCCACGTGCACGGCGGCGTCCCACGTCCGTCCTCGATCATCTCGGCGGTCTCAGCAGACCTCGACGAGCTCGTGGCGCAGGCCACCGCGCTCGACCCGGGCGACCGCTTCCCGTCCGCCGCCGAGTTCCTCGCCACGATGCGACTGGTCAGACGGCACCTCACCGAGGGCGAGCTCGACCGCAGCCCGGTCACCGCGCCGCTGACCTTCGACGAGGCAGTCCACCCTGCGACGAACCGCCAGGCCGCTGCCCGCGCGCCGATGCGCGAGACCACCGCCGCGTTGCCCCTGGTGGTGGGCCCGGGCCCGCAGGGGCGTCCGGGCTGGACGCCACGCCCAGCCCGGGCACGCCGGCGTCGCTGGCCCTGGCTCCTTGCCGCCCTGCTCCTTGCCGTGGCCGGTGCCGGCGGATGGTGGTTCACGGCCGGACCGGGCGGGACCACGGTCGTGCCCCAGGCCGTGACGCACACCCTCGACGAGGCCGCAGCCACATTCAAGACCGCGGCTCTCCGCTACGAGTCCAGCGAAGCATTCTCCGAGACCGTCTCGAAGGGCACGGTCATCTCGAGCCAGCCGGCAGCCGGCACGGAGGTCGCCAAGCATTCCCTCGTCCTGCTCGTCGTCTCCAAGGGACCCGAGCGCTACCAGGTGCCGCGACTCGTCAACACCAAGGCCGCAGCGCTTCGCGACGCACTCGCACCGCTGACCCTCAAGAGCAGGTCCACTGAGGACTGGAGCGAGACGGTCCCGAAGGGCGCGGTCATCTCCCAGAAGCCCGCCGCCGGCACCCCGGTCAAGCGCGGGGCCGTCGTCGAGGTGGTCGTCTCGCGCGGCCGACGCCCGATCACCGTCCCCGACGTGCGTGGCCTCCCCCTCGACGAGGCGAAGGCCAAGCTCACCGCCGCCGGGCTCGACGTGGCCCGCGGCGACGACGTCAACCACGACACCGTCCCGACCGGCCACGTCGTCTCGCAGAAGCCGACGAAAGGCACCCTCTTCCGCGGCGACGAGGTCACGCTCGTCATCTCCAAGGGCCCGGTCATGGTCCCGGTGCCGAACGTCGTCGGCAAACCCGTCCAGGAGGCCGAGGCCACGTTGAAGGAGCTCGGGTTCACGATCGAGATCCGCCGTCCCCTCGGCACCTTCTTCGAGCTGGTGCGCGACCAGAGCGTCCCCGCCGACCAGCCCGCTCCGAAGGGCAGCACGATCATCCTCACCGTGGTCTGACCGGCCCGTGCACCCTGCCGCTCGGTCGCGCCTCGCCACGTTCCTGCTCATCGCGCTCACTGCGGTGTGGGGCTCCACCTTCTTCCTCATCCGCGACCTCGTCGAGCACGTGCCGCCGGTCGACTTCCTCGCGGTGCGATTCGGCATCGCCGCGGTCATCATGGTCGTCGTCTTCTGGCGGCCGCTGCGGGCCCTGCGCCGGCGGGAGCTGGGCATCGGCACCGTCCTCGGGCTGCTCTACGGCCTCGCGCAGATCCTCCAGACCCAGGGCTTGGCGACGACACCGGCGTCGGTGTCCGGGTTCATCACCGGCACGTACGTCGTCCTCACCCCCCTCATCACCGCGGTCGTCCTGCGCGAGCGGGTGTCGGGGACGACCTGGGCAGCCGTCTCCCTCGCCACGGCCGGCCTGGCCCTGCTCTCGCTCCGTGGCTTCTCGGTGGGGGTCGGCGAGGCCATCACCCTGCTCGCCGCCGCCCTCTACGCGCTGCACATCGTCGGGCTCGGCCGGCACAGCTCCCACGAGATCGCGACCGGGCTGTCCGTCGTGCAGATGGTCGTCATCGCGGTCCTCTGCACGGTCGGGGCCGTCCCCGGTGGCATCGTGCTGCCGGCCACCGCGGGACAGTGGGCCTCCGTGCTCTACATGGTCGTCTTCGCGAGCATCCTCGCCCTCTGGATGCAGACCTGGGCACAGGCCCACCTGCCCGCGACCCGCGCCGCCATCATCATGACGATGGAGCCGGTCTTTGCTGCGTTCTTCGCCGTGTGGCTCGGCGGTGAGTCGTTGACGGGCCGGATGCTGCTCGGTGGAGGGCTCGTGCTGGCCGCCATGTTCGCCGTCGAGCTGCTCGCTCGCCGGCACCCGGGGGAGCTCCCCGTCGAGACCCTCCACCACGAGGTCTGAGACCGCACCCGCAGCGAAGGTTCCGGACGCCGCCGAGCCGGCTCAGCGGCATACGTCCTCCCCGACGCAACGCACCCGCCTGCCGCGCGACCGTGCCGCCTTCAGGAGACCCGAACGATGGCTGAACGGGGGTGTTTCAGGCTGGGTCGGAGTCCGAGCGGCGCTCGGACAGCAGCGCCGTGAGGACGTCGATCGCGTGGTCGGTCGCTGCGTCGTCGACCTCGAGGTGCCACACGAGCCGCACCGCTCCCGGGCCGACGGCATAGGTCCGGACGCCGCGCGCCAGCGCCGCGGCGACGAAGTCAGGAGCCGGCCAGCCGGCCGCCGCGACGTCGACGATGACGATGTTGGTCTCGACGGTCGACAGGTCGACGGCGCCCGGGGCCGCCGCCCCCATCGCCTCAGCCGCCCGTCGGGCCCGCGCGTGGTCGAGCGCCAGCCGGTCGACGTGGTGGTCGAGTGCCCACAGACCAGCCGCCGCGAGAATGCCGACCTGCCGCATCCCCCCACCGAACCGTTTGCGCCAGACCCGCGCCTCGGCCATCGCGTCGCTGGAGCCGACCAGGACACTGCCGACGGGCGCGCCCAGCCCCTTGCTCAGACAGACCGAGACCGTGTCGAACTCGCGGCCATAGGCGTCCAACGGCACCCCGGTGGCGACGTGGGCGTTCCAGAGCCGGGCACCGTCCAGATGCATCGCGACGCCACGCTCGCGGGTCAGCTCCCGGGCCCGCTGGATCTCGTCGAGCGACTGGATCGTGCCCCCGCCGAAGTTGTGGGTGTTCTCGACGATGACGAGCGCCGTGCACACCTGGTAGGGGCCGACCCCGGTGATCATCAGCTCGGCAGCGTCAGCCGCACGGAAGCGACCGCGCTGCGAGACCCAGGTGCGCGACGAGATGCCCGAGAGGATCGCCGCGGCCCCGAGCTCGGCGCGGAGCACGTGGGCCAGCGAGTCACCCACCAGCTCCTCGCCCGGCTTGACGTGCAGACGGACCCCCAGCTGGTTGGCCATCGAGCCCGTCGGCGTGAACAGTCCGGCCTCGTGCCCGAGCAGCCCGGCGACGCGCTCCTCGAGCTCACGGACCGTCGGGTCCTCACCGAAGACGTCGTCGCCGACCACCGCAGTCGCCATCGCCTCCCGCATCGCCACCCCGGGACGGGTGACGGTGTCGCTCAGCAGGTCCGCGCGGATGGCGGCCGACGCCACGTCAGGCCTGACCGAGCATCTCGGCAACGAGGAAGGCGAGCTCGAGCGACTGCTGGTGGTTGAGGCGGGGGTCGCAGACCGACTCGTAGCGCTTCTCGAGGTCGGAGTCGATGATCTTCTCCGCGCCGCCCAGGCACTCGGTCACGTCGTTGCCCGTGAGCTCGACGTGGATGCCACCGGGCACCGTCCCCAGGGAGCGGTGCACCTCGAAGAAGCCGCGCACCTCCTCGACGATGTCCTCGAAGTCCCTGGTCTTGTAGCCGGTCGAGGACTCGAACGTGTTGCCGTGCATCGGGTCGCAGATCCACGTCACCCGCGCACCCGACGTCGTCACCTTGTCGACCAGCGCCGGGAGCACGTCGCGGATGGTGCCGGCGCCCATCCGCGTGATGAACGTGAGGCGGCCCGGGGTCCGGTCGGGATCGACCAGGTCGATCATCCGCAGGACCTCGTCGATGTCGGCCTTGGGACCGAGCTTGACGCCGATCGGGTTGCTGATCCGCGAGACGAAGTCGATGTGCGCACCGTCGAGCTGGCGGGTCCGCTCGCCGACCCACACGAAGTGCCCGGACGTGTCGTAGAGCCGGCCGCTGCGGGAGTCGACTCGGGTCAACGGCCGCTCGTAGTCGAGCACGAGCGCCTCGTGGGCGGCGTAGAACTCCACGGTGCGCATCGCCTCGAAGTCGGCCCCGCAGGCAGCCATGAAGCGCATCGCCTTGTCGATGTCGTGGGCGATCTTCTCGTACCGGGAGTTGGCGGAGTTGGCGACGAAGCCGCGGTTCCACTCGTGCACGTAGCGCAGGTCGGCGTAGCCGCCGGTGGTGAAGGCGCGGACGAGGTTGAGGGTCGCCGCGCTCGCGTTGTAGGCGCGGACGAGTCGCTGCGGGTCCGGCTGGCGGGCCGTCTCGTGGAACGCGAAGTCGTTGACGATGTCTCCGCGGAACGCCGGGAGCGTGACGCCCTCGCGCGTCTCGACGGACGAGGAACGCGGCTTGGCGTACTGGCCGGCCATCCGGCCCACCTTGACGACCGGCACGCTGGCGCCGTAGGTGAGGACCGCGGCCATCTGGAGGATCGTCTTGATCCGGTCGCGGATGTTGTCCGCCGTCGCCGACGCGAAGGTCTCGGCGCAGTCCCCGCCCTGGAGGACGAACGCCTCCCCCACGGACGCCGCGGCCATCCGCTGGGTCAGCTGGTCGCACTCGCCCGCGAAGACGAGCGGTGGATAGGACGCGAGGGTGTCGACCACCTCGGACAGGGCAGCAGTATCGGGCCAGGTCGGCTGCTGGGCGGCCTCGAGCTCGGTCGCGGCCGCGTTGAGCGCAGCCAGTGCCTCGGCTCCCGCTGCAGGGCCTGCGAAGCCGCGGCCGGCCGCGGTGTCGGTGGTCATGGTCACCCATTCAGCGTAGACGCCGTGGAGGGGTGCTCCCGCCCGGGTCCGCATCCCGAACCTGCGCGCCGGGCCCGATCAGCTGCCGTATGCCGCTGGGCCGGCTTCGTGGGACGACGCTCACCTCGTGCTCGGGTGGCCTCCACCCCCGTCAGGCGGGCCCCGCCGGGTCGATCCCCCGCTCGTAGGCGAACCGAGCCAGCTCGACCCGGTTGTTCAGGTGCAGCTTGCCGAAGATGTTCTGGACGTGGTTCTGGACGGTGCGATGCGACAGGAAGAGCGCCGCGGCGATCTCCTTGTATCCCATGCCGGTCGCGACGTACTTGAGGATCTCGGTCTCCCGGTCGGTCAGCTCGGGTACCGCGCGACGTGAGGCGCTGTCGGCGGCTTCGGAGCGCACGCGGCGGAACTCCCCGAGCACCAGACCCGCGAGACGTGCGGTGAAGACCGGCTCGCCGGCCGCCGTGGAACGCACGGCCGCGAGGAACTCCTCGCGCCCGGCGGACTTGACGAGGTACCCGAGTGCGCCGGCCTTGACTGCCTCGAGGACGTCCTTGGAGTCGCCGCTCGCCGAGAGGATGAGGATACGGGTGCGAGGGCGCCCCGGGCGGGAGCCCTGCGCCAGCCTGGCGCAGACCTCGGCACCGGTGAGGCCGGGCAGGTGGAGGTCGAGGACGAGGACATCCGGCTCGGTCGCCCTGGTGCGGTTGACCGCGCCATGGCCGTCGTCAGCGGTGGCCACCACGTCGAACCCTGCTTCGACGAGGTCGCGGGCGACGGCGTCACGCCACATCGGATGGTCATCGGCGACGACGACCCGGATCGGACCCTGGTCCTCGGTCCTGGCGGCAGTGAGGTCCTCGCTCATCGGCGCCCGGCCGACGGGATGCGCAGCTCTACGGTGGTGCCCCCGGTGGGCCCGGTGCGGACCGTGGCGCTGCCACCGAGATCCTCGAGCCGGCTGGTGATGCTCGACGCCACACCGAGTCGCCCTTCTTCGCGGGCCTCTTCGAGACGGCCGGGCGCCAGCCCGCGTCCCGAGTCCCGGATCGTCACGGCGACCTCGGAGCCGTCCTCGTCGAGGAGCACCCAGGCCTCTGCGCCCGGTCCGGCGTGCTTGCGGACGTTGTCGAGGGCCGCCTCGACCGCAGCGACGACCTCGTGGCCGACCCGCCTTGGCAGGAGGACCGGCTCGGCGGGAGCGACGAGGTGGGCGGCGTCGTGCTGAACGTGACGGAGGAGGGAGCGCAGGTCGACGTCGCCGGTCAGCGCGTGGCTCACCGCATCAACACCTGCGTGGCTGACGAGGGCGCGGAGGATCCGTTCCTGTTCCGCGGCCATCGCCCCCAGGGCTGCGGCCTCCCCACCGAGGTCCTCCCCGCGCCGGTGGATGAAGGCCAGGGTCTGGAGCACCCCGTCGTGCACGGTCCGGGCGAGGCGGTCGCGCTCCGCGCGGGCCGCGTCGCGGTGCATGGCCTCGGCGAGGGCGACGTGGCTCGCGCGGGCCAGGTCGACGCAGTAGCCGAGACAGCCCCCGAGCAGCAGCCCGAAGACGGAGTTGGTCACCGTGTTGCCGGTCGGGGTGATGACCTCGACGAACGAGGCCGCAGCGACGACGCCGGCGGCGAGGACACCGCCCCGCCAGCCACGCAGGATGGCCCACCCGACGATCGCGGCCGAGGGCCAGATCGACGGGATCGTCTTGGCGCCGGCCGTGATGACCCAGTCATGGTCCACGAGGCGGGTCGCGAGGATGGCCGCGCAGCCGAGGGCGAGCTCGACGGCGTACGCCCGCTCGGAGCGCCTCGGCCGGACGGTCTGGGCGAGGGTCCAGGCGGTGAGCACCCCGAGGACGACCACCGCGAGGGCCGGCTCAGCGACCCCGTCACGCCGGAGCCAGACCGAGTGAGCGGCGTAGACCAGGGCGAGCACGCGGAACATGTCGACGGCCCGCCAGAGCCCGCGGACGACGGCATGCTCGTCAGCCGGCGCATCGTCTCCCGATGGCGCTCCTGCGGCCGGATCGCGGTTGCGGGTCCGAAGGAGCGAGTCGATCCGAACGGTCCGCATGGTCGTCAGGACGCGACGCCCGTGGCGCCGTTCGAGTCGTCGGAGTCGGGGGCGGAGCTCGAGTCCGAGCCCGCGGAGAGGGGCGGGGCCGTGGCCTCGTCACCCCCATCGCCCGGGTCGCCCTCCGACAGCGAACCGGCGGGCATCGCCGCTTCCTGGATCTCGCGTGCCTTGGCCCGGGCGGCGGCGACGAGGCGGTCCTTCATCGAGGTCGCGTACATGTCGACGTACTCCTGCCCGGACAGCAGCATCAGCTCGTACATGATCTCGTCGGTGATGGAGCGCAGGACGAAGCGGTCGTCCTCCATCCCCTCGTAGCGCGAGAAGTCCAGCGGCTTGCCGACTCGCAGGCCGATCCGCATGATGTGCGGCGCGAGCTTGCCCGGGGGCTGTGCCTTGTCGGTGTCGATCATCGCCACCGGGATGACCGGAGCGCCGGACTCCAGGGCCATCCTCGCGACGCCCGTCCGCCCCCGGTAGAGCCGCCCGTCCGGCGAGCGAGTCCCTTCGGGGTAGATGCCGAGCATCTCGCCGCGCCGCAGGACCCGGAGGCCGGAGTTGAGCGCGGCACTGCTCGCCTTGCCCCCTGAGCGGTCGACGGGCAGCTGGCCGACTCCCTTGAAGAAGGCCTTGGTCAACCAGCCCTTGAGGCCATTGCCGGTGAAGTAGTCACTCTTCGCGAGGAAGGTGACCCGACGCTTGACCATGAGCGGGAGGAAGATCGAGTCGGAGAAGGACAGATGGTTCGAGGCGAGGATGACTGCACCCTCCTCGGGCAGGTGCTCCTCTCCCTCCACCCACGGGCGGAAGAGCAGCTTGAGGATCGGCCCGAGGACGATCGTCTTCAGCACCCAGTAGAACAAGCCCCACCACCTCCCACGTCTGCCCGCGAGCAGCCTACGACACTCGCGCCCGCCCGGTAGGCCGTGCGAGGATCTGTGTCGTGAAGGACCGGGACCTCGAGGCGGAGTTCGAGCGCATCGTCGCGGGTTGGGAGACCGAGGCCCCGGATCCGCAGGGATCGAGCGTGCCCCCTTCGCCCCCGCCCGACCCCTCGGCCGGGGCGGAGTCAGCACCGGGCGAGGCCTCGGGCCCGGCCGGCACCCCGACCCCGGCCGAGGGTCGGTTCAAGGACACCGGGCTGAACCTGCCGATCGCCCCGGCCACCGGGCACGTCTGGCGCGGTTCCGAGCCGCCGAGGGAGGACGTCGACGAGCTGCTCGACGCGGGCGCGGTGGATGACGACCATTTCGTCCCGCCGACCGAGACGGACCTGCCCACCGCGGAGGAGGACCCGATGTTCTGGGCCATCGTCGGCGGTCTCGGCGGCGGCACGCTGCTGCTGCTCTACATCCTCTTCTTCGACCGCGGCGGCAGCGGGTGGTGGATCGTCACCGCGGTGACGATGATCGTCGTCGGTTTCGTCCTGCTCGTGCTGCGGGGCGGGACGGAGCGAGACCCGTTCGACGACGGCACGCGCGTCTGAGCCGTCGGGTCACCCGGCCGTATGCCGCTGGGCCCGGTCCCGCTCCAAGGGTCGTCGGCGCACGGTTGAGCGTCCGGCGCATGGTTGAGCGTCCGTGGACAGCAGCCGCTCCCCCACGGTCAGGTCTGGTCGGGCAGCACGTCGACCCAGACCGGCCGGTGGTCCGACGCGGCGGCGAGGTCGGCCGCGTCCAGCTCGTCGAGCTCGGCGGCGGCCGGCTCCACGGTCGCGAGGTCGGCGCTCGCGAAGATGACGTCGAGCGCCGCCCGCGGCCGGTCCGAGGGGAAGGTGGGCCAGCCGCCGGAAGCGAGCGAGAAGTGCGCGGCGAACCGCGTGTGGGCCCTCCCGTCGACCCCTTCGTTGAGGTCACCCGCGAGCACGGTCCGCGGGAGCGGCTCCGAGAGGATCAGGTCGGCGTGCCGCACCCGCTCCTCCGCACGCAGGCTGAGGTGCACGCTGATGACGGTCACCGGCGGCTGGCCCGGCAGCGACACCCGCGCGGAGGCCAGACCGCGCGACCGGTCGGGGAGCCGGACCGGCAGACGCCGTGCACCCGTCGCGTGGACCCGGGCCTTGAGCGCGGTGAGGATTGCCGTGCCGCCGGTGCCGAGACGGCCCCCCGACCAGTAGAGCCCGCACTCGCGTGCGAAGGACGGTAGGCGAAGCTCCGTCGTCAGCCTGCGGGGGACCTCCTGCAGGCAGAGGACGTCGGGGCGCACCGCGCGGACGACCCTGGCCGCAGCGGCTCGGTCGGCGGTGAGGTCCTGCACGTTGTAGCTCATGACGCGCAGCGCGTCGTGCGGCCGCGCGCCGGTCATCGCCCGGACCGGGCGAGCTCGGCCGCGCCGATCAGACCTGCGTCGGCACCGAGCTCGGCTCGGACGATTCGGGCCTCGGGACGATAGCCCCGTCCGGGGAGCTGTCGCTTGAAGGCCTCTCGGGCCGGCCCCAGCAGCAGCTCCCCCGCAGCGCTGACGCCGCCGCCGACGACGAACAGACCGGGGTCGAGAGCCGCCGCGAGGTTGGCCATGCCGACGCCGAGCCAGTCACCGATCTCGGCGATCAGCTCTCGCGCGGTCGGGTCCCCGTCCCGAGCGGCCTCGGTGATGAGGGGCCCGGTGAGTGCCGCGACGTCGGAGCCGAGGCGAGCCACGAGGTCAGCCACCACGGGCGACCCCGCGCCGATCATGGCTCGCGCCTCGCGGACCAGGGCGTTGCCGCTCGCATACTGCTCCCAGCAACCCCGGTTGCCGCACTCACACCGCGCCCCGCCGGGGACCACCTGCATGTGCCCGAACTCGCCGGCGACCCCGTGCCGGCCGCGCCGGACCTGGCCGTCGATGATCAGCGCGCCGCCGATACCGGTGCCGAGAGTGATGACGACGGCGTGCGACTCCCCCCGTGCGGCCCCGAACACCCGCTCGGCCCAGGCGGCCGCGTTGGCATCGTTGTCGACGGTCACCGGCCACGGGAGGCGCCCGGCAAGCTGGCTCCGCAGCGGTTCCTGACGCCACGACAGGTGCGGTGCGAACAGGACGGTCCCCCGGTCCTCCGCAACGAAGCCGGCGGCCCCGATGCCGACCGCGACCACATCGGCCGGCTCGACCGAGGCGAGCAGCTCCTCGATGCACGCGACGATGGTGTCCTCGACGACGGCGGGCGACGTCGACCGGTGCGGGGTGTCACGCCGGGCGCGGTGGGTGATGCTGCCGTGCTCGTCGACGACGCCGCCCGCGACCTTGGTGCCGCCGATGTCGATGCCGATGGCCAGGTTCCGGCTCATCGGGAGTCCGCACCGTGCGTCGACGCACCGCCGCCCTCACCCTGCCGCTCGCCGTCACGCTCGCCGTCACGCTCGCCGGTGCGCTCACGCTGGGACTGCGCGAGGTCGCGCAGTGCGGTGGCGGCGAGATCGACGATCTCGGCGACGCGCTCCACGGTGTCGGGGCTGACCTGTTGGACGAACGCGATCAGCTGGCAGACCGGGCACAGGCGGCAGGCAGCCGGCGTGGTGCCGCCGCACGTGCACTCGGCGGCCGGGCCCTCCCCGTCCCCGGGCGCGGACGGGGCGGGACCGGGCGACAGACCACCCCAGCCACGCGACGCCAGCAGGTCGGCGAGGAGGGCGGCCTCATCGGCGACCGACCCCGTCGCTCGCTCGTGGTCTCCGTGTCGAGTGTCAGTCACGCCTCATGCCTCGGCGCGTTTCTTGAGCTCCTTGAGCGCCGTGTCAACGATGACCTTCTCCGCCTTCCGCTTCAGCAGCCCGATCATCGGCACCTTGACGTCCACGGTGAGCCGGTAGGTGACCTTGGTCGCGGCTCCGGCCTGCTCGAGCGTGTACGAGCCGTTCATCGCCTTGAGGACGGAGGCCCGGACGAGCGTCCAGGACAGCACACCCGTGCCGTCCTCGTCGATGTCCCATTCGTAGTCGAGGACGTACGTGTCCTTGATGGCGCCCGCGTCCAGGGTGAACTCCACCTGGTCCGCCCAGCCGTCGCCCTCCTCGGCCAGGATCGCGACCTGCTTCACCTCGCCGGCCCACTCGGGGTAGGCCTCGAAGTCCGCGATGACGTCGAGAACCTCGCCGGGCGATGCATCGATGACGATGGAGGACTCCGTGCGTTCGGCCATGCGCCGAAGGCTATCGCGTCGGTGCTCCGCCGCACGTCGCGACGACGTTGGCAGGGCGGCCGGTGCGGCCGCCCCCACCCACTGACCACCCGGGCGGCGGCCGGGGTGGAAGATGGGGTCAGCACGCCCGGACCGGTTCGGGACGGGACGTGGGGTCCAGCGATGTGTTCCACGTCGCGCCCGTACGGCACCCCACTGCCGTTACCGGCCGGTATCGTTCCCGCACCATCCGCCCACCGAGGAGTCACCGTGGAGGAGTCACCGTGAAGGACAAGGACGTCGCCGCAGTCGTGCCGACGACGACGGAGGGAACGCTGGCCGAGCTTCCTCGCCGCAACGCCAAGAGAGCACCGACGGACGCAGCGTTCTCGAAGAAGGGCGCTGACGGCCAGTGGACCCATGTCACCTGGGGTGAGTTCGCGGCCGAGGTGACCGCGCTCGCGAAGGGCCTCATCGCCGCCGGCGTCGACCAGGGTGACCGGATCGGCCTGATGTGCCGGACCCGCTACGAGTGGACCCTCGTCGACTTCGCGGCATGGTCCGCGGGCGCGGTCGTCGTCCCCATCTACGAGACGTCGTCTCCCGAGCAGGTCGAATGGATCCTCTCCGACTCGGGAGCCAAGCTCGTCGTCGTCGAGTCCCCGACGCATCGGGACACCGTGGAGCAGGTCCGGGACCGTGTCTCCACCCTGGGCGACGTGTACACCGTTGACGAGGGAGACCTCGACCGGCTCACGGCCCTGGGTCGCGACGTCCCGGACGACGCTCTCGCCGAGGCGCAGTCAGGTCTCGACCGGACGTCGGTCGCCACCATCATCTACACCTCCGGCACGACCGGTCGCCCCAAGGGCGTCCAGCTGACCCACGGGAACTTCCTCGACCTGGTCGAGAACGCCATCGAGAAGCTCGGCGCCGCCGTGCTTGCCCCCGGGTCCTCGACCCTGCTCTTCCTCCCCCTCGCCCACGTCTTCGCCCGCTTCATCGAGGTGCTGTGTGTCGCGTCTTCGGTGCGCATGGGCCACACCGCGGACGCGAAGGCGGTCGTGGAGGACTTCGGCACCTTCAGACCGACGTTCATCCTCGCCGTCCCGCGCGTCTTCGAGCGAGTCTTCAACGCCGCGGAGGCGAAGGCGGCGGCCGGCGGCAAGGACAAGATCTTCCATCGCGCCGCGACCGTGGCGATCGCCCACAGCGAAGCGCTCGACCACGGTGGCCCCGGGCTCAGTCTCCGACTCCAGCACGCCCTCTTCGACAAGCTCGTCTACAGCAAGCTGCGGGCGGCCATGGGCGGGCAGGTGCGCTACGCCGTCTCCGGCGGTGGCCCCCTGGGCACCCGGCTGGGCCACTTCTTCCGCGGCATCGGCATCAACATCCTCGAGGGGTACGGCCTGACCGAGACCACCGCCCCGGTGGCGGTGAACGTCCCCGACAAGGTGAAGATCGGGACCGTCGGTCCACCGCTGCCGGGCACCTCCATCCGGATCGCCGACGACGGGGAGATCCTCGTCAGGGGCGTCGGAGTGTTCAACGCCTACCACGACAACGAGCAGGCGACCTCAGAGGCCATCCGGGACGGCTGGTTCCACACGGGTGACCTGGGTGACCTCGACGAGGACGGCTACCTGCGCATCACCGGCCGCAAGAAGGAGATCCTCGTGACCTCCGGCGGCAAGAACGTCGCACCCGCCGTCCTCGAGGACCGGCTCCGGGCGCACCCGCTGGTCTCGCAGTGCATCGTCGTCGGTGACCAGAAGCCCTTCATCGCCGCCATGGTCACCCTCGATCCTGAGATGTGGCCCTTGTGGGCGGCCTCGCACGGCCTCGAGAACGTCTCCATCGAGGAGGCGCGGAGCCACCCGAAGGTCCTCGAGGTGATCCAGCACGCCGTCGACCGGGCGAACGAGGCAGTGAGCAAGGCGGAGTCGATCCGCAAGTTCGTCGTCCTCTCGGGAGACTTCACCGAGGCGAACGGCTACCTCACGCCGTCGCTCAAGATGAAGCGGAACATCGTGATGAAGGACTTCGCGACCGAGGTGGAGAAGCTCTACTCCTGACGCGGGGTCCTGACCGCTGACGTCGACGACAGCGCGACCTCCAGCGTGCCGACCATCGCGTGAGACGATCGTGAGGGCGGGGCTCATCCGGGCCCGGCCCTCACGACGTCCCGTCCGCGAGACGGTTGAGGCGGGAGCGCCAGGCGGTCAGCACGTCGTCCGAGTCGGTGTGCAGGAGGGTCCTCAGATAGTGGCCGGTGACCGCGTCGACGTCCGACCCGACGGGGGTGGAGACCGACGGCCCCGCATTGACGGCCCGGAAGAGGCGGACGAGCCCGTCCGTCCCGTGGCCTTCGGCGATGGTCCGCACGAGCAGGAGCGACAGACCATAGGCAACGGCACGATCCTCAGGGCCTGCCTCGAAGTCCCTCGAGCTGGGCACATCCATTGGCACACCAGCGCCCTGAACTCGCTCAATCGTCGTCCGGACCAGGTCCTTCTCCTCGAGGGGCAGTCCGCGGTAGGCGACGAACTCGGCCAGACCTTCGGACAGCCAGAGCGGGGGTTGCCGCACCGACGAGCGACGCGTCGTCACATGGGTGAGCTCATGCGCCATCACCACCTCCCGGCCGGCTCCGGAGAGGGAGAACCAGGCGGTCGGCACGATGACGACCCGGTCGGCCCCGGCCGGACGGTGCCCGTCGATCGGGCCGTCGGTCACCGCGGCGATGCCCTCCAGGTCCCCCTCGGCCCGTCCCAGCACCTGCGCTGCCACGGCGTCCGTGCCCGGCGCGAGCCAGACGGCCGGCTCGGCCGAACCGAGGACCTCCGAGACCCGTCGGGCCGCCCGGGTGGCTCGACGAGCCAGCTCGTCCGCGACTCCTTCAGCTCCCGACGCGAGGACGAGCGCGTTCGCGGAGCGCCGGACGACGAGCCCGGGCAGATCCCATGGTTGCGGACGATCGGACGGATGGGAGCCGATGATGCGAGCGGTGTCCGCGACACGGTCGGCGTCTGCCCTGAACGTGAGGTCGACCGAGAAGGCACGCGGTGACTCGTCGAAACCCCGCAGCCGGTAGTCGAGCGTCGCACGCATCGTCCAGGTGACCGTGCCGCCGTCAGCTCGTGGGGAAGGCGCGACCACCTCCTCGACCGAACCCAGCCTGACGTTCCCCACGCCCATCGCCTGCATGCGGCGGAAGATCGCCTCCTGCCCGGCGCGCACCGCAGGGCCGGCCAGGCCGGCCGTCCAGGCCCGCTCGGCTCCGGCCGAGATACCCGCGACCCTCGCGCGGACCATGCTCTCGGCCACCGTCCTCCGCGCCGCTGCCCGCTCACCGGCGAGCACTGCTGCGGCAGAGGTGGGCACCGCGAGCCCGACGGTCGTGCGGGACGAAAGGCGGGGGGCCGACCCGACCGCTGACCCACAGGCGCTGGGGAGGGTCAGTGCGACCACGCCCGCCAGGGCGGCGACGTGCCAGCGTCCCATGAGGTCATCGTGGCACGGGTGGCCACGCTCAGACGGCAGCCCGGCCCAGCCGGAGCGGAGTCGGTCCCTCCGTCGGGACCGCACGTGCGGTGTTCGCGGTCTCGTGCGTGACCAGGCCCGCAGCGATCAACACGGACACCGCCCGCCGCTCGGCTCGGTCGAGCGGTAAGCCGGTCTCGGACTCCGGCGCTCCTACCGGGATGGCCGTCAGCGCCGTCACCATGCAGTCAGCGCAGTGGACGTCCCGGACGGGGCAGGTCTGGCAGTCGATGAGCATCATCGGCTCCACCCTTCTTCGTCGTTGCGAACTGTCGAGAGAGACGGTAGAGGCGACCACCGACAGCCACGACGGCCACCGACGACACCGAACCCGAGCCGCCGAACCAGACCCACCGCCTGCGTCGGGCTCTCGCAGCCGGCCCACCACCCGTCGCGCCTCCGAAGCAGTGTCAGCCCAGCGGCATACGGTCGACCCATGCAGGCGATCCAGGCGACGTTCGACGACCTCGGCACCCGGCTCGCCGACGTCACCTTCGTCGTCGTGGACCTCGAGTCGACCGGCGGGAGCCCGGCGCAGTGCGGCATCACCGAGATCGGCGCGGTCAAGGTTCGTGGTGGCGACGTCATCGGCGAGTTCCAGACCTTGGTCAACCCCGCCGAGCCGATCCCGGCCTTCATCTCGGTGCTGACCGGGATCACCGATGCAATGGTGGCCGACTCCCCGCGGATCGAGTCGGCCTTCCCCGCGTTCCTCGAGTTCGCTGCCGGCAGCGTCCTGGTGGCCCACAACGCGGGCTTCGACATCAGCTTCCTCAAGGCGGCCGCGGTGCGCACCGGCACACCGTGGCCCGGTTTCGACGTGCTCGACACCCTCACTCTGGCGCGTCAGCTGGTCACCCGGGACGAGGTGCCGAACCACAAGCTCTCGTCCCTCGCGCGGGTCTTCGCCTCCCCCACGACCCCCGACCACCGGGCACTGCACGACGCGCGAGCCACGGTCGACGTGCTCCACGGCCTGATCGAGCGGGTGGGCAACCTCGGCGTCCACACCCTCGAGGAGCTGGCCAGCTACACCTCCCGCGTCTCGCCCGCGCAGCGCCGGAAGCGCTTCCTCGCCGACGCACTCCCCCACGCCCCTGGCGTCTACCTCTTCAAGGACGGAGACGGACGCGTCCTCTATGTCGGCACCAGCCGTGACATCCGCTCCCGCGTCCGCAGCTACTTCACGGCCGCGGAGCAACGCAGCCGGATGGCCGACATGGTCCGTCTGGCCCACGCCGTGACACCGGTCGTCTGCCAGACGCCCCTCGAGGCGCAGGTGCGCGAGCTGCGACTCATTGACGAGCACCAGCCCAGGTTCAACCGCAGGTCCAAGAACGCTCGGCGCCAGCTCTGGGTCAAACTGACCAGCGAGCGCTTCCCCCGGCTGTCCATCGTGCGGCAGGTGCGCGACGAAGGTGGCCACCACATCGGGCCCTTCCGCTCGCGCGTCACCGCCCAAGCCGCCGTGGACGCGGTGCACGAGATCGTCCCCCTCCGCCAGTGCACCCAGCGCATCACCGGCACGGAGTCAGCCTGCGCGCTGGCTGAGCTGGGACGATGCGGTTCGCCGTGCACCGGCGCCCAGTCGCGGGACGACTACGCACGTGTTGTCGCCGACTGTGCGGCGCTCTTCTCCGGCGATGCGCGCGGCGGAGGCGACAAGCTGCGCTCGCGCCTCGCGGAGCTCGCGGCCCAGGAGCGCTTCGAGGACGCTGCGCGCGTCCGGGACCGCTTCCTCCACCTCGTCCGGGGGGCCGCTCGGTCCCAGCGCCTCACCCCGTTGATGCAGGCCCGAGAGCTGGTGGCTGCCCGGCGGGGCGAGAGCGACGGCTGGGAGATCGTCTGCATCCGGCAAGGTCGACTTGCCGGCACCGTCGTCAGCCCGCGTGGTGGTGACCCCATGGTCCACGTGCGCGTCCTCCAGGCGACCGCGGAGGTGGTCCCCACCCCGGAGCCGGGCGCGACGGCCGCGCTCATCGAGGAGACCGAGATCCTGCTCCGTTGGCTCGAGTCTCCGGGGGTGCGCATCGTCGAGCTGGACGGCTCGTGGACCTGCCCGGTCGGAGGGGCCGGCGCGCTGCGTCGGGAGCTCGAGCCGGCCGTTGCCGCCGCCCATGAGGTGGTCGGCTTCGACCGCGACGCAGGTGACGCAGGTCGTGACTTCCCGCGGAGGGCGGCCCGGGACCGCCACCGCCGGGCGGGATAGGGTTGGGGCCGTGATCACCGCCATCGTCCTGATCAACTGTGAGGTCAACCGCATTCCCGAGGCTGCGGAGGAGATCGCCGAGATCCCCGGCGTGTCCGAGGTCTACTCCGTGACCGGCGACGCCGACCTCATCGCCATGGTCCGGGTCCGGGCCCACGAAGAGCTCGCTGACGTCATCGCCGACCGGCTGAGCAAGGTCAAGGGAGTTCTGGGCACGGCGACGCACATCGCCTTCCGCACGTACTCGTCGCATGATCTCGAGGCGGCTTTCAGCCTGGGGCTCGACGGCGAGTAGCCCGAGCCGTTTCCGCTGTCCCCTCAGGCCCGGCTGGCCTCGACCCACCTGTCGATGACGCGGGTCGCCGCGCCCGAGTCGATGGCCAGGGCAGCCCGGTCGATCCCCGCCCGGAGGTCCCGGTCGAACGATGCCTGGTCCTCCCCCGAGTCGGGCTGGGTGATCGCGAGCGCAATGCCGGCGTTCAGCAGGACCGCGTCACGCACCGCGCCACGCGCGCCGGCGAAGACCTCCCGGACCACGGCTGCGTTGTGCACGGCATCGCCACCCCGCAGGTCCTCGGTCGGGTGCAGCTCCAGACCCATCCGAGTCGGGTCGACCATGCGGTGCCCGATCTCGCCGTCACGCACCCACCAGACCGTGGTCGTCGTGGAGACGGTCACCTCGTCGAGACCGTCGTCGCCACGAAAGACAGCCGCGTCCTTTCCGCGGCTGGCGAAGACCCCGGCGAGCAGCGGTGCCATGGCAGCGTCGGCACAGCCAATCGCGGCATAGGTGGGCTGTGCCGGGTTGGTCAGCGGGCCGAGGAAGTTGAAGGCGCTGCCGACACCCAGCTCACGTCGAGGCACGGCCGTGTGCCGGAACGAGGGGTGGAAGGTCTGCGCGAAGCAGAACGTGATGCCCGCTTCGTGGACGATCTCGACGACCCGCTCCGGCGGGAGCGAGAGGTCGATTCCCAGGGCCTCGAGGACGTCGGCGGACCCGGAGGATGACGACGCCGCCCGGTTGCCGTGCTTGACGATGCGGATGCCTGCCGCGGCGGCGACGATCGACGACATGGTCGAGATGTTGACCGTGTGGGCCCGGTCCCCGCCTGTGCCGACGATGTCGAGGCTGGGCCCCTCCACCTCGATCCGGTGGGCCCGGGACAGCATGACCTCCGCGAGGCCATGCATCTCCGCGACGCTCTCACCCTTGGCCCGCAGGCCGATGAGGAACCCCGCGATCTGAGCGGGGGTCGCCGCGCCGTCCATGATCTGCCCCATGGCCCACTCGACCGTGTCCCGGTCGAGGTCACGGCCGCCGATGAGATCGGTGTAGATCGAGGGCCAGGAGATTGCGTCGACCTGCGTCATCGATCGAAGGGCTCAGGAGGCGGTGGGCACGCCGGAGCGTGCGAGGAGCGCGACCGCGGAGGTCAGGGCAATGGGGTCGAGCGGGTGTGGAACGGCGAGGTCCGCCATCGACCAGGCTGCGAGCCAGGAGTCCTGGGGGCGTCCGGTCAGGACGATGATGGGAGGGCAGTTGAAGATCTCGTTCTTGAGCTGGCGAGCCAGGCCCATCCCGCCGACCTTCGCCGCTTCCCCGTCGAGCACGAGCATGTCGAAGTGGTCCCCTTCGACGGCGCTGATGACCGCCGCAGCGGTGGCGCACTCGAACCAGCGCACCACCTCGACGTCCTTCGCGGGGCGACGACCGACCGCCGCACGAACCGTGTCACGGGTGGTGACGTCGTCGCTGTAGAGCAGCACGCTCACCTGGTGCCGGGGCGCCGCGTCGGCGCGCCCTCCGGTGGTGTCGGTGGCGATCTCGTTCGAGGCGGTCATGCTGCCGATGCTACCGGTCCGCACCCCCGGCCCTGCAGCGCCCTCCCACGTCCGATCGACCACGCGGTCGGGGCCCCGCCAGGTCCCGGCAGCGGGCGTTGACGTGCGCGTTGCGTGGGCGCTGACGTGGGCGCACGTCACGAAATCATCAGGACCTGACCGAAAACCGGGGGTGGCTGGCACACACATCGCCAATTGTGGGAATAATGACCGACGTGGCGACAGCATCAGCAGTACCTTCCAGCGCAATAGCGACAGCCGGCCATGGCCCGGCGACCCGTCCCAACATGGTTGCCGTCGGCACCATCGTGTGGCTCTCCAGTGAGCTCATGTTCTTCGCGGGCCTGTTCGCGGTGTACTTCCAGCTCCGATCGGTCCGTGGCGACCTCTGGGCAGAGCAGGTCGAGAAGCTCAACCTCCCCTTCGCGACGGTCAACTGCCTCGTTCTCGTCGTCTCGTCGGTCTGGTGTCAGCTGGGGGTCTGGAAGGCCGAGCGCGGTCAGAAGGCACGCACCGGCTCCCTCCTCGACCTGCGGAACTGGGGCATGCGGGAGTGGTACGTCCTCACCTACCTCTTCGGCTCCTTCTTCATCGCCGGCCAGGTCATGGAGTACGCCGAGCTGGTGCACGAGAACGTGACCCTCAGCTCCGACGCCTACGGTTCCGTGTTCTACATGGCGACCGGCTTCCACGGGCTCCACGTCACCGGCGGCCTCCTGGCCTTCCTGCTCATCATCGGGCGCACCTTCACGACCCGTCGCTACACGCACGCCAACGCCACGGGTGCCGTCGTCACGTCGTACTACTGGCACTTCGTCGACGTCGTCTGGATCGCGCTGTTCGCGACCATCTACATCCTCCGATGACGGCCACCGCGCCGCGCCACGCTCGCCCGACCCGCTCCACCCGCACCGCCCCGACGGACGACAGGACCTCACAGTGAACGCCTTGGCCGCACGCCGACGACACCCCGCCGCGATCGCGCTGCTCATCCTCGTCGGCCTGCTCATCACCGGTGGCGCCTACTCTTTCATCGCCCCCAAGGACGCCAACGCCTCCGCGGCCGTCGCGACAGCCTCCGTCGACGAGGGGCAGAAGCTGTTCCTCGGCAACTGCGCCTCGTGCCATGGCACGAATGCCCAGGGCACGGCCTCCGGGCCGTCGCTGGTGGGCGTGGGTGCGGCAGCAGTCGACTTCCAGGTAGGCACCGGCCGGATGCCGATGGCCAAGCCGGCCGTGCAGGCGCCTCGCAGCGAGGTGAAGTTCGACGAGGACGAGATCGCCTCCCTCGCCGCGTACGTCGCGTCCCTGGGCCCCGGTCCGGCCGTTCCGGACGAGAAGTCGACCACCGTTCTCCAGCCCGGCACCGAGGAGGACAACCGGGCGATCGCCGAGGGCGGCGAGATCTTCCGCGTCAACTGCGCGATGTGCCACAACTTCGCCGGCGCCGGAGGAGCCCTCACCCGGGGCAAGTACGCTCCCGCACTCGAGGGCGTCCAGCCGAAGCACATCTACGAGGCAATGGTCACCGGCCCGCAGTCGATGCCGGTCTTCAGCGACACCAACCTCGACGCCGCCGCCAAGCAGAAGGTCATCTCCTACCTCAAGGCACAGGAGGAGGCGACGAACGTCGGTGGGCTCACGCTGGGCAACCTCGGGCCGGTCTCGGAGGGACTCTTCGCCTGGGTCTTCATGCTCGGCATCCTCATCGGTGCCGCCGTCTGGCTCGGCAAGAAGGCCGCATGAGCCGCGGCCCCCGGCACCGCCACCCCAACATCGTCCGGACCATGAGCGACAGGACATCAACCCGATGAACGACAACCAGACCACCGCGGCACCGGTCGAGGGCCACGCGCTCGTGCCTGCCTCTGGTGACGGTCAGGTCCTGCCGGCGTCGCTGGCAGCCGGACCGGACACGTTCGAGGACCCTGGCCTGCCCCCCCACATCCACCGAGCCGCCGACATCGACCCCGCCGCCGCAAAGCGGGCAGAGCGGCAGGTGGCGACGATGTTCGGCATCTCGATGCTCGGCGCGCTGATCTTCGTGGTCGCCTACTTCGCGATCCGTGACGAGGCGACCTTCTTCCTGCCCGGCGTCGGCAAGACCAGCACGCAGAACGTCGTCCTGGGGCTGTCGCTCGGGGTCTCCATCCTCTTCATCGGTCTCGGTGCCGTGCACTGGGCCAAGACCCTGATGTCCGACGAGGAGGTCGTCGAGGAGCGCCACGCCCAGGCCTCTAGCCCCGAGGCTCGCGCCGGCGCGGTGACCGTCGTCAGCGATGGGGTGGAGTCGACGGGGCTGACCCGGCGTCCCGTGCTCAAGTACTCCTTGGGTGGTGCGCTCGGGTTGTTCGCCCTGCCGCTCGGTCTGCAGATCGCAGGGTCGCTCGGGCCGGTCACGGTCGGCGAGCTCAAGGAGACCCTCTGGGACCCCGAGAACAACGGCGGCAAGCCGATTCGTCTGATGCGCGACCCCGAGATGACCCCGATCAAGCTCGCGGACGTGACCAACGGCTCGGTCTTCCACGTCATGCCGGAGACCCTGCAGCACTCCATCGACGAGCGGAAGCACGTCCTCGAAGGCAAGGCGAAGGCGGCGGTCATCCTGATCCGTCTCGACCCCAACGACATCAAGGTGCAGAAGGCTCGCGACTGGGGCGTCGACGGGGTCGTCGCCTACTCGAAGATCTGCACCCACGTCGGATGTGCCGTCGGCCTGTACGAGCAGCAGACCCACCACCTGCTCTGCCCCTGCCACCAGTCCACCTTCGACCTGACCGAGGACTGCAAGGTCATCTTCGGCCCGGCCAAGCGTGCGCTGCCGCAACTCAAGATCACCGTGGACGACGAGGGGTACCTCGTTGCGCCCGAAGGCTTCGCCGAAGCCGTCGGACCGAGCTTCTGGGAGCGTAAGCGATGAGCGCCACCTACCAGCCACGTCACGCCTCGGAGCTGCGCGACGGCGACCGAGCCGCCGAGCATCGCCAGGCCGACCAGAAGCCCCTTGGTGGCATCGCCGGGTGGGTCGACGACCGGACCGGTGCGGCCAAGGGCACCAGCTACCTGCTCAAGAAGGTCTTCCCCGACCACTGGTCGTTCATGCTCGGCGAGATCGCGATGTACTCGATGATCGTCTGCCTGCTCACCGGGGTCTTCCTCACCTTCTGGTTCGTCCCGAGTGCGTCCCAGGTCGTCTACGACGGGTCCTACGTTCCGCTCCAGGGCATCGTCGTCTCCGACGCCTACCGGTCCACCCTGGCGATCTCCTTCGACATCCGCGGTGGCCTGCTCATCCGCCAGATCCACCACTGGGCGGCCCTGATCTTCGTCGTTGCGGTGTTCGTGCACATGGCCCGCGTGTTCTTCACCGGCGCGTTCCGCAAGCCGCGCGAGATCAACTGGGTCTTCGGCACGATCCTGTCCCTCTTGGCCGCCATCGAGGGCTTCGCCGGCTACTCGCTCCCGGACGACCTCCTGTCGGGCACCGGCATCCGGGCGATGAACGGGTTCGTCCAGTCGGCGCCGGTCATCGGCTCGTACCTCTCCTACTTCATCTTCGGCGGCGCCTTCCCGGGTGAGTCGATCATCCCGCGCCTCTACTCCGTCCACGTCCTGCTCATCCCGGCGATCCTCGTCGCGTTGTTCACCGCGCACATCCTGCTCGTCTTCGTGCACAAGCACACGCAGTACCCCGGACCCGGCCGGACCAACAACAACGTCGTCGGCTACCCGTTCATGCCGGTCTACATCGCCAAGGCGGGCGGGTTCTTCTTCATCGTCTTCGGTGTCATCGCGTTGGTGTCCGCCGTCGTGACGATCAACCCGATCTGGGCCTACGGCCCGTACGACCCCTCCCCCGTCACCGCGGGATCGCAACCTGACTGGTACATGGGCTTCGCCGACGGAGCCCTGCGCCTCGTCCCCGGCTGGCTCGAGTTCGAGTCGTGGGGCGGGTTCACCTGGAGCATGAACATCTTCCCGTTCTCGCTCATCCTCCTGCCCGCCATGTGGACGCTCATTGGTGTGTACCCCTTCGTCGAGAAGTGGGTGACCGGTGACAACCGCGAGCACCACCTGCTCGACCGTCCGCGAAACGCCCCGACGCGCACCGCCATCGGTGTGGCCGGCATCGTGATGTACGCAGTGCTGATGTTCGCCGCGGGCAACGACCTCATGGCGATCAAGCTGCACCTGTCCATCAACGACATCACCAACGCCCTGCGCCTGCTCTTCTTCATCGGCCCACCGATTGCCTTCTGGATCACCAAGCGCATCTGCCTGAGCCTCCAGCGCGCCGACCGGCAGAAAGTGCTGCACGGTCGCGAGACCGGCACGATCTGGCGCCACGCCGATGGTCGTTTCGAAGAGATCCACGCCCCGCTCACCCCGATGGAGCGCTGGCCGCTCGTGCAGCACGAGGTGGCCGAGCCGTTCGAGCTCACCCATGAGGTGGACGCGAACGGAGTCGCACGCCCGGCCGCCCGCAAGGACCGCCTCCGCGCGAAGTTCTCGCACTTCTACTTCCGCGATCGGGTCCCGACCGTCACCCCCTCCGAGCTCGAGGCGGCCCACCACGCCCCCGAGGCGATCGAGGCCCACGGGAAGGCCTACGAGGAGGCGCGTGAGCCGGAGGCCATCGAGCCGGCCGGACGCCCCTGAGAAAGCGCTCTGGCCGGCCCTGAGCCGGCGCACCGACGAGAGAGGCCCCATCGCGAGTCCGCGGTGGGGCCCTCTCGCGTTTCTGAGCAGAGCCACATGCGAGACTCCCAAGGTGCAGCACCTGAGTGACACCGAGTTCGAGGCCGCCGTGGCGGAGGCCCTCGACGGCATCCCTGCCGAGCTGGCTCGGGCGATGGACAACGTCGTCGTGCTCGTCGAGCAGGAGCCGCCCGAGGACGATCCCGACCTGCTGGGGGTCTACGACGGCACCCCGCTCACCGAGCGGGACGGTTGGTGGGCTGCCGGAGCCCTGCCGGACCGGATCACCATCTTCCAGGGCCCGCTCGAGCGCATGTGCCGCTCCGTCGACGAGCTGCGCGACGAGATCGCGATCACCGTCGTCCACGAGGTCGCGCACCATTTCGGGATCGACGACCGCCATCTCCATGAGCTCGGGTGGGGCTGAGCGAGGCGATCCGGCCCTACCGGAGCCCTGTGTCGAGCCCGCTGACGCGGACGGCACCGCAGGGCACGACAGAGCCGCACGGAGGTCCTCCAGAGCTCAAGCCTGGCGTGAGACCAGTGGCCACTCGCCCTTTACCTGACGGGCCAGCGGGGTTACGGTCGAAGAGCAGTCAATACCGATCGGACGGAGGTGCTATCCGATGTTCTCTCCCAGACGATCGCACTGCGAGCCCGAAGGGCCGTGACCACCTCGGTACTCGGTGAGGGGGAGGACGGACGTCCTCCCCCTCACCCATGCCCGACCGTCGGGGTGACGCACGCGTCAGCGAGACGGCTCAGATGGAGTACCTGCCGGAGAACGACTCGAAGACCCACAGCACCGTGGCGACCACGGCGAAGAGCGCACCGATGATGAACAGCCACCACCCGATCGCCAGGCCGGCGAACATGATCGCGCCCGCACCGGCGAGCCAGAGCGGCGTCCAGGAGCTGGCGACGAAGTAGCCGTAGTTGCCTTCCGCCTCCTCGATCTCTCCGCTGGCGTTGTCCTCCGGCCGCAGCGGGAGCTTCTTCCCGGTCATCCAGAAGTAGAAGCCGGTGAGGAGGAACAACCCCGCGGTGAGTGAGAGGGCGACGACCCCGATCGGCTCCTTCCAGCCCGACCAGAACCCGTAGACCAGGGTGACCGGGACGAAGAACGCGAGCAGGTAGAAGAACAGCTTGGTCTCGACGCGCATCGGTCAGTCTTCCTTCGGCTCGCGGGTCGTCGAACGCTCGGCAACAGTCTCGTCGAGGTCCGCCGGCCCCATCACCTGGACGAGCGTCCCGCGGTCGGGCACCGGCCGGGTCCCGGGCGCCGCCTCCGGGTGGTGCAGGTCGAAGGCCGGTCGCTCGGACCGGATCCGGGGCAGCGACGTGAAGTTGTGGCGTGGCGGCGGGCAGGAGGTCGCCCACTCCAGCGATGCGCCATAGCCCCACGGGTCGTCGACCCCGACGAGCGGAGCCTTCTTCCAGGTGCGCCACACGTTGTAGATGAACGGGATCATCGAGGCGCCGAGGAGCAGGGCGCCGATGCTGGAGACGATGTTGCCGGTCTGGAAGTTCTCTTCCGGCAGGTAGTCGGCGTAGCGGCGGGCCATGCCCTCGACGCCGAGCCAGTGCTGGATGAGGAACGTCGTGTGGAAGCCGACGAACAGCATCCAGAAGTGGATCTTGCCGAGCTTCTCGTCGAGCATCCGGCCGGTGAGCTTGGGCCACCAGAAGTAGAAGCCCGCGAACATCGCGAACACCACCGTGCCGAACACCGTGTAGTGGAAGTGCGCGACGACGAAGTAGCTGTCGGACAGGTGGAAGTCGAGGGCCGGGCTGGCCAGGATGACGCCGGTCAGGCCACCGAAGAGGAAGGTGACGAGGAAGCCCATGGCCCAGAGCATGGGCGTGTCCATGGAGACCTTCCCGCCCCACATCGTGCCGATCCAGTTGAAGAACTTCACCCCGGTCGGAACCGCGATGAGCATGGTCATCACCGCGAAGAAGGGCAGCAGCACCTGCCCGGTCACGTACATGTGGTGGGCCCACACCGCGGTAGAGAGGGCAGCGATGGAGATCGTCGCGAAGACCAGCGTCTTGTAGCCGAAGATCGGCTTGCGGGAGAAGACGGGGATGACCTCGCTGATGATGCCGAAGAACGGCAGCGCGATGACATACACCTCGGGGTGGCCGAAGAACCAGAACAGGTGCTGCCAGAGCATGGCACCGCCGTTCTCCGGGTCGAAGATGTGCATTCCGAAGCGTCGGTCACCGCCGAGCGCGAAGAGCGCCGCAGCCAGGATCGGGAAGATGATGAGGACGAGGATCGAGGTGATGAGGACGGTCCAGGTGAAGACCGGCATCCGGAACATCGTCATGCCGGGGGCGCGCATGCACACGATCGTCGTGATGAAGTTGACGGCGCCCAGGATCGTGCCGAACCCGGCGAACGCGAGGCCGAAGACCCAGAGGTCGCCACCCAGTCCGGGGCTGTAGCTCTCCGTCGACAGCGGCGTGTAGGCGAACCAGCCGAAGGAGGCTGCGCCCTGCGGAGTCAGGAAGCCGGCAGCGGCGATGAGGCCACCGAAGAGGTACGTCCAGTAGGCGAACATGTTGAGTCGCGGGAAGGCGACGTCCGGCGCACCGATCTGCAGCGGCATGAGCGCGTTGGCGAAGCCGGCGAAGAGCGGGGTCGCGAAGAGCAGCAGCATGATCGTGCCGTGCATGGTGAACAGCTGGTTGAACTGTTCCTTGTTGTCGACCACCTGCAGCCCCGGAGCCACGAGCTCGGCCCGGATGAGCAGCGCGAGGATGCCGCCGACCAGGAACCACAGGAACGAGGTGATGAAGTAGAGGTTGCCGATGACCTTGTGGTCGGTCGTCGTCACCCACTTGACGAAGGTGCGTCCCTTGATCTCGGAACGCGGCGTGACTGGTGCGCCGGTCGGCACGGAGCCCGTGGTGGCGCTGCGGTCTGCGGTCGTGGTCATCAGTTGCTCCCGGTACGAGCAGGTTCGGGGATCAGCTCGGCGTCTCCCTTGACGAGGTCCTCACGGCTGGCGTCGACGGGGAGCTGGCCGGTCTGGCCGAGCTCCGCGAGTCGGGCCATCTGCTGGTCGTACTCCTCCTGGGAGACCACCTTGACCATGAAGAGCATCTCGGAGTGGTAGGCGCCGCAGAGCTCCGCGCACTTGCCCTGGAACTCTCCGGTCTGGGTGGGCACGATCTGGAGGCGGTTGGTCTTGCCCGGGATCATGTCGAGCTTGGTCATGAAGGCGGGCACCCAGAAGCTGTGGATGACGTCGCGGGAGTTGAGCACGAACTGGACCCGTTGGTTCACCGGCAGGTAGAGGACGGGCATCTGCTCGCGGGTCCCCTCCTCGCCGGTCAGCTGGGTGTGCACGCCCGTCTCGTAGACGTCGGAGTCGACGTAGTTGAAGTCCCAGCTCCACTGCTTGCCCACGACACTGATGGTCACGTCCGGGGTCTTGCTGTTGTCCGTGAGCGCCGCCTCGTCGCGGGCCGTGTAGTAGAAGAACACGGCGACCATGAAGACGGGGATGATGGTGTAGAGCAGCTCGACGGGGACGTTGTAGCGCAGCTGCACGGGCAGGGTGTCGTCGCCCTTGCGGCGGCGGAAACGCACGGCGGCGTAGAGCATGAGGCCCCACGTGATCATGCCGACGGCGAGCACGGCGATCCAGCTGCCGACCCACAGGTCCGTGACTCGCTCGCCGCTGTCGGAGATCGCCTGGGGCATGAAGCCGTTGGAAACCTGCCCCTGGCAGCCGGCCAGCGCCACGGCGCTCACCGTCGCCAGACCCGCGAGGCGCAGGCCCCTGCGTCGGCCGGACGACGCCGGCGTCGCGGTCCTCACCGGGGTGTCTTCGTGCTCAGGCACCAGGTGCACCTTTCCTTCCGTCTCCACACCATACAAAGCAAAAAGGGCATCGCCCAGAGAACACGGGCGTGCTCAATGCCGAACCCTACCGCCACAGGGCTCCAGATGTCCGCGTGGGTCCGGATAACGTTGTGGCGTGGCGAACCAGTCTCCGAGGGCTCCCGTGCGGCGGCGTCTGCTCGACGCGGCGGCAGGTCCGCTGCACCCGGTGGCGCGCGAGACGCTGAGCGCCGCCCTCGAGGCGGGTTGGGCGGACCCCGCGCGCCTCCATGCCGAGGGCCGCCGGGCCGCTGCGCTGCTGGCCCGCGCGCGGGAGGTCCTGGCTGAGGGGCTGGGCGTCAGACCCGCGGAGGTGAGCTTCCTCCCGAGCGGTCCCACCGCGCTGGTGCGGGCGGTCGACGGCGTGCTGTATGCCGCTGAGCGCCGTGGCGCTCGGACCGTGGCCTCCGCGGTGGAGCACTCCGCGATCCTCGTCCCGGGTCGGGCGCGGGCGGCCCGTTCCGGGGCCGCGGACCGCTTCGCCGAGGTGCGCGTCACCCCCAGAGGGGCCGTCGACCTCGGCGCCTGGGCGGAGGCCCTCGCCGTGCCGGGAACGGTGGCGGCAGCCCTCCAGGCCGCGAACGGCGAGGTCGGGACGCGACAGCCGCTGGAGGAAGCGTGGGCGCTGACCGAGCCCAGCGGCATACCCCTCGTGGTGGACGCGACGGCGTCCCTGGGTCGCGATGCGACACCGGTTGCGTGGGACGTCCTGGTGGGGGACGCCCGGTCGTGGGGAGGCCCCCCGCTCGGCGTCCTCGTCGTCCGGGAGGGGACCCGCTGGCACTGGCCCGGCGCCTGGCCGGACGTCGAGCACGGACGGACCGACGTGACGCCCTGGGTCCCCCTCGCGCTGGCCGCTGCGGAGGCCTGGCAGCAGACCGCCGCCTCGCGGCCGGCCGACGCCGCCGCGGCTCGGGACCTGGTCGAACGGATCCGCGCGGCGGCTTCCGCCGTCCCCGACACCGAGGTCGTGGGTGACTCCGTCGACCGGCTCCCCCACGTCGTCACGTTCTCGAGTCTCTACGTCGACGGTGAGGCGCTCGTCGGCGCCTTCGACCGGCAGGGCCTCGCCGTGGCGAGCGGCTCGGCCTGCACCTCCAGCACGCTCGAGCCGAGCCATGTCCTGGCTGCCATGGGCACACTGACGCACGGCAACGTGCGGGTGACCCTGCCGCTCGGAGCGGTGAGCCCGGGCCGCGAGGAGGACGTCGAGGTCCTCTGCACCATTCTCGGACCCACGGTCCGGGAGGTCCGCGGCGAGCTGGGCGTGGCCGGGCTGTGACTCCCGAGCACGTCGTCGACGCCCGGGGCAAGCGCTGCCCGCTTCCCGTGATCGAGCTCGCCCGCTACGTCGCGGACCACCCCGGCGCCGGCACGGTGGTCCTGCTGGCCACCGACCCGGCGGCGGCCCACGACGTCCCCGCGTGGTGCCGGATGCGCGGTCACCGCTTCGTGGGCCAGCGGCCCGCTGGCGACCACACGGAGCTCGTCGTCGAGCTCGTGGCCCGGCCGGCTGACCCCTGACCTCCTCGCCGGGTCAGGCCCACGGTGCCGGCAGCGGGGCCTCCAGGGCCACCGCGAGGAGCCGGCGGTACTCGTCCCTCGGCACCTCGGTCACTCCCAGCGTGGCCAAGTGGTCGGTCTGCCACTGCACGTCGATGAGGCGACGCGGGTCGCCGTCCTGCGCGAGGAGCTCGTGGAGGCCGACGAGGGCGACCTTCGACGCGTCACGCACCGCGTGGAACATCGACTCTCCGGCGAAGAGCCCACCGATGGCGACCCCGTACAGCCCACCGACGAGCTGTCCGGCCTGCCAGGTCTCGATGGAGTGCGCCCACCCCGCCTCATGGAGGTGGACGTAGGCCTCGACGATCCGGGGCGTGATCCAGCGACCGGACCGCCTCGGGTCCCCACACGCGAGGACGACCTGCTCGAAGGCGGTGTCGACCCGGATCTCGAACTTCGCCCGCGACTTGCGCAGCGACCGGGTGACCCTGAGGTCGCCCATCCGCAGGATTCCGCGCGGGTCCGGAGACCACCAGCCAATCGGCTCCGCGCCGTGTTCGCCGATCCCCATGGGGAAGACACCGATCGTGTAGGCCGCGTACAGCGTGGCGACGTCGAGGTCGGCGCCGACGCCGATGAGGTCCTCCTCCGGTGGCAGTCGGTCGAGGTCGAAGTCCCACGGGGTGGAGGGCGGCGGAGACGTGGGCACGGACCGGCCCCGGTCAGCTGGCGGCGGCTCGACGGCACGGACCCATGGGTCAGGGCCGCTCGCACTCGATGTGGGGACCGACCTCGTCCGCGGACTCGTCCCCGTAGGCCTCGGCGAGCCGCTCGAGGAAGTCGGCCTTTCGCACGGAGTACTCCTGCGTCCCGACCGTCTCGATGACGTAGGTCGCGAGCATCGAGCCGAGCTCTGCGCACCGGCGCACCGGAAGGTCGGCCGCGAGGCCGGTCAGGAACCCGGCCCGGAAGGCGTCACCGACACCGGTGGGGTCGGCCTTGCGGACCTCGCGGGCTGCCCCGACGTGGACCGGCTCCTCGCCGCGGACCCGGACGGTCACCCCGTCCTTGCCCTGGGTCTTGACCTGGACGCGCACCCGGTCGGCGAGGTCGTCCTCGCTCCAGCCGGTCTTCTGGCAGGCGATCGCGGCCTCGTACTCGTTGGTGAACAGGTACTCGGCTCCGTCGATGAGGCCGGCGATCCCGTCGCCGTCGAGGAACGCGAGCTGCTGCGAGGGGTCGGCGGCGAAGGGGATGCCCCGCGAGCGGCACTCCTCGGAGTGGCGCTGCATCGCGATCGGGTCGTTGGCCCCGATGACGACGAGGTCGAGGCCGCCGACGCGGTCGGCGACCGGCGCGAGCTCGATGTCGCGCGCCTCGGTCATGGCGCCGGCGTAGAACGTCGCGATCTGAGCCATGTCCTGGTCCGTCGTGCAGATGAACCGCGCCGTGTGGTGGGACTCGGAGTAGTGCACGGAGTGGCAGTCGACCCCGTGTCGCTCGAGCCAGGAGCGGTAGTCGGTGAAGTCCTCCCCCACCGCGCCGACGAGGATCGGCCGTTGGCCGAGCGACGCCATCCCGAAGGCGATGTTGGCTGCCACACCACCGCGCCGGACCTGCAGGTCCTGCGTGAGGAAGGACAGGGAGATCTTGTCCAGCTGCTCGACCACGAGCGAGTCGGCGAAGAGCCCCTCGAAGGTCATCAGGTGGTCGGTGGCGATGGAACCGGTGATCGCGATCTGCACAGCGAAAACCTAGCCTGTCGGCGCCGGGACGACGCCATGGCCGTTCCCCTGCACCGCCCGCTCGAGGTGGGCGACACAGTGGGTCGGCCGGACGAGGGGCTCGAGGCTCGCGACCCGGAGCGGAGCGCCGGTCGCCTCGAGCAGGCCCTCCATGAGCCCGCGGTGGACGGCGCACACGACGTCGAGGTGCTGGGTGGCCACCTCGAGAAAGGGGCACGAGGTGACGTCGATCCGGATCCGGTCGGGGTCCTCGCGCGACGGAAGCGACGTGAACCCCATTCCCGACAGCGTGTCGACGACGAGGCCGGCGGCCGCGAGGTCGGAGCCGACGTGGCGTCGACCGGCGCCGGCGGCCCTGCCGAAGGCCCGCCCGGCCCGCGCTGCCGTTCCCCCGGGGTCGGGGGCGGAGGTCCCGAGCTGGGCGGCGAGGATCTCCGCGAGCAGCCGGTAGCTGCGGCGCGACCCGCCAGGCGCAGGCCCGGCGACGTAGTGCGTGCGCGGACGACCGGGCACCGTGCGGTCCTCGCGTTCCCGGGACACGACACCGGCCACGCACAACGCCTCGAGGTGGAACCTCGCGGTGTTCGGGTGAGTGCCGAGCCGGCCCGCCAGCTCGGCTGCGGTCGCGGGCCCGCCAAGCTCCCGGAGGGCGGCCAGCACGCGTGCCCGGGAGGGTCCGAACCCGGGCTGCTCCACGGCTCCGTCAGGCGGCGGGATGCTCACGCGCTCGATCGTCCCACGTCCCGAGGCCGCGGCTCTTCAGCTGCGCCCCCAGCCAGTCGACCGCCTCGACGCCCACGATCGTCTGGCCGCCGGCGAGCACGGTGGGCACGGTGCCGCCGAGCTCGCGCCATTGGGAGCGCCAGTCGCGCACCAGGTGCCACGCGTCGCTCGAGATGGGCCCGCCGGTGACGTCGCAGGCCAGGCCCCAGCGCCACACCGGCTCAGAGCTCGATGCGCTGCCCCTCAGGTCTGCGGCAAGGAGCGACCGCAGGACCCGAGGGTCGTCGAGGTCGACACCCTCGTCCCAGAAGGCCTCGAACAGCCGTTCCCGCACGACTCGAGCCACTCCGCTCGCGTACGCCTCGGCGTAGGCGGACGTCGCCGCGCCCGTGAACGGCACGTGGCCGTTGGTGCTGTGGGGCAGCGACTCGCCCGGTTGGAGGTGCTGCCTGACCAGCTGGACCTCCCGGTGCAGGTCCTCGAGGCGGCTGCGGTGGGCCGCTGGGTCCAGATGACGCCACCGCTCGTGCGCGACGGTCCTCCAGTCGACGGACACCACGGCCTCGGCCAGCAGCACGCAACGTCGCCAGGCGAGGTGGCTCCAGGGACAGGTGAAGTCGCCCCACACGGTGAACCCGGAGACCGGGGTGTCCGCTGAACCCTCGCGGTTCGTGCCCATTCCCTCTTCTCCTCTCGGTCGTCCCGACCTACAGTGTGTTTTTACAACTTCTTTGTGAAAACCTCAAGGGGTGACCTCATGACCTACGTGATCGGCAGTCCGTGCATCGACGTCAAGGACCGGGCCTGCGTGGAGGAGTGTCCCGTCGACTGCATCTACGAAGGGCAGCGGTCGCTCTACATCCACCCCGACGAGTGCGTCGACTGCGGCGCCTGCGAGCCGGTCTGCCCGGTCGAGGCGATCTTCTACGAGGACGACCTGCCCCCCGACCTGGAGCCCTACCTGCAGGACAACGCCGACTTCTTCGAGGAGACCATGGCGGGGCAGGCCGAGCCCCTCGGGTCGCCGGGAGGAGCCGCGGCCGTCGGGACGCTCCCGTTCGACACCCCGCTCGTCACCGCGTTCCCCCCACGCGCCACCGCGTCGCCGGACTGAGCCCGAGGCCGGGGCGTCGGACGCTCGCGGGACTACTCCCCGGTACCCCTGTCGGACCGCCCCGCGCCGGCATAGCGTGGGCGACATGGTCACCCCGAGCCTGCGCCACCCGACCGAGCTGCTCGAGTTCCCGTCGCCGCGGGACGGGTTCGACACGGGCAGCGTCGGCGAGCTGGCCGAGGACTGCCGGGACATCCACGTGCCCGAGTTCGCCCCGCTCCCGTCCGAGCACCCGCACGTCGACATCGACGTCCCGGACCGCGCGGCCGCGCTGGTGCACGGCCTCGACGACTACGGGTTCTGACACCGAGGAGACGGCCGCCCAGGGGTGGCGACAGCGGCAGCCAGCCCGGCGGCATACGCCGGGAACGACGAAGGGCCCCACCTCGCGGTGGGGCCCTTCGTGACGTGACTCAGCTGAAGGAGTCGCCGCAGGCGCAGCTGCTGCCCGCGTTGGGGTTGTCGATCGTGAAGCCCTGCTTCTCGATCGTGTCGGCGAAGTCGATCGTCGCGCCCTCGAGGTAGGGCGAGCTCATCCGGTCGACGACGACCTCGACGCCGTCGTAGTCGCGGACCAGGTCACCGTCGAGCGTGCGCTCGTCGAAGTAGAGCTGGTAGATCAGACCCGAGCAGCCGCCGGGCTGGACGCCCACCCGAAGGCGGAGGTCGTCGCGGCCCTCCTGCTCGAGCAGGCTCTTGACCTTCGAAGCGGCCACGTCGGTGAGGATGACACCGTGGGCGGGAGCCTCTGTCTGGGCCAGGTCGGCCTCAGTGGCGGAAGCGTTCGTCTCGACACTCATGTGCAGTCCTTCACGTCATGGAGCATGGGTCTCGAGTGACAACCCAAGCGGAGTCTGAAGTGTTCCCGATGTCCCAAGGATACGCCGCCCGGGCCGACAGACCCGCATCCACTGTTCCCATCGTGGACGGACGAGGGTCTCGGGTGCCGCTGGGTTCGGGTCAGGAGCCGGCCGGGGACCACGTCTGCGCCACCCGGGCGACGCGCGCGGCAAGCGTCTCCGACGGGTTCGCCAAGGCGTCCTCGAGCTGCTCCGGCCGCTCCACGACGGGGTAGACACCGGCCAGCCCGGCAGCCATGGCGTCCCTGCGGCCGAGCTCCGACCGGCCTGGGACGGCGACGACCGGGACGCCCCCGCGGGCGGCAGCGTCGGCCACGCCGACGACGACCTTGCCGTGGAGCGACTGCCAGTCGAGGGACCCCTCCCCGGTGACGACGAGGTCGGCCTGCGCGACGTGACGCTCGAAGCCGACCGCCTCGAGGACGGCCTCGATGCCCGAGACCCGCCGCGCACCGAGCAGGTGCAGCGCATAGCCGAGGCCCCCCGCCGCCCCGGCGCCGGGCTCTCGCTCCGGCCGGATGGCGGCGCCGGTCAACAGGTCCTTCGCCGGCGGCCGGACCCGGGACACCATGCTCGCGAAATGCCCCAGCGCGCTTTCGAGGGCCTGGGCCTGCTCCTCGGACGCGCCCTTCTGCGGGCCGAAGACGGCGCTCGCCCCCTTGAGGCCGAGCAGCGGCGAGTCGACGTCACTGGCGATGACCAGGTCGACCCCGCGGAAGCGGGCGCGCGCCTCGTCGAGACCGGCGAGGTCGTCCGCAGTCGTGCCCGACAGCGCGAGGCCACCGGCCCCGAGCCGCTCCCGGGAGCCGACACCGAGCGCCGCCAGCAGGCCGGCACCGGCGTCGTTGGTGCCCGAGCCGCCCAGGCCCACGACGATGCGACGAGCGCCGAGGTCGAGGGCGGCGCCCACGAGCTCCCCCACTCCGAAGGTCGTCGTCCGGGTCGGGTCCCGTTCCTCGGCGGCGAGCAGGTGCAGCCCGGCGGCTTGCGCGCACTCGATGTAGGCCACGTCGCCGACCAGCAGCAGGGTGGCGGGGGTCGGACGCCCGAGGGGGTCCGAGACGACGAGGGCGTGCACCGCACCGTCGAGGTCGGCGGCCAGGACCTCGACGAACCCGGGCCCGCCGTCCGAGAGCGGCACGAGCTCGACGCTGTCGTGCGGTGCGGCGCGGAGCCAGCCGTCGGCCATGGCGGCGGCCGCCTGCCCGGCGGTCAGGGTTCCGGTGAAGCAGTCGGGAGCGATGAGGACGTACACGGCGGCATCCTCCCACCGATCGAGAGAGCAGTTCGTCCCAGCCCGCGACACACCCGTTTCTCGGGTGTTCGGCCCGGATGCCGGCGACACGTGCAGACGGCAAGCGGGTGTGTCGCCAAGGAAGGGCGGGAGGAGGACGTGGGCTGGTGGGCACCAGGCGGGCTCAGCGGCATACCCTTTGGGCATGACGACGGACACGGCGCCCGCCTCCGCACCCTTGCCCCTGCTCGTCCTCGGACAGGGCACCGACCTGCGCACCGAGCGCGGCGTGGAGTGTCCGGGCGACCTGCCGGCGCCCTCCGACCCCGACCTCGTCGAGCGCGCCCGCGCGGCCAAGGCCGCTCTCGGCGACCGGGTCTTCGTCCTCGGCCACCACTACCAGCGGAGCGAGGTCATCCAGTTCGCCGACGTCACCGGCGACTCCTTCAAGCTCGCGCGCGAGGCCGCCGCCCGGCCCGACGCGCCCTACATCGTCTTCTGCGGCGTCCACTTCATGGCCGAGTCGGCCGACATCCTCACGAGCGACGAACAGACCGTCATCCTCCCCGACCTCGCCGCCGGCTGCTCCATGGCCGACATGGCCGCGATCGCCCAGGTCGAGGACGCCTGGGAGCAGCTCGAGGCCGCGGGCATCGCCCAGCGGACGATCCCGGTCACCTACATGAACTCCTCCGCCGCGATCAAGGCGTTCACCGGCCGGCACGGCGGCACCGTCTGCACGAGCTCCAACGCCCGCACCGCGCTCGAGTGGGCCTTCGACGAGGTCGGCGGGGTGGTGGGCGAGGGCAAGGTGCTCTTCCTGCCCGACCAGCACCTCGGGCGCAACACGGCAGTCCGCGAGCTGGGACTCTCGCTCGACGACTGCGTCGTGTGGGACCCGCACCGCCCCAACGGCGGCCTGACCCCGGAGCAGCTCGCCGGCGCGCGGATGATCCTCTGGCGGGGGCACTGCTCGGTGCACGGCCGGTTCACCGTCGACGCGGTCGAGACCGCCCGCCGCGAGATCCCCGGAGTCAAGGTCATCGTCCACCCTGAGTGCCAGTACGAGGTCGTGCAGCTCGCTGACGAGGTTGGCTCGACGGAGAAGATCATCCAGACCATCGCGGCCGCACCCGACGGCACCGCCTGGGTCGTCGGTACCGAGCTCAACCTCGTCAAGCGCCTCGCCGAGCAGTTCCCGGGCCAGCGGATCGCCTTCCTCGAGAAGAACGTCTGCTACTGCTCGACGATGAACCGCATCGACCTGCCGCACCTCGTCTGGGCTCTCGAGTCGCTCGTCGACCGCCGTGTCGTCAACCCGATCACCGTGGACCCGCAGGTCGCGGCGGATGCCCGGATCGCGCTCGACCGGATGCTCGCGCTGCCCGGCACGACCCACAAGGACTGAACGGGTGGCATCGGGGGCGCGACGACAGGACCGGGTCGCCGTGATCTCGGACGTGCACGGCAACGTCACGGCGCTCGAGGCCGTGCTGGCCGACATCGAGGCCCGGGGCATCACGCGGGTCCTCAACCTCGGCGACGTCGTCGGCAAGGGCCCACGCGGCTCGGAGGCCGTCAAGCTGAGCCGCGAGACCTGCGAGGTGACGGTCCGCGGCAACTGGGACACCTTCATCTCCCGGAATGCGGTGCAGCCGTTCGCGGGCGGCCAGTTCGCGCGTGACGAGCTGAGCGACGAGGACGTCCGCTGGCTGGCTGCGCTGCCCAACGCGCACGAGCTCGTCATGAGTGGCCAGCGGATCCGGCTCTTCCACGCCTCGCAGACGAGCGAGTTCGTCCGGGTCCGGGTGCGGCACACGCGCGAGGAGTTCCTCGGGATGTTCACGAACACCGACTTCACGGGCGACTTCCGGGCTGGCCCGTCGCCGGCCGGCACGACGCCGGACGTCGTCGGCTACGGCGACATCCACAGCACCTTCCTCGAAGCCGACGAGGGGCTGACCCTCTTCAACGCCGGAGCCGTCGGAAACCACCTCGACGCACCGACCGCGCCCTACGTGCTCCTCGAGGGGAAGCTCGGCTCCCTCGAGCCAGAGGGATTCTCGATCAGCTTCGTGAGGGTGCCGTACGACATCGAAGCGGAGATCGCGGTGGCTCGCGACGTCGGCATGCCGGACGTGGAGGCCTACGCCCTCGAGCTGCGCGAGGGCATCTACCGCGGGAACGGCACCCCGTCCTCCTGAGCCGACCAGCGCGATGCCGTATGCCGCTGAGCCGGCTCCCAGCGCGCAGCCGGCTCAGCTGACCTCCCGCCCCCCAGGCGAACGCCGCGGTCAGGCGCGGGCGGCGCCCACCCGGGCGAGGAAGATCGCCTCGGCCTCGCAGACCCGGGCGAACTCCTCGAGGTGGAGCGACTCGTTGGCGCCGTGTGCGCGGGTGTCGGGGTCCTCCACGCCCGTGACGATGATCGCCGCCTCGGGGAAGCGCGCCGCGAAGTCGGAGATGAAGGGGATCGAGCCGCCCACCCCCATGTCGACCGGCTCGACCCCCCAGGCGTCCCTGAAGGACGCCCGGGCCTGGTCGTGGAGCGGGCCGTTGGCGTCGGCGGCGAAGCCGGAACCGTGCTCCTCGAGCTCGACGGTGACCTTCGCGCCCCACGGCGCCTGGTCGAGCAGGTGCTGCTCGAGCAGCTCGAAGGCGGCGAGCGGGTCCTGGGTCGGTGCCAACCGCATCGACACCTTGGCGGCGGCCCGCGCTGCGAGGGTGTTCGAGGCCTTTGCCACCGAGGTGACGTCCATTCCGATCGTCGTGATGGACGGCTTGTTCCACAGGCGGCTGAGGATCGAGCCCGTGCCGATGAGCTCGACACCGTCGAGCAGCCCGGACTCGGCGCGGAACCGGGCCTCGTCGTAGTCGAGGTCGGCCGCCTCACCGACCTCCAGGCCCTGGACGGCGACGTCGCCCTCGTCGTCGTGGAGCGTGGCCAGCAGCTTGATCAGGGCGGTCAGGGCGTCGGGCGCCGCGCCGCCGAACATGCCCGAGTGCACCGAGTGGTCGAGCGTCTCGACGCGCACCACGACGCGGATGCCGCCGCGCAACGTGGTCGTGAGGGCCGGGGTGCCGACGGCCCAGTTGCCCGAGTCGGCAATGACGATGGCGTCGGCGGCGAGCCGGTCGCCGTGCCGCTCGAGGATCGTGCGCAGGGAGGGCGAACCCGACTCCTCCTCGCCCTCGACGAAGACGGTGACGCCGACGGGCAGGTTGCCGCGGTGGGCCCGGAGCGCCGCGATGTGGGCCAGGACCCCGGCCTTGTCGTCCGCGGCGCCGCGCCCGTAGAGACGGCCGTCGCGCTCGGTCGGCTCGAACGGGGCGCTGTCCCAGTCTGCGTCGTCCCCCGGCGGCTGGACGTCGTGGTGGGCGTAGAGCGTCACCGTCGGAGCGCCCTCGGGACCGTCGATGTGGCCGATGACAGCCGGACGCCCACCTTCCGTGACCACCTCGACCTCGAGCCCCTCGGCTCGCAGCAGCTCCGCGACGGCTTCGGCGCTGCGGGCCACCTCGGCCTGGTCGAAGCTGGCCGCCGAGACGCTCGGGATGCGCACGAGCGCCTCGAGGTCCGCCCGGAGCTGCGGCATGAGCGTCGCGACCCGGTCGCGCACGGCTTGGATCTGGTCTGCAGTGAGCACGTCGTCAGTCACGGTCCGACCCTATCGACCCCATCAGAGATCACGGCGGCCGGTCGTACCCGCCCGAGCCTGTTTCAATGTGGGGGTGCGCCTGACCCGCGATGCCGTGCGGCGGGCTCTCGACGCGGTCCCGCGTGAGGGCTTCCTCCCGGCGTCCGCCCGGACCGCTGCCGGTCGGGACGCCCCCATCCCGATCGGGCACGGACAGACCAACTCCCAGCCCCGGACGGTCGAGACGATGCTGCGGCTCCTCGACGTCCAGCCCGGGCAGCGGGTCCTCGACGTGGGGTCGGGCTCGGGGTGGACCACCGCTCTCCTCGCCCACCTCACCGGCCCGGACGGATGGGTCCGGGGCGTCGAGCTCGTCCCCGAGCTCGCCCAGTGGGGCGCGGAGAACCTCGCCGCGACCAGCCTGACCTGGGCTTCCATCTCACCCGTCGTCGACGACGTCCTCGGCGATCCCGAGCACGGGCCCTACGACCGGATCCTCGTCTCCGCCAACGCGCGTTCACTGCCGGACGAGCTCGTCGAGCAGCTGGCCGACGGCGGGCGCATGGTCATCCCCGTGAACAGCCGGATGGTCGTGGTCGAGCGCCGGGGAGGCGAGGCCCGCACCAGCGAGCACGGGGCCTACCGCTTCGTCCCGCTGCGCTGAGGCGGGGAGAGGCTGGACGGAGCACGCCCGCCGAGCACCTAGAGTTGTCCTCGTGTTCGGACGCAAGAAGACCGTGAACGAAGCGCTCACCCCGCAGGACGCGTCGCCGCGCCCCGGCGCGAAGAACCGGCCGACGCCGAAGCGGCGCGACCAGGAGGCCGCCAACAAGCGTCCGCTCATCATCACCGACCGCAAGGCCGCCCGGTCCAAGGACAAGGTGGCCCGCCGAGAGGCGATGGCCAAGCAACGGGCCGGCATGCTCTCCGGTGACGACCGCTACCTCCCGGTGCGCGACAAGGGCCCGCGTCGCCGCTTCATCCGCGACTCCGTGGACGCGCGCTGGAACATCGGCGAGTTCATCCTGCCGGTCATGCTCCTCGTCCTGCTCATCAGCTTCGTCGGTTCCGACTGGGCGACCATGCTCGTCTTCGTCCTCGTCTACGGGCTCATATTGGTGGCGATCATCGATGCGGTGATCATGTGGCTGCGCACGAAGAAGAAGGTCGTCGCGAAGTTCGGGCAGGCCGAGAAGGGTGACGCGTTCTACGCGGTCATGCGGGCCTTCCAGATGCGCCGCACCCGGATGCCGAAGCCGGCGGTCGACCGCGGGCAGCATCCCTCCTGAGTCCTGCCCACGAGGTCCTCGTATGCCGCTGGGCTGGCTCCTCGCCGACCTGACCTGAGATCGACGCCGGCTGCCGTCGTCTCTCGAGGGCGTCGTCTCGCCAGCCCTCCTCCTCAGACCTCCGCGTCGGTCCTGCCAGCACCAGAGCCGCGGTCACGCGACCGGTCGACGAGGTCCGCGAACCCGAGCGGCATCCGCGTCACGGCGTAGGTCGCGAAGTACAGCTTCACCACCGTGCCGTCCGGGTGCCGGACGACCTCGAGCACCTCGCCCCGCTCGCGCCCGGCGACGGCGCGGAAGCGGTCCGGGGCCTCCGCCGCGAACCGGGTCTCCGACAACGTGTCGTCCGTGAGGCGCGACCACAGCTCGCCGTCGCGGACGAAGAAGATGAGGGGCGACCCCTCGGACCACCACTGGCCCAGCAGCTCGGCAAGGTCCGGCCGGGGTGGCTCCGGCGACCAGACGGGCTCGATCGACGGTTCCACGTCGATGACGGCCTCGATGAGGTCAGCGGCGAGCGCGAGCGGCTCGGCACCCGAGGTGACGTTGGCGAAGACGACCGCGCCGACCTGCTCCCGCCGCCGGACCCGGAGCCCGGTGAGGTAGCCGGGCATGGCGCCGCCGTGCCCGACGAACACCCGGTCTCCGCGCCGGGCCATCCCGAAGCCCAGGCCGTAGGCGCCGGTCCAGCCGTCGACGTCGGTCATGATGAGCGGTCGGCACATCTCCTCGACCGTCTCGGGGCGCACGACGCGGTCATCGGGGTCGGCGAGGTAGGCGGCATACGCCGCCAGGTCCGCGACCGTGGACCAGAGTCCTCCGAGCGGCGCGGTGGCATTGAGGCTGAAGAGGGGCTCCTCCTTGGCGCTGCCCGCGTAGGGGTCGATCTGGTAGCCCCTCGCCCGGTCCTCCGCAGGTGTGAGGCCCGTCCTCGTCATTCCGAGGGGCTCGAGGATCCGCTCGCGGACGACCTGCTCCCACGGCCGGCCGGTGACCCGCTCCACCACCTGCCCGAGCAGGCCGTACGCGAGGTTCGAGTAGTGGAAGGCGTGGTGCGCCGGAAGAACCTGCTCGGCCACCTCGGCTCCGGCGAGGAACGCCTCGCGCTCAGGTGCGCTCAGGCTCTCCCAGATGTTCCCGATCGGCTCGCGCTGCAGCCCCGACGCGTGCGCCATCATCTGACGCAGCCGGACCGTGGCGTGCTTGGTGCCCGGCAGGTGGTCGGCGAGCGTGTCATCGAGCGTGAGGAGTCCCTCGTCCCGGAGGGCCATGACCGCCAGGGCGGTGAACGTCTTGGTCACCGAGCCGATGAGGAACGGTGTCGAGTCGCCGGCCGGCACCGCGGCATGGTCGCCGTCGCCGAGAACAGCCGACCCGACATGGCCGGACCAGACGAGCCGCCCCTCGCGGACCACCCCTGCGCTCACGACCGGCGAGCGCCAGCGCCGCTGCGCCGCGCTGACCCGGGTGATCAGGTCGCGCTGGAGCGAAGGCGACAGCGAGGAGCCGGCTGGAGACCCCGCGGCGCCGGCCGGGGTCCGGCGCACGTCCTGCTGGGTCACTCGGGCCCTCGGAGACTCATCGGCCCGTACACGACGGCTTCACCGTGGCGCAGCGTCACCGACTCCACCCCGGCCGCGAGCAGGTCACGCCAGGACTCGCCGAGGTAGTTCTCCGCGTCGCTCTGCGTCGGAAAGCCGCGGGTGGCGAGGGCCGGGTCCGCCATCGTCTCGCCGTGGGAATCGAAGTACAGCCACGTCCAGTCCGAGCTCATCCCGTCACCCTAGACGGTCCAACGCAGCGATCGCGGGGGGCTTTGGGCGCACGAACGATCTCGTGACGATGCCGTCCTGCCGCGAGGACCGACTGTCGCCAAGGTCACCCCTGACCCGGTCCGCGCCGTTTGACGCGCATCGGCTCCGTCTGCCACAGTTCGACTTACCGATGGGCAATGGGGCAAGCCGGTGAGACTCCGGCGCTGACCCGCAACCGTGACCCCGGCCGCCGACGACCTCGGCACCGGGACCAGCCGGAAAACCCGTGTCCATCCGGCTCCCCATCAGTCTGTCGTGGAAAGCGGACCGGAGACACCAGGCCAAAGGACACACCTCCGACCTCGGTGCCCCACCGCAAGGAGGTCAACGTGTCCTTTGCCCATCGCGTCCCCGTGCGGGTCGCCCTCGCCGCGCTGCTCGCTGCAGCCATCAGCATCCTCTCGCTCGCCCCCGCCCACGCTGCCGCCTACCGGTTCTGGGGCTTCTACCAGCTGGCCGACGGGAAGTGGGCCTTCGCCCAGAAGGGTCCCGACCAGATCGTCCCCGAGGACGGCTCGGTCGACGGCTGGCGCTTCGCCGTCGCAGACATGAACGACACCCGCTTCCCACGGGCCACTCTGACGTTCGACCAGGTCTGTGGCTCGACGGCGGCCGAGACCGGCAAGAAGCGCGTCGGCCTCGTCATCGACTTCGGTCGTCCGGCCGATGCCGCGGACGGCGCCACTCCCCCGGAGCCGCAGGCGATCTGCGCCGTCGTCGACTCGACGGCGACGAGCACTGACGTCCTGGCCGCCGCCGGGGACCTCCGCGTCGAGAACGGTCTCGTGTGCGCGGTCGCGGGCTACCCGGCCACGGACTGTGGCGGCGAGGTGAAGGAGCTGAGCGCCGAGGCGAAGGCGGCCGACACCCCCGTCCAGATCTCGGCCCCGTCCACTGCACCGACCACGTCTGCCGCCCCCTCGGCCGCGGCGACCGCAGCCAGCGCACCCGCGGTGGAGACGTCGAGCGGAACGAGCACAGCGGCATACGTCATCGCTGCCCTGGCCCTGTTGGCGCTGCTCATCTTCGTCGTCGCGCGGTCGCGCGCCGCCAACCGCCGGGACGCCTGAGCGCCTCCCGCATGAGCGCCCGTGAGCGGCTCCAGCACCCTGCAGCCTGGTGGCTGTGGGGGCTGGGGCTCGCGACGGCTGCGTCACGGACGACCAACCCGGTCGTCCTCCTCCTCGTCATCGGCGTCTGCGTCTTGATGGTGGTCGAGCGGCGCGACCCCTCGACCCCCAACCCGCTCGTCGCCTTCCTCGTCATCGGGGCAGCGGTCGTGACCTTCCGCGTCCTCATGACCGTCGTGCTCGGCAACGGGATCCGAGGGGAGACCGTGCTGGTCACGCTGCCGCGGATCCCGCTGCCGGAGTGGGCGGCGAGCATCCGGATCGGTGGTCCGGTCTCCCTGGAGAGTCTCCTCTTCGCCGCCTACGACGCCCTCCGGCTCGCGGCCATCCTCGCGTGCATCGGCGCAGCCAACGCCCTCGCGAGCCCCCGCCGGCTCCTGCGCTACCTTCCCGCGACCCTCTACGACGTCGGCACCGCCGTCGTCGTCGGCCTGACGTTCGCACCGCAGCTGCTCGCAGACGCGCGCACGGTCCGCTCCGCCCGGGCCCTGCGGGGGCACGACGGTCGGGGCCTCCGCGAGCTGGCCCGGCTCACCGTCCCCGTCCTCGAGACCGCCTTCGAGCGGTCGCTGGGCCTCGCCGCGTCCATGGAGTCACGGGGCTACGGCCGCGCGGTCCGCACGACGCCCGGCGGGCGACGCGCTGCCTCCGCCCTCGCCCTCTTCGGCGCGCTCGGGGTCCTCGCGGGCCTCTACGGCCTCCTCGACAGCTCCGTCGGCGGGGCCCTCGGGCTCCCGCTCCTGCTCGTCGGTCTGCTCGTGGCCGGCGCGAGCCTCGTCGTGGGCGCGTCCCGGGACGGCCGGTCAGGGCACCGCCGCGACCGTTGGACGTCGACCGAGTCCCTCACGGTCGCCTGCGGGGCGGTGGCGGGGGGCGTCCTGGTCGCGGCGGCAGCGGGCGCCTGGGCGGGCATCGTCCCGACTCAGCGCGCCGAGCCGCCTGCGGTCCCCCTCCTCGCCGTGCTGGCCGTGCTCGTCGCGGCGCTCCCGGCGTGGTTCACGCCCCGACCTCGGAGGGTCGCATGATCACGTTCGACCACGTGACCGTCCACTATGCCGACGCCCCCGCCCCGAGCCTGCGCGACGTGACGCTGCGCATCCCTGAAGGTGAGCTCGTGCTCGTCGTCGGCCCCACCGGCAGCGGCAAGTCGACCCTGCTGCGCACCATCAACGGCCTGGTCCCCCACTTCAGCGGGGGCACCCTCACCGGCAGCGTCGTCGTCGAGGGCCACCCCACCTCCACGCACCGGCCCCGCGACCTGGCGACCGTCGTCGGACTCGTCGAGCAGAACCCCGCCTCGACGTTCGTCACCGACGTCGTCGAGGACGAGATCGCCTATGGCATGGAGACGATGGGCCTCGACCCCGCGACGATCCGTCGGCGGGTCGAGGAGACGCTCGACCTCTTCGGACTGACCTCCCTGCGCAACCGTCCGCTGACGGCGCTCTCCGGCGGGCAGCAGCAGCGGGCCGCCATCGCCGCCGTCTTCGCCGCCGGACCCCGCATCCTCGTGCTGGACGAGCCGACCTCGGCGCTCGACCCCGTCGCCGCCGAGGAGGTTCTCGCCTCGTTGCACCGCATCGTGCACGACCTGGGCGTGACCGTCGTCCTCGCCGAGCACCGCCTCGAGCGGGTCGTCCACCACGCCGACCGCGTCATCCTCATCGACGAGGGGCGCACCTCCGACCTGCTCGACCCGGCGGTGGCGATGGCCGACTCACCGATCCACCCACCGCTCGTGGCGCTGTCCCGGCTGGCCGAGTGGTCACCCACTCCCCTCTCGATCCGGGACGCCCGACGCCGCGCGGGCGGCCTCCGCGAGCGGCTCGCCGAGCTGGCCCCGCTGGGCGCACTGGGCGCACTGAGCGCACCGACCAGGCCGGGCTCGGACACGGTTCGGACGACCCGAGCCCGGATCCTCCGCGGGGGCCGGCCCGTCATCGACGACCTCACCCTCTCCCTCGCCTCCGGGACCGTGACCGCCCTCATGGGACGCAACGGCGCAGGCAAGTCGACCCTGCTGGGAGCCTTGGCCGGACAGCTGCCCCTCGCCCGCGGGTCCGCCCGGATCGGCACCGAGAGCGGCTGGACGGACCCTGCCGCCCTGCCGGCCCGGCGCCGCGTCGCCCTCGTGGGGCTCGTGCCCCAGCAGCCGGAGCTGCTGCTCTATGCAGAGTCCGTGGCCACCGAGTGCGCCGCCGCCGATGACGACTTCGGGGTCGAGCCCGGGACGACCCGCAGGATCCTCGACCGGATCTCTGGTGGGCTCGACCCGGACCGGCACCCACGTGACCTTTCCGAGGGCCAGCGACTCGAGCTCGCACTGGCCGTCATCCTCGCCGGCTCCCCGAAGGTCCTGCTCCTCGACGAGCCGACGCGAGGACTCGACTACGGGGCCAAGCAACGACTCAGCGCCGCCCTCCGTGAGCTCGCCGCGGCCGGGACGACGGTGCTGCTCGCCACCCATGACGTCGAGCTCGCGGCCGAGGTCGCCGACCGGGTGGTGATCCTCGCCGACGGGGAGGTCGTCACCGACGGTGGGGTCCGGGAGGTGCTCTCCTCCTCCCCCGCCTTCGCCCCGCAGGTGACCAAGGTGCTCCTGCCCCAGACCTGGCTCACCGTGGATGAGGTGGCGGCGGCGTTGGGACGGTCGGCATGACCGTCATTCCGTTCGGTCGACCGGCGGCGGCCGCCCTGACGCTCGTGGCCGGCATCGGCGTCATCGCCTTCGTCTGGCCGTTCTTCGCCTCCCCGGAGTTCGTGCGCAGCCACGGGAACGACACTCCGTGGCTCTTCGCGGGGATCCTCGCCCTCCTGACGTTGGTGGCCCTGGCCGAGGTCACCGCAGGGCGGCTCGACGCGAAGACGATCGCCGTGCTCGGGGTCACCGCGGCCGCCGGCGGCGCGATGCGGGTCCTCAGCGCCGGCACGGCGGGCCTCGAGCCGATGTTCTTCGTCGTCATCGTCGCGGGTCGGGTCCTCGGCCCGGGAGTCGGCTTCGTGTCCGGCGCCCTCGCCCTGCTGACGGGCGCCCTGCTCACGGGAGGCGTCGGACCGTGGCTGCCGTTCCAGATGATCTGCGCCGGCGGGGTCGGGCTGGGCGCGGGCCTCCTCCGCGGCCGGCCCGGTGCCCGCTCCGAGCGCTGGGTCCTGTCCGGGTACGCGTTGCTCACCGGCCTCGTCTACGGGCTCTTCATGAACCTGTGGTTCTGGCCCTTCCTCGGGGCCAACGCCCCGACCGGCATGGGCTTCGTGCCCGGGGCGTCGGTGGCCGACAACCTCGGTCACTACGGCGTGTTCTACCTCGCGACGTCGCTCGGGTGGGACCTTCCGCGTGGCGTCCTCAACGCCGTGCTCGTGGTCGTCGCCGGACCGGCCCTGCTCCGGGTCTTCCGCCGTGCGGCCCGCCGCGCTGCGTTCGGCTCGCCGGTCATCTTCGACGCACCCTCCCCCAGCACGATGCGATCCGCGCCGCCCGACGTCCGGCCCGGCGAGCCCGGCAGCGCGCCGACCCGACCCGACCCCACACGCCGATGACGACGAGAGCCGCGACCACCACCTTGGTCACCGGACCCGTGCGCAGCGGGAAGAGCCGACACGCCGAGGACCTCGTCGCCCTCCATCAGGACGTCCTGTACGTCGCGACCGGCCGTCCGTCGGATCAGGACGACTCCGCCTGGGCCGAACGGGTGCGCGCCCACCAGCGGCGTCGTCCCGACAGCTGGCGCACCCTCGAGACGGTCGACCTCGACGCCGCATTGGCTGGCGCGTCGGGTCCGGTGCTGATCGACTGCCTCGGCACGTGGCTGACGGGACAGGTGGACCTCGTGGGCTGGGAGGACCTGGACCGGGCCGCGCAGCACGTGCGCGAACGCTCGGTGTCCCTCGTGGAGTCGCTCTGCCGCGCGAGCCATCCCGTCGTGGTCGTCACCAACGAGGTCGGCTGGTCCCTCGTTCCCACGACCCCGTCCGGCCGGCTCTTCCAGGACGAGCTCGGCAGGCTCAACGCCCGCGTGGCAGAGGTCGCGACTGCGGTCCACCTCGTCGTCGCGGGGCGCGTCCTCGATCTCTCGGGGGCCCCGGTCGTTCCCGAGTCGCTCCCCCCACCGACGCTCGATGCGTGACTCCTGGCGGCTCAGCGCCGGGACGTTCCTCGTGCTGCCGGTCGAGCCGCCCACCCGGGTCGACCGCGTCGTGGCCGAGGGCGCCATGGTCCTCGCACCCGTCACCGCCCTCCCCGCCGGCATGGTGTGGACCGTCCTCGCCGTCGGTGCCCAGAAGGAGCTCCTCTCCCCGCTCGTCGCGGCCGTCCTCGCGCTGGTCACCACCGCGCTGCTCAGCCGGGCCATGCACCTCGACGGCCTCGCCGACCTCGCCGACGGCCTCACGTCCGGGCCGGACCGGTCGCGTGCCCTCGAGGTGATGAAGAAGGGCGACACGGGCCCCGCCGGGGCAGCCGCCCTCGTGCTCGTGCTCCTCCTCCAAGCGGCTGCGCTGGGGGCACTCCTCGGCTCGCCCGCCGGGGCGGCGCTCGCCGTCATCGCCGTCGTCTCGAGCCGGCTCGCCCCGGCGGTGGCCTGCCGTCGGGGGGTTCCGGCCGCGCGGCCCGGAGGGCTCGGGGCCGCCGTCGCCGGAACGGTCCGACCGTTCAGCCTCCTGGCCGCGGTCGTCGGGGTCGTGCTGGCAGGTGCCGTCACGCTCGCGGCCCTAGAGGCCGGGCCGTATGCCGCTGGGTTCGTCGTCGGGGCGGCCCTCCTCAGCGCGTGGCTCGTGACGCACCACGCGGTCCGACGGCTCGGGGGTGTCACCGGTGACGTGATCGGCGCGGCGATCGAGGTCTCCCTCGCGGTGGCCCTCGTCGCAGCGCACGTCGCGCTCGGAGTGCCCGGCGGGCTCTGAGCGGGACGGCGCGTTGCGTCGGGGTTGGTCAGGACTCCCGGACCTGCACCTCGACGAACGGCGGCTTCACGACCCTGGCCTCCACCGCCCGGCCCCGGACGTCGATCTCCACGGTGTCGCCCTCGGCGACGTCGGGGTGCAGCAGCGCGAGCGCGATGCCCTGCTTCAGGGTCGGTGAGAAGGTCCCGGACGTGACCTCGCCGACCTGGGTGCCGTGCACGGAGACGGCACAGTGCGATCTCGGGATACCGCGCCCGGTGACGAGCAACCCCCGGCTCAGCCGAGGCGGGTTCGCCTTCTCCGCGAGCAGCGCGTCCTTGCCCCAGAAGGTCTCCTTCTTCCAGCCGACCGCCCAGCCGGCCCGCGCCTGGACCGGGCTGATCTCCAGGGACAGGTCCTGCCCGTGGAGCGGGTAGCCCATCTCGGTCCGCAGCGTGTCTCGGGCCCCGAGCCCGCACGGCTTCCCTTCGAACGGGGCCATGGCCTCCACGATGGCGTCCCACAGGGCCGGCGCATCATCCCAGCGCGGGACCAGCTCGTACCCGCGCTCGCCCGTGTAGCCCGTGCGGCACACGATGACAGGCGTGCCCCGCCAGTCGGCCTCGACGAACGACATGTAGTCGTGACCCGTGGGCAAGCCGAGCGCGTCGAGGACCTCGTCGCTCCTCGTACCCTGGACGGCGATGACGCCGTACGCGTCGTGGAGGTTGGTGACCTCGATGCCGGCCGGCGCAGCGGCCTTGAGGCGGCGCACGACCTCGGAGGTGTTGGCGGCGTTGGGGATGAGGAAGACATCCTCTTCGGACCTGAGGTAGACGATGAGGTCGTCGACCACACCTCCGGACTCGTCACAGCAGAGCGTGTACTGCGCCTGACCGGTGCTGATCCGGCGGATGTCGTTGGTGAAGCAGGAGTTGACGAACTCCGCCGCACCCGGTCCCTGCACCGAGGCCTTGCCCAGGTGGCTGACGTCGAAGACCCCGACACGTTCGCGGACCGCCGTGTGCTCGGCGACCACTCCCCCGCCCGGGTACTCGATCGGCATGTCCCAGCCGCCGAAGTCGGCCAGCTTGGCGCCGAGTGCGACGTGACGGTCGTGCAGGGGTGAGGTCAGCGGGGAGGTCGTCCCCGACATCGTTGTCGTCATGCGGTCAACTTAGCGCGGCCCCCGCAGCCTTATCATCGTCGCCACATGCGTCGACCGGCCGGCAACCGGTGCGGTCGACACCAGGGCAGTCGCCCACACCTCGACAAGGAGTCCCTCGTGGCCAACCTCACCCTCTCCACCCGCGCCGCCGCTGAGGCGCCGGGTGACGCACTCGTCCTGGGCATCGTCCAGGGGGCAGACGGAGCGAACCTCGCTCCGGGCCACGGGCTGCCGCGGAAGACGGTGACCCACCTCGAGTCGGTGATCGCAGACCTCGACCTGACCGGCAAGGCCGGGGAGGTGACCGCGGTCGCCGCGGTGCCCGGCGTCACGGCCCGGGTCGTCGTCCTCGCGGGGATCGGTGAGCTCAGTGGGCGGACGGACGGGGACTCGCTCGAGGACGTGCGCCGCGGCTTCGGGGCTGCGACCAGGTCGCTGAACAAGAAGAAGAAGGTCGTCGTCAGCGTCCCCGGAACGTCCGCGGCGCTGGTCGCCGCGACCGCCGAGGGAGCGGCCCTCGGTGCCTACACCGTCTCGAAGGCGGGGTCACCGAGCACCGAGGGCGTCACGGCCATCGCCCTCGCGGGGCCCACCGACGCGGCAGCCCGCAGGGCCGTGAAACGGGCCGCGGTGCTGGCCCAGTCCGTCGGCTACACCCGGGACCTGGTGAACCTGCCCCCGAACCTGCTCTACCCGGCGACATTCGTCGACTCCCTGGCCGAGCGGGTCAAGGGCAGCAAGGTGAAGCTGAAGACCTACGACATGAGGCAGCTGCGAGCCGGGGGGTTCGGCGGCACCGTCGGGGTGGGCCAGGGCTCGGCCAACGAGCCGCGGATCGCCGTGCTCACCTATGCCCCGGCTCGACCGAAGGCATCGATCGCCCTCGTCGGCAAGGGCATCACGTTCGACTCGGGTGGCCTCTGCATCAAGCCCGCTGCGGGCATGGTGACGATGAAGAGCGACATGGCGGGCGCAGCCGCGGTCGCTGCCGCCGTCCTCGCCGTCGCCGAGCTCGGCCTCCCCGTGGCCGTGACCGGCTACCTCGGGCTCGCCGAGAACATGCCGAGCTCGACCGCTCAGCGCCCCAGCGACGTCGTGACGATGCGGGGAGGCAAGACGGTCGAGATCCTCAACACCGACGCCGAGGGGCGGATGGTGCTCGGCGACTGCATCGCGCTCGCGAGCGAGTCGAACCCTGACGCGATCGTCGACATCGCCACCCTGACCGGCGCACAGGTCGTGGCGCTGGCGAACACGGCCGCGGTGATGGGCAACGACGAGGCCCTCCGAAGCCGCGTGCTGGAGGCCGCCGACGCCGCCGGAGAGGCGATGTGGCCGATGCCGCTGCCGAAGGAGCTGCGGCCGGCGCTCGACTCGATCAACGCGGACCTGGCCCACAAGGGCGGCGTCGAGGGCGGAATGCTCACCGCCGGGATCTTCCTCGGCGAGTTCGTCGGCGAAGGCATCCCGTGGAGCCACGTCGACATCGCCGGTCCGTCCTTCAACGACAAGGCGCCCGCTGGCTACCTGCAGAAGGGCGGCACGGGCTTCGGGGTTCGGACCCTCGTCTCGCTCGTCGAGAGCTACGCCTGACGAGTCGAGTGTGCACGTGCTGCCCCTGAACGCTCACTCCGCGCTGTCAGGATCGTGGCAGCACGTGCACACTCGACTCTGCGCACTCGACGCGTCGCCCGTCTCGCCCCTCGAGGTCAGCTACCGGCCTTGCGGCGGAACATCTGCTGAGCCTTGGCGGGCCCGTGGGCTCCGTGCACCTTCGACCGGTCCTGGTCGTCCTCGGAGACGTCCTTGCCCCCGTGCGCCTGCTTCTTGTCGAGCGCCTGGCGGAACTTGGCCTTCATCTCCTCACTGGGGCCGGTGGTGGAACCTTCTTGTTTGGACATCTGTGCTACCTCCTGCACCGGCGCGGACCTGACGTTCCCCACACTCTCAGCCCAGCGGCATACGGGCTAGTCCTTTGCGCGACCCGGCCGGGCGAGCCGGGGTCACGAGTCACCGCGACGCTGCCGGCTGTTCCACTCCCGCATGCGGTTCGGGTAGCCGGTGTGGTTGACGTCGTAGACGGGGACGCCGAGCCGCTGGGCGAGCTCGAAGGCGTCGTTGCGCTGCCCGACGGCGCGCCGGGTCCACTCGCCGTCCCAGGCGATGAGGACCACGGTGGTGGGCGTGACGCTGGTGGCCGGTTCGACGTAGGCCTCGACGCCGAGCCGCGCCTCGACGAAGCCGCGAAAGTGCGCCTCGACCGCCTTGCGGTCGATGTCCATCAGCGGGCCGTCGGACCGACCGAGCACGGGCGTGTCCTTGGAGCGACGGCGGCGGGAGAACCAAGCCATGCCCGCACCCTACGACGCGAGCGAGGCCCGACCGGCACGACCGGCCAGCGTGACCTGCCTGTGACGTCGCTCTCGATCAATGACAAGATGCTTCTTGCGTCACCCAACCCGTGACGCCCGTGCTTGACCCACCCGTCATCGAGCCGTGAAGGAGCACCAGCACATGTCGGCTGAAGCCGCAGACGACTACGACGTCGTCATCCTCGGTGGGGGGTCCGGCGGCTACGCCTGCGCCCTCCGGTCGGCGCAGCTGGGGCTCAAGGTCGCCCTGGTCGAGAAGGGCAAGCTCGGTGGAACCTGCCTCCACCGAGGGTGCATCCCCACCAAGGCGCTGCTCCACGCGGCCGAGGTCGCCGACGTCGCGCGCGATGGCGCCCGGTTCGGTGTCAAGTCGACGTTCGAGTCGGTCGACATGGCGGCCGTCCACAGCTACAAGGACGGCGTCGTCAGCCGGCTCCACAAGGGCCTGCAGGGCTTGGTGAGCTCCGCTCAGGTCGACTACGTCGAGGGCGCCGGCGCCCTGGACGGCCCCCACACCGTCGTCGTCGGCGACCGTCGCCTCACCGGCAGGAACGTCGTCCTCGCCACCGGCAGCCACGCGAGGTCGTTGCCGGGGCTCGAGATCGGCGGCCGGATCATGACCTCCGACCAGGCCCTGGTCCTCGACCACGTCCCAGCCCGGGTCGTCGTGCTCGGCGGCGGCGTCATCGGTGTCGAGTTCGCCTCCGTGTTCAAGAGCTTCGGCGCCGAGGTGACGATCGTCGAGGCCCTGCCCCACCTCGTCCCCGCGGAGGACGAGGCGATCAGCAAGCAGCTCGAGCGGTCCTTCCGCAAGCGGAAGATCGTTTTCAAGACCGGCGCCCGGTTCGCCGGCGCCACCCAGGCCGACGACGTCGTCACCGTCTCGCTCGAGTCCGGCGAGACGCTGAGCGCGGACCTCCTGCTCGTCGCGGTCGGTCGCGGCCCCGTGACCGAAGGTCTGGGATACGAGGCGGCCGGCGTGACGGTCGAGCGCGGTTTCGTGCCGACGGACGAGCGGCTCCGCACCAACGTCGCCGGGGTCTATGCCGTCGGTGACATCGTCCCGGGGCTGCAGCTGGCCCACCGTGGATTCGCGCAGGGCATCTTCGTCGCCGAGGAGATCGCCGGCCTCTCCCCCGCCGTCATCAAGGAGTCCGGCATCCCTCGGGTCACGTACTGCGATCCGGAGGTGGCGTCCGTGGGTCTGACCGAGGCCCAGGCACGTGAGTCCTTCGAGGAGGTGGAGACCTACGAGTACAACCTCGGCGGCAACGGGAAGTCCCAGATCTTGGGCACTCAGGGGTTCATCAAGCTGGTTCGGCGCAAGGATGGACCCGTGGTGGGTGTTCACATGATCGGGGCCCGGGTGGGTGAGCAGATCGGCGAGGCCCAGTTGATCGTCAACTGGGAGGCGCACCCTGAGGACGTCGCCGGCCTCGTCCACGCCCACCCCACGCAGAACGAGGCGCTCGGGGAGGCCCACCTGGCCCTGTCCGGCAAGCCCTTGCACGCGCACGCTTGAGCCAGAAACTGGGAAGAGGAGAGAACACGTCATGTCAGAACGCGTGACCATGCCGGCCCTGGGTGAGTCAGTCACCGAAGGGACCGTCACCCGCTGGCTGAAGAACGTCGGCGATCGCGTCGAGGTGGACGAGCCCCTGCTCGAGGTCTCGACGGACAAGGTCGACACCGAGATCCCCTCTCCCGTCGCCGGGACCCTCCAGGAGATCCTCGTCCAGGAGGACGACACCGTCCCGGTCGGGGCCGACCTCGCCGTGATCGGCGAAGGCGCCGCAGCCGCCGACGAGCCTGCACCGGCCGCCGAGCAGCCCGCCGAGGCGAAGCAGCCCGCAGCCGAGGAGGCGCCAGCAGCGACCGCCGCGCCCGCACCCGAGGCCCCCAGTACCGAGCAGGAGCCGCAACCGGCCACGAGCGAGCCCGAGGCCGAGCAGGCCCAGCAGCCGCAGGCCGCGGCCTCGCCGGCCGGAGGTGGCGAGGGCCAGACCGTGACGATGCCTGCCCTGGGCGAGTCGGTCACCGAAGGAACCGTCACCCGGTGGCTCAAGGCCGAGGGCGACGACGTGGCCGTCGACGAGCCCCTCCTCGAGGTCTCGACCGACAAGGTCGACACCGAGATCCCCTCTCCGATCGCCGGCACCCTGACGAAGATCCTTGTCGGCGAGGATGAGACCGTTCCGGTCGGGGGCGACCTCGCCATCATCGGCGGATCCGCGCCGGCTGAGGCTGAGGCCCCTGCCGCACCGGCCGAGCCCGAGGCCCCTGCCGCACCGGCCGAGGCTGAGGCCCCTGCCGCACCGGCCGAGGCGCCAGCTGCACCCGCCCAGCCCGAGGCACCAGCCCAGCCGGAGGCACCAGCAGCACCCGAGGCACCGGCCGAGGCGCCAGCTGCACCTGCCACGCCCGCAGCCGCGACGAGCGACTCCTCGGATGCGGCTGCCTACGTGACCCCCCTGGTGCGCAAGCTCGCTGCCCAGAACGGGATCGACCTGTCGACGCTCAAGGGAACCGGAGTGGGTGGCCGGATTCGCAAGCAGGACGTCCTCGACGCGGCGCAGGCCGCGCAGGCCGCTCAGGCCGCGCAGGAGCCGGCCGCGCCGGAGGCACCGGCTCCCGCTCCCGCCGCGGCCGAAGCCCCGGCGGCAGCACCCGCGGCGGCTGCGGCCGTGTCGCCGAAGCGCGGCACCCGAGAGAAGATGACGCGACTGCGGAAGATCATCGCGACGCGCATGGTCGAGTCGCTCCAGGTCTCCGCCCAGCTCACGACCGTCGTCGAGGTGGACCTCACCAAGGTCGCGCGGATCCGGGACCGGGTGAAGAAGGACTTCGAGGCCCGCGAGGGCACGAAGCTCAGCTTCCTGCCCTTCCTCGCCCTGGCTGCGACCGAGGCGCTCAAGGCCCACCCGATGGTCAACGCGAGCGTCGAGGGCGACGAGGTGGTCTACCACGGGACCGAGAACCTCTCGATCGCCGTGGACACCGACAAGGGCCTCATGGTCCCGGTCGTCAAGAACGTGGGCGATCTCAACATCGCCGGACTGGCCCGCGCCATCGCCGACCTGGCCGACCGGACCCGCAACAACAAGGTCACTCCCGACGACCTGTCCGGTGGCACGTTCACGATCACCAACACCGGCAGCCGCGGCGCGCTCTTCGACACGCCGATCATCAACCAGCCGCAGGTGGCCATCCTCGGCACCGGCACGATCGTCAAGCGACCCGTCGTCGTCACCGACGCTGATGGCGGCGAGACGATCGCGATCCGCTCGATGATGTATCTCGCGCTGTCCTACGACCACCGGATCGTGGACGGCGCCGATGCGGCCCGCTTCCTCGGCACGATGAAGGCGCGGCTCGAAGAGGGCCACTTCGAGGCCTGAGGAGCCCCACACCATGCCGAAGCGCGTCGCCGTCACCGGGGCTTCCGGTCTGATCGGCGGCGCGCTTCGGCGTCATCTCCTCGCTCGCGGGGACGAGGTGGTCCGGCTGGTGCGCCGCCGGGCCGGCGCTCCGGACGAGGTGGCTTGGGACCCGGCGCGGAGACGACTCCCGCCCGACGCCCTGGCCGACGTCGACGCCGTGGTCAACCTGGCGGGTGCCGGCGTGGGCGACCGCCGCTGGAGCGACGACTACAAGCGGACCATCCTGGCCTCGCGGGTGGATGCCACGACAACGGTTGCGCAGGCCATTGCCGGGGAGCACGAGCGCTCTGGTCGCGCCGTCAGGCTGGTCAACGCCTCGGCCGTGGGCTACTACGGGGATCGCGGGGACGAGGTCCTCACCGAGAGCAGCGGCCCGGGGCGCGACTTCCTCGCCTCCGTGGTCGTGCACTGGGAGCAGGCCACTGAGGCGGTGGGCCCCGCAGTGCCTGTCGCCGTGATCCGGACGGGCCTCGTCATGGCGCCGGACGGCGGCGCCTTCGAGCGGCTCCTCACGCTGGCCCGCCTCGGCCTGGGCGGACCTCTCGGCAGCGGCCGGGAGTGGTGGCCGTGGGTGACCCTCAACGACACGGTCCGCGCCGTGACCCACCTGATCGACCACCCCGAGCTGAGCGGCCCCTTCAACCTCGCTTCACCGGGAGAGGCCAGGCAACGCGACATTGCCGCGGCGTTCGGCCGCGCCCTGCACCGGCCCGCTCTCCTGCCCGCGCCCAGGCTGGCCCTCCGGGCGGTGGTCGGTGAGTTCGCGGACAGCATCCTCGCGAGCCAGCGGGTGCACCCGGTCCGGCTCACCGACAGCGGCTTCGACTTCGAGCACGCCGATCTCGATGCAGCCGTCAGGTGGACCCTGCGACGCTGATGTGCTCGATCCGCCACCCGTCCGGGCCCCGGCGGAGGTCGAAGTCGAGGACGTCCCCGCTTGCGGCCGGCCGGAGTCGGCGCGCTCCGGACCGGTTGACGACGGCGTAGTCCGACCAGCCCACTCGGGCCCGCACCGTCGCGCGCTCCCGGTCCCCGCGCACCCAGGTGGCGCTGCCCACGGAGAGTCGGAGGTCGGCGTAGCGGTCGCCGCTGGCCAGCAGGGTCTCGACGAGATGGACGTCGGACGCGTGCGATGCCGAACCTGCCCGGTGCACGCCGGCGAGGCCATCGACATCGCGGTCCATGAGTGCTCGCGCGCGGCGGTCCGACAGCCACTGCAGCAGCTCGGCGGTCCGGCGTTCGGGGGCGGCGACGTCGTGCTGCAGCTGGCCCGGGTGGCGGCGGGCAACCCCGTCGGTCGACCGCCCGGTGGTCCTCCCCACGATAGGAGTCGACGCCTCTGGTCGGACCGGCGCGGTGACGGCGGCCGCCGAGTCCGGGGCGTCCTGCCCTCGCGAGGCCTCAGCTGCGGGCGAGCCACCGAGCAGGAGCCAGCCCCCGACCGCCAGGACCACGGCGCCGAGGGCCGCACCGACGACGATGAGTCGCCGTGGGGCCCACGGGCGCTGCGCCGGCTCCGGTGCCTCGAGGGCAGCATCGGCCCGCAGCCGGTGGGTCAGAGCCGAGGCGTCGTCTGCGCCCACGACGACCTCGACCGGCTCGGCCCCCACCGCCGCGTAGAACACCCCAGCCAGGTGCGCCGCCGAGGGCCGCGCCGTGGGGTCGGGGTCGATGGACGCGGCGATCACCTCGGTGAGCTCGGGACCCACATGGCTGGTGATGGTGGCGGGGTCGAGACGCTGGACCGTGTCCGGAGCGCCGTTGCCGGTGAGGCAGAACCACGCCAGCGCCCCGAGGGAGAAGATGTCGCTCGCGCTGGTGGGAGGGCCCCCCTCCCGGACCTCCGGAGCGACGAAACCTTCCGTCCCCCAGACCGGCCCGACATGGCCGACGACGTGCGAGGCTCCCAGGTCGAGCAGGAGCGGTCGCCCCGCTGCGGTGAGCATGACGTTCCCGGGCGAGACGTCACCGTGGAGGCCCCCCGCGGCGTGCAGCGCGGCGACGGCCTGGCAGAGCGGCGTCAGGATGGTCACCGCCTCCCCCGGCCGCAGCTGCCCGCGGGTCCGGACCATCGTCCGCAGCGACGCGCCGGTGACCAGGTCGAAGACCAGGGCGGTGCGCCCGTCGGCGAGGGGCACGACCTCACGAAGGGGGACGAGGTGCGGGTGCCGGACCGCCGAGAGCACGTGGCGCTCGACCGCCCCGGCGTGGCCACCGGGGTCCGCACCGGGGCGCGGAACCTTCACCGCCACCGGTTCGCCCGCCTGGTCGACGCCGGACCAGACCAGGCTGGAGGCCCCCTCGCCGATGATCCGGTCCAGTAGGTGCCCGGGGACGTCGGGCGGGCTCGAGTCGACGGCGCTCACGGTCTCATCGTCACAGGATCCGGAGCAGCCCGGCGGCCGTCATCCACAGGCAGATCGGACCGTATGCCGCTGGGCTCGCTGGCGTGGGTCCGCGGCGCTGGGTGCCGGGTCAGCTCCCGGGCGCCTCCCCGGGCGTGAGCACCTCGACCACCTGACGGGCCTGCTGGCTGGCCCGCGCTGCGTCGATGACGGCGAGGACGTGCACGGCGTCACGCGGGTCCACCGGCATCCCGGACTGCGGGTCGCCGGAGGTGAGGGCCGCGGCGACCGCACGGTAGAACGCCGCCTGGTCCGACGCCCCGACCACCGGCCCCCGCTCGCGCTGGTCCCCCCGGACGATCCACCCGACGGCCTCCCCGTCGCTCTCGAAGTCGGCGAAGGCGCTCACCTCGTCGAACTGCCGCCCGATGACATAGGCGCCGGTCGAGCCCATGAGCCGCGCGCGCGGACCGGGCGCTCCGTTGACCGACGTCGCCATGATGTGGCCGACCACTCCTGACGTGTGACGGCACGCCAGGAAGACGTCGTCCTCGGCCACCACCGTCCGGGAGAAGAGCTCGGCGTACACCGACTCGACCTCACCGTGCAGGATGACGGCCTGGTCCAGCAGGTGCGAGCCGAGGTCGAGGAGCAGCCCCGCCCCCTGCTCGGCGGTCTGGGTCTCCCTCCAGCGGTGCTTGGGCTCTGGCCGCCACCGGTCCCACCGGTACTCGGCCCGCCGGATGTCTCCCACGAGGCCCTGGTCCCGCACCGCGAGGAGTGCTGCCAGCTCGGGGTCGTAGCGCCGGTTCTGGAATACCGTGAGCGGAACACCGCGGTGAGCGGCCAGGTCGACGATGCGGCCCGCCTCCGAGGAGCTGGCGGCAAGGGGCTTGTCCACGACGAGCGCCACGCCGGCCTCGATGACCTGCTCGGCCTGCTCGGCGTGCAGCCCGGTCGGCGTCGTCAGGACCACGAGGTCGAGCTCCACGGCAGCCAGCATCGCCGCCAGGTCCGGGACGACCTGCGCCCCCGGCAGCTCCGCCTCGACCTGCGCCACCCGTTCGGCGTTCGAGGTCGACACGGCGGCGACAGCGAGCCCGGCACCCGCGAGCGCCGGGGCATGGAACTCGCGACCGCCCACGCCGTACCCGGCCAGGCCGACGCGGAGGGGACGGTTCTCGGGCAGCGAGCTCAGCGGCATACGGCCCAGCGTAGGCGGACGGCGACAGGGCACCCGGGCGACCCGGCGTACCCTGACCGCATGCGTTTCGTGCACCTCGGCCTGGCCCCCGACTTCGTCGACTACGAGCAGGCGTGGGAGATCCAGCGTCAGACGCACGCCAAGGTCGTCGCGGGTGAGGAGCCCGACACCGTCTACCTGCTGGAGCACGCGCCGGTCTACACGGCCGGCAAGCGGACCGAGCCGCAGGAGCGGCCCAAGGACGGCACGCCCGTCGTCGACGTCGACCGCGGCGGCAAGATCACCTGGCACGGCCCGGGTCAGATCACCGGCTATCCCATCGTGCGTCTGCCTGCCCCGATCGACGTCGTCGGCTACGTCCGCGCGCTCGAGGAGATGATGATCCGGGTCTGTGCCGACTTCGGCGTCGAGGCGGGCCGGGTCGAGGGCGAGAGCGGCACGTGGATCGCCGCCGACGACCGCGGGCCCCGACGCAAGATCGGCGCGATCGGCATCCGGGTGAGCCGACAGGTGGCGATGCACGGCTTCGCGTTCAACTGCAACCCCGACCTGTCGTGGGGCGAGGTCATCATCCCGTGCGGCATCGTCGGCGCCGGCGTGACGTCGCTGTCCGTCGAGGTGGGTCGCGATGTCCCGGTGCCGGAGGTCCTCCCGCACGTCGAGCAGCACCTCGGCGAGATCATCCCCGCGCTCCAGCCGAACCGGCGCGTCCTCGCCTGACCGCGGAGACCCCGAGCCACTAGGGTGAGCTGACCGCGCGGACGTCACCGCACGGCCGGGAACGTGATCAGGGGGTTTCATGGACGTCGCTGTCCAGACGGTGAACCTGCGTAAGAGCTACCTCGGCCGGGGAGGGCGCCGCGTCGCCGTCCAGGGCCTGACGATGACCGTTCCCGCCGGCGGCGTGCACGGCTTCCTCGGACCGAACGGGTCGGGCAAGACGACCACGATCCGGATGCTGCTCGGACTGATCCGGCCGGACTCCGGCACCGCGCAGGTCTTCGGCCGCAGCGTCCCGAAGGAGCTGCCCGCCGTCATCGACCGGGTCGGCGCCATCGTGGAGTCACCCAAGTTCTTTCCCGCCTTCACGGGCCGTCAGAACCTCCGGCTCCTCGCCGACGCCATCGGCACTCCGCGCCACCGGATCGACGAGGTCCTCGAGACCACCCACCTGGGCGACCGCGGCCGGGACCGTTATGCCGGTTACTCCCTCGGCATGAAGCAGCGCCTCGCCATCGCCGCGACCCTGCTCAAGGACCCTGAGCTGCTCATCTTCGACGAGCCGACCAACGGCCTCGACCCTGCCGGCATCCGCGAGGTGCGCGACACGATGCGCAGCCTCGGCGAGAGCGGCCGGACCGTTCTCGTCAGCTCGCACATCCTCGCCGAGATGGAGCAGGTGGCCGACACGGTGACGATCATCGGCCACGGCCGAACCCTGGCCGAGGGCGCCGTCGCCGACATCCTCGGCGGCGCGGGGGCACCCCAGGTCCGGGTGACCGTGTCATCCCCGGCCCAGGCTGAGGACGTGCTCACGACGGCGGGCCTGCGGGTCAGCCGCGACGACACCCATCTCGTCGTGTCGGGTGCCGACGACCCGGCGGAGATCACCCGCCTGCTCGCCGGTCACGCCCTCTACGTCAGCGAGCTGACGCCGATCAGGCCCGACCTCGAGTCGGCCTTCCTGCTCCTGACCTCCGACGAGGGCCTCGGCTCGGACGCCGACCGACAAGCCGGCGGACTCGCGGCGGGAGGCGCCGCATGAGCCACACCCTCATCACCCCGCAGTCAGACTCGAAGTCGCACGTCCGGCCCAAGGGGACCTCGTTCGTCGGCCTTGTCGGCGTCGAGCTGCGCCGCCTCTGGTGGCGCCGACTCACCAAGGCCGTGCTCGTGGCCCTGGTGGCCATCACCGGGCTGATGGTCTACAACGCCTACAACGCGAGCAACCCCGAGACCCTGGCCCAGCGCCTCGACGAGTACCAACGCGTGGTCGCCGACATGGAGCAGCAGAAGAAGGAGATCGAGGCGAACCAGCCGACGATGATCGCCGAGTGCCGGGCCGCCGAGGCGGCCGAGCGCGAGCGGACCGGGGAGTCGTCGATCGACTTCGGGTGCGACCAGATCGGGGTGTTCCAGACCCCGACGATGGAGGAGATGGGGATCACGCTGCCCGTCGCCGATGCGATCACCGCTGAGCTCGCCCCCTATGCGGCCTTCGTGTACGCCTTCCTCGTGCTCCTGCTCATGGGCAGCTTCGTGGCCGCGGAGTTCTCGACCGGGGCGCTCGGCAACTGGCTCACCTTCAAACCCCAGCGAGTCCGGGTCGCGCTGAGCAAGCTGGCCGCAGCCGGGGTGGGCACCGCGCTGCTGGCCGCGCTCGGCCTCGCCCTGCTGGTCCTCGGGGCCCGGATGGTCGCCACGGTCAACCGCCCCGGAGCCGACCTGAAGCTGCCGGCCCCGCCACCGCTGGAGGACTCGCTGCCCGAGCTGCTCCTGCGCGTCGTCGCGGTGGCGGTGGGGGCGGCCCTGTTCGGAGCCGCACTGGCGCTGCTCGTGCGGCACACCGCCGGGTTGGTCGGGATGCTCCTCGGCTACCTCGTCGTCGTGGAGTTCATCGCCGTCAACGCCCTCTTCGGCGGGCGGCTGAACCCATGGGCCATCACCCCGAACATCCAGGCCTTCCTCAACAAGGGCTACACCTACATGGCGGAGGCCTGCTCCGGCGTCGGCGGGCAGCTCTCGTGCACCTACCGCGAACAGGCGGTCAGCTACACGCACGGCTGGGTCTACCTGCTCGTCCTCGTGCTCGCCACCGCCACGGCAGCGGTGCTCGTGTTCCGGCGGCGCGACGTCACCTGAGCCCGGGGGACGAGTTTCGGCTGGGGGGAGGGCGCGGCGTAGGCTGCTGTGAGCCCGGGCACCCCGGGCATCCGTGCCCCCAGTGAAGGAGCCGCCGTGACTGTCGCACCTGACGGTCGTCGCCTGCTGCGCGTCGAGGCGCGCAACGCCGAGACCCCCATCGAGCGCAAGCCGTCGTGGATCCGCACGACCGCCAAGATGGGGCCGGAGTTCACGTCGATGCACTCGATGGTCAAGAGCGAGGGCCTGCACACGGTGTGCCAGGAGGCCGCGTGCCCCAACATCTTCGAGTGCTGGGAGGACCGCGAGGCGACGTTCCTCATCGGGGGCGACGTCTGCACCCGCCGGTGTGACTTCTGCGACATCGCCACGGGTCGGCCGCAGGCGCTCGACCTCGACGAGCCGCGGCGGGTGGCGGAGTCGGTCCGCCAGATGGGCCTGCGGTACTCGACGGTCACCGGCGTGGCCCGCGACGACCAGCCGGACGGCGCTGCATCCCTCTACGCGGAGACGATCCGCCAGATCCACCTGCTCAACCCCAACACCGGCGTCGAGATCCTGCCGCCGGACTTCGGGGCCAAGCCGGAGCTCGTCGGCCAGGTGTTCGACGCCCGTCCGGAGGTCTTCGCGCACAACCTCGAGACGGTGCCGCGCATCTTCAAGCGGATCCGTCCGGCGTTCACCTACGAGAAGTCCCTCACGGTGCTCACCATGGCCCGCGAGGCCGGCCTGGTCACGAAGTCGAACCTCATCCTCGGAATGGGTGAGACCGACTCCGAGATCGAGTCTGCGATCCGTGACCTGCACGACGCCGGTTGCGACATCCTCACGATCACCCAGTACCTCCGTCCCTCGAAGCTGCACCACCCGATCGACCGCTGGGTCAAGCCCGAGGAGTTCGTCCACTGGTCCGACGTGGCAACGGACCTCGGCTTCAAGGGCGTCATGGCCGGTCCGCTGGTCCGCTCGTCCTACCGCGCGGGGCGCCTCTGGGCGACGGCGATGCGCAAGTGGGGCCGGCCCATCCCCGAGCACCTGTCGCACCTGGCCGAGGCCGCCGAGTCCCCTGCGCGCCAGGAAGCGGCGTCATTGGTGGCTCGGGCCGGCAGCGCCGTATCCTGATCCGCATGGCACGCAACAAGGACGGCGACGCACAGGCGCCCAAAGAGAAGAAGCAGGGACGCCTGTCCCAGATCCTCGACGTCTACCGGATCACGAAGCGGCAGGACCCCCTCGTCGGGTGGTACATGCTGCTCGCCTTCCTGGTGACCTTCGGCGCCATCTTCGTCATCGGCCTGCTGCTCAACCTCGGCGTGGTCTTGGTCTGGATCTTCGCCATCTTCGGCGTCATGACCGGCATCCTCGTGGCGACCATCGTCATGAGCCGGCGGGCGGAGGCCGCCGCCTACCGTCAGATCGAGGGCCAGACGGGCGCTGCGGGCGCAGCGCTGACGTCGATCCGCCGTGGGTGGTACACCGACCGCGAGCCGGTCGCCGCGGACGTGGCCCGGCCGGGCGACTTCACCTCGGCCGCCGTGGTCTACCGGGCGCTCGGCCGGCCCGGTGTCGTGCTCATCGGCGAGGGGCCGACCGGACGCGTCCAGAAGCTGCTCGTCGCCGAGAAGAAACGGGTCGAGCGGGTGGCGCCCGGAGTTCCCGTCATCCTCATGCGGGTCGGTGCGGGCGAGGACGAGGTCCCGATCCGCAAGCTCGCCAACAAGGTCCAGCGACTCAAGCCGTCGATCACGAAGGACGAGATGGCCGTCGTCAACAAGCGTCTCAAGGCGCTGGGCGGGATGAAGGCGCCCCTGCCCAAGGGCATCGACCCCACCCGCGCCCGCATGGACCGCAAGGCCCTCCGCGGCAAGTGAGCCACCCGCACCGGGAAAGGTGCTCCCTGCCCGAGGTCAGCGGACGCGGACGATGACGGTGTTGGGCACCTTGTCGTGCAGGCCCCGCCCGTCCCGGTCCCAGATCACCGCAGGGATCGCCAGGCACAGCAGGACCGTCCGAACCAACGCCTGGGCCGGGGTCGCTCGACCTCCGGCGACGCTACGGACCTGAAGGCCCATGATCCGGTGGCCGATCGTCGTCCCGATCGTGCCCACCAGCAGGACGTTCATCACCGCGAAGATGCCCAGGACGATGAAGCTCTGCGTCCCGGTCGCGGCGTGCTCCGAGAACGGGAGCGGCACCTGGAACAGGCCATGGGCGATCAGGAGCGCGACGACCCAGTCGATGACGAGCCCGACGAACCGGCGGCCGAACCGGGCGACGGAGCCCGGGCCGTGCTGGGCGAGCCCCAGCCGCTGACCGGGCCACTCTCCCGTGCCTTGCGTCCTGGAGCTGGGCCCCTCGAGCCACGAGCCGACGTCCTTGCGGTCCACCACGACGCCAGCCTAACGACCCGTGCGGAACCCAGCCCAGCGGCATCCGACCGCCAGTCGGAGCGGTGGGGGGCGCCCCAGGGGGCCCTGTCCCCCGGGCTGGTGCGTTAACACGCGGGAAACATCGAGGTCATGGACGGGAAATCGGGCACCGCTACTGTCATCCTCGACAGCACGGGGCCGTCGCTCGATCATCACTGCGCCTTGAACTCATCACGTCGCGGATGACCGGCGTGGCGACCTCGCCCCACATCAGGAGGTTGGATGTTCAGCTCAGCTGACGAGGTCCTCGCGTACATCAAGGACGAGGACGTCAAGTTCGTCGACATTCGGTTCTGCGATCTGCCCGGTGTCATGCAGCACTTCAACGTGCCGGCTGAGTCGGTCGATGAGGACTTCTTCACCGTCGGCCAGATGTTCGACGGGTCGTCGATCCGTGGCTTCCAGGCGATCCACGAGTCGGACATGAAGCTCGTCCCGGACCCGGCCACGGCCTTCATCGACCCCTACCGCGCCGAGAAGACGCTCGTCATGAACTTCTCGATCCTCGACCCCTTCACGGACGAGCGCTACAGCCGCGACCCACGCAACATCGCCGTCAAGGCCGAGGAGTACCTCAAGTCGACCGGCATCGCCGACACCGCCTTCTTCGGTGCGGAGGCCGAGTTCTACGTCTTCGACGACGTCCGCTTCGAGACGAAGGCCAACGCCGGCTACTACTACCTCGACTCGATCGAGGCGGCGTGGAACAGCGGGCGTGAGGAGGAGGGCGGCAACAAGGGCTACAAGACCCGGTTCAAGGGCGGCTACTTCCCCGTCTCCCCCGTCGACCACTTCGCCGACCTGCGCGACCAGATGTGCCTCGAGATGAAAGCGGTCGGCCTGAACGTCGAGCGCAGCCACCACGAGGTGGGCACGGCCGGCCAGATGGAGATCAACTACCGCTTCAACACGCTCCTTCACTCGGGCGACGACCTGATGAAGTTCAAGTACGTCATCAAGAACTCCGCTTGGCGGCAGGGCCACACGGCGACGTTCATGCCCAAGCCGATCTTCGGCGACAACGGCTCCGGGATGCACACCCACCAGTCGCTCTGGAAGGACGGCGAACCCCTCTTCTACGACGAGCGCGGCTACGGCGGCCTGTCGGACCTCGCGCGCTGGTACATCGGTGGCCTGCTCAAGCACGCCCCCTCGCTGCTCGCGTTCACCAACCCGACGATCAACAGCTACCACCGGCTGGTCCCGGGCTACGAGGCGCCGGTCAACCTGGTCTACTCGGCGCGGAACCGCTCGGCCTGCGTCCGGATCCCCGTCACGGGCACGTCCCCCAAGGCCAAGCGCATCGAGTTCCGCGTGCCCGACCCGTCGGCCAACCCCTACCTGTGCTTCGCGGCCCAGCTGATGGCCGGCCTCGACGGGATCAAGAACCGCATCGAGCCGCCCGAGCCGATCGACAAGGACCTCTACGAGCTGCCCCCGGAGGAGCACGCGGCGATCGAGCAGGTCCCGGGCTCGCTGCCCGAGGTCCTGAACGCCCTCGAAGCCGACCACGACTACCTCCTCGAAGGCGGCGTCTTCACGGAGGACCTCATCGAGGCGTGGATCGAGTACAAGCGCAAGAACGAGATCGACCCGATCCGCTTCCGGCCGCACCCGCACGAGTTTGAGATGTACTACGACCTCTGACGGCCAGGCACCCGGCCAAAACCCATAGCTCAACGGCCCGCACTCACGTCTCCGACGTGGGCGCGGGCCGTTGAGCGAGGTCGTATGCCGCTGAGCTGGGAGCCCTTGGTAGGCTCCCGTCAGTGCCGAGCTCCCTCCGCAATCCCGTTTTCGACGAGCTCTTCGACGCTGCAGTTCCCCACGTGCTGAGTGGAACCCATCACCGGGACGCACCTCCGGTCGACGGCGGGCGGTGGCCCGTCACCGTCGTGGCGCGCCCACCGAGCCCGGTCCGGGACGTCCTCGAGGAGCTGATGCGGGACGGGCTCACCGCGGCGGGGGGCGGGCACTTCGTGACGGGTCGCGCGGACTCCGTCCACCTGACGGTCCGCGCGTTGGAGCCGTACCGCGAGGCTGCCTCTCCCACGGACGAGATCGTGCCGCGGTGGCGGGCCGCCATCGAGCGGGCCGGTGCTGCGACTGCTCCCCTGGGGTTCACCGTCACGGGACTGACGTTGAGCCGCGTCGGGGTGATGGCCCAGGTCGAGCCACGGGACGCCGCGGCCTGGCAGTTCATGGACCGGTTGCGCGCTGAGCTCGGTGACCTGTCGTGGTTCGAGGACCAAGGGATCGGGCGGCGCACCATCTGGTACGCCACCCTGATCCACTTCGCCGCAGACCTGGCCGACCCAGCCGGCCTCGTCGACTGGGTCAGCGCCCGGCGGACCCTCGACCCGATCGACTTCGCCGTCGGCGAAGTGGAGCTCGTCCGGTCCCGTTACGTCACCGGGGGTGGGCCGGGCCGTGCGGGCGACCGGCTGATGCGCCCCGAGAGCTGGTTCACTGTTCCTTTCGGCGGCTGACGCCCCACACTGGCTCGACCGCACGGACGACGAGGGGGAGGAGCCGCTCTGCGTCCTCGCGGACCCGTCCGGCCACCCGTTCTGCATCCTCGTCGCGTGAGACCGTGCCCCGGCCCGAGCGCGGCTCAGGGCGCGAGCGCGAGCCCGCTCAGCGGCATACGGCCACGTGGGCTCAGGCAGCCCGGGAGGGACGCGAGGGCGCATAGGCCTGCTCGACCGTCGCGCTCACGCGTTGGTGGGGCCACCTCAGCCCGAGCGCTCCGATGAGGCCGAGGCACACCGCTGCGCAGATCGTGACGCCGAGATGGGGGTTCTTGGTGTACTGGCCCACCCAGCCGGCGGCCAGGTAGCTCGCGCCCGCGGCGAGGACGGAGATGGACCCGGCGAGACTGAAGATCCGTCCCCTCATCTCCGGGGCGGTCGCCAGCGCGAACGTTGCCTGCAGCGGGATCATGAACGCCTGGAGCAGGCCGCTGGCGAAGAAGATGGCGACGAGCACCGGGAGCGGTGGCTTCAGTGCTGTGGCCAGGAGCGGCACCGGCATGGCAAGGGCCAGCGGCACGATGGAGGAGTTCTGTCGGTGCACGTCGAGCCGGCCGATCACGACGATGCCGACGACCGCTCCGACGATGGGAGTGGCCATGAGCACGCCGCCCCAGCCGTTGTCGCCGGCGATGGGGATCGCGAGCGCCTCCGGTGCGGCGATGCCCAGGCTGGCCACGGCGCTCAGGGCGATCAGCCGCGCGAGGACGGGGTGGCGGGCGAGGTCGCCGGCGGCGTCACCGAGATCACGGATGAACCCTCGAACGCCCTTGCCTCGGTCGCCCCGCACCGGCCTCAGCTGCACGACGACGAGAATGACGACAGCGGCCACGAGGAAGGTGCCGAGGTCGATGAGCAGGCCGACCTGGGGCCCGACGAGCGCCACGAGCCCGCCTCCCAGAGCCAGACCGAGCGCCTGGTTCACCTGCTCCGACATGGCGCTGAGCGCCACAGCGCGGGCATAGAGAGGCCGGTCGTGCTCGAACAGGTCGGTGACCAGGACGAGGTTCGACGCGCTCGCGGCGCCCCCGATGAGCTCGAGCACGAAGAGCGAGGCGAAGAGCCACCCAAGCGGCGCGGCGGTCGTCACGAGCCAGAGGAGGGCCAGCACACTGACTGCGCGCGCCGCGTGGCTGGCAACGAGCACGTGCTTGTAGCGGAAGCGGTCGACGACCGGGCCGAGCAGGCTGCGACCCAGGAAGGTGGGTACGAAGCTGATCGCGAGCGTCGTCGCCGTTGCCAACGGGGATCTCGTCTGCTCGAAGACGACGGCCGCGATGGTGACGCGAGCGACGTAGTCGCCCCACATCGACAGGGCGTTGGCCAGGAAGACCGGCAGGTATCTCGGGACTCGCAGGAGGTCCGCGTAAGAGACGACGCGGCCTGGAGCACCCCTGCGCTGGTTCACGGCACGACGCTACCCCGAGGCGGGGAGTCGTAAAAGTTGAAACCGGCCGCCTGGCGTGCCCGGCGGGCCACTCGGCGCCACAGCTCGAGCAGCCCTGCCCCGTCGCCGGCCGGCCGGCCGATGATCCGGCCCATCCCGTCGGCGTCGCGCAGGTCCACCGGCACACTCTCCACGGGCCGGCCTCTCCAGAGCACTCCGGCGTTTCTCAGACGGACTCCGAGGAACCACGCCTCGCGCAGCGACGATGCGTCAGCGGCAGCGATGAGCCCTTCGGCCTCGAGCGCCGCGAGCGCCGGCAGGGTGCCGGTGACCCGCAGGGCCGGTCGCTCGTGCGCATGCTGCAGCTGGAGCAGCTGCACCGTCCACTCCACGTCGGTCAGTCCGCCGCGACCGAGCTTGAGGTGCGTCCCGGGGTCGGCGCCGCGAGGCAGCCGTTCGGACTCGACCCGCGCCTTGAGGAGGCGGATGTCGCGCACCTGCTGCTCGGTGAGCCCACCCTCCGGCCAGCGCAGCGGATCGATGATCTGGACGAACTCGTCGGCGAGCTCGGCGGGACCGGCCACCGGCGCGGCCCGGAGCAGCGCCTGGAACTCCCAGGTCAGGGCCCACCGCTCGTAGTAGGTGCGGTACGAGTCGAGACTGCGCACGAGAGGCCCGTTCTTGCCCTCGGGTCGCAGGTCCGCGTCCAGGGCCAGCGGTGGCTCGGTGGCGCCGGCGGTGAGCAGCCTGCGCAGCTCCTGGACGACCAGCGTGGCCCGCGCCTGCACTCCCGCCTCGTCCGCCGCGTCGTGCGGCCGGTGGACGAACATGACGTCCGCGTCCGAGGCGTAGCCCATCTCGGCGCCGCCGAGACTTCCCATGCCGACCACGAGCAGGTCGCCGCCGAGGGGCACCCCCTCGCGCCGCTCGACCTCGGCCGTGGCCGCCTCGAGCGCGACGACGAGCGCCGCGGCGGTGACGTCGGTCAGGGCGGCGCCTACCTCGAGCACGTCGATCTCTCCGACGAGGTCGGCGAGGACGATGCGGAGCACCTCGGTGCGGCGGATGGCCCGGACGGCCGAGATCGCGTCGGCGCCGCTGTCGCGCCGACCGGCTGCGGCCCGCATCGTCGCGGTGAGGGCCTCGCGGGAGCGGGGCACGAGACCGTTGGGGTCGCCGAGGATCGCGACCGTCTCGGGCGAGCGGATGAGCAGGTCGGCGGCGTAGCGGCTGCGTGCCAGGCTGTGCGCCAGGCGGTCGGCGGCCCGTCCCTCGTCGCGGAGCATCTTGAGGTACCAGTGGGTGGAGCCGAGCTCGTCGGACACCCGGCGGAAGGACAGGAGGCCCGCGTCGGGGTCGGCCTCGTCGGCGAACCAGCCGAGCATGACCGGCAGCAGGGTGCGCTGGATCGCGGCTCGGCGGCTGACCCCGGACGTCAGGGCCTCGAGGTGGCGGAGGGCGCCGGCCGGGTCGCGGAACCCCAGCGCGAGGAGCCGTGCGCGCGCGGCCTCGGGCGAGAGACCCGCCTCGTCGGGCGTGAGCCGGGCGGCTGCGGCCAGGAGGGGCCGGTAGAAGAGCCGCTCGTGGATCCGCCGGACCTCGCGGGCCACCGCCTGCCGGTCGGCGAGAACCGCCTCGTCCGGACGTTTCCGGTGGCCCATCGACCGGCCGAGGCGTCGCAGGTCCGCGGGCTGGTCGGGCATGAGGTGGGTGCGGCGGAGCCGGTGCAGCTGGATGCGATGCTCGAGGCAGCGCAGGTGGCGGTAGGCGCGGTCGAGGGTGGCGGCGTCGTCGCGGGCGACGTAGCCTCCCTTGGCGAGCGCGGACAGGGCCTCGAGTGTCGTTGCGGACCGGAGCGACTCGTCGGTGCGGCCGTGGACGAGCTGGAGCAGCTGCACGCTGAACTCGACGTCACGCAGACCGCCGGGGCCCAGCTTGAGCTGGCGGGCAGCCTCGTTGGCCGGCACGTGCTGCTCGACGCGGCGCCGCATCGCCTGGACGTCCTCGACGAAGTTCTCGCGGCTCGCCGCCTCCCAGACGAGGGGGGAGATCTCCTTCTTGTAGCGCAGCCCGATCTCGCGATCACCGGCGGAGACCCAGGCCTTGAGCAGGGCCTGGAACTCCCACGTCTTGGCCCAGCGTTCGTAGTAGGCCTTGTGGCTCTGGATCGTGCGCACGAGCGGGCCGTTCTTGCCCTCGGGACGCAGAGCGGCGTCCACGGGCCACAGGGACCCCTCGGGGGTCGGCTTGGAGCAGGCCTGCATCGTCGCGCTCGCCAGGGCCGTGCCGATGCGGAGCGCGGTCTCCTCGTCGGCCCCCTCAGCGGGCTCGGCGACGAAGATGACGTCGACGTCGCTGACGTAGTTGAGCTCGCCACCGCCCGTCTTGCCCATCCCGATGATGGCGAGCCGGCACTGCTCGTGCCCCTCGCCGTACTGCTCCCGGGCGATGAGCAGCGCCGCCTCGAGCGCCGCCTCGGCGAGCTCGGCCAGCGCCTCGCCGATGGCGGGCATCTCGGCCACCGGGTCTGGTGACGTGAGGTCGCGAGCCGCGATGCGCAGCAGCCCTCGGCGGTAGCTGATGCGCAGGGCGTCGAAGGGGGTCCGGCTCCCGCGGTCCGTGGTCACCGCCGCCGTGAGCTCGGCTCGGGTCTCTTCGGCCGTATGCCGCTGGGCTCGGGCCGCGTCGACCCAGTGACCCGGGTGCCGCACGAGCTCGTCGACGAGCGCGCTCGAGGCACCGAGGACGCCGAGCACCCGGTCACGTCCGGGTCCGTCGCCGCGCAGCTCCGTGACGAGGGCCTGCAGATCCGCGGCCTCGCCCTGCCGGGTCAGGGACTCGAGGACGCGGACGAGGCCGAGCAGGGCCTGGTCGGGGTCGGCCGTGTCGCCGATGGCATGGAGCAGGTCGTCGGGGAGCCCGTGCGCTCCGTCGCCGGCGGCGAGCGGGGCGAGGGCAGGGTCGGCGAGATGGGTGGTCGCCCGGTCGGGCTGGGCGAAGCCCAGGCGGGCCAGGGTCCCGGCTGTCGTGGTCGTGCGCGAGGACAAGGGTGTCGCCCGCGAGCGTCAGAGTCGGGGCAGGTAGCGGTCGAGCTCGAAGCGCGACACGTCGTGGCGGTAGTCGAGCCACTCCTGTCGCTTGTTGCGCAGGAAGAAGTCGAAGACGTGCTCGCCGAGCACCTCCGCGACGAGCTCGCTCTGCTGCATCTGCTCGATGGCCGAGCCGAGCGACTCGGGCAGGGTCTTGATGCCCATCGCACGGCGCTCGGCGTCGGTGAGGCCCCAGACGTCGTCCTCGGACTCCGGTGGCAGCTCGTAGCCCTCCTCGATGCCCTTGAGCCCGGCCCCCAGCAGCACCGCGTAGGCGAGGTACGGGTTGCAGGCGGCGTCGATCGAGCGAACCTCGATGCGGGTCGACTGCCCCTTGTTGGGCTTGTGCATCGGCACCCGGACGAGGGCGGACCGGTTGTTGTGCCCCCAGGTCAGGTGGGCGGGCGCCTCTCCCCCGCCCCACAGCCGCTTGTAGGAGTTGACCCACTGGTTGGTCACGGCGGTGATCTCGGCGCCGTGGATGATGAGCCCGGCGATGAACTGCCGGGCCGTCTTGCTCAGCTGATAGGGCGCGCCGGCCTCGTAGAACGCGTTGGAGTCCCCTTCGAAGAGGGACAGGTGGGTGTGCATGCCGGAGCCGGGGTGCTCAGCGAAGGGCTTCGGCATGAAGGTGGCGTAGATGCCCTGCGAGAGCGCGACCTCCTTGACCACCGTGCGGAAGGTCATGATGTTGTCTGCAGTGCTCAGCGCGTCGGCATAGCGAAGGTCGATCTCGTTCTGTCCGGGGGCGCCCTCATGGTGGCTGAACTCGACGGAGATGCCCATGTTCTCGAGCATCGTGATCGCGGCGCGGCGGAAGTCGTGGCCCGTGCCGTGCGCGACGTGGTCGAAGTAGCCGGCGTCGTCGACGGGGACGGGCCGGCCGTCCGGACCCCGACCCTGCTCGAGGAGGAAGAACTCGATCTCAGGGTGGGTGTAGAAGGTGAAGCCGAGGTCGGCAGCGCGGTCCAGCGCGCGCTGGAGCACGTGCCTCGGGTCGGCGAAGCTCGGTGAGCCGTCCGGCATCTGCAGGTCGCAGAACATCCGCGCCGTGCCGGGTGGGTCGCCGCGCCACGGCAGGATCTGGAAGGTCGCCGGGTCCGGCTTGGCCAGCATGTCGGCCTCGTAGATCCGCGCGAAGCCCTCGATCGCCGAGCCGTCGAACCCGATGCCCTCGGAGAAGGCACCCTCGAGCTCGGCGGGCGCGACCGCCACGGACTTCAACGTGCCGAGCACGTCGGTGAACCAGAGCCTGACGAAGCGGATGTCGCGCTCCTCGATGGTGCGCAGCACGAACTCTTCCTGACGGTTCATGTGTCGATCCTGCCCCACTCCTGTTTCACCGGTGTAACGGACACGGGAACCGGCGACGCGCAGGGCCCCCGGGATCGCTCCCGAGGGCCCTGCGCCTCAGCTGTATGCCGCTGGGCTCAGATCACTTGAACGAGACCTGGACCTCCAGCTCGTTGCCGCCGTCCTCCGAGCGGACGACGGTCAGCGTCGTACCCGAACCGGCCACCTTGGTGGAAGCCCACGGGTTGGAGGCGTCCCAGTAACGCTCGACGACGGAGTCGTCGAACGTCGGCATGGCCGCCGAGGACGGCACCTCGGTGGCGATGCCGTTCTTGTGGAACGTCACGGCGTCCGTTGCCTCCAGACCGAAGGTCGCGTCGAAGGGCTGGCGACGGTTGCCCAGCCGGCTGCCGTCGTAGAACGTGACGGGCGCGGGGCGAGCATCGACCGGGAGCGCCTGACCCCCACCTGGGTGGGTCGAGGTGTTGTTGTCGGAGTAGGCCCCGTCGGCGTACCAGACGAGCATGCCGTTCTGGTAGGGGAACCGCTCGACGAAGTCAGGACGCGTGTTGCCGAACCCGAAGTTGTAGGGGCCCGTCTTCAGGGTCGCGTCATAACCGGTGTAGGTGCGGTTCTCGGCGAGGTAGTAGTGCGCGACCACCTTGGAGGTCGACCCCGTCATGCGCGTGAAGCCCTTGGCCGTCCAGCCGTTGTCACCGGACTCGACGTCATCGCTGAGGAGGGTCGCGCCATTGGCCGCGATGGCGATGTCGTCGAGGAACGGCCCGTCGTAGTGCAGGCCGCCGTCAGTGGCGTAGCGGAACCTGACCTCGATGACCTTGCCGGCGTACGGGCTGAGGTCCCAGCTCTTTTCCGTCCAGGTGCTCTCACCGTCAATCGGCGTGCCGACGGTGATCCAGTTGAGCCCCCCGTCCGTCGAGACCTCGGTGTAGAGGTAGTCGTAGCCCTCCTCGATCTGGTACTCGACCCAGGCGGACAGGGATGCCGAGGACATGCCGGTGAGGTCCACCGTGCGGGTCAGCGTGTTCTGGAGATCGTCGGCCGAGCCCCCCCACCACTCGTAGGCGCCGGAGTGCGGAGTGTTGTACCCGGTGGTCACGGTCTTGTCGGGCAGCGTGACGATGGCAGCTTGCGTGCGCTTCGCGGCACCCTTGTCGGCCCGCGTCAACGTCACCGCCTCGTCCTCCCCGAAGGGGACGACCGTGTAGTCGAGCCACCCGAGCTGGAGCTTCTCCCACGGGCCCATGTACCCGGGCGTCGTGCCGATGCTGTCACCACCACGGTTGAGCCACGAACCACCGGACATCAGGGTCCAGAAGCCGGTCGTGTTGTCGCCACCGGCGGTGTCGTAGAGGTCCGGCAGGCCGAGGTCGTGGCCGAACTCGTGCGCGAAGACGCCGAGGCCGCCGTTCTCCGGCTCCGTGGTGTAGTCGCCGATCCAGATCCCGGTGTCCCCGATGGGAACGCCGCCGGCCTTGTTGATGTCCGGCCCGGCCTTGCCGATCTGGTTGGAGTAGGCGTACCAACGGTGCGACCAGATGGCGTCGGTACCTTGAGCGCCGCCGCCGGCCTCCTCCCCCTCGCCGGCGTGGATCGCCTGGAAGTGGTCGATGTAGCCGTCGGGCTCGAGGAAGTCGCCGTCGCCGTCGTAGTCGTAGCGGTCGACCCGGTCGAATTGCGACAGGTACTCCTTGATCGCGGCCGGGGACTTGCCCGAGGCGACCTGCGCCTCATACCACGCGGTCGCCGTGTCCCGGACGAACGGCCAGTAGGTCGAGGACCCGCCGTACTTGTTCGAGCCGTACCGGGCCTCGTTGTAGGGCACCTTGACCCAGTCGGAGACGTCGCCCTTGGCGAGGAAGCGGCCGTTGGACTGCTTGAGGTAGAAGTCCTTGAACGACTCGCCGTCGCCGAACATGAGGTCCAGGTAGTGGGCCCGGTCGAAGTCGGCGATCCAGTACGTCGAGTTGTCGTCAGTCGCGCTGCCGTCCCAGTTGCGGTCGGGCTCCGGGATCTTGTTGCGCGCGGGACCGGCCGTCCCCCCCGTGGCAGAGTGGATCTGGTCGCCGAACTCGGCGAGGATCGTGAAGACCGACTCCTCGCGGTTGACCGGGTAGTCGACGTACTTCGACTGCCCGTTCGCAGACTTGACCTCGATCACTCGGCGACCGTTGATGGTCCTCGTGCTCGCCTTGCCCTTGATGAGCTTCTCGACCGCGTCCTTGCGGCGATCAGCGGCGGCATCGCCGAGCGGGTTGGGCAGGTTGTCCGGGCGGGACGACTGGGCCTCAGCAGGATCGCTGCTGATGACCGAGCCGGCCTGCGGCGTGGCCTGAGCCTGTCCCGGTGCGGCGAGTGCGGTGGCGACGAGCGCCCCGACAGCCAGCCCCGAGACAGCGCTCCATTGACGCTTGTTCACGTGGTGTCCTCCTGATGCTTGAGCGCCGGACACGGCGCCGCCGGTCATTTGATCACCGATGGCCGACAAATGGGAGGTTCCTTACCAAGTCTTTACGAAAGCCCCTTCTCGGGGCAGATGGAACACATCGGGCAGCGGCGCAGCCTGCTCCACACCCGTCCCGAGCCCGTCCTATGCTCGGCCCATGAGCGACCCCGGAGCAGCGGAGCAGCCCAACCCCTACGGCTCGGGCCAGCCGGCCCAGGCCGCCGTGCGCAGGGTCCGCATCCCCCACCTGCAGGCGATGAAGACAGAGGGCCGCCGCTGGGCGATGCTGACCGCCTACGACATGTACTCGGCGCAGATCTTCGACGAGGCGGGGATCCCCGCACTCCTCGTCGGCGACTCAGCGGGCAACAACGTCTACGGATACGAGACCACCGTCCCCGTGACGGTGGACGAGCTGCTTCCGCTCGTGCGTGCCGTGAGCACGAACACGAAGCGGGCCCTGGTCATCGCCGACCTGCCCTTCGGCTCCTACGGCGGCACGCTCGAGCAGGGGTTCGCGACGGCCGTGCGGTTCATGAAGGAGGGGCTCGCCCACGCGGTCAAGCTGGAGGGCGGCAGGGCCATGGCCCCTCTCTGCGAGCTGCTGACCACGGCCGGGATCCCCGTCATGGCGCACGTCGGCTTCACCCCCCAGAGCGAGCACCAGCTCGGCGGCTACCGCGTCCAGGGCCGGGGCGATGCGGCTGATGCGCTCGTCGACGAGGCCCGGGCCCTGGAGAGCGCAGGCGCCTTCGCGGTCGTCCTCGAGATGGTCCCGGCACCCGTGGCCGCCCGCGTCACCGAGGTCCTGTCGATCCCGACGGTGGGCATCGGGGCCGGCTCGGGGACCGACGCCCAGGTGCTCGTCTGGAGCGACTTCGCCGGGCTGCGAGCCGGCAGGGCACCGCGGTTCGTGAAGAAGTACGCCGACCTCCGCGGGATCCTCACCGAGGCCGCCCAGGCGTACGCCGCCGACGTCGCGTCAGGCGCCTTCCCAGCCGCGGAGCACTCCTTCGAGGAGTGAGGCGGCGTCAGCCGTCGAGCTTCTCGTCGTCCCAGCCCGGGGCCTCGTTGCGGTGCTCCCACTCGCGATTTTCGTCGTCCCACTTCTCCGTCCGGGCCCGCGCGAGCTCGAGGGCCTGCCGGGCTTCGGCCTCGGACTCGTAGGGACCCATCACCTCTGCCCCGCGACTGCGGTTCTCGTCCGTCTCGACCTGACCCGTGTCGACGTTGTACCAGAAGCTCATACCGCTCTCCCTTCGACGTGTTCGCCCATCGAACGCCCGTCCCGGCGCATGTCGGCGAACGACCTAGACTCCACCGTATGCCGTTGGCCAGCTCACGCGTCGCACCCCATCCGCTGACTCCGCGACGTCCTGTACCCACCACGATCGCTCGTCCTCACTACGTCGACGTGGCCCACCCGCGCGAGGACGGCGACGTCCGGGTCAAGGACACCGAGACCATCGAGAAGATGCGCGTCGCCGGACGGATCGCCGCCCAGGCCATGGCCGCAGCTGCCGAGCGCATCGAGCCTGGCGTCACCACCGACGAGCTCGATGCGGTGGCCCACGAGTTCATGCTCGACCACGGCGCATACCCCTCGCCGCTCGGCTACAAGGCGTTCCCCAAGTCGATCTGCACCAGCGTCAACGAGGTCATCTGCCACGGCATCCCGGACACTCGACGGCTCGAGGACGGCGACATCGTCAACATCGACGTGACGGCCTACATCCACGGGGTTCACGGCGACACCGACGCGACCTATCTCGTCGGGGCGGTCGACGACGAGTCACGGCTGCTCGTGGAACGCACCCACGAGGCAATGATGCGAGGGATCCGCGCGGCACGACCCGGTCGCGAGATCAACGTCATCGGACGCGTCATCGAGAGCTACGCGAAGCGGTTCGGCTACGGAGTGGTGCGCGACTTCACCGGCCACGGCATCGGGCTCGAGTTCCACTCCGGCCTCATCGTGCCCCACTACGACGCGGCTCCCCAGTACAACACCGTCATCGAGCCGGGCATGACCTTCACCATCGAGCCGATGCTCAACCTTGGGACCAGCGACTGGGAGATGTGGGACGACAGGTGGACCGTGGTGACCCGCGATGGACGGTGGTCAGCCCAGTTCGAGCACACCATCGTCATCACCGAGGACGGCAACGAGATCCTCACCCTGCCATGATCGTGCGGCACCCGTGCTCCACCAGTCCGGCCAACCCCCCACGGCACCCCTGACCCCACTCGAGGAAGCGACACACATGGCGAAGAAGGGCAACCCGCTCGGCATCGACATCGGGGGCAGCGGCATCAAGGGCGCCCCGGTCGACCTCGACACCGGCGCGCTCCTGCAGAAGCGCCTTCGGATCGACACGCCCCAGCCGGCGACGCCCGACGCGGTGGCGCAGGTGGTGGACCAGATCGTCGACGCCTTCGCGGAGGTGACGGGTGACTCCCCCATCGGGGTCACCGTCCCTGCCGTGGTCATCCGCGGGACGGTCCGCTCGGCGGCCAACATCGACCCGTCGTGGGTCAACACTGATGCCGAGGCGTTGATCAAGGAACACACGGGCCGTTCGGTCACCGTCCTCAACGATGCCGATGCCGCCGGTCTCGCGGAGCTGCACTACGGCGCGGCCAAGGGCGAGAAGGGACTGGTCATCCTGACGACCCTCGGCACCGGCATCGGGACCGCCCTCATCTACGACGGCAGGCTCATCCCGAACTCCGAGCTCGGCCATCTCGAGATCGACGGGTACGACGCAGAGGACCGGGCCGCCTCGTCCGTCAAGGAGATCGAGGGCCTCTCGTGGGACGAGTGGATCGAGCGGCTCCAGCGCTACTACGAGACGATCGAGATGCTCTTCTCGCCGGACCTCATCGTCGTCGGGGGTGGCGTCTCACGCGACTCGGACCTCTTCCTGCCCAAGCTGCGGCTCCGGGCGCCGATCGTCCCGGCGGTCCTGCGCAACAAGGCCGGGATCATCGGCGCCGCCAGGCTGGCCTCCGACCTCGCCGGGCTCACTCGCTGAGGCTGGCGAGCACGTCGGCCGCCCGCCGGTCGTAGAGGGACGCGCTCACGCGCACCCCGAGCCACGCCACCCCTCCGCCCAGGGCGGCACCGATGACCAGCGTGGGCAGCACCGCCCAGCTGCTGCCGGTCCACGCGAGCAGCCCGAGCAGCAGTACCGGCGCTGCCAGACCGAGGGTGCCGATGCTCGAGATCGTCTGGGCCAGCAGCGTCATCCCGACGGCCCCGGGCGGCGTCTGGAAGGGACTCTCCCCCGGCTTCGGGACGGGGTACGGCAGCACGATGCTCATCGTCGACGAGATGGCGTAGCCGGCGCCGAGGAGCGCCAGCGATGCTCCCCCCAGAACCGGCAGCAGGTCCCATCGACCCACGACCCACGCGCCGACGACGCAGTAGACCACGACGAGCGGCAGCGCGAGGAGCAGGCTCGGGATGAGCCTCCCGCGTCGGTCCGCCCGTCCGGGAACTCCTGCGGCGACGTGCATCCAGAAGGCCGTGGAGTCATAGGCCGTCGCGTTGTGCTCGCTCCAGCTGAGCAGGAAGGCGGCGAGGGGACCCATCAGCAGGGGCACCCACGCCAGGTCGGTGGAGTAGTACGGGATGAGGAGGGCGAGCGGTGCGACCGGGCTGAGGAGCATCGAGACCTGGTAGCGCGGATCCCGAGCCCAGTAGGTCAGCACCCGGGCGCAGACCGCCCACACGGCGGTGTCCGGCACGCGGCCGAGGACTCCCAGCTCCCCGACACGGGCGCTCGTCGATGCTGCTCGCGCCGCCCCGCGCGGGGACTGGACCTGACCGCGGACCGCCCTGTCCCACAGCACCGTCGCGACGAAGAGCCCCGCAGCAGCCAGGGTCAGACGCAGCAGGCCGAGCAGCAGGTCCCCCGCTGCGATGTCCCCCGGCGCCGCCCAGGCCCAGCCGAGCGGCGTCCAGCCGAGAACCAGCGAGGCGGATGCGACGAGGCCTTCGACGTCGCTGGCGGCCTGTCCCGCCAGCGAGGCAGCCGGAACGCCGACCGCGAGGAGGACGAGGCCGAGGATCGCGGTGACGTCCCGACCCCTCCGGCTCGACACGGCACCCGTCGCCAGGGCTGAGACCCACCGGCTGAGAGTGATCGCGGTCAGCAGGCCGATCGGCACCGCGAGCAGGGCCGTGATCGTCGACCACACCGTCTGGGAAGACGCAATCACCACCCCGACACCGATGACCATCGACGCGATGGCGGGCAGGCCGACGAGCGCGCCGAGCACCAGGCCGATGGCCAGCTGTCTGGCCGGGACGGCGAAGGTGGCGAACCGCGCCGGGTCGAGCGTCGGGTCGGACCCGAAGGCCAGCAGCGGCAGGAGGATCCACAAGATGATGCCCGCCGAGCCGCCGATCGGCAGGGCCAGCCGAGCTGACTCGGGCGCGCCGCGCAGGGCGGCCACGCCCACGGTCAGCGCGACGACCACGAACCCCCCGTAGAGCACCCCGAGGACGACTCCGATGGCTTGGGCCCGGCTGCGGCGGAGGGTGTTGCGGAGCAGGTCGACCTTCAATCGGACGAGGTGCGCAACCATGCGAGCCCCTCCACCTCCGTCGAGCCGCCGACGAGGTCGACGAAACGCTCCTCGAGGCTGCTGCCAGACCGGACCTCGTCCACCGTGCCCTGGGCGAGGACGAGACCATCCGAGATGACCGCGACGTGTGAGCAGATCCGCTCCACGAGGTCCATGACGTGGCTGGAGAGCACGACGGTGCCACCGGCGGCCACGACGTCTGTGAGGATCCCCCTGATCGTCGCGGCGGACACCGGGTCAACGGCCTCGAAGGGCTCGTCGAGGACGAGGACGCGGGGCGCGTGGATCAGGGCGGTCGCGAGAGTCACCTTCTTGGTCATCCCCGCCGAGTAGTCGACGACGAGCTTGCCCTGTGCGTCCGTCAGCCCGAGTGCCTTGAGCAGCTCGTCGGCCCGGGCCTGCGCGACCTCCCGGGAAAGCCCGTGCAGCAGCCCGGCGTAGACGATCAGCTGAAGGCCGGTGAGCCGGTCGAAGGTACGCAGCCCGTCGGGCAGGATCCCGATGAGCTGTTTCGCGGCCACGGGATCGGACCACACGTCGTGACCGAGGACGAGGACCCGCCCGGAGTCCGGCCTGAGCAGGCCGGTGGCCATCGACAGGGTCGTCGTCTTGCCGGCGCCGTTCGGCCCGACGAGTCCGAAGAAGGCGCCGCGCGGCACGTCGAGGTCGATCCCCTTGACGGCAACGACGTCGCCGAACCGCTTGCCGAGCCCGCGCATGGCGATCGCCGGCCCAGCGACGGGATCACCTTGCGGCGCAGGCAGGTTGAGTTGTTCGGTCATGCATCCCCCTGAGTTGTCGTCCGGTCAGAAGACGCCGGACTCGCCGTCGCCGAGGTACCTCAGCGTGAGCCCGTCGACGCCGGCGAAGGACTCGATGTGCCCGGAGTACATCTTCTTGCCCCGGTCCGACAGGAGCGCGTCGTGGATCGGGACGAAGAACCGCGGTGCGATCCGCGCGACGAAGGCGATCGAGTCCCGGCTGGCGCACCACGGCGCGTTGAGCGGGTGCGCGAGCACGTCCACCTCGCCCGGCTCGGCGTCGTACGCATCGCCCGGGTGGAAGAGGCTCGGCTCGCCCTCGGCGCGGAGCACGAGGCCGACGTTGGGGATGACCGGCATCTTGTCGTGGTTGAACGCATGCAGCTCACCGACCGGCGTCACCGTCACGTCGCCGAGCTCGAACCGCTCGCCGCGCGCGGAGGGCCTGGCTCGGAGCCCCTCCTCGGCCAGCTTGCCCGCTGTCAATGGGTCCGTGTGGACGCTCGCCCGGGGGTTGGCCCTGATGACCCGGGCTGCCGGCTCGGGATCGAAGTGGTCGGGGTGGTGGTGCGTGACGAGGATGGCATCGAGGTCGGTGAGGTCCTCGAAGCCAGCGGAGAAGTTGCCCGGGTCGATGAGGATCCGCCGGTCGGCCATCTCGACGAGAAGGCAGGCGTGCCCCAGATGAGTGACTCGCATGTCACCAACCTAGGACATCGGGCCTGCCAAGGGGCCGCCGTGGTGGGTCAGCGGCTCGGGGGCCCTCAGCCAGGGCACGACGCCCGACAGGCAGACCAGCCCGGTCACGAGGAAGGCGACGCCGAAGCCGAGTCCGTCCGCGACCAGGCCGATGAGAATGGGCCCGATGATCGCGCCCCCGTCCTGCGCCATCTGGAACGTCGAGAGGACTCGGCCACCGTTGCGCTCGCGTCCGACGACGTCGGCGAGCGCCGCCTGCTGGGCGGGGTTGACGAAGCCCGCGCCGACTCCTGAGATCGCGGACAAGCCGAGGAGAATGACCAGGCCGAGGCCGACCGAGACCGACCGGTGCTGCGCCAGCCCGAGCAGCGCCATGGCCACCCCCATGACGACCAGTCCGACGATGACGAGGGGGCGGCGACCGACGCGGTCGGCCAGGCGCCCGGAGAACTGCAGTGTGGCGGCGGTCCCGACGGCTCCGATGGCCAGCGTTGCGCCGGCGACCCACGGGCGGTCGAGAACCGCGGTCGCGAGCAGCGGCAGCACCGCCATCCGCACGCCGAAGTTCGTCCACCCGTTGGCGACGCCGGATGCGAGCGCCGCCCGGTACACCGGGGAGGCCCACGCCTCGGACAGGGTCATCACGTCGCGTTCGACGCCGTCGTCCGCCGGTCGCAGGCGGGCGCCCCCCAGCCCCACCCCCACGACGAGCGCCGCGACGAGGAGGGCGACGCCGTAGACGATGAAGGGGGTGTGGAGGCCCAAGCCGCCCAGCAGGCCGCCCAGCACCGGCCCGATCATCCCGCCGATGAGGAACGCGGACGCGTAGGTGGAGGACACTCTCCCGCGGGCACCGGGCGGGGCGAGTCGCACGAGCAGGGCCATCGCGGAGATGGTGAACATCGTCGAGCCGATGCCGCCGAGCCCCCGGAACAGGAGAAGCTGGACGTAGGACTGGGCGAAGGCCGTGGCGAATGACGAGGCGGCGACGATGACGAGGCCGGTGAGGTAGACGGGCCGCTCCCCCAGGCGGCTCACGAGCTCGCCGCCCGCCGGCGCGAACACGAGGCGGAAGAACGCGAACGCGGACACGATGACACTCGCAGCCGCCACCCCGACGTCGAACGAGCGCGCGTACGCCGGGAGGACCGGTGAGACGATCCCGTAGCCGAGGGCGATGACGAAGGCCGAACCGACGAGGATCCAGATCTCTCTCGGGATCTGGATCCGGGCCGGAGCACTCGTCGTCGTCACCACGACGTCATTCTCACCCGGCGGGCCGACACTCCCCCAATCGGGCTGGGAGGGCGGGGACGTCGGGAGCGAGCTCAGCGGCATACGGACAGTGGTGGCGTATGCCGCTGGGCTCGCTCCCGCTGACCCGCGGGCTGGGTGCCTGGCGAGGCCGACGTGGTGCCCCATCATGCTGATGGTGGTTGGTGAAGGTCACCGCGCGGCGCTCGGGGAGTGCGGGGACGATCACCCCAATGCGGCGACCGCTCGCGCCAGCTCCCGCCCGGTCAGCACGCAGCCGCCGAGAAGTGTGCCTTCCAGGGTGCGCTTGCCGTGCATACCCCCGCCCCCGAAGCCAGCAGCCTCGCCGATGGCGTAGAGACCGGGTAGCACCTCCCCATCAGCACGAAGGACGCGACAGCGCTCGTCGGTCTCGATCCCACCCAGGGTCTTGCGCGCGACGGGGCGCAGCCGGATCGCGACGAGCTCGCCGTGGTCGCCCGCGGCGATCGGCACAAAGGCCGACGTGCGCAGCCGGTCGCCGAGGAAGGCCCGGACGTTGCGCAACGCAACGAGCTGCGGGTCGGAGAACAACCGACGTCCTCGCGCGATCTCGGCGTCATACGCAGTCACGTCACGGATCAGCGCCGCGGCGTCGATCGGCGTGCCAGGGGTGAGCTCGGTCATGCGCTCGGCGAGTGTCGCCAGGTCGGGGCCAGTCACGACGTCGGGACAGCGGCTGATCAGCTCGTCCGCGAGGGCGACGTTGCCACGCAGCAGGTCTCGAGCCACATGGAGCTTGCGCTGTTCGCGGAAGGCCGGGTTGAAGCGGGCGCCCTGGATGGCGCCTTCCTTGGCGAGAATCTCCCGGTTGAGCACCATCCACGACCAGGGGCGCCCGGTCGCCATGATCCGGCTCACCGCGTCACGGGTGTCGTAACCCGCGAGTTGGGGTGGGTCGAAGCGGGAGCCGTCTGCGCGCATCCACAGTCCGGACTTGGGCGGTATCAGCGCCAGCCCGTGCTCCGGGAAGTCTCCGTCCCAGTGCGCCACGCCTGCCGCGTAGACCCACATGTTCTCGAGGTTCACCACCGACCCGCCCTCATCGGCGACGACGTCCTGCAGATGTCCGTCGATGTGGGGCCACACCCCGCCGAGCAGGTCCTCGGGTGGCGTGCCCCACTCGTCCCGTGGCCAGCTGGCCCGGACCTTGGCCAGGTCTCCGGTCCGGCCGCCTGCGGCGATCACCACGTGCTCTGCACGTGCTTCGAACTCACCGAGAGCGTTGCTCCCGCGCACGCCCACGACCTGACCGGACTCCAGGATCAGGTCCTCGACCCGGTGCTCGCAGTGGATCGTCAGGCCTCTGCCCTCGAGGTTCTCGGCCTCCCGGACCAGCGCCGACACCAGCGCCGGCCCACACCCCCACAGCAGGTGGAACCGGGGAAGTCGGTTGCCGCGACCGTCGCGGGCTCGCTCGGCCCAGTTGGCGACTGGGAGGAAGCCCAGCCCACGCCCGACCAACCAGTCGCGGACATCGGGGACGCATCGTTCGATGTACCGGCGGGCCCAGGCCTGTTGGTGCGCGCTGTCCGGGCCGAAGTCCGCATAACCCTGCCAGTCCTGCCAGGCCAGCTCGAACGAGTCACGGATCCCGAGCCGCCGCTGCTCGGGGCTGTCCACGAAGAAGATGCCTCCGAACGCGTCCCGACACTGCCCACCGAGCCAGTCCCGACCCTGGAGCTCGTAGATGGTGACGCGACGGCCGTCTCGGGCCAGTTCCACGGCTGCGACCAGTGCGCTGATGCCGCCGCCGACGATGATGACGTCCATGTCAGGGTGTGCTCCCGTGTCGAGGGTCAGGTCAGGGTGCGATGCGTCGCTTCAGTGCCTTGGCGAGTGGACCGGGCAGTGATTCCAGGGAACCGAGCACCATGGGGAGTGCCTTGAGGCGGCGCCCGCTGAACACCGGGGGGACGGCCACCTCGACGAGGTGCGGCCCGGGCTCTGCAAAGGCATTCCGCAGGGCTGTGGCCAGCTCCTGGGTCGTGGTGGCGAGCACTGCGGGGACTCCGAGTCCTCGCGAGACGGCAACGAAGTCCACGGGTGGGTCGGCGAGGTCGAGCTGCGCCTGCGCCTTCTGGCCGGAGGCCTGCGCGCCGACCCGCTGCAGCTCGACGTCCAAGATTCCGTACGAGCGGTTGTTGAAGATCACCACGGTGACATCGAGCCGCTCGCGTGCCATCGTCCACAGGGACTGGATCGTGTACAACGCCGAGCCGTCGGCCTCCAGCGCGACCACCGGACGGTCCGGACAGGCGATCGCCGCGCCGACCGCGACGGGCAACCCCTGCCCGATCGCCCCGCCGGTCAGGGTCAGGACGTCGTGGGGCGGTGCACCCGCACTCGCACCGGCGAAGCTCACCCCGGACGTGTTCGCCTCGTCGGAGACGATCGCTCCCTCGGGCAGCAGCGCGGCGACCGTCCGGCAGGCGGTCTCGGCGGTGAGCCGGCCCTTGGGCAGTGTGGGGATGCTGACGGGCTGCTTCGACTTCGGTGCCGCCCGCGCCGTCTCACGTGTGACAACCACCTCGGCGAGGGCCTCGAGCGTGCCCGCCACGTCCTGGCCGTCGGTGGTGAGGCGGTGGATCATGCATCCCTCAGGCACGAGGTAGCTCTTCTTGCCCGGGTAGGCGAAGAAGGACACGGGTGCCGGCGCGTCGACGAGCACGAGGTGCTTGAGCCCGGCCAGCTGGACGGAGGCCAGCTCGGCGAAGTAGGCGATGCGTTCCACTGGAGGCACGCCGGCACCACGCTCGATCCGGCGCGGGAAGACCTCCGCGAACAGGGTGGCACCCGTCGCTGCAGCGATCCGTCCGGCCGCACGCAGCGCCGGCCCGTGCAGCGCAGAACCGCCGAGGAGCAGGGCGGACTTCTTGCCGAGAAGGGCAGATCGAGCCGCTTCGATCGCCGCCCCGTCGGCCAGGGGCGGAGTGGCTGGGGCAACCGGAACTGCAGGCTGCACCCCCTCGGCCCACGAGAGGTCGGCAGGCACGATCAGCGTCGCCACCTGCCCCGGCGGGCCGCTGGCCGCCGCGACCGCCTCAGCGAGGTCGGTTGGCAGCGCTTCGGCGCTCGTGGACGTACGCACCCAGCCAGGTGAGACGTTGCGGGCCACGGTCTCGATGTCCGACTGCAGCTGCGCGTCGTACTGCACGTGGTAGGTCGCGTGGTCGCCGACGATGTTGACGACGGGAACGCGGGCCCGGCGGGCGTTGTGCAGGTTGGCCAGGCCGTTGCCGAGGCCTGGGCCGAGGTGCAGCAGGGTTGCCGCTGGCCGACCCGTCATCCGGGCATACCCGTCGGCGGCCCCCGTCGCCACACCTTCGAAGAGGGCGAGCACGGCGCGCATCTCCGGGACACTGTCCAGGGCCGCGACGAAGTGCATCTCGGAGGTTCCCGGGTTGGTGAAGCACACGGTCACGCCTGCATCGACCAGTGTGCGCAGCAACGCCTGGGCCCCAGTTGGCATCCGCGCCTCCCTCTGAGTCGACCGGGTCGCACCCGGGCACCGCTCCGACCGCTGGCCATTACCCGCGAGTAGTGATTGGCGGCGATGGTAGCGGACTGCGCACGCGCGGCGACTGTCGCCTTCATCACAAGGGTGCACCCGCTCGTCCACCCGGACCCGCGGGCCAGAGGCATGGAGGTGGATGAGTCGGCCGATACGCCGGGTTCTGTTCCGCATCTCCGTTGCCGGTGACGCGGCGACGGCCATCCATCTCGGCCGGCCATTGCTGACCGGCTCCAGCGCCCTACCCGCGCACTCGACCGGGCCGGTCTCGAACGTGCGCTGTCTGGGCTTGCTCCGGGTGGGGTTTACCGAGCCGCTCCAGTCACCTGGCGCGCTGGTGGTCTCTTACACCACCGTTTCACCCTTACCGACTGCCGAAGCAGTTGGCGGTTTGTTTTCTGTGGCACTGTCCCGCGGGTCACCCCGGGTGGCTGTTGGCCACCACCCTGCCCTGTGGAGCCCGGACGTTCCTCGGCGGACCCCGAGGGATCCGACGCGACCGCCTGGCCGACTCATCCGCTCCCCATGATAGATGCCGTATGCCGCTGGGCTCGCCACGCTGTCAGCTGCCCTGGGCAGCGTGCTGGGACAGGAGGCAAGTCAAGTGATGTGGGTCACAGAACCGTCCCACGTGACAACGAGTCCATGACTTCGTTCGTCTTCCATCCGAGAAGCCAATACGCAACCCGCACCAGGACATGAGCGAGCAACTGAAGACCGAACCAGTCCCGTCCACCCCCAGAGCGACGTTGCTCGACCTCTCCCTGACCCAGCTCATCGCCGGTTCGATGGCTGCCGCGACCGCGGCTGCCCTCGGGTCGCGGCTCGGCGTCGTCGGGACCATCACCGGCGCTGCCGTGGGGTCCGTCGTCAGCGCCGTCGCGTCGAGCCTCTACCGGGCGTCGATGATGCGCGCCCGCGCGGCCCTCCAGTGGCAGAAAGCGCACACTCGACGAAGTAGGGCGCCGCTGGCCGGGGTCCCCACCACCTACCCCTCGTCGAGGGTGCAGTTCGTGCCACCTCACCGCGCGTCGAGTGTGCAGCACCGACCCGCTCCCCACGCGCGGCGGGTCCTGGGCGGGGCGGCTGCCGTCTTCGCACTGGCGACGACGTTCCTTCTCGGGCTGCAGCTGGCCAGTGGAACCGATGTCACCGGCACCTCCTTGGGCGACCGCCAGGCGGCTGCCCAGGCCGAACCGCCGCGACCACCAGACCCGGAACGACAGGCCGTCCCGGCCGCCGCGGACCCCGCCCCCACGGGAAGGCCGACCGACGTGCCGGCGACGCCCAGCAGCCCCGCGACCACCAGCGATCCTGGCGCGCCGCCGACGGGCACGGTCCCGCCCCCACCTCCCGGACCTTCCGGACCAGTGGTGACCACGCCACCTGAGGGGCCCTCACCGAGCGACACCCCTACCAGCCCCACCACCGGTTCGACGTGATCGATCGGCGCATGACCCCGTCGATCACATCGAACCAGGTCAGCTCTCGATGCTGAGCTTGATCCGCCCGCTCTCGATGTCGGCGGCATCGACGTGCACCTGGACCGTCTGGCCCTCCTCCGCCCTCCCTGTCGCCCGGGCCACGACGGCCAGGTCGATGAGCTGGACGATGACGTGCTTCTCGTTCTGGTCGACGACGACACCCTCGAGGCTGGAACCGACGTAGGACCGCAGCTCGGCCGCCTCCACCGCATCGGTGCAGGCCCGCTCGACACCGCTGGCCCGCCGGTCGGAGGCCGTCATGATCTCCGGGATCGTCGGAAGGGCGGACAGTGCCCAGGCGGGGACCTCGGTGCCCGCGGACAGCGCCTCGCAGACGACGAGCCCGAAGCGGTCGACGAGGCGTCGCAACGGTGCCGTGACGTGGGCATAGGGGTTCGCGACGGCGGAGTGGGCGGGCTGGTCGGGGACGGCGCCCTGGAACGGGGTGTAGCCGGCGCCCCGAAACAGGGCCGTCGCCTCGTGGACCAGGGCCAGGTGCTTCGGGTTGTCCCGGTCGAGGGTCCGCAGGAACTCGCCGTAGCTCATCTCCTGCGACCAGGGGACCCCGGCGCCCGCAGCCTGCCTCCGGAACCGTTTGACGTCACGCGGGTCGGGGTCGGGCATGGTGCGCAGGATGCCCACCTTGCCGCGCAACATCAGGTCGGCCGCCCCCATGCCGGTGAGCAGGGAGATCTGGGCGTTCCAGTCCTCCGAGGCGAGCAGCGGCCGGAAGCTGACGGTGAAGCCGCCTTTGCCGTCATCGGCCACCTCCTGGTCCGGCAGCGGCAGAGATGCACCACCTCGTTTGCGCTCCAAGGCGATCCGCTTCTCGCCGACCTCCTTGAGCAGCTTCAGCACTGCCTCGGCGGAGCCGTCGTCGACGAGGCGCTGCACCTCTGCGTAGTCGTAGCGTCGGACACTTCGGACGAGAGCCCGCTCGACGGTCACCTCGATGCCCTCGCCGTCAGCCGCCAGGACCAGGTCCCAGACGAACGCTGGACGCACCTGGTCCGGCAACAGGCTGGCGGCGCCCTCACTCACCTCGGGCGGATGGAGCTGCACGCGCTTGTCCGGACAGTAGATGGTCTGGCCGCGGCGCCTGGACTCCTCGTCGATCGGCCCCCCGGGTGTGACGAAGGCAGGGACGTCGGCGATGGCGTAGCGGACGCGGTAACCGTCGCCCTGTCGCTCGATGTGCATCGCCTGGTCGAGGTCCTGGGAGCCCGCCGGGTCGATGGTGATGAACGGGATGTCAGTGAGGTCACGGGTGGGCAGCTGCGCGGCGGCCGCCGCCCCCCGGGCCTCGGCGAGGACGTCCGCGGGGAACTCCTCGGGCACCTCGAACTCGTCCCGGATCGCCTCGAAACGCTGCAGGAGAGCAGCCCCCGGCCCACTCGGCGGCTCTGCCCGGCGATAGACGATGTGTCGTTTGGCCATGGCGCAACCCTACGCAGAAGGGATCCCGCCGCGGCTTAGGCTGTCCGGCGTGCTCATCCTCCTGCCACCCTCCGAAGGCAAGACACCACGTCGTCGGGGTCGGCCCCTCGACCTCGCGACCCTGTCCTTCCCCGAGCTCACCAGCCTGCGGTCGGCGGTCATCGGGAGCGCCGAGGAGGTCAGCGCCCGGCCGGACGCGCACCGGCTCCTCGGGGTGAGTCCCGCCCTCGTCGAGGAGGTCGCCCGCAACACCCGACTACGCACCGCCGCCGCCGCGCCGGCCGGAGAGGTGTACACCGGGGTGTTGTACGACGCCCTCGACCTCCCGTCGCTCGACCCGGCGTCGAAGCGTCGAGCCAACCGTCGGATCCTCGTCTTCTCGGCGCTCTTCGGGGCGCTGCGACCCACGGACCGGATCCCCGCGTACCGGCTCAACCCGTCGGCCCGGCTGCCTGACGTCGGGGACCTGACGCACGCGTGGCGTCTCGCCCTGACGCCGGTCCTCGACCGAGAGGCAGGGTCTGCGCGACTGGTCGTCGACTGCCGCTCCAGCACCTATGTCGCGATGTGGAACCCGAGGGGCGCGCTTGCCGAGCGACGGGTGCACGTCACCGTTCCGGGAGCATCGCACCTGGCCAAGCACACGCGTGGCCTCGTGGCGCGACACCTCGTGCGGCTGGCGGCCCGGCCGCGCCACCCCGAGGACCTGGTGCCACTGCTCGAGGCGGACTTCGTCGTCCGCCTCTCGGAACCGGACCGGCCCGGCCGTCCCTGGCAGCTCGCCGCCACCGCTCGCCCCTGACGCCCCTGACGCCCCTGACGCCCCTGAATCCCGCCCTTGACGCCCGGCCGGTTCGAGGTGATCGGCGACTCCCAGGAGTCGCACCACACCTCGAACGAGGACTCGGCGGGTCTCGGCTAGCGGAGGGCCTGCCCCAGGTCGTCGACGAGGTCGCGCACGTCCTCGAGCCCGACCGAGACGCGCAGTACCCCGTCCGTGATCCCGACCGCGGCCCGAGCCTCCGGCGACAGTCGACGATGCGTCGTCGTCGCGGGGTGCGTGACGAGCGACTTCGCATCACCGAGGTTGTTCGAGATGTCGATGACCTCGAGCGCGTTCATCACGGCGAACGCGTCCGCCTTGCCGCCGTCGATCTCGAACGTCACGACGGTGCCGCCCGCACCCATCTGACGCAGGGCGAGCTCGTGCTGCGGGTGGGACTCGAGGAAGGGGTGCACCACTCGCCGCACCCGTGGGTGGGACTCGAGGAAGCGCGCGACCTCGAGGCAGCTCGCGGCCATCCGCTCGACCCGCAGGGACATCGTCTCGAGGCCCTTGACGAGCACCCAGGCGTTGAAGGGTGACATGGCCGGACCCGTGTGGCGCATGAGGTTCTGCACCGGACCGTCGATGAGCTCGCGGGACCCGAGCACCGCACCACCGAGCACCCGGCCCTGGCCGTCGATGTGCTTGGTCGCCGAGTAGACGACGATGTCTGCGCCGTGCTCGAGCGGTCGCGAGAAGACCGGGGTGCCGAAGACGTTGTCGACCACCACCTGCGCGCCTGCCGCGTGGGCGAGGTCGCACACCGCGCGGATGTCGACGAGCTCCTGCATCGGGTTGCTCGGCGTCTCGAAGAAGACGGCCGCGGTCGGCACCGACAGCGCCTCGCGCCACTGGTCGAGGTCCGGTCCGTCCACGAACACCGTCTCGACGCCCCACCGCGGGAGGATCTCGTCGAGGATGACGAAGCACGAGCCGAAGAGGGACCGCGACGACACGACGCGGTCGCCCTTGCCCAGCAGCGCCGCGAGCGCGACCCAGACGGCGGCCATCCCGGAGCCGGTCGCGAAGGCGGCCTCCGCCCCCTCGATCTGCGCGATGCGGTCCTCGAACATCCGGACCGTGGGGTTGCCGTACCGCGAGTAGACGAAGCGGTCGGAGTCCCCGGTGAACGCGGCCTCAGCAGCCTCGGCCGAGTCGTAGACGAACCCGGACGTCAGGTAGAGCGCCTCGGAGGTCTCCTCGAACCCGCTGCGCGCCAGTCCCCCGCGGACGGCGACCGTGTCGGGACGCCACGCCCGCTCGCGCCCGGCGCCGCTCATCCCTGCACCCAGGGCAGTCCGGCGACCTTCCACCCGGAGACGGTGCGGTGGTGGTCGGGGCCGTGCCCTCCCTCGAAGCCTTCGCTGACGTTGTAGGACTGCGCCCACCCACGGGCCGTGGCTGCCTCGGCTGCGGCGATGGAGCGCACGCCGGACCGGCAGAGGAAGTACAGGGGCTGGTCCCGCTCGATGCCGGCGGCGGCCAGCTCGTCGACGAAGCGCTCGTTGACGCGCCCGTCGGGGTAGCGCTGCCACTCGATCCGCACGACCTCGCGCCCGAGCGGCCGCAGGTCGGGCAGCCCGACGTACGACCACTCGGCGTGGGTCCGCACGTCGACGAGCACGGCTCGAGGGTCCTCCTCGAGGGCGGACCAGGCTTCGGTCGGGGTCACGTCACCGGCGTAGCTCATGCCCGCGAATATCCCACAGCCCCCATCAGGCGAGGTGCTCCGTCCGGTTGGTGAAAGCGACCGAGGCCGAGCCGTCCGCCCAGACCTCGACGCCGGTGAGGCTGCCGGGTGCCGTCGCGAGGCTCCAGAACCGGTCTCCGGCGAGCCCGAGCACCTCCGCGAGGACAGTAACGATGCCGCGTCGGGTGGTCACGACGACGACGGTGCCCCCGCTCAGCCGCAGCCGTCCGTATGCCGCTGAGCTGGCTGGGTCGGCGGGCTCGCTCCCAGCCCTCCCGGGGTCGGCTGTCCAGTCCGCCGAGACCTCGACCTCGACCTCGACCCCGATCGCCGCGGCGACGGCTTGGCCGGTCTCCTGCGCCATCGGGTCCGGCGCGGCGATGACCCGGCTGTCCGTCCCGGTCAGAGTTCGCACGGCGCGGGCCACCCTCTCGACGGCAGAGTCGGTGGCCGGAGTCTGGACGAGCAGGAGGCGCAGGTCCTTGCGGTCAGCACCATCGTCCGGGGCATCCGGGGCATCCGGGGCATCCGGGGCATCCGGGGCATCCGGGGCATCGGCCGGCTCGGGCCGTGAGTCGACGGCGTCCGTCGGCCCCGCATCCTGCGGCTCGGCGCCCGGGATCCGGCGAATCGACTGCCCGTCCATCGCCTCGTTCGACAAGAGGTCGGCGGCCTTGTTGCGCTCGCGTGGGATCCACTCGAAGTGGACGCTCCCACCCGCGGCCTCGATCTCGCGGAGCACCTCGCGGACCTCGCCGGCGAGTCGGCGCATGTCCTCGTGCTTGACCTTCCAGCGCCCGGACATCTGCTCGACGACGAGCTTGGAATCCATCCGGACGTGCACGCGCGCAGCGCTGTCGATCTCGGCCGCAGCCCGCAGTCCCGCGAGCAGCCCGGAGTACTCGGCGACGTTGTTGCTCGCCAGACCGAGGGGCTCGGCGAGCTCGATGAGCACCGCTCCGGAGGCTCCGTCACGGACCAGCGCACCGTAGCCGGCCACGCCGGGGTTCCCCCGGGACCCGCCGTCCGCCTCGACGACGAGGTCCCGACCGGTCCCCCCACGGGAGGTCCGGGTCACAGCCCCGACTCGCCCGTGCGGATCATGATCCGGCGGCACTCCTCGCAGCGGATGACCTCGTCCTCGGCGGCCCGTCGGATCCGGTCGAGGTCGACGTTGTTGAGCTCGAGCCGGCAGCCCCCGCAGCGGCGATGGCGCAGCTCGGCCGCTGCGACTCCCCCGCTCTGCGCGCGGACCTTCTCGTAGAGGCCGGCCAGGTCCTCCCCGACACCGGCGACGATGTCGGCTCGCCCTCCCCCGACCGTGGTGGCCTCGGCCTCGAGCGCGGCCAGGGCGGAGGCCCGCTCCTGCTCGAGCCGCGTGATCCGGTCGACCACCTCGGCGCGCCGGGCCTCGAGCTCGGACACCCGGCTCGCCAGGGTCTCGGCGCGTTCCATCACCTCGATCTCGAGGTCCTCGAGCTCCGACTGGCGCCGGGCGAGCGAGGTCAGCTCGTGCTGGAGCGCGGTGAGGTCCTTGGCACTGCCCTGTCCCGAGTCGAGCCGGGACTGGTCGCGGGCCGCCCGGTCGCGGACGAGCTGGACGTCCTGCTCCGACTTGGTGAGCTCGCGCTGCACGTCACCCACCGCGGTCCGCGCGTTGACCAGCTCGGTCTCGAGCGAAGCGAGCTCGGACCGGGCCGCGACGATGGCGGCCCCCTGCGGCAGGTTGGCGCGGGCGTGGGCGATCTGGTCGAGTCTCGTGTCGATGGCCTGCAGGTCGAGCAGGCGCCATTGGCGGGACGGATCGGCTTTCAGGACACACCTCCAGATGGGGCCGCGGCGGTGGCCGCGGCGTTCGCTCCGACCACGAAGGTCCACGGCTCGGTGCGGATGGACGAGATTCTCGACTCGACACTAGTCGGTGCGGCGCGGTCCTCCTCCAGCGAAGCGAGCAGACGCTCCTCCGCACTCGCCAGCCACAGGGACTCGGTCGCCCAGTGGCCCGCGTCGACGAGATACGGGGTGCCGCCCCGAGCCTCCTCCCGCGCCTCGAGGACCGGGTGATGGCGCAGGTCCGCCGTGACGTAGACGTCCGCGCCGCTGGCGCGCACCGCGTCGAACTGGTCGTCACCCGACCCGCCCATCACGGCGACCGTGCGCACCGACCCGACAGGGTCGCCGCTGACCCGGATGCCGCCCGCGGTGGGCGGCAGGGCGGCGGCGACGGCGTCTGCGAACTCGACCAACGACATCGGCGCGGCGAGCCGCCCGACGCGCCCAGCGGCATACGGCCCGATCGTGGTGAGCGGTCGCTGGGAGGTCAGCCCGAGGGCGTCGGCGAGGACGGTGGACACCCCGGGATCGGCGACGTCGGCGTTGGTGTGCGCCACGTACAGGGCGATGTCGGAGACGACGAGGCTGGTCACCGAGGCGCCCTTCGCGCTCGTGGTCGCGACCGAGTGGACGCCACGAAGCAGCAGCGGGTGGTGCGTGACGAGCAGGTCGGCCCCCCACTCGCGCGCCTCCTCGATGACCGCGAGCGTCGGGTCGAGGGCGAAGAGCACCCGACGCACGGGCTGCTCCAGGTCGCCGGTGACGAGGCCGACTCGGTCCCACTCCGCGGCACTGCCTTGCGGGTAGAGCTCATCCAGCAGGGCGACGACGCGGCCGAGCGGGACCGGCTCGCTCGAGGAGGGCTCGGACATGAGGCGATCAGACCATCCATGGTTGACCCCTGTCGAGTCGGACCCCGGGCCGACTCGGCCCTCAGATCGCGCCTTCTGGTCGAGGTGGGCCCGGCCGGTCTCGAACCGACGACACCCGCGGTGTAAACGCGGTGCTCTACCAACTGAGCTACAGGCCCCGGACGATCTGCGCGGCGGCGCACCGTCCTTCGGCGGCCCATTGTGTCAGGACTTCGGGGCCCTCGGCCGTCCGCGCCGAACCCGTTGCGGAGGTGGGACCTGGCAGCCTCGCCACGGAGGTGGTCCAGAGGGCATGATGTGGGCCCATGAGCACCCGGCGCCGACGTCCCCGTTGGTCCGAGCTGCGCCCGCTCCTCCGGATCGAGCCACCCCACCTGGGGTCGACCCGACGTCGACTCGAGGCAGCCGCCTCGATCGACGACCTCCGGCGGATCGCCAGGCGGCGGACCCCCCGCTCGGTGTTCGACTACGTCGACGGGGCGGCTGAGCAGGAGATCAGCCTGAGACGGGCCCGAGAGGCCTTCTCCCGGATCGAGTTTCGGCCCCGCGTCCTACGAGACGTGAGCGAGGTCGACGCCAGCCGCGTCGTCGTCGGGAGCCCGTCCAGCCTCCCCCTTGTCCTTGCTCCGACCGGGTTCACCCGGATGATGCACCACGAGGGCGAGCGGGCCGTCGCTCGGGCTGCAGCGCGAGCGCAGATCCCCTACGCGCTCTCGACCATGGGCACGGTCTCGGTCGAGGAGGTCGCGGCTGCGGCGCCGGGCTCCGAGCTGTGGTTCCAGCTCTACCTCTGGAAGGACCGGGCCGCCTCACTCGAGCTGGTCCAGCGGGCCGCAGCCGCCGGCTACCGCACCCTCGTGCTCACCGTCGACACCGCGGTCGCGGGCCGTCGACTGCGCGACGTGCGCAACGGGCTCACCATCCCACCCGCCCTGACGGTGCGCACCCTCGCCGACATGTCGCTCCACCCGGCCTGGTGGATCAACCTGCTCACGACCGAGCCGCTCGAGTTCGCCTCGCTGCGTGACTCCGGTGGCACGGTGGCCGACCTCGTCGACCGGATGTTCGACCCCTCGGCCTCGATCTCCGACCTGGCGTGGATCCGCGACCAGTGGCCGGGACGGATCGTCGTCAAGGGCATCCAGCACCCTGACGACGCCGTCGCCATGGTCGACCTCGGCATCGACGGGATCATCGTGTCCAACCACGGCGGGAGACAGCTCGACCGGGCCGCGACCCCCCTGGAGGTGCTCCCCGACATCGTCGCCGCCGTCGCCGGCCGGATCGAGGTCCTTCTCGACACCGGCATCACGGACGGCGCCGACATCGTCGCCGCAGTGGCCAACGGCGCCACTGGCTGCCTCGTCGGACGCGCCTACCTCTACGGGCTCATGGCCGGCGGAGAAGCCGGGGTCGACCGTACCCTGTCGATCCTCCGCGACCAGGTGACCCGAACCATGCGCCTGCTCGGAGTGAGCTCGCTCGACGAGCTGACGCCCGAGCACGCGGTGATCGCCGGATCGGGTCCCCGAGCCAGGGCCCAGACCCCATGACGAACGCCGTTCACCCCCGATCGGCGTCACATTCTCACTCAGGAGGAACCATGCGTACCAAGCTCTTCACCGTCGCCGTGGCGGCCACGGCGACGCTCGTGCTGGCCGCGTGCGGCGGCGGCAACGGCGACGGCGCCGACGCCGGACAGACCGGTGCCGCCGGGGGGCTCAAGGGCGAGGGGTCGGGCGACTCCTGCACGATCTCGCAGGCCGTCCCCGTCGGCGCCGCGCTCAGCCTCACCGGCGCAGCCGGCAGCTACGGCACGTCGCAGCAGAAGGGCCTCCAGCTCGCCGCCGAGCAGCTCAACGCCAAGGGCGGCGTCAAGTACGACGTCGAGATCGAGGACGACCAGACCGACCCGCGGCAGGGCATCACCGTCTTCGAGGGGTTCGTCAAAGGCGGCAAGAGCGTCATCATCGGCCCGACCCTCTCCAACACCGCGTTCCAGGCACAGCCGGTCGCCCAGGAGGGCAAGACGCCTGTTCTGGCCATCTCCAACACGGCGACCGGCATCACGGCCCCGGACAAGGACTACATCTTCCGCGACTCGCTCACCGAGGCCCAGGTCATCCCGCAGACCATCAAGAAGGCCAAGGAGAAGTTCAACCTGGCCAAGGTCGTCGTCATGTACAGCAACGACGACGCCTTCACCGAGTCCGGCTTCAAGGTCTTCGACGCGGCCCTCAAGACGGAATCGGTGCAGATCCTCGAGACGATCACCTTCTCCAAGGCGGACACCGACTTCCGGGCGCTGCTGACCCAGGCCAAGGGCCAGAACCCCGACGCGATCGTCGTCTCCGGTCTGATCGAGGCGGCGATCCCGCTCGTCACCCAGGCGCGCGAGCTCGGCATCTCCGTCCCCATCATCGGCGGCAACGGCTTCAACAACCCCAAGCTCATGGCGGACGCCGGTGAGGCCGCCGAGGGCGTCGTGGTCGGCGCCGCCTGGAACTCCGCCTCCGAGAGCGAGCTCAACGCCGGGTTCATCAAGGACTTCCAGACGAAGTTCAACGCGGCACCCGACCAGTTCGCCGCCCAGGCCCACGCCGGGCTGACGCTCATCGACCACGCGGTCCGCTCCGCCTGCTCCGCCGAGCGGGACGCGATCCGCGAGGGCCTGAGCAAGATCAGCAACGTCCCCACCGTCCTCGGCGACGTGTCCATCAACGCGAACCGGGACGCCGAGCACCCCGCCGTGGTCCAGATCGTCGAGGGCGGGAAGTTCACCGTCCTCCAGTGACCCGCGACCGAGCCGGGGCGTCGCCGCCAGCACCCGCCCCGCCCCGGCCCGCACCGCGCCACCCGCACCGAGAAGGACCTCCATGCAGCAGCTCCTCAACGGCGTGTTCATCGGATCGATCTACGCGTTGTTCGCCATCGGCTTCACCTTGGTCTTCGGCATCCTCGACCGGCTGAACCTCACCCACCCGGCGGTCTTCGCCGTGTCCGCGTTCGTCGGGATCGAGCTGGTCGCCGACGCAGGGCTGACCGTCTGGGTGGCGCTGCCGATCGTGCTCGTCCTCGGCGCGGTGCTGGGGCTCGTCATCGAACGGGTCGCCTTCCGCCCGCTGAAGAACCGACCGGATGCGCACTTCGCGGGCCTGATCTCCTCGATCGCCCTCGCGGGAATGTTCATCGCCCTGCTCCAGTGGCGCTACGGCCCCGACACCCGGCGCTTCCCCGCGGGTTCGTTCCCGGAGACCCCGATCGAATTCGGCGGGGTTGCGGTGACGGTGCTCCAGGTGGCGATCCTGCTCATCTCGGTCGTCCTCATGATCGGTTTGACCTGGCTCGTGGCCCGGTCGCGGCTCGGACGTGGCATGCGTGCCATCGCCGAGAACCCCACGGCCGCCAAGGTCCTCGGCATCAACGTCGACCGCGTCACCTCGGTGACGTTCGCCATCTCGTCCGCGCTCGGTGGGGTGGCGGGAGCGCTCTTCGCGATGAACGTCAACTCGGCCCAGCTCGGCATGGGGGCGGCCATCGAGCTCAAGGGCCTCGCCGTCATCATCGTCGGCGGCATGGGGTCGTTGCCCGGTGCCCTCATCGGTGGTCTGGCGCTCGGGCTCGCGGAGGTCTTCGCCGTCCAGTACATCGGGTCCTCCTGGCGTGACCTCATCGCCTTCGGCCTGCTGTTCCTCATCCTCCTCGTCCGACCGCAGGGTCTCTTCGGCGCGCGGAAGGTGCGGGAGGTCTGATGCTGACCGATGCCACCCTGACCTTCGTCGCCCTGGGCGCCATCTTCGCCTACTCCTTCTACGCCGTGCTGGTCGCCGGTCAGCTGAGCCTCGGCCAGGCCGGTTTCGCGTCCCTCGCCGCCTTCACGGCGGCCTCGCTGACGCCGAGGCCGAGCGAGGTCGGCGAGATCCCGGCGCTGCTCATCGCGATCGTCATCGGGATGGTGGTCGGCTCCGCGGCTGCGGTCGTCCTCGGGCTGCCGACCATGCACCTGCGCGGGGTCTTCCTGGCGATCGCCACCCTCGCCTTCGCCGAGGCCGTACGCATCCTGATCCTCAACCAGGAGTGGACCGGCGGCGCCCAGGGCATGTCCGTGCCGAAGGTGCTGACCCCCGGGATCGCCTGGGCGGTTCTTGCCGTGGTCGCCTACTGGTTCGCCAGGATGGGTCGATCGCGCTACGGGCGGGCCCTCGAGGCCATCCGCGAGGACGAGCTGGCTGCTCGCGCCATGGGCATCGACGTCGGTCGGCACCGACTCGCCGCCTTCACGACCGCCGGAGCCGTCGCCGGTCTCTACGGCGTCCTCTGGGCCTACTACGTCCGCCTCATCGCACCGGAGGACTTCGGCTTCACCGCCGCCATCGACGGTCTGGTCACCGCGGTCGTCGGCGGATCGACGATGTTCGTCGGCCCACTGCTCGGCAGCGGTTTCCAGACCCTGATCCCCGAGATCCAGCGGGCGCTCGGCGTCGAGGCCGGCTGGATCCGTCCCTTCGTCGCCAGCGCCCTCCTGCTCATCATCATCCTGTTCCTGCCCGGCGGTCTCGCCAGCCTCGTCCGACGCCGGATCCGGATGCCGAGACGGAGGACGGGGACGCCCGAGCAGGGTCTGCAGACGCGGTCCCACCCCGCCCCCGGCGAGCTGCTCGCATCCCTCGAGGGGTTGAGCAAGGAGTACGGCGGTGTGCACGCCGTCGAGAACGTCGACCTCGAGCTGCGCAGCGGCGAGGTCGTCGGCCTGATCGGCCCCAACGGTGCCGGCAAGACGACGCTGGTCAACATGCTCAGCGGCCTCATCCCCCCGACATCCGGCCTCGCCACGGTGCTCGGCACCCAGGTCGGGCGGGTCCCCGTCCACCGCGTCGCCAAGGCCGGCGTCAGCCGGACCTTCCAGCACTCCAAGCTGTTCAACCGGCTCTCCGCCCTCGAGAACGTCCTCGTCGGCGGTCACCTCGTCAGCCGACCGACGTTCCTACGCCGTCTTCTCTGGCTCCCTTCAGCGCGCCGGGACGAGCTCGCCGCCCTCGACCACGCCGCCCGCTGCCTCGAGCGGGTCGGCCTGTATGACCTCGCCGGCAGCCGAGCCTCGTCGCTCTCCTACGGCGACCAGCGCCGACTCGAGATCGCTCGCGCGCTCGCCTCCGACCCGACGTTGCTCATCCTCGACGAGCCCGCTGCCGGCATGAACCACGTCGAGGCCAACCGGCTCTCGGACCTCATCGGCTCGCTCGCCGCGGACGGGCTGACCATCCTGCTCATCGAGCACAACGTCGGCATGGTGCTCAGCACCTGCGACCGCATCGTCGTGCTCAACTTCGGCAAGGTCATCGCCACCGGGACGCCGGACGAGATCGCCGCCGACGCCACGGTCATCGAGGCCTACCTCGGGTCCGCCGAGGCGGACACCCGACCGACCGACCGCACCGAGGGGAGCCACCCGTGAGCCGGACGAGCCCCAAGGGGTCAGGACCCGTTCTCGTCGTCGAGGACCTCCACGTCGCCTACGGCCGGGTCGAGGCGGTCCGCGGCGTCTCCTTCTCCGTCGACCCCGGCTCGCTGGTGACGCTGGTCGGTGCGAACGGTGCCGGCAAGTCGTCGATCATCAACGCGATCTCGGGGCTGATCCGCCCGAAGTCGGGGCGGGTGACCTTCGACGGCCAGGACATCACCCGGACCCCGTCACATCGCCTCGTCGGCCAGGGTCTGGTACAGGTGCCCGAGGGGCGCCAGATCCTCGGCACCCTGACCATCGAGGAGAACCTCCACCTCGGCGGCTGGCACGTCGGGGGCGCCTCCGCTGCGGCACTGGCCGAGACGTACGAGCGGTTCCCCGTGCTGGGCGACCGCCGCCACCTACCCGCGGGCTCGCTCTCCGGCGGCGAGCAGCAGATGCTCGCCATCGCCCGCGCGCTCGTCGCGCGACCCAAGGTGCTCCTGATGGACGAGCCGTCGATGGGGCTGGCGCCCAAGGTCGTCGATGAGGTGTTCCGCGTGGTCGACGAGATCAGGACGACCGGCACGACCATCGTGCTCGTCGAGCAGAACGCGAGGCGCGCCCTGCGCGCCGCCGACCACGGCTACGTCCTGCAGACCGGGGAGGTCGTGCACTCCGGCCCGGCCGAGGAACTCCTCGCCGACCCGAAGATCGTCGAGGCCTACCTCGGCGTCGAAGCGACCCAGTGACCCGCCGGTCGAGGATGAGGACAGGGGGCGCGACTGCCGGAACCCGGGCGGCGGGCTACTGGACTGTCGCGGCGTGGCGAAGCTCCGCCAGGGCCGCCCGGTACGCCACGAAGTCGCGCCCCTCGCCGGGGCCGTTGATCTCACGCCAGGCCACCCGCCCGTCCCGGTCGACGAGGAAGGTGGCGCGGAGCGGGGCTCCCTGCTCCCCGTTGAACACGCTGTAGCGGGTCGCGACCGCACCGTGCGGCCAGTGGTCGCTGAGGAGCGGGAAGAAGTGGCCCTCGAGGTCGGCCCAGGCCCGCAAGGAGTACATCGTGTCGCACGAGATGGTGAAGACCTGGATGTCGCCGTCCTGGAAGTCCTCGAGCCGGTCCCGGATCTCGCGCAGCTCCCCGGTGCAGATCCCGGAGAAGGCGAACGGGTAGAAGACGACCGCCGCGAACTTCCGCCCCCGGACTGACGAGAGCGTGACGTCGACGCCGTGCTGGTCGACCAGGGTGAAGTCAGGTGCCAGCTCGCCGACCTGTGGGGCACCGGCAGCTGACGTCGGGAAAGCAGTCGTCGTCATGCGCGCCAGTGTGCCAGTCGGTGCCGGTCGTCACTCAGCGACGGGGCCCCTTGGGTGGCATCAGTCGCGCGCCGGCCCACTCGGACGCCACGTTGACCTGGCCACCGGTGGTCAGTCCGGCCGTGGAGGCCGCTTCCTCCACCTCGCTCGCCTGGACGTGGCCCGGGCGGCCCGCCTTGGGGGTGAACAGCACGACGAAGCCGGCGTCGAAGAGCTTGGTCAGGGCGTCGACCAGCAGGTCGACCAGGTCGTCGTCGCCGTCTCGGTACCAGACGACGACGCCGTCCGCACCGTCGTTGAAGTCCTCGTCCTCCAGCTCACTGCCGACGACATCCTCGATCGCGAACCGCAGGTCGTCGTCGACGTCGTCGTCGTAGCCGAACTCCTGGATGATCTGCCCGGGGGCAAATCCGAGCTTGGCCAGGGACGCCGCTCCCGCGGTCGTGCTCACTGTCACCGTTCCTTTCGTCAGGGCAAGAGTCGTGGCTGCGCACCAGTGACTCCAAGTGCACTGGGTCCGACGCTATCGCGCAACCTGTCTCCCACGCTGGTCTTCGCCCGACCCGGCGTGGCCCGTACCCCACGTGTCCCGCTGAATGACCCGGGTGTGACGACCGCCACCCCTTTGAGGGAGGATGGAAGGAGCGGCGCCGCGGTCAACCGGCCGCGACGCGTGGCGACGAGAAAGGACCCACGAACGTGGCAGCCGAGGCCGGCCCCATCCTCAACGGAATTCCCAGTCAGCTCCCTGACACCGACCCCGAGGAGACCCAGGAGTGGCTGGAGTCCCTCGACGCCGTCCTGGATGAGAAGGGCCGCACCCGGGCGCGCTACGTCATGCTCAAGCTCATCGAGCGCGCCCGCGCCAAGCAGGTCGGCGTGCCGTCGTTGACCGCCACCGACTACATCAACACCATTCCGCCGGAGCGCGAGCCCTGGTTCCCCGGTGACGAGGAGGTCGAGCGGGAGTTCCGGCGCTACGTCCGCTGGAACGCCGCGATGATGGTGCACCGGGCGCAGCGCCCCGACATCGGCGTCGGCGGCCACATCTCGACCTATGCCTCCGCGGCGACGCTCTACGAGGTGGGCTTCAACCACTTCTTCCGCGGCAAGGACCACCCCGGCGGCGGCGACCAGATCTTCTTCCAGGGGCATGCCTCCCCCGGCATGTACGCGCGCTCGTTCCTCGAGGGTCACCTGACGGAGACCGACCTCGACGGCTTCCGCCAGGAGAAGAGCCACATCGTCGACGGCACGATCCGGGCCGTCCCGTCCTACCCCCACCCTCGCCTGCTCCCCGACTACTGGGAGTTCCCGACCGTGTCGATGGGCCTCGGCCCGATGAACGCCGTCTACCAGGCGCAGTTCAACAAGTACCTCCACAACCGCGGCATCAAGGACACGAGCCAGCAGCACGTCTGGGCGTTCCTCGGCGACGGCGAGATGGACGAGCCCGAGTCGCGCGGCGCCTTGCAGATCGCTGCCAACGAGGAGCTCGACAACCTCACCTTCGTCATCAACTGCAACCTGCAGCGGCTCGACGGACCGGTCCGCGGCAACGGCAAGATCATCCAGGAGCTCGAGGCATTCTTCCGCGGAGCCGGCTGGAACGTCATCAAGGCTGTCTGGGGCCGCGGCTGGGACCCGCTGCTGGCCGCCGACCGCGACGGCGCCCTCGTCCACATCATGAACCAGACGAGCGACGGCGACTACCAGACCTTCCGGGCCAACGACGGCAAGTACGTCCGCGACCACTTCTTCGGTCGCGACCCGCGCACCCTCAAGATGGTCGAGCACTGGACCGACGACCAGATCTGGTGGAACCTGCGGCGGGGTGGCCACGACTACCGCAAGGTGTACGCGGCCTACAAGGCGGCGATGGAGCACACCGGCCAGCCGACGGTCATCCTCGCCAAGACGATCAAGGGGTACGGCCTCGGGTCGCACTTCGCCGGGCGCAACGCCACCCACCAGATGAAGAAGATGACGCTGGAGGACCTCAAGCAGTTCCGCGACTCCCTGCGCATCCCGATCACCGACGAGCAGCTCGAGGCCAACCCCTACCAGCCGCCGTACTACCACCCGGGGCCGGATCACCCTGCGGTCAAGTACTCCGTCGAACGCCGGGCCAAGCTCGGCGGGACCCTGCCGAAGCGCCGGGTCGCCTTCGACCCGATCAAGCTGCCCGGTGACGAGGCGTACGCCCAGGTCAAGAAGGGCTCGGGCAAGCAGGAGGTCGCCACCACGATGGCGTTCGTCCGGCTGCTCAAGGACCTGCTGCGGGACAAGGAGTTCGGCAAGCGAATCGTGCCGATCATCCCCGACGAGGCACGGACCTTCGGGATGGACGCCTTCTTCCCGACGATCAAGATCTACAACCCGAACGGCCAGAACTACACGCCCGTCGACGCCGAGCTGATGCTCGCCTACCGCGAGAACGAGCAGGGCCAGATCCTCCACCTCGGGATCAACGAGGGCGGCTCGGTCGCGGCCTTCACCGCGGCGGGCTCGTCCTACGCGACCCACGGCGAGCCGATGATCCCGGTCTACGTCTTCTACTCGATGTTCGGCTTCCAACGCACGGGTGACGGCCTGTGGGCGGCTGCAGACCAGATGACGCGCGGGTTCCTCATCGGCGCGACTGCCGGGCGCACCACCTTGACCGGTGAGGGGCTCCAGCACGCCGACGGTCACAGCCCCCTCCTCGCGTCGACGAACCCGGCGGTCGTGCACTACGACCCGGCATACGGCTACGAGATCGCGCACATCGTCCAGGACGGCCTGCGTCGCATGTACGGCGAGGGCCAGTCCGGAGACGCCGCGAACCTCATCTACTACCTCACGGTTTACAACGAGCCGATCGTCCAGCCGCAGGAGCCCGAGAACCTCGACGTCGACGGCCTCCTCAAGGGCATGTACCGGCTGGCGCCGGCGCGGACCGAGGGGTGGCAGCACACGCCCGCGCGGGCGCAGCTGCTCGCCTCCGGGGTGGGTCTGCCGTGGGCCCTCGAGGCCCAGCAGCTCCTCGCGGATGACTGGGGCGTCGCGGCCGACGTGTGGTCGGTGACCTCGTGGAACGAGCTGCGCCGGGACGGCCTCGCCGCGGACGAGCAGCAGTTCCTCCACCCGGACGAGGAGCGGCGTGTGCCGTGGGTGACCCAGTGCCTCCAGGACGGCGAGGGCCCCGTCATCGGCGTCTCCGACTACATGCGCGCTGTGCAGGACCAGATCCGTGAGTGGGTGCCCGGCACCTACGCGACCCTCGGCGCAGACGGGTTCGGGTTCTCGGACACGCGGCGCGCCGCTCGCCGCTTCTTCCACATCGACGGACCGTCGGTCGCGGTCCGGGCCCTTCAGCTGCTCGCTGACGAGGGCAAGGTTCCGGCCGACGTGCCACGCCAGGCGGCCGAGCGCTACCGCCTCGACGACGTCACGGCCGGCACGTCCGGCAACGCCGGCGGCGAGTCGTAGACCGAGCCTTCGAGCGCAACCCAGCCCAGCGGCATACGGAATCTCACGTATGCCGCTGGGCTCGTTCCGCCGTCATCCGCGGGTGGGCGGAGGGCCGGGCGATCCAGGCCCACGGGTGGATAGATATACGCGATCGTGCATATACTTGCAGCCGTGTCCAAAGTCTTGACGTCGCTCCCTGTCGGTGAACGAGTCGGGATCGCCTTCTCCGGCGGTCTCGACACCTCCGTGGCTGTCGCCTGGATGCGTGAGAAGGGCGCCGTCCCCTGCACGTACACGGCGGACCTCGGGCAGTACGACGAGCCAGACATCGGCTCCGTGCCCGGGCGCGCCGGGCAGTACGGTGCCGAGATCTCGCGCCTCGTCGACTGCCGGACCGCCCTGGTGGAGGAGGGCCTGTCCGCGCTCGCCTGCGGAGCGTTCCACATCCGCAGCGGCGGCAAGACCTACTTCAACACCACTCCTCTCGGGCGCGTCGTCACGGGCACCCTGCTGGTCCGGGCCATGCACGAGGACGGTGTCTCCATCTGGGGGGACGGCTCGACGTTCAAGGGCAACGACATCGAGCGGTTCTACCGCTACGGCCTGTTGGCCAACCCGGAGCTGCGGATCTACAAGCCGTGGCTCGACGCCGACTTCGTCAGCGAGCTCGGCGGTCGCCAGGAGATGTCCGAGTGGCTCACCGAGCGCGACCTGCCCTACCGGGCCAGCGCCGAGAAGGCATACTCCACCGACGCCAACATCTGGGGGGCCACGCACGAGGCCAAGACCCTCGAGTTCCTCGACGAGTCCATGGAGGTCGTCGAGCCGATCATGGGGGTCCGGTTCTGGGACCCGTCCGTCACCATCGAGACCGAGGATGTCACGGTCCGCTGGGAGCAGGGTCGCCCGGTGGCCATCAACGGCCGCCAGTTCCCCGATCCCGTGGCCCTCGTCGACGAGGCCAACACCATCGGCGGCCGCCACGGTCTCGGCATGAGCGACCAGATCGAGAACCGGATCATCGAGGCCAAGTCCCGCGGCATCTACGAGGCCCCCGCGATGGCGCTGCTCCACCTGACCTACGAGCGGCTGCTCAACGCGATCCACAACGAGGACACCATCGCGAACTACCACGCCGAGGGCCGCCGTCTCGGCCGGCTCCTCTACGAGGGGCGCTGGCTCGACCCGCAGAGCCTGATGATCCGTGAGTCGATCCAGCGCTGGGTCGCGTCCGCCGTCACCGGTGAGGTCACCGTGCGGCTGCGGCGCGGCGACGACTGGTCGCTCATCAGGACGAGTGGGCCCGCGTTCAGCTACCACCCCGAGAAGCTCTCGATGGAGCGCACCGAGGACGCGGCGTTCGGGCCTGTCGACCGGATCGGCCAGCTGACGATGCGCAACCTCGACATCGCCGACTCCCGTGCCAAGCTCGAGCTGTACGCCGCGCAGGGTCTGCTGGGCGCCCGCAACGCCGAGCTGGTCGGCGAGCTCGCCCCCGGCGGAGCGGCCGCCATCTCGGCCAACCCGGCGGCGGCCGAGGTCGACTCGACCGATGACGCCCTCGACCGCGCGGCCATGGAGTTCGGCACCGACTGACCACCCCCGGCGGTTCCCCGCGCTGACCGGGCGCTGACCTCGACCTGACCGGGCAACACACCCGCTTACCGCGTGCACCGGCCGCCTGCAGGCGGTCCCACCGCTCGGTACACGGGTGTGTTGCGGAGGGTGGTTTGTGTCCGACATACAAAGCCGTCGGACCGGACGATCGCCCAGCACCGTAGGCTGGGCCGGTGAGCACCCGCGAGCGCCGGCGACCGAGCAGTGAGACCTCGCGCGCCGTCGACCGCAGCGCCGGGGAGCTGGTGACGCTCGCGGCTCGCCGGATGGAGGAGCACCTCGGCTGGTACCGCGACCTGCCCGCCGCGGAACGTTCGCAGGTGGGGCTCGTCGCTCACGCCGGCATCGCGCAGTTCATCGAGTGGTTCCGGGGCGACGAGGACAGCAGCCCGTCGGCGATCTCGATCTTCGCCAACGCCCCACAGGAGCTCACTCGGACGGTGAGCCTGCGCCAGACCCTCGACCTCGTCCGCACCGTGGTCGGCGTCGTCGAGTCGCACGTCGAGACCCTGGCGAGTCCCGGCGACGAGCAGCTGCTCCGTGAGTCCGTCCTCCGCTTCAGCCGCGAGATCGCGTTCGCCGCCGCCGAGGTCTACGCCGGCGCAGCCGAGGCCCGAGGCGCCTGGGACGCCCGGCTCGAGGCGCTCGTCGTCGATGCGGTCCTGCGTGGCGAGGCCGACGAGTCGATGCAGTCCCGCGCCTCGGCGCTCGGTTGGGGCGACGTCGCGCACGTCACCTTCGTCGTCGGCACCACCCCGCTGGTCAACGGGGGCGCTGCCGCGGCGGTCGACACGCTCCGACGGGCCGTCCGCCACGAGCGGGTCGAGGCCCTCGCCATCGTCCAGCGCTCCCGCCTCATCGCGATCCTGGGCGGCACGGAGGACCCGCTCGCAGTCGTCTCCGCGGTCGCCCACTGCTTCGGCGACGGGCCGATCGTCATCGGCCCCACGGTGCCGCACCTGTTCGCCGCCGGACGGTCGGCTCGCGCAGCCCTCAGCGGGCTCTCCGCTGCGGCGGCGTGGCCGGCCGCCCCTCGGATCGTCGAGTCCCAGGCCCTGCTCCCCGAGCGGGCCCTCGCGGGCGACGTACCCGCGCAACGACGGCTCATCGACCAGGTCCACCGCCCCCTGACCCGCTCCGGCCAGCTGGCCCTGCTGACCACCGCGGAGACGTACCTCGAGGCCGGGCGCTCGCTCGAGGCGACGGCCCGGGCCCTCTTCATCCACCCCAACACGGTCCGCTACCGGCTCGGCCGGATCGACGACCTGACCGGCTTCGACCTGACGACGCCCCGAGATGCGTGGGCGGCCAGGATCGCGCTGGTGCTGGGCCGGTTGGCTGCCGCACCCCGTATGACCCGCCTGAGCACTACAGGACCTTTGGAGGAAACCTCCAAACCTGCCCCGACGACTTCGTGACATTCAGAGTCGGCATCCGCCCGTGAGATCAGAGAGGCTGGACACGTGCTTGCGATCGTCTGCCCTGGACAGGGCTCCCAGACCCCCGGCTTCCTCACCCCGTGGCTCGAGCTCGACGGGATGCGGGACGAGCTCACCCGCCTGTCCGAGGCCACGGGCCTCGACCTCGTCGCCCACGGCACCACGTCGGACGCGGAGACGATCAAGGACACGGCGATCGCCCAGCCCCTCATCGTCGGGGCAGGGCTCATCGCACTCCCGCCCCTCCTCGGCGCCGCTGCGAGCACCCTCGACGGCGTCGACCTGCTCGCGGGCCACTCCGTCGGTGAGATCACCGCGACGGCTGCCGCGGGGGTCCTCGCGGCCGACGATGCGGTGGTCTTCGTCCGGGAGCGTGGTCGATCCATGGCTGCGGCCAGCGCGGTGACACCCACCGGCATGGCGGCCGTCCTCGGCGGGGACCCCACCGACGTGCTCGCCGTCCTCGAGCGCCACGGCCTCACCGCGGCCAACGTCAACGGAGCCGGCCAGACGGTGGCGGCCGGCACTCTCGAGCAGCTCGAGGCCCTCCAGGCGGACCCGCCGGCCAAGGCTCGGGTCATCCCGCTGCAGGTGGCCGGCGCCTTCCACACGCACCACATGGCCCCGGCCGTCAGCACCCTCGGTGAGCTCGCAGGCACCCTGCCGACCCAGGCCCCGACCGTGACCCTCCTGTCCAACGCCGACGGCCGGGCCGTGACCGACGGCCGCGAGGCGCTGGACCGGCTGGTCCGTCAGGTCAGCAACCCGGTGCGCTGGGACCTGTGCATGCAGACCATGCAGGAGCTCGGCGTCACGGGGATCATCGAGCTGCCACCGGCCGGCACCCTCGTCGGTCTCGCCAAGCGTGCCCTCAAGGGCGTCGAGACGCTGGCCCTCAAGACGCCGGACGACCTCGAGGCCGCGCAACGGATGATCTCCGAGCACGGCGGCTCCCCCGCCTCCCCCACCTCCCCCACCCGCGTCGACGAGTAAGGCTTCTCCCGTGACTGCTTCCAGCGCCCTGACCCCCAAGGGGACCGGTTTCATCGTCGACCCCGGCTCCCCGCGCCACTCCCGGATGCTCGGCGTCGGCGCCTACCGACCCGACCGCGTCGTCATGAACGCCGAGATCGTCGACGCGATCGACTCGAGTGACGAGTGGATCCGCGAGCGCTCGGGCATCGTCAGCCGCCACCGCGCGGCCGAGAACGAGTCGGTCATCGACATGGCCGAGCACGCGGCCCGGCAGGCCCTCGAGCACGCCGGCATCACCGCGGACCAGCTCGGCTTCGTCCTCATGGCGACCGTGACGCACCCCTACCAGACCCCGGCCGCCGCGCCGGAGCTCGCCGCCCGGCTCGGCTCGACCGCCCCCGCGATGGACATCTCGGCCGCCTGTGCCGGCTACTGCTATGGCGTCGCAACGGCCAGTGACATGGTCAAGGCTGGCTCCGTCGACTACGTCCTCGTCATCGGGGTCGAGAAGCTGAGCGACTTCACCGACCCGCACGACCGCGGCACCGCGTTCATCTTCGGTGACGGCGCCGGCGCCTGCGTCATCGGCCCCTCCGACACTCCCGGGATCGGCCCGACGGTGTGGGGCTCCGACGGCGGCCAGCGCGACGTCATCACGAACCGCCACTCGTGGCTGGAGATCCGGGACCTGCTGGACGACGGTGGCGTCGAGGCCGCCGCCGTCCCGCCCTCTGTGGAAGGTGTGACGGCAAAGGGTTGGCCCGCCCTGACGATGGCCGGTCAGAGCGTCTTCCGGTGGGCCGTCTGGGGGATGGCCCCGATCGCCCAGCAGGCCATCGACCGGGCGGGCATCAAGGTCGACGACCTCGATGCGTTCATCCCGCACCAGGCCAACATCCGCATCGTCGATGCGATGGTCAAGCAGCTCAAGCTGCCGCCGGACATCCCCGTCGCCCGAGACATCGTCACGACGGCGAACACGTCGGCCGCGAGCATCCCGATCGCCATGACGCGGATGCTCGCCGAGGGAGAGATCCCGAGCGGCGGCCTCGCCCTGCAGATCGGCTTCGGGGCCGGGCTGGTCTATGCGGCTCAAGTGATCGTCCTGCCATAGGGACGCCCATCGTTTCCCGCTTGTCCCGACGGGTAATCGGGGCCACGGTGGCGGTTCAGGTGTTTCACCCGGACGCCCGCCATGCAGGACCGACAGTGCAAGTGACCGACACCTGACCACCACCCTGGTGACCACCTAAGGAGCAGCAAATGGCTCAGTCCGAGCAGGAGATCCTCGAGGGTCTCGCCGAGATCGTCAACGAGGAGACCGGCCTCGACACCGCATCGGTCGAGATGGACAAGTCCTTCACCGAGGACCTCGACATCGACTCGCTGTCCATGATGACGATCGTCGTCAACGCCGAGGAGAAGTTCGGCGTCCGCATCCCCGACAGCGAGGTCAAGAACCTCAAGACGGTTCGCGACGCCGTCACCTTCATCTCGAGCGCTCAGGGCTGACGCGACTCCACCCCAGTTCGGCACCCGCGTGCCCGGCCACCCCGGCGGCGACCGGGCACGCGGAGCCAGCCCAGCGGCATACGACCCTCCACCGGAACGCACGACCCACTCGACCCACCTCACGAGGAGCACCTCACCATGACGTCCACTGACCGACGCATCGTCGTCACCGGCCTGGGCGCCACGACGCCCGTGGGCGGCACCGCCCGCGAGACGTGGGACGCCGTCCTCGCCGGGCGCTCTGGAGCCCGCACCATGGACTTCGACTGGGTGGCCAAGTACGAGCTGCCCGTCACGTTCGCCGCGATGATCCACACGAGGCCCGACGAGGTGCTCGCCAAGGTCGAGACCCGGCGCCTCGACCCCTCCAGCCAGTACGCCCTCATCGCAGCGCGTGAGGCGTGGGCTGATGCGGGCTCTCCCGACGTCGAGCCCGAGCGGATCGGCACGGCCATCGGCTCCGGCATCGGCGGCGTGTGGACCCTCCTCGACCAGTGGGACACCCTCCGCGAGAAGGGGCCCCGCCGGGTCTACCCGCTCGCGGTGCCCATGCTCATGCCCAACGGCCCGTCAGCCGCTGTCTCGCTCGAGCTCGGCGCCCGCGCCGGTGTCCACACTCTCGTCAGCGCCTGCTCATCTGGCGCCGAGAGCATGGGCTACGCCATCGAGATGATCCGCAGCGGCCGCGCCGACATCGTCGTCGCCGGTGGCACCGAGGCCGCGGTGCACGCCATGCCGATCGCCGGGTTCGCCGCGATGCAGGCCCTGTCGACGCGCAACGACGAGCCGGAGAAGGCCTCCCGCCCGTACGACACCGACCGCGACGGTTTCGTGCTCGGTGAGGGCGCCGCCGTCATCGTCCTCGAGTCCGAGGAGCATGCCCGGGCCCGCGGCGCGAAGATCTACGCGGAGCTGGCGAGCATCGGACTCTCCGCGGACGCACACCACATCACCGCGCCCGAGCCGAACGGGTCGGGGGCGTCACGCGCGATGGCCCAGGCAGTGGAGCAGGCGGGTCTGTCCCTGACCGACATCGTCCACATCAACGCGCACGCCACGTCGACGCCGGTCGGTGACGTCGCCGAGTACAACGCGATCAAGCGCGCCTTCGGCGACCACACCGACAACATCGCGGTCACCGCGACGAAGTCGATGACCGGCCACCTCCTCGGCGCCGCCGGTGCCCTCGAGGCCGTGTTGACGATCCTTGCGGTGCACCACCGGACCGTGCCCGCGACGATCAACCTCGACAACCAGGACCCGGCGATCCCGCTCAACGTCGTCAGGGGTGAGCACCTGACGCTGCCCTCCGGTGACGTGGCCGCCCTGAACAACTCGTTCGGCTTCGGCGGCCACAACGTGGCCCTGGCGATCAAGAGCGTCTGACGACGCCCCCATCCCGTATGCCGCTGGGCCGGGTCCGCGTCGATCGCGCGGTCCCGGCCCAGTGGCGTCCGGGTCTCCTGACCCTCAGCCCTTGACGCAGAGCAGGGTCGTGAGCCGGGCCACCACCTCCACGAGCGGGTTCGCCCCCGTCGTCTGGGCCGCGATGACCGACTCGAGGTCCTTGTAGGCACCGGGGATCTCGTCCAGGACCCCCGCATCCTTGCGGCACTCGACCCCCAGGGTCTGCGCCTGGAGGTCCTCCACGGTGAACCGCCGCTTGGCTGCGTTCCTCGACATCCGTCGCCCGGCCCCGTGGCTGGCCGAGTTGTAGGACTGCTCGCTGCCCAGGCCGCGCACGACGTACGACCCGGTGCCCATCGACCCGGGGATGAGACCGAGGTCCCCGGCGCCGGCACGGATCGCACCTTTCCTCGTGACGATGACGTCGACGCCGTCGTAGGACTCCTCCGAGACGTAGTTGTGGTGGCACCGCACCGGCTCGTCGAACCTCACGTGCGGGAAGTGCTGTGCGACGACCTCCCGCGTGCTCGCCATCATCACCTCCCGGTTGAGCAGCGCGTACTCCTGCGCCCAGTACAGGTCGTGGAGGTAGGCCGCCATCTCCTCCGTGTCGGCGAGGAAGACGGCCAGGTCCCGGTCGGGCAGGCCGAGGTTGTGCTCCAGCGTCTTGGCCGTCTCGATGTGCCGGTCGGCGAGCTCCTTGCCGATGTTGCGGGACCCCGAGTGGAGCATGAGCCAGATCCGGCCGTCGTCGCCCTCGCAGAGCTCCCAGAAGTGGTTCCCGGAGCCGAGCGAGCCGCACTGCGCCCGGGCCCGTCCCTGACGCTCGGCGATCTTGGGGGCCCGCAGCTCGCTGAACCGCCCCATGAGTGAGTCGACGCGTGCGGCGAGCACCTGGTCCCGCCCGAGGACGGGGGCTGACCCGTTGTGCGCCGCCCACCCCACCGGCATGACCTGCTCCACGGCGGCCCGGAGCGGGCCCAGGTCATCGGGGAGGTCGGAGGCTGTGAGGCTGGTGCGCACGGCCGTCATGCCACAGCCGATGTCGACCCCCACGGCCGCCGGGGACACGGCGTCGCGCATCGCGATGACCGAGCCGACGGTCGCGCCCTTGCCCAGGTGGACGTCGGGCATGACTCGCACTCCGTGGACCCACGGGAGCGCGCTGATGTTCCGCAGCTGCTCCTGGGCCGCCGGCTCGACGTCGGCAGGGTCGGCCCACATCAGCGTTGATGCGCTCGCGCCGGGGAGTGCGACCGGGAAGGTCTGCATGGAGGGGTTCCTTTCAGGGCGGGAACCTCGAGGCTGGTGCCCGAGGCGGTGGGTGTGAGGTTTCGTCGCGCTGGGCAAGCTCCGGACGGGAGCTCGCCCAGCGGCATACGGCTGGCTGCGCGCCGTCAGGCGCTCGCGGATCCGCGGTGCTGCGGTGGCCGGACGTTCCCGGGGAGGTCGGTGGTGCTCCGCCCGCGACCGAGGAGCTCACCGCCCCAGACGCCCCACTCCCGCCGCTCCTGGGCGACGGCGAGACAGGAGTGAACGACCGGGCAGCCGCGACACACCGCCTTGGCCTGCGCAGCCTCGGACTCCGTCGCAGGCCAGAAAAGCTCAGGGTCCGCGGCGGTGCACGGCGGCGTGACGTCCCCCGGCACCAAGGGGTGGTCCCCCGCAGCCGTGGGGGCCCTGCCCTCCACAGTGTCGCGACCCCGCGCACCCGAACGTGCTTCGGCCATCGGCCGGGTGGTGAGGTTCAGGCGGTGTCGGCTCATGTGACGGGCTCCTTCCCGTGTGGTGTCGGTGTGCCGGTGGCGTGGCGGGCGAAGCGCAGCTGAGCTCGCGTTGGGACGTAGGGCTGCCACCGGAGGGGCAGGTGCGCCTCCTCCGGGGTCCGGTCGCCCTTGCGGCCGTTGCAGTCGTCGCACGCGGCCACGGCGTTGAGCCAGGAGGTCGCCCCGCCGCGCGATCGAGGCAGGACGTGGTCCATGGTCGTCGCGGCGAACCGGCCGCAGTAGGCGCACTGGCCCCGGTCGCGCAGGAGGACGCCCTCGCGGGAGTAGGTGGCCCGGGTCCGCGAGTAGAGCCACTTCTGCTCGACGTAACGCACGAGCCGGACGACGAGTGGGACCTGGTAGGGGCCGAGCGTCTCGGACTCGTGCACCGAGACGGGCGTGGCGACGCCGCGCCAGATCATCTGCACCGCGTGCCGCACCGACACCCGGTGAAGGAGTGTCTCGTCGGCGTTCCACACCTCGACCTGGGTCATCGTCGATCCCTCCTTCTTCTGGTCGCCTGGTGTCGTCGCTGGGTCTGCCCCGGCCGGGTGGCCGGGTGAGAAAACAAGAGCCGCCGTCCGGGCGTCGACGGTGGCTGCGGGCCCGAACCCCGGGTTCAGCGGTGGTGAGACGAGGACCCGACCGCGTGCCGCAAGCCTGCCACGGGGGGCCTGTGGCCTGACATCGGTTTTCCACAGGGCGTGGTGAGGGCCCGGACGCACGAACCGTCCGGGCCCTCGTTGCCGACCAGCGCTGGAGACGAGCGCCGTCGACCGACCGTCAGCCGACCTGGTGCAGCCACCTCACGGGGGCTCCGTCGCCGGCGTAGCGGAACGGTTCGAGCTCGTCGTCCCAGGGGACGCCGAGGAGCAGGTCCATCTCGTCCTGGAGGGCCGCCGCGTCGCCGCGGCTGCGGAGCATCGCCTCGCGCAGCCGGTCCTCCTGCACGACGACGTCACCGCTGACGCTCGTCATGGCGTGGTGGATGCCCAGGCTCGGGGTGTAGGACCAGCGCGCCCCGTCGGAGACGGGCGTCGGGTCCTCGGTCACCTCGTACCGCAGGCCCTCCCAGCCGCGGAGGGCACTGGCCAACTCGGCTCCAGTGCCCACCGCGGCTGTCCAGGAGAGCTCCGTGCGAACCGTGCGGGGCAGGATCGGCTGTGGCGTCCACGCCAAGGAGACCCGTTGGTCGAGGACGGCCTCGATCGCCCACGTGATGTGGGGGCACAGCGCCGTCGGGGCGCCGTGAACGAAGACCACGCCGCGCGTCGAGTGACGCGGGGTGGACGGCATCGCGACAGACATCCTGGCCTCCTCACCTGCAAGGGACGTCTTCCCCAACGACCTCGCGTGTGGCGGTCAGCTCGTGCTGCCGGCGTTCGTGTGAAGTTGTATGCCGCTCAGCTCGCTTCCGCGAGCACCTGACCATTGTGCACCACCAGTCCCACGGGCACCAGCAATGGAGGTCGCCGTGTTCGGCTGGGCAAGAGCGCCGGGCCCCGGCTCAGCGGGTTCTGGGCGTTCCTGGGAAGAGATAGACCTCGTTCTCGCGCACCTCGACGCGATGCGTCGCGACCGGTTTCGTGGCGGGTAGGCACATCGGCTCGCCCGTGCCGAGGCAGAAGCGGGTGGCGTGCAGCGGACACTCGACCTCGCCGGCCTCGATCCATCCCTCGGCGAGCGAGGCGTCCTCGTGCGAGCAGGTGTCGTCGAGCGCGTAGTAGGTGCCGTCGTCGTCGCGGAAGAGCGAGATGGGCTGCTCGGTGCCGGTCAGCTCCTGTGGGAGGACGAGTGCCTCCCCGGGCTCGACGTCATCCACCGCGGCAACGCGGATCCCCTCGGTCATGAGCTCTCCTTCGACTGACAACGGTGGTGCGAGCCTAGGACCCGCAGCGGTGGATCGTGCGGCCGGGTGCGCGGCCGGCCGGTGTCACGACGTGAGGTTCGGGCCGTCAGCGATGCGCCATTCGAGGACTCCGTCGGTGGCCCGCCGGGCGGTCACCCCTCGGGCAGTGAGCAGGCGCACCGCGTCTCGCGCGAGGACGCAGTACCGCCCACGGCAGTAGGCGACGACCTCCCGGTCCGTCGGCAGGTCGGCGATCCGCTCCCCCAGCTCGTCGAGCGGGATGTGGATGGCCCCCTCGACATGGCCGGCGACGTACTCGCTCTCCGGTCTGACATCGACCAGGACGACGTCGCCGCGCTCGAGCCTCGCGATGAGCTCGTCGGTGTCGAGAGCGACGGTGTCCTCCGGGCCGAGGTAGGCACGGCGGGCCAGCTCGGTGTGCGGGCGGTGTTCCTCCGCGACCCGGCGGAGCTGGTCCCACAGAGCCGCGACGTCCGTGCCGGAGAGCGCGTAGAAGACTCGCTTGTGCTCGCGCCGCGAAGTGAGGAGACCGGACTCACGGAGGGTCTGGAGATGCGCCGAGCAGGTGCTGGTCTGCAGACCCGTGGTCCGGGCCAGGTCCTCGACGCTGCGTGGCCCTTGAGCGAGCAGGTCGAGCAGCTCGAGTCGCTTCGGGTGGCCGAGGGCCTTGCCGACGGCCGCGAACTGGGCGAAGAGGTCGTCCTTGGCGCTGCCGTGGGTCATCGGCGTGGCTCCTCTCGCCCGGTCTGGCGGCCCGGGTGGTGGGTCTCGTACATCCGAACGGCGACCACGACGCCGGATGCCGCCGTGAGCGCAGCGACCGTCCAGACTGCGGCCCGGACCCCGAGGGCGTCGGCGACCACGCCCGCCAGCAGCGCCCCGACCGCGAAGCCGCCGTCACGCCAGAGCCGGTAGACGCCGACGGACCTGGCCCGCCACGCGGGGTGAGCGACGTCGCCGATGGCTGCGAGCAGGGTCGGGTAGACCATCGCCGTGCCGGCGCCGAGCAGAGCCGCGGCGAACGCCCACGCCCCGAAGGTGTCGGCGACGGCGATGATCGCCAACGCGACGGCCTGCAGCCACATGCCGGCGGCGATCATCCACTTGCGGCCCCATCGGTCGGACAGCGCCCCGGTGAGCAGCTGGCCGACGCCCCACACAGCGGGATAGAGGGCGGCGAGGATCCCGATGCGGCTCACGGAGAGCCCGGCACCGGCGAACAGGATCGGGAGGAGACCCCAGGCAAGCCCGTCGTTGAGGTTGTTCACCAGACCTGCCTGGCTCGCCGACGAGAGCGCGGGTTCACGCAGGCTCGTCTGCAGGAACACCTCTCGGTCGCCGAGGCCCTCATGGAGGTGGTCATGGCGGCCGTCGCCCCGGGCGACGTGGGAGCCTGCCTCGAGGCGAGCGTGCTCTCGGGTCTCCGAGACGGCCACGGCGGACAAGCCCAGCCCGAGGGCCGCAAAGGCGATACCGACGAGGAAGGGCGCGGGGCGCAGTCCGTACGCCTCGGCCAGATAGCCCGTGACGAGAGCCGTCAGGGCGACCGCCCCGTAGCCGGCGGCCTCGTTGAGGCCCATGGCGAGGCCTCGGCGGGCCGGTCCCACGAGGTCGATCTTCATGATGACGGTCGTCGACCACGTGAGCCCCTGGCTGATCCCGAGCAAGACGTTGGCGAAGATGACCCAGCCCCACGACGGCGCCCAGATGAGCAGCAGTGGGACGGGGACCGCGACGAGCCAGCCGGCCACGAGGACGGGCTTGCGGCCGTGCCGGTCCGACAGGGTGCCGGCGACGTAGTTCGTCGCGGCCTTCGCGAGCCCGAATACGAGGATGAAGGTCAACCCCGCGGTGTAGGCGGTCAGGCCGAACTCCCGCTCGCCCAGGAGTGGCAGCACGGTGCGCTCCTGGCCCAGCATCCCGCCGACGAGGGCGTTGACGACGACGAGCAGGGTGAACTGGGCGGCGTTCTGGCGGAGTCCGAGCTGGAGCGGGCGCGCTCCCGCCCCCGCGGGGGGCGTGGGGGGCAGCTGGGGGGAGGCCGGCGTGGTCACTGCGGAATACTACTGTCGTTCCATGGATTCATGAAGTGACGAGTCGGCACCGGTGCGGCGGAACTCCTCGGCATCATCACCGACCGTGCCCGGAGCCGAGCCACCTGTCAGGCGCACGCCCGGCCCATCGCTAGAATCACCACACCCTCGACGTCCGTCGACGGTCCGGGGCAGTAGCTCAGCCGGTTAGAGCAGCGGACTCATAATCCGTCGGTCCAGGGTTCAAGCCCCTGCTGCCCCACCCACGTTTCCGTAGGTCATCCCTGTAGGAGCGGGGCCGGTCAAGAGCGTGCGGAGGTTGCTTTTGACCAGGCCCGGACGATTGCTGGACAGGACCCGACGGACGTCGGGGTCAAGGCTCGAGAGGGGCTCGACCGCGAAGCGGAGGGCCTTGAGGCCGGCGTCCAGCGGGTCGACGATGTGGCTCGGCGGGGACCGTCGAACGCCTTGGTTATGGATGCTGTCCTGGCCACCTTCAGGAGAAGCAGGAGCAGAGGGGTCGTTCCTCGTCAGTGCTGATGCGGTGGGAGTGGACAGCCCGTTTGGGTGTCAGTCATCCCTGCGCCACCGGGGACGGCGGCATGACGTGGTGCGGGGTGTCCTGGCCGGTGTGGTCAATCAACGGGCGCGACCGCGCCGATCAGCTCGGGGGTCATGACCTGCACGACCGAGCACCGGCCAAGAAGAATCGGGATGGTCATGCCGCGCCCCGGTGCAGGGCGCGGACGTGTCCGTCGCGCAGGGCGTAGTAGACGTGCTCGATCTGCCGGCGAGCCGCGGCGACCGCGGCTATGTTCTTGCCGCCGGGACCGCCTCGACGGGCCGCGACCCGCTCCCGTAACGCGCCGACCCCGATGTGGGGCCCGACCCGCTTGACCGACTCGATCGCGGCCCAGCGGACCAGTTTCGAGCCCTGCTTGGTGATCCGCCCGCGCCGCACATGCGTGTCGGACTCGTGGTGCTTGGGGGTCAGCCCGGCCCACGAGGCCAGGTGCGCCGCGGTGGGGAAGCGGTGCACGTCACCAGAAGGCTGGCGTATTCGCCGTTGTAGACGTCACGGATCGACACTCGCCCCTCCGTCTCGAGGTTGAACTCACCGCGACGGCTCAAGCCATCGATGTGTGGCGTCGGTGCGAGTTCCACGGTCGTTGCGCCATCGTCTACCGATAGCACCCCAACCGCCACGCAGTCGCCCGTGGCTGCGACGATTCTGTCCGCGAGGGACTCTGGTGGCGTGTACTCGTCGCGGCCGACCAGCAGCACTACGGAGTTCGGTGGTTCGATCACGTGGGCCACTGGGTCAGCCTGCCATCTGAGCCATGAGTGGGTCGGACCGGGAGGCGGTCATCGGCCGATAGACGAGCGCGATCCGCGGCATGGTCGGGCGTTCGCCCGCAGAGCGGCATGTGAGTGCGTTCCCATTACCTTCGTCCCCTAAGGTCGTGCCCTGGATGGGCATTTGGCTGCTCGACGACTCGACGCGAGCGACATCCGCCCGCCAGATTGGAGCAAGGATGGGTGATCGGGGTTGGCCTGCATGAGGACGGAGCATTGGTTCGCGCCTTCGGCGCCGCTGCAAGAAAAGCAGCGACGGCTCCGCCGGCAGCTAACCCTCACCGGATACGGGTTGCTGGCTGCCGCCTTCATCCTGCTGCCCTTAGCCGACCACCTGCCGGACAGAGCGCTGGCCATCTACGTAGGCGTCTTGCTCGTGGCGATGGCCGCCTGGTTTGTTTGGGGCATTGTTGCGATCGTCCGGCACGCAATGGAAGGCCGGAAGGAAGTGCGTGAGTGGAAAGCGACGCGCGACCGTCGCGGTCGGGCGACAGAGCCGGATACTCGCTCCTAACTGCGGGGCCCATGTGCGAACGGAAGGTGCGCCATGGTCGCGCAAACATGCTCCGCATGCCGCCGTTGGACGAACGTCCTCCCCGCGGCAGAAGAGGAAGACCTCTGTGCTCAGTTACGCACGGTAGATGTCGCCACGGTGGCCGATCGCTAGGACGGTCACCGTCTGGGCTTGTTCGTCGATGCGGTAGAGGATGCGATAGGTGCCACGTCGTGCGCTGTGTCGGTCTGTCAGGGGTGGGCGCAGTTGCTTGCCCACGCGGTGAGGGTTCTCGAGCAAGGGGCCGGTGATGAACTCGAAGGCGGCGGTGGCGACGGCTTCTGGGAGATCTTCAGTCATGTGTCGGCGAGCTGAGGAGACGATCCGCAACTGGTAGCGACCGTTGGTCACGCCGAGGTCCGGCGTGACCGCATCGCCGCCTCGAGGTCGCCTTGGGTCTCGACACGGCCGGCAGCCAGGTCGGCGTCGGCGGTGGCAAGCTGCGTCATGAGGTCGCGGTCCCCCAAGACGGCGATGGTCTCCTCGAGCATCGCGAGGTCATCGGGCGCCAGCAGGACGGCCGAGGGCTGACCGTGCACGGTCACGGTTACTCGTTCGTGGTGCTTGCTCACTCGGCTGATGACCTCGGACAGGTGTGCCTTGGCGTCGGCCAGTGGAATGCTCGTCATGGTCCAAAGTATGACCATAATCGGCGTGGGTGTCCAGCCCGCATGCCACCAGTTCGAGGCAAGACCAGACGTCCCGTCCGTGGCAGTTTCGGACGACCGTCTTCGCCCTCAGTGCGGCAAATCCGGACGTGGCGCCGTGGTCCGTCTGGGGTGGGACCGGGACGTCGTCCCAGCTACGACGTGCGGCCGACGACTTCGTGAGCCAGGGCACCTGGCGTCCGGTGCTGTTGCTGATCGGGCCCCTGCTTCTATCGCTCGATCGAGAAGCGCGACGGCCAGCTCACTGCATGACCGCGCGGCACGCCGACGGGCTGGACGGCGCTCAGTGCAACCAGCACCTTGTCGGCTGCTTCCGAGAGGCACGCGCCGTAGGGTCTCCCGTCATGCCAAACGATTTGACAAATTCAGAACGTGATCTGAAGATGGGGTCATGTCCGCTGCTCTGCAGGTCCACACGTTCCAGTCCTCGGAACTCTCACGTCAGCCCGCGGCCGTCTTTGCTGCCGCCGAGGATGGCCCTGTCCTGATCACCCGGCGAGACGGGGAGCCTCTGATCCTCACGTCTGAGGCCCAGGCGCGCCGCGACCAACTCGGCCTTGAACTTGCCGCCCAGCTCGTTGCGGCGTCCCTGGACCCCTCAAACGAGCCATTCACCGCTCGTCTGCTGGGTCCATTTCCCTGGCTCATGTTCCTGAGTGAGGCCGAGCGGGAGGCGTTTGCTGAGGAGATCGTGAGCGTTGCCCGGGCGTGCGCCGCGGTGCGCCACTTTGACCGCCTCCTGAAAGTCTTGGAGGAATGGCATCGCACGGCTCAGGCGTACGCGGCCGGCTACACCGCCGACATGGCCGTGGACTGGCTCGAGGATGATGAGGCCGCGGCCGATCCGCGGACCGACGTCGTCTGACGACAACGAATGGCGACCAAGCAGGGGACCGTCGCATGCCCGACCAAGAGCACCGAGTGGGTCATCAAATACGCGACCTCGCAGGCACGCAATGGATGGACCGACATGTGCGCGACGCAGAAGAACGCGCTCACGGACGCATGGGACTACCTCACCAAGAAGCCCCTCGCTGACGAGTCTCCGCATGGCCGGCTCAAGGGCGACCTGGCGACGGTCACACGCAGCGGCGTGAGCCATGACCGTCGCCAGTACGAGCTCAAGAACGGTGCCCGGATCTGGTACTGGGTCGAGGGTCAGACGGTGATGCTGGAGCGGGTCGAGACCCATCACCCCAACGCGACCAAGAAGCGTGGCAAGGGCTGAGCACCCGCCACGGTGTCCCCCTATCGCGTGGCCGGGGCCTCGAACGCTGGACGCGCCACGGGATCGAACCGGGTCAGAGCCTTCGTCAGCGCCGGTGCCCTAGGCGGTCTATCCGTCGTCTTCGCGGCTGTTCAGCAGCCGGAGAACCGCGGCTACGCCTTCGCCGTGCTGGAGTCTCCACAGCACTGTGGCCCCGTTAAGGTCGCGTTGCAGATCAGCAGCGTCGAGGCCGGCGTCACGCAAGATTTTCGCCGTCAGGCGAAGATCTGGCCGAACTGGTCGAGCCGTTCCGGGACGAGGGTGAACCAGGCCTGCGTGCCACGCTGTTCGCGCATGAGAAGGCCCGCCTGGGTGAGCACCTTCAGATGATGGGACACGGTCGGCTGGGACAGCCCGACCGCCGGAACGAGCTCGCACACGCAGGCGGAGCAGTCGGCGGCGGACCGGATGATGCTCAGGAGCTGGAGCCGGGCCGGGTCGGAGACCGCCTTGAGCAGGGTCGCCACCTCCTCGGCCTCGGGCCGGGTCAGCGGTGCCCGCGCGGGGGCTCCACAGCACTTGCCGATGGCCCCTTCGAGCAGGTTCCCCTGGAGCGCGACTGGTCGTGCCACCCGTCGTCCACCTCCTGTTGTCTCGTTGCTCACTCCACGGCATATCGAACACGGTCAATATTGACATAGATCGATACCGACTGGAACCCTGAACCTTCCGGTCCACCTCCATGGAAGCGAGACGCCACCCGACATGAGCCAGCACGCCGACGTGACCCAGCCCAGCGGCATACGGCCCAATGGTCCCGCGACCGACCATGTGACCGAGCGCCTGTCGACGCTCGACCGGTTCCTCCCGGTCTGGATCGGCGCCGCCATGGTGGCTGGGCTGCTCCTCGGTCGGGTCGTGCCGGGACTGGGCGAGGCCCTGGGAGCCGTCGAGATCGACGGGGTCTCCCTGCCGATCGCGCTCGGCCTGCTCGTGATGATGTACCCCGTGCTGGCCAAGGTCCGCTACGACCGGCTCGACACCGTCACGGCAGACAAGCGGATGCTTGTCAGCTCGCTCGTGCTCAACTGGCTCATCGGCCCGGCGCTGATGTTCGCCCTCGCGTGGATCTTCCTGCCCGACCTGCCCGCCTACCGCACCGGGCTGATCATCGTCGGCCTCGCGCGCTGCATCGCCATGGTCATCATCTGGAACGACCTGGCCTGCGGCGACCGAGAGGCCGCTGCCGTCCTCGTCGCGCTCAACTCCATCTTCCAGGTCATCGCGTTCGGCGGTCTCGGGTGGTTCTACCTGTCGGTCCTGCCCGGCTGGCTCGGACTCGAGCAGGCGACGCTCGACGTCTCCGCGTGGCAGATCGCGAAGTCGGTGCTCATCTTCCTCGGCATCCCCCTCCTCGCCGGCTACCTCTCACGGACCTACGGCGAGAGGGCTCGCGGACGCGACTGGTACGAAAGGCGATTCCTTCCCCGGATCGGCCCCTGGGCCCTCTACGGACTGCTCTTCACCATCGTCATCCTCTTCGCCCTTCAGGGTGACCAGATCTCCAGCCGTCCCTTGGACGTGGCCCGCATCGCGGTTCCCCTGCTGGTCTACTTCGCCCTCATGTGGGGCGGCGGCTACGCGTTGGGCAGGGCCCTCGGGATGACGTACGAGCGCACCACGACCCTCGCGTTCACCGCCGCCGGCAACAACTTCGAGCTCGCCATCGCGGTCGCCATCGCGACCTTCGGCATCACCTCCGGTCAGGCCCTCGCCGGGGTCGTCGGCCCCCTCATCGAGGTACCCGTCCTGGTCGGCCTCGTCTACGTCAGCCTCTGGCTGCGCCGTCGCTTTCCCCATGCGCCGGCCCCCCTCGCGAGGAGCCATCATGGGTGAGGTCCGCGTCTACGAGCCGGCCCTCTGTTGCCGGACCGGTGTCTGCGGTCCCGAGCTGGACCAGGCCCTGGTCACCTTCACCGCTGATGTCGCGCACGTCAACAGCTCGGGCGGCTCGGGCGGCTCGGCCGGCTCGGGCGGCTCGGTCGCGCGTCACAACCTCGCGAGCGACCCGGAGGCGTTCATCGAGTCCGACGGGATCCGCGGCTTCCTCCACGTCGTCGGGTCCGAGGGGCTGCCCGTCACGACGGTCGACGGTGTCACCGTGCTGACCGGCCGCTACCCCACCCGTGAACAGCTGCTGCGCTACGCCGGCCTCAACCGCGGCGATGGCGCGTCGACCGTTGCCCAGGAGGAGCGCCGCGGGCTCCCGCTGCTCACCCGAGTCTCATCGGACGCCGCGTCCGCCCCACCGAGTCGAGGAGAAGGGTGCTGTTGATGACACCGATGCCCTACCTCGCGAACCCACCCCGGTTCGTGTTCTTCACCGGCAAGGGTGGGGTCGGCAAGACGTCCCTGGCCTGTGCGACGGCGGTGGCACTGACCGAGGGCGGCGCGTCGGCCCTGCTGGTCAGCACCGATCCCGCCTCGAACGTCGGTCAGGTCTTCGGCATCACCATCGGCAACGTCGTCACCCCCGTTCCGGGTCTGCCGGGCCTCGACGCGATCGAGATCGACCCGCAGCAGGCCGCACACGCCTACCGGGCGAGGATCATCGACCCCGTGCGGCAGCTCCTCCCCGCCGCGGAGGTCGCCGCGATGACCGAGCAGCTGTCCGGTGCGTGCACGACCGAGATCGCCTCGTTCAACGAGTTCGCCGCGCTGCTGGCCGACGACGCTCGGACGGCCCGCTACGACCACGTCCTCTTCGACACGGCCCCGACCGGCCACACCATCCGCCTGCTGCAGCTGCCCGGTGAATGGACCTCCTACCTGGCGGACGGGAAGGGCGATGTCTCCTGCCTCGGCCCGGTCGCCGGGCTCGACCGGCTCCGGACCGACTACGCCGGGGCGCTGGCCACGCTCACCGACCCCGCCCGGACCCGACTCGTGCTCGTGAGCCGTCCCCAGCCGTCTGCACTTCGGGAAGCCGCGAGGACCCTCGACGAGCTGCGCGACCTGGGCATGCACGACGCCCACCTGGTGATCAACGGGACGATGCCGGCGGGTCTGGACGACGACCCCCTCGCCGCTGCAGTGACCCGACGTGAGAAGGCCGCCCTGGGCGCCCTCCCCCAGCGACTCGCTTCCCTGCCGCGAACCACCATCCCGCTGCTGCCGTTCAACACGGTGGGCGTGCCGGCCCTGCGCGCGCTGCTCGACCCCTCCTTCGAGCCACCGGAGCATGCCCACCCTGCCGCGGCCGTGCCCGACGGCTTCGCCGGCCTGCGAACGCTCGTCGACCAGGTCGAGGAGGACGGACCCGCTCTCGTTCTCTGCATGGGCAAGGGCGGCGTCGGGAAGACGACCGTCGCTGCCGCGGTCGCGCTCGAGCTCGCGCGCCGGGGGCACGAGGTGCTGCTGACCACGACCGACCCCGCGGCCCACCTGACGGAGACCCTGGCCGCCGACGTGGCCCACCTCACGGTCTCCCGCATCGACCCCGGGCGAGCCATCACCGAGTACCGCGCCCGCGTCCTCGCCACCAAGGGAGCCAGCCTCGACGAAGCCGGCCGGGCCGTGCTCGCCGAGGACCTCAAGTCCCCATGTACCGACGAGGTCGCCGTCTTCCAGCAGTTCTCACAGGTCGTGTTCCGCTCCCGGAAGCAGTTCGTCGTCCTCGACACGGCCCCGACCGGCCATACGCTGCTCCTCCTGGACGCGACCGGCTCCTACCACCGCGAGATCGTCCGGCAGATGAGCCCGGGCGCGCAGTACACGACCCCGTTGATGCGGCTGCAGGACCCGAAAACGACCAAGGTCGTGCTCGTCACGCTGCCCGAGACGACACCGGTCCTCGAGGCGGAAGACCTCCAGGCCGATCTCGCGCGCGCCGGGATCAGCCCGTTCGCGTGGGTGGTCAACAACAGCCTCACCGCCGCCGAGCCCACCTCGCCGTTCCTGCGGGCGCGCGCTGCTGCTGAGGCGCCGGCGCTGGCCCGGGTCGCCGAGCTCACGTCACGCGTCGCCGTGGTCCCCCTGCTCGCGAACGAGCCCGTCGGGACGGCAGCCCTCTCCGAGCTCACCCAGCCCACGCGCGAAGGGAACCTGACCCATGCTCGATGACGCCCCATCGGCCCCGACCACCGGAGGCCGACCATGACGACCAGGAGCCGAGAACCCATGCCCGACAAGCCTTCCGTCCTCTTTGTCTGCGTCCACAACGCCGGCCGCTCCCAGATGGCCGCCGCCTACCTGACGGCCCTGTCCGGAGGGCAGGTCGAGGTCCGCTCGGCGGGATCGGCGCCCGCCGACCAGGTCAACCCCTCGGCTGTCGCCGCCATGGCCGAAGAGGGCATCGACATTTCCGCCGAGACCCCCAAGGTCCTCACGACCGAGGCGGTCAAGGAGTCCGATGTCGTCATCACGATGGGCTGCGGCGACACCTGCCCGATCTTCCCCGGCAAGCGTTATGAGGACTGGGAGCTCGAGGACCCCGCGGGCCAGGGTGTGGAGTCGGTCCGACCGATCCGCGACGAGATCAAGCGACGCGTCCTGGCGTTGCTGGACTCGCTCGACGTCAGCCCGGTGAGTGCCTGATCGCCCGCGACCGCTCGGTGGTGCGGCCTCCCGGGTGGGAGAGGATGGGGCCGTATGCCACTGAGCCGGCGCAGCGGCGCAGTGCTGGGTCGTGCTTGCGGCCGAGTCCTGTGGCTCCAGATCCGGAGTACCCGGGCGAATCGGACCTTACGGGAATCGGTCACGTGACCTGAGTCACCCGTGGTACCAAAGAGCCACTGCACGGGCAGGCGTTCCAGGTGATGTGCGTCCACGGGGGCCACGCGCCGAGACGACCAGGGCCGTGCGCAGGAGGCCTCCACATGTCCCCCCGTCTTGGCGCCCGCATCGCAGCCCGTTTCCCAGCCCGCATCGCCGCCCTCCTGGGGCTGGTGCTCGTCGTCGGGATGCTGTCCCCCCTGAGGGGGGCCGCCGAGGAGGGCCCGACGGAGCTTCAGTACGCCTGCGCACTGAAGAGCAACGGCACCATGCGCCTCGCCGAGGGTCCCGGGGACTGTGGCAAGAAGGAGACGCTGGTCACGTTCAAACCTGGCACGGTCCAGCTGTGCGTCCAGCCCTCCGGCTCGGTCCGGCTGCTCAGCAGCTTCCGCGACTGCCGTCCGCCGGCGAGTCAGCTCACGGTCCCGCCCACCTCCGGCGCGACGTACTTCTGCGCCGCAGCGGGCAGCGGGGTGCTGCGCTGGGTCGGCGACCCCGGCGAGTGTCTGGCGACCGAGCTCGCGCTCCAGGTCACCCCGAACGACGACGCGCCGACGGTCGCCTCCACCGTCCCGGGCAACGGCGGGCTGACCGCTCGTGACTCGAGCGTGTCCATCACGTTCAGCGAGGACGTCAGTGCCTTCGCCGACGCCTTCACCATCATCTGCGGGGGCGTGACGATCCCGTTCGCGCTGAGTGGGCTCCCCGGGAGCACAGCCACCCTCACCCCCGATGGTGACCTGCCCATGGGCGCGGCCTGCACGGTCACGACGACGGCAAGCCTGGTCAGCGACACCGACACGAACGACCCGCCCGACTCGATGGCTGACGACCACGTCTTCAGCTTCACCGTCGACGCGCCACCGATCGTCACCTCGACCACTCCAGCGGCGGGCGCGACCGACGTGGCGGTCGACGTGGACCTCGTCGTGACGTTCAGCGAGCCGGTCACGGCGCCCGCTTCAGCCTTCACCCTCACCTGCGACGTCGGGGGTGCCATTGCCGTCGTGGCGGCCGGCTCCCCGGGGACGAGCATCACGCTCACCCCCACGGCGCGCCTGCTACCAGCCGACGCGTGCGAGCTCGTCGTCGACGCGAGCCAGATCAGCGACGAGGACGCAGCGGACCCGCCCGACCACCCGAGCGCCGACCACACCGTCGCGTTCGTCACCGCGGACGTGGCCCCCGCAGTCACGGACACGGTTCCCCTCGACGATGCGGCCCACGTGGCGACGGACACGCAGGTGCGGGCGACCTGGAGCGAGGCGGTCACGGCGGGGGCGAACGCGATCGTCCTCGACTGTGGCTCAGGGCCGGTGGCCGGTGCGATCAGCGGCTCCCCCGGCATGACGACGACCTTCACCCCTGACGCCGCCCTCCCCGACGGGGCCACGTGCACCGTGGTCGTCGACCACACCGAGGTCAAAGACGTCGACGCGGTGGACCCGCCGGACCGCCCGGACGCCGACCACACCTTCTCCTTCGCAACCGACGCGGCGCCCACGTTCGTGTCCTCGTCCCCGGCGGACGGGACGGCCGGCGTCGACCCCGCCGCGGACATCGTGCTCACCTTCAGCGAAGCGGTGACCGCCACCGCCTCGGCCTTCACGTTGACCTGCGATGCGACTGAGCGCTCGGTGGCCGTCGGCGGCTCGGGGACGGACACGCTCACGCTGACCCCGACGGGCGTCCCACAGACTGCGACCTGTTCACTCACCGTCCTCGGGGCCCGTGTCCACGACGCCGACGCGTTCGACCCTCCTGACACCATGGCGGCCGACGCCACGATCGCCTACACCACGGTCGACACCGCTCCCGAGGTGGTCGCGACCACACCCACGGACGGCGCCACGGACGTTCCCGCCGGCACCGACATCACGGTGACCTTCAGCGAGGCGGTCGACGTCGCCGCGGGCGGTCTCGCCCTCGAGTGCCCGAGCGGCTCGCCGGTCTCGTTCACGACCGGGGAGGGCGCCGGCAACGTCTGGACCCTCGCCCCGGACGGGCCCCTGCCCGCGGACATCGTCTGCACCGTCACCGTCAGCGGTTCTGCCGTGAGCGATGACGACTCCATCGACCCGCCCGACCGGATGGCCGCCGACCACACCTTCAGCTTCACCGTCAGCGCCAACTCGGCCCCGACGGACATCACGCTCAACCCGGCGAGTGTCCAGGAGAACCAGCCCGCCGGAACCACGGTCGGTACCCTCTCGACGATCGACGGTGACCCCGGTGAGACGTTCAGCTACACCCTCGTCGAGGGCCCGGGCAACACCGACAACGCGCTCTTCGCCATCGACGGAAGCTCGCTCACGACGGCTGCTGGCCTCGACTTCGAGACCGCGTCCACCCGCAGCATCCGGGTGCGGACGACCGACTCGGCGGGCGATCACTTCGACAAGGCCCTCGTGGTCACGGTCATCGACCTCAACGAGGCCCCGACCGACGTCGCACTCTCGTCGAGCTCGGTCGACGAGAACCAGCCGAGCGGTACGACGGTCGGCCTGCTCTCCGGCACCGACCCCGACCTCGGAGACACGCTGAGCTTCAGCATCGTTCCCGGAGCAGGCGACACGGACAACGCGGCCTTCAGCATCTCCGGCACGACGCTCGTGACTGCCGCTGTCCTCAACTTCGAGGTGAGGTCGAGCCTCTCGATCCGGGTCCGGGTCACCGACTCGGGATCCCTCACCCACGAGGAGGTCCTCGTCATCTCCGTGGTCGACGTCAACGACCCACCGGTGGCCGTGACCGACGCCTACGCCGATGCGATCGGCAACACGCTCGCCGTCGTGCAGACGACCGGCACCGGGCCCCACAAGGTGCTCACCGGCAACGTCCTCACGAGCAACGACACCGACGAGGATGCCACCTACCCGCACACTCTGACCGCCGTCGCCCAGACGGTGTCCTCGGTCGGCGGCGGCACGGCGACCATCGCGGGCAACGGCTCCTTCACGTTCCTGCCGGGCGTCGGGGACACCAGCCAGACGGACTCCTTCACGTATCAGGTCACCGACGGCGAGCTGACCAGCGGCGGCACCGTCACGGTGAGCATCGGGTCCGACATCGTCTGGTACGTCAACGGCGCCTCCGGGTCCGCCATGCACGACGGCCGATCGTCCTCGCCGCTGCTCTCGCTCGCGGGGCTTGGCGGAGTCGACCCAGACGGCCCCGGAGACACGATCTTCGTCTACGGCGGCAGCTACGGCGGCGGCCTGGTGCTCGAGGGCAACCAGCAGCTGCTCGGTCAGCCGAACGGGCTGACCATCGGGGGTACGGAGCTCGTGACCGCGAGCGGGGTGAACCCGGTCATCACCAATGCGGCGGGTGCAGCACTCACGCTGGCCAGCGGCGTGGACGTCCAAGGTGTCACCGTGAGCGGCGCCTCGGGTGCCGGCGTCGTGGGCACTGGTGTCACGACCGCGACGATCGGGACCCGGACCGCTGTCCAGGTCACCGGCAACGGTGCGGACGGGGTCAGCCTCACCGGCGGATCCGGCGCGGTCACCGTCGCGGCAGGCATCAGCGGAAATGCCGGGCGAGCGGTGACCATGTCGAACCGCACCGGTGGCACCACGAGCTTCAGCGGAGCGGTCTCGGGCGGCGTCACGCTCTCCGCGAACTCAGGAGCGACGGTCCAGCTGACCGGCGGGGTGAACGCCTCGACCGGGACCGCGCCAGCGTTCAGCGCGACGGGTGGTGGCACCGTCGTCGTCACCGGCTCCGCCAACACGTTGGCCACGACGACCGGCACCGCGCTCGTCGTCGACGCCACCGCCATCGGAGCGGGGGGCCTCACCTTCCGGAGCATCAGCGCCAACGGCGCCGTCAACGGGATCCGCCTGAACGGCACCGGCAGCCAGGGCTCACTCTCGGTGACCGGCACCGGATCGACGGTCCTCGGCGGGGACGGCTCCGGCGGAACGATCCAGAACACCACCGGAGCGGGCGTCCTGCTCACGAACACGACGGGGACCAGCCTCAACAACCTCTCGCTGGTCAACACGGCGGGGGGCCCCGGTGTCGACGGCACGGGCGTCAGCGGGTTCTCCTTCACCAACGGCTCGATCAACGGCAGCGGCGCAACGAGCCGCGCGCCCCACGACTCGAACATCGCCTTCAACGACGACGGTGCGACCGTGACCAACCTCAGCGGCGCCGTCACCGTGTCGAACTCCACGCTGTTCGGCGCCTTCCAGCACGGGGTCGACATCCTCAACAACGCCGGCACGATCGCCAACCTCCAGCTGACCGGCAACCAGATCACCAGCCCTGTCGCGCAGACTGACTCGCTTGGCTCGGGGATCCGGGTCAACGAGCTCGGGTCGGCCAGCACGGTGAGCAGCGTCACCAAGGGCTCGATCTCCGGGAACGACATCACCGGGTTCCCGACCGGTGGCGGCATCGTCCTGCAGGGCGGCAACACCGCCGCTGCCGGAGCACCGGCCGGGACGTTCGGCACCGCGGGCAACGGCAACGCGGTCGTCGTGGCGGGCAACCTGATCCGCGGCCACAGCACGACCAACCCGATGAACACCAACTGCATCCTCGTCACCATGCCCGCCCGGGGGACCGGCTACATCGACATCACGGGCAACGGGACGGTCGGCACGCCACTCGGGCTCAACCGGGGCAGCTGCATCTCGGTGAACGTCTTCGGCGACTACCACCTCGTGGGCAAGGTGAACAACAACCAGGTCAGGCCGCAGACGCAGATCGGCGGCGCCTTCGGCATCACCTTCGGAACGGCGTCCCAGACCGTGGGAGGGGCGGTGCTCGACAGTGCTGTGCTCGACCTGGCAGTACAGAACAACACCGTCTCCGGCACCACCAACTCGGGGATCAGGTCCGGGACCCTCAACAGCGGGACCACCCGCGCACGGGTCACCGGCAACACGGTGGCGGCACCGACGGATCTCAGTGGCGCCTACGGCATCCGGGTCGACTCGGGCAACACGTCGTCGCTCGACACCTCGGTCTGCCTCGAGCTGTCCGGCAACACCACCGCAGGCAGCGTCAGCAGCGGCACCGGTAGCACCGCCCCCGGTCTCGGCCTGCGCAAGCAGGGTTCGGTTGCCACGACCAACGACTTCGGCATCGTCGGGTTGAGCCCCAGTCCGGCAGACCCGTCGCAGACCGTGGCGTACGTCACGACCCAGAATCCCGGCAGCGCAGCAGGAACGAGCGGGGCCCGGGTCGAGATCGTCAGCGGCAGCAGCTTCGTCTCGTGCGTCCTGCCGTTCTGAGCCCCAGCCGTTTCGAAGGAGATGAGCAACCATGTCAGAACCGTTCCTCGGCGAGATCCGACTCCTCAGCTTCGCCTACGCCCCCAAGGGGTGGGCCCAGTGCAACGGACAGCTGCTGCCGATCAACCAGAACCAGGCGTTGTTCTCGCTGCTGGGCACCACCTACGGAGGGGACGGGAGGGTCAACTTCGCCCTTCCCGACCTGCGGGGCCGGGTGCCCATCCAGATGGGCGCGGGCCACACCCAGGGTGAAAGGGGCGGCGAGCAGGCCCATACCCTCACGATGGCAGAGCTGCCCACCCACGCGCATCCCCAACGGGCCTCGGCAGCCGCAGCGACGACCGGCATCACCGGACCCGCAGTCATGAAGGCGTCCAGCGTCGGCAGCTTCGCCTACGGCACTGCGCAGAACCTCGTCGCCATGGACTCCTCCGCGGTCGGGCCCGTCGGCGGCTCACAGGCGCACCTCAACATGCAGCCGTACCTGACGCTCTCCTTCTGCATCGCCCTGCAGGGCATCTTCCCCTCCCAGAACTGAGGACCACCATGTCGCAACCCTTCGTCGGTGAGATCCGACTCTTCGGCGGCAACTTCGCCCCGGCCGGATGGGCCTTCTGTGACGGCCAGCTGCTCCCGATCTCCGAGAACGAGACGCTCTTCGCCCTCATCGGCACCACATATGGCGGAGACGGGCAGTCGACCTTCGGCCTGCCCGACCTGCGCGGGCGGCTTCCCCTGCACCAGGGCAGCGGCTTCATCCTGGGCGAGCAGGGCGGCGCCGAGTCGGTCTCGTTGACGGCCACCCAGATTCCGGCCCACGCGCACGCACTGCTCGGCACCACGGACAACGGCACGACGGCGACACCGAGCGGCAACGCGGCAGCCACGCTCCCTGAGGTCACCACCCTCGCCTACGGGACGGATGCGCCATCGACGACGCTGCACCCGCAGTCGATCGGTGGCACGGGTGGCAGCCAGCCGCACTCCAACCTCCAGCCGTTCCTCTGCCTCAGCTTCATCATCAGCCTCTTCGGCATCTTCCCGCAGTCCACCTGAGGAGCAGGACCATCATGACTGATCCTTTCGTCGCCGAGATCCGTGTCTTCGGCTTCGGCTTCGCCCCCAAGGGGTGGGCCATGTGCAACGGCCAGCTGCTGCCCATCTCGCAGAACACCGCGCTCTTCGCACTGCTCGGCACCACGTACGGCGGCGACGGGAGGTCGACGTTCGCCCTGCCGAACCTCAACGGCGCCGCGCCGATGCACCCGGGGCAAGGACCCGGCCTCACCGTTCGAGACCTGGGTGAGACCGGGGGGAGCGACCACGTGACCCTGCTGGAGAGCGAGATGCCGGTGCACACCCACGCGATCCAGGTCTCTGCCGCCGAGGGCATCGACCGCACACCCGCCAACGGCCGCTTCGCCAACGAGATCGGCGGGATCAACTCGTATGCGGCGCCGGCTGGCTCGACCGACTTCGCGCCGCAGACGCTCAGCGCCACCGGCGGCGGGCTCCCCCACAACAACCTGCAGCCCTATCTCACCCTCAACTTCTGCATCGCGCTGCAGGGCATCTTCCCGCCGCGGAGCTGACGACGGTCGGGGTGACCATGGCGCGGGAGGCAACGGTGACGCTGCGATCCGTCGAACCCGCCGACGGGCCCTTCCTCGTGGCGCTCTACGCGTCGACCCGGGTGACCGAGCTGGCTGCCCTGACATGGGACGCAGCCACGATGCGAGCCTTCCTCGCCCAGCAGTTCGCGGCCCAGGCCGCGAGCTGGTCGACGACGTTCCCCGACCTCGACCGCCTGCTCGTGGTGGTGGACGGCCGGCGGGCCGGCCGGCTCTACGTCCACCGGTCCCCCACGCTGCTGCACCTCGTCGACATCGCCCTTCTCCCCGCGCTGCGCGGACGAGGCATCGGCTCCGTGCTGCTCGACCGCCTCATCGCTGAAGCCGATGCCGTCGGCATCCCGACAACTCTCCACGTGGCCCGCGACAACCCGGCTCGAGGCCTCTACGAGCGCTTCGGCTTCCGCGCTGTCGCCGAGGAGCCGTTCCACATCAGGATGACTCGGCCGGCACCCCCGGTCAGCCGAGGTCGTGACGGCTGAGCTCGGTCTGGAACACCAGCGGCCGTCGTTGCGCCTGGCCCGTGCCCGCGGAGGCCGCTGGGCACGATAGGGACCGCCGTCAGAGGCGGTTGACGATGGCGACGTACCGTCGCCGGTCGCGATCCGCGATGACGAACAGTGACGTCGCCTCGAAGCCCGGCCTGCTGAAATCGAACGCCCCCTGGGGCGGGCCCGGTTCGGTCGTCGAGAAGGTCAGGCTGAAGCGCGACTCGTCCCCAACGCGAAGGAGGGGAACGAGGTCGCCGACCTCCTCGAGCCGCGCCTTCCAGGTGGAGACCGGACTCCTCATCGTGAACGTCGCCCCGAGCTCCTTGGCAAAGCGGGAACGGGTGAGGAGCGACTTGCCGCCCTTGGCAGCTCCGGGAGCGCTGGCGGCCGGGGCGGCAGAGGCGGGGGCGGCCTCGGCGAGCACGGCCAGCGAGACGGCCCCGACGGCGCCCGACCGGAGGATCTGACGGCGACTGAGAGAGAGCATGACGGCGCCTTCCGTTCTCAGGTGTGGCTCTTCGTCGACGCCCCTGTCGTCCTTCCTCCGATCATTCCGCACGACGCAAGGCCCCGGGGCAGAATCTCGAAGTCCGTGACCGCGACCTGCGGCTACCGGGCTCAGCGGCCGTGCATCTGCGCGAGCAGCGCGGCGTACCGCTCGAGCACGTCACTCGTGTCGCCCGCGGGCACCTGATACTCCGAGTCGACCCGGAGGCCCCAGGCGGGCGGCTGGGCCGCGCCGGACAGGGCCCAGGCCGCCTGGCGAGCGGCCCCGACCCCGACGTACTCGGCGGGACGGGGCACGACCACCGGTGCGCGGAACAGGGCGGGCGCGATCGCTCGGACCGCTCGCGATGCTGCGGCACCGCCGATGAGCAGCACCCGCTCGACGCGCACGCTCTGGTCCCGCAGTGCGTCGACTCCGGCGACGAGGTTGCAGAGCATTCCCTCGACGGCCGCGCGCGCGAGGTTGGCGGGCGTGGCATTGGTGCGCGTCAGCCCGCTCAGGGTCCCCGTCGCGAGGGGCAGGTCAGGGGTGCGTTCGCCGTCGAGGTAGGGCAACAGGCTCAGCCCACCGGCGCCCGAGTCAGCCTCGAGCGCGAGCCGGTCGAGGGTGTCGAGGTCCACACCGAGCATCCCCGCCGCGGCCGTCAGGACCCGCGCCGCGTTGAGGGTGCACATGAGCGGCAGGTGGCGCCCGGTCGCGTCGGCGAACCCGGCGACAGCGCCCGACTCGTCGCGGATCGCGTGGTCGTGCGGAGTGAAGACGGTGCCGCTCGTGCCGAGCGACACGACGACGTCCCCGGGTGAGAGCGCGAGGCCGAGCGCAGCACCCATGTTGTCGCCCGTGCCTGCCGCGACGAGCATCCCGTCGGAGGTCCGGCCCGCGGGTGCGGATGGGGCCAGGACCTCGGGCACGGCGAGACGCCGCCCGAAGGCGAGCTCGAGCAGGTCGAGTCGGTAGTCCCCCGTCGCCGCCGACCAGTACCCCGTGCCCGAGGCGTCCCCCCGGTCCGTGGTCCACCGTTCGAAGCCGTTGCCGTGCTGCAGGATCCGGCCGGTCATCCAGTCGTGCGGCAAGAGGACCCGAGCCACGCGCGCGGCGTGATCCGGCTCGTGCTGGGCGAGCCAGCGCAGCTTGGTCACGGTGAAGCTCCCGACGAGGACCAGCCCGACGGCATCGACCCAGGCGCTCACGCCTCCGAGCTCACGGGTGAGGTCAGCGGCGGCACCGGCGCTGCGGGTGTCGTTCCAGAGCAGGGCGTCCCGCACCACGGCATCCTGCTCGTCGAGCACGACCATGCCGTGCTGCTGTCCGCCGACGGCGATGGCCGAGACGCCCTCGAGGATCCCGGAACCGGACGCGGTGCGGTAGGCCTCCCACCACCGCTCGGGGTCCACCTCGGTGCGGTCCGGGTGTGGCGCCCTGGCCGTACGGACGACGTCCCCGCTCTCTGCATCACACACGACGACCTTGGTCGACTGTGTCGAGCTGTCGATGCCCGCGACGAGGGTCCGATCACTCATGTCCGGCCTCCCCCTTCTGCCCGCTCACCCACGGACGTCGAGCGGTCGGCGGGCCTCGAGGGTGGCGCGCGCTCCCCTGGCGTGCAGCGAGTCGAGCCCAGCGGCATACGCCTCGGTGAACCGCGCGTCGTCCGCGAGGTCGCCGAAGAGGTCACGGTCGCGGATGAAGGCGAGCTTGTCCTCGCCCTGCCGGGCGGCCGCGGCCATGACGCGGTCCTTGATCCGGTCGACGATCTCGATCGGCGCGCCCTGCTCGTCGACGCCCTCCGCGTACCGCGCCCACGACGCGACGACGAGGGCGGAGCGCTCGATGTCGCCGCCCGTCTCGAGGTTGCGCCGGATCACCGGGACGAGCCACTTGGGGATCCGGTCGGAGCTCTCGGCGCAGAGGCGTGCGAGGGTGTCGCGGACCTCGGGGTTCGCGAACCGCTCGATGAGCTGGTGCCGGTAGGCGTCGAGGTCGACCCCGGGCACGTCGGGGAGCGTCGGGCTGCCCTCGTGCTCCATGTAGCCGAGGAGGAAGTCGACGAAGAGCGGGTCCTGGCACACCTCGTGGGCATACCGATGACCCGACAGGTGGCCGAGGTAGCACAGGGCCTGGTGGCTGGCGTTGAGCAGGCGCAGCTTCATCAGCTCGTAGGGCACGACGTCGTCGACGAGCTGGACGCCGGCGTACTCGAGCGGCGGCCGCCCGTCGGTGAAGCGGTCCTCCAGCACCCACTGGGTGAACGGCTCGCACACGACCGGCCACCCGTCCTCGATGCCGAACTCCTCGGCGAGCCGCTCGATGTCCTCGGGCGCGGTCACCGGGGTGATCCGGTCGACCATGCTGTTGGGGAAGGCGACGTGCTCGTCCATCCAGTCGGCGAGGCCCGGATCCTTGAGACGCGCGAACGCCGTCATCATGCGGCGGGCGACGTCACCGTTGCCGGGCAGGTTGTCGCACGACATGACGGTGAAGGGGGTCGACCCGGCGGCCCGGCGCGCCGCGAGCCCCGCGACGATGTACCCGAAGACGGTCCGGGGCACGGCGCCCTCGGCCAGGTCGGCCCGGATCGCAGGATCGTCGGCGTCGAACTCACCGGTGACCTGGTTGACGAGGTAACCGCCCTCGGTGATGGTGAGCGAGACGATGCGCGTCCGCGGATCCGCGAGTCGGTCGACGACGGCCTGCGGGTCGTCGGGCGCGAACATCATCTCCACGATGCTCCCGATGACGCGCGGCTCACGGTGCCCGTCAGGGTGCTTCACGACGAGCGTGTAGAGACCGTCCTGCCGAGTGAGCGTGTCGACGATCCGCCGGTCGTGCGGGAGGGCTCCCACCCCACAGATCCCCCACTCCAGGGCCGTGCCGTCCCGCATGAGCCGGTCGAGATACATCGCCTCGTGGGCGCGGTGGAAGCCGCCCACGCCGAAGTGGACGATGCTCGCGGTGACGGAGGAACGGTCGTATGCCGCTGGGCTCGCCTCCGGGGGAAGGCTGGCCAACGTCGTGGCGGAGAGGGGAACGGCGGTCCCGCTCCCAGTGGCAGTGCTCATCGGGTCTCCTCCGTGGAGTGGTCGGTTGCGGGTCAGTGGTTCTCGGAGAGGCTCCACATGGTCCACAGCTCGGTCCGCATCCGCCGCGGCTGCCGCAGGGTGTAGGCGACGGCCGCTGCGATGTCCTGGGGCTCCATGAAGGAGCCCTGCGACGGGTCCTGGCCACCGAACCGGCCGTCGGCCGCGGCGAAGGAGGTGTTGACGCCGGCCGGTGCGATGGTCGTGGTCCGGATGCCCTCGCTGCGCAGCTCTCGGTCCAGGGCGTAGCCGAGGTTGATCTGGGCGCCCTTGGTCGCAGCGTAGACCGCCTCCTTGCCGCCGCCGATCAGCAGGCCCGCCACCGACCCGATGATGACGATGTCCCCGCCCTCACCCTGGGCCCGGAACTGCCGCACGGCAGCCCGGGCCAGCCACACGGTGCCCTTGACGTTGACGTCGACCATCCGCGCGCACTCCTCGGCGGAGTAGTCGAGGAGTCCGCCGTAGTACCCGATGGCTGCGTTCGCGACCACGGAGTCGACCCGTCCGAACGCTTCGACACCGGCCGCGACGAGCGCGTCGGCGGTCGCCTCCTCGCGGACGTCGCCGAGCCCGGTGACGAGTCGGCTCTCGTCCCACTCCCGGCGCAGTGGTTCGAGCGCCTCGGCCCGGAGGTCCCCGGCGACGACCCGGCCACCTTCCTCGAGGACGGCCCGAGCGATGGCACCGCCGATCCCTCCACCGGCTCCGGTGACGAGGACAACGGTGTCCGCCAGGCTTCGGGTGTAGTGGTCCACGGGTCGTTCTCCTCTGCTCGGTACCTCCGGGACGGTCACTTGATCGCACCCATCGACAGTCCGCGCACGAGCTGCTTCTGCGCCACCCAGCCGGCGATGATCACCGGCAGGGCGGCGATCGTCGCCGCGGCCGAGAGGACGGCGAGGAACTGTCCGCGCCCGTCGACGAAGCTGCCGAGGAACGGCGGCGTCGTCCGGGCCGCCGAGCTGGTCAGCAGCAGGGCGAGGAAGTACTCGTTCCAGGCGAAGATGAAGCAGATGAGAGCCGCTGCCGCGACCCCGGGCAGGACGAGCGGCAGGACGATCCGCACCAGCTCGCGGTAGAGGCCGGCCCCGTCCACTCTGGCCGCCTCGATGATCTCGAAGGGGACCTCGAGGAAGAACGAGCGCATCATCCACACGGTCACCGGCAGGTTCATGGCCCCGTAGACGATGGCGAGCATGTAGATGTTGTCGAGCATGCCGAAGGTCTTGAGGATCATGAAGAGTGGCAGGACGACGGCCGCGAGGGGCATGAACCGCGTCGAGATGAAGAAGGACAGCGCCCCCTCGACCGACTTGACCCGCCGGATGCTCAGCGCGTAGGCCGCCGGGATGGCGATGACGACCGAGATGATGGTCGCGGTCACCGAGGCCGTGAGGGAGTTCTGCAGGTAGCCGGCCATCCCGCGGTCCATCGCCAGCTGGTAGCCATCGGTCACCGGGGTGAAGAACACCTTGGGGTTGATCGACGAGGCGACGGACTCCGGCTTGAAGCCGTTGATGAACATCCAGAACACCGGGAAGAAGAAGATCAGGACCAACGCCCAGGTGAGCACGTTGATCAGCACGTTCTTGAGCTGGGCGTTCATCGGCTGCCTCCTGCCATGAAGACCTTGAAGAGGGTTTTGAGGGCGATGGTCGCCACGATGATCGTGAGGATCACGGTCACGACGCCGTAGGCCGCCGCCTGGCCCACGTCGAGGCCGATGAAGGCCCGCTCGTAGAGCAGGTACGCGAGGGTCTTCGTCCCACCCGTGCCCTTCGTGAGGATGGCGATGGGGTCGAAGACCTGGAGGATGATCACCGTGCCGAGCAGCACTCCGATCTCGATGTACATCCGCAGGTGGGGCAGCGTGATCCAGGTGAACGTCCGCCATGGGCCGGCGCCGTCCACGGCAGCCGCCTCGAGCGTCTCCTTCGACTGGCCCTGCAGGCCGGCGAGGAGGATCAGCATCATGAACGGGGTGAACTGCCACGTCAGGACGATGACGACGGTGGCCAGGGGGTAGTTGGTGCTCCACGAGACCGTGTCGAGTCCCAGCGTGCGCAACATCCAGTTGACCATCCCGATGTTCGTGTCGAACATCGAGAACTTCCAGATCAGCGCAGCGGCGGCCGGCATGACCAGGAAGGGGGTGATCATCAGGGTGCGGGCGATGGCCCGGCCGGGGAGGTTCCGGTCCAGCAGGACGGCGAACAGCAGGCCGAGGAGCAGGGACAGGACCACGGCGAGCGCCGTGATGAGCACCGTGGCGACCACGGAGGGCCAGAGCTCACCGGAGGTCAGCGCCGACTTGTAGTTGTCCAGACCGCTGAATCCACGGTCGTTGGGGTACAGCAGGTTCCACTTCATCGTCGAGTAGCCGATGGTGACGATGAATGGGACCTGCGTCAGCAGGACGAGGAAGATCACGGCGGGCAGGAGCAGGCCACGGTTGGTCCACAGCTGCTTGCGCTGGACGCGGCGGGCATCCGTCGCGGCTCGCGCCGCCACCTCGTCGAGGTTGGTGTGCGGAGACTTCGTACTGGTCGTGGTCATGTCGACACTCCCTTGGGCGACCGGCGAACGAATAGACGACCGGATGGCATGAACGGAGGGGGTGCCGGGCCCGGCCTGCGCCGGGCCCGGCACCACACCTCAGGAGTTGGGGCTCACTTGTGCTTGGCCCCAGCGGCCTGCGCGTCGGCCTGGCACTTGCCGAGGGCGTCGTCCACGGATCCGCGGTTGGCGAGGAAGTCCGCGATGTACTGGGCGCACTTGTTCCCGACGTCCTGGAACTCCGGGATCGAGACGTACTGGATCCCGACCCACGGCTGCGGGTTGACGCCCGGCTGCTTCGGGTTGACGGCGCTCATCACCTCGAGCGTGATCGGCGCGTAGGCCTTGGCGGCCTCCTTGTACTCCGGGATCTCGTACGTCGACGTGCGGGCGCCGGGCGGGACGTTGGACCAGCCGATCTTCTGGCCGACGAGCTTGTGGTAGTCCTTGCTCGTCGCCCACTTGACGAACTTGACCGCCGCGTCCTTGTTCTTCGTCGTGGCCGGGACCGCGAGGTTCCAGCTCCAGAGCCAGCCGGACTCCTGGGTCTTGTTGACGGGCATGTGGGCGTAGCCCATCTTGCCCTTCACCGGCGAGTCGTCCGCCTCGAGCATCGACGCCGCGACCGAGGCGTCGGCCCACATCGCGGCCTTGCCCTCCTTGAGCGCGGTCAGGCACTCGTTGAAGCTGTAGGAGACCGGGTCCTTCTCGCCGGACTCGTCGAGCATCGTCTTGTAGAAGGTGACGGCTTCCTTCCACTCCGGGGTGTTCACCGTCGCGTCCCACTGCTCGTTGTACCAGTTGCCGCCGAAGGTCTGGACGACCGTCGTCAGCGGCGCGAAGAGGTCACCCCAGCCCGGCTTGCCGCGCATGCAGATCCCGGCCATGTCGCCGCTGTTGACCTGCTTCGCCGCGGCCGCGACCTCCTGCCAGGTCGGGTTGTTGCCGAGGCTGACGCCGGCCTTGTCCAGGACCTCCTTGTTGTACATGAGGATCGAGGACTCACCGTAGAAGGGGACCGCGTAGAGCTTGCCCTCGTGGGTCAACGCGTCGCGGACCGGCGGCAGGATGTCGTCGACGTCATAGGCCGAGTCCGCCTGCAGCTCCGGCGTGAGGTCGAGCAGCCAGCCGTTGGCGCCCCACTGTGGCGTCTCGTAGGCGCCGATGGTGACGATGTCGTACTGGCCGGCGCCGCTCGCCACGTCGGCGGTGACCGCGCTGCGCAGGTCCCCCTCCTCCATGACCTGGAAGTTGACGGTGACGCCCTGGTTGGCCGCCTCGTACTCGGTCTTGAGCTTCTCCATGTCCTTCATCTGGCCGTTGTTCACCGTGGCCAGGTTGAGGGTGACTGCTCCGCCGGCGCCTGCCGTGGCGCCGCCGTCTCCGGTCGAGACCGCGCCGGACGAGCACGCCGCGAGCGCCATGGTCAGGACCGTCAGGCCGGATCCGAGGATCAGCGTGCGTCTGTTCGCAAGCATTCCTAACTCCTTTGGTAGGCAATTCATCTCGTTCCGTCTGGCCCGCTTGGACGGGCCCCTCGTGGCGAGGCCCGCGGGTGTTCGGACGAGACGTCCGCCGTGGTTCGTAACAGGAACTTCCCGGAACGGTACGAGCGGCCGGAGTGCGCCAACAAGCACCATCACCTACGTGATGTTGATACTATTTTTCCCGAATGCGACCCAGGTCACACTGCGGCGGGCCGGTGAGGTGGTGCCGCGGCTGGACTCGCGCACGGGAGGGAGCGATGGTCGAGCACGCGCCGAGCACCACGTCGGGGCCGACGCTCCGGCGCGAGGTCATCCCGCCCCATCCGCAGTCCTCGGTGCGGGTCCTGACCCATGACTTCCCGAGCGAGATCTGCGGCTGGGGCTACCACCCGGAGTACGAGATCCACCTCATCACCAAGACACGGGGCAGCTTCATCGCCGGTGACCACATCGGGACTTTCGCGCCCGGTCACGTCAGCCTGATGGGCCCCAACCTGCCCCACGACTGGGTCAGCGACCTCGCCGAGGGACAGGTCGCGGTCGACCGTGACGCCGTCATCCAGTTCAGCGACGAGTGGATCCGCCGCGCGATGGAGCACCTGCCCGAGCTGGCCGAGGTCTCGGAGATGCTCAACCGCTCCACCCGTGGCCTCGTGTTCTCGGGGGCCACGGCCTGGAGGGCCGCCGAGGCGATCCTGGCGTGCGTGCACAGCGTGGGGGTCGAGCGCCTCGGCCACCTCTTCAAGATCCTCGCCCTGTTCGCCCACGCCCCCACGGACGAGTACGAGGTGGTGGCGAGCGAGTGGCTGGGGCGGGCGACCGACGCCACGGCCCGCGATGCGGGCGGCGCGGGGCTGAGCTACATCTTCGAGAACCTCACCGGAGACATCCGCCTGTCGACTGCGGCGCGCCTCGCGTACATGTCCGAGCCGACGTTCTCCAAGTACTTCAAGGCCGCGACGGGGACCACGTTCTCGAGCATGGTGAAGAAGCTGCGCATCGCCTACGCCCGCCGCCTGCTCGACACGACGGAGCACTCGGTGTCCCAAGTGGCCGCGATGAGCGGCTACCACAACATCGCGAACTTCAACCGACAGTTCCTCGCCGAGGTCGGCACGACCCCGACGGCGTACCGCCGCCTCGAGAGTGCCCAGAAGCCACCGCCGGAGGTCTTCAGCCTCGGCCTGCGGGCACCGTCCGACTGACTGCACGACCACGTGGCCATACCCCACGGGGTAATCTTGGCGAGAGCCGGTGGTCTGCTGCCGGTCCAGAAGCAGGCGAATGCCAGGAGGTGGCGACCCGATGTTCGGTTCCCCCCTCGGCATGGGTGCCGGTGGAGTGTGGCTCGTCCTCCTCCTCGTGGGACTCGCCGTGCTGGCCTGGGGCCTGGTCGAGGCCCGTCGCCGCGATGCGGGGCCAGGCACCGGGACGACACCGGCACCGGAGGACACTCTCCGTGAGCGCTTCGCCCGGGGGGAGATCACCGAAGAGGACTTCCGCCAACGGCTCCGGGCACTCCGAGATGGCTGACCTCAGTCGGCGAACGGCCCTCCAGGTGGCCGGACTGGGGGCCGTGACAGCGACGGTTGGCGCCGTGGGCCTCTGGCGAACGGCGGTGGGCCAAGACCGGCAACCGGCCGACTCGGGAGCGCAGCTGAGCGAACCAGAGGTGTTGAGCAGCGTGGGCGGCCGGCTCGATGTCGAGCTCGTCGCTGCCTCGGGAGTGCGCCTGGCGGGAAGGCAGACCCAGGCCCTGGGCTACGCCGGCACGAGCCCGGGCCCCACGCTGCGCGTCAGTCCCGGCGACACGCTACGGGTCCGCCTCACGAACCGCCTCAGTGCCGCGACGAACCTGCACACGCACGGCCTGCACGTGTCACCCCAAGGTCAGGGGGACAACCCCTTCCGAATGGTGGCGCCCGGCGAGTCGGCGCAGTATGAGTTCGCCATCCCGCACGAGCATCCCGCCGGCACGTTCTGGTACCACCCGCACCATCACGGCACGGTCGCGGACCAGGTCTTCGGGGGGCTGTTCGGAGCGCTCATCGTGGCCGGACAGCGGGACCCTGATCTCCCCGAGCGCCTCCTCACGGTCAGTGACATCACCCTCGACGCAGCCGGTGTCCCGGCCGCCCCCTCACTTCCCGAGGTCATGACGGGTCGGGAAGGCGCGCTCGTCCTCGTGAACGGGATGCACCGCCCCCGGATCAGTCTGACCGCCGGGGTGGTCGAGCGATGGCGTGTGGTCAACGCCTGCGTGTCGCGTTTCCTTCGCCTCCAGCTGGACGGCCACCAGCTCGGCCTTCTCGGGATCGACGGACAGGCACTCGCCTCCCCGACCCGGGTGGAAACCGTGACTCTGGCCCCCGGCAACCGCGCCGACCTCGTCGTCACGTCCAGCGGGGCGGGCAGTCACGCTCTGCGGACGCTCCCCGTCAGCCGGGGCGGCATGGGAATGATGGGCGGCAACCACACCTCGGCGGAGGCCGTGCTCGCCGAGGTGCGCGTGGACGACTCGAGCCGGTCCCCCCGCGTTGTTCCCCCGCAGCGGTCCTGGCCCGACCGAGTCCTGCCGGACCTGCGGAAGCGCGCCGTCGACCGGCGTCGGAGAATCACCTTCACGATGGGAATGGGCATGGGCATGGGCATGCGGCCGCAGGGTATGACGTTCGGGTTCGACGGCCGCGAGTTCGACCCGGAGCGCGTCGACCAGGATCCCCGGCTCGGCACCGTCGAGGAGTGGACCATTGCCAACGCCACGCCCATGGACCATCCTTTCCACCTGCACGTCTGGCCGATGCAGATCGTGCAGGGCCCGGAGGCGCCCGCAGACGGCCGACCCGACTGGCGTGACGTCGTCATCGTGCCCGCCAACGCCGCGGTGAGAGTGCGAATCGCCTTCGCGGACTTCGGCGGCCGCACCGTCTACCACTGCCACCTCCTCGACCACGAGGACCGCGGCATGATGGGCGTCGTCCGGGCCACCGGCTGAGCCATCCGCCCGTGGAGCGCACTCATACTTCCCCGAGCCTGACCTTCCTCGACCGAGATGAAGGCCAGCCCGCGCGATCGTTGAAGGATCGATGAAGGTTTCGCCGTCGGGGTTCCGAACCCTCCTGCCGCCCCACATGCTGGCTCCATGGGGCGGCAGGACTGTTCGCCCACGACGATGGAAGGTGATCTACATGCGGACCATGCTCAGGACCCTTGGAGTCCTGTCGCTCGCCGGGACGGGACTCCTCCTGGCCGGACCGGCCCAGGCCGACGTGACGAACGACGACTTCGGCCAGCACGTCACGCACTGCGCGGAGATGGGCCTCGACGGGGTGCACAACCCGGGCACTCATGAGGGGATCACCGGCTGGGACGCCATGCACCTGGCAACCATGCCCTGACCGAGCGGCTCGACACCGCGACCCCGCCGCCACCGAACACCGTTGGCGGCGGGGTCGTCGGCGTGTGTGGGCCGAGCTGAGACGGCTCGGCGTCAGGCCAGCGTGGCGAGCAGGTCACGGCAGGACTGCTCACACCGTCTGCACGATTCGGCGCACACGCGGCAGTGCTCGTGCATCGAAGCGTGGCGCTCGCACTCGTCACCGCACGCCTTGCACGCGGCCGCGCACGCCTCGAGCACGGCACGCGCCAGGTTCGCGTCGTGGCCGGTCTGTCGGGACAGCACCGCCCCGGTCGTGGCGCACACGTCCGCGCAGTCGAGGTTGGTCCGGATGCACGTGGTCAGATCGGCCACCATGTCCTCGCTCAGACACGCGTCAGCGCACGCGGTGCACGCCTGCGAGCACTCGTAGCACGCCTGGATGCAGGCAGCCAGCCGGCCCCGATCGACGTCACCGAGGTCCTTGGGATAGGTCTCGAGCATGGCCTCAACGGTATGCATGTCGTCCTCTCATCCGGGCGACGGCGCTGGACCGGGTGCCCGGCGCTGCTGGCGCCGCCCGCTCCCACCGCTTACCCACCGCCTCGCACTTACATGCGGTGGGCCATCGGCAGCGCGAACATCCAGACGTTGAGGCCGGCCAGCAGGACGATGAGGGAGATCATCGGCACGAGCGTGACGCGCCGCCGGGCAGCGGTCCGGTAGCGACCGCGGGCGATGCGACGAGCCGCGTACACCGAGCCGGCCAGGCCGAGGGCCAGCACGACGTACTGGAGGATCTGGATCGTCCCGGTGTCCAGCAGCGCGGCCGAACCGTCGCCCGCGTCGCCGCCGAAGAGGGCAACGACCGTGAAGAGGACCGACTTGCCCTCGGCGAGCAGGTGGAACAGGTTGTGGGCGATGTGGCCCGCGACATCGAGCGGGATCAGGGCGTAGCCGAAGCGTGCGAAGTTCAGCTTCGTGCTCTCGAGGTTCCCGCGGGAGGCGACCTGGGACGCGAGGACCAGCAGGCCCACCGGAGCCCCGACCGCAATCGTGAACGCGACGGTGAAGATGGCCGACGGGCTCGTGATCCCGGTGGAGGTGCCGATCCAGTCGAGGAAGGTGCTCCAGACGTTGAGCATCGTGAGGTTCTGGATGATGACGATGCCCATGATCGCCATGGCGAGGAAGGACTCCTCCAGCCGCGGGGTGCGGATGAACCACAGCTCGCTCGTGGGCTTCCGGAGCCGGAGCTCCAGCGCGTCGTTGGGGCAGGCCTTGATGCAGTTGGCGCAGAGGTTGCAGTTGGCGCTCGAGTCCATCGTCCTCGGGAAGGTGAACAGCGGGCAGCCGGCCACCTTGTCCGTGCCGTTGTAGCAGGCGGCCCGGCTCGTGCACGTGCGGCAGATGTCCTGGTTGGCGCGGAGCTCGACCATGCCCGTGCGGGCGTAGTTGCCGGACAGGCCTCCGAGGAAGCAGAGGTAGCGGCAGAAGGTGCGCCGTTGGAAGAAGGCGCCGGACACGATGACCGCGGTGGTCAGCAGCAGGAGGAGGACACCTGAGCCCCAAGGAGACTCGACGATGCCCCAGACATGGTCGGCCCACGTGATGAGGATGAACTGGGCGTCGATGATCCAGATGCCGTAGCGCTTGAGGAAGGTGGGCACGGGTCGGTTGACGCCGACGAGCTTCTGCACCTGGTCGGACAGCCATCCGAAGGGGCAGACCGCGCACCAGAACCGCCCGAGCACGACGAAGACGATCGGGATCACCGGCCACCAGAGCACCCACATCAAAGCGGTGCCGGCGTTGTCATGGGCGGTGTCCGGGCCGACGAGCAGCTGGTAGGCAACGAGCGCGAAGACGGCGGCGACGAGGACCTGGAGCACCCCGGGGTACAGCCGGCTGCGCATCGCCCGAGCGACGAGCGGCACCTCCATGAGGTTGCGCCCCCGACGGGGCGGGGCGACGTTCGGCTTCGGGGACTCCTCCGCGCTGGGCCGGGTCTGGGTCGGGGCGCTCATCGCTCGTCGCCTTCCGTGACTCGCCGCGCGGGCCGGGCGGTCGTGCGAGCCGCGACGTGACGTTCACGCCGTGAGGCGGTACGGCGGCGCAGGATCCCGGCCCCCGCGAGCACGCCCGCGTTGACGCCGGCGAACCCGCCGAGCACGAGGTTCCGCGACGCGTCATCCGGAGCCGCGACCGAGCCGGAGCCGTGGCTGCTGTGGTCCATCTCGCCGTCGCCCATCTGGCTGTGGTCCATCTCGCCGTCGCCCATCTGACTGTGGTCCATCTCGCCGTCCGCCATCTGGCTGTGGTCCATGCCGCCCTCACCCGCGGCACCACCGCCATGGTCGTCGTGCCCGCCTGGGGCGTGCTCGCCGCCGGGCTGGCCGCCCGAGACGTCACAGTCCTGCGGCAGCGCCACGGCGATGCCGGGAGGTGCGGCGGCTGCCGACTCCGTGACCGCCCCTATGGCAAGGAGAGTGCCGGCTGCAACCAACGGGTACAGACCGACCTTGATGATGAGACGACGACGCATGGCTGGCTCCTCCAGGGATGACGGTGACCCGTCGCGGTTCTCATCATTGGGGTCGTCGAACCCGGTCTGCAGCCCTTCGGGGCCATGTTGACCGAACCTTCAGGGAAGTGACATCGAACCTCCAGCGCGCGGTCGGGACGGACACTCGGGAGCGAGCCCAGCGGCATACGACATCGACGTGGGACCCCGCGCGTCACCGCGCCCCTGTCGCCGACCCGACCCCGTCTGGTTCAGTGGATGGATGTGCAGATGGATGGCCTACTTCGGCGACCCGGTCCTCGCTGCCGACCTGCTCTTCCGCCCTGACCACTCGGTCATCGACCAGAGCCTCAACTCCCGCCTCGGCGCCACGACGACGAACGGCGACGGCTTCGGACTCGGCTGGTACGGCGCCGGCCCCGAGCCGGCCGTCTACAAGTCCACGCACCCGGCGTGGAGCGACCCGAACCTGCGCGAGCTCGCCCAGCAGGTGCGCACCCATCTCCTTTTCGCGCACGTGCGCGCCTCGACGGGGACCGCCGTGCAGCGCTCGAACTGCCACCCGTTCCGCCACGGCCGCTGGCTCTGGATGCACAACGGTCAGATCGCCGAGTTCCCCACGCTCAAGCGGGATCTCGTCCTCGCCGTGGACCCGGGTCTCTACCCGTCCATCGAGGGGAGCACGGACTCCGAGGTGCTCTTCTTCCTCGCCCTGACTTTCGGGCTCGAGGACGACCCGTTCGAGGCGGTGGCCCGCGCGGTAGGGCTGGTCGAGGACGTGGCCCGCGCCCACGGCGTCGAGAACGCCGTCCAGATGACCGTCGCGACGGCGAACGGCGACTGCCTCTGGGGGTTCCGCTACTCCACGGAGGGCCGGAGCCGGTCGCTGTACTACTCACAGGACGTCGCCCAGCTGCGCCGGCTGCACCCGGACGTCGCCGTCCTCAAGGGTCTCGGCCCGGAGACGCGACTCATCGTCTCCGAGCCACTCCTCAACCTGCCCGGCGCGTGGACCGGCGTCCCCGAGGGCTCAGCCGGCATCGTCAGACCCGGGACCGACGAGATCCGCCCGTTCGTCCCCATCCCAGCGGGCTAGGGCCCCCACGGTCGATGTCGTATGCCGCCGGGCTCGGTCCTCGCACGACGCTCGGCACGCGGTCGGTGGGGTACTAGGTTGGCCGTCATGACGCGCCCTGAGACGCAGACCGGTCCGGAGCCGTCGACCCCACTTCCCGCCGACAGCCATGACCTCATCCGCGTGCACGGCGCCCGGGAGAACAACCTCAAGGACATCAGCGTCGAGATCCCCAAGCGCCGGCTGACCGCGTTCACCGGCGTCTCCGGCTCGGGAAAGAGCTCCCTCGTCTTCAACACCATCGCCGCGGAGTCCCAGCGACTCATCAACGAGACCTACAGCGCCTTCCTCCAGGGCTTCATGCAGACCCTGGCCCGACCCGACGTCGACCTGCTCGACGGGCTGACCACGGCGATCATCGTCGACCAGGAGCGGATGGGCGCGAACCCCCGGTCCACCGTCGGAACGGCCACGGACGCCAACGCGATGCTCCGCATCCTCTACAGCCGGCTCGGCCAGCCCCACATCGGCTCGGCCCAGGCGTTCTCGTTCAACGTCGCCTCCATCTCCGGCGCGGGAGCCGTGACGATCCAGCGCGGGGAGAGCACGACCAAGGAACGGCGCAGCTTCTCCATCACCGGCGGCATGTGCGCCCGTTGCGAAGGGATGGGCTCGGTCACCGACTTCGACCTCACCGCCCTGTACGACGCGGACAAGTCGCTCAACGAGGGCGCGCTGACGATCCCCGGCTACAGCATGGACGGCTGGTACGGGCGCATCTACCGCGGCTGCGGCTTCTTCGACCCCGACAAGCCGATCAGCAAGTACACCAAGCGGGAGCTGCACGACCTGCTCCACAAAGGTCCGACCAAGGTCAAGATCGAGGGGATCAACCTCACTTACGAGGGACTGATCCCCAAGATCCAGAAGTCGATGCTCACCAAGGACGTCGACGCGATGCAGCCGCACATCCGGGCGTTCGTCGAACGGGCCGTCACGTTCACCACGTGTCCGGACTGCGACGGCACTCGCCTCAACGCGACGGCGCGCTCCTCCCTGATCCGCGGCAAGAGCATCGCCGACGTCTGCGCCATGCAGATCACGGACGCCGCAGAGTGGGTCCGACAGCTCGACGACCCATCCGTCCGCCCGCTCGTCACCGGCCTCCAGCACCTCTTCGACTCGTTCGCCGAGATCGGGCTGGGCTACCTGTCGCTCGACCGGCCCGCCGGGACCTTGTCCGGCGGGGAGGCGCAACGCACCAAGATGATCCGCCACCTCGGGTCGTCCCTCACCGACGTCACCTACGTCTTCGACGAACCGAGCATCGGGCTGCACCCGCACGACATCCAGCGGATGAACGGACTGCTCCTGCAGCTGCGCGACAAGGGCAACACCGTGCTCGTCGTCGAGCACAAGCCGGAGATGATCTCCGTCGCCGACCACGTGGTCGACCTCGGGCCGGGGGCGGGCGCAGCCGGGGGAACCGTCTGCTTCGAGGGCACCGTCGAGGACCTGCGCCGGAGCGGGACCATCACCGGCCACCACCTCGACGACCGTGCCTCGCTCAAGGAGTCGGTCCGCGAACCGTCCGGTGTCCTCGAGGTGCGGGAGGCCAACCTCCACAACCTGCGCGACGTCGACGTCGACATCCCCCTCGGCGTCCTGACGGTCGTGACGGGTGTGGCGGGCTCGGGGAAGAGCTCACTGATCCACGGCTCGGTGGCCGGGCGTGACGGCGTCATCGCCATCGACCAGGCGGGGATCCGTGGGTCCCGCCGGAGCAACCCGGCGACCTACACCGGCCTCCTCGACCCGATCCGCAAGGCCTTCGCCAAGGCGAACGGCGTGAAGCCGGCCCTCTTCAGCGCCAACTCCGAGGGCGCCTGCCCCGCGTGCAACGGCGCCGGGGTCATCTACACCGACCTCGCCCTCATGGCCGGCGTCGCCACGACGTGCGAGGAGTGCGAGGGGCGGCGGTTCCAGGCGGCGGTCCTCAAGTACCGGTTCGGCGGCCGGAACATCAGCGAGGTGCTCGCCATGCCGGTCGACGAGGCGGCGGACTTCTTCGCTCGGGGGGAGGCCCGCACTCCGGCCGCCCACACGATCCTCGACCGGCTCGCCGACGTCGGGCTCGGCTACCTGAGCCTGGGCCAGCCACTCACGACCCTGTCGGGTGGCGAGCGGCAGCGACTCAAGCTCGCGACCCACATGGGCGGCAAGGGAGACGTCTACGTCCTCGACGAACCGACCACCGGCCTGCACCTGGCTGACGTCCAGCAGCTGCTCGCCCTGCTCGACCGACTCGTCGACTCCGGCAAGTCAGTCATCGTCATCGAGCACCACCAGGCGGTGATGGCACACGCCGACTGGATCATCGACCTCGGGCCGGGTGCCGGGCACGACGGAGGCCGGGTCGTCTTCGAAGGCAGGCCCGCTGACCTGGTGGCCTCGCGGAGCACCCTGACGGGGACGCACCTGTCGGACTACGTTGGCGCCTGAATGCCGGCGCGCCCGCCGTCGCACGGCTTTCCGGCCCACCGGCCGTTGTTCCTCCTCGCCCAGGCCGCGGCCATCGTCGGGGGCCTCGTGTGGCTGCTACCCACCGAGGAGCCGATCCGGCTGCACCTGACGTGGTTGGTCTTCGGGATGGGCAGCGCCGCCGTGGCCGGCTATCTCCTCACCGCGCTGCCGAGCTGGACGGGGCACCGAGCGTCGGCGGCGACCGTCTGGGGACTCGTGTCGCTGTGGCTCGTCACGCGGCTCCTCGCCACCTTCGGATGCCCCGCCGACCTCGCCTTCATCGTCGCCGACATCGCCTTCCACGCCGTCCTCATGACCGCCTTGGCCGTCCCCGTCCTTCGCCGCAGACTCTGGAGGAAGGTCCCACTCACCCTCGCCCCCGCTGTTCTCGGTGCGGCTGAGCTGGCGTTCGCGTCGGCGCCGCACGGCTCAGCCCTCCCGGTGGCGGCGGTCCTCCTCTTTGCCGCGCTGATCAGTCTCGTCGGGGGCCGGGCAGTCCCCGCTTTCGTCGGTGCGGCCCTTCGCTCGCCCGCCCCTCCCCCTGCGGCCGGGCCCCTGGCACCGGCGCTCATCGCGGGGGCGACCGGCGCGGTGCTGGTCGGTGCCGAGCGGGCCGGAGGTGTCCTGCTCGCCGTGGTCGGCCTGTTCACGCTGGCACGGGTGAGGCACTGGTCGGTCACGCGCATCCGAACGCACCCCGGCGTGGCGATGCTGGTGCTGGCGTGGCTCTGGCTCGGCTCAGGGCTCGGCCTCCTCGGCGCGGCCCTGATCGTCGGGGCGGGGGCGCCGGCTCCCGTGACGGTGGGCACCGCGGTGCACGCCCTCACCATGGGAGCCATGGGAAGCATGATCTATGCCTTCACGGCCCGAGCGACCATGCTGCGCACGCCCGGAGTCCTGGTCCCCACGCGAGCGCAGCAGATCGGCTTCCTTCTCGTCCTGCTCAGTCCGGTCCCGCGGCTCGTCCCGTGGCCGGACGCGCCGACGGGCCACGCCGTTGCCGTCCTGGCCTGGTGCCTCGGGTGGGCCTGCCTGCTCGCCAGGACGATCCGGACCCTGCAGGATCCGGCTCCTTGGCCAGCCCTCAGCGCGGCCCGGGAGGTCGGGGGACGCGTCCGCTGACGCCGTGGACCACATCGTCGATCTCACAGAGTCGGCGAAATCACTGGAAACTTCGGCTGGTTCCGGCCCCGAGGCCCGCCGATCATCTTATGGTGGAGACACCGGCTGGCAGCGCGGCGCGGGGGCGCTCCGCTCTGGCGGCCGGTCCGGAGTCACCGTCAGGAGACCCCGGTCCGATTCTCGATCTGCCCGATGGGGGTGCCTGCCCGTGCAGGAGCCGATCAGGCCGACCACCGGCCCGACCGTGGTTCACATCCGGATGCGCGGTCGGACCTTGACGTTCGCGACCGGTGTCACGCTCTTCGCCCTGCTCCCCTTCCTCGGTGGCAGCGCGCCCCAGCTCGAGCGGCAGTCCGTGGTCCTCGCCGCCGGAGCCGCAGCAGCGGTCCCAGCCGCGCCGAGCATCCCCGCGCCGGCCTACCCCCAAGGCGTCACGCCGGAAATGTCGGGGTCGCTCTCTGGGCTCTCGTCAGCGATCGGCGGAGGACTGTTCCAGTTCCCGGGGCTCTCGCTCTCCCCCACCCTGGCGCCAGCCCTCGGGTCGCTGCTTCCGGGCCAACAGGCCGAGATGCGTTTCATCCACCCGGTTCCGGGCGGACTGTCGTCCACCTTCGGCCCGCGCATGCACCCCGTGCTGGGGGTGCCGATGTTCCACACCGGCATCGACCTCGCAGCGGCCTGTGGCACACCGATCCGTGCCGCCGCGTCCGGCACCGTCGTCTACGCCGAAGTCTCAGCGTCCTGGGGCGCCCGGACCATCATCGAGCACAGCCCGACCCTGAAGACGGCCTACGGCCACCAGTCCAAGTTCCTCGTCAAGGAGGGGGACGTCGTCAAGCAGGGCGACATCATCGGACTGGTCGGGACCACCGGCTGGTCCACCGGCTGCCACCTGCACTTCGACGTCATCCTCGACGACCGCTACGTCGACCCGGCTCCCTACCTCGGCCTGCCGTCGTCGCACGCTCCGAGCATCCCCTTCCTGGCCGCGCCTCATGTCGTCCGGGACGACACGGGCCGGCCGTTCCACACCGTGGAGGACGGCGACGTGCCCATCCCGTCCCCGACCTCGTCCTCGACTCCGAGCTCGCAGCCCTCCGGCAGCACCACTCCCAGCCCGTCAGACACGAGCTCGACGACGGCACCGCCGACCACGGATCCCACCACGACCGACCCGACCACGGATCCCACCACGACCGACCCCACCACGGATCCCACCACGACCGACCCGACCACGGATCCCACCACGACCGACCCCACCACGACCGACCCGACCACGGATCCCACCACGACCGACCCGACCACGGATCCCACCACGACCGACCCCACCACCACGGCTCCTGCACCCAGCACCACGTCCGAGCCGACCACGACGAACGCGACCACCGCCGAGCCCGCTCCCAGCACCACGTCCGAGCCGACCACGACGAACGCGACCACCGCCGAGCCCGCTCCCAGCACCACGTCCGAGCCGACCACGACGAACGCGACCACCGCCGAGCCAGCTCCCAGCACCACGTCCGAGCCGACCACGACGAACGCGACCACCGCCGAGCCCGCTCCCAGCACCACGTCCGAGCCGACCACGACGAACGCGACCACCGCCGAGCCCGCTCCCAGCACCACGTCCGAGCCGGCGGCCACCACAGCTCCGAGCGAGCCCGCGACCACCTCCGACGTCGCAGAGCCGACCACCGCGAGCGCCACGGCGAGCGCCACAGCGAGCACCGACTAGCACCTCGACCGCGGCGCGGGTCACCCGGAGACGGGGGACGGCTTCGCTACGATTCGGCGACGCTCCTGCGGACCTCTCGCTCAGGGGAGCCGCAGCCGATAGGTTTCCGGCATGGACGAAGCGAATGCCGTCGGCAGCGATGCCCGACGTGACGCGAGCACCGACGGCCAGCACCCCATCGTGGTCGTCGAGGGCGTCAACAAGCACTTCGGCGACCTGCACGTGCTCAAGGACATCAACCTCACCGTGGGCAAGGGGGACGTCGTCGTGGTGCTCGGCCCGTCCGGGTCGGGCAAGTCGACGCTCTGCCGCACCATCAACCGTCTCGAGACCTTCGAGACGGGCCGCATCCTCATCGACGGCCAGCCGCTGCCGGAGGAGGGCAAGGCGCTGGCAAAGCTGCGGGCGGACGTCGGAATGGTCTTCCAGTCCTTCAACCTCTTCGCCCACAAGACGATCCTGCAGAACGTCACGCTCGGGCCGATGAAGGTCCGGGGCATCGGCAAGGCGGAGGCCGAGAGGAAGGCCACGGAGCTGCTCGAGCGCGTCGGGGTCCAGCAGCAGAGGGACAAGTACCCGGCGCAGCTCTCGGGTGGCCAGCAGCAGCGGGTCGCCATCGCCAGGTCCTTGGCGATGAACCCCAAGGTCATGCTCTTCGACGAGCCGACCTCGGCTCTCGACCCCGAGATGATCAACGAGGTCCTCGACGTCATGACGAGCCTCGCCAAGGAGGGCATGACGATGATCGTCGTGACCCACGAGATGGGCTTCGCCCGTCGGGCGGCGGACCGCGTCGTCTTCATGGACGAGGGCGAGATCGTCGAGCAGGACACGCCCGAGGAGTTCTTCACCAACGCCCGGTCTCCCCGAGCGAAGGACTTCCTCAGCAAGATCCTCACCCACTGATCAACACCGTCAGACCGTTCCCGGCCACCGCCGGGCACCCACCCCACCAGGAGGAACAACTCATGAAGCTACGGCGCACCAGCGCAGTCGCCATCGCGACCGTCGCAGCCCTCGGCCTCGCCGCGTGCGGGAGCGACGGAGGCAACAGCGGGGCCGCGGGCGGCGACAAGGTCAAGGTCGGCATCAAGTTCGACCAACCGGGCCTCGGCCTCAAGACCGGCGCCACCTACTCCGGGTTCGACGTCGACGTCGCGAACTTCATCGCGAAGGAGCTCAACCTCGACGTCGAGTTCGTGGAAGCCGTCTCCGCCCAGCGCGAGACCCTGCTCAAGACGGGGCAGGTCAAATACATCGTCGGCACGTACTCCATCACCGAGAAGCGGATGGCCGACGTGTCCTTCGCCGGCCCGTACTTCATCGCCGGGCAGGACCTGCTGGTCCGCTCCGACGACACCTCGATCACCGGCAAGGACACCCTCGACGGCAAGAAGCTCTGCTCCGTCAAGGGCTCGACCAGTGCCCAGAAGATCAAGGACGAGATCCCCGGCGTCAACCTGCAGGAGTACAACACCTACAGCCTCTGCGTCGACGCCCTGAAGTCCGGAGCGGTCGACGCCCTCACCACCGACGACACGATCCTCGCCGGGTACGCGGCCCAGGACACCAACAAGGGCAAGCTCAAGGTCGTCGGCAACAAGTTCTCGACGGAGAACTACGGTGTCGGCGTCAAGAAGGGCGACACGGAGTTCTGCAACCAGGTGGTCACCGCACTGAAGAAGTTCATCGACGAGGGCAAGTGGCAGGAGTCGGTCGACAAGTGGCTCGGCCCGGCCAACTACAAGCCGGGTGAGGGCAACCCGCCCACCCCGACCTGCCAGTCCGCCTGATCACCCAGCCCACCGCAGAGGGGTATGCCGCTGAGCTGGCTCAGCTCAGCGGCATACTTCCCGCTCCGGCTGGCCCCCAGCCGGGTCAGCACAAGCTCGACCGCCCGAGGAGGACTGCACATGGGTGAACTCTTCGCGGAGTACAACATCTTCGCGGCATTCGGGATGACGATCCTGCTCACCGTCACCGCCGCCATCGGCTCGCTCCTCATCGGCACCATCGTGGCGATCATGCGGCTCTCACCGGTGGGGGTGTTCCAGCGGACCGGTGCGTTCTACGTCAACACCGTGCGCAACACCCCGCTGACCCTGATCATCATCGCCGCGAACATCGTCATGGCGGTCAACCTGGGGTTCAACTTCAGCGACGAGTTCGCGCGGAACAACCTCATCTGGGCGGTGATCGCCCTGTCCGTCTACCACGCCGCCTTCGTCTGCGAGGCCATCCGATCGGGCGTCAACACGGTTCCCGTTGGACAGGCCGAGGCGGCCCGGTCGATCGGCCTCACGTTCGCGCAGAGCCTGCGTGACGTCGTTCTGCCGCAAGGTTTTCGGGGAGCGATCACCCCTCTTGGCAACACGCTCATCGCCTTGACCAAGAACACCACGGTGGCGACCGCCATCGGCGTGGCGGAGGTCAGCGGTCTGATGAAGGAGATGCTCGAGCTGCGATCCGACCTGATCCTGCCGATCTTCCTCATCGTCGCCATCGGCTTCGTCATCCTCACCCTGCCCATGGGGATGCTGACGACATACCTCTCCAACCGGCTGGTGGTGAAGCGGTGAGCACCGCTGTTCTCTTCGATGCCCCCGGTCCGAGGGCCCGCGCCCGCCACCGCGTGCTCAGCCTGGTCGGCCTGCTGCTGATCCTCTCGTTCGTCGGCTTCGCGTTGTGGAAGCTGGGCGAGAAGGGCAACCTGGACGCGGAAAAGTGGACGCCGTTCCTCACTGGCGAGATCTGGGTCGAGTACCTCATCCCGGGCCTGCTCACCACCTTGAAGGCCGCGGTCATCTCCGTGGCCCTCGCCGGGATCTTCGGTGTGGCCTTCGGCATGGGCCGCGTGTCGAACCACGCTGCCGTGCGGTGGCTCAGCACCATCGTGGTCGAGTTCTTCCGCTCCGTGCCCGTCCTCGTCATGATGATCGCCGCGTTCTACTACTACTCGGCCAACAACGTCTTCGACAGCGACATCAACCCGCTCGCCGCTGTCATCACCGGGCTGACGCTCTACAACGGATCCGTCGTCGCCGAGCTGATCCGGTCCGGGGCGGGGCTGTCCATCGGACTGACTCCTGGCCAGACGCTCCGGTCGATTCTCCTGCCGCAGGCGATCACGGCCATGCTCCCGTCGCTGGTGAGCCAGCTCGTCGTCGTCCTCAAGGACACCGCCCTCGGCGCGATCATCACCTACGACGAGCTGCTCAACAAGTTCGGGCAGATCGGTTCGTACAAGGGCAACCCGGTGCCGGCGATGATCGTCATCGCGATCATCTTCATCGTCATCAACTACGCCCTCACCCGCGTCGCCGCCTACGTCGAGAGGCGCCTGCGTGAGCGAGGGCGCGTCACGATCACGCGCGGCGCCGCCGGACCCGGTGCGGTCGCCGAGGTGGACACGGCCATCCTCGACGAGCAGCTGCAAGAGGCCGACGAACGCGCTCTCCGGGACCGCTGAACCGCCGCCAGTCGAAAGAGCAGTTCGCGCCACCTGGCCAACTCAAGAAGAACCGTTCGGGGCACCGCACCACAACGAAAGAGCAGCTCGCGTCACGGCCGTGTCGCGAGCTGCTCTTTCGAGGTGCTCCCCCGGTTGGACTCGAACCAACAACCTGCCGGTTAACAGCCGGCTGCTCTGCCAGTTGAGCTACAGGGGACTGCTGCCGGGCAACCATAGCAAAGGAGTTCGCCCGGGACTAAATCGGCTCTCGACAACCCCGGGCGGCCATCGGGAGCAGCTCAGAGACCGACTTCGGAGCGCATTCGCTGGAGTCGTCTGGCGGCCTCGGCGGCCACGTCCGGGTCGCCCGGATCGACGCCCTTGCCCGGGATGACCTGCTCCAGAAGCCCGCCGGTCGCAAAGTCCTGGCGGATCACGACGCGCACGGTCCGCCGGTTGTCGGCCCGGAACTCGTCACTGAGGACGACGCTCGCCTGGATCCGCTCCCGGAGGGCCTGCTGCAGCATCGAGGGTTCGCGCACGAGCCACTGGGCGGGGCGACGGTGGTCGACCCAGACGACGGTGAGCAGGCCTGAGTCACCCTGCCACGTGCCCGACTCGGCCTCGTGCCAAGGGCGCTGCCAGAGCAGGGCGCCGTCGGATCCGACGGAGGCGAGCCGGTGCGTCGACGCGACGACGTAGCCACCGGCCTGCTCGTCCTGCGCCCAGGCGATGATCCGGTCGCCCGAGGCCAACGGCACCGCTCGCCGGATCTCGCCGGGGAGCTCCGCCTTGCGCCGGCGGCCGAAGATGCCCATCAGGCCATTCCTTCCTTGATCGTGGCCAGCTGCCGCTGGAGCTCCTGCAGCTTCACCGCGAGGGACCGAGAGCGGTGCGGATCGGGTGCCGCGGCGTGGTCGAGGCGGCGCATCTCGCTCATCGCATCCGCCACCCGCCGCGTCAGCTCGACCGTGCGGACCCGGTTGAAGAGCTCCTCGACGTAGCGCGCGGTCGGCAGGCCGGTCGTCGCGTCCATCCGGGTCGGGAGCGTCGCGACTGCCAGCTCGCTGATGAGCGGCGCCACCGCTGTGGGGGCGGCCTCCGTCACGGTGGAGACCCAGGACCCGAGCGAGGGGCGCTCGCCTGAGCCTCCGGCGATCCTGATCCCGTCGAAGACCGCCCGGTGCGCCGGCGCCGAGAACGCATCCGGGGAGAGCAGGTCGATGGCGCCTGGCCGGAGCAGCGTGGGGAACTGGAGCAGCACCTGCAGGAGCTGGCGCTCGGCCAGCACCACAGGGTCGCGCCGGTCCGGCACCGGCAGCAGGCCGGCCGCCTCGTCAGCACCGGGCTCCACGTCGTCGAAGCCCCCGGCTGCCCGGGCGGAGCCGGCTCCCGGCGCCGACGGGCGGTTGACGGAGCGGCCGTCCGCCCGGTCAGCGTCCACCTGGAGCCGTCCGGCGCGGGCCACCTCGGCAGCGACCTGCTCGACCTCGAGACCGAGGACCCCGGCCACCTCCCGGGTGTACTCAGGGCGGAGCGACCGGTCCCGGATCGAGCCGATGATGGGTGCCACCGCTCGGCTCGCCTGGACCCGGCCCTCCGCGGTCCCGAGGTCGAACCGCTTGATCGTGGTGCGCACCGCGAACTCGAACATCGGGACCGCGTCCTCGATGAGCGCCTGAACGGCCGGGTCTCCACCTGCCTGCCGCAGCTCGCAGGGGTCCTTCCCGGACTTCTCCACGGCGACGAAGGACTGGGAGGTCCACTTCGCGTCGTCGGCGAACGCCCGCATCGCTGCCTTCTGGCCGGCCGCATCCCCGTCGAAGGTGAAGATCACCTTGGCGGGGGCGAGGTCGGCCTCGTCGCGCATGATCCGGCGGAGCAGCTTGATGTGCTCGGCGCCGAAGGCGGTGCCGCACGTCGCGACCGCGGTCTCGACCCCCGCCAGGTGGCAGGCCATGACGTCGGTGTAGCCCTCGACGACGACCGCCTGACGGTCCTGGGCGATCCGCTTCTTGGCGAGGTCGAGCCCGTAGAGGACCGTCGACTTCTTGTAGATCGGCGTCTCGGACGTGTTGAGGTACTTCGCCTCGATCCGGTCGTCGTCGAAGATCCGGCGCGCCCCGAAGCCGATCGTGCTGCCGGTGATGTCGCGGATCGGCCAGACCAGGCGCCCGCGAAACCGGTCGTAGAGTCCTCGGGACCCGCGTCCGGCGAGGCCGCCGATCACGAGCTCGTCGTCGGTGAAACCCTTGCCGCGCAGGTGCCGGACGAGCTCCTCCCCGCCTCGGGGCGCGAAACCGACGCCGAAGTGCCGGACGTGGCTGCTGTTGAAGTCGCGGGCCCGCAGGAAGTCCCGGGCGAGTCGAGCGCCTTGGTCACCGAGGAGTCGCTCGGTGTAGTACTCCTCCGTCACCCGGTGCGCCTCGAGGAGACGGGAGCGCCGCCCCAGCCCCTCCTCGCGGGGCCGGGACCCGCCGTCCTCGTACCGCAGCTCCATCGAGAGTCGCTGCGCCAGCCGCTCGACGGCCTCGCTGAAGGTGAGGTGGTCGACCTTCTGGATGAAGGAGATGACGTCCCCGCCCTCCCCGCAGCCGAAGCAGTGCCAGGCGCCGACGGCGGGGCGGATGGTGAACGAGGGGGTCTTCTCGTCGTGGAACGGGCACAGCCCCTTGAGCGACCCGGGGCCGGCTGGGCGCAGCGTGACGTGCTCACGGACGACGTCCTCGATCGAGGAGCGCGACTTGACGGTCGCGATGTCATCAGGGTTGATCCGGCCGGCCATCAAGCCTCCTCTCGCTGCCGTGAGTCTAGGTCGTCAGGCACCTTCGGCCGTCGGCCCCACCCACAGGGAGTGCAGGAGCAGCGCCCGGCCGTCGGTCAGCGAGGCGACCTGGTCGACGATGACCCGCCGCCTGGCCGCATCGTCGTCGGCCGCGCGGTAGTCGGAACGAAAGGGAGTGTCGAGCCGCAGGTCCGGCTCGGCCGCATACGCGTCGACGAGGTCGCCGAGGAGGTGGCGCTGGCGCTCCTTGAGGGCCATCTGGTCCTGCGTCGTGACGACGAACTGGTTGGCCACCGCCTTGAGCACCGCGCACTCGGCGCGCGTCTCGTCCGGCACGACGAGGTCGGCCTCGTAGCGGCTGAGCGGCCCGGGGCCGTGGCGCTCTCGCGTCGCGAGCTCCACGGCGAGGACGAACCGGCCGATGATCCGGCTGGTCATGTCCTTGAGCGCGGCGAGGTCGTTGCGCGAACCGTCGAACCGGGCCGGGATCGCCCCGGTCGCGAGGATCCGCTCCAGGGCGGCGGCGAGCGCCGCCGGGTCCTGGTCCGGGGCGTAGGTCGCCGCGGCCACCTCGAGGACCGAGCGCATCTCCGTGCGTGAACGGAGCGCGCGAGGGTCCATCCAGTCGGAGGCGATGGCGTCCTCGAGGTCGTGGACGGAGTAGGCGACGTCGTCGGACCAGTCCATCACCTCGGCCTCGAAGCAGCGGACACCGGGCTCGGCGTCGGCGCGGAGCCACTCGAAGACCGGCAGGTCGTCCTCGTAGGCTCCGAACTTCCGCGTCGGCACCGGACCGTCGCCGCGGACCCACGGGTACTTGGTGGCCGCGTCGAGCGAGGCGCGGGTGAGGTTGAGGCCGGCTGGTCGCCCGTCGGCGTGGCACCGCTTCGGCTCCAGCCGGGTGAGCAGGCGCAGGGTCTGTGCGTTCCCCTCGAACCCGCCGATGTCGGCGCAGATCCGGTCGAGCTCCATCTCCCCGTTGTGGCCGAACGGCGGGTGGCCGAGGTCGTGGGCCAGGCAGGCCGTGTCGACGAGGTCGGCGTCGCAGCCCAGCGCGGCGCCGAACTCCCTGCCGATCTGCGCGACCTCGAGGGAGTGGGTCAGGCGGTTGCGCACGAAGTCGTCGTGGCCGGCGCCGAGGATCTGCGTCTTGCCGGCGAGCCGGCGCAGCGCGGCCGAGTGGACGAGGCGGGCGCGGTCGCGGGCGAAGTCGTCCCGGTCGGCTCGCTTCTGCGCCGGGTCCTCCGCGACCCATCGCTCCCGGTCGAACTCCGTATAGGCCACACCCAGACTCTAGGCCGTATGCCGCTGGGCTCGGTGGCGCGCGAGGGCTGGCTCCAGCACCGGCGGGCTCTGGGGCCCGTGGGGCATACTGGCCATGAAGCCACCTCGGCTTCCAACCGTCAGGAGCCAGACATGGCCGACAAGTCCCCGCGTTCCCGGATGTCGCAGAAGGGCAAGTCCATCAAGGAGAAGCGCTCCGACAAGCACGCCAAGGAAGAGGCGGCCAAGCACCACGAGATCATCCCTCCCCGCAACAAGCACTGAGGCCGGAGCTCAGCTCAGCTCCGCGGGGTGCGCCATGATCGGGGCGTGACCGACCGCATCGCCCTGGCCGCCCGCAACAACGCCCTCTGGTGCGACGCGGTGTGCCGTACCCATGGCCTGCCGGGTGTCCTCGACGAGCTCGCCTGGACCTCGCCGAGGCGGACGCCGCCCTACTACCCGGATGCCGTGACGGTCTCACCCGATGCGGGCGAGTACGACCTCCTGACCCGCATCGACCCCGGGGACGGCGCCTCGGTGAAGGACAGCTGGTCCCGGCTCGACCTGTCGACCGAGGACTTCGCCCGGCTCGTCGTCGGCGAGTGGCTGTGGTGGGCGCCGTCCCACACTGCGGCCGGTCAGGGGCCGACCGGCGAGGCTGGCGGACCGACGTCGTGGCGGCCGATCACGACCGCGGGCGACCTGGCCTCGTGGACCCGGGCGTGGTCGTCGGACCCCGACGACGTCGGGCTGTTCCGTCCCGCACTCCTCGACCACCCTGGCGTTCACGTCCTCGCGGGCAGCGGCCCCGACGTGGGGGGGTGCACCGCCGGCTGCATCGTCAACGTCACGGACGGCATCGGTGGGCTGAGCAACACGTTCGCGGCGGACGGCGACGAGGAGCAGACGTGGCGCTGGGCCGTCGCGGCCGCGCAGCGGCTGCTGCCGGGCCTGCCCCTCGTCGGCTGGGACGCGGGGTCCGGGGTCGAGGCGGCGGTCGCGGCCGGCGCGGAGCGCCTCGGGCCGCTCACGGTCTGGATCAGCTGAGTCAGCCGCCGCTGACCGACAGCTCAGCCTGCGCCACGACGCGACGGTGCTCGTCGGACAGCTCACGGGAGTCGAGCCACCCCTCGGGCAGGACGACGTGGCGGGACGAGCCGGATCGTCCGCGCTGGCCCTCCGCCGCCTCACCAGGCCACGGGGCCTCGCGGTCGAGCGTTGCGAGCAGCCGGTCGAGCGAGGCGATCGAGTCGACGAGAGCGAGCGAGCTCCTCAGCGTCGAGCCGGCCGGGAAGCCCTTGAGATACCAGGCGATGTGCTTGCGGATGTCGCGGCAGGCCCGTTCCTCGTCGCCGTAGAAGTCGGTGAGGTAGAGGGTGTGGGTGCGGAGCGTGTCGGCGACCACGCCCAACGACGGGGTCACCCGAGCGGACGAGCCGGCGAAGGCGGCGGCCAGGTCGGTGAAGAGCCAGGGCCGACCCAGGCAGCCTCGGCCCACCACCACGCCGTCACAGCCCGTCTCCGCGACCATCCGCAGGGCGTCCTCCGCGGACCAGATGTCGCCGTTGCCGAGGACGGGGACGGTCGTCACCGTCTGCTTGAGCAACCTGATCGCCGCCCAGTCGGCGGTGCCCGAGTAGGCCTGCGCGGCGGTCCGCCCGTGGAGCGCCACCGCGGCCGCCCCCTCGTCCTCCGCCGCGAGCCCCGCCTCGAGATAGGTGAGGTGCTCGTCGTCGATGCCCTTGCGCATCTTCACCGTGACCGGGATGTCCCGACGGGCGCCCTCCTCGACCACCGCACCGACGATGGAGCGGAAGAGGTCGCGCTTCCAGGGGAGCGCCGAGCCGCCACCCTTGCGCGTCACCTTGGGCACGGGGCAGCCGAAGTTGAGGTCGATGTGGTCCGCCCGGTCCTCCTGGACGAGGATGCGGGCCGCCGCCCGAGCAGTCGCCGGGTCGACGCTGTAGAGCTGGATCGACCGGGGGTTCTCGTCGGGGTCGTGCTCGATGAGGCGCATCGTCTCCGCGTTGCGCTCGACCAGGGCTCGCGTCGTGATCATCTCGCTCACGTAGAGGCTCGTCGCTCCGCTCGCGCCCCCGGTGACGGCGCCCTCGTTGCCGTACTCGCGGCACAGGCGACGGAAGGCACGGTTCGTGATCCCCGCCATCGGGGCCAGCACGACGGGTGACTCGATGACGTGCCGACCGATGCGCAGGGCCGGCAGCCCGGGGCCGGCGCCCGGTCCCGGGTCCGTCGCCGGGGAGGTCACGTTGCTCACGAGACCCGATTGTCCCCAGTCAGCGCCCATCCACCGAATCGGCGAAGCGCAGCAGCGCCGCGGCGAACGCCCGGGGCTGGTCGAGGTTGGCGAGGTGCGAGGCCCTGGGGATGATCTCGACCCGGGCGCGCGGACAGTCGCGGAGGAACCGTCTCGTGCCCAGCCGCATCTGGTCGAACTGCCCGTTGAGCAGCAGGAGCGGGCACGTGAGCCCGGACAGCATCGCGGGTCGGCACGACGTCATCACCGCCTGCCAGGCCGTGGCGGTCGGGGCGAAGAAGTACCCGCCGGCGATGACCGGCTCGATGAGGTCGACCGCATAGAGGCGCCTCAGCACCCGGTCGTTGAGACGAGTCATCCGGTCCGGCCCCAGCCGGTCCGTCACCGCCGCGACGCCCCGGTAGATCGCCGCTCCCGGACCCACCGGCGACGCACTGCACCCCGCGAGGACCAGGCCGTCCAGCCGCGAACCCAGCTCAGCGGCATACGCCATCGCGGCGTAGCCGCCCAGGGAGTGTCCGACGAGCACGACCTTCGAAGCGGTTGGGGCACCGTCGACGGCCGCGTCGATGACCTCGACGCAGCGCGCCAGGGAGAACGACTCCGTCGCCCGGGACCCGTGTCCGGGCAGGTCCACCAGGCCGACGGTGACGTGCTCCCGGAGGAGCGGCAGCTGCGGGGCCCACTGAGAGCTGGCGAGCCGGGAACCGTGCACGAGGACCAGGTGAACCGCCACGTCGCGAGGATGCCACGATGGGGGCCATGAGTCACCTCGTCACGGCCCGCGACCTCGCCCACGAGATCGAGGACGTCGTCGTCATCGACGTCCGGTGGACGCTGACGACGCCGGGACAGGAGCAGCCCGGGCCGGCGGAGTACGCAGCCGGGCACGTCCCGGGTGCCTTCTTCGTCGACCTCGACACCGAGCTCGCCGCCCCCCCGGGCGAGGGCGGCCGCCACCCCTTGCCCGAGCCGGCGGTCGTCGAGGGAACGCTGCGCCGGTGCGGGGTGAGCGAGCGGACCAGGGTGGTCGTCTACGACGGCAGGGAGTCCTACGCCGCAGCCCGCGCCTGGTGGGTGTTCCGCTGGGCCGGCCTGGAGGACGTCCGCGTGCTCGACGGCGGGTTCGCGGCGTGGGTCCGCGCCGGGCTGCCCGTGAGCACCGAGGTCCCCGAGGTGCACCACGGCGGCTTCGTCGCCCGTCCCGGATCGATGCCGACCGTCGATGCCCACGGGGCTGCCGACGTCGCCCGGAGCGGGCTGCTGCTCGACGCCCGGGCTCCCGAGCGCTACGCGGGCGAGCAGGAACCGATCGACCCGGTGGCCGGACACATCCCGGGTGCGGTCAGCGCTCCCACCGCGGCTTGGCTGGCCGAGGACGGGACCTTCCGCGCCGACCTCGCCGCCCACGCGGCCGAGGTGCTCGGGCAGCACAACGGCCCGGTCGCCGCGTACTGCGGGTCCGGAGTCACCGCTGCCCATGCGGTGCTCGCGCTCGCCGAGGGCGGCGTGGACGCGGCGCTCTACCCCGGCTCGTGGAGCGAGTGGATCCGAGACCCGCGCCGGCCGGTGGCCACCGGTCCGGGGCCGGGTCGACCCTCGTTAGGGTGACTCCCGTGACGCTGAGCTTCCGGTCCCGCATCGAGCACGCCTCCGCACCGTGGGTGGAGCGGCTCGACGCCCTTCCCCGCGCCGTGAGCCTCGGCGTCCTGCTCCTCCTCCTCGCCGTGGGGATCCTCGGGCCCTCCCCTTGGAGCGGTGTCGCGTTCCTCGTCGTGGCGGTGTTCGTGTCGTGGCTGCTCTTCCTCACCTGGCAGCGGCTCACCCTGCCCGAGCGGCTCCTGCGGGTCGCCGTCCTCACCCTGGTCGTGGCCGTGTCCATCGTCGAGCTCGCCCCCAGCTGACGACCGGGACCGCGGCCGGGGGCGCGACCGAGCCCAGCGGCATACGACCCCCGGTTTTGACAATGATTCTCATTTCGAGAATGATTCTCAGCATGACCCGACGCCTCGCCGCGCTCACCGCCGCGGCCGTCCTGACCCTCACCGCGAGCGCCTGCTCCAGCGACGCGCCCCTCCGGGGGACCTCGGGTGGAGCCGCCGGAGCGCCGAGCGTCGTCACCAGCTTCTACCCCATCCAGTTCGCGACCGAGCGGATCGCCGGCGAGGGGGCTGACGTCTCGGTCCTCACCAAGCCCGGCGCCGAGCCGCACGACCTCGAGATCGGCGCCCAGGACCTCGCACGCCTGACCGACGCGTCGCTCGTCATCTACTCCAAGGGCTTCCAGCCGGCCGTGGACGACGCCGTCGAGCAGGTCGATCCCACGCGCGCGCTCGACGTCTCCGGCGCCGCGCGCCTGACCGTCACCGCCGCCGCGGAGGAGCAGCACGCCGGCGGCAGCACCGACCCGCACTTCTGGCTGGACCCCGAGCGCTACGCCGACGTGGCACGAGCGATCGGCACGCGGCTCGCCGAGCTGGACCCGCAACGGGCCGCGACCTACGAACGCAACACGACGGCCTTCGTCACGGAGCTGACCGCGCTGGACGAGGAGTTCGCCGCCACCCTGAGGTCGTGCTCCATCAAGGAGCTCGTCACCAGCCACGCAGCGTTCACCTACCTCGCCGACCGCTACGGCTTCGAGCAGCACGGCATCACCGGCGTCTCCCCCGAGGCGGAGCCCAGCGCCGCCGGCCTCGCAGAGATCACCCAGCTGGTCAGGGACCACGGCGTCACGACCATCTACCAGGAGACCCTCGTCGAGCCGCACTTCGCCGAGACGGTCGCTGCATCCTCCGGAGCCACCGTCGCCACGCTCGACCCGCTCGAGGGCATCACCGACGCCTCCGCCGGCACGGACTACTTCGCGGTGATGCGGAGCAACCTCGCGACCCTCAAGCACGGGCAGGGCTGCGCATGAGCGCCATCATCGAGCTGACCGACGCGTCCTTCGGCTACGGCCGGCGCCCGGTCCTCACCGGCGCCAGCCTCACCGTCGAGCGCGGCGAGGTGGTCGCCGTCCTCGGCCCCAACGGAGCCGGGAAGTCGACCCTGATGAAGGGCATCCTCGGCCTCAACCACCGGCTGGGCGGGATGGTGACGCTGTTCGGAACACCGGCCGATGAGCTCCGCGACCGAGCCCGGATCGGCTACGTGCCCCAACGGCACACCCTCTCGTCCTCGGTCCGCGCCACCGCCGAGGAGATCGTCGAGTCGGGGCGCCTCCCCCGGCTCGGCTGGCACGGCCGGCTCCGAGCGACCGACCGACAGATCGTCTGCCGGTCGCTCGACCTCGTCGGGCTCGCCGACCGGGCGGGCACCGAGGTGAGCACGCTCTCCGGGGGCCAGCAACGGCGCGTCCTCATCGCGCGGGCCCTCGCCGGACAGCCCGACGTGCTCATCATGGACGAGCCCACCGCCGGCGTGGACGCCGCGAGCCAGCACGTGCTGGCCGATGTGCTCGGCCGCCTCGTCGAGCGGGGCGTCACCATGGTGATCGTCACCCACGAGCTCGGGGCGCTCCGTAGCCTGCTGAGCCGGATCATCGTCGTCGACCGCGGACGCATCGTCTTCGACGGGGACCGGGAACGCTACGCCGCGCGGCGCGGCCTGATCCACCATGACCACGACAGCCACCACCACGACCTCGAGCTCACTCCCCCACCGGGCGCCGTCGTGCACGGGCCGCTCGACCCCTTCGACCCGCGCGGGAGGACACCGTGACCGAGATCCTGTCCACCGACTTCATGCAGCGGGCCATCCTCGCGGCACTCCTCGTCGGCGCGGTCGCCCCGATGGTCGGCATCTTCGTCGTCCAGCGACGGATGTCCCTCATCGGTGACGGCATGGGCCACGTCGCGCTCGCCGGGGTCGCCATCGGAGTCCTCACCCACCGGAGCCCGGTCCTCACCGCGCTCGTCGCGGCCGTGATCGCCGCCGTCGTCATCGAGATCCTGCGCGCGCGGGGACGCACGAGTGGCGACCAGGCGCTCGCGATCATCTTCTACGGGGGGATCGCCGCCGGCGTCGTCATCATCAGCAAGGCCCCGGACGGCACCCCGGCCAACCTCATGAAGTACCTCTTCGGCTCGATCCTCACGGTTCGCCAGGACGACCTGGTCATCTTCGCCGTGCTCGCCGTCGTCATCGCCGTCACCACCTGGGTCCTGCGGCCGCGGCTCTTCGCGGTCGCCAACGACGAGGAGTACGCGCGGGCCGTGGGCCTGCCCGTCCTGACCCTCAACATCGTGCTCGCCGTGCTGACCGCAACGACGGTGGTCATCGCCATGCGGATCGTCGGGCTGCTCCTCATCAGCGCCCTGATGATCGTGCCGAACGCGGCGGCCCAGCTGTTCGCCCGCAGCTTCAGCTCCGGGGTGCGCTGGGCGATCGCCCTGGGGCTCGTCTCCGCGGTCGGTGGCGTGGTCGCCTCCTACCCGCTCAACACGCCGTCCGGGGGGACGATCGTGCTCGTGGCCATCGGGCTGTTCCTCCTCATCTCGATCTCGACGAGCGTCGTCCAGCGGGTGCGCGGCAACCGCCACGACCGGGCAGAGGGCCACGACCACGAGCACGGCCCCGGCTGCGGCCATGCGTCCGTTCCGCACGAGGACCACGTCGACTACGTCCATGACGGCCACCTCCACGCCCCGCACCACGGGCACTACGACGAGCACGGCGAGGTGGCCCCCGCCGAGCAGACGACCGAGGAGGTCACCCCGTGACGACCACCCCGCGCCGGATGACCCGCCAGCAGGCCGCCGTGGCCGAGCTGCTCGAGAAGTGCAACGACTTCACGTCGGCGCAGACCGTCCATGCCCGCCTGCGCGACGCGGGTGAGGGGGTCGGCCTCGCGACCGTCTACCGCGCGCTGCAGGCCATGGTCGAGGCCGGCACCGTGGACGTCCTGCGGACCGACGAGGGCGAGGCCGTCTACCGGGCCTGCTCGACCCATCACCACCACCACCTCGTCTGCCGGGAGTGCGGGCGGACCGTCGAGGTCGAGGGCCCCGCGGTCGAGCAGTGGACCGACCGCGTCGCCGCCCAGCACGGGTTCAGCGACGTGACCCACACGCTCGAGATCTTCGGCACCTGCGACGACTGCGGCCGCCCGGGGGCCTCCTGATCGCGGCCGGCGTCAGCTCCGCGTCAGCTCAGGGACGGCTGGTCCACCGCACCACCGTAGCGGCGGTCCCGGGCGACGTACTCCTCGATCGCCGCCCACAGGTCCCGGCGGTCGTAGTCCGGCCACAGCCGGTTCTGGAACACCATCTCGGCGTAGGCCGACTGCCACAGCAGGAAGTTGCTCGTCCGCTGCTCCCCCGACGAGCGGACGAACAGGTCGACGTCAGGCATGCTCGGCTCGTCGAGATAGCGCGTGATGGTCCGTTCGTCGACCGAGCTCGGCCGCAGCCGGCCGGCTCGCGCGTCCTCGGCGATCCGTCGGACGGCGTCGGCCAGCTCGGCGCGGCCGCCGTAGTTGACGCAGAAGTAGAGGGTGAGACCGGTGTTGTCCTTGGTCAGCTCCTGGGCGACCTCGAGCTCCTTGATGACCGACCGCCACAGCCGCGGTGACCGGCCCACCCACCGCATCCGGACGCCCCATTCGTGCAGCTGGTCCCTCCGGCGCCGGATCACGTCACGGTTGAAGCCCATGAGGAAGCGCACCTCGTCCGGCGAGCGGCGCCAGTTCTCCGTCGAGAAGGCGTACGCGGACAGGTGCGTCACCCCGACCTCGATGGCCCCGGCCACCACGTCCAGGAGGGAGGCCTCGCCCGCCTCGTGGCCCTTGGTCCGGGGCAGGCCGCGGGCGTTGGCCCACCGGCCGTTGCCGTCCATGACGATGGCGACGTGCTTCGGCAGGGCGGCGGCCGGGATCGACGGCGGCCGCGCCCCCGATGGGTGCGGGAAGGGCTGGGTCATGGTTCTCCGGTCGATCGGTTGATCTGTCGCTCAGGCTCGCTCGACGAGGCGCAACGATCTCACGCCACGCTCCAGGTGCCACTGCAGGAAGGCTGCGACGAGACCACTGCCCTGCCGGCGCTGCCGGTCGTCGCTGGCGTCGGCCACGTCCCAGTCGCCGGACAGGAGCGCGGCCAGGAGGGCAAAGGTCTCCGGGGCCGGCGCGCTCGAGCCGGGCGGCCGGCAGAGAGGGCACACCGCCCCGCCGGCCTGGACGTTGAACGCGCGTTGGGGTCCCTCGGCGCCGCAGCGCGCGCAGTCGTGGAAGCTCGGCGCCCACCCGGCGACGGCGAGGGAGCGCAACAGGAAGGCATCGAGGACGAGGGAGGGGTCGTGGACGCGCTCGGAGAGAGCGCGGAGGGCGCCCGCCAGCAGGAGGTACTGCTGGGCCTGCGGCTCGTGCTCCTCGGTGAGCTGGATCGAGGTCTCGAGCATCGCGGAGGCAGCCGTCCAGGCGGCGTAGTCCCGCGCGATGACGTCGCCGTAGGAGGCCAGCGTCTCGACCTGGGTCACCGTGTCGAGGTTGCGGCCCTCGTAGCACTGCACGTCGACGACCATCCCGGGCTCGAGCCGGGAGCCGAACCGCGACTTCGTGCGGCGCACGCCCTTGGCGACGGCCCGAACGCGGCCGCGGGTGCGCGTCAGCATCGTGATGATGCGGTCGGCCTCGCCCAGCTTGTGGGTGCGCAGGACGATCGCCTCGTCACGATAGAGGGGCATGGCCTCATTGTCTCGCGATCCGCTCCGCTCCCGAAGCAGCCTCGCCGGTCGGCCGTGAACTCGAAGCGTCTCGAACACTCGTTCGAGATGGTGGGTTACAGTGGGGTGATGGACCTCATGCTCCAGGGCTCCCTGCTCGACCTCGCTGACGAGATGTCGCTGGGCCGGCTGGCAGCCGGTCTCCACCGCACCGAGCTCGGCGCCGGCGCCTGGGTCGACGTCCGGCCCGGCTGGCTCGCCGCGGGAGATGAGCTGTTCGCCCTGTTGGTGCGCTCGGTGCCGTGGCGGGCCGAGCGCCGGACGATGTACGACTCGGTCGTCGACGTGCCGCGCCTGACCAGGTTCTACGCCGCCGGCGAGCCGCTCCCCCACCCGCTCCTCGACACGGCCCGGGACGCCCTCAGCGTCCACTACGAGGCCGAGCTGGGCGAGCCGTTCGTCACGGCCGGGATGTGCCTCTACCGGGACGGTCGCGACAGCGTGGCGTGGCACGGCGACCGGATCGGGCGGTCCAACGACGTCGACACCATCGTCGCGATCCTCTCGCTCGGCTCCGCCCGGACCCTGGCCCTCCGGCCGCGGAACGGGGGCCGCATCCCCGGCTCGCTCCAGAAGGCATTGCGTCTGCCGCTCGCGCATGGTGACCTCGTGGTCATGGGCGGGTCGTGCCAGCGGACGTGGGACCACGCGATCCCCAAGACGTCCGAGCCGGTCGGGCCGCGCATCTCCGTGCAGTTCCGAGTCGCAGGTGTTCGTTAGGAGCATTCCGTATGCCGCTGAGCTCGCTCCCGGCCGAAGGCGCGGCCCCCGCCGTCCCCTACCTCGAGCATCTGAGGGAGGAGTCGGCCCGCTTCCGTGAGCTGCTCGCCGGAGCCGCGGGCAGCGAGCATGTCCCGACGTGCGAGGAGTGGCGGGCCGACGACCTGCTGTGGCACCTGGCCGACGTCCAGTGGTTCTGGGGCGAGATCGCCGAGCGCGGCTTGACGAGCCACGCCGAGGTCCGAGGCCTCGAGGCGCGACGCCCCGCCCGACCTGCCGAGCGGTCGGCGCTGCTCGCCCACTTCGACCAGTCGACCGAGCGGCTGCAACGGGCCCTGGCCGCGCACGACCCCTCCACCGAGCTGTGGATGTGGCACCTCGACCACTCGGCCGGCTACATCAGCCGCCGGCAGGCGCACGAGGCCCTCATCCACCGGATCGACGCCGAGCTCACGGTGGGTTCAGAGCGCGGCCCGGTCGACTGTCGTCTGGCGGCGGACGGCGTCGACGAGGCGCTCCGCGTCATGCGTGGCTTCCCGGTCGAGTACGCCCTGGAGTCCCGACCGCTGGGCCCGAGCGTCACCCTCGCCGTCGTCGACGGCTTCCACACCTGGACCGTCACACCGGTCCACGTGACCGGGGTGGACCCGGACGGGGACCGGTGGGACGAGCGCCGGCTGGCGGTCGCTGACGGTCCGGACGACGCCTCGGCCGCCGAGGTGGCCGGGACGGCCGGCGACCTCGACTGCTGGCTGTGGAACCGGCCCCCTCACGGGGAGATCACCCGTAGCGGCGATCCCGCCGCACTGGCCCTGGTCGACGAGGTGGTCGGCTCGGCCGTGACGTGACGGCCGTCGAGCCACGGGCGGCGCATCAGCCCGTGGCTCGACGACAGGTGTGAGGGGGTCAGGCGACGGCGTCGGCAGGTCAGGCGACGGCGACGGCGGCAGCGAACTGGCCGGCGCGGACTCCCTCCATCGCCTTGGTCCAGACGACGAGGTGGTCGAGCATGGGCCCGACCGCCGCGATGGCCGGCTCAGTCGGGGCCAGTACGGAGAAGTTCTCGAAGTCCGTGAAGAGCGAGAGCAGCGCACTGTTGCGGACGTGGGCGACCTGCAGCTCGGACAGGATGCCGCGCAGGTGCTCGACTGCACGGGCACCGCCCGCTGAGCCGTAGGAGACGAACCCAGCGGCCTTGTTGTTGAGCTCCGGACCCAGGTAGTCGAGAGCGTTCTTCAGGGCCCCCGTGATGGAGTGGTTGTACTCGGAGACGACGAACACGTAGCCGTCGAACTCGTCCATGCGGGCGGACCAGGCCTTGCTGTGGGCCTTGGTGCCGGGTCCGAAGGCCGGCGGGAGCGCCTCGTCCCAGACCGGGAGCTCGAACTCGGCGAGGTCGACGATCTCGAACTCTGCGTCCGAGCGCTGGTCTGCGATGGACTTGACCCAGTTGGCGACATTGAGGCTCTGGCGACCCGGGCGGATGCTGCCGGTCACGATGGCGATCTTCGTCATATGTCCATTCCTTGGTGGCGGTGGCTGAACTCTCATTTAGTTGAACTATCAACTACTTGCCTGCATTTCCACCGGTGCTGTGACGTAGGCCACACCGGGACGTATCTACGACCGCCCATCGCCGTCTTCGTGGGATCACACCGAGCACGCGTCAGCGGGCCAGACGCGGTGGCTCGTCCACGACGCGCAAAGGGGGAAGACCATGGATCTGACGAGGTGTCCCGAGTGCGGGGCGGTGGCCGAGATCCTCTGGCGCACCGAGCTGGAGAGCACGGACGGCCCGGTCGAGCATGCGAAGGTGCTCTGCATCAGCCGGCACAGCTTCTTCCTGCCGAGCGAGGCCCTACCTCGGACCGAGCCGCTGCCGGATCGACCCCAGCTCGACCCTCGACCGGCCCACGGCAGCCAAGGCGACGACGACGGGCACGAACGCGAAGAGGTAACGGGACCGACCCTGGAAGAGGATCGTGAACATCGCGATGCCAAGGACGGTCACCGCCAGGATCAGCGTCTCTCGCCGCGCCGACCGCTCCCGTAGCAGCCCCACGCCGGCGACGAGCAGCACGGCGAGCCACAACCCTTGGGTGATGTTCGCGCGGAGGGGGTACCAGCGCCCGTGCAGGCCGTTGACGTCGTTGACCGCCACGGCCACGGGGTCCCGCGGGACGACCCGGCCCGGCAGGGAGTCAGGGCCCTCTCCCCAGGCCCAGAACATGCCGTCTCCCCAGTTCCACGCAGTCTTGTTCGCGTAGAACTGGAGCATGCCGGACACCCCTCGGTGGTCCCACCGGTCCTCGACGAAGGCGCGGGCGTATTCCCGCATCTCGGGCTGGGTCCGGCCCTCGATGGCCGTGACCATGTCCCGTCGGTAGGTGCCGTACTGCACCTCTCCCGCGGCGTTGAGCTGCTCGTTCATCCCGTTGGCCAGCCACCACACCACCGGCGGCGACACGTCGCGGTCGACCCGATCGGTCTCCAGCCCCGAGGCCAGAGCCGCGCCGGCAGTGAGGGCCGAGCTGATCGCGAGAAACGCCAGTGCGGCTGCGACCGCCGTCGGCACGAGCTTCCGGGCCCTCGCCGGTGACCAGTCGTCCGCGAGGCGCACGATCACCACCGCGACCAGGGCGACGATGACGACGGCCGGCGTCGTCTTGATGACGTAGGCCACCGCCGACGCCGCGACCGCCAGGAGCCCGAGCGTCACCTGCGCTGTCCGGACCCGACGCCGACCCGCCGCCGCTGCCAGCGCGACCCCGCCGACGACGAAGGGCATGGCGTAGTAGTCGGTGTACGGCACACTCACCCACGGGCTGGCACCGACGAGCGCGACGACGACGAGCTGCGTGACCAGGGCCGCCCCGCGTCCCGCCACGGGCACGAGAAGGAGGTGAGCGGCATACACCGTGACCCCCACGCACACAGCGGTGAGGACGATGAGGGCGGCGTCCGGCGCCAACCCGAGGGCGGCTGCGACCTCGACCCCGAACCGGTCGATGACGAGGAGGGGAATGGTGTTGGGGTAGAGCGACAGGTAGCCGTACTCGACGTCGGAGAGCGCCCGCCCGGCGTGCATCGACCGGGCCATCTCGAGGATGACCCGCGCGTCCCAGCCGAAGTCGTAGCGCAGCGCCAGGCCGAGACCGGCGGCCACCCCACCGCCGACGACGGCCACGACCACCGGTAGCCAGCGGTTCTTCAGGCGGACGGGCACCCTCCCGAACCAGGCAGCGACCAGAAACACGACCAGGGCGGGTACGACCACGGCGCGGTCGTAGGAGATGTTGGGCTGGCGCGGCGCCACGAGTGCCACCACGACGACGAGGACGAGCGAGACCCCGGTCAGCCTGAGCAGCGCTCTGCCGACCGGGGTCTCCATGGGCCGAGACGCTACCCGACCGCGTTGGCCTCGGATGCCATCGCCTCGGCGGCGAGGCGGTCGCGCACTGCGCGGTTCACGGCTGAGACGACGGCCTTGAGCGAGGCGGTGACGATGGACGGGTCGACGCCCACGCCCCAGAGGACCCGCTCACCGATGGCGCACTCGACGTAGGCGGCCGCGCGCGCATCACCGCCGGCCGACAACGCGTGCTCCGCGTAGTCGAGGACCCGCATGTCCGGCGCACCCTCGATGGTCATGAAGGCGGCGAGGAAGGCAGCGATGGGACCGTTGCCCTGGCCGGTCACGGTGACCGGCTCCCCGTTGTCGAGCAGGCTCGCCTCGATGGTGCTGCCGCCGTCGACCGTGGAGTCCGTGACGATGTTGGCCAGCTCGAAGCGGCCCCACGGGGCATCGGGGTTGGGGAGGTACTCGTCCTGGAACCGGGCCCACAGCTCGGCCGGGGACACCTCTCCACCGTCCTGGTCGACCCCACGCTGGACGACACCGGAGAACTCGATCTGGAGCCGACGCGGCAGGTCCATCTGGTGCTCGGACTTCATGATGTAGGAGACGCCACCCTTGCCGGACTGGCTGTTGACGCGCACGACGGCCTCGTAGGACCGGCCCAGGTCGTGCGGGTCGATCGGCAGGTAGGGCACGCCCCACACGAGGTCGTCGATGCTCGTCCCCTTCTCCTTGGCCTCGACCTGCATCGCCTCGAAGCCCTTCTTGATCGCGTCCTGGTGCGAGCCGGAGAAGGCGGTGAAGACGAGGTCGCCGCCGTAGGGGTGACGCTCGCCGACGGGGAGCTGGTTGCAGTACTCCACCGTGCGCCGGATCTCGTCGATGTCGCTGAAGTCGATCTGCGGGTCCACGCCCTGGCTGAAGAGGTTCATGCCGAGGGTGACGAGGTCGACGTTCCCCGTCCGCTCGCCGTTGCCGAAGAGGCAGCCCTCGATGCGGTCGGCCCCGGCGAGGTAGCCGAGCTCGGCGGCCGCCACCCCGGTGCCGCGGTCGTTGTGCGGGTGGAGCGAGACGACGACGGACTCTCGGCGGTCGAGGTGCCGGATCATCCACTCGATCGAGTCGGCGTAGACGTTGGGGGTGATCATCTCGACGGTGGCAGGCAGGTTGATGATCATCTTGTGGTCCGGTGTCGGATCCATCACCGCGATGACCTCGTTGCAGATGCGGACTGCGAACTCGAGCTCGGTGCCCGTGTAGGACTCGGGCGAGTACTCGTAGTAGATCGTCGTGTCGGGGATGGTCTCCTCGAGCTTCTTGATGAGGCGCGCGCCCTGGACGGCGATGTCGACGATCCCGTCCTGGTCGAGGCCGAAGACGACCCGACGCTGCAGCACCGAGGTCGAGTTGTAGAAGTGGACGATCGCCTGCTTGGCGCCCCGGATCGCATCGAAGGTCCGCTCGATGAGGTGGTCGCGGCACTGGGTCAGCACCTGGATGGTCACGTCGTCGGGGATGTGGTTGCCCTGGATCAGCTCGCGGCAGAAGTCGAAGTCGGTCTGGCTCGCTGACGGGAAGCCGACCTCGATCTCCTTGTAGCCCATCTTGACGAGCAGCTGGAACATCCGCAGCTTCCGCTCGGAGTTCATCGGGTCGATGAGGGCCTGGTTGCCGTCGCGCAGGTCGACGGCACACCACCGCGGCGCCTGCTCGATGCGCTTCGTCGGCCAGGTCCGGTCCGGCAGCTCGAAGGGGATCTGCTCATGGAAGGGGACGTACTTCTGGAACGGCATCCCGGACGCCTGCTGGGGGTGGATCATCGCTTGCTCTCTCTCGTCAGTCTCTGGTCTCTTCGGTGTCCGGCCGGACACGAGACACTCCGCGACGAGGAGGGCCGGGGATCAGGCCTCGTCGCGGCAGCGAAGGAGAAGCAGCGCCGAACGCATGAAATCACCGTATGCCGCTGGGCTGGCTACGTCCACCACGCGAGCTCGGGTGCCCGGATCCTGAGACCCCTCAGCCACCTCGTGGACCGGCCAGGCGGCTGCGTCCGAGGCGTTTGGCGGCGGCGTCGACGGCGAGCAAACGCTCGGTGACGAGCTCGACCATCAGGGTCGTCGCGGGTGACAGTACCGCCCCCTGCCGGTGGACGACGGCGAACCGGTCGAAGAGGCGCGGGCGCAGGGGGGCCCAGCCCACGTGGCCCGGGACGCTCGCACCGAGCAGGTGCAGCATCCCCAGTGACATGACGGTGTCCGCCTCACCACTTGCCGCGATCTCCAGCGTGGTCTCGACGTCCTCGACCTCGACGCGCGTCTGCAGGCTCTGGCCGGCTGCCTCGACCGCCGCGGCGAGCCCGGCCCGGGTCGTGTCGTTCGCCCAGCTGGCCCAGGCGAGGACGAGGGGTGCGCGGCCCAGCGCGATCGCGGTCACCGGCCCGGTGAGCCGATCGGCGTGGGCGCTGACGTAGACGAGCTCGTCGATCATCACGGGATGGACCTCGAGCGTCTGGTCGTCGACGGGCAACGCGATGGCCGCAGCCTCCAGGCGGCCGCGGCGCAGCTGGTCGACGACGTCGGTGGAGTGCCGTCCGACGAGCTCGACCCGGACCCCGGGGTGACGGCGGAGCAGCTCGAGCACGACCGTCGAGCCGAGGTAGAGCCGCGACGCCCCGAAGACCCCGAAGCGAATGGTGCCGGACTCCAGCTGGTTGACCGCTCGCACCGCGCTGGCGGCCTGGGCGATGGCGCCGATCGTCCGCTCGGCGTGTGGACGGAGGGCGTGGGCGGCCTCGGTGGGGACGAGCCCCCGCCCGACCCGCTCGAAGAGCCTCGCTCCGAGGGACCGCTCCAACAGGCGCACCTGCTCCGACACCGTGGGCTGGGCGTAGCCGAGCCGGGCCGCCGCGGCGGTGAGCGAGCCGAGCTCGTACGCGGCGAGGAAGACGCGCAGCTGGTGGACCGTGGCCAAGGCTTTCCCTATGGGTGGTGGAGGAAACTGAGGATACCTCGATGGCAGTCCGACGCCTACCGTTTCCCGTGTGACGCCATCCGCAGCCTCGGCCACCCGGTCCTCTCGGGTCGACCTGCGCGGTGCCCTCCTCGTGATGGGTGCCGCCTGCTGCTACGCCCTGTCCGTGGTCTTCGCCAAGGGCGCCTACGCCATGGACGTCGCGGTCGCGACCCTCACCCTGTGGCGCTTCGCCATCGGTGCGGTGATCTTCTGGGCACTGGTCGCGGTACGCCGCCCGGCCCGGGTCAGCCGCCGCACGGTCCTGACGTGCATCGGTCTCGGCGCGATCGGGTATGCGGTCCAGGCCCTGACGTACTTCGGGGCCGTCGCCGTGATGGATGCCGGCCTCGCTGCCCTGCTCGTCTACACCTATCCAGCGATCATTGCCCTGATCGGGTTCCTCACCCGGCGCGAGCCACCGACGCGGCGGCGGATCGTGGCCCTTGCCTGCTCCGGTGCCGGCATGCTCCTGCTCCTCGGCCTGGGCGGCTTCACCTCCGTGTCCGGCGTCGGGATCAGTCTCGCCCTGACGGCCGGCGTGACCTACGCGGTCTACACGATCGTCGCCTCCTCCCTTCCGGTCGAGGCGGATGTGTCGCTCCTCATGGCCGTCGTCGCCACCTCCGCGCTCGGCTCGGTCGCCCTCTTCACGATGGTCACGGGCCAGCCGTTCGGCCTCGAGGCCGACCCCGTGGTGCTCGGCTGGGTGCTCACGTACGTGCTCGTCGGCACCGTCCTCGCCATGCTCCTCCACCAGCGCGGCATCACCCGCGTCGGCGCGTCCACCGGCGGCATCATCTCGAGCGTCGAGCCGCTCGTCGCGGCGGCCGCGGTGGCCCTGGTCTACGGCGAGACCATGACGCCGGTGCAGGTGGTCGGAGGCATGGTGATCCTCGTGGGCGTCGTCGTCGTGCAGCTACCGCAACGGCGGCCGCGCCGCATCCCTGAGCAGCTCCGCCCCGCGGCTCGTGCCGGGCGCGCGGTGCCCTGGAAGGCAAACTCGATCAGCGGTTCAGCCAGGGAGCCTTGCGGGTCATCTCAATTCCTTTCCCGGTCCTGACGAACCCGGCCACGCGCCTGCTGGGCCCGGTCGCGCGACCGGGCCCAGCGGCATACGGCACAAGTTGGCGCGCCAGGCTCAGAAACCCAGCCGTTGGAGCTGCTTGGGGTCACGCTGCCAGTCCTTGGCCACCTTGACGTGCAGGTCGAGGTAGACCCGTTGGCCAAGCAGTGCCTCGATCGCCTTGCGGGCGTTCGTCCCGACCTCGCGCAGACGTGACCCGCCGCGGCCGATGACGATCGCCTTCTGGCTCGGCCGCTCGACGAAGACGTTGACGCGGACGTCGAGCAGCGGGTTGTCGGCCGGACGGCCCTCCCGCGGCACCATCTCCTCGACGACGACGGCCAGCGAGTGCGGCAGCTCGTCCCGGACCCCTTCGAGGGCTGCCTCGCGGACCAGCTCGGCGATCATGATCGCCTCCGGCTCGTCCGTCAGCACCCCGTCCGGGTAGAGCTGCGGCGACTCCGGCAGGTAGGACGCGAGGACGTCTCGCACCTCCTCCACCTGGTCGCCCGACACGGCCGAGCATGGGATGATCGCCTCCCAGTCGCCGAGCCGGTCGATGGTGATGAGGTGCTCGGCCAGACGCTCCCGGTCCACCGTGTCCGCCTTGGTGGCGATGGCCACGACCGGCCGACGGCGCACCGAGCGCAGCTCCTCGAGCTCCCTGGCGATGAACGCGTCACCCGGCCCGATCCGCTGGTCGGCCGGCAGGCAGAAGCCGACGACGTCCACCTCGAGGAGCGTCTCGCGGACGAGGTCGTTGAGCCGCTCGCCGAGCAGCGTGCGCGGCTTGTGCAGGCCCGGCGTGTCGACGAGGATCAGCTGCGCCGTCGACGTCGTGGCGACGCCGCGGATCGTGTGGCGGGTCGTCTGGGGCTTCGAGCTCGTGATCGCCACCTTCTGCCCGACGAGGGCGTTGGTCAAGGTCGACTTGCCGGCGTTGGGACGCCCGACGAGGCAGGCGAAGCCGGCCCGGTAGCCGCTCCCCGGCCCGCGCGGCTCCGCCCGCTCGTCCCCCGGTCGGTCAGTGCGCTGCGTGCCCATGGGCTTCCTCCGTCTCGTGGGCCGGGGCCTCGGGCTGGTCCGGGCCCAGCCGGTGGACGATGACCGAGGCGACCCGGTGTCGGCGGCCGGCCATCCGCTCGGCGGTGAGGGTCAGCCCCGCGACGGTGCCGGACGAGCCGACGATGGGCACCCGACCGATCACCTTGGTCAGCAGGCCGCCCACGGTGTCGACGTCGTCCTCGTCGATCGTCACGTCGAAGAGCTCGGCCAGGTCGTCGATGTCCATCGAGGCAGGGACTCGCAGCGTCCCGTCCTCGAGCTCCTCGATGCCGGGCGCCTCCCGGTCGTGCTCGTCGGCGATCTCGCCGACGATCTCCTCGATGATGTCCTCGATGGTGATGAGGCCCGCCGTGCCGCCGTACTCGTCGACGACGATGGCGAAGTGCGTCTGGTCGCGCTGCATCTCGCGGAGCAGGTCGTCGACCGGCTTGCTCTCCGGCACGAAGTGCATCGGGCGCATCACCTCGGTGGCCGGGAGCCTCGCGTCCTCGGGTGCGGCGTTGAGCCGCCGCGCGACGTCCTTGAAGTAGAGCAGCCCGAGGATGTCGTCGGTGTCCTCGCCGACGACGGGGATGCGGGAGAAGCCCGAGCGCAGGAAGAGCGACATCGCGCTGCGCAGCGTCTTGTCGTGCTCGATGACCACCATGTCGGTCCGCGGCACCATGACGGCGCGAGCGACGGTGTCCCCGAGCTCGAAGACGGAGTGGATCATCTCCCGCTCGTCGGCCTCGATGACATCCGACTCCCCGGCCATGTCGAGCAGGTCCCGCAGCTCGGACTCGGTCTGGAACGGCCCGTCGCGGTAGCCCTTGCCCGGGGTCACGGCGTTGCCGAGGATGACGAGGAGCTTGGCCAGCGGGCCGAGGATGCGGTGCAGGCCGACGGCGAAGGGCGCACTCCACAGCGCGACGGCCTCGAAGTTCTGGCGCCCGAGGGTGCGCGGCGACACGCCGACGACGACGAAGGAGACGACTGCCATGATCGTGATCGACAGGAGCAGGGCCTGCACCGTCGAGTCGACGGCCCGGGCCACGGCGAGCGTGACGAGAACCGCCGTGGTCGCCTCGGCGACGACGCGGAGGAACGCGATGACCGAGACGTACGGCGGCGACTCGGCGACGACCGTGACGAGCGACTTGGCCCCGGAGCGACCCTCTTCGAACAGCTCGAGCGCGCGGACCCGCGACATGCGGAAGATGGCTGCCTCGGCGGCGGAGAGCAGGAACGCGATGCCGATGCTGATGAGGGCCGGGATGACCAGCTGGGGGAACATCGATCGGCCTCAGTCGACGGGTCGGTTGCGCGTGGCGAGGAAGGTGAGGAGCAGCTGCCGCTGCAGCTCGAACATCTCGCGCTCCTCGTCCGGCTCCGCGTGGTCGTAGCCGAGCAGGTGCAGGATCCCGTGGGTCGTGAGCAGCAGCATCTCCTCCATCGGCGCGTGCCCCGCCTCCGCGGCCTGACGGGTCGCGACCGACGGGCACAGCACGATGTCGCCGAGGGTTCCTTCCTCGGGCTCCTGGCCCTCCCTGCCGGGTCGCAGCTCGTCCATCGGGAAGCTCATCACGTCGGTCGGGCCGGGCAGGTCCATCCACTGCTCGTGGAGGACGCTCATGGCTGGCTCGTCGACGAGCTTGATGCACAGGTCGGCCTGCGGGTGCACGCGCATCTGCTCCATGCAGTAGCGGGCGCAGGCGAGCAGCTCGAGCTCGTCGACGCGCTCGTCGGTCTCGTTGAGGACGTCGATACTCATGCTCGGTCCTCTTGTGTCGCAGGTGATTCCGTATGCCGCTGGGCTCGCTTGCGTGGCAGGGCTCGCTGTGCCCCACCGTCCTTGGCAGCCCGTGCCTCGCGTCTGCGCGACCGGGCCTCGTCGATCTCGTACGCGTCGACGATCGCGCTGACCAGCCGGTGCCGCACCACGTCCTGGGAGGTCAGCTCGGCGAAGTGGATGTCGTCGATGTCGCCGAGGATGTCCCGTACCACGCGAAGACCGGACCTCGTCCCGCCGGGCAGGTCCACCTGGGTGACGTCACCGGTCACGACCATCTTCGAGCCGAATCCGAGCCGGGTGAGGAACATCTTCATCTGCTCCATCGAGGTGTTCTGCGCCTCGTCGAGAATGATGAAAGCGGAGTTCAGCGTCCTACCGCGCATGTACGCCAGGGGGGCGACCTCGATCGTTCCCGCCGCCATCAGCTTGGGGATCGTCTCGGGGGCGAGCATGTCGTGCAGCGCGTCGTAGAGCGGGCGCAGGTAGGGGTCGATCTTCTCGTTGAGGGTGCCGGGCAGGAACCCGAGCCGCTCCCCCGCCTCGACGGCCGGCCGCGTGAGGATGATCCGGTCGACCTGCTTGGCCTGCAGTGCCGCGACGGCCTTGGCCATGGCGAGGTAGGTCTTGCCCGTGCCTGCGGGGCCGATGCCGAAGACGATCGTGTGCTCGTCGATCGCGTCGACGTAACGCTTCTGGTTGAGCGTCTTCGGCCGGACGGTCCGCCCCCGGTGGCTGACGATGTTCATCGTCAGGACGTCGGCGGGCCGCTCCATCGTCTGGTCGCGCAGCATCGAGATCGAGCGCTCGACCGAGTCGCGGTTGAGCGGCTGACCGGCCTCGACGATGACGAGCAGCTCGTCGAGGAGGCGGTCGATGATGTCGAGCTCCCCGGCGGGCCCGCTGAAGCTCATCTCGTTGCCGCGCACGTGCGTGTCGACGAGCGGGAACTGGCGCTCCATGGTCCGCAGCAGCTCGTCGCGCGGGCCGAGCAGGGACACCATCTCCGTCGGGGGTGGGATCTCCCGGGTCAGGCGGTGCGCCTCCGGGGAGTCGGCCGTGATGGCAGGGTCGGCATCGAACGGGTCGTCGTCGTCGTCACTCATCGTGGGTCCGAGTCTACGTGGAGCGAGCGGACGACCTCACCACGAAATCGGCGAGGTCACGACTCTGCTGGACCCGCGACGGCTCGTGGACGTACATCATGTGCCCGGCCTCGTAGTACGCATGCTCGATGTTGGTCCGAAGCGATGCGGGCAGGTGCAGCCGGGCCAGAACGTCCTCGGCCGCGAAGTGCGGCGTGGCGCCGTCGTAGTAACCGTAGGCGACGTGGACGCGCAGGTGCGGGTTCTGGCGCATCGCTCGCTCGAGGCGGTCCGACACGTCGACGGGACGACCCTCGAAGTCCTTGTACGACCACGGCTGCACCCGCGTGGTGATCTGCTCGTAGTGCAGGTCGGAGTCGTACTCCAGCTCGTCGCGGACGTAGTGGTTCCACGCGGCGGCGTACGGACCCATGATCGCGTCGTACGACGGGTCCGCGTCCATGCCCTCGGCGATGGCGCTCGCCGCGGGCCCGGTGAACCGCCCGTCCAGCCGGCCCACGGAGAGCCGCTGGTCGCGGAGCAGCTCGGTGAAGTAGCGCCAGTGCTCGATGCGCAGGTCGCACCGGTCGACGTAGTCCTCCGAGAGACCCGAGAGCCGGGCCAGGGTGGCGACGGCGGCCGACCGCTCCTGCGGACTCAGCCGGGCACCGCGGGACAGGACCCACGGAAGGTCGCGAGCGGCATACGACTCCGCCTCCTCCACCACGGACCGGAGCGAGCGACGCCCGTGCTTGCCGTGGTAGTGGGCGATCGCGGCGTACGTCGGCAGGTAGAGCGCGTGCGCGCGGTCGTTGCGCTGCTTCTCGAAGTCGATCGAGGACAGGTCGAGGACGCTGCTGATGAGAATGAGCCCGTTGAGGTACATCCCGTAGCGGTCCTGGAGGTGAGCGGTGAGAGCCGCGCCGCGCAGGGTGCCGTAGGACTCGCCCGCGACGAACTTCGGGGACATCCACCGGCGGTTGCGGGAGGTCCACAGCCGGATCAGCTCGCCGACGTGCTCGACGTCGCGCTGGAAGCCGTGGTAGTCACCCGGCTTGCCGCCCTCGACGGCCCGCGACCACCCCGTCGACATCGGGTCGACGAAGACGAGGTCGGCGACCGCGAGGAGGGACTCGGCGTTGTCGACGAGCCCGTAGGGCGGCGGCTCGAGGGCGCCGACGTCGCCCATGACGACCCGCCGTGGGCCGAGCAGGCCGAGGTGCAGCCAGACGCTCGAGCTGCCCGGGCCGCCGTTGAAGGCGAAGACGACCGGCCGCGTCCGCGGGTCGGCGTCGTCGAGCACATAGCTGGTCATCGAGATCACGCCGCGCGCCTTGTTGCCCTTGAACGTGCCGTCCTCGTGGTCCTCCTCGCGCAGCACGACGCGCCCCGCCGTGGCGGTGTACTTGAGCCGCCGCCGCCCGACGCGCAGGACGTGGTGCGTCGTGACGAGGTCGTCCTTCGGCTCGGGTGCCGGGGGCGTCTGCTCCTTCCGGTCCTCCTTGCCCGTGCTCTTCTCGTGCGGCTCCTCCTCGCCCACCCCCGGGCCCGGGGTGATGGAGGCCTCCTCGCTCGCGACCTTCGCCGAGCTGCTCTCGTCGGCCATGTCAGCGCTCGGTGAAGGTCGTGCCGCCGAGCACGTGCCCGTGGGCGTGGAAGATGGTCTGTCCCGCCTCGGTGCCGGTGTTGAAGACGATGCGGTGGTGCTCGGCGACACCTTCCTTCTCGGCGACCTCCGTGACGAGCGCGAAGAGCGCGGCCAGGTCGTCCGGCGCGGTTGCAGCGAGGGCGCCGATGTTGGGCTCGTGCCGGCGGGGCACGACGAGGACGTGGACCGGTGCCGCCGGGTTGATGTCGCGGAAGGCGATGGCCCGGTCGCTCTCGGCGACCCGCTCCGCGGGGATCTCTCCGTTGATGATCTTGCAGAAGAGGCAGTCGTCCTGCTGTGGAGTGGCGGTCATGTCGACACCCTAGGCAGGTCAACCGAAACGTGCACGTGCGCGTCCTTCCGTCGTGAGAACGTGGACCATGGCGGGGAGCCGGGAGGATGCCACGTCCGGGGCAGGTGAGCTTCCTGCGGACCCGGACCGGGCCATCGCCGAGCTCTACGCCGCGCACTGGCACCGCCTCGTCCGGTTGGCCTGGCTGCTCCTGCACGACCAGCTCGCGGCCGAGGACGCGGTGCAGGACGCGTTCGTCGCGACGCATCGCAGCTGGTCCTCGATCCGCGAGGCCGGTCGCGCCGTCGGCTACCTCCAGACCTGCGTCGTCAACGCCTGCCGCTCCGCCCATCGCCACCAGGTCGTCGTCGACCGGCAGAACACGCGCGAGGCCGGCGCCGCCGACGTTCCGGGGCGCGGCAGCCTCGACAGCGCCGAGACACAGGTGCTGTATGCCGCCGAGCGCGCTTCCATGGTCCGCGCCCTCCGCGCCCTCCCGCACCGCCAGCGCGAGGTGCTCGTGCTGCGGTACTACCTCGACCAGTCCGAGGCGCAGATCGCCGAGGCCCTCGGCATCTCGGCCGGATCGGTCAAGGCCCACGCGCACCGCGGCCTGGCCCGACTGCGGGCCGACCTGTCCCCCGCCAGCCCGAGCACGGGCCTCGATGTCCCCGATGTGGAGCAGTGATGAACCCCGACGACAACCGCCCGCCCCTTCGTCCCGACGACCCGACCGTCGAGATCGGCTCCGGTCTGCACGAGGTCGAGACGCACCTGCGAGCCGTCCTGGTCGAGGACGCGGAGTCGATCCGGCCCGGCGAGCGGCTGTCCGCGATCCTCGCTGAGGCCCACGCTGCCCCCGTGACCGGCTCGGGCACTCCTCGGCGATGGCTCGTCCTCGCGGCGGCCGCAGCGGTCGCCCTCGTCGCAGGGGGGACCTTCTGGCTCGTGGGACGGCCCACCGTCCTCGTGCCCGGGCCGGCCGGGACGACCGTCGCGACCCAGGGCTCGCCCCGACCTTCGACGCCCGCTCCTTCGGCCGGCTCCGGAACCGGCGCGTCCACGAGCGCGGCCACCGCACCGGCGACGGGTGCGTCGTCGACTGCACCCTCGGGGACGATCACGGGGGTCCCGGTCTACTGGATCGGCGAGACCGGCGGGGCGCCCCGGTTGTTCCGGGAGTTCCGCACCGTGCCGGACGAGGGGGGTCCGATCCTCTCCGCGCTCTACGCGATGACCCGTGAGCAGCCGCTCGACCCGGACTACTTCACGCCGTGGGCACCCTCGTCCAGGATCACCGTCGACCTGGAAGGGTCGGCGCTCGTCGTCGACCTGGACGGTGACACGGTCTCGGCGACCACGGTCAGCAGCCAGGTCGCGGAGCGTGCCGTTCAGCAGCTCGTCTACACGGCGACGGCCGCGGCCTCCATCGCGAGGACTCCTGTCTCCACCGTGACCGTCCTCGTCGAGGGCCAGCCCGCTGACCTCTGGGGTGTCGTTCGGGTCGGCCGGCCGATGGCGCGAGCAGCGCAGGTCGACGTCCAGTCCCACGTCTGGGTCCTGGCGCCGACGGAAGGCGAGGAGGTCGGAAGCGGCCGGGTGACCTTCACGGGCTACGGCACGTCCTTCGAGGCGAACTTCCTCTGGCAGGTCACGACGCGGGCTGGTGCCGTGGTCGCCGAGGGCAACGCCATGGGCGGCACGGGCACGGGCACGGGGGGCTTCGGGGAGTTCGAGTTCCAGCGGACCCTGCCTCCCGGCGACTACGTCATCACCCTGTCGACGGACGACCCGTCGGGCGGAGCCGAGGGCGGCGGAGCACAGGTCGACACGAAGTCCTTCACCGTCCGCTGACGCCCAACCCACCCCGCCTCCCTCCGACCCTCCGACCCTCCGACCCTCCGACCCTCCGACCCTCCGACCCTCCGACCCTCCGACCCTCCGACCCTCCGACCCTCCGACGCCCTCACCCCCCAGCAACACACCCGCTTACCGAATGCGGGTGCCGTCTGGAGGCGACGCCCGCAGTCGGTAAGCGGGTGTGTTGCGGAGGGGACCCGGGGTGAGCGCGAGCGGGCCAGCCGGGGGTCAGCGCCAGCGCGAGGCCGCGTTGAGGACGGCCAGCGCGGCGGGGCCGGCTGTGGACGAGCGGAGGGTCGTCGGCCCGAGCCGAACGGGCCGGGCTCCCGCGGCGACGAGGGCCTCGAGCTCGCGCCCGGAGATCCCCCCCTCGGGGCCGACGACGACGAGCACGTCTCCGGACTCGGCCACGGCCACCGCCGCCAGTGGCTCGGTCGCCTCCTCGTGCAGCACGAGCGTGAGAGCCGCGCCGCGGACCCGGTCGATGAGCGCGGCCAGGTCCACCGGGGAGGAGGTCAGCGGAATCCGGGCCCGGCGGGACTGCTTCGCGGCACGTGTCACGACGGTCATCCACTTGGCCAGCGACTTGGCAGCGCGCTCGCCCCGCCAGACGACGATCGAGCGCTCGGCGGCCCAGGGCACGACCTCGTCGACGCCCAGCTCGGTGGCGGCCTCGATCGCCTGCTCGTCCCGGTCGCCCTTGGCGAGCGCCTGGACGAGGACGAAGCGGGTCGCCGGCTCCGCCTCGTCGACGACCTCGAGGACACGGCCGCGCACCGACGTCCGGTCGACGGTCTCCGCTTCGGCGAGCGCCCGTCGCCCGACGCCGTCCGCGACGTAGTAGCGCTCCCCCGGCCGCAGCCGAACCACGGTGGCGGCGTGCCGGCCCTCGTCCCCGTCGAGGACGATGACGGAGCCGGGGCGGGCTCCGGCGAGCTCGGCGGCCGAGCCGAGGAAGAGCTGGTGGGTCACCCGGTGCTCACTTCTCCTTGAAGGCGTCCCGGATCTTGCCGAAGAGCCCCTTGTTGGGGGTGAGCCGCCCCTCGGGCCGCTCCTCACCCCGGAGGGCAGCGAACTGCCGGAGCAGGTCCTCCTGCTCGTCGGTGAGCCGGGTCGGCGTGACGACGGTCGCGTGGACGAGCAGGTCGCCCCGACCGCCGTGCCGCAGGTGCGTGACGCCGAGTCCGCGGAGCGTGAAGACGTCGCCGCTCTGCGTGCCGGGCTTGACCTCGAGGTCCTGCATCCCGTCGAAGGTCGAGAGCTTCAGCGTCGTGCCGAGGGCCGCGGCCGCCATCGGCAGCTCGATCGTGCAGTGGAGGTCGTCCCCCCGGCGGGTGTAGGTCTCGTGGTTGGCGACGCGGATCTCGACGTAGAGATCGCCCTTGGGTCCGTTGCCGGGCCCGACCTCGCCCTCGCCGGTCAGCTGGATCCGGGTGCCCGTGTCGACGCCGGCGGGGATCTTCAGCTTGAGCGTGCGCCGCGTGCGGACCCGGCCGTCGCCGGAGCAGTCGTGGCACGGGTCGGTCAGCGTCGAGCCGTAGCCCTGGCAGTTGACGCACGGCCGGGACGTCATGACCTGGCCGAGGAAGCTGCGCTGGACCTGCTGGACCTCGCCGCGGCCCTGGCAGATCGGGCAGGTCTGGCGGCCGGTGCCCGGCTCTGCCCCGTCCCCACCGCATCGGGAGCACCCGACCGCGGTGTCGAGGTTGAGCTCCTCCTCGGAGCCGAACACCGCCTTGGCGAGGTCGATGTCGAGCCGCAGCAGCGCGTCCTGACCGCGCTGGACACGCGGACGAGGGCCTCGGGTGCCTGCGGTCGCACCGGCACCGAAGAACGCGTCCATAACGTCGCTGAACGAGAAGCCGGGACCGGCGCCGAAGCCGCCGCCCGCCGTGGCGAACGGGTCGGCGCCCAGGTCGAAGGACCGGCGCTTGTGCGGGTCGGAGAGGACGTCGTAGGCCTGCGAGACGCGCTTGAACTCCTCCTCGGCCTCGGGCCCCGGGTTGACGTCCGGGTGCAGCTTGCGGGCGAGTCGACGGTAGGCCTTCTTGATCTCCTCCTGACTTGCGTCACGGGAGACACCGAGGACGGCGTAGTAGTCGTTCAAGCGGGTGGTTCCTGTCATCTTCGTCTGGTGTCAGGTCGGGGTTGCTGGGTGCAACGTCTGGTCAGCCGTTGTTGTTCTCGTCGAGGATCTGGGACACGTAGCGGGCGACGGCGCGGACCGAGGCCATCGTCGTCGGGTAGTCCATCCGGGTGGGCCCGAGCACGCCCAGACTGGCGACTCGCTCCAAGCCACTGCCGTACCCCACCGAGACGAGCGAGGTGGTCTGGAGCCCGGACACGGGATTCTCCGAGCCGATCCGGACCGAGATCGCATCGGGATCCTCACCGAGCTGGCCGAGAAGGCGGAGCAGGACGACGTGTTCCTCGAGCGCCTCGAGGATGGGTGCCACCGACGTCGCGAAGTCACCCCCGGACCGAGCCAGGTTGGCCTGCCCGGCGAGCACGACTCGTTCCTCGCGCTCCTCGACGAGGGCGTCGGACAGGGCGGACACGATCGCCTCGACGACGGGCCGTTCCTCCCCCGGCGCCTGCTCGACGAGGCGGCGCAGCTCGGTCGCGGCGGCGGTGAAGGGAACCCCCGCCGACACCTCGTTCAGTGACGCGCGCACCCGGGCGACCAGCTCCTCACCGTCGGTCCCGGCCGGCAGGCTGCGGGTCTCGACGACGCGCTGCTCCACGCGGCCCGTGTTGACGATGAGGATGACCATGAGGTGCGCGGCCCCGACGGGCACCAGCTCGATGTGGCGCACCGTCGAGCGAGTCAACGACGGGTACTGCATGACGGCGACCTGCCGCGTCAGGCCGGCGAGCAGCCGAACGGTCCGGTCCACGACGTCGTCGAGGTCGACGGCGCCCTGGAGGAACTGGCTGATCGCTCGCCGCTCACCGGCGCTGAGCGGCTTGAGCTGGCTGAGCCGGTCGACGAAGACCCGGTAGCCCGCATCGGTCGGCACCCGACCCGCGGACGTGTGCGGTGCATGGATCAGGCCCTCCTCCTCGAGCTGGGCCATGTCGTTGCGGACCGTCGCGGCGCTCACCCCGAGGTGGTGCCGGTCGACGAGGGCCTTGCTGCCGACGGGCTCGGAGGTCTGGACGTAGTCCTGCACGATGGCCCGCAGCACCATGAGCTTGCGGTCCTCGCTCATCGCCCACCTCCTCTGGCACTCTCGTCGGACGAGTGCCAAGTCTACGTCGTCGCCTCCACCGCCGCGAACGGCGGAGGAGACGGTGCCCAGCCGGCTCCCGCGTGGCGCTCCGTCCGGGAGCGAGCCCAGCGGCATACGCTCCATGATCGTGTCCCCCCACGATCGTTACGGCTCCGACGTCCTCTCCGGTGACTGGCGCGCACCCCGAAGGGGGCGTTCGGTCGACCTCCCCGCCGAGACCGGAACCGTGGTCGAGGAGGTCGAGACCGGTTGGGTCGGGGCCGTGGTCCGCGTCGAGAAGGCCGGGGGGATGCACGTGGTGCACCTCGAGGACCGGCGCGGGCGCGTGAAGGCCTTCCCCCTGGGTCCCGGGTTCCTCGTCGACGGCCGCCCCGTCACGCTGACCAAGCCGGTGGCCGCCGCCGCCGCTGCGCTGGCTGAGGCGCGCCAGGCGTCGGCCCGCACGGCGAGCGGGTCCGTGGCGGTCCACGACGCGGTGGCCCGGGTGGCACGTGGTTCCCGGATCTACGTCGAGGGGCGACACGACGCCGAGCTCGTCGAGAAGGTGTGGGGCGACGACCTGCGCATCGAGGGTGTGGTCGTCGAGATGATGGACGGAGTCGACGACCTGGCCGCCATCATCGCCGACTTCCAGCCCGGGCCGGGCCGCCGACTGGGCGTCCTCGTCGACCACCTCGTGCCCGGCACGAAGGAGGCCCGGATCGTCGAGCAGGCCCGCGCCCTGCCCGGCCTGGCGCAGCACGTCAAGGTGCTCGGCCATCCCTACGTCGACGTCTGGCAGTCGGTCCGCCCGGCACGCCTGGGCTGGGACCGCTGGCCGGTCATCCCCCGCGGCACGTCCTGGAAGCACGGGATCTGCGCGGCCCTCGGCTGGCCCCACGAGACCCAGACCGACATCGCGCACGCGTGGAAGCGGATCCTCGGCACCGTGCGCACCTATGCGGACCTCGAGCCGACCCTGCTGGCCAGCGTCGAGGAGCTCATCGACTTCGTCACCGAGCCCGCCGCCTGAGCTCTGGCCCCGTCGAGCACCCGCGGGTGCCGCGTCGCTCACGCACTGACCCGTCCGGCAGGTCAGTGCGGCAGCCGGCGGCAGGCCCCTCTCAGGGACGCGGCCGCGCGATGAACCGCCGCACGAGCCGGTCCTGGACGGACGAGAACGGCGGGTAGATCGCGGCGAGCAGGTCCGGCTTGGCGGGCACGTCGACGACGGCCTTGGCATGGCTGAAGATGGCCACGGACTCCTCGCCGTGGTACTTGCCCATGCCGCTCTCGCCGACCCCACCGAACGGCAGCCTCGGAGCGCCCATGTGCACCAGGGGCGCGTTGAAGATCAGGCCGCCCGACGACGTGTCCCGGATGAAGCGGCGCTTCGTCTCGCCGTTGCTCGTGAAGACGTAGAGCGCCAGCGGCTTGTCTCGTGCCGTGACGAACTGGACCGCCTCGTCGACGCCGCCCACCTCGACCAGGGGGAGGATCGGGCCGAAGATCTCCTCCTGCATGGAAAGGTGGTCACCGTCGACGCCGTCGAGGACGGTCGGCTCGATGTACCGGTTGTCGGCATCGACGGCGCCCCCGCGAACGACGTGCCCCTCGGTGATGAGCGCGGCGAGACGGCCGAAGTGTCGAGCGTTGACGATCCGACCGTATCCCTCCGACCGGGAAGCGTCCTCGCCGTAGAAGTCGCGGATCGCCCGGTCGATCAGGGGCCTCAGGGCGTCCAGCACGGGCCGGGTGGCGATGACGAAGTCCGGCGCCACGCAGGTCTGCCCGGCGTTGGTGAACTTCCCCCAGACGATACGGCGGGCCGCCGTCTCCAAGTCCGCACCCTCGTCGACGAACGCCGGTGACTTGCCGCCGAGCTCCAGTGTCACCGGGGTCAGGTGGCGGGCCGCCGCCTCGAGGACGACCCGGCCGACGGCACCGTTGCCGGTGAAGAAGATGTGGTCCCAGCGCTCGGCCAGCAGCTCCGTCGTCTCGGGGACGCCCCCCTCGACGACGCGGACAGCGGAGGCATCCAGGTACTGCGGCAGCAGGCGGGCCAGCACGGCCGAGGTCGCCGGTGCGAGCTCGCTCGGCTTGAGGACCACGGCGTTGCCGGCAGCGAGCGCGCCGGCGAGGGGCGCGAGCGAGAGCTGGACCGGGTAGTTCCACGGGCTGATGACCAGCACGACACCGAGCGGCTCGCGGACGACCTTGGCCCGCGCGGGCCGCATCCACAACGGAATCGAGGTGGCGCGGGGGCGGAGCCACGACTTGAGGTTGCGCAGGATGTGGGTGATCTCGTTCGACGTGAAGCCGAGCTCGGTGATCCACGACTCCGTGCCGTGCTTGCCCAGGTCGGTCGCGAGCGCGTCGGCCAGTGCGGTCTCCTGCTCCGTCAGCATCCTCCGCAGCCCAGTCAGCTGAGCAGTTCGCCAGGCCAGGGGCTTGGTCACGCCGGCGGCGAAGACGCTGCGCAGCTCGTCGACGAGGCTGGCCGCCTCCAGCGTCGTGGCGCCCTCGGCCCCATCCGTCGTCGGCCTCATCGTCTGGGTCACTCTCGCTCCTCGCCTCGGCTGGTCAGGCTCACGCCACCTGGGCTCACCACGCGATCAGCCGGTGCACGACCGTGTCGGCGAGCAGTCGGCCCCTCCTGGTCAGCACGACCCGACCATCACCCACCGCCGCAGGCCCGTCGACGAGCCCGTCCGCGATGAGTCCGGCCACGGCCGCACGCCCTGATCCTCGCAGAACATCGAGGGGCAGACCGTCCACGATCCGTGTGCCGAGCAGCACAGTCTCGTCGTAGCGCTGGTCACCGCTGAGGATCTCGCGCGCCAGGGCGGGCGACCCTCCCGCGACCAGCCGGGCGGCATACGCGGCCGGGTGCTTCGCGTTCCACCAGCGCACCCCGCCCACGTGGCTGTGAGCGCCGGGGCCGACGCCCCACCAGTTCGCGCCGGACCAGTAGGCGAGGTTGTGCCGGCACCGGGCGCCGTCGGAGCGGGCCCAGTTGCTCACCTCGTACCACTGGTAGCCGGCCCTGGTCAGCAGCTCGTCGGCCAGCTCGTACTTGTCGGCCTCGTCGTCGTCCTCCGGCATGGGCACCTGCCCCCGCCGCACCTGACCCGCCAGCTTGGTGCCGTCCTCGACGACCAGCGCGTACGCGGAGACGTGGTCCGGCCCCATCGCGACCGCGGCCTCGAGGCTCCGCCGCCAGTCAGCCAGGGACTCGCCCGGCGTCCCGTAGATCAGGTCGAGGCTCACCTGCATTCCCACGGCACGGACGGCTTCGACGGCCCGAGCGACGTTGTCGGGGTCGTGGGTCCTCTCGAGCGTCGCCAGGACGTGCGGAACGGCCGACTGCATGCCGAGGGACACCCTGGTGAAGCCGCCGACCGCGAGCTCGGCCAGTGACTCCGGCGTCACCGAGTCGGGGTTGGCCTCCGTCGTGACCTCCGCCCCGGGCGTGAGGCCGAAGCGCTCCCGTATGCCGCTGAGCACCCTCACGAGGTCGGCTGACCTCAACATCGTCGGCGTCCCGCCACCGACGAACACCGTCGACACCGGGAGCGCCGCGTCCCCCAGGACGCGGCGGGCCAGGTCCAGCTCGGCCAGGGCCGCGTCGGCGTAGGTGTCGAGGCCGATGGCAGCTGCGGAGCCGTCACGGGGGCCGAGCTCGGTCAGCGTGTAGGTGTTGAAGTCGCAGTAGCCGCACCGCACCGAGCAGAACGGCACGTGGACATAGATGCCCAGGTCGGTCGTCGCGAGGCCCGCCAAGGCCGAGCCGGGGAGCTCGCCGGATGCAGGAACCGGCTCTCCGTCGGGAAGGGAACTGGGCGGCATACGACCATTGTCTCAGCGCGGGAAGGGAGCGACCGACCTACCATCGCTCCATGGCGCGGGCTCCCGCCGGGGCACCCCAGACCGCCTTCCTCTCGGTGCGGCTGGTCCTCGCCCTCTGCACCGGCGACGTACCCCACCTTCGGGCGGGCGCCCGACCCGTCCTTGGCCGGGGAAGGGGAATGGATCGCGCGGATCGTCACGACCTGCGGACCGGTCGAGGTGCTCCTCGACGGGAGCAGGGCACCTGCCGGCGTCGCATCGTTCCTCGAGCTGGCTCGCTCCGGCTACTACGACGACAGCGGGTCCATCAGCATCCGTTCGGTCACCGTCCAGCCCCGCTGACGTCGCTCAGCCCGCGGCGCGCCTCACGAGGTCGCCGATCCGCTGCTCCACCTCCGGGGTGAGCTCGGTGATGGCGAAGGACGTCGGCCACATCTCGCCGTCGTCGAGCCGCGCCGAGTCATTGAAGCCCAGCGTGGCGTAGCGCGCCTTGAACTTCGCTGCGTCCTGGAAGAACGCGAGCACCTTGCCGTCCTTGGCGTAGGCCGGCATGCCGTACCAGGTGCGCGGCGTCAGCTCCGGAGCCGCCGTCGTGATGATGGCATGGACCCGTTCGGCGAGGACCCGGTCGACATCCGCCATCGCGGCGATCTTGGCCAGCACCTCGGCGAGCTGGTCAGCCTCCTGTGCCGCGCCCGGGCGACGTCGCGCGGCCTTCACCTCCTTGGCGCGTTCCTGCATCGCCGCCCGCTCCTCGGCGGTGAAGCCTCCGCTGGCGCTCGCCCGCGTCGTCTCGCTGGTCCTCTTCGTCGCAGTCATGGTGTGTCTCCTCCGTCGGCAGGCGCTGCTCGCTGCTGGTCCGGCCATCATCGCCCGGTCACGGTGATCATGCTTCTCCAGATCTGACCGATCTCGATGACGGTCATGACGGAGAAGCCGAGGCCGGCGAAGCCCTTTGAGGGGGATCGCTTATCGTCGTGAGGTGCACCAACCCCACTGGATCGACCTGCCGGGCGTCGTCAACATGCGCGACCTCGGTGGCCTGCCCACCGTGAGCGGCGAGGTCGTCCGGTTCCGGCGGCTGTTGCGGTCCGACAACCTGCAGGACCTGCCCGAGACGTCCGTCGCCGCCCTCCTCGAAGAGTACGGCCTGAGCGACGTCATCGACCTGCGGACCCACGTCGAGGTGGCCCGCGAGGGCGAGGGGCCGCTTCGCGCCACGTCCGTGCGCCATCACCACCTGACTCTCTACCGGGAGGACAGCGACGAGTCGGGCATCCCCGCCGCTGAGCGGGCCCTGCCCTGGGAGAAGGACGAGGCCGACGCCGCGATGCTGCGTGAGCGGCGCAGTGAGCACCACCCGAGCCACGACGAGTTCTGGTCCGGGCACTACCTGTCCTACCTCGCGACGCGCCCCGACTCGGTCATGGCCGCCCTGCACGCCGTCGCCAACAGCGAGGGCGCTGCCATCGTCCACTGCGCCGCCGGCAAGGACCGCACCGGCACCATCGTCGGCCTCGTCCTCAAGATGGTCGGCGTCCCCGACGACGTGGTGATCGCCGACTTCGCGGCGTCGGCACAGAAAGTCGCGGCCATCCTCGAGCGGCTGCGCAGCAAGCCGGCCTACGCCGACAACCTCAAGAACAAGACCATCGCCCAACAGTCACCGACCACGGACACGATGCGGATGCTGCTCGACGCCCTCGAGGCCCGCCACGGTGGGGTCCATGGTTGGCTCAAGGAGCAGGGCTGGACCCAGGCCGACACCGACCGGATGCGTCGCAAGCTGCTCGACTGAGAGCCCGTCGCGACACTCGGCCCGCGCTCGAGGTCACGTCCTCGTCGCGAGCGAGCCCAGCGGCATACGGACTACTTCTTGGCCTTGTCCCCGGCGGCGTCGCTGGACAGCGCGGCGATGAAGGCCTCCTGCGGGACCTCGACGCGCCCGACCATCTTCATCCGCTTCTTGCCCTCCTTCTGCTTCTCCAGCAGCTTGCGCTTGCGGCTGATGTCGCCGCCGTAGCACTTGGCGAGCACGTCCTTGCGGATCGCGCGGATGTTCTCGCGGGCAATGACCCGCGAGCCGATCGCCGCCTGGATCGGCACCTCGAACTGCTGCCGGGGGATGAGCTCCTTGAGCTTGGACGCCATCATGACGCCGTACGAGTAGGCCTTGTCCTTGTGGACGATCGCGGAGAACGCGTCCACGGACTCGCCCTGCAGCAGGATCTGCACCTTGACGAGGTCGGCAATCTGCTCGCCGTCCGGCTCGTAGTCGAGAGAGGCGTAGCCGCGGGTGCGGGACTTGAGCTGGTCGAAGAAGTCGAAGACGATCTCGGCGAGCGGCAGGGTGTAGCGCATCTCGACCCGGTCCTCGGACAGGTAGTCCATGCCCCGCAGCTGGCCCCGTTTCTGCTGGCAGAGCTCCATGATGGCGCCGACGAACTCGCTCGGCGCCAGCACCGTCGCCCGGACGATCGGCTCGCTCACCGTCGCGATCTTGCCCTCCGGGAACTCGCTCGGGTTGGTGACGTGGATCTCCTTGCCGTCGTCCAACGTGACGTCGTAGACGACGTTGGGCTGGGTGGAGATGAGGTCGAGGTTGAACTCACGCTCGAGTCGCTCCCGGACGATCTCGAGGTGGAGCAGGCCGAGGAAGCCGACCCGGAAGCCGAAGCCGAGCGCCGCGGAGGTCTCGGGCTCGTAGACGAGCGCGGCGTCGTTGAGCTTGAGCCGGTCGAGCGCGTCGCGCAGATCGGGGTAGTCGGACCCGTCGATCGGGTAGAGCCCGGAGAAGACCATCGGCTTGGGGTCCCGGTAGCCGCCGAGGTCCTTGCTGGCCGGCTTGCTCGCGTTGGTGACCGTGTCGCCGACCCGGGACTGCCGCACGTCCTTGACGCCGGTGATGAGGTAGCCCACCTCACCGACGCCGAGACCCTTCGACGGAACCGGCTCAGGGCTGATCACGCCGATTTCGAGCAGCTCGTGCGTCGCCCGGGTCGACATCATGACGATGCGCTCTCGCGGGTTGAGGTTGCCGTCGACCACCCGCACGTAGGTGACCACGCCACGGTACGTGTCGTAGACCGAGTCGAAGATCATCGCTCGGGCGGGCGCGTCCGCGTCGCCGAGGGGGTGCGGGATCGTGGCCACGATCTTCTCGAGGAGCTCCTCGACGCCCTCGCCGGTCTTGCCGGACACGCGCAGGCAGTCGGCCGGGTCGCCGCCGATGAGCCTGGCCAGCTCCTCGGCGTACTTCTCCGGCTGCGCGGCGGGCAGGTCGATCTTGTTGAGGACGGGGATGATCGTCAGGTCGTTCTCCATCGCCAGGTAGAGGTTGGCGAGGGTCTGGGCCTCGATCCCCTGGGCGGCGTCGACGAGCAGGACGGCGCCCTCGCAGGCGGCGAGGCTGCGCGACACCTCGTAGGTGAAGTCGACGTGACCGGGGGTGTCGATCATGTTGAGCGCGTAGGTGATGTCGCTGCCGGTGGCGTCCGTCACCATCCAGGGCATGCGCACGGCCTGGCTCTTGATCGTGATGCCGCGCTCGCGCTCGATGTCCATCCGGTCGAGGTACTGCGCACGCATGGCGCGGGCATCGACGACACCGGTCAGCTGGAGCATGCGGTCCGCGAGGGTCGACTTGCCATGGTCGATGTGCGCAATGATGCAGAAGTTGCGGATCAGCTCGGGCGGCGTTGCGTGGGGCGCAAGCGCGGTACGGGCCATGGGCGACACGGTGGGGCGAACCTCGCAGAGTCAGTCGGTCGTGGGATCAGCCCAGTCTCCCACGCTTTGGCGGGCCGACTTTCACGTATGCCGCTGGGCTGGCTCCCGCAAGCGGCTCCCCTCGCGCACGCTCCGCCTCTCCCGCAACACACCCGCTCACCGCGTGCTCACCCCGCCTGCAGGAGGGGGTCCCAGTCGACGAGCGGGTGTGTTGCGTCGAAATGCGGTGGAGCCGATCGACGCACGGATGACACGCTGGCCACGATCGAGCAGGAGGTATGTCGTGGAAGCCCTGATCAGCCGGTCCGACGGCCGTGAAGACGGCGAGCAGTGGACCGAGGACTACGAACGGCTGCCCGGCGGCGCGGGCATCTCGATCATCCTCGAGTCCACGGGGCGTGAGGGTGTGGGGCCGCGGCTGCATCGTCACCCCTACGCCGAGACGTTCATCATCCGCCGCGGGTCGGCGATGTTCACCGTGGGATCCGGGGCCGACGCCCGGCAGGTGCTGGGCCGTGCGGGCCAGGTTCTCGTGGTCCCGGCCGGGACGCCGCACTGCTTCAGGACGGGCCCGGACGGCTACGAGGCGGTGCACATCCACGCGAACGAGGAGTTCGTCACCGAGTGGCTGGAGTAGCCGATCGAAAGAGCCGATCGAAAGAGCAGTTCGTCCCACCTTCGCGTGGGGTTCTTTGCGCGGCCGGGGACGAACTGCTCTTTCGATCGGGGAGGAACTGCTCTTTCGATGGGTCAGGCGGGGTAGACGAGGGCCGGGCCGATGACCCGGATCGCGACATCGTCCCCACGCTGGAGCGGCGCCACCGTCCGGGCGAGCACCCGGAGCGGCACATCGCCCGAGTGGACGGTGAGGCGAGCCAGGGCGTCGTGCCCGAAGAAGCTGACGTCGTCGACGTGGGCCCCCTTGGCGCCCCGCTCGACCCGCCCGTCGACGCGGATCTGCTCGGGCCGGATGACGGCGACGACCGGGCCGTCGGCGGGGAGTGAGGAGCCGTGGATCGGCAGCCGACCGAGGATGGTGTCGACTTCGAGGCCCGACTTGGTGCCCGGCAGCTCGACGAGGTCCCCGACGAACCGGGCCACCTCGAGGTCGACCGGTCGGTAGTAGACCTCCGAGGGGCTGCCGTGCATCACGAGGCGGCCCTGTTCCATGACTGCGACGGAGTCGGCCATCGACAGGGCCTCCTCCTGGTCGTGCGTCACGATGATCGCCGTCGCGTCGATGCCGCGCAGCACCTGGCTCACCTCGTCGCGCACCTGGGCCCGCAGCCCGGCGTCGAGCGCCGAGAACGGCTCGTCCAGCACCACGACCCGGGGACTGGGAGCCAGCGCCCGGGCCAGCGCGACCCGTTGCTGTTGCCCCCCGGAGAGCTGGTCAGGGCGGCGTTTGCCGAGGCCGCCGAGCCCGACGAGCTCGAGCATCTCGTCGACCTTCGTGCGGGTCGAGCCGCCGCGGGGCAGGCCGTAGGAGATGTTGCCCGCGACGTCGAGATGCGGGAAGAGCGCCCCTTCCTGGGGGACGATCGCGACGCCCCGTCGCTCGGGCGCGACGTGCACGTTCTCGTCGACGACGGCCCGGCCGTCGATCTCGACCCGGCCACGGTCGGCCCGCACGAACCCCGCGACGATGCGCAGCAGGGTCGTCTTGCCGCAGCCCGACGGCCCGAGCACGGCCGTCAGCTCGCCCGACGACACCGTCAGGTCGACGTCCGCCAGCGCCGTGGTGGAGCCGAAGGCCTTCGACACGCCAGAGAGCTTTACTTCACTCACAGGTCCTCCGTTGCGGTGAATCGTCCCTGCGCACGCATGAGCCAGAGCGTCGGCAACACGGCGAGGAGCACGAGGGTGAGGGCGTAGGGAGCGGCCGCCGCGTAGGCGGCGACGCCGGTCTGGGTCCACAGACTGGTGGCCAGGGTGTTGGCCCCGGTCGGTCGCAGGAGCAGCGTCGCCGGCAGCTCCTTCATGATGGTCAGCATGACGAGCGCCGTGCCCGCCGCGATCCCGGGCGCAGCCAACGGGATCGTGACTCGGCGGAGCACCGCCAGGGGGGAGCTGCCCAGCGACCGGGCGACCTCCTCGATCCGCGGTGAGCTCATCGCCACGGCGCCCCGGACGGCGCCGACCCCCGCCGGCAGGAAGAGCACGGCGTACGCGATGAGCAGGAGCGGGGTCCGCTGGTAGATCGGCTGTGCGACCCGGACGCCGAAGAAGACGAGCGCGAGGGCCACGACGATGCCGGGAAGGGCGTGGCCGGCCCAGGTCGCCGTCTCGACGACGGCGCTGGAGCGACTGCGGTGCCGGGCCACGAGGACTCCGATCGGCACGGCGAGGGCCATGGTGGCGACGGCGCCCAGGACGGCGAGGAAGAGCGTGGTGCCGGTGCTCGTGAGCAGCCGTTCGGTGTCGATCCCGGCGGACAGCCCCGTCGAGAACCAGTAGAGGAGCGAGGCCACCGGGAACGCGAGCGCGACGAGGAGGACGGCCACCACGGCACCGGCAGCGACTGGTCCGAGGGCACCCAGGGGGTGTGGCTCGGCCCGGCGGGCCACTCCTGCCCCGACGCGCGTCTGCTCGACCGGCCGGCGGGTCCACCGCTCCCCCACGGCGATGACGACGGTGATGACGACGAGCAGGGTCGAGAGGACGGCGGCCGGCGTGCGGTCGAAGGTGGCCGTGTAGGAGGTGTGGATCACCCGGGTGAAGACGTCGTACTGGAGGATCGACACCGCCCCGAAGTCGCTCAGCGTGTAGAGCGCGACGAGCAGCCCGCCCGAGGCCGCGGCCGGCCAGACCTGTCGGGCCGTGACCGTCCAGAAGGTGCGCCAGGCAGACCGACCGAGGCTGCGGGAGACCTCTTCCTGCGCCGGGTCCACGGAGCGCATCGCCGCCACGACGGGCAGGTAGACGTACGGATAGGTGCACGCGGTGAGGACGATGGTCGCCCCCAGGAACCCGCGGGCCCACGGCGCGGCCGCGACCCAGGCGAAGGCGGCGACGTAGCTCGGGATGGCGAGGGGCAGGGGGGCGAGGACCGCCAGCGTGCGGCGCCCCGGCATGGCGGTTCGCGTCACGAGCGCCGCCAGCGTGATGCCGATGAGCAGGCACAGACCCGTGACGACCGCGGCGAGGCCGAGGCTGCGCCCGACGAGGGCGACGGTCCCCGGGCGGCTGAGGATCTCGAGGATCCGGGCCGGCCCCGCCTCGGAGGTCCGCACGAGCAGGTACCCCAACGGGAGGACGGCGAGCGCCGCCCCGGCGAGAGCCGGGACGACGAGCCACCAGGGCGGCCGCCCCTGTCCCTCGGGGGTCCGGGGACGCGGCAGGGTCCCGGTGGCCGGGGCGGCCGTCGGGGGTTCCGTCGTCGTCAGCTCGCTCAGGTCAGACCCACCTCGTTGAGCAGGGCCAGCGTCGTCTCGAGGGAGTCGAGCTTGTTGAGGTCGATGCTCGACTTCTCCAGGTCCGCGAGCGGCGGCAGGTCGTGCTTCGACGTGACTCCCGCGACGACGGGGTACTCCGCGGTCTGGTCGGCGAAGTACTTCTGGGCCTTCTCCGAGAGCAGGTAGTTGACGGCCTTGAGCGCGGCGGCCTTCTGGTCGGTGCCCTTGAGGATGCCGACGCCGGCGACGTTGATGAGGGCACCGGGGTCGTCGGAGCCGAGGAAGTGGATCCGGGCCGTGACGGCGTCCGCACCCTTCTCGGCGACCCGCTCGAACCAGTAGTAGTGGTTGATCAGCCCGAGCGCGACCTCGCCCTTGTCGACGCCGTCGAGGACGAGGATGTTGTTGTCGTACTTGCGCGGCTCGTTGGCCTTGAACTTCGTCAGCCACTCCCTGGCCCCGTCCTCCCCCTTGGCGACGCGCAGCGCGGTGACGAAGGCGTGGAAGGAGGCATTCGCCGGCGCGTAGCCGATCTTGCCCTTGTACTTCGGGTCGAGCACGGCGTCGACCGACGTCATCTGCTCCACCTCGGGGGCCTGCTGCGGGTTGTAGGCGATGACGCGCGCCCGCGCGGACGTGCCGACCCAGTGTCCGTCGGGGTCGGCGAAACCGGCGATGACGCGGTCCGTGACGGCCGCGTCGAGCGGCTCGAGACGCCCCTCCTTGGCCAGCGCCCCGAGGGCACCGGCGTCCTGGCTGAAGAAGACGTCGGCCTTGGTCGCGTCGCCCTCCTCGAGCAGCTGGGCGGCGAGCTCGCTCGACCCGGCGTAGCGCACGCCGACCTTGACTCCCGTCTCCGCCGCGAGGTCGTCGAGGATCCCCTTGACGAGCGACTCGCTGCGCCCGCTGTAGATGACGAGGTCTGCGCCCTCCGTCGTGTCCGCAGGTCCGTCACTGCCGCAGGCCGCGGCGCCGAGGACGGCGATCGCGGCGAGGGAGGCGCTGAGGATTCGGCGAAGGTGCACGTGCTGCTCCTGGCGGTGGGTCCAAGTTAGGTCAGACTTACCTTAGTGCACCGTCCCGGGTGCTCCGACTCGCGTTCCTCTTCATGGAACGCAGATCACACGCGTTCGGTGGCACCGTCGCTCAGTACGGTGTGGACCATGCCGCGTCGCCTCTCCGCCGCCCTGGACCGGATCACCACTGCCCTGCGGGAGCTGACCCGCCACGAGCCGAGGGGTGCCGCCCCCGCCGCCCCGCGCCGCTCGCGAGGCGGCCCCTCCCCCGCCGGAGACCGCGTCAACGGGGACCGGGGACCGAGCCCAGCGGCATACGGCCCCTATGCCGGTGACGCGACGACGCTGCCGGACACGACCTACGCCCCCGCGGTCGACGGGGACCCCGATCCGGGCGAGATCGTCTGGGCCTGGGTCCCGTTCGAGGAGGACTCGACGCGGGGCAAGGACCGCCCGGTCCTCGTCATCGGACACGAGGGTGACCTGCTCGTCGCGCTGCAGCTGACCAGCCAGGACCACGACCGCGACGAGGAGCAGGAGCGCCGGGCCGGACGGGAGTGGGTGGACATCGGGACGGGGCCCTGGGACCGGCGCGGTCGCCCCAGCGAGGTCCGGGTCAACCGGCTGCTCCGCCTCGACACGAGCCACCTGCGCCGGGAAGGTGCCGTCCTGGCGCGCGAGCGCTACGAGGAGGTCATCGCCGAGGTCCGCCGCCACCACCGGTGAGTGGGCAACGGCCGCTCGGCCGCGGCCCCCACGTACCGAGCCCCCCACCGGATCCGGTGGGGGGCTCGGTACGACGTGCAGGGAGCGTCAGAGCGACGCGGCCTTCTTCGCCATGGCCGACTTCTTGTTGGCGGCCTGGTTCTGGTGGATGACGCCCTTGGAGACGGCCTTGTCGAGCTTCTTCGAGGCGGTCTTGAGGGCGTCGGCGGCGGCGTCCTTGTCACCGGAGGCCACGGCCACACGGAACTTGCGGACCCAGGTGCGGAGCTCGCTCTTGACCGCCTTGTTGCGCTCCGTGCGCTTCTCGTTGGTCTTGATGCGCTTGAGCTGCGACTTGATGTTTGCCACGTGACGTTCTTTCTTGGTCGGGATGGTTGCCGTTAGAGGGCGGCAGGGCTGCTCGGGACCGGGCGTGGGGCACCCTTGCGTGAGCAGCTCCAGGATGGTGCTTGCATGCGCACACGACCTGAGCGCGCACGCAAGGAACAAAGTTACCAGCGGCGCGGGTGCCCTCCAAACTCGCCGGGTCCCGCTGCTCCGGCCTCCGGCGGATGCCGTATGCCGCTGGGCTGGCTCAGTGGCCGGCGCGGGCTCTCGTGATGGTCAGGATCGCACGCTCCACCGCGTAGACCGGGTCGCGTCCGCCACCCTTGACCTCGAAGTCCGCGGCCGCCACGGCCTGGAGTGCGACCGCCAGCCCGTCGGCGGTCCAGTGGCCGACCGCCCGACGGGCCCGGTCCACCTGCCACGGCGCCAGGCCGAGCGTCTTGGCGAGCTGCGCCGAGCTGCCCCGGCCGGCCGAGCCCACCTTGATCAGCTGGCGCAGCTGGGAGGCGAGCACGGCGACGATGGGCACCGGGTCGACCCCGGACGCGATCGCGTGGCGCAGGAGCCGGAGGGCCTCACCTGCCTGCCCCGCGACGGCCGCGTCGGCGACCCGGAACCCGGATGCCTCGACCTTGCCGCCGTGGTAGGTGTCGACGACCGCGTCGTCGACCGGCCCCTCGGTGTCGGCGATGAGCTGGGCACAGGCGGACGCCAGCTCGCGGACGTCCTTTCCGACGGCCTCGACGAGCGCCCGCACCCCGTCGCTCGTGATCTTGCGACGAGCCCGGGCGAACTCCTTGAGCACGAAGTCGGACTTGTCCCGGTCGCTCTTGATGGCGGGACACTCGATCACCTCGGCACCGAGCTTCTTGAGCGTGTCGAGGACCTTCTTGCCCTTCATCCCGCCGCCGTGCGTCACGACGATCGAGACGTCCTCGACCGGGGCACCGAGCAGGGCCAGCAGGTCGAGCTGCAGCTCGTCCGGTGACTCGTGCAGGCCGCGGACGACGAGGCACGTGGTCCCCCCGAAGAGGGAAGGGCTCGCGTGCATCGCGAGCGCTCCGGGCTCGTAGCCGGCGGCATCGATCCGGATGACGTCGGCGCCGGATGCCCTCGCCGCGCCGACGAGACGTGCCACGGCCCGCTCGACGAGCACCTCCTCGGGTCCGCTGACGAGCGCGAGCGGCGGAACGGCAGCGGCGGTCATGCCGCCAACTGTGCCACGAGGGTGCGACGACCCCACGCTGTCCCCGGGCGTCCCTCAGTCGAAGAGCTGGCCGGAGGACAGGGTGAGACCGAGCTGGCCGGCCCGAGCCGCGATGGTCGCCTCCGGCAGCTCGAAGTGCTCGACCAGCTCCTCGAGCAGCATCCCCGCGTCGGCCGCGTCGCGGAGCTCCTCGTCCTGCTCGTCGGACCACGCGTGCCCACCGGTCACCGCGCTCCGGGGCGAGGCAGCCACCGGGGGGTCAGCCGCAACGGGCCGCGCCGGGGCCACCGGGGCAGCCGGGGCAGCCGACGCCGGCCCCGGGTGCTCGGTGCCGTCACGGTCGGTCCGGGCGCCGGTCAGTGAACGCAGGGCCGGTTCAGCAACGGGAAGCGGGTCCGGCGCCGTCTCGTCCAGACGGGCCAGGGCGGCGAGCACCATGGCCTTGTCCGTCGTCGGCCAGAACGGCGGGAGGGAGCGCTGGAGGAACCCCGCATAACGAGCGGTCATCATCCGGGAGTCGAGGAAGGCCACCACGCCCCGGTCGTCCCCGCGTCGAACCAGCCGACCGGCCCCCTGTGCGAGCCGGAGTGCGGCGTGCGTCGCCGAGACGGCCATGAAGCCGTTGCCGCCCATCCGGGCGATGGCCTGCGACCGCGCGGAGGCGAGGGGGTCGTCCGGCCGCGGGAAGGGGATGCGGTCGATGATGACGAGCTGGCAGGACGACCCGGGAACATCGACGCCCTGCCACAGCGTCAGGGTGCCGAAGAGGCAGGTGCGGGGGTCGCGGGCGAACTGGCGGACCAGCGTCGAGATCTGGTCCTCGCCCTGGCACAGGACCGGGATGTCGTCCCCGAGGCGGGCTCGCATCAGCTCGGCCGCCGCCTGCGCAGCCCGCATCGAGGAGAAGAGACCGAGGGTCCGCCCGCCGGCGGCCCGGACGAGCTGCTCGATCTCGTCGAGGCTCTCGTCGCTGGCTCCGTCCCGACCCGGCGGCGGCAGGTGGGCGGCCACGTACGCGATGGCCTGCCGGCGGTAGTCGAAGGGGCTGCCGACGTCCAGCCCCTGCCAGGCGGGGGCGCCGTCGCCGCGGAGGCCGATGGTGCCGGCGACGGCATCGAAGGACCCGCCCAGCTCGAGGGTCGCGGAGGTGAGCACGACGGTGCGGTCGGCGAACACCTTGTCCCGGACCAGCATCGCGACGCTCATCGGGGCCACCCGCAGGACCGGGCCGCGGCGCTGGTCGTGGGCGAGCCAGACGACGTCGAGGCCCCGGTCCTCCAGGATGCGCTCGGCGTTCTCGTGCACCTCCTCGACGGCCGCGCGCGCCACCTGCCGGGCGCCGTCCGCCTCCTGGCCCTGGGCCGGCTTGAGGTCGGACTGGACCGCGCGGGCCGTGTCCCTGACCCGGCTCAACGCCAGCGTGACCGCCTCGGGCAGCCCGAGCAGCCGACCGTCCTGGAGTGGCTCGAGGGCCGCCGCCAGGAGCTCCCCCGCCTCGTCGAGGGGCTGGGTGTTCTCCGAGAGACGACCCGCCTTTCGCGCCGCCGCCGTCACCATGGCACCGGTCAGCTCGTCCGTGATCGTCGCCGTCACGCGGTCGACGAGCTCGTGCGCCTCGTCGACGACGAGGAGGTCGTGCCCCGGGAGCATCTGGCGCCCCTCGAACGCGTCGATCGCCATGAACGAGTGGTTGGTGACGATGACGTCGACGTCCTTCGCCGCCTCCCGCGCCCGCTCGACGAAGCATGCTGCGACGAGCGGGCACTTGCTGCCGAGACACTCGTGCGCCGACACGGAGACCTGGCGCCACGCCCGCTCCGTGACTCCGGGCACGAGCTCGTCACGGTCGCCCGAGTCGGTCTCGGCGGCCCACTCGCGCAGGCGCACCACCTCCTGCCCCAGCCGTCCCGCACCGGCATCGACCTGGCCGACGGAGAGCAGGCCGTCGTCCTCCTCCGGGAAGCCACCTTCGATCTTGTTGAGGCAGACGTAGTTGCGGCGGCCCTTGACGAGCGCATAGGTCGGGCGTCGGCCGAGGAGGGGCTCGAGGGCGACGGCGACACGAGGCATGTCGCGGTCGACGATCTGGGCCTGCAGGGCCAGCGTGGCCGTCGCCACGACGGCAGGGCGGCCAGCCGCCTGGGCGTGAGCGACCGCCGGAACGAGGTAGGCCAGCGACTTGCCGGTGCCGGTGCCCGCCTGGACGAGCAGGTGCTCGTCGTTGGCGATCGCCGCGGCCACCGCCCGAGCCATCTGCACCTGCCCTGGCCGCTCGCTGCCCCCCACCGCGGAGACGGCGGCGTGGAGGAGCTGGTCGAGGGAGGGTGGGGCGGCCATTGGCTCAGGGTATTCCGACGCGGCGGGCGGCGCGTTCGGTGACCTGCGGCTTGTGGACGACGTGGGGTGCGGCACCCTCCTCACCGTCGCTGCGCCCCGTGAGGTTGGATGCCCTCATGGACACAACGTCGTTCCCCTCGGATCTCGACATCGCGTCTGCAGCCACCCTGCAGCCGATGGACGAGATCGCTGCCCAGCTCGGTATCGGCCCCGCACACCTGGAGCCCTACGGCCGAGACGTCGCCAAGATCGACCTGGGATTCCTCGACGAGCCGCACGATGGCCACCAGGCCAAGTACGTCGTCGTCACGGCCGTCACCCCCACCCCACTCGGGGAGGGCAAGACCACGACGTCGGTCGGCCTGGCCCAGGGTCTGCAGCGACTGGGCAAGCGGGCCGTCGTGGCGCTCCGCCAGCCGTCGATGGGCCCGACGTTCGGCATCAAGGGAGGCGCCGCAGGCGGCGGCTACAGCCAGGTCGTCCCGATGGAGCGTCTCAACATGCACCTCACGGGTGACTTCCACGCCGTGACGGCCGCCCACAACCTGCTCGCCGCCATGGTCGACAACCATCTCCACCACGGCAACGCCCTCGGCATCGACGTCCGCAACATCACGTGGCGGCGCGTTCTCGACGTCAACGACCGCGCCCTGCGCAACGTCGTCATCGGCCTCGGGGCCCGTGAGGACGGGGTGGTCCGCGAGACCGGCTTCGACATCACCGCGGCGAGCGAGATCATGGTCCTCCTCACGCTCGCAAAGTCGCTGTCCGACCTGCGGGAGCGGCTCGGCCGCATCGTCATCGGCTACACGACGGAGGGCAGCAGCGTCACCGCCGAGGACCTCGGCGCGGCCGGTGCGATGGCCGCGATGCTCAAGGACGCCATCAAGCCCAACCTGCTCCAGACCCTCGAGGGCGGCCCGGCGATCATCCACTGCGGTCCGTTCGGCAACATCGCGACGGGCACCTCGTCGGTGACGGCCGACCTCATCGCCATGCAGGGCAGCGACTACGCCATCACCGAGGCGGGCTTCGGCGCCGACATGGGCGCGGAGCGGTTCTTCAACGTCAAGTGCCGCGTGAGCGGGCTCAAACCTGACGTCGCCGTCATCGTCGTCACGGTCCGGGCCCTCAAGGCCCACTCCGGCAACTACGTGATCAAGCCGGGCAAGCCGCTGCCCCCCGGGCTGCTCGCGGAGAACCCGACGGATGTCGAGGCCGGACTGCCCAACCTGCGCAAGCACATCGAGATCGTCCGGCGCTTCGGTGTGCAGCCGGTCGTGGCGATCAACGCGTTCCCGCAGGACCACGACTCGGAGCACGCCGTGATCCGGCGCTACTGCAACGGGATCGGCGTTCGCACCGCCGTGAGCCGTCACGTCGCCGAGGGAGGAGCAGGCGCACGCGAGCTCGCCGAGGTGGTCATGGAGGCAGCGCACGAGCCGTCGAGCTTCGAGTTCCTCTACCCGCTGGACCTGCCGCTCGAGCAGAAGATCGAGGCGATCGCGACGCAGATCTACGGTGCCGACGGGATCGACGTGAGCCCCGGCGCCGCCAAGGCCCTCAAGGACTACGAGCGCCTCGGGTTCGGCGGCCTGCCCGTCGTGATCGCCAAGACCCACCTGTCGATCTCCTCCGACCCGAGCCTCAAGGGCGCGCCGCGTGGCTGGCGCATGCCGGTGCGTGAGGTCCGCGCCTCGGTCGGCGCCGGCTACGTCTACGCGATCTGCGGAGAGATGCGGACGATGCCCGGGCTGTCGGCCTCCCCGAACGCGCAGCGGATCGACGTCAGCGCGGACGGGAACATCACCGGCCTCAGCTGAAAGCCTCCGGTGAGCCGGCGCATCCCCGCGGGCGACGCGGGGTCGCAAGGGCGGGAGGGCGAAGACCGAGTCGTATGCCGCTGAGCCGGCTCAGCGGCATACGACTCGTTTCGTTGCGGCCGGCTCAGGGGCACGGACCTCTCCGACCCGACTCCTCAGGCCACCACGTAGTCGGACAGGTCGGCCTCGACGGCCGGCGTCACGCGGGCGCGCACCCGAGTGCCATCCGCGACGTGCTCACTCTCGAGGATCTCGCCCTCGTCGTGGATGCGCGAGATGAGGTCGCCGCGGTGGTAAGGCACGAGGACGTCCACCTCGATGTCCGGCTTCGGCAGCTCGCGGGCGATGAGGTCGATGAGCTCCTGGATGCCGGCTCCGGTGCGGGCCGACACGGCGATCGAGTGCTTCTCGTGGCGGCGGATCCGGTCGAGCACGTCCGGGTCGGCGATGTCCGCCTTGTTGACGACGATGACCTCCTTGACGTCTGCTGCCTCGACGTCGGCCAGGACCTCACGGACTGCCGTGATCTGCCCCTCGGGATCGGGGTGCGAGCCGTCGACCACGTGGAGGAGCAGATCGGCGTCGCCGACCTCCTCGAGGGTCGACCGGAAGGCCTCGACCAGGTGGGTCGGCAGCGACCGGACGAACCCGACGGTGTCGGTCAGGGTGAACTCGCGCCCGTCCTTCGTCTCCGAGCGGCGGACCGTCGTGTCGAGGGTGGCGAAGAGCTGGTTCTCGACGAGGACCCCCGCCCCGGTGAGTCGGTTGAGCAGCGAGGACTTGCCGGCGTTGGTGTAGCCGGCGATGGCCACGCTCGGCACGCCGCCCTTCTTGCGGGTCGAGCGCTTGGTGTCGCGGTGGGTCTTCATGTCGGCGATCTCGCGGCGCAGCTTGGCCATGCGCGTGTTGATCCGGCGCCGGTCGAGCTCGATCTTCGTCTCACCGGGGCCACGCGAGCCCATGCCCTGGCCGCCGGCTGCCTGGCCACCGGCCTGTCGCGACATCGACTCACCCCAGCCACGCAGGCGCGGGAGGAGGTACTGGAGCTGGGCGAGCTCGACCTGGGCCTTGCCCTCGCGGCTCTTGGCGTGCTGGGCGAAGATGTCGAGGATCAGGGCCGTGCGGTCGATCACCTTGACCTTGACGACGTCCTCGAGCGCGCGACGCTGGCTCGGGGCGAGCTCGTCGTCGGCGATCACCGTGTCCGCACCCTCGGCGATGACGATGTCGCGCAGCTCGATCGCCTTGCCCTTGCCCAGGTAGCTCGCGGGATCCGGCCGCTGGCGGCGCTGGATGACCCCTGCGAGGACGTCGGAGCCAGCGGTCTCGGCCAGTGCCGCGAGCTCGCGCAGGGAGTTCTCCGCGTCCGCGGCGGTTCCCTCGCTCCAGACCTTGGCGAGGACGACGCGCTCGAGGCGCAGCTGGCGGTACTCGACCTCGGTGATGTCCTCGAGCTCGGTGGACAGGCCGGTGACGCGGCGGAGGGCGGCGCGCTCCTCACGGTCGAGCTGGTCGCCGTCATAGAGCCCGTGTGCCGCTGGGTCGGCTTCCAGCGTCTCGTCGGCCAGCGCTTCGGCGCGGGTCGCGAGCAGGTCGTCGGCTGCGGATGGCTTGATGCTGTGGCTTCGATTCATGTTCTTCATAGGATCCCATTCCCTCAACACCGCTCGCGACACATTTGTGCCCGGTGCGGCCACTACGGTTGCCGGTGATGAGCGAGCACCCCGACCACTACTTCAGCGCTGAGCCGGCCACCCCGGAGGAGCGGCGGCAGATCCGGGTCCGGATCGACGGCCGCGACCTCACCCTGACCACCGCCCGCGGCGTCTACTCGCCCGACCGGCTCGACCCCGGCACGGCCGTCCTGCTCGCCGGCGCACCCGACCCCAGTCCCACCGGCCACCTTCTCGACCTCGGCTGCGGCTGGGGCCCGATCTCCCTCACGCTGGCACGTCGCTCCCCCGCCGCCCGGGTGTGGGGCGTCGACGTCAACCGCCGGGCGCTGCAGCTGGCGGCGCTCAACGCCGAGGCGGCAGGCGTGGACAACGTGACCTTCTGCGAGCCCGCCGACGTTCCGGGGGACCTGCGCTTCGACACCATCTGGTCCAATCCGCCGATCCATGTCGGCAAGTCCGCCCTCCACGCCCTGCTCGAGCGATGGCTGCCCCGTCTCGCCCCGGAGGGGGTGGCCCACCTCGTCGTCCAGAAGCACCTCGGCTCCGACTCGCTGCAGCGGTGGATCAACGCCCAGGACTGGGGCCTCACCTGCACGCGGCTCTCATCGACCAAGGCCTTCCGGATCCTCGAGGTCAGACGATCGCCCTGAGCGCCTCGATGAGCCGGTCGACGTCCTCGTCGTCCGTGTAGGGAGCCAGCCCGGTGCGCACCGCACCGGCATCGCCCAGGCCCAGGCTCCGCGAGCACTCCAGGGCGTAGAAGTTGCTCGCCGGCGCGTTGATCCCCTTGTCGGCCAGCGCCCGCCGCACCTCCTGCGGGTCCTTCCCGTCGATGGTGAAGAGGAGGGTGGGCGTCCGGTGGGCGGCGTTGCTGTACACCCGCAGTCCGGGCAGGTCGCGGATTTCGGCTTCCAGTCGCGCTGCGAGCCGGGCCTCGTGCTCCTCGAGAGCGGCAAAGCTCGCGACGAGGCGACTCCGGCGGGTGGGACGGTCGACCAGGCGCCCTGCATCCTCGTCCTCCGCCTGGCTGTCCGCGCGCTCGGCCACGGACCAGTCCGCGGTGGCCAGGCCGGCAAGGAACTCGACCGCGGCCGTGGTCCCGGCCATCAGCTCGTAGGGCAGCGTCCCGAGCTCGAACCGCTCCGGGACGTCGTCGCTCGACGGGAGCAGCTTGTCCATGGTCAGGGTCTCGAGGAGCGTCGGGTCGGCGGCGAGCACGCCGCAGTGAGGGCCGAGGAACTTGTAGGGCGAGCACGTCCAGAAGTCCGCGCCGACACCCGGCCGGTCGACCAGGGTGTGCGCCGTGGCGTGCACACCGTCGACCCAGTAGAGCGCGCCGGCGTCGTGGACCAGTCGGGCGATCTCGGCCACCGGGGGCCGCGTACCGATGAGGTTGGACGCGGCGGTGGTCGCGACCAGTCGGGTGCGGTCGGACAGCTGTTCGGCGACGGCCTCGACGGGCAGCTCGCCGGTCGCCGGGTCGAAGTCCACCCACCTGACCGTGGCGCCGACGGCGCCCGCGGCCTGGACCCAGGGGCGGATGTTGGAGTCGTGGTCGAGGCGGGTCACCACCACCTCGTCGCCCGGTCCCCACGTCCTGGCGAGCGCTCGGGAGAGGTCGTAGGTCAGCGCCGTCGCGCTGCGACCGAAGACGATCCCTCGTGGGTCGCTGCCGAGCAGGTCACCCAGCGCGGCTCGGCACTCCACCACGATCTGCTCGGCCCGGCGCTCGGCCGGCGTGACCGCGCCACGGTTGGCGACCGCAGAGACGAGCGTGTCGTGGACGGCGCGTGCGACGATGTCGGGGGTCTGGCTCCCACCGGGACCGTCGAAGTGGGCGGCGCCCTCGCGCAGGGCGGGGAAGTGGGCGCGGACTGCGGCGACGTCGTAGGTCATGGGGCCATGATCACAGGTCGCGGAGCCGGCCCCGGGCGCGGGCCACGTTCGGGCCGGTGGCCGCCGCGCGCGCCGATCAGAGCGAGACGTCGCCGTCCGCGACGAGCTCGGCCGGCCCGGCCAGCTCGACGCGGTTTCCGGCCAGGGGGGTGACGGTCAGGGTCCCGCCGGGGACGTCGACGCGCCAGGGCGCCAGGTCCTCGACCCCGGACCAGAACCGGGTGGCCAGTGCGGCCGCGGCTGCTCCCGTGCCGCAGGACCGGGTCTCGCCGACGCCGCGCTCGTGGACGCGCATGGCGATGTGGGCGGGTCCGACGGCTTTGACGAACTCGACGTTGATCCCGTTCGGCTGCGCCGGCTGGACGTCTGGCGGGGCGGTCAGGTCGAGGTTCTCCAGCTCGATGCCGTCGGGGAGCATGACGACGGCGTGGGGGTTGCCGAGGTCGAAGGTGAGCGCGGGCACCGGCTTGCCGTGCCGCGGTCGGACCATGATGTCGAAGCCGTCACGGCGGGCTCCCTGCTCGTCGCCGTAGCGCCAGGGGCCGAGGTCGACCGCGAAGCCCTCAGGGACGACCCGGACGTGCTTGATGCCGGCTCGGGTCGCGATGTCGAACGTGTCGCCGTGCACCATGCCCTCCCGCACGAGGAACGACGCGAACACCCGCGTGCCGTTGCCGCACATCTCGGCGAGTGACCCGTCGGCGTTGCGGTAGTCCATGAACCACTCGGCCTGCGCAGCCTGGGCCCGCACGCTGTCCTCGGTGGCGTGCCTGGTGGGGACGATGCGGATGACTCCGTCTCCCCCGATGCCGGCGCGTCGGTCCGCGAGCCGCTGCACCTGGGCCGGGGTCAGCTCGAGGGTGCCCTCGGGGTCGGGCACGAGGACGAAGTCGTTCTCGGTGCCGTGGCCCTTCGTGAAGCGCGTCATGACGGTCATTGTGCTGTATGCCGCTGGGCTCGCTCCCGTGGGTCGGCGGGGGTGGGCGTGGGCGATCGGTTCGGGGGTGGTGCTGAACAGTTGTCGCTCGTGGGCGAGCTCCTCGTGGACCCCGAGCTCACGCAGCACCTTCTCGTGCTCGGGACCGTCGATCCGGTGGGCCACGATGTGCGCGTCGAGCAGCGCGCGCTCCTCATCGGTGTGGTCCGTGTCGTGGAGCGGCACCTGCTCGACCCGGACGGCGCGGGAGGCCTGCTGGAGGGCGAAGAAGCCGGCGACGACGAGGCCGGCGAGGACCGCGAGGACCGCGAGGACCGCGAGGACGAGGTCGGTCAGCACGGTCGCGAAGGCGGTGACGACGAGCACGGTCGCGTCGCCGCGGGTCGAGCGGAGGAGGGCTGGCGTCTCAGCCACCGGGATGGGGTCAGCTCACGAGGTCGATGACCTGGTCCACGCCGACCGTGGCGGTCGCGTCGACCCACCTGACCCGAGGGTCGGGGCGGAACCAGCTCTCCTGGCGACGCGCGTAGCGGCGGGTCGCCCGGGCCGTCTCGGCGATGGCCGCCGCCTCGGTCAGGCGTCCGTCGATGACGGCGATGGCCTGCGCGTAGCCGATGGCCCGACTGGCCGTGAAGCCGCCCCGGAGGCCGCGCGCCAGCAACCGCTCGACCTCATCCCGGAGGCCGGCTCGCCACATCTGCTCAACCCGAGCATCGACCCGGGCGTCGAGGATCGGCCGGTCCACGGCGAGCCCGATCATGGTCGTCGGCTCGACGAACTCGCGGGTCGGCATCGAGGCGCTGAAGGGCCGGCCGGTCAGCTCGATGACCTCGAGCGCGCGGACGATGCGGCGGACGTTGGCCGGCTGGATCCGACGGGCGGCGGCTGGATCCGCGTCGGCGAGCAGCTGGTACATCGCGTCGGTGCCGAGGTCAGCCGCCTGCGCCTCGAGCCGGCCACGCACCTCCGGGTCGGTCGGTGGGATCTCCAACCGGTCGAGAGCCGCCCGGACGTACAGGCCGGATCCGCCGACCAGGATGGGGACCCGACCCCGTCCGCGGACGGCCGCGAGATCAGCCCGCGCTGCTCGCTGGTACGCGGCGACACTGGCTTCCTCGGTCACCTCGAGGACGTCGAGCTGGTGGTGGGGCACCCCGCGACGCTCGGTGAGGGAGAGCTTGGCGGTGCCGATGTCCATGCCGCGGTAGAGCTGCATGGCGTCGGCATTGACGACCTCACCGTCGAGACGCTCGGCAAGGTCCAGAGCGAGACCGCTCTTGCCCGTCGCGGTGGCACCGACGACCGCGATGACGGGCAGGTCGGCGGCAGCCGTCACATGCCCTCGCTGTGCGCCTGGTCGTGGATCGCGTGGACCTGCTCGCCCTGTCGGTCGGTGTCGTCCACGTCCTCGTGCCCGAAGGGGTCCGGATCGACGCCGGGGAGCCAGCTCTGCCCGGGCTTGCCCCAGCCGTTGCGCTTGACGGCCTTGCGGGCCTTCTTGGCCTGCCGGTCGTCGAGACGGTCGACGTAGAGCGTGCCGTTGAGGTGGTCGTACTCGTGCTGCATGCACCGGGCGAACCACCCCGTCGCATCGAACTCGACGCGGTTCTGCTCGAGGTCGAGTCCCACCACGTGGGCTCGCTCGGCCCGTTTGAGGGGGAAGGACTCCCCCGGCACCGACAGGCAGCCCTCCGTCTCCTCGCGGGGATCGGGACGCTCCTGCGGAATCCGGGAGGTCCTCACCGTCGGGTTGATGATGTGGCCCCGGGCAGGGACGCCATCCTCGTTGTCCATCTTCCAGATGAAGACGCGCAGGCCGACACCGATCTGGGGGGCCGCGAGACCGACGCCGTTGGCCGCGTCGTTCGTCTCGTGCATGTCCCCGACGAGCTGACGCAGCTCGTCGTCGAACTCGGTCACGAGGGCGGCGGAGCGGTGCAGCACCGGCTCACCGGAGATCACAATGGGTCGAACGGCCATGCGCAGCATCCAAGCATGTCGGGCTCGGTCAGCGGCATACGGACCCTCAGGGGATGGTGCAGGCCGGCGCGGTCGGCGCCGGCGCAGGCCGGCCCACCGCCGGGATGCCCAGGCTCACCTTCGGTTTGCCGCCGTGGGAAGGATCGGCCTGCAGCGCCGCCCACGCCTCGCCTCCCTGCGTGCGGCGGACCCGGTAGCCGCCGCCGTCGACGGCAGCATCAGCGACGAGGTGGTGCGGGGCGCCGTAGGTGACCCCGACCGTGACGAGGTCGCCGGGACGCGGTCGCTCGGACCCGTCCGGGACGGCGAAGTGGACGAGCCGGTTGTCGCGGGCGCGCCCCGACATCCGCTGCGTCTCGGAATCCTTGCGACCCTCCGCGGGCGCGACGAGCACCTCGACCTCACGCCCCTCGAACCGCCGGTTCTCAGCCCAGCTGACCTCCTCCTGCAGCGCGAGGAGACGGTCGAAGCGCTCCTGGACGACGGCCTTGGGCACCTGGTCGGACATCGTCGCGGCCGGTGTGCCGGGCCGGATGGAGTACTGGAACGTGAAGGCGCTGGAGAACCGGGCCTGGCGCACGACGTCGAGCGTGCCCTGGAAGTCCTCCTCGGTCTCACCGGGGAAGCCGACGATGATGTCGGTCGTGATCGCCGCGTCCGGGATGTGCTCGCGGACCGTGTCGAGGATCCCGAGGAACCGGGCACTGCGGTAGGAGCGCCGCATCTGCCTGAGGACCGTGTCGGAGCCGGACTGCAGGGGCATGTGCAGGCTCGGCATGACATTCGGCGTCTCCGCCATGGCGAGGATGACGTCGTCGGTGAAGGCGGCGGGGTGGGGGCTGGTGAAGCGCACCCGCTCCAAGCCCTCGATCTCGCCGCAGGCCCGGAGCAGCTTGCCGAAGGCGAGTCGGTCCCCGAACTCGACGCCGTAGGTGTTGACGTTCTGGCCGAGCAGCGTGATCTCGATGACGCCCTGCGCGACGAGCGCCTCGATCTCGGCGAGGATCTCCCCCGGCCGACGGTCCTGCTCCGTGCCCCGCAGGCTCGGGACGATGCAGAAGGTGCACGTGTTGTTGCAGCCGACCGAGATCGACACCCACCCGCTGTAGGCGGAGTCACGACGGGTGGGCAGGGTCGAGGGGAACGTCTCGAGGCTCTCGAGGATCTCGACCTCGGCGCGCTTGTTGTGCGCGGCTCGCGCGAGCAGGGCGGGGAGGGAACCGATGTTGTGGGTGCCGAAGACGACATCGACCCAGGGCGCGCGCTCGACGATCGTGCTTCGGTCCTTCTGCGCCATGCACCCTCCGACGGCGATCTGCATGTCCGGGTTGCGCAGCTTGGCCGGACGAAGCTGGCCGAGGTTGCCGTAGAGCTTGTTGTCGGCGTTCTCGCGGACGGCGCAGGTGTTGAACACGACGACATCGGCCACGTCCGGGCGTTGCGCGACCGGCACGGTCGCGACGTCGACGTAGCCGGCCGTCTCGAGCAGGCCGGCGAGGCGCTCACTGTCGTGGACGTTCATCTGGCAGCCGTGCGTGCGCACGTCGTACGTCTTGGGCATCATGTTCTCCGTCGTCATGGCATCGACAAGGGTACGTCCTCCTGGTCCGGCCCGCGGTCCGCCGAGGGCGTCGCCGAGCGGGATCCCCCGAGTCCCGATAAAGTATTCACGAACGGATACTTGACAGTTCAACAAAAGTCCTGCATCCTAGTGATTGAAGGTTCAACCACTACTGACAAGGACTTCATCATGGGACTGTTCAACCGCACCAAGGCCAACGACGTTGCCGAGGCCCCCGTCGCCTCCGTCGCCATCAGCGACATCTCCGGTGACTACACGATCGACGCGAGCCACACCCGCATCGGCTTCTCCGCCCGCCACGCGATGGTGACCAAGGTCCGCGGCAACTTCGAGGACTTCGAGGGCTCGGCCCACGTCGACACCGCGAACCCGGCCAACTCCTCCGTCAAGGTCGTCATCAAGGCCGCCTCGGTCACGACGCACAACGAGCAGCGCGACGGCCACCTCAAGACCCCCGACTTCTTCGACGTCGAGAACTACCCCGAGATCACCTTCGTCTCGACCCACGTCGAGCGCGACGGCTCCGAGTGGGACATCACCGGCGACCTGACCATCAACGCGGTCACCAAGTCGGTCACCATCCCGTTCGAGGAGACCGGCTCCGCCAAGGACCCGTTCGGCAACATCCGCATCGGCTTCGAGGGTGAGACCACCATCGACCGCACCGACTGGGGCCTGTCGTTCAACGCAGCCCTCGAGACCGGCGGCGTTCTCGTCAGCGAGAAGGTCAAGCTCGAGTTCGACGTGTCAGCGATCGCAGTGGTCCCGTCCCAGGCCTGAGCGACGCTGACCACCCAGAGGGGGTGGGGACCGATCGGTCCCCACCCCCTCTTTGTCGTCCTCCGTGTGATCAGTCCCTTTGGTGCTCGGGGGCGCCGTTGACCGCGTCGCGGATCACCGGCCAGGCGATCTCCCCGGAGTAGCCCTTGCGGGCGAGCATCCCCGCGAGCCGCCGGGCCTGGACGTCGGGGGTCAGCCCCGACATCGTGCGCAGCTTCTTTGCGACCAGCTCCTCGGCCTTGGCTCGCTCGTCGTCGCCGTCGACCTGGTCCAGCGCCTGGCCCGCGATCTCGGCGTCGATGCCCTGGCGTCGCAGCTCGTGAGCCAGCCCCTTGCGGGCGAGGCCCTTGCCCTGCTGCTTGGAGCGGACCAGCATCTCGGCGTAGGCCTCGTCGTCGACGAGCCCGACCTCAGTCATACGGTCGAGGACTCGAGCGGCCACCGCCGGCTCACATCCCCGCTGGCTCAGCTTGCGCTCGAGCTGGGCTCGGCTGCGCGGCGCCATCGAGAGCTGGCGCAGCACGATGGCGCGCGCCACGGACTCAGGGTCGGGCTCGTCGCCCGCTGCCACCGGATCCTCGGGGGGAGGCGCCCACGAACGGCGCCCCCCACCGGATCGGCCGGCACCGGACTCACCCGCCGCGCTCCGTGGCGCGGCCAACCCCTCGGCTTCCGCGAGGATGGCCGCGGCCCGGGCCAGCTTGGCCTCCTGACTGTCGTCAGACACGACCGTTCACGCTCAGAACTCGACGGGCACGTCCGCCGCATCGGCCTGCTTGTCGACCCGAGGTCCGACCCCGAGCTTCTCCTTGACCTTCTTCTCGATCTCGTCGGCCAGGTCGGGGTTGTCGCGCAGGAAGTTGCGGGCGTTCTCCTTGCCCTGCCCGAGCTGGTCGCCCTCGTAGGTGTACCAGGCGCCGGCCTTGCGGACGAAGCCGTGCTCGACACCCATGTCGATGATGCCGCCCTCGCGGGAGATCCCCAGGCCGTAGAGGATGTCGAACTCGGCCTGTTTGAACGGCGGCGCCACCTTGTTCTTGACGACCTTGACCCGCGTCCGGTTGCCGACCGGCTCGGTCCCGTCCTTGAGCGTCTCGATCCGACGCACGTCGAGACGCACCGAGGCGTAGAACTTGAGCGCCTTGCCACCCGTGGTCGTCTCGGGAGAGCCGAACATGACCCCGATCTTCTCGCGGAGCTGGTTGATGAAGATCGCTGTCGTACCAGTCGAGTTCAACGCACCGGTCAGCTTGCGCAGCGCCTGGCTCATGAGCCGGGCCTGGAGGCCGACGTGGCTGTCGCCCATCTCGCCCTCGATCTCGGCGCGGGGCACGAGCGCGGCGACGGAGTCGATGACGATGATGTCGATCGCGCCGGACCGGATCAGCATGTCGGCGATCTCCAGGGCCTGCTCCCCCGTGTCCGGCTGCGACACGAGCAGCGCGTCGGTGTCCACGCCCAGCCGCTGGGCGTAGTCGGGGTCGAGCGCGTGCTCGGCGTCGATGAAGGCGGCGATCCCGCCGGCCTTCTGCGCGTTGGCGACCGCGTGCAACGCCACCGTCGTCTTGCCGCTGCTCTCCGGGCCGTAGATCTCGACCACGCGCCCGCGCGGCAGACCCCCGATCCCGAGTGCGACGTCGAGAGCGATCGACCCGGTCGGGATGACCTCGATGGGCGCCCGGACGTCATCGCCCAGGCGCATGACGGCTCCCTTGCCGAAGTTCTTCTCGATCTGCCCCATCACCGAGGAGAGGGCCTTGTCCTTGTCCTGCACCGTGGCCATGTCGGTCACCTATCTGCCGTCTCCGTTGCGGTCGTCTACCTTCGACCAGCAGCCACGGCTCGTGATTGATCGCGCTGTCAGGTCAGACGTTAGGTGCGAGCACCGACATCGGGATGTTCCACGGGACGGCCTGTGGACGACGTCGAGCATGGCGCTGCACCTGTGGACACCGTACCGAACACGTGTTCGACGCCGGGGCTCCGGGTCGCCGACACGCCGGGGTTTCCTTCCCGGGCTGCTCAGCTCTCCTGCCGGACCTGCTCCAGGGCCCGGGCGAAGGCGGCCTGCGTCCCGTCGCTGAAGAGCCAGAACCTCGCACGCCCGACGCCGGGACACTCCTCCATCGTCGCTGCCACGGTCCGGATCGCGATCGGTGCCGCCAGCTCCACCGGGTAGCCGTAGATGCCGCAGGAGATCGCCGGAAACGCCACGACGGCGCACCGGGCCTCGGCGGCCAGCTCGACGCTCCGCCGGTAGCAGGACGCGAGGAGGGCGGCTTCCCCCGCCCCTCCGCCGCGCCACACGGGCCCGACTGCGTGGATGACGTGACGCGCCGGCAGCCGCCCCGCCCCGGTGAGCTTCGCGTCCCCGGTGGCGCACCCTCCGAGCCGTCGACACTCCGCGAGCAGCCCCGGGCCGGCCGCCCGGTGGATGGCGCCGTCGACGCCGCCCCCACCCAGCAGTGTCGCGTTGGCCGCGTTGACGATGGCGTCGGCCTCGGCGTCGGTCGTGATGTCGCCGCGCAGGATCTCGATGCCGTATGCCGCTGGGCTCGTCCGCGTGAACCCACCCGTCACCGTTTTCCTCCCAGCTGCCCCCCTTGGGCACCTCGGGCGACCCGGGTGTGGTGCCCCAGCCGCCGCGCCGACGGGACGTCCATGTCGTCACAGAGCGCCTCCCAGACCTCCCGGGGTGGCTCGCCCTGCTCCAGAGCCTCGAGGACGGTACGCCCGTCCAGGGCTCCGAGGACGTGGTCCCGCGCCAGGGTGGCGGCGTAGTCGGCACCGAACTCGTCGTTCATCAAGGTCCAGAAGTGGCTCATCCGCACAGGCCGAGTCTCGCACCCATGGAAGGGGAACGGCTCCCCGGATGTGTACGCAGACCAGCTGGGACCGGTCGACTCAGGCAGCGGAGGCGGCGACGACGTCCTCGGACGGGACCCGCAGCGTCACCGTGGGGGCCAGGCCCTCGGACTCGGCCATCCGGCTCGAGACGTCGATGAGAACCTGGGACAGCGGCAGCTCGAGTGCGCCACAGATGGAGGCGAGCAGCTCGGAGGATGCCTCCTTCTCGCCCCGCTCGACCTCACTCAGGTAGCCGAGGGACACGGACGCGGAAGCCGAGACCTCGCGAAGGGTGCGCCCCTGTGCGCGCCGACGCTCCCGGAGAACATCTCCGAGCTCACGTCGCAACAGGGCCATGCCGTCCTCCTTCGGTAGCCGTGTCTGGGGTCACGCTCTGGGTGTGTCTCTGCTCCTACCGTACCCCGTGGCTCTCGGGAGGTCGCAGGGGTTTGGCGTTCCCGGTCATCACGTCGAGCGCGAGGGTGAGCGCCGCCTCGGTCGCAGCCGCCCGCACCTGTGGGCGCCCACCGTTCAACCGCAGCGCGCGGGTCACTGTTCCCGCCGGGCCGGCGACTGCGACGTGGACCGTCCCGGCCGGCTTGCCCTCTGCCGGTCCGGGGCCGGCCACCCCCGTCGTCGAGACGCCCCAGGTGGCCCCCAGCCGGTCGCGCACCCCTTCGGCCATGGCGCGTGCGACGCGGGGGTCGACCGTGCCAGCCTCGTCAACGAGGGACCCCGGGACCCCGAGGAGCTCGACCTTGAGGTCGGCGGCGTAGGCCACCACTGCGCCGCGAAGGACCAGCGACGCTCCCGGGGTGTCGGCGACCGTCGCCGCGACCAGCCCGGCCGTGAGCGACTCGGCGGCCGCGATGGTCTCCCCCGCGGCGGTGAGGTGCGCGACGAGCCGGGCTGAGAGAGTGCCGGAGTCGCTGTCGGCCCCGACATGGGCGGCGACCGGGGGCACCGTCACCGCGACCTCACGGCAGACCACCCGACCGTCGCGCCGCCCGGTGCTCGCGCCGGACCCGGGTGCGCTCGCTGTTCTCTCGCAGGTGCATCGCCTGGAAGACGTAGTCGACCCCGGAGACCACGGTGACGACCAGCGCCGCGGCGAGCACGCCGTGCGCCAGCCAGGTCCAGACCTCGGCGAGGGGGAAGGACCAGAGCGGCAGGGTGAGCGCACCGAGGGCGAAGGTCTGGAGCATCGTCTTGAGCTTGCCGCCTCGACCGGCAGGCATGACCCCGTGCCGGATGACGATGAAGCGCAGGAGGGTGATCCCGATCTCGCGGACGAGGATGACGATGGTGACCCACCACCAGATGAGGCCGAGCACCGACAGGCCGATGAACGCGGTGCCGGTCAGGGCCTTGTCCGCGATCGGGTCGGCCACCTTGCCGAAGTTCGTGATCTGGCCGTTGCGCCGGGCGAGGCGACCGTCGATGCCGTCCGTCACGGCCGCGAGCACGAAGACGACGAAGGCCCAGAAGCGCCACCACGGGTGCGTACCGCCGTCGTAGAAGAGCACCAGGGCGTAGACGGGCACGAGGAGGAAGCGCAGCACGGTCAGGGCGTTCGGGACGTTCCAGTCGGTCGGGCGCGGTGAGGGGCCCTCGCCGTGCGGCAGCAGCGGCTCCGTCATGCCGGCTCCGCCACGAGGTCGATACCCTCGGTGGCCACGACGACAGCGGAGACGAGATCACCCACCACCGTCGGCCGCCCCGGCGTCGGCTCGATGTAGGTGACGCCGTCGACGTCCGGGCCCTGGAAGGCCGCGCGTCCGACGAGCCGTCCGTCATCCTCGTCGATCTCCTCCACGAGCACCTCGACGAGGTCGCCGATGCGTTCCTCGGCCCGCTGGGCCGTGAGCTCCTCGACCAGCCGGGTCAGGCGCTCCAAGCGGTCGGCGATGACGTCAGCAGCCACCTTCTCGCCGTGGCCCTCTGCCTCGGTGCCGTCCTCGTCGGAGTAGCCGAAGACCCCGACGACGTCGAGGCGGGCCTCGGTGAGGAACGCCTCCAGCTCCGCGACGTCGGCCTCGGTCTCCCCGGGGAAGCCGACGATGACGTTGCACCGGATGCCGGCCTCCGGGGCACTGGCTCGGACTCTCGCGACGAGGTCGAGGAAGGCCGCGCGCGAGCCGAATCGGCGCATCCGTCGCAACACCGGCTCCGAGGCGTGCTGGAAGGAGATGTCGTAGTACGGAACGACTCCCGGCGTGCCTGCCATGGCGTCGAGCAGTCCGGGCCGGATCTCGGCGGGCTGCAGGTAGCTGACCCGAACCCGCTCGATGCCCTCGACCGCGGTCAGCTCGGGCAGGAGCTTCTCGAGCAGGCCGAGGTCTCCGAGGTCCTTGCCGTAGGAGGTGGAGTTCTCCGAGACGAGGAACAGCTCCTTGACCCCCTGGCCGGCGAGCCACCGCGCCTCGGCGATGACGTCGGCCGGCCGGCGGGAGACGAACGCCCCGCGGAACATCGGGATGGCGCAGAAGGAGCAGCGACGGTCGCACCCGGACGCGATCTTGAGCGGCGCCCAGGGCCGCCCGTCCAGACGGGCCCGCACCACGCGGGGACCGCTGGCGGGAGCGGGACCGGGCCCAGCGGCATACGGCTCGGGGTGGTCCCCGTGTCCGGGGAGGGCGACCCTCACGGCCTCCGCCGGGCGCGCCGAGGGGGTCAGCGGGAGGAGCCGCCGCCGGTCCCCCGGGGTGTGGCTGGGCACGTGGCCCCCGCCGAGGATGGTCTGGAGGTGGCTCGACATGTCCTGGTAGGAGTCGAAGCCGAGCACGGCGTCGGCCTCCGGCAGCTGCTCCGCGAGGTCCTTGCCGTAGCGCTCCGCCAGGCACCCCACCGCGACGACGGCCCTCGTGCGGCCGTCCGCCTTGAGGTCGGAGGCCTCGAGCAGCGCGTCGATCGAGTCCTTCTTGGCCTGCTCGACGAAGCCGCACGTGTTGACGACGGCGACGTCCGCCTCGGCGGCGTCCTCGACGAGGGTCCACCCCTCCGCCTGGAGCCGGCCGGCCAGCTCCTCCGAGTCGACCTCGTTGCGGGTGCACCCCAGGGTGACCAGGGCGACGCTGCGGGTCGCAGTCGGTGGGGGTGGGGTCATGCGACCCACTCTAGAGGGGGCGGTGTTCAATGACTGAATGCCCGACGCCCTGGCCCATGCGCTCGCCCTGCTCACCGAGCACCCTCTCGTGGACGGCCACAACGACCTGCCCTGGGAGGCGAGGGTGCAGGTCGGCTACGACTTCGACCGCCTCGACCTGCGCTCTCGGGTCGGCACGACGGTGACCGACCTCCCCCGCCTCGCCGCGGGTGGGGTGGGCGGCCAGTTCTGGTCCGTCTTCGTGCCGAGCACGCTCCAGGGCGACGCCGCGGTGACCGCGACGCTGGAGCAGGTGGACGGGGTCCACCGGATGATCGCGACGTATGCCGCTGAGCTCGCTCTCGCACGGACCGCGGAGGACGTCGACGTGGCGAGGTCGCAAGGCCGTATCGCCTCCCTGCTCGGGGCCGAGGGCGGGCACTCGATCGGCAGCTCCTTGGCGACGTTGCGCGCGCTCCACCTCCTCGGTGTCCGCTACCTGACCCTGACCCACAACGACAACGTCCCGTGGGCCGACTCGGCGACCGACGTGCCGGCCGTGGGCGGCCTGACGGAGTTCGGGCGCGAGGTCGTCCGCGAGATGAACCGGCTCGGCATGATGGTCGACCTCAGCCACGTGGCGCCGTCGACGATGCGCGCGGCCCTCGACGAGAGCACGGCGCCGGTGATCTTCAGCCACTCCTCGGCCCGGGCGGTCTGTGACACCCCCCGCAACGTGCCTGACGACGTGCTGGAGCGGCTGCGGGACGGCGGCGGCGTCTGCATGGTGACCTTCGTCCCCGACTTCGTCTCCCCCGCCGTCGCCGAGTGGCGGGTCGAGGCCGCCGCGGCGGCGGCTGCGGCGGGGGTGGACGCCAAGGACTGGGTCGAGTTCAAGCGGTTCACCGCCGGCCACGTGATGGACCACCCGAAGCCGGCCGCGACGATCGCCGACGTCGTGGCTCACCTCGAGCACGTCCGCGACGTCGCCGGGATCGACCACGTCGGCATCGGCGGTGACTACGACGGGACCGACACCTATCCGACCGGGCTCGAGGACGTCAGCGGCTACCCCCACCTCGTCGCGGCCCTCGTCGAGCGGAAGTGGTCGGACTGGGACATCGCCCGGCTGGTGCGGGGCAACACGCTGCGCGTCATGCGGGACGTCGAGTCCGTCGCCCGGGACCTGCAGACCACCCGCGCGCCGAGCCTCCGGACGATCGAGGAGCTCGACGGCTCGCTGCGGGCGTGAGCCGGGCTCAGCCTTGCTGCCGGAACCGGGCGATGGTCAGCCCGACGAGGCGGGCCACGACGAGGGCGACGTAGAGCATCCCGGTGATCTGCTGGAGCAGCACGAACGACCGGGGGTGTGGGGTGATCGCGTAGATGTCGGAGAGGCCGGTGCCGGTCATGTTGGCGATGGAGAGGTAGAGCAGCTCGTACCAGGTCCGCGTCCCGGCGAGGTCCTCGCCATAGATGATGAAGGAGTTCGGCCAGATGAACTGGATCGCCAGGTAGAGGTAGGCGTAGGCCCAGGCGAGCACGGTGAACGTCGCTCCCGTTGCGAGCAGCTCGTCTCGGGTGACCCAGTTGTCCGCGAACATGTACCGCAGGAGCGCGTAGCCCGTGTAGAAGTAGAACGCGGCGTGGAGCAGCGCGGACCAGAACACCAGGATGTCGTTCTCCGGCCAGGTCGACTCGGCGATGGTCATGACAACAACAGGCCCACCGAGGAGGATTGACACCCAGGTCAGCGCCGGGGTGGCGCGCACCGCCCGCACGGCGAGGAAGAGCACGAGCAGACCGACGAGGCCGAAGGCTGCGTGGCCGGCCTGCTGGAACTCGCCCAGCTCCAGCGTCTGGAGGAACGGGTAGAACACCAGGGCGAGCAGCTGGACGACGAGCAGGACGCCGGACGGGGTCTCGACGACGGTGCGCCGCCACCGGTCCAGGCGCCTCGGGGGTCCGGCCCGGCGCGGGGACGACGGCCACAGCTCCAGCGATGCAGTCACGCTCGGGACCTTACCCGCGTAGGGCCAGTCGTCCCCGCAACGGCGAGGTCACCAGCGCTCCCCCGGCCGGTCCGTCAGCTGCCATGCGTCCTCCGAGTCCTCGTCGTCCTCCGTGGCGACGGGCGTGAGGTCACCCGGCTGCCACGCGGCGACGGGCACGGCGGTCGTGTCGTCGAGGTCGTCTCCGTGCGCGCGGCGTTCGCCGCGCTGGGCGACGATGGCTGCGGTCCGCACCGGCTGCCCGGGGGGCAGGACCTCGCCGTATGCCGCTGGGCTCGCTGCGGCGTCAACGGGTTCTTCGACGATGGTCGGGTCGGCGCTGAACGGCGCGGGCTCCTCGACCGGCTCGAAGACCGCATCGAACCCGGACGTGGGCCCGACAGCGCGGTCGGGGTCGTCGGCGCGGGTGGGCTCGGTGGGCTCGGTGGGTTCACTGGGTTCGTTGGGTTCGTTGGGTTCGTTGGGGTGTGGGACGTCCTCGCCACGGAGCAGGGCCAGGGTCTGCTCGAGGTCGTCGGGCCGGACCAGCACGTCCCGGGCCTTCGACCCCTCGCTCGGACCGACGACCCCGCGTGACTCGAGCAGGTCCATGAGCCGCCCCGCCTTGGCGAAGCCGACCCTGAGCTTGCGTTGCAGCATGGAGGTCGACCCGAACTGGGTCGTGACGACGAGCTCGGTGGCCTGGAGCAGGACGTCGAGGTCGTCGCCGATGTCGTCGTCGATCTGCTTCTTCGGCTGCGCGACGGTGACGTTCTCGACGTAGTTCGGCTTGAGCTGGGTCGTGACGAACTTGACGACCTCGTGGATCTCCGACTCGTTGACCCAGGCGCCCTGGACGCGCATCGGCTTGCTCGCTCCCATCGGCAGGAAGAGCGCGTCGCCCTGCCCGATGAGCTTCTCGGCGCCGGGCTGGTCCAGGACGACCCGCGAGTCGGCCAGCGAGCTCGTCGCGAACGCCATCCGGGAGGGGACGTTGGCCTTGATGAGGCCGGTCACGACGTCGACCGACGGACGCTGCGTCGCGAGGACGAGGTGGATGCCGGCGGCCCGGGCGAGCTGGGTGATGCGGACCACGGACTCCTCGACGTCTCGAGGGGCCACCATCATCAGGTCCGCGAGCTCGTCGACGACGACGAGCAGGTAGGGGTAGGTGGTCAGCTGCCGCTCCGAGCCGGGCAGCGGCTTGACCTTGCCGGCCCGGACCGCCTTGTTGAAGTCGTCGACGTGCTTGAACCCGAACGCGGCGAGGTCGTCGTAGCGCTGGTCCATCTCCTTGACCACCCAGGCGAGGGCCTCGGCCGCCTTCTTCGGGTTGGTGATGATCGGCGTGATGAGGTGCGGGATCCCCTCGTAGGCGGTCAGCTCGACCCGCTTGGGGTCGACGAGGATGAGCCGGACCTCCTCGGGCGTCGAACGCATGAGGATCGAGGTGATCATCGAGTTGACGAAGCTCGACTTGCCGGAGCCGGTGGCCCCGGCCACGAGCAGGTGCGGCATCTTGGCCAGGTTGGCGATGACGTAGGCGCCCTCGACGTCCTTGCCGACACCCATGACCATCGGGTGCTCGTTGTTGCGAGCCGTCTGGCTGCGAAGGACGTCGCCGAGCGCGACGTTCTCGCGGTCCGCGTTGGGGATCTCGATCCCGATGGCGCTCTTGCCGGGGATCGGGCTGAGGATGCGGACGTCGGCCGACGCCACGGCGTAGGCGATGTTCTTGGAGAGGGCCGTGACCCGCTCCACCTTGGTGCCCGAGCCGAGCTCGACCTCGTAGCGGGTCACCGTCGGGCCGCGGGTGAACCCCGTGACGGCTGCGTCGATGTCGAACTGGTCGAAGACGTGCGTCAGCGACTCCACGACCTTGTCGTTGGTGTGGCTCCGGGTCTTGTGCGGCGCCCCGTGCGCGAGCAACGCGTGGTCCGGCAGGTGGTAGGTGACGTTTCCCTCGAGCGAGAGCTGCTCGACCCGCGACGGGATCGGCGAGGTGGGGGGCGGGACGAGCTCCGGCTTGGGCCCGACCTTGGACGGGTCCGGTGCACCGGGCGACCGGGGATCGATCGCCTGGGTGCTGCTGGACGAGCCGGCCGGGCGAGGAGCGAGGACCCCGGGGGCGGTGGGCCGCTTCTCACCGGGACGCAGACCCAGGGTGGGCTCGTCCTCGGCGCCCTTGGTCGCCGCCTGCCGGAAGGCCTCGTCCCCGTCGCGCTCGCTGAGGTCGACCGCCTTGCGCCGGCTGCGTTTCGCCGGCCCGGTGCCCGCGGCGTCCCCGGCCCCGTCGGCGCTGTCCGCTTCGAGTGGGCGATGCAGCACGAGAGCGCGCAGCTGACGCAGCCGGTGCGGGATGTGGTTGACGGGAGTCGCTGTGATCACGAGCAGCCCGAAGGTTCCGAGCAGGATGAGGATGGCCAGCGCGCCGTACCGTGACACCGCAGCGTCGAGCGGGCTCGAGGCGAGGAAGCCGATGATGCCGCCCGCGGCGCGCATGCCCTCGGCGCCGTCAGGAGGGTTGGGGATGCCGTCGCTGAGGTGCGCGAGCCCGCAGGCGGCGAACGTCAGGGCCACGGTGCCGACGATGATGCGGTTCGTCGCCGCCTCGTCCTCGGGTGAGCGCAGCACGCGCAGCCCGAGCAGGAGCAGGACGAGGGGGACGGCGTAGGCGATGCGGCCGAACGTCCCCGCGACCACGGCATGGACCGCGTCGCCGAAGACGCCACGGACGCCCCACCACTCCCGGGCGGCGACGACGATGGCGAGCGCGATGAGCCCGAACCCCACACCGTCCCGGCGGTGCTCGGGCTCGAGGTCGCGCGCGCTCGCGCCGACCCGGCGCACCGCTCCCCCGGCGACGTGGGAGACGCCCATCCACGTGTTGCGCACCGCCCGGATGGGCAGCGGCAGCCCGCCGCCCTTCGCCTTGCCGCGGGGGGCCGGACGCGTCGTGCTGCGAGCGCCCCCTCGGCCCGCGGCGGGGCGCGCGGCCGCCCTGGCCCGACCGGCGGACGAGGCGCCCGCGTCAGACGCTCCCCGCGTCGTCGTGGACGAACTGGGGCGCGCGCTGCTGGACCGACGTGTCGCCATGTTCGCACCGTACGACACTGACCCACCGAACTCACGCGTCACACGCGCAACACGGCCATTTGGGGTGGATCCCACCACCATGGAAGGGTTCGAGCGTGAGCCGGCCCAGCGGCATACGTCCCAGATGACGACACGCTCCACCCGTCGGGTGGACACGGCGACGGCGGGCTCCCTATCTTCGTGGCAGGTCATGAGCGCCAGCGTCAAGCCCCGGCTCGCTGGCCAGCAACCCTCCTCCGCGGTGGGGTGCTCCGGGTGACGACCAGGCCGCCCTCGCCACGTTCGTGGTGACGAGGTGCGGCAAGCGCGGACCTGCACCCGGTGGGTCCCCCGACCCAGGAGCAGGCCATGTCAGTCCTCCCCCGAACCGTTTCCGGATTCCACCCCGGCGCAGACGGGACCCCCGGCGCCGCACCGTGCGGCGGCGGGACACCGCACGGCTTGACGACCCGGAGCCGAACCGCCGGCACCGTCGCTTCAGAGCTGCCCCGCGTCGTCGGGGCCGGGCTCGTCGTGCCCACCCTCTCCGGCCCCACGCCCTACGCGAACCTGGACCACGCCGCCTCCACTCCTGCCCTCGTGGCCGTCAAGGAGGCCGTCGACCGCGCCCTGGAGACGTACGCCTCGGTCCACCGGGGCGCCGGCTACGCGTCGCGTCTCACCAGCGCCTGGTACGAGCAGGCTCGGGCCGAGGTGGCCGCCTTCGTCGGCGCCCGCTCCGACGACGCCGTCATCTTCACGCGGACGACGACGGACTCGTGGGCCGTGCTGTCCGCGGCGCTCCCGGCGGACACCACCGTCTTCGTCTTCGCCTCCGAGCACCACTCCACCCTCCTACCGTGGGGCGACCTCCGCACGGTCCGTCTCCCCGTTCCGCACAGTGTCGCCGAGGCCCGGGCACTCCTGGCGGACGAGCTGGCCGCGCGGTCCGGCGGACAGCACGCGGCGCACCGGCTCGTCGTCATCACCGGGGCGTCGAACGTCACCGGCGAGATCTGGCCGGTCGAGGACTTCGCGCGACTGGCCCACGAGCACGGCGCCCGCATCGCCGTCGACGCCGCGCAGCTGTCGGCGCACCGTCGGATCGACGTCGCCGCGTGGGACGTGGACTACCTCGCCTTCTCCGGGCACAAGACCTACGCGCCGTTCGGCACCGGCGTCCTCGCCGGCCGGTCGGACTGGCTCGACGGGGGCGACCCCTACCTGCGCGGCGGTGGCGCGACCCGTGTCGTCGCCGCAGGCGACACGACCTGGGCGACCGGTGCGGCCCGGCACGAGGGCGGCAGCCCCAACGTCATCGGCGCCATCGCCCTGGCGGCCGCGTGCGCGACGATCGCCGCCCACCGGGTCGCCATCGAGGAGCACGAGTCCCGGCTGCTCTCCCGACTTCGTGACGGCCTGAGCACGATCGACGGCGTGGACGAGCTGTCGATCTTCGACGAGCGGCACGACCGCGTCGGGGTGGTGGCCTTCACGGTGCGAGGGTTCGAGGCCTCACTGGTCTCCCAGGTGCTCTCGGTGGAGCACGGGGTCGGGGTCCGGGACGGCCGGTTCTGCGCCCACCTGCTCGTCGACGACCTGCTCTCCGGCACCGGGGAGCACGAGACCGCGGTCCGGGCCAGCATCGGTCTCGGTTCGACGAAGGAGGGCGTGGACCGTCTCATCGGCGGCCTGCGTGAGCTCGTCGAGGCCGGACCGGCCGCCGCGTGGACTCGCGCTGACTCCGGCTGGGTGGTCGACGGCGACGACCCGCGCGACCGTGAGGTCGTCCGCCCCTGGTGACGTGGCCGAGGTCCGGGGCCCGCTGTCAGAGCCCGCGGCACGAGTGCGAGTCAGGGAGTGCGAGTCAGGGAGTGCGAGTCAGGGAGTGGTGGACTCGGTCTCGGGGAGCGCATACGTGGCCCACACGATGGCATGGTCAGTCCCGTGGATCGCGGTGGATCCTGCCTCCACGACCGTCAGCCCCCGGCTCAGCAGGTGGTCGAGCTGGATGTAGGGCGGGACCCGCTGGCCGACGAACGGCCAGGTGCGGACCCAGCCGAGCCCGGCCACCTGGTGGGCGTCGTCGAAACCTTCGGCGGTGTGCCGGAACGCGGGGTGACCTCGACTGGCGTTGAAGTCGCCCGCCAGGAGGACGGGCTCGCTGCCTTCCTGGCGGTCCCGCCACGTCGCGAGCGCCCGGAGCGCAGCGCGCCACTCGACGGTGTCGCCGGCGAGGGGGGCGGGCACGTGGACGGCCTTCACCCGCACGGCCGTACCGGTGACGTCGACGACGACTTCCGGCTGCAGGCTCGGGGTGTGCGCGTCGACCGGGTCCTCGCCGGTGGTCTCCGTCGCCGGGAACCGGGAGAAGACCATGGTGCCGGTGTACGACTCCGGCCGTGTCTCCCCGACCTCCTCGATGAACCACTGGTCGAGACCCGCCTCGTCGAGGGCAGCCAGCGCCTCCGGCGTCACCTCGGTGGCGACGAGCACGTCAACCGCCTCGGCCCGGACCGCGTCCGCGACCTGCTCGGCGTCAGCGCGGCCGAACGACAGGTTGACCGCCATCACCGTGAGGTCCAGCGGTGCGTCGGGTGACGTCTCGGCGAACCAGCTCGGCAGCGCGATGGACGCAGCCACCGCGACCGCCGCGCCGACGGGGAGGAGCATCCACCACCGCCGGAGCAGGGCGGTGACGCCGAGGAGACCGAGCAGGCCGAGGGCGACCAACGGGCCGGCGGTCTGGAGAACCACCACCGGCTGCCAGGTCGAGTCGAGCCAGCGGGCTCCGCCGACGACACCGAGAACGACGAGCACCAGGGCGATGAGGAGGTCGGGCCCGGCCGGCCGGGACCGGCCGAGCCACCCTGGCGTGGGCCGACCCGGTCGCCGTCTCGCGGTCTCGGTCACGCCTGGAGCACGACAGGGATGATCATCGGCCGGCGACGGATCTTGCCACCCACCCAGGACCCCACGGCGCGGCGGATCACCTGCTGGAGCTGCTGGTCATCGCGGACGCCGTTGGCGACGGCCTCCTCGATGGCCCGCTCGACCTTCGGGATCACCTGCTGGAAGATCTCCTCGCTCTCGACGAAGCCACGCGCCGTGATCTCGGGCCCGGAGGCGATCTTGCCGGTGGCCGCGTCGAGCACGACGATGCAGGTGATGAAGCCCTCGTCCCGAAGGATCCGACGGTCCTTGAGCAGGGCCTCGTCGGTGCCGCCGATGTTGGTCCCGTCGACGTAGATGTAGCCGCAGTCGACGACGCCGGTGATCCGGGCGTGCCCGTCGACGAGGTCGACGACGACGCCGTCCTCGGCGAGCACGACGTTGCGCTCCGGGACGCCGGTCTGGATGGCGAGCTGGGCGTTGGCGAACATGTGCCGCCACTCGCCGTGCACGGGCATGACGTTGCGCGGCTTGACGATGTTGTAGCAGTAGAGCAGCTCACCGGCGCTCGCGTGGCCCGACACGTGAACCTTGGCGTTGCCCTTGTGCACGACGTTGGCGCCGAGGCGCATCAGGCCGTTGATGACGCGGTAGACGGCGTTCTCGTTGCCGGGAATGAGGCTGCTCGCGAGCAGGACCGTGTCACCGGGCCCGACGTTGATCCGGTGCTCCCCGTTGGCCATCCGGGACAGCGCCGCCATCGGCTCGCCCTGGGAACCGGTGCTGATGAGGACCAGCTCGTTGTCGGGCAGGTCCCCGATCCGCTTGAGGTCGATGAGGATGCCTTCGGGGACGTGCAGGTAGCCGAGCTCCGCGGCGATGCCCATGTTGCGAACCATCGAGCGGCCGACGAACGCGACCTTGCGGCCGGCCTTCGCGGCGGCGTCGAGGACCTGCTGGACCCGGTGGACGTGGCTGCTGAAGCAGGCGACGATGATGCGCCGCTGGGCGTGCCGGAACACCTTGTCGATGGCCGGGGCGATCTCGAGCTCGGGCGTGGTGAAGCCGGGCATGTCGGCGTTCGTCGAGTCGGTGAGGAAGAGGTCGACACCCTCCTGCCCCAGCCGGGCGAAGGCGCGCAGGTCGGTGATCCTGCCGTCGAGGGGCAGCTGGTCCATCTTGAAGTCACCGGTGTGCAGCAAGGTCCCGGCCTCGGTGCGGACGAAGACCGCGAGCGCGTCCGGGATCGAGTGGTTCACCGCGACGAACTCGAGGTCGAAAGCGCCGACGCGCTCGCGCTGGCCCTCCTTGACGGCCAGCGTGAAGGGCCGGATCCGGTGCTCCTTGAGCTTGGCCTCGACGAGCGCGAGCGTCAGGGTGGAGCCGATGAGCGGGATGTCGCCCTTGAGCCGCAGCAGGTAGGGGACGGCCCCGATGTGGTCCTCGTGACCGTGGGTGAGGACGATGGCCTCGACGTCGTCGAGACGGTCCTGGAGGTACGAGAAGTCGGGGAGGATGAGGTCGACGCCCGGGTGGTGGTCCTCGGGGAAGAGCACGCCGCAGTCGACGATGAGCAGCCGCCCCTTCGTCTCCAGCACGGTCATGTTGCGGCCGATCTCCCCGAGTCCGCCCAGGGCAACGACCCTGAGGCCGTTGTCGGGGAGGGGTGGCGGGGTGGTCAGCTCAGGGTGAGGATGGCTCACAGGGTTCCTGTCGGTGGGCCCGTCTGATGCGGGCATCGTGCGGTGGGTGGTGCCTTCAGGCGATGGTCGCCAGGGCCGCGCGGATCAGCCCACGCTGCTCGTCGGTCGCCTCGACGAGGGGCAGCCGGGTCGCGGCGGACCCGATGAGGCCCTGCTCGGCGAGGGCGGCCTTGGCCATGATGGCGCCCTGGGTGACGTACATGACGGCGTCGACGATGGTGTGGAGCGACCGGTGGATCCCCCGGGCGTCGTCCCAGCGTCCCTCGACCACGGCATCGGCGAAGCGGCGGTAGATCGCGGGGCAGGTCTGGGACGTCACTCCGACGAACCCCACCGCGCCGTTGACGAAGTGCGCGAGGTTCATCGCGTCGTCACCGGAGTACCAGTCGAGCCCGGTGGCCTCCATCAGCTGGCCGGCGAGCCAGAGGTCCCCGCGCGCATCCTTCACTGCCACGATGCGGTCGTGCTCGGCGATGCGCAGGTAGGTCTCGCGGGCGATCGCGATGCCGGAGCGCCCCGGGATGTCGTAGACCATGACCGGCAGGTCGCTCGCGTCGGCGAGGGCGAGGAAGTGCGCGACCAGGCCCGACTGCGGCGGCTTGTTGTAGTAGGGCGTGACGGCGAGGACCGCGTGGGCGCCGGCCTTCTCCGCCATCTGGACCGACTCGACGCTCTTGGCCGTGTCGTTGCTGCCGGCGCCGGCGACGATCACGGCCCGGTCACCCACCGCAGCGATGACGGCGCGGAGCAGCTCCTCCTTCTCCGTGGCCGTCGTCGTCGGGGACTCCCCGGTCGTCCCGGACACGACGATCCCGTCATGCCCCTGGTCCACCAGGTGCGTGGCCAACCGCTGGGCCGAGTCGAGATCGACGGATCCGTCCGCGCGCATCGGCGTCACCATCGCCGAGAGGACACGTCCGAGCCTGGGTGCGTCTGCCATGGGCCAAGGTTAGCGCCCGACCACGTCCCGTTCCGCGGCACGCCCACCAACCCCTCCGGTCCCGGGATGCCGCCGCGGATGCGGGGGACAGAGAGCGAGGCACTACTCGCTCGGGGGTCCGAGTAGTGCCTCGCCACTCCTTCCATCGCGGGCCGTGGCCAGGTGTTACACCGGCGCGCGGAAAAGTTTCGTGCCTCGCCGCGGCCTCTCAGCGCCGGGCGTAGGTCACCCACGAGAAGCCGTCGCGATCCTCCCGGTCGGTCTCCTGCCACTGCTCGCCGTCGATCTCAGGGAAGGTGACCGAGCCGTCCGGTGCCTGGTCCACTTCGGTGATGACGAGCCGAGCGGCATACGGCATCGCCTCCCGATAGACCTCTCCCCCGCCCACGATGAACACCTCGTCCGCCGGCCCGGCGAGGCTGAGGGCCTCGGCGAGCGAATGGGCGGTCTCGACCCCGGGGTGGGCCCAGTCGGGCTGGCGGGTCACGACGATGCTGCGACGACCGGGGAGCACGCCCATCGTCTCGAACGTGCGCCGGCCCATGATCATCGGATGGCCCATCGTCGTGCGCTTGAAGAACTTGAGGTCCTCGGGGATGTGCCAGAGCATTGTTGACCCGTCGCCGATCACGCCGTTACGACCCACGGCGGCGATCATCGTCACGTTCGTCATGGACCCCACTGTGGCAGGTCTCGGTTGGCTCCGCCTCGGCGTGGAGGTCCCCCGAAGGAGCAAGGGCGGCTCGCCGGAGAGCCTCAGACGGCGATCGGCGCCTTGATCCCGGGGTCGGCGACGTAGTCCTCGAGCACGAAGTCGTCGATGTCGAACGCGTCGATGTCCTTCTTGCCGGGCGTGATCCGCATGGTGGGCAGCGGGTGGGGGGTCCGGGTGAGCTGGAGCCGGGCCTGGTCGAGGTGGTTGAGGTAGAGATGGGCGTCGCCGAGCGTGTGGACGAACTCGCCGGGCTCGAGGTCGGTCAGCTGGGCGATCATCTGGGTCAGCAGCGCGTAGCTGGCGATGTTGAACGGCACGCCGAGGAAGATGTCGGCGCTGCGCTGGTAGAGCTGGCACGAGAGCCTCCGGGGGCCCCCGGACTCCGTGGCGGGGTGGACGTAGAACTGGAACATCGTGTGGCACGGCGGCAGCGCCATGTCGTCCACGTCGGCGACGTTCCAGGCCGACACGATGTGGCGACGGCTGTCCGGGTTGGTGCGGATCTGCTCGATGACCCTGGCGATCTGGTCGACGCGTCGACCGTCCGGCGTCGGCCAGGACCGCCACTGGTAGCCGTAGATCGGGCCGAGGTCACCCTTGGCGTCGGCCCACTCGTCCCAGATGGTGATCCCACGCTCCTGCAGCCAGCGCACGTTCGTGTCACCCCGGAGGAACCACAGCAGCTCGCCGATGATCGAGCGCAGGTGCAGCCGCTTGGTCGTCATGGCCGGGAAGCCGTCCGCGAGGTCGAACCGCATCTGGTGACCGAAGACGCTGAGCGTGCCGGTGCCCGTCCGGTCGGACTTCTCCTGCCCATGGGTCAGGACGTGGTCGAGGAGATCGAGGTACTGCCGCACGATCGCAGCCTAACCCTCACCCCGTTCGATGTATCTGTGCGACGCATGCGCCCCGCAGATACATCGAATCGGAGGAGTGGGGGCGGGTGATGGCGTCAGGACGCGCGGTCGGCGTCCACGGCCACCGGCTCCGCCTGACGACCGGCTTCGGGCGCCGGCCCCCGGGCCGCGAGCGGCCACAGCCCGAAGAAGTCGCCCGCCCAGGCCATGGCCGGGAAGGTCACCGCGAGCAGCGCGTTGGCCAGCCACAGCTCGGCGTCGAACCCGGGTGCACCCGAGCCGAGCTCCCCGGTCACCAGCGGCATGAGCAGCGCGTACCCGAGGGCGAGCAGGCTCCCGGCGACAGCGGCGGCGGCAGCGCCCACCAGGCCCTTGACCGGCTGGCGCATGCCGCGGAACAGCGAGCCCTGGAGCATGTTGAGCAGGATGACCGACCCGAAGATGAACGGGATCGGCACCCGCACGAGGAAGACCGGGGCGGCCATCCCGAGGCCGCGGGTCCCGAGCCAGAACAGCGCGCCACCGATGACCACGGTGGCGAGGGTCCACACGATCCCGAGCACCGGCTGGCGCATGACCGAGCCGAACCGGGTCAGCGGCCACAGGTCGAGGTGGAGGAAGAGGAACATGACCGCGAGCGCGGTGACGGCGAAGACGGTCACGTCCCACGCGTTGAAGAGGCCACCCGGGTCGAGCGAGGGCTGGTAGAACGGCGCCCCCTTGGCGAACTCGTAGTTGAACAGGACCGAGTAGAGCACGGCGTTGACCACGTAGGCCGTCGCGAGCAGCCCGACCCCGGCCACCAGCTTGTTGCGCACCAAGGACCAAGGCCAGCCGCCCCACACGATCGCCAGGAAGAAGGTCACCACGACCGAGGTGATGATCGCCTGGATCACCATCGGGACCGGAGGGGTCACCCCGCCGCCGATCGTCACGAGGTGGACCACGGCGACGACCACGGCCACCGCGGCGGCAAGGCCGAGGAAGAGCAGCCCTCGCACCGGCTGCGGCCGCTCGGCGATGGCCGCAGGCACGGCACCGCGCCAGAACGCGCCGATGACGATGGTCACCGGGATCGCACACATGAGCGCGAACGACACCCAGCCCCCGAACGTCGGCCAGGAGAACAACGAGACGAAGACGAGCGACACGACGATGACGACGGCCGTCGCCGCGACGCCGAGCAGGGGCTGGCGCAGGCGAGACAACATGGGGACCTCCGGGAGCAGGGGCGGCCTGGTCAGGCGCGCTGCCCGGAGGCTAGGCCCCCCGGCCCGTGCCGCACCCGCATCGTTCCGCGCTCCGGTACGGCCCACCTTCACGCGTCGTAGTCGAGCGACACCTCGTCCGTCACCGGGTGGCTCTGGCACGCGAGCACGATGCCGGCCTCGACCTCTTCGGGCTCGAGAGAGTAGTTGCGGTCCATCCGCACCTGCCCGGCAACGAGCCGGGCCCGGCAGGTCCCGCACACGCCGTTGGTACAGGAGTACGGCGCATCAGGGCGCAGGCGCAGGGTCGCGTCGAGGATCGACTCCTCGCGGCTCGGCATCGGGATCACCGTGGTCCGCCCGTCGAGGTTGACCGTGACGGTCGCCTCGGGCGGGGCAGCCTCGTCGACGACGATCTTGCGCTTCGGCTCGGTCCCGTCGTCGACGTGGAAGATCTCGTGGTGGATGTGGTGCTGGTCGACCCCCCGCTCCTGGAGCAGGGCCTCGGCGCCGGTGACGAGCCCGAAGGGTCCGCAGAGGTACCACTCGTCGACCGAGGCGACCGGCACGAGTGCCGCGAAGATCCGCTCGAGCCGCTCTCGGTCGAGCCGCCCGCTGAACAGCTCGACGTCCTGCGCCTCCCGCGACAGGACGTTGACGAGGTGGAACCGGCCGGGACAGCGGTTCTTCAGGTCCTCGAGCTCCTCGAGGAACATGATCGTGCTGGTCTTCCGGTTGCCGAAGAGCAGCGTGGCGCGTGACCGCGGCTCCTCCTCGAGTGCCGAGGTCAGCAGGGACATGACCGGGGTGATCCCCGAACCGGCGGCGATGGCGACGTGGTGTCGTGCGGCGTCAGGGGCGGCGGCGCAGGTGAAGCTGCCGAGGGGGGTCATCACCTCGAGGACGTCCCCGGGCGCGACGACGTCGTTGAGCCAGGTCGACATCCGGCCCTCGGGGACGCGGGCCGCGGCGACCCGCAGCGTGCCGGTCGCGGTCGCGGTCGCGCGGGACTGGCAGATCGAGTAGGACTGCCGGACCTCCTCACCGCCGAGCACCGCGCGGATCGTCAGGTGCTGTCCCGGCTCGAAGACGTACTCGTCGGCCAGGTCCGGCGGCACCGTGAAGGTGATCGCGACGGACTCGTCGGTCAGCCGCTCGACGTCGGCGACGGTCAGGTCGTGGAAGCGGGCCCGATGGCGGGCGGGGGCGCCAGCGGTGGTCAGGTCGGTCATTCAGATGGCCTTGAACTCGTCGAAGGGCTCGAGGCACGCGTTGCAGCGGCGCAGCGCCTTGCACGCGGTCGAGCCGAAGTGGGCGATCTCGGTGGTGTCGTCGGACCGGCAGTGCGGGCAGGCGACGACGTGCCGCTGGAGCCGGACCGGCACGGGTCCGCGGCGCTCGGACGCACCTTCGGAGGCGGGGCCGGGCGGCGCGATGCCGAAGCGTCCGAGTGCGGCCCGGCCCGCGTCGGTCATCCAGTCGGTGGTCCAGGCGGGCGACAACCTGGTCACCACGTCGGCGCGGTAGCCGTGGGCCTGCGCCTCCCACCGGATCCGGGCGCTGATGGCCTCCATGGCCGGGCAGCCCGAGTAGGTCGGCGTGATGGTGACGACGAGGGCGCGCGCCTCGTCGTCCACCTCCACCTCGCGGAGGATGCCGAGGTCGGCGATCGAGATCACCGGTATCTCCGGGTCGGGGATCCGCGAGATCGCTTCCGCGACAGCAGTTCTCGTCGACGCGGCCGACACCGCGCTCACCACGTCGCGCCCGGGTGGGAGCGGGCGATGTGCTGCATCTCGGCGAGCAGGTACCCCATCGGCTTCGAGTGGATCCCCGCACGTCCGCCCCGCGCGCGCCACGAGGGAGCGAGCAGGTCGAGCGTCGCCTCCTCGCACACCGCAGCAACCTGCGACGTGACGGTCTCGTGCAGCGACGACGGCCGCACCCCGATCCCCGCCGCGGCAGCAGCGACCGACGCGTCGTCGTCGAAGAACAGCTCCGGCAGGTAGGGCAGCACCCCGTCGAGCCCGGCCTGCATCCGGCGGTGCGACTCCTCGGTGCCGTCGCCGAGCCGCACGACCCACAGGGCCGCGTGGTCGCCGTGGTAGCGCACCTCCTTGAGCGCCTTGCCGGCCACCCCGGAGAGGACTGGGTCGCTGGAACCGAGCAGAGCGGCATACAGCTCTCGCTGGTACGTGGAGAACCACAGCAGCCGGGCCATCTCCTGCCCGAAGTCGCCCCGCTCCTGCTCGACGAGGTGGACGTTGCGCCAGTCCCGCTCGTCGCGCAGCATCGCGAAGTCGTCCTCGCTGCGGCCCGTGCCGTCGAGCGAGCCGACGTGCGGGTAGAGCGCCCGGGCCTGCCCGAGCAGGTCGAGGGCGATGTTCCCGAGGGCCATGTCCTCCTCGAGCTGCGGCGCGTTGGTCATCCACTCGCCGAGCCGTTGCGCGTAGACCATCGCGTCGTCCGCCAGACCGAGGACGTATGCCGCTGAGCTCGGATGCGCTGCCACCTCAGTGACGCTCCTACCGGCCTCGGTCACAGGTACTCCACGTCCTCGGGCACCTCGTAGAAGGACGGGTGGCGATAGACCTTGTCCGCCGCCGGGTCGAAGAACGAGTCCTTCTCCTCGGGGCTGCTCGCCACGATGTCGGATGCCCGGACGACCCAGATGGACACGCCCTCCTGGCGGCGGGTGTAGAGGTCGCGGCCGTTGCGCAGCGCGAGCTGCGCGTCGGGCGCATGGAGCGAGCCGACGTGGACGTGCGAGAGGCCACGCTTGCCGCGGACGAACACCTCCCAGAGCGGCCAGCTCTTCTCGGTCGAGCTCTCGGGGGCGTCAGTCACGCAGCACTCTCCTTCTGCTTCGCTGCCTGCTTGGCGGCGTGGGCGTTGGCGGCCTCGCGGACCCAGGCGCCCTCCTCGTGGGCGCGGCGTCGCTGCGTGATGCGCTCGGCGTTGCACGCACCGTCGCCGCGGAGGACGCGCCAGAACTCGTCCCAGTCGATCGGGCCGAAGTCGTAGTGGCCGCGCTCGGCGTTCCACCGCAGCTGCGGGTCGGGCAGGACGATGCCGAGCTTCTCGGCCTGCGGGACCATCATGTCGACGAACTTCTGGCGCAGATCGTCGTTGCTGAACCGCTTGATGCCCCAGGCCATCGACTGCGCGGTGTGACCACCCTTGGCGGCCTCGCCGGAGTCGGGTGGGCCGAACATCATCAGCGCCGGCCACCACCACCGGTCGGCCGCATCCTGCGCCATGGCCTGCTGCGCCTCGGTGCCGCGCATGAGGTTCCAGAGGATCTCGAAGCCCTGCCGCTGATGGAAGGACTCCTCCTTGCACACGCGGATCATCGCGCGGGCGTAGGGCCCGTAGGAGCACCGGCACAGGGGCACCTGGTTCATGATCGCCGCGCCGTCGACGAGCCAGCCGATGGCACCGCAGTCCGCCCAGGTCAGCGTCGGGTAGTTGAAGATCGACGAGTACTTCTGCTTGCCCTCGTGGAGGCGGTCGAGCAGCTCGGCGCGGTCGACGCCGAGAGTCTCGGCGGCACTGTAGAGGTAGAGCCCGTGGCCGGCCTCGTCCTGGACCTTGGCGATGAGGATCGCCTTGCGGCGGAGCGACGGTGCCCGGGTGATCCAGTTGCCCTCCGGCTGCATCCCGATGATCTCGGAGTGCGCGTGCTGGGCGATCTGGCGGATCAGGGTCTGGCGGTACTCGTCCGGCATCGCGTCGCGCGGCTCGATCCGCTGGTCGGCGGCGATGAGGGCATCGAAGTCACTCCCGACCTGCTCGCGATGGTCCTCGTGCGCGAGGGCCTCGTCGTAGGCTCCCGTCTCCGCCGCGTTCAACGGCTCGTTCGGGTCGATGACGTCATTGCCATACATGCGTCCAGTATGCGAGATGAGCGCCACTCGCACCAAAGTGGCCGCTCCGGCCGGCCGTGGGCGCCTGAGACGATGCTCCGGTGAGCCAACCGCACCACCACGCCCCTGACCACGAAGACCACAGCCAGCACGACCACAGCCAGCAGGCCGGCCCCCTCGCCGATGCCAGTGTCCGGGTGGCTCGGCTCTCGGACGCCCCTGCGGTCGGGTTCGTCCAGGCGGTCGTCTTCAGGGAGGCGTATGCCGCTGTGCTCGCTCCCGAGGTGACCGAACAGTTCCAGCCCCAGCCGTTCGCGAGCGCCTGGCGGGCCACCCTCCAGGGGGCGGCCTCCGGCGACGGTGTGCTGCTCGTCGCCTGCGCGGGCGAGCAGGTGGTCGGTTTTGCCGCGGTGGGCGCCTCGAGCGACCCGGACGCGGGCGACGAGACCGCCGAGCTGCTCGTGCTGGGCGTTCATCCGGATGCCCGTAGGCAGGGCCACGGCTCGCGGCTGCTCCACGCCGTCGTCGACACGGCCCGGGCTCGGGGGCGTTCCGTGCTGACGGCGTGGCCGCTGGCGTCGGCGGAGGAGGTCCGGGCGTTCCTCGCGGCCGCCGGGCTGGCGCCGGACGGAGCGCACCGTGATCGCGTGGTCGGGCCGAAGGGTGAGACGGTGACGGAGGTGCGCCTCACCGCGTCGGTGCAGGACCCTGCGGATGACCGGGCGGTGGAGGAGTCGCAGTGACGGCCGGGGCGCTGGCGCCCGCGGAACGTCGCGTCGTCGTCCGCGAGGCCTTGTCGGTCGGCATCGCCACCGGTGCGTACGGCATCAGCTTCGGCGCGCTGGGCGTGGCGTCCGGGCTCGACGTGTGGCAGACCTGTGCCCTGTCGCTGCTCATGTTCACGGGCGGGTCGCAGTTCGCCTTCATCGGCATCGTGTCGGCCGGCCTGCACGCCGCGCCCGCAGCGATCGCCGCCTCGTCCCTGCTCGGCCTCCGCAACGGCCTCTACGCACTCGAGCTGACGCAGCTGCTCGGCGTGCGGGGCGTCCGGCGAGTGGCTGCCGCGCACGTCACGATCGACGAGTCGACGGCGGTCGCGATCGCCCAGGAGGACGTCCGCGCGTCACGGCTCGGGTTCTGGCTGACGGGCCTCTCGGTGTTCACCTTGTGGAACCTCACGACCCTGGTCGGGGCCCTGGCCGGGAACGCTCTCGGCGATCCCAAGGCCTGGGGCCTCGACGCCGCCGCGTCCGCCGCCTTCACCGCCCTGCTGTGGCCACGTCTGAAGAACCGCGATGCCGTGGCCATCGCGGTGGTCGCCGCGGTCGTCGCGGTGGTGCTGGCGCCCAACACTGCACCGGGCGTCCCGGTCATCGTCGCGGCGCTGGCCGCCTTCATCGCCTGGCGTGGGCCACGGAGGGCGGGCCCGGCCACGGCCCCCCTCCTGCCCCAGTCGGAGACCTCCGAGGCGGAGCATCGCGGACGGGAGCAACAGCCGTGAGCATGTGGGTCGCGATCCTCATCGCTGCGGGAGTCGCCTTCGGGCTCAAGCTCGCTGGTTACCTCGTCCCGGCGGACCTGCTGACGGAGCCGCACGTGAAGCGCGTCACGGCGGCGCTGCCGATTGCCCTGCTCGCCGCCTTGGTCGCGATCCAGACGGTCACCGGGGAGGGCGGCGCGTGGACCCTGGACGCCCGCCTCGCCGCCGTGGGGGTCGCCATCGTGGCCCTGCTGTTCCGCGCGCCCTTCATCGTCGTCGTCGTCCTCGGCGCGGCCACGGCGGCCCTGCTCCGGCTCGCCGGCTGGTCCTGACCCGTTGGGCCCACCCACCCGGCTCGCGCCGCCTGTCGCCGCTCGGGAGGGGGCGCGGGAACGGTCAGCCGATTCCGAGATACCTCTCCAGGCCGACCGTGAGCCCCGGGTGGTCCGCGACGCGCCGAACGCCCGCGAGGACGCCGGGCATGAACGAGGCGCGGTCGAACGAGTCGTGGCGGATCGTCAGCATCTCACCGGCGCCCCCCAGCAGGACCTCCTGGTGGGCCACCAGCCCCCGCAGGCGCACCGAGTGGACCGGCACCCCGTCGACCCGGGATCCGCGCGCCCCGCCCGGGTCGTGCACGGTGGCGTCCGGCACCTCGCCCAGCCCTGCCTCGGCTCGGGCGGCGCTGATGAGCCGGGCAGTTCGCGCCGCGGTGCCCGATGGTGCGTCCACCTTGTCGGGGTGGTGCAGCTCGATCACCTCGACGGACTCGTAGAAGCGAGCCGCCTTGGCAGCGAAGGACATCATCAGGATCGCGCCGATCGCGAAGTTGGGGGCGATGAGGACGCCCACCGGAGCACCGCTGCTCGAGGGCGGCGCGGACGCCAGCTGGCCCCGGAGCGTCTCCAGCCTGGCGTCGTCCCAGCCGGTGGTGCCGACGACGACGTGGACGCCGCGGTCGATGCAGTGGGCGACGTTGCCGGGCGAGGCGTCGGGGACGGAGAACTCGACGACGACATCAGCACCGTTGAGGTCGCCCAGGTCGTCGCCCTGGTCGAAGCGGCCGACGAGCCGCATCCCCTCGGCCGCCTCGACCGCCCCGCACACCTCCGAGCCCATGCGGCCGGCCGCACCGATGACGGACACCTTGACATCGCTCGTCTCGCTCACGCCGCCAGAGTAGTCAGCCCGCAGGTCGAGCGTGCACACGATCTCGGTCATCGGCGGCTCGCCCGGGCGGGGCAGCGTGTCGACCCAGAGACCCTGGACGAAGCCGTTCTTCTCGAGCGCCCGGATCGAGCGGTGGTTGCGGTGGTCCGGCCGGGCCACCACGTGCGACGCGCCGGGGTGGGCCGGTCGCACGACCTGCCGGATGAACGCCGCGATCAGCTCCGTGCCGATCCCCTGCCCGACGAGGTCGTCCTCCCCGAGGACGAAGTCGATACCGACAGACTCGAGGGGCGTCTCCCGTCCGGGCTCCATGGGCGGCGGCGGAGCGGCATACATCTGGGCGTAGCCGATCGCACGGTCACCAAGCAGCGCGAGGTACATCCGCGCCGAGTGCGTCCCGGCGATCCGGGGTCCGTAGCGCTCCTCAGCCTGCGTGAGGGTGAGCCCGCCCCCGAACCAGGGTCGGGCCGCGGCCGAGCGCTGCCATCGGACGACCGCCGGCAGGTCATCTCGGGTGAGGGGGCGGAAGCCGATCTCCACGTCCATCCCGCCACCGTAGTCAGGATGCGAGCCCAGCGGCATACGGCCGAATGCGGGTGGCCCGCCACCCACGAGGGGTGACGGGCCACTCGAACGGTCCCTTGGACCGGGAAGAGGATCAGGCCTCGGCCGGAGCCTCTGCCTCGTCGTCCGCCTCGGACTTCTCCGCCGACTGCTCGCCCTCGGGGAGGACAGCCGCGAGCGAGAGCTTGCCGCGCGGGTCGATCTCCTTGAGCTCGACCTGGATCTTCTGGCCGATCTTGACGACGTCGTCGACGTTGTCGATCCGCTTGCCGCCGACGAGCTTGCGCACCTCGGAGATGTGCAGCAGGCCGTCCTTGCCGGGCAGCAGCGACACGAACGCACCGAAGGTCGTCGTCTTGACGACCGTGCCGAGGAAGCGCTCGCCGACCTCGGGCATCGTCGGGTTCGCGATGGCGTTGATCGCCGCGCGAGCCGCCTCGGCAGACGGGCCGTCGACCGCGCCGATGAAGACGGTGCCGTCGTCCTCGATCGAGATGTCGGCGCCCGTGTCGTCCTGGATCTGGTTGATCATCTTGCCCTTCGGGCCGATGACCTCACCGATCTTGTCGACGGGGACCTTCACCGTGATGATCCGCGGAGCGTACGGGCTCATCTCGTCGGGCACGTCGATGGCCTCGGCCATCACGTCGAGGATGTGCAGGCGAGCGTCACGGGCCTGCGTCAGCGCACCGGCCAGGACGGTGGCCGGGATGCCGTCGAGCTTCGTGTCGAGCTGGATCGCCGTGACGAACTCCTTGGTCCCGGCGACCTTGAAGTCCATGTCGCCGAAGGCGTCCTCCGCACCGAGGATGTCGGTGAGGGCGGCATAGCGCGTCTCGCCGTCGACCTCGTCCGAGACGAGGCCCATGGCGATGCCCGCGACCGGCGCGCGCAGCGGCACCCCGGCGTTGAGCAGCGACAGCGTCGATGCGCACACCGAGCCCATCGACGTCGACCCGTTGGAGCTGAGCGCCTCGGACACCTGGCGGATCGCGTAGGGGAACTCCTCACGGGTCGGCAGGACCGGCATCAGCGCGCGCTCGGCGAGCGCCCCGTGACCGATCTCGCGACGCTTCGGCGAACCGACGCGACCCGTCTCACCGGTGCTGTAGGGCGGGAAGTTGTAGTTGTGCATGTAGCGCTTGCGCGTCTGCGGCGACAGCGTGTCGAGCTGCTGCTCCATCTTGAGCATGTTGAGCGTCGTGACACCCATGATCTGGGTCTCGCCACGCTCGAAGATCGCCGACCCGTGGACGCGCGGCAGGACCTCGACCTCGGCGCCGAGGGCGCGGATGTCGGCGAGGCCACGGCCGTCGATGCGGACCTTGTCGCGCAGGATGCGCTGACGGACGAGCTTCTTCTGCACCGATCGGAAGGCCGCGGAGATCTCCTTCTCCCGGCCCTCGAACTGCCCGGCGAGCTGCGCCTTGACGGCGGCCTTGATCTCGTCGAGGCGGTCCTCGCGCTCGGTCTTGCCGGCGATCGTCAGCGCAGCGGCGGTGTCAGCCGAGACGGCGGACTCGACCGCGGCGAACACGTCGTCCTCGTAGTCGAGGAAGACGGGGAACTCCTCGACGGGCTTGGCCGCCCGGGCAGCGAGCTCGGCCTGCGCCTCGCACAGCACCTTGATGAACTTCTTGCTCGACTCGAGGCCCTCGGCGACGACCTCCTCGGTCGGCGCCTGCTTGCCCTCGTTCTTGACGAGGTCCCACGTCGAGTCGGTCGACTCGGCCTCGACCATCATGATGGCGACGTCGTCACCGACGACGCGGCCGGCGACGACCATGTCGAAGACCGAACGCTCGATGTCGGAGAAGTTCGGGAAGGCGACCCACTGGCCGTCGATGAGCGAGACACGCACGCCACCGACGGGGCCGGAGAACGGCAGACCGGAGATCTGCGTCGAGGCGCTCGCGGCGTTGATGGCGAGGACGTCGTACTGGTGGTCGGGGTTCAGGGCGAACACCGAGATGATGACCTGGACCTCGTTGCGCAGCCCCTTCTTGAAGGTGGGGCGCAGCGGCCGGTCGATGAGACGGCAGGTGAGGATGGCGTCCGTGGTCGGGCGACCCTCGCGGCGGAAGAACGAGCCGGGGATCTTGCCGATCGCGTACATCCGCTCCTCGACGTCGACCGTCAGGGGGAAGAAGTCGAACTGGTCCTTCGGCGTCTTGCCGGCGGACGTGGTCGACATGATCATCGTGTCCTCGTCGAGGTACGCGACGACGGCGCCGCCGGCCTGCTTGGCCAGCCGTCCGGTCTCGAACCGGACCTTTCGCGTCCCGAAGCTGCCGTTGTCGATGACGGCCTCGGTGAAGGTGATGTCTGGACCCTCCATGTCAGGGGCCCTCGCTTTCTTTCTCTCTTCGTGCCCTCGCACATCGTCGTTGTGTGCGGGGTTTCCATCTGGTGCGGCGGGCGCGCCGGGGGCGTCGGCCACCGCACTACGACGAAAGGCGGTCACCGCAGGACTGCGGTGACCGCCTTTCGTCACGTGTTCATCGACGCAGGCCGAGGCGCTTGATCAGCGAACGGTAGCGCTCGATGTCGGTCGCCTCGAGATAGCGCAGCATGCGCTTGCGGCGGCCGACGAGCAGGAGGAGCCCGCGGCGGCTGTGGTGGTCGTGCTTGTGTGCCCGCGAGTGCTCGGTGAGGTCCTTGATGCGCTGCGTCAGCATCGCGATCTGCACCTCGGGGGAGCCGGTGTCGCCGTCCTTGGTGGCGTACTCGGTCATGATCTGCTTCTTCACGTCAGCTTCCAATGGCATGGACGACCGACTCCTTCTCTTCTCGTTGCGCGGTGCTCCAGGGCATGTCCACCTGGGCGCTCTCTCTCCGCGGCCGGTCAAACGGCATCGCCAAGCGTAACAGCGGCCCTCCCACCTGCCCTAATCGTCGACCCGTCCTCCCCTCCCGCGCGCTCCCCCGCCGGACGTCATCCCGTATGCCGCTGGGCCGGCCGGCGCGGTCACCTGGCCCTCGGGAGCGAGCTCAGCGGCATCCGGCAGCGTCGTCGGGCGCGATGGCAAGCGGGGGCGGAAGATAGCGCGCGAAGGAGTGGAGGTGGTGCTGTTTGGCTGCGTGAGGGCGCGGGTACGTGGACGGTGCTCGGGGCCACAACTCAAAAGGAGCGAAGCGCCACATGATCATCCTGGGAATCATCCTGCTGCTCATCGGCTGGCTGGCCAGCATCCAAATCCTCACAACCATCGGGATCATCCTGATCGTCATCGGTGCGGTCCTCTGGATCCTCGGAGCCACCGGCCGCGCGGTCGGCGGACGAAAGAACTGGTACTAAGCGCTCGACCCTGAACCCGGAAAAGCCCCCGCTCCGGCGGGGGCTTTTCCGTGCCCGGCCCTTCCTGTCGCGGGCGCGGGCAGGGGCGGCGGTGCCATTTGCCCCGGACCTTCGTAGACTCAGGAGGAACCCAACGACGGGAGCACGATGACGCACGCGACGAGCCCGAGCAGCGGGCTGGACCTCCGACGGAGCGAGACGGTGCGCCGGCTCGCCGAGCAGCACGCGACGGACCGCGGGGCCCTGATGGTCGTGCTGCACGCGGCCGTGGCCGAGCTCGGCCACCTCGAGCGGACCGACGTCGAGACCATCGCCGACGTGCTCAACCTGTCGGTCGCCGACGTCCACGGCGTCGTGTCGTTCTACAAGGACTTCCGCACGGATCCGGCGCCGGCGCACACCGTGCACCTCTGTCGGGGCGAGGCCTGCCAGGCCGTCGGCGCCGAGTCGGTCTTCGCACAGGCCCGCGCGCAGCTCGCCCACCGGGACGACGTCGAGGTCGACGAGGTGTTCTGCCTCGGCAACTGCGCCCTCGGACCTTCCGCCATGGTCGACGGGCGGCTCCACGGACGGCTGTCCGGCGAGCGCCTCCTCGGCCTCACCGAGGAGTGGGTCCGATGAGCGGCTCGACCGTCTACGTGCCTGCCGACTCGAGCGCCGTCGCGGTCGGGGCCGATGCCGTCGCCGAGGCGCTGGGCAGCCTCGAGGACGTCACCGTGGTGCGCACCGGGTCGCGGGGGATGCTGTGGCTCGAGCCCCTCGTCGAGGTGGAGACGCCTGCGGGGCGGGTGGGCTACCCCAACGTCACGCCGGGAGTCGTCGCCGGGCTCGTCGCCGAGGGTCTGCTGTCCGGGGTCGCCGTCGGCGCCTCGATCGGCGTCGTCGACGAGTACCCCTGGCTCGCGCGCCAGCATCGGGTGTCCTTCGCCCGGGTCGGGGTGATCGCACCGACGGACATCGCCGCCTACGAGGAGCACGGCGGCTGGGCCGGCCTGCGCCGGGCCCTCGTGATGGAGCCCGCCGAGGTGGTCGAGGAGCTCGCCGCGTCTGGTCTGCGCGGACGTGGTGGCGCCGGCTTTCCCACGGGGATCAAGTGGCGGACCGTGCTCCAGACCTCGGCCGACCTCAAGTTCGTCTGCTGCAACCTCGACGAAGGAGACAGCGGCACCTTCGCCGACCGGATGTTGGCCGAGGGGGACCCGTTCACCCTGATCGAGGGGATGCTGGTCGCCGCCCACGCGGTCGGCGCCCGAGAGGGGTACATCTACTGCCGGTCCGAATACCCTGCCGCCGCGGCGACGCTGCGTCGGGCCATCGACGTCGCGTACGCCCACGGCTGGCTCGGCGACCGCATCCAGGGCAGCGACCTGTCCTTCGACCTCTTCGTCCGCCTCGGCGCCGGCGCGTACATCTGCGGCGAGGAGACGTCGATGCTGGAGTCGCTCGAGGGGCGCCGGGGCGAGGTGCGGGCCAAACCGCCCATCCCCGCGATCGAGGGGCTCTTCGGTCGGCCCACCGTGGTCAACAACGTGCTCACCTTCGCGGCCGTGCCGATGATCCTCGCGGACGGTGGGGCGGCCTACGCGGCGCTCGGCTCCGGGCGCTCGAGGGGGACCCAAGTGTTCCAGCTCGCCGGCAACGTCCGGCAGGGCGGCATCGTCGAGACCGACTTCGGGATCTCGCTGCGCGATCTCGTCGAGGACTACGGCGGGGGCACCGTCACCGGACGCCCGGTCCGAGCGGTGCAGGTGGGCGGCCCGCTGGGTGCGTACCTCCCGGCCACCGACCTCGACGTGCCGATGGACTACGAGGCGCTCCTCGAGGTCGGCGGCATGCTCGGCCACGGCGGGGTCGTCGTCTGGGACGACACGTTCGACGCGGCCCGGATGGCCCGCTTCGCCATGGAGTTCTGCGCCAAGGAGTCGTGCGGCAAGTGCACTCCGTGCCGGATCGGCTCGCAGCGCGGCGTCGAGACCATCGACCGGATCATCGCCGGGACCGAGCGCGAGCGGAACCTCCTGCTTCTCGACGACCTGTGCACGACGATGACCAAGGGCTCGCTCTGCGCCATGGGCGGGCTCACCCCGATGCCGGTGCAGAGCGCGATCCGGCACTTCGCCGAGGACTTCGACAGGAGAACCTCATGACCACCTCCCACGTCGCCACCCACTCGAGCTATGCGCCCGAGCGCGACCTCGGCACTCCCGCCGTCGCCGGCCCTCGGACGGCGCACGTCATCGTCGACGGTGTCGGGGTGGACGTCGCACCCGGCACCTCGGTGCTCCGCGCCGCGAAGGAGGCCGGGGTCGACATCCCCAAGCTGTGCGCGACCGACTCGCTCAAGGCGTTCGGATCGTGCCGGCTCTGCGTCGTCGAGATCGACGGCGCCAAGGGGACGCCGGCGTCGTGCACGACCCCGTGCGCCGACGGCATGGTCGTGTCGACCCAGACCGAGCAGGTCCGCCAGGTCCGCCAGGGCGTCATGGAGCTCTACCTGTCGGACCACCCCGCCGACTGCCCCGGGTGTGCACGCGGGAACTGCGAGATGCAGGCCCTCGCCCGCGAGGTCGGCGTGGCCGAGGTTCGCTACGGGCTCGGTGGGGCCAACCACCTCTCCGACACCGCGGACACCTCGAACCCCTACTTCGCCTACGACCCCAAGGCCTGCATCGTCTGCTCGCGCTGCGTGCGAGCCTGCGCTGAGGTCCAGGGCACCTTCGCCCTGACCGTCGAGGGCCGCGGCTTCGACTCCCGGATCACCGCCGGCGGGGCCCCCAGCTTCCTCGAGTCCGAGTGCGTCTCCTGCGGAGCCTGCGTCCAGGCGTGCCCCACCGACGCCCTCACCGAGAAGTCGGTGATCGAGCTCGGCATGCCGACGCGGTCGGTCGACACGACCTGCGCCTACTGCGGAGTGGGATGCTCCTTCCGGGCCGAGGTCCAGGGCACCGGTGACGAGACCCGCGTCGTGCGGATGATGCCGAGCAAGGACGGCGGAGCCAACGAGGGCCATTCGTGCGTCAAGGGCCGCTTTGCCTACGGCTACACCAACCACCGCGACCGGCAGCTCGAGCCGATGGTGCGTGACACCATCGACGACGAGTGGCGCTCCGTGTCCTGGGCCGAGGCCATCGACCGGGTCGCCTTGGGCTTCAAGGAGATCCAGCGCCGTCATGGAGTCGGCGCGATCGGCGGCATCTCATCCTCGCGGTGCACGAACGAGGAGGTCTATGTCGTCCAGAAGATGGTGCGCGCAGCCTTCCGCAACAACAACATCGACACCTGCGCCCGGGTCTGCCACTCCCCCACCGGCTACGGGCTCAACCAGACGTTCGGCACGTCGGCCGGCACCCAGGACTTCTCGTCCGTCGAGCACTGCGACGTCATGCTCCTCATCGGTGCCAACCCCACCGACGCCCACCCCGTCTTCGGGTCGCGGATGAAGCGGCGGCTTCGGGAAGGCGCCCAGATCATCGTCGCGGACCCTCGCCGGATCGACCTCGTCCGCTCCCCGCACGTCGAGGCGGCCCACCACCTGCCGCTGCTGCCGGGCAGCAACGTCGCCTTCATCAACGCGATGGCCCACACGATCGTCACCGAGGGACTGCACGACGAGGGGTTCCTCCGCTCCCGGTGCGAGGGGGTCGACGACTACCTCGAGTTCATCGCCCGGGACGAGAACTCTCCGGAGGAGACCGCCCAGGCGACCGGGATCGACCCGGCGGAGCTGCGTGCGGCGGCCCGCCTCTACGCCGCCGGCCCGAACTCGGCCATCTACTACGGGCTCGGGGTCACCGAGCACAGCCAGGGCTCGACCATGGTGATGGGCCTGGCCAACCTCGCCATGCTCACGGGGAACGTCGGACGCGAAGGGGTGGGCGTCAACCCACTCCGGGGACAGAACAACGTCCAGGGCTCGTGCGACATGGGCTCCTTCCCCCACGAGCTGCCCGGGTACCGCCACGTCGGCCTCGACGACGTCCGTGCCATCTACGAGTCGCTGTGGGGGCTGCCGCTCGACCCCGAGCCGGGGCTGCGCATCCCCAACATGTTCGACGCCGCGATCGGCGGCTCGTTCAAGGGGCTCTACGTCCAGGGCGAGGACATTGCCCAGTCGGACCCCAACCTCAACCACGTCCGCGAGGCGCTGACCTCGATGGAGCTGGTCGTCGTCCAGGACCTCTTCCTCAACGAGACCGCGAAGTACGCCCACGTCTTCCTCCCCGGCACGTCGTTCCTCGAGAAGGACGGCACCTTCACCAACGCCGAGCGGCGGCTCAACCGCGTGCGGCCCGTCCTGCCGAGCCGCACCGGCAAGGACGAGTGGGAGATCGTCTGCGACATCGCCACCGCGATGGGCTACCCGATGTCCTACCCCGACGCCGCAGCCATCATGGACGAGATCGCAGCCACCACACCGACCTTCGCGGGCCTCTCCTTCCAGCGGCTCGACGCCGAAGGCAGCCTGCAGTGGCCGGTGAACGACCAGTCGCCGCACGGGACGCCCACCATGCACGTCGGCCAGTTCGTCAGGGGCAAGGGCAAGCTCATCCCGACCGTCTTCGTCCCGACGACCGAGACGACGAACCGCCGGTTCCCGCTCATCCTCACGACCGGGCGCATCCTCACGCAGTACAACGTCGGGGCCCAGACCCGCCGGACCGCGAACGAGACCTGGCACCCGGAGGACGTCCTCGAGATCCACCCCGCCGACGCCGAGGTCCGCGGCATCCGGACCGGCGACCGCGTGGAGCTGAGCAGCCGGGTCGGCACGACGACGCTGCACGCCCTCGTCTCCGAGCGGATGCAACCGGGCGTCGTCTACACCACCTTCCACCATCCCGTGACCGGGGCGAACGTCGTCACGACGGAGAACTCGGACTGGGCGACCAACTGTCCTGAGTACAAGGTCACCGCCGTCCAGGTCGGGGTGGCCAACGCCGGCGACGAGGCGCTCGCCCACGCGTCCGAGGCGGTGGCGTCCCGATGAGCGGGACGGTCCCCCCGGAGATCCGCCTGGGCAACGACATCGCGCGCGCCATGCACCACCTGCCCCCTGACCAAGCCGCCACCACGCTCGCGACGCACCTCAAGAAGTTCTGGGAGCCGCGGATGAGACGAGCCCTCGTCGAGCGGGTCCGCACCGATGACCCACGCGTCGACCCCCTGCTGGCGCGGGCGACCATGACCTATCTCGCCGACCAGGTCGACCACGCCGAGGTGGCCGAGCCGTCGGGCGGCTGACCTTCACGCTGCCGCACCGCGCGGAGCTGACCTTCACGCTGCCGCACATCGTCGAGTGTGCAGTACGTGCCGCTCAGACCGGCACACCTCGCGAAATGCCTCGGCACGAACTGCACACTCGACGAGGCGGCAGCGGCGCCGAGACCAGCTCGGCCCCGCGCCCGAGGGCACCTCGGGTACGGGGCCGAGCCCAGCGGCATACGGCTGGAGCTTGGGGTCTGTCCTCAGAGGTTGATCATGTGGCCGACGATCCCCTCGACGGCCTCCTTCATCGCCTCGCTGAGCGTCGGGTGGGCGAAGACGTTGCGAGCCACCTCGTCGGCGGTGAGGTCCCACTGCTGGGCCAACGTCAACGCCGGCAGCAGCTCCGTCACCTCGGGGCCGATCATGTGGGCCCCGAGGATCTCGTTGTGCTCCGCATCCGCGACGATCTTGACGAAGCCGACTCCCTCCGCCATGCCACGCGCCTTGCCGTTCGCCGAGAACGGGAAGCTCGAGGTCTTGACGTCGTAGCCCTTCTCCTTGGCCTGCGCCTCGGAGTAGCCGAACGAGGCGATCTGCGGCTGGCAGAAGGTGGCCCGGGGGATCATGTCGTAGTTGAGCTCCATCGTCTCGGCGTCGCCGATCGTCTCGGCTGCGACGACGCCCATCGCCTCGGCGGTGTGCGCCAGCATGAGCTTGCCCGTCACGTCGCCGATCGCGTAGACGTTCGGCACGCTCGTGCGGCACCGACCGTCGACCTCGATGGCGCCCCGTTCGGTCATCGCCACGCCCAGGCTCTCGAGGCCGTAGCCCTGGGTGCGCGGCGCGAACCCGAAGGCGGCGAGGAACTTGTCCGCCTCGAGGACCTGCTCATCGCCACCGGTTGCCGGCGTCACGGTGACCCGCACGCCGGAGCCCGTGTCCTCGACGTTCTGGACCGCCGTCGAGAGGAGCACCTTGACGCCGAGCTTCTTGTACTGCTTGAACAGCTCCTTCGACACGTCCGCGTCCTCCGTCGGGACCATCCGGTCGAGGAACTCGACGATGGTCACGTCGACGCCGAAGTTCTTCATGACGTAGGCGAACTCGACGCCGATGGCACCGGAGCCGCCGATGATGATCGAGCCGGGCAGGTTCGCGTCGAGGATCTGCTCCTCATAGGTGACGACGTTGGTGCTCACCTGCATCCCCGGAAGCATGCGCACCACGGCGCCGGTGCCGATGATCAGGTTGTCGAAGGTGATCGAACGTGTGGAGCCGTCGTTCAGAGCGACGTCCAGCGAGGTCGCGCTGGTGATCGTGCCCCAGCCGTCGACCTCCTCGATCTTGTTCTTCTTCATCAGGTAGTGCACGCCCTTGGCGCTGGCCTCGGCGACCCCGCGGCTGCGCGCGTGCGTCGGGCCGTAGGACATCGTCGCCTCACCCTCGATGCCGAAGGTCTTCTTCTCGTGCGTGATGATGTGCGCGATCTCCGCATTGCGCAGGAGGGCCTTGCTGGGGATGCAGCCGACGTTGAGACAAACTCCGCCCCAGTACTGCTTCTCAACGACGGCGACCTTCTTGCCGAGCTGGGCCGCGCGGATCGCCGCGACGTAGCCTCCGGGTCCGGCACCGAGCACAACGACATCGAAATCAGCCATGGCCGACAGCCTATCGGGGCGCATGCCGAGCCAGTCGCGCTGTCCGCGAATGGACACTGGCCAAGGGCGCGCAGCGATCTCAGGCCCGCGGGCGTTCGCGCGGCAGGGCGGCGATCGCCTCGTCCACGTCGACGCCGGTGACCTGGAGCAGGTCGACGACGACCGAGCGCAGCTGGGCGAGGACCGTCTCGACCACGAGGTTGTCGGTGCGGGGCAGGCGAGACGTCCCGACCGCCACCTTGAGCACGGCCTTGCGGCCGGTCTCCGGGCTGGCGTTCTCGGCCAACGTCCGCGCGATGAGGTCCGCGGCGTCGGCGAGCTCGTCGATGCTCTCGCGGTAGCCGGCTGGGAGCCGCTCGCCCCGCCCGACGACGACGGTGACCTTGCGGACCAGGACGCGGGTACTGCGCATGGCCAGGTCCAACGGGTCGATGAGGTCGGCCATCTTTCGGACGCCACCAGCCTGCCGGCGCGAGAACGGCGAGCTGTGCAGCACCGAGAGCCCCTCGTCGGCCGCCGTGCGCAACTCCCTGAGGAGCGACTCGGTCTCACGCGCGGACGCGAGGACTGCAGCTGCCGCCCCGACGTCGCCGTCCTCGGCGCTGGCCGCTGCCCCCCGGAGCAGCTCGCTGATCTTGCGAGCGGCCTGCGATGCCGCCACCCGCGGTCGGCGCAAGGGTGCCTGCGGGGCGATGCTGGCGGCGACGAGCGCGACGGCTCCCCCGACCAGCGCATCGGTCCACCGCACGAAGGCCTGGCCGGGCGTCGGTGCGAGGGCCGCGACGACGATGCCCTGGACCCCGGCCTGCGTCACGAGGATGGGGCCACCCCCGACCAGAGTCGCCAGGCTCATCGCGACGAGCACGACGACCGCGATCTGCCAGCCGCCGCTCCCCGCAACACTCACGAAGAGGTCGGCCGTGAAGACGCCGACCGCCACCCCGACCGCCACCTCGACGACGCGACGCAGGCGCTGGCCGTAGGAGATGCCCAGGCAGACGACGGCGACGATGGGGGCGAAGAACGGTGTCTGGTGGGCCAGGAGGTCACTCGCGACGAACCACGCGACGCCGGCAGCGAGCGCGCACTGGACCACGAGGAAGGCACGGGAGCGCAACCTGGCGAGTCGGGTCGACACCCCGGCCCGGCTGCTCTCCCACGCCCGGTCCAAGGCGTCGAGAACCCGGGCGTCCGATCTCAGGTAGTCGTCCACGAGACCATCCTCGGTGTTGGGTCGGTGTTGGGTCGGTGTTGGGTCGGTGTTGGGTCGGTGTTGGGTCGGTGTTGGGTCGGTGTTGGGTCGGTGTTGGGTCGGTGTTCGTCGGTTTGGGCCGCTGGTGGGTCGGAGTTGATTCGGCGTCGCGGGTCGGTCAGCGTTCTCGACGCAGCGCATCGAAGATCTCGCGCACGGCCGGGGCCGCGACGCGGGAGCCGGAGTCGCCCTGGCTGATGACCACGACGACCGCGTAGCGGGGGCGTGTGGTCGGGCCGTAGCCCGCGAACCAGGCAGTCGCCTCCTTCCCGAAGACCTCCCCCGTGCCGGTCTTGCCGGCGACCGGGTAGTCCTGCTGCGGGAAGCCGGCGAATGCCGACCCCGCGGATCCTCCCGGTCTGGTCACCTCCGCGAGCGCGCGACGGACATAGGCGAGGACGGAACGCGACACCGGGACCCGGCTGGAGCTCCGTGCCGGGATCTGCGTGACCGTCCCTGCACTCGAACGGAAGCCGGCGGCAACCTGGGGCTGCCAGATGGTCCCGCCGTTGGCGACCGCCCCGAAGACGACGGCCATCTGAAGCGGCGTGACCGCCACGTCGCCCTGGCCGATCGAGAGGTTGACGGCGTCGCCGGCGCGGTACTGGTAGCCGCTGGCGCAGTTCTCCTTGGCGAGCAGGGTCAGGTAGGCCGCCCGGTCACGGTCGGTGCGCCGCAGCTCGGGGTAGCCGGTCCGCGCACGCCGACAGGTCTGCTCCTTGGTGGCCTCCCAGTAGTCCCGCTTCCACTGCCGGTCCGGGATGGTCCCGGCCACCTCCCCCGGTAGGTCCACGCCGGTGGGCCGCCCCAGGCCGAAGGATCGGGCCATCGCCACGAACGGGTCGGCGCGCCCGGGCGGCGCCGAGATGCCGCCCTGGTCGAGCCACGCCTCGTGGGCCAGCCGATAGAAGACCGTGTCGCAGGACACCACGAGGGCCCGGTGCAGGTCGATCGGGCCGTAGCCCCGCGACTCGTAGTTGTTGAAGACGTGGTCACCGATCCGGTAGCTCGGACTGCACTCGTACCGGCCCTTCAGGGACGCTCCAGCCGCGACCGCCGCGGGCACCGAGATGACCTTGAACGTCGATGCCGGCGGATACGTCTCGGCGACCACCCGGGACCGGAGGGCGGCGCCGGCCTGCTCACTCGTGAGGCGCCTGAGGTCGGCGGCCGTGATCCCCCCGACGAAGATCCCCGGATCGTAGGTCGGGTGGCTGGCGGCGGCGACGACCGCACCGTTGGTGACGTCCAGGACCACCGCGGCACCAGAGTCAGCAGGGTGTCCATCCGCGCGGGCGCGGGTCACGGCCCGCGCGAGGGCGCGCTCGGCAGCAGCCTGGATGCGAGTGTCGATGTGGGTGAGCAGGTCGAGCCCCGGGGTCGGCGGGACCGATGAGACCGTGCCGATGACGGCACCGCGCGGGTCGATCGAGACGGTCGTCCGGCCGTTCGTGCCGCGCAGCACCTCGTCGTACTCCGCCTCGAGCCCGGCTCGCCCGACGAGGTCCTCGGCGTCCATCGCACCGGCGGCGGTCGCGACCTCCGCCGCCGTGGGCCGGGCCACGTAGCCGACGAGGTGTGCGGCCGACACGGTGTCCGCGAGGGGGTGGTCACGCGAGGGATCCACCGTCACCCCCACCCCCGGGAACGCCTCCGGGCGCTCGAGGAGACTGAGCGCCTCACGGGGCTCGACATCCGTGGCGAGGGGGATGGGCACATAGGGCGACCCGTTGAAGCACACCGGCGCAGGAGGGGCCCCGGCCGTCCCGCACAGCATCGTCTTTCCCCACAGGTCGTCGAACGGACGCCCCAGGGCGGTGGCGACGGCCGCGACCAACGAACGTCCGCCGCCCGGCGCGTCGAGCAGCACCGACCTCGGGACCGTGACCGTGGTCGTGTAGCGGTTGGCGACCAGGGCACGACCGTCACGGTCGAGAATCGCTCCCCGGGTGGCGTGCTCCGTCACCTGGCGGGTCGTCAAGCCGGCCGAGACACCCTGTGCCGGAGGGCCCTCGACGAGCTGGACCTGGCCGAGCCGTCCCACGAGCAGGGCGAAGAGCACGGCGAGGAACCCGACCGACACCCCTCCTCGACCGTGTGGTCGCCCCCGTGGTGTCCGTGGCGCCAGCTGAGGGCGTCGCAGCCGTCGCAGCCGTGGCAGCCGTCGCACCCATCGCATGTCAGCCGAGCCTCCTGCGCACGAGGGCGCGGTCGACGGCGACGAGGACCGGCAGGACGATCAGTCCGGCACCGATCGTCGCGGTCAGGGTGGCCAGGGCCGCCGTGAGGTCGAGGCCCCCCTCCGCCAGGACCGCCGACGCTGCGCGACCCGTCAGGACGAGGACCCCCGCGACGACGAGCGCCACCAACGGCCGGAGCCACGAGCCGGCAGAGGTACGCCGGAACGACCCCGCCACCGCCCCGGCGAGCATCAGGGTCAGCGCGAGCAGCCCCATCGGCGCTCCGACCGGAGGGACGAGCTCGAGGACCCAGCCTGCGGCGAGTCCGACCAGCGCCCCGTGGACCGGCCCCCGCAGCACCGCACTCGAGACGACGCCGATGAGGACGAGGTCGGGCACGAACGGCACGGGCACCCCGAGGCGGGGCAGCACCGTGGTCATGAGCAGGGCCGCGGTGACGACGTAGACGACGCGCAGCAGTCCGAGCAGCGAGGGCCTCATCCGACCCGTGGCTCCTCTCCGGTCCGGTCACCCACGACGGGCCGAGGTTGGGCCCGAGCCTCCGGGATGAGCACCGCCACGACATCGATGCTCTCGCGGTCCACCGCGGGCACCACCCGTCCTGTCACGGTGTCGCGACCCCGGTCGGGATCGACGGAGACGACCCGCCCGAGGGTGATCCCCGGTGCGTAGGGGCGGCCCCCGACGCTCCCGAGCGTCGTGACCCGATCACCCACGTGGGGGTTGCCCGGCTGCGCGAGCGTGAGCGCCAGCTGAGTGCTGTCGTCCCCGCCGCCCACCGGGACCGGCGCCACCGTCCCGAGCAGGCCGCGCTCGCCGACGCGAACCGCCACGACCGACTGCGCGGCCCCGAGGAGCTGCACGTCGCACGTCCACGGGGCGACCGCGACGACCCGACCGACGAGGCCGGCGGCGCTGACGACGGTCGAGTCGACGACGACCCCGTCGTGGGAGCCGACATCGAGAGTCAGCGAACGACCACCCACTGCGCTGACCTCGCTCGCGACGACCTGCCCGATCACGGCGGTCCGCCCCTTCACCACGCCCGCGCCGACGAGCTCCTCGAGCTGGCTCTGGACGTGCAGCTGTCTGGAGAGCCGATCGGCCTCGGCTCGCAGCTCGGCATTCTCCGCGGACAGCTGCGCAACCTGGGCGGGCCGCACCCCGGCCAGGAACCGCTGAGCCGGGCCCACCACGGTCCCGGCCGCGGACCGGATGGCCTCGGCGGCCGGGTGGCCCGACAGGTCGCCGACGAGCACGACGAGGGTCGCGACGAGCAGGAGACCAAGGAGCCGGGGCTTGGACTGGTTCGACATCGCAGCCGATCAGCGCCTGTGGTTGACGGTGAGGACCCGCTCGAGCGCCGAGAACTCGTCGACGCACCGCCCCGCGCCGCGGACGGAGGCGTGGAGGGGGTCTGCGGCGACCGACACGGGGACTCCCAGCTCGTGACGCATCCTCTCGTCCAGTCCACGGAGCAGGGCGCCGCCGCCGGTGAGAGTGATCCCTCGTTCGAGGATGTCGCCGGCCAGCTCCGGCGGGCACACGTCCAAGGTGGCCCGGACGAGGTCGATGATCTGGAGCACCGGGCCCTCGATGGCGCGGCGCACCTCGGCGGACCCGAGCTCGATGCGCTTCGGCAGCCCGGTGACGAGGTCACGGCCACGCACTCGCGTGGACAGCTCGGCACCGAGCGGGAAGACGGAGCCGACCGCGAGCTTGATCTCCTCGGCGCTGCTCTCGCCGAGCAGCAGCGAGTACTCGGCCTTGACGTGGCTGATGATCGCCTCGTCCATCTCGTCACCGGCGACCCGCAGTGACGCGGACGTGACGATCCCCCCGAGGCTGATGGCAGCGACGTCGGTGGTGCCACCCCCGATGTCGACGACCATGCTGGCGGCCGCCTCGTGAATGGGCAGGCCGGCACCGATCGCCGCAGCCATCGGCTCCTCGATGAGGTAGACCCGGCGGGCGCCGCAGCGCAGCGCCGCGTCCTCCAGAGCGCGGCGCTCGACGCCCGTCACCTCACTCGGGACACACAGCACCATCCGCGGCCGTGCGATCCGGGACGTGCGGACCCGGTCGATGAACAGGCGAAGCATCAGCTCCGCGTCGTCGGCGTCCGACACGACACCGTCCCGGAGGGGCCGGACCGCCCGGATGGTTCCGGGCGCGCGGCCCAGCATCTCCTTGGCCTGCGTGCCCACGGCGACGAGCCGACCCGACTGCGCCTCGACCGCGACGACGGACGGCTCGTCGAGGACGACGCCCCGTCCGCGGGCGTGGATCAGGGTGTTCGCGGTCCCGAGGTCGACCGCCAGATCACGCCCGAGCGGGCGCAGTCCGGGGATCGGGCTCATACGGGGATTGTGCCCCGGCGTGCTGCCGGGATCGTGGACCTCGACGCCGGAGCAGCCGAGGTGTCGGGCTCGGTGGCCACTGCCGCCCGGCCGGTCCCTCGCCGGACGCGCTCAGAGCCCGGGGAACCAGATGCCGATCTCGCGGGCTGCTGACTCAGGCGAGTCGGAGCCGTGCACGATGTTCTGCTGCACCTTGAGGCCCCAGTCCCGCCCCAGGTCCCCGCGGATGGTGCCGGGTGCGGCCTCAGTGGGGTTGGTGGCGCCGGCGAGGGAACGGAAACCTCGCACGCAGTCCTGGCCCTCGATCACCGCAGCGGTCACCGGGCCGGAGCTCATGAACTCGACGAGCGGCTCGTAGAAGGGCTTGCCCTCGTGCTCGGCATAGTGCGCGGCCAGCTGCTCCACGGTCGGCGTGAGGATCGCCAGAGCGACGAGGGTGTAGCCCTTGGCCTCGATGCGGCGGAGGACCTCACCGCTGAGGCCGCGCTGGAAACCGTCGGGCTTGACGAGGACGAGGGATCGTTCGATGGTCACTCGGCCACCCTACCGACGCCATCGGCCCCGGAGTCCGGGCCCGGCGCCTGGGCCGCGTCGATCCGGCTGCCCATGACGAGGCAGGTCACCCACAGGACGAGGAAGATGATGCCGACGACGAGCATGGCGGGCACGATGAGGGCGCTCGCGAGGGTGAGCAGCTGGACCAACCACCCCAGGGTGACGCCGAACGGCCGCCGCAGCAGGCCGGCGGCGAGGACGCCGAGGATCGCAAGTCCGGTGCCGACGAGCAGGTACGTGGTCGACCGCTGCGAGTCCGGTCCGGTGGCCGCGACGGCCCGGGCGACCAGCGCGCCGAAGAACACGCTGATGGACTGGCCGACGAGCACCGTGGCCAGCATGCGCCACGTGAACCGACCGGTTTCCCCGTAGAAGGTCAGACGGTGCATGCGCGGGTGGCCCTCAGTAGTCCTGCGTCGTGTCCCACGACCGGATGATGGCCTGCGCCTCGGAGTCGCTGGCCCCCGTCGCCTGGGCATAGAGCGCCATCGCGTCCTCGCGCCGGCCGGCGGCGACGAGCCCGCTGATCCGGCTGCGTGCCTCCGCGGTGAGCCGTCCCTCGGTCCAGGACGCGGCGGCGTCGCGGACTCCCGGTCCCTGTCCAGGCACGAACCAGGAGTCGACGGCACGTTTGGCGTCGGGCAGCGGCGCGCCGGTCGCCTCGCGGTAGAGCTTGACGGCGTTGATCTTGTGGCCGGCGCTGATCTCGTGGCTGATCCTGGTGCGCACCGCGTCGGTGAGGCCCGCGTAGCGCTCCTCCCGGTCGCGTCGCCCGAAGATCCGTCCGTAGAGGACGGCGATGACCACGACGACGGCCACGATGAGGACCAGCTTCACCACGGGGTGCATGGCGGACAGACTACGTGGCGCATCGAAAGAGCGGTTCGTCCCCCGTCTCGCGGGAGGGGCGCCCGGTCCGGGATTGGGGACGAACTGCTCTTTCGATGCGGGGGTCAGACGTCCGTGACGCCGAGCAGGAGCCGGACCTCGCCGACCGTGATGACCGAGCCCGTGACGATGACACCGCCGCCCATGCCCTCCTCCTCGGCGAGCCCGATGGCGCGGTCGAGGGCTTCGGGCAGGTTGCTCTCCACCGTGACCCGGGACTCGCCGAAGATGTCGGCGGCGAGCGCTCCGAGCTGCACGGGCGAGAGGGCGCGCGGGGAGGAGCTGCGGGTGATGACGACGTGGTCGAGCCTCGGCTCGAGGGCTTCGAGGATCGCCGTGGCGTCCTTGTCCGCCACGATGCCGACGAGGCCGACGAGCCGCGTGAAGGTGAAGGCCTCGTCGAGGGCGGCAACGAGGGACCGGGCGCCGTGCGGGTTGTGCGCGGCGTCGACGAGGACGGTGGGTGAGCGCCGGACCACTTCGAGCCGGCCGGGCGACGTCATCCGGGCCACGGCGGCCGCGAGCACCTCGCCGTCGAGGGCGTGTTCTCCGCCGCCGAGGAAGCTCTCCACGGCAGCCACGGCGATCGCGAGGTTGCTCGCCTGGTGTGCCCCGTGGATGGGCAGGAAGAGGTCGGTGTAGTCGCCGGCGAGGCCGCGGAGGTTGACCTGCTGGCCGCCCAGGGCGAGGTCGCGTGCGAGCACGCCGAACTGGTCGCCCTCGAGCCGGAGCTCGGAGCCGACCTCCTCGACCCGCTCACCGAGGACGGCGGCGACCTCAGGGGCCTGTAGCGCCGAGACCGTGATGGATCCGGGCTTGATGATGCCGCTCTTCTCGTGCGCGATGTCCACGACGTCGTCACCGAGGAGGTGCGTGTGGTCGAGGTCGATGGGCGTGATGACGGCGACCGCGCCGTCGGCGACGTTGGTCGCGTCCCAGGACCCGCCGAGTCCCACCTCGACGATGGCGACGTCGACGGGCGCGTCGGCGAAGGCGGCGAAGGCGACCGCGACGAGGACCTCGAAGAAGTTCATCCGCCGGCCACCCGAGGCGAGGGACCTGGCGTCCACCAGCTCGATGAGGGGTGCGACCTCGTCATACGCGGCGATGAACTTGTCACGCGGAATCGGTTTTCCGGACAGGCTGATCCGTTCACGGATGTCCTGCAGGTGCGGCGAGGTGAACCGCCCCGTCGAGAGTCCGGTCTCCTGCAGGATGGTGTCGATCATCCGGCTCGTCGACGTCTTGCCGTTGGTGCCGGTGAGGTGGATGACGGGATAGCTGCGCTGGGGGTCCCCGGCGAGCTCCATGACCGCGGCGATCCGTTCGAGGGACGGTCCGATGTCGTTCTCGGGTGCCCGGGCGAGGATCGCCTCCTCGATCTGGCGGAGGCGCTTCATCTCCTCGAGGTTGCGGGCCGCTTCCTGGGCGGGCCCGTCCGGCTGACCGCTCACGCGTTCTCCCCTTCCTGAGCCGCGAGTTCGCGGACCATCCAGACCGTGTCGGGCAGGCCGGAACCGGACGGTTCGCGGTGGGTCTCGACGAAGCCGTGGGCCCGGTGGAAGCGCTCGGCGTAGGCGTTGCCGTCCGGGTAGGCCACGGTGATCCGCGGATGTCCGGCCTCGCGCGCACGGGCGACGACGGCGTCCATCAGGGCGGAGCCCACACCCCGGCCGTGGTGTTCGGGCAGGACGTACAGCTTCCACATGACGAACTCGTCGTCCTGCGGGCCGAAGGCCGCCATGCCGACGACGGTGCCCTGCAGCTCGGCGACCAAGGTGCGGCCCTGGCGGATGGAGGCGGTCACGACGTCTGCGGTCCACCACTTGGCCAGGCCCATCGCGACGTAGTCCAGGCCGGCGATGGGTTCGTGGATGAGCGGCCAGGTGCGGTGCCCGATGCTGAGGACCGCCTCGAGGTCGTCGCCCCCGGCGGTGCGCACCAGGAGACCATCGCCCGGGCCCTCGGCCGGGTCGGGGCCCTCGGCTGCCGGGTCGGGGGGGTTCGTCGACTCGATGCCACTCATGCCTTGGCCACCACGATGGTCGCGGGCGCGCCGTCGCCGACGGTGACGGTGGTGCCCGTGCCGTCCGCGAGGGGGTGCTCGGGCCCGGCCGAGGAGAACTGGGTGGCCAGCGTCTCGGCCACGAGCAGGTCCCGGTGCGTGACCGTGGCCTCGAAGACCTCAGGTGCTCCCTGGATGGTGAGGCTGATCCGGTCGCTGACGTGCAGGCCCGCATCGCGGCGGGCCTGTTGGATGGCGCGGACGAGGTCCCGCGCCACGCCCTCGGTCGCGAGCTCCGGGGTGACGTGCGTGTCGAGGACGATGAACCCACCGCCCGGCAGCATCGCCGTGGCCGCCGCCGTGGCCGCCGCCGTGGCAGGTGCACCGGAGCCGGCCGCCTCCCCGGGATGCCGGCCCTCGCCCGCGACGACGGTCTCGAGGGTGTACTCGCCCGCCAGCAGCTCGAGCCCACCCGAGGTGACGAGACCATCGGCGGAGACGGACCAGTCGCCGGTCTTGCTGCCCCGGATGGCCGCCTGGACGTCCTTGCCGAGCCGGGGGCCGGCCGCGCGGGCGTTGACGGCGAGCCGCTGGGTCACGCCGAAGTCGGCCTCGCTGGCCGTCTCGACGTCGACGAAGGTGATCGTCTTGACGTTGAGCTCGTCCCGGATGATCGAGCCGAACGGCTCGAGCTTTCCGGGCTCGGGCGCGACGACGGTCAGACCGCTGAGCGGCAGCCGGGCTCGGAGCCCGTTGGCCTTGCGGAGGCTGGACCCGACGGAGCACACCTCCCGCGCCCGGTCCATGGCGAGAACCAGCTCGTGGTCGGCGGGCAGCTCCCCCGCATCGGGATAGTCGGCGAGGTGCACGGACCGCTCACCGGTCAGACCCCTCCAGATCTCCTCGGTCGTGAGGGGCAGGAGCGGCGCGATCGCCCTGGTCACCATCTCGAGCGCCGTCCACAGGGTGTCGAAGGCGGCCAGCGACTCAGCTGACTCGCCGCCCCAGAAGCGGTCTCGGGACCGGCGGATGTACCAGTTCGTCAGCACGTCGAGGAAGGACCGCATCGTGTCGCACGCCGCCGCGATCTCGTAGGCGTCGAGCTCCTCGGTCATCTCGGCGACGAACTCGCGGACCTTGGCGAGCAGGTAGCGGTCCAGGACGTCCGGAGACGCCGTGGAGCGCTGCGCCGCATAGCCGGACCCGCCGCGCGCCGTGTTGGCGTAGAGGGCGAAGAACGACCACGCGTTCCACAGCGGGATCATCACCTGCCGAACCCCGTCGCGGATCCCCTGCTCGGTGACGACGAGGTTGCCGCCGCGCAGGATCGGGCTGCTCATGAGGAACCAGCGCATCGCGTCGGCACCGTCCCGGTCGAAGACCTCGGTCACGTCGGGGTAGTTCTGCAGCGACTTGCTCATCTTCTGGCCGTCGGAGCCGAGGACGATGCCGTGGCTGATGCAGGACTTGAACGCGGGCCGGTCGAAGAGGGCGGTGGCAAGGACGTGCAGCGTGTAGAACCAGCCACGGGTCTGGCCGATGTACTCGACGATGAAGTCACCGGGGAAGTGGTGCTCGAACCACTCGGCGTTCTCGAACGGGTAGTGCACCTGGGCGAAGCTCATCGACCCGGAGTCGAACCACACGTCGAGGACGTCCTCGACGCGGCGCATGGTCGACTGCCCCGTCGGGTCGTCCGGGTTGGGGCGCGTCAGCGAGTCGATGAAGGGCCGGTGCAGGTCGGTCACCGCGACACCGAAGTCCCGTTCGAGCTCCTCGAAGGACCCGTAGACGTCGATCCGGGGGTACTCCGGGCTGTCGGACCTCCACACCGGGATCGGGCTGCCCCAAAAGCGGTTTCGCGAGATGGACCAGTCCCTCGCATTGGCCAGCCACTTGCCGAACTGGCCGTCCTTGATGTGCGAGGGCGTCCAGGCGATCTCCTGGTTGAGCTCGAGCATCCGCTCCTTGATCTTGGTCACCTCGACGAACCACGAGGAGACCGCCATGTAGATGAGCGGCTCACGGCAGCGCCAGCAGTGCGGGTAGCTGTGGTCGTAGGTCTCGCGGCGCAGCAGGACCGTGCCCTCGGTCGTGCTACCCATCTCCCCCTCGCCGCGGGTCCGCGCCTTGAGGTGGTCGACGATGTGGGCGTTCGCGTCGAAGACGTGCATGCCCTCGTACTCGGTGATGGGGTGGGTGAAGCGCCCGTCCGGCCCCACCGGCACGACGACGTCGATGCCGAAGGCGTCGGTGAGGACCTTGTCCTCCTCACCGAAGGCGGAGGCGATGTGGACCAGGCCGGTGCCGTCCTCGATCGTGACGTAGTCCGCGGGCAGGACGACGTGCCCCTTGGGATGACCCAGGTAGTAGCTGAAGGGCGGCGTGTAGCTGCGGCCGACGAGCTGGGACCCCTTGAGCCGCTGGACCACGCGGTCCTGGAGGGACTCAGGGTCCGAGCCACCGAGTTCCTTGCGGTAGGAGGCGAGCCGGGCCTCGGCGATGACGTAGCGCTCCGTGGTCCCGCTGAAGTCGGACTCGACGACGACGTAGTCGATGTCGGGGTGGACGGCCATCGCGATGTTGGACGGCACCGTCCACGGGGTGGTCGTCCAGACGAGCGCGAGCTCACCGGTCTCGAGGCGGTAGCCGATGGTCACCGCCGGGTCCTGACGCATCTTGTACACGTCGTCGTCCATGCGCAGCTCGTGGTTGGACAGCGGGGTCTGGTCGTTCCAGCAGTAGGGCAGGACCCGGAAGCCCTCGTAGACCAGCCCCTTGTCGTAGAGCGTCTTGAAGGCCCAGATGACCGACTCCATGTAGCCGGGCTCGAGCGTCTTGTAGTCGTGGTCGAAGTCGACCCACCGCGCCTGACGCGTCACGTAGTCACGCCACTCCCCCGTGTACTTGAGCACGGAGGCCCGGCAGGCGTCGTTGAAGGTGTCGATGCCGAGGTCGAGGATGTCCTGCTTGGTCTTGAGCCCGAGCTGGCGCTGCGCCTCGAGCTCGGCGGGCAGGCCGTGGGTGTCCCACCCGAACCGGCGCTCGACGCGCCGGCCGCGCATCGTCTGGTAGCGCGGGACGATGTCCTTGACGTACCCGGTGAGCAGGTGCCCGTAGTGGGGCAGTCCGTTGGCGAAGGGGGGCCCGTCGTAGAACACGAACTCGTTGGCGCCGCTCTCACCGGCCGCACGGTTCTCGACGGAGGCGATGAAGGTGCCGTCCTCGTCCCAGTACTTCAGGACGCGCTCCTCGATCTCGGGGAAGCGGGGGCTCGACGGAACGCCCGCCCTGCTGTCGACGGCGCCGGACGGATCGGTGCTGACCTTCGGGTACACCATGGGTCGTGGTCTCCTGCTGCTGCGTGGTTCGGACTGCTCGTGGGATCTCGTTCACGAGGACGACGTCACCCGTGAGCTCCGCCGCGGTACCACCCCGCTTGCCGCACGACCGCGCGTGACCCGGAAAGCGAGCCCAGCGGCATACGACCACTCTTGTCCAGGCTGTGACGGGCCCACCCGTCCGGGTCTAGTGGGGCCCAGCCGGGCTGGGACCGTTCTTCCGGAGGCTCGCCGCTGATGACGGCTCAGACGCCTGTGCTCCGAAGTCTAGCCTGTGAGCGTGACCACCTTCCCGCCCAGCGTGCAGTCCCGCGTCGTGACCGACGAGGACGTCAAACGGACGTATGCCGCTGACGCCGGCCCCGCGCCCAGGGAACCTTCGCGCGACGTCCCCTCCGACTACACCGTCGTGCGCGCCCGGGACGTCGCCGACGTGGTCGCGGTGCTCGAGCACGCGCAGGCGACCGGCACCCCGGTGGTCCCCCAGGGCGCGCGCACGTCCCGGGTCGGCGGAGCGCGGGCGACGGAGGGGTGCATCGTGCTCAACGTCGAGGCCCTCGACGCGATCGAGACGGTCGACCCGGTCGAGGGGATCGCCGTCGTCGGCCCTGGCGTCGTCAACGCCGACCTCAAGACGGCAGCCGCGGCGGCCGGGCTCTTCTACGGCCCGGACCCCGCGTCGACCGGGACCTGCACGATCGGCGGGAACGTCGCGACGAACGCGGGCGGCCTGTGCTGCCTCAAGTACGGCGTGACGGCGGACTGGGTGACGGCGCTCGACGTCGTGCTCCCCGGCGGCGAGGTGATGCGGACGGGGCACCGGACGGCGAAGGGAGTGACGGGGCTCGACCTGACGGGGCTGCTCGTCGGGTCCGAGGGGACCCTCGGCGTCGTGACCCGCGTCGTGACGCGGCTCCTCCCCGCGCCGGACCCCGCGCTGACCGCGCTGGCGACCTTCGGCTCCCTCGACGACGCCGTCCGTGCAGTGGTGACCCTGCGCCTCGACCGGCACCGCCCATCGCTGCTCGAGATCCTCGACCGGGCGAGCCTCGAGGCGGTGCAGGCATTCGGGGACTACGGCTTCCCCGCTGACGCGGACGCGGTGCTGCTCGTCCAGTCGGACCGGCCCGGCCACGCCGCGGAGGACGTCGCGAGGTACGGAGAGCTGATGACCGGCGCCGGGGCGCTCGAGGTCGCGGTGGCCGAGGACCGGCAGGAGGCGGACCTGCTGCTCCAGGGTCGGCGCGTGCTGAGCACCGCGATCGAGGCGCTGGGGTCGCGGCTCGCGGAGGACGTCTGCGTCCCGGTCGGCCGGCTCGGCGACTACGTCCGCGGCGCGGCCGAGGTGTCGGAGCGTCTGGGGGTGCGGATCCCGGTGAGCGGGCACGCCGGCGACGGCAACCTCCACCCGTCGATCGTCTATCCCCCCGGGGACGACGACGCGCGGAGGCGGGCCTGGGGGGCGTTCGACGAGCTGATGCGCCTCGGGCTGTCCCTCGGCGGGACCGTCGCCGGGGAGCACGGCATCGGGTCGGTCAAGCGCCGCTGGTTCGCCGCGGAGGTGGGCCCGCGCGAGGTGCAGCGGCAGCGCGCGATCAAGGCCGTCTTCGACCCGTCCGGGATCATGAACCCGGAGGTCGTCTTCGGCGGTGGCCGGTGGGCGACGCGTCCCGGCAGCACCAGCACCTGATAGGAAGGCGACATGGGCGACAACACCGACCTGGAGACCAGCGCAGCCTGGCTCAGCCGCGAGGACCTCGAGAGCGCTCGCGGGCGCCTCCCGATGCTCTACGTCCACGCCGTGCCCGTGCGCGTCGACGACCGCGGGGTCGTGACGCAGCTCGGCCTGTTGCTCCGCGCCGACGACGACGGCGGCATCGGGCAGGAGGTCGTCGGCGGGCGCGTCCGCTACCACGAGAAGATCCGGGACGCGCTCGCTCGACACGTCGAGAGCGACCTCGGCCCGGTGGCCCTGCCGCGGATCCCCGTGTCGCCCCAGCCCATCGCGGTCGCCGAGTTCTTCCCGACACCCGGGGTCACGCCCTACCACGACCCGCGCCAGCACGCGGTGTCACTCACCTACATCGTGGCCATGACCGGCGACTGCCGGCCGCAGCAGGACGCGCTCGACCTCTCCTGGGTGACGCCGGAGGAGGCCGCCGAGATGGCGATGCGCGGCGAGATGTCAGGGTCCCACGGCGTGCTCGTCCGCCAGGCGCTCGCGCACGTGGGTTTCCCGGTCTGACCAGACCTGGCACGGCCTGCGGATAGCGGTACATGTCGCCAAAGTCCCTCAATCTCAGGGGATTTCACCGTTCGGTCATGGACTTTCCGGACCTTCTTCACCGCTTTGCCCGTTCGTGATGCACGTCACCCCGGCCTGAGTAGCGTCAGGAATGAGCTCGGTTGAGCCTGTGCGCGACGCCACAGATGATCCGCAGCTCGGGGGGAACAACAGACCACCGGGGTGGGGCCGCGTCGCACCAACTTGCCGAGTTCACCGTTCAACGCCCGTGCGAGGGGCCGGGCGAATCAACCGCAACGGAGAACTCACCATGAATAGTTCCCTGGCTTCATCCCGCGGCCGACCCAAGCGAGGCCGGCACGAACAACCCACGGCACGCCGGCGCTGGTTAGCCGCCTTGGCGGTGCTCGCCCTACCGCTCGCGGTGCTTGTTTCACCGCCCGCCACAGCGAGTCACGGCGACGCCACGCTCGCTGGTAGCAACTTCGAGATCGACGACGATGCCAACCTCAAGCGCGACCATGCGGCCCCGTCCGAGGACTGGGGCACGGTGTCGGAGCAGCGGGCCGTGGACCTGCCGACCGGCCAGACCGACAACTCGTACAAGGGCGGCGTCAAGGAGGACACGGAGTGTCCAGCCGAGACGACCGGCACCATCCCGAACAACAAGAGCGACCTGCTCACGTTCCATGTCTGGGAGGAAGCCGCCACCACGGGCAACAAGGGGTTCCTCAATCTCGCCTGGAGCCGCGTCAGCGACCCCAGTGGCACGACTTTGATGGACTTCGAGTTCAACCAGTCGAACGTGAACTGCACGGGTAGCCCGAACAAGGTCCGGACGGGCGACGGACCCGGCCCGCTGACCGACGACCTGCTCATCGAGTACGCCATCGACCAGGGCGGTGCCCGGGCCGACATCTCCGCCAGACGTTGGCAGGGGACGGCATGGGGGACCTCGATCGACCTCGACGCCGGCACCGGCTGCGGCGGCGGTCCGTGTGCCGTCGGCACGATCAGCAGCAGCGTGATCCCGGCTGCGGACTCGGACGGTCTGGGCGAGAAGCAGGCCCGGACGTTTGGTGAGGCCCAGATCGACCTGCGCCTCATCTTCGACGACACGAAGTGCACCAGCTTCGGGTCGGCCATGCTCAAGAGCCGTTCATCGGACGCGTTCACGTCCCAGGTCAAGGACTTCATCTCCCCGGTCGGGATCGACCTGAAGAACTGCGGCAAGGTCATCATCCGCAAGCAGACGCTGCCGGACGAGGACCCGAACACCACGCTGTTCGACTACACGAAGGCCTTCGGCACGGACCCTGCGACGCCCGACACGTTCCAGCTCGCCGATGACGGCGTGAATGACTACGGCCAGACGGTGCTCTTCGGCTCCGGCTACACCGTCGAAGAGGGCACCCCGCCCGTCGGCTGGGCGTTCAAGAGCCTGGACTGCTCCGACAGCTCTGGGGTGACGCCCACGATCCTCGGCGCAAAGGTGACCTTTGCGATCGATGACGAGGACGACGTCCTCGACTGCACCTACACCAACGAGGCGTTGGGCACGGTGATCATCAAGAAGGTCATCAACGATGGCGCGGCGTACAACCAGTCCTTCGCCTTCACGACGTCGACCCTGACTGGTGGCAACTTCAGCCTGACTCCGACGGGGACGGGTGAAGCCGGCTCTGCCAGCAAGACGTTCAGCAACCTGTCGACCGGCGTCACGTATGACGCGAGCGAAACAGTGCCAGTCAACTGGAACCTCGTGAGCTCGACCTGTGACGATGGGGACAGCACGCCTGCGGCGATCAAGCTCTTGCCCGGTGAGACGGTGACCTGCACCTTCGTCAACCGGGTGGAGCGCGGCGTCGTCAAGATCCTCAAGCAGCGCAAGCACGCTGCGGACGGTCCCGGCGACCACCCACATGCCGGCGTGACCTTCACCCTGACCGGTGGGGACCTCGCGGCGCCCGGTGTCACCGGCGTGACGAACGCGAGCGGCGAGATCTGCTTCAACGGCCTCGTCGTGAGCGCTCTCGCCGGCAACTACTCGGTCGCGGAGACCGTTCCTGCGGGCTACAAGCTCCTGAGCACGAACCCACAGGGCGGCATCGTCGTCACCGAAGGGACATGCGGTGGGAAGACCACATATGACGCCGAGTTCCTCAACATGCCGTTGACCAACCTCACGGTCTCGGTCGACTCGCAGGTCAACGGCGGCACCGCGTCGACCATTGAGTGCGGGCTGGCTGCAGCCGACCCGGACGCCTCGACCGGCGCCGACGGCGACGGATCCTTCACCAAGAACGACCTCGAGCCAGGTACGTACACCTGCACCGTGGTCATCGATCCGTAACACCTGGGTCTTGACCCGGGTGGCCCGACCGGGGGGACGGTCGGGCCACCGGGACCTTCAGGACAAAGGCTCCCAGTTTCTGGGTTGCCGTATCTCGACGGGGAACAGCGGCCTCCTCAGCACCGATGCGATCACCCGAACGCATCGGGTTCTGCCCGACCAGGGGAGGTCGGGCCACCTTCCACACACAGCAAGGAACCAACCATGAAGTACCTGAAGTCTCTGCTCGTCGCGAGCATTGCTTTCGTCGTCGCAGTCGTCATGGCCAACCCGGCCGCGGCCGTCGCCGCGAAGTTCCACAGTGCCACGGGCAGCGTCAACAACTCCGGAGCCCTCGTCGTCAGCTTTGACGAGCGGGGCCTCGGCAACGACAACATCGACTACACGCTGACTGCCGATGCCACGGCCCTCTACGCGTGCATCAACGGCGGCGGGAAGCACCCGCAGGCCGCGAACAAGGAGTCCTTCGAGGGCTCGGTCAGCGGGGGCGGAAGCTTCGAGCCGAAGAACGGCCGGGTCGTCGCTGACCTGACCGCCGGCCCGCTCCTGGCCCCGCAGTTCCAGTGCCCGAACGGCCAGAAGCGCGTCCTGGCAGCCGTCACGTACACCAACATCGTCCTGACTGACACGACCAACGGGACGAGCACTGGCGTTGCGGACACCGCGCGCGTCTTCTTCGACGTCTGAGATTCCTCAGGCAAACCCTCCACACCCGCGTGGGCCCGGCGAACTCCAGCTGCCGGGCCCACGCCCACGCCCTTGTCCGGCAACACACCGAGCAACCTGCAACCCACCGGGATCGGATCCCGGTGGGTTGCAGGTTGCACGGTGTGTTGGGGGGTGAGGGCGGGAGGGCTGGAACCAGCTGGCGTGTGGGAGCCGGCTCAGCGGCATACGGCTCAGTGCTGGTGCTCGAGGAGGTCCTTGCGCCCGGCACCCAGGACGGTGAGCGGCAGGAGGGTCTTGCCCGTGGGGCCGATCTCGATCTCGGTGCCCATCTGCGGGCACACCCCGCAGTCGAAGCACGGCGTCCAGCGGCAGTCGTCGACCTCGCGCTCCTCGACGGCGTCCAGCCAGTCCTCCCAGAGCCAGTCCTTGTCGAGACCGGAGTCGAGGTGGTCCCACGGGAGCACCTCGTTCTGGTCGCGCTCGCGCGTCGTGTACCAGGCGACGTCCACGGGCTCGTCCGCGAACGCCCGGTCGGCGGCCGCCATCCAACGCTCGTAGGAGAAGTGCTCGCTCCAGCCGTCGAACCGCCCGCCGGCACGCCACACCTCCTCGATGACCTTGCCGACGCGGCGGTCACCGCGCGACAGCAGCCCCTCCACGATGCCGGGCTGACCGTCGTGGTAGCGGAAGCCGATCGACGAGCCGTAGCGCTTGTCAGCCCGAATGGCATTGCGCAGCTTGGCCAACCGCGCGTCGGTCTCCTCCGCACCGAGCTGGGCAGCCCACTGAAACGGGGTGTGTGGCTTGGGGATGAACCCGCCGATCGACACGGTGCACCGGATGTCACGCCGTCCCGACACCTGGCGACCGGTCTCGATGACCCTCGTCGCGAGCTCGGCGATCTGGAGCACGTCCTCGTCGGTCTCGGTCGGCAGGCCGCACATGAAGTAGAGCTTCACCTGCCGCCACCCCGCGCCGTAGGCCGCCGCGACGGTGTTGATGAGGTCCTCCTCGGACACCATCTTGTTGATGACGCGCCGGATCCGCTCCGAGCCGCCCTCGGGGGCGAAGGTGAGCCCCGACCGCCGGCCGTTGCGGGTCAGCTCGTTGGCGAGGTCGATGTTGAACGCGTCGACCCGCGTGGAAGGGAGCGACAGCCCGGTCTGGGTCCCCTCGTAGCGGTCGGCGAGGCCCTTCGTCACCTCGGCGATCTCGGAGTGGTCGGCGGAGGACAGGGAGAGCAGCCCGACCTCCTCGAAGCCGGTGGCCGCGAGCCCGCGCTCGACCATCTCGCCGATGCCCGTGATGGACCGCTCACGCACCGGCCGGGTGATCATGCCGGCCTGGCAGAAGCGGCAGCCGCGCGTGCAGCCGCGGAAGATCTCGACCGACATCCGCTCGTGGACCGACTCGGCGAGCGGCACGAGCGGCTGCTTCGGGTAGGGCCACGCGTCGAGGTCCATCACGGTGTGTTTCGCGACCCGCCACGGCACGCCGGGTGCGTCCGCTGCCGGAGCGACCCGCTGGATGCGGCCGTCGGGCAGGTAGGACACGTCGTAGAACGACGGCACGTAGACCCCGCCCGTGCGCGCCAGGCGCAGGAGCACCTCGCGGCGTCCACCCGGCCGACCGGCCGCCTTCCACTCCCCCACGATGTCGGTGATCGCGAGCACCGCCTGCTCGCCGTCGCCGATGACGGCCGCGTCGATGAAGTCGGCGATCGCCTCGGGGTTGAAGGCGGCGTGGCCGCCGGCGATGACGAGGGGGTCGTCGAGATCGCGGTCCACCGAGCGCAGCGGGATCTTCGCGAGATCGAGGGCAGTCAGCAGGTTGGTGTAGCCGAGCTCGGTCGAGAAGGACACGCCGAACAGGTCGAAGTCGCCCACCGCGCGGTGGCCGTCGACGGTGAACTGCGGCAGCGCTGCCTCGCGGAGCGCAGCCTCCATGTCCGGCCACACAGCGTAGGTGCGCTCGGCGAGGGCGTCGGGCCGTTCGTTGATGACTTCGTAGAGGATCATGACGCCCTGGTTGGGCACACCGACCTCGTAGGCGTCGGGGTACATCAGGGCCCATCGCGTCGTCAGCTCGTCGCCGGACGGGCCGTGACCACCGACGTTCCAGTCCTTGACGGTGGAGTTGAGCTCACCGCCGACGTACTGGATGGGTTTGGTCACCCGCTCCAGCAGGGGCTCGAGGGCGTTGAACAGGGACTCGCCGGGCATCCGTAAATAGTACGTGAGGGCCAAGACTGCCCCGGAACGATCGAAAGAGCAGTTCGTCCCGCTGCTGCCACGGTCAAGGTCGACGTGGGTGCGAAGGCGGGACGAACTGCTCTTTCGATGGGGCTCAGTCCTCCTGGTAGAGGGCGTCGAGCTGGTCCTGGTACTTGTCGACGACAGCGCGGCGGCGCAGCTTCATGCTCGGAGTCAGGTCGCCCATCTCGATGCTCAGGTCGTGGTCGAGGATCGTGAACTTCTTGATCGTCTCCCACCGGTTGAGGCTGTCGTTCAGCTTGTCCACGTACCCCTGCACGAGCTCACGGGCAGCGTCGGACGTGACGATCTCCGCATAGGGCCGGCCCGCCATACCGTTCGCCGCCGCCCAGCCAGCGATCGCATCCGGGTCGAGAGTCACCAGCGCGGTGGCGAAGTTGTGGCCCGCTCCGTGGACGAGGAACTGGCTGACGTAGACGCACATGCCCTTGAACTTCGCCTCGATCTCGGCCGGGGCGATGTACTTGCCGCCGGAGGTCTTGAAGAAGTCCTTCTTGCGGTCGGTGACGTAGACGAATCCGTGCTCGTCGATCCGGCCGATGTCGCCGGTGTGGAACCATCCGTCGGCGTCGAGGACCTCCGCGGTGGCCTCGGGGCTGTTGTGATAGCCGCGCATGACGCCCGGGCCCTTGACGAGGATCTCGCCGTCCTCGGCGATCGCGACCTCGGTGTCGGGCATCGGCCAGCCAACCGAGCCGTACCGGTAGCAGCCCGGCCGGGGGAGGTTGACGGTCGTGCCCGAGGACGTCTCGGTGAGGCCGTAGCCCTCGACGAGAAGCAGGCCCGCTGCTCCGAACCACTTGGCGACCTCGGCGTTGAGCGGCGCCGACCCGCTGATCATGAAGCGGACCCGGCCGCCGAAGCGCTCCTGGATCTTGTGCAGGACCAGTTTGGTGACGAGCCGGTGCCGGAGGGTGAGTCCGGACGACGGCGTCTCGCCCTGCTCGAGGACGTCACGCATCTCCGCCCCGACCTTGAACGCCCAGTCGATCAGCTTCTTCTTGACCCCCGTCTCCTGGGCGAGCATGAGCGCGACCCGACCGCGAGCCTTCTCGTAGATCCGGGGCGGTCCGGCCATGAAGGTGGGCTTGATGATCGCCATGTTGTCGACGATCTTGTCCAGCCGGCCGTCCACCGCCGTCGGGAACCCGATCTGGAGGCCGAGGGCGAGGAGCATCTTGCCGAAGACGTGTGAGAGCGGCAACCAGAGGAACTGGAGGTCGTCCTCCGTGACCGTGCCGGTTGCCTGGATGAGCGCGCCCTCGTAGACCACGCTGTCCTGGACGAGGCGGACGCCCTTGGGCCGACCGGTGGTGCCGGACGTGTAGATGACGACGGCGAGACTCTCGGGGCCCAGCTGGTCGATCCGCGCGTCGACGGCGTCGGGCGTCGAGGCGAGCAGCTCCCGCCCCTTGGCAGCCAGATCGTCGGTCGTGATGACCCAGCCGTCATCGCTGCCTCGCCCGGACATGGCGATGACGTGCTTGACGTGCGGGATGTCGGCGCGGCGGTCGGTGAGCTTGGCGATCTGGGCGTCGTCCTCCGCGAAGACCAGGACGCTGCCGGAGTCGGTGAGGATGTAGGCGACGTCATCGGCGATCGTCGTCGGGTAGACGGTCGTCGTCGCGGCGCCGGCGCACACGATCGCGAGGTCGGCGAGCACCCAGGGCAGGCTCGTGGCGGACGCGATGGCGACGCGGTCCTCGAGCTCGACGCCGAGGCTGATCAGACCGGCGGCCCACTCCTGGACGATGTCGTGGGTCTGGCGCCACGTCAGCGTGGTGAGCTCGCTCCCCCCGTCCTTGAAGTAGAGGTAGGCGGGACGGTCGGGGGTGGCCTGGACGCGGCTGCGGAACAGGGCGCCCACGCTCGGGGCCCGGTTGTCGAGGACCGCTTGGTCGACGTCGCGATCGGCGACGGACTGCAGGGGCATGCTGACTCCTTCGTCACTGACACGGCGGCCCGACCTCGGCGACGGCGGACAACCACGTAGAGCGGATGATGCCGCATCCGCCGTCAAAGGTCACGTCTTGCGCGCCGATCGGCACCACACTGTGACCGACGGGTAACTTACCGACGCCGCCACTGCGCACCGGTGGTCTCCGCGGAGACGTTCCCGACGATCCCCACCGCGAGCCACACCGCGATCATCGACGACCCACCGTAGGACAGGAACGGCAGCGGCAGCCCGGTCACCGGGAGCATCCCGAGGTTCATCCCGATGTTCTCAACCGCCTGCACACCCAGCCAGACCCCGACCCCGGTGCTCACCAGGTGACCGAAGGCATCGGCCCTGCGAGCCACGACCAGAGCACGCAGGACGATGAAGCCGAGCAGCACGATGATGCCGGCCGCACCGAGGAAGCCCAGCTCCTCGCCCGCCACCGAGAAGACGAAGTCGGACTCCTGGTAGGGGATCAGCCCCGCCTGGGTCTGCCCTCCCTCGAAGAGCCCCTGCCCGTCGAGCCCGCCCGAGGAGATGGCGATCCGCACCTGTCGCGTCTGGTAGCCGATGCCCTGTGGATCGAGCGAAGGGTCCAGGAAGGCGCGCAACCGGTCACGCTGGTAGGGACTGAGCAGCGACGTCGTGAATGCCGCCGTGACCGTCGCTGCCCCGGCCAGCACGACGGCGACGGTCCAGGCACGTGGTGCCCCGGCCGCCCCGATGACCGCGACCGCCATGGCCACGAGAACGAGGGCCGACCCGAGATCGGGTTGCGCCAGGACGAGCACGACGGGCAGGCCGGCCAGCACCCAGGCCAGGGCGACGTCCCGGTGGCGCTGGCGTTGGCGCCGGTCTGCCTGCTCGGCGAGGAGCATGCCGAGGCTCACGACCAGCGCCACCTTCATCAGCTCGGACGGCTGGAGCGTGAACCCTCCCGGCAGGCTGATCCACGACCGGGAGCCGTTGACCTGCCTCCCGAGCGGAGACAGCACCGCGACGAGGCCAGCCAACGCCGCGACGTAGACGAGCGGCGCGGCCGCCCGCAGCAGCCGCACGTCGACCCGCGTGACGACCGCGGCCAGGACCATGCCGATGGCGGCGGCGAGAGCCTGCTTGACCGCCACGGCGGCCCCGCTCTCCGCTCTCGTGGCCGACCACACGAGCAGGATGCCGACGACGGTGAGGCCGGTAGCCCCGATGAAGAGGCCCAGGTCGATCCACAGCCACCGCGGCGCGACGGCCCGGGGCGAAGCACCAGGCGTCGGGCGTCGCCGCTGCCCGCCCCGGGAACCTAGGCGGGCACGATCGCGGACAGGATCTCGCGGCACCGGGCGACGTCCTCGCGCATCTGGGTCACGAGCCCCTCGATCGAGTCGAACCGCAGCGTGGGGCGCAGGTGGGAGACGAAGTCCACCGCGACCCGCTCACCGTAGAGGTCGAGATCCGTGCGGTCGAGGACGTACGCCTCCACCCGGCGCTGGTGACCGTCGAAGGTGGGGTTGGTCCCGACCGAGATCGCCGCCGGCAGGGTGCGGTCGACGGCGCCCGTGTCGAGGTCGAGACGGATCAGCCACCCCGCGTAGACGCCGTCGCTCGGCACGAGGCCCTCGTGGTCCTGGGACAGGTTGGCGGTCGGGAAGCCCAGCTCACGACCGCGGTGGTCGCCGTGCACGACGGTCCCCGTGACGCGGTGGGGACGGCCGAGGATCTCGGAGGCGTGCGACACCTTGCCGTCCAGGATCTCGGCACGCAGCTGGGTCGAGCTCCAGCGCCGCCCCTCGTGCGAGGCCTCGCCGATGTCGTCCAGGGCGATGACCTCGAACCCGTGCTTCTCGCCCAGCTCGGTGAGCGTGCCGACGTCCCCGGAGTTGCGCACTCCGAACCGGGTGTCCCGGCCGACGACGACGGCGACGGCGTGCAGCCCGTCCACGAAGGTCCTCTCGACGAACTCCTCCGGCGTCTGCTGGGCGAACTCACGCGTGAAGTTCAGCACGAGCACCGCGCCCAGCCCCACCGACTCCAGCGCGTCGAGGCGCTGCTCGACCGACATCACCATTGCTGGGGCCCGCTCGGGGTGAAGCACCGTGACCGGGTGCGGCTCGAACGTCACAGCGACCGGGGTCGCTCCGCGCTCCCGGGCCTCACGGACGACCCGCCCGAGCACTTCACGGTGCCCCCGGTGCACGCCGTCGAAGTTGCCCAGCGTGACAACCGTGGGCCCGAGATCCGACGGGATGTCCTCCAGGGCGTACCAGCGCTGCACGCGGACCACTGTAGTAGCCACCGCCGCTCGGCCCCGCCGCCACCCCGCGTCAGTCGGCAGGCGCGAAGACGACCCGGGCCTTGGCCATGGTGCGCGTCTCGTCGAGGACGGCAACGAGGCGCCCGTCCGGGTCGATGGCCGCGACCGCCTCGGCCCGGACCTCGCCAGCCGCGATCCGCTGGCCGTGGCCGAGGCTGCGCGCCTCGTCAGCAGACACCTCGTGGACCGGGAGCTGGGCTCTCGCAGCCTCGGCCACGGGGACGATCGGCAGCTCCGGGTGAGCCCGGTCGTCTGCCCCGTCAGCAAGCTCGTCCAGAGACACCGCCATGGTCAGGTCGAACCGGCCCACGCGGGTCCGCCGCAGCGCGGTCAGGTGCCCCCCGACGCCGAGGGCGGCGCCGAGGTCCCGAGCGAGCGCACGGACGTACGTCCCCGAGGACACCTCCACCTCGACGTCGACGTCGACCACATCGAGGGCACCGCCATCCGGCAGTGCCGAGGTGGTTCGCGTCACCGAGAGGACGTCGAAGCGGGACACGGTCACGGGTCGAGCCGGCAGGTCGACGACCCCGCCCTTGCGGACCGTCACATAGCTGCGCTCCCCGCGCACCTTGATCGCGCTCACCGCGCTCGGCACCTGCCGGATGTGGCCGGTCAGCCCCGACACCGCGTCCCCCAGGCGGGCCTCGAGCCCGCCAGGGTCGGCGACACCCAGGGATGTCGTCGGATCACCCTCTGCGTCGTCGGTGACCGTCGCCTGCCCCAGCCGGATCGTCGCCCGGTACTCCTTGTCGCAGCCGACGAGGAAGGTGAGCAGCTTGGTGCCCTTCTCCACGCCGAGGACGAGCACCCCGGTCGCCATCGGGTCCAAGGTGCCGGCATGGCCGACCCGGCGCGTCCCGCACAGTCGTCGCGCCCTGGCCACCACGTCGTGGCTGGTCCAGCCGGCGGCCTTGTCGACGACGAGCAGACCGCTCGGTGCGGTCACCGAGCCTCGACGTCGACGTCGTCGGCAGCGAGACGCTCGGCCGGCTTCTTGTAGGGGTCCGGCTCGCCCGCGTGCTTGGCGTTCGCTGCAGCACGGGCGAGCTCCTCGTCCCGCGCCCGGGTCTGCGCGACGAGGTCCTCGAGGTGCGCCGCGCCCTCGGGAAGCGCGTCCGCGATGAACTCGAGCGACGGAGTGAGCCGGATACCGATCTGCTTGCCGACGGCCGAGCGGATCCGGCCCTTGTTGGCCTCGAGCACGGCAGCCGTCGCCTGGCGCTCCTCGTCGGATCCGAAGACCGTGTAGAACACCGAGGCGTGCTGCAGGTCGCCGGTCACCCGAGCGTCGGTGATCGTGACGAAACCGAGCCGGTCGTCCTTGATACGGAACTCGAGGTACTCCGCGACGATGACCTTGATCCGATCGGCGATCTTGCGGGCGCGAGCTGGGTCAGCCATTGCTCCTACCTCGTTTCTTCTCGAATGGTCACGGCTGCGGGACGCACCGCTGAGCCTCACACGGGGTGAGCCTGGACGTCTGGCCGCGTACCCACCCTAACCTCGGTGGAACGCAGCCCGCCGCAGCCGAACGTGCCGGGCATCGGGAGCGAGCCCGGCGGCATACGGACATATCGGGTGTGACGTGGAGGGAGCCACCGCCGATCGGGCACTCAGCCCTCCCGGAGCGGCGGCCCCTCCACGAGCACCGTCAGGCGCGCGGCTTCTCGCGCATCTCGTAGGTGGCGATGAGGTCACCGATCTGGAGGTCGTTGAACGACCCCAGGTTGATGCCACACTCGTAGCCATCACGGACCTCGGTGACATCGTCCTTGAACCGACGCAGCCCGGCGATCTCGACGTTCTCGGAGATGACGACACCGTTGCGGGTGATCCGCGACTTCGAGCCACGCTTGATCTCGCCGCTGCGGACGATCGATCCGGCGATGTTGCCGAACTTGCTCGAACGGAAGATCTCGCGGATCTCCGCCGTGCCGAGCTCGACCTCCTCGAACTCCGGCTTGAGCATGCCCTTGAGCGCGGCCTCGACCTCGTCGATGGCCTGGTAGATCACCGAGTAGTAGCGGATCTCGACGCCCTCGCGCTCGGCGTAGTCGGCGTTCTGGCCCTCGGCCCGAACGTTGTAGCCGATGATGATCGCGTTGGACGCCATCGCGAGGTTGATGTTGTTCATCGTGATCGCACCGACGCCGCGGTCGATGATGCGCAGGTCGACCTCGTCGCCGACGTCGATCTTGAGCAGCGCGTCCTCGAGCGCCTCGACGGAACCCGACACGTCACCCTTGAGGATGAGGTTGAGGGTCTCGACCTTGCCGGCCGCGAGAGCCTCGTTGAGGTCCTCGAGCGAGATGCGCTTGCGGGCCTTGGCCAGGCTGGCCTGGCGGTCGGCCGCCTCACGCTTCTCGGCGATCTGGCGAGCAGTCCGGTCGTCCGGTGCCACGACGAACGTGTCACCGGCGCGCGGCACCGAGCTGAGACCGAGCACCTGCACCGGACGGGACGGGCCGGCCTCCTTGACGTTCTTGCCGTGCTCGTCGAGCATGGCGCGGACGCGACCGTAGGCCGAGCCGGTGACGATGGCGTCCCCGACGTGGAGCGTGCCGGTCTGGACGAGCACCGTCGCCGTGGCGCCGCGGCCCCGGTCGAGGTTCGCCTCGATGGCGACACCGCGGGCCTCGCGCTCCGGGTTGGCGCGCAGGTCGAGCGCGGCGTCCGCGGTGAGCAGGACCGCCTCGAGCAGCCCGTCGATGTTGACACCCTGCTTGGCCGACACGTCGACGAACATGGTGTCGCCGCCGTACTCCTCGGCGACGAGGTTGTACTCGGTCAGCTGCTGGCGGATCTTGGACGGGTTGGCGCCCTCGACGTCGATCTTGTTGACCGCGACGACGATCGGCACGTCGGCCGCCTGGGCGTGGTTGAGAGCCTCGATCGTCTGGGGCATGACACCGTCGTCGGCCGCGACCACGAGGATGGCGATGTCGGTCACCTTTGCACCACGAGCACGCATGGCGGTGAACGCCTCGTGACCCGGGGTGTCGATGAAGGTGATCGGACGCTCGACGCCCTCGTGCATCTTGCGGACCTGGTAGGCACCGATGTGCTGGGTGATCCCACCGGCCTCGCCCGCTGCGACGTCCTCGTTGCGGATCGCGTCGAGCAGGCGCGTCTTGCCGTGGTCGACGTGACCCATGACGGTGACGACCGGCGGACGCGCCTCGAGGTCCTCGTCGTCCTCGCCCTCGATGCCCGTCTCCAGGTCGATGTTGAAGGAGTCGAAGAGCTCACGCTCCTCCTCCTCCGGGGAGACGACCTGGACGTCGTAGCCGAGCTCGACACCGAGGAGCTTGAAGGTGTCCTCGTCGAGCGACTGCGTCGCCGTCGCCATCTCACCGAGGTGGAAGAGAACAGTGACGAGCGATGCCGGGTTGGCGTTGATCTTGTCGGCGAAGTCGGTCAGCGACGTACCACGCCGCACCCGCACGACGGTCTTGCCGTCACCACGAGGGACCGTGACGCCACCGATCGACGGCGCCTGCATCTGCTCGAACTCCTGGCGCTTGGCGCGCTTGGACTTCCGGCCTCGGACCGGACGACCGCCACCGCGGCCAAAGGCGCCCTGCGTGCCGCCACGGCCACCCGGGCCGCCGCCACGGGGGCCACCACCGAAGCCACCGCGGCTCGGACCACCGGGCGCACCGGCGCCGGCACCGCCGCCACCGAAGCCGCCGCGCCCACCGGCGCCACCGGGGCCACCGGGACCGCCGGGGCGGCCGGGGCCCGCGGGACGCTGGCCGGGACGGCCGATCGTGCTGCGCTCAGGCATCATGCCCGGGCTGGGGCGCGGGCCACCGGGACGCGGGGCCGGACGAGGACCACCGGCACCCGGACCGCCGGGACGCGAGCCACCGGCAGGCGCGCCGGGGCGCGGGCCACCGGGGCGCTGCTGCGGACGCGGCATGCCCTGGCTCGGGCTGAACGGATTGTTGCCGGGGCGGGGACCGCCATCACCGGGACGCTGCCTGGTCTGGCCCATCCCCTGGCTCGGGGCGAACGGGTTGTTGCCCGGTCGCGGCGTGCTCGGACGGGGCGCGGGACGCGGCCCCGGGGTCGGGGCGCCGCCGCGAGCGGCCGGAGCCGCCGGGCGACTGGGGGCGGGGGCCGCAGGCCTGGCCGCAGGGGCAGACGCAGGCCCGCTGGGCGCGGCCTTCGCCGCAGGAGCCGGCTGGGCAGCCGGAGCGGCCGGTGCTGTGGTCGCCGCCGGGACAGCGGGAGCGGCCGGAGCCGCCGAAGCAGCGGGAGCCGACGAGGGCGCCGGCGCGGCAGGCCCGGGGCGGCTCGGAGCGGGTCCCGGCCGACCGGGCGTGGCGGACGCCGGCGCGGCGGGAGCCGGCGCGGCGGGAGCAGCTGGGGCCGCCGGAGCGGTGGGTGCACCCGTCCTCGGGGCCGCAGGCGCACCGCCGGACGGTGCAGTGGGGGTGCCGGTCCTCGCGGACGGCTTGGCGTCACCGCCGGAGCGCAGCTCCGCCGGGAACGACTCCTTGATCTTGCGGACGACTGGGGGCTCGATGGTCGACGATGCCGACCTGACGAACTCTCCCTGGCTCTTGAGATGAGCAAGCAGAGCCTTGCTCTCTACACCGAGCTCCTTTGCGAGCTCGTAGACCCGGACCTTGGCCACATTTCTCCTGTCTTGGTCCGGACCTGACAGGAGGCCGAACCGGGGGTTATTGCTGGGGCTTGCTCATCGCTGAGGACTCATCGGAGGCTCATAGCGTTTGACCCGCCTTGGTTCGTTTGACGTTGTGCACGACCGCCGGGTGACGGTCGATCTGAAGAATGCTGCTTTACGCGAGCTGGACTCCGAGATGCTGTGCCACCGCGCTCACGTCGACCGGGGCCTGCAACCGCAGGGCACGTCCGAACGCCTTGCGGCGCACTGCCAGCTCGAAACAGTCGGTTCGGGGGTGCAGCCACGCACCACGACCCGGCATCTGGTGTCTCGGGTCAGGCCGGAGGTGAACCGGGGTGCTTCCCCGGGTATCTCCGTCCGTCACCGCGACCACTCGCAGCAGAGCCGACCAGCTATCCGTTCCTCGACATCCCACACAGGTGCGGGACGGCTCGGCACGGAGTCCAGTCCGGTCGGCCACAGAACAGTCTAACCCGGATGCCGCTGGGCTCGGTCCCCGGGGGCCCGATCCCCCGCCTGCTCATCGAAAGAGCCGTTCCTCGCCTCGATCGAGAGAGCAGTTCGTCCCGGGTCGGGACACTCGGCGCGCTCGAGGCGCGCCGGACGAACTGCTCTCTCGATCGTGAGGAGGGGGGACGAACTGCTCTTTCGATCGTCAGGCGGGGGGTGGGGGCGTCGCCTCGGTGTCGGGCCGGATGTCGATCCGCCAGCCGGTCAGCTTCGCGGCGAGCCGGGCGTTCTGGCCCTCCTTGCCGATGGCGAGGCTGAGCTGGTAGTCGGGCACGACGACCCTGGCCGTGCGAGCCGCCGCGTCGACGATCTCGACGGACTGCACCCGCGCCGGGGAGAGCGCTGCCGCGACGAACGTCGCCGGGTCCTCGGAGTAGTCGACGATGTCGATCTTCTCGCCCCGCAGCTCGGTCATGACCGCGCGGACCCGAGCGCCCATCGGCCCGATGCACGCGCCCTTGGCGTTGACGCCGGGCACCTTGGAGTGCACGGCGATCTTCGTCCGGTGCCCCGACTCGCGAGCGAGGGCAGCGATCTCGACCGTGCCGTCCGCGATCTCGGGCACCTCGAACTTGAACAGGGTGCGGACCAGGTTGGGGTGGGTCCGGGACAGCCCGACCTGCGGACCCCGCGGTCCACGTTTGACGCTGACGACGTAACAACGGAGACGCTCGCCGTGAACGTAACGCTCCCCCGGCACCTGCTCGGCGAGCGGCAGAATGCCCTCGACCGCACCGAAGTCCACGAGGACGTTGCGCGGGTCCTGGCTCTGCTGGATGACGCCTGAGATGACGTCACCCTCCCGGCCCTTGAAGTCGCCGAGGATCTGCTCGTCCTCGAGGTCGCGGAGGCGCTGCACGATGACCTGGCGCGCCGTCGAGGCGGCGATCCGACCGAAGCCGACCGGGGTGTCGTCGAACTCCGGCCCCGGCTCGCCCCGCTGTGGCCGCTCGCCTTCCTCTGCGGGAAGGAGGTCGCCCTCCTCGCGGGCCCAGACGACGACGTGACCGGTCTTGCGGTCGAGCTCGACCCTGGCGCTGCGGTAGCTGCCCTCGGTGCGGTGGTAGGCGACGAGGAGGGCCTGCTCGATGGCGGGGATGAGCACATCGAGGCTGATCCCCCGCTCCCGCTCGAGGGCCCGGAGTGCGGCAAGGTCGATGTCCATCAGTTCTCCTCGTCCGGGCCGGCGGGACCGGCCTCGATGTCTGCCTCGTGAGTCGTGAGCGCCGCCTGCGGGTGAGCTGCCTCCACCTCGGCCCGCTTGAACTCGACCTGCACCGTTGCCTGGTGCACGGAGTCGAGCGCGAGCGTCAGCTGGTGGCCAGCAGCTTTCTTCGTGGCCGGGACCTGAAGAACGAGCCGGTCCGGGTGGACCTCGATGAGGCGACCGGTCACCGAGCCGCCCTCGTGGGCGACGTCGACGAGCCGGCCGACCTGGCGCCGGAAGTCGTGGCGGGAGCGCAGCGGCCGGCCGACGCCGGGCGAGCTGACCTCGAGCACGTAGGGCATCGAGCCCATGACGTCGGAGTCGTCGAGCCGGGTGCTGACGGCGCGGGTCGCGTCGGCGATGTCGTCGAGGGAGAGCGGTGGCACCGGGCTCGTGGCATCAGAGGGGTCGAGGCCGGCGATGTCGGAGTCGACGAGGACGCGCACCATCCGGCGCTTCCCGGCCTGGTTGACCGCCAAGTCATCGATGACGAGCCCGAGCGACACAAGAGCCGGCTCGATGGTGGCTCTGATCTGCTCGACCGTGCTCATCGCCATCACCTCCTGCTCTTCTCGAATTCCGGCACACGCACTCTCGGGCGGGCCGCGTGAACCTACTCTAACCGGGCTCGGTCGTCCTCGCCGACCACAACGGCCGGCCACCGGACTCCGATCCGTCCGCCCCCACCGAGTCCCCCCGAGTCCCCAAACGTGCCTCCACCGTGCCCCCACCGTCCCTCCACCGTGCCTCCACCGTGCCTCCACCGTGCGCCTGTGGGCTGCACGGCCGGCGACACACGCGTGGCAGGATCTGACCCATGAGTGGCGACACCCGGAGACGCGGGTCCCGGGTGAGCGAGCAGCGCGCTCTTCCGCCCCGGCGGTTGCTCCTCATCGGCGGCGGCGCAGCCGTCCTCGCGGTCCTCGTCGACCGGGGGCTGCGCCTCGACCTGCCGCAGCCACCTCCTCCCGTTCCCACGCGCCGCCCGGCCGCGGACGAGGCGCTCCTCGTGGCGGTCGTCCGTGACCTCGACGAGGTCCTCCGGACCTGGCCGCGCGCGACGAGGCCCACCGCGCTCAAGGGCATCCGTGGCCTCGTGCAGCAGCAGCGCCGAGTCCTTGCCGGTCGTCTCACGAACGACGGGGTCCCCACGGACGAGATCACCGCTCCCCCAACGACCCCGCCCACCACGCCCACCACGCCCACCACGCCCACGCCGCCCACCACCAGCGCTGACGCGGCACCCGTCCAGCACCTGACGGTCGCCCGCCTGGCGCAGCTGCTGGCCATCCTGCCCGCAGGGCACCTCAAGGCGACGACGAGCGCGACGGACGGCGCACGCGAGCTGCTGACAGCGGCATACGGCGGCCTCCTGACCGGGGCGGGGCTCCTCGGCGAGGACGTCCTCCCGGCCTCCGGGACGAGCCCGGTCCGCAGTCAGCTCGCCGAGCGGACCTCTCCCCTCGTCTACGCGTTCGAGGTCGTCGCCGCCCAGTCGTCCGGCGGGCAGCGACGGCGGGCCCTCACCGCGCTCGAACGGCTGCGCGCGCTGGAGCGGGCCGTCGGCCGCGCCGAGGAGTCGAGCGGGTGGCCGCTGCCCTTCGCCGTGACGGACGACAAGAGTGCCGACCGCCTTGCCGACCTGGTGCTCGGTCGAGCCATCGGCGCGCTGGGCGCCGTCCTGCCGGCCGTCCCCACCCCGGAGGCCGTCGACGACGTGGCCCGCTGGCTCGCCGTCGTCCAGCTGGCCGCCGTCGACTGGGGACGAAACCCGGTGGCGCTCCCGGGCCTGAGGCAGCCACGGCCGTGATCGACCTCATCCCGTTGCACTTCGCCCACCGCATCGCGGGTGTCGCCGCGGACGGCTACCTGTCCGGTGAGGACTGGCTGCAGGAGCTCCCGGGGCTGCTGCGTGACCTGCTCGCCGAGTGGGAGCTCGAGCCGACCGGCCGCAGCCTCAGCGGCTCCTGCTCCGTGGTCGTCCCCGTGCGGCTGCTCGGCGCCGGGCGCGGCTCGGTCGGCGTCGCCGGCGAAGCGGTGCTCAAGGTGTCCTGGCCCCACCCGGAGGCGGCGACCGAGGCGCTCGCACTCCAGACCTGGAACGGCCACGGCGCCGTCCGCCTCGTCCGGGCGGACCCGTCCCGGTTCGCGCTCCTCCTCGAGCGCGTCGACGTTCGCGACCTGGTGCAGGTCGAGATCGACGAGGCGTGCACGGTGATCGGCCAGCTCATCACGACGCTCCGTCGCCCGGCGCACCCCCGCATCCCCCGCCTCGACGACTACGCCTCCCGGCAGGCCGATGAGCTCCGTGCCGCCCCGCCGGTGATCCCGCGCCGCTACCTCGACCAGGCCGCCGCGCTCGCCCGTGAGCTCGTGGTTCGCCCCCCGGCCGAGGAGCGCCTGTTGCACACCGACCTCCACTTCGCGAACGTCCTGGCCGCCCGACGGACACCCTGGCTCGCCATCGACCCAAAGCCGATGGCCGGCGATCCCGCCTTCGAGGTGGCACCGGCGTTGTGGAACCGCGCCGGCGAGCTCGGCACCGGGTCGCAGGTGCGCTGGTCGCTGCGTCGCCGCCTCGAGATCATCTGCGAACGCGCCGGTATCGACGAGGGCCGCGCCCGCGCGTGGACGATCGTGCGCGAGGCCGACAACGCGCTCGAGGCCGCTGGCGACCCCGGCGACCCCGCGGCCCGGGACCGGGTCAGTCTCGCCGTCATGATCATCAAGGCGATGAACGACTGACGCCGCTCGGCAGCAACCCGGATGGCAGGGTGGAGGGATGAGCAACCGACTCGCTGCGGCGACCAGCCCGTACCTGCTCCAGCACCGGGACAACCCGGTTGACTGGCAGGAGTGGGGAGAGTCGGCCTTCGCCGAGGCGCGTGAGCGCAACGTCCCGGTCCTCCTCTCCGTCGGCTACGCCGCGTGCCACTGGTGCCACGTCATGGCGCACGAGTCGTTCGAGGACGAGGCGGTGGCGCAGGCGCTCAACGAGCGTTTCGTGTCGGTCAAGGTGGACCGGGAGGAGCGGCCCGACATCGACGCGGTCTACATGGCGGCGGTCACGGCGACGACCGGTCACGGCGGGTGGCCGATGACGTGCTTCCTCACTCCCGAGGGCGAGCCGTTCTTCTGCGGCACGTACTTCCCGCGGGACCACTTCCTCCAGCTCGTCGCCGCCGTCGACGAGGCGTGGCGGACACGTGAGGAGGAGGTCCGCGCCTCCGGCCTCCACATCACCAGCGCCCTTCGCGAGGGGCTGGCCAGCCCTGAGCCGTATGCCGCTGGGCTCGCCGATCTCGACCGCGCCGTCACGCTGTTGTCGGGTCAGTTCGACTCTGGTGCGGGTGGTTTCGGTGGTGCGCCGAAGTTCCCCCCGTCGATGGTGCTGGAGTTCCTGCTGCGCCACCATGGCCGGACGGGGGACGACGTGTCTCTGGCCATGGCGGACCGGACGCTCGAGGCGATGGCCCGGAGCGGGATGTACGACCAGGTCGGCGGCGGTTTCGCCCGCTACTCCGTCGATGCGAAGTGGGTCGTGCCGCACTTCGAGAAGATGCTCTACGACAACGCGCTGTTGCTGCGGGTCTATGCGCACTGGTGGCGCTTGGGCCAGAACCCCTTGGCGGAGAAGGTCGCCCGGGAGACGGCCGAGTTCCTGCTCACCGAGCTGCGCACGACAGACGGCGGGTTCGCGTCGTCCCTCGACGCCGACACGCAGGGCGTCGAGGGCCTGACCTACGTGTGGACCCCCGCCCAGCTCGCCGAGGTTCTCGGCGAGGCGGACGGAGCACGGGCGGCCGACCTCTTCTCCGTGAGCGAGCACGGGACCTTCGAGCACGGCACCTCGACGCTCCAGCTCCTCACCGACCCCGACGACCGGGAGTGGTTCAGAGACGTGCGGACCCGGTTGGCGCAGGCGCGGGCGAAGCGGCCCCAACCGGGCCGCGACGACAAGGTTGTCACCTCGTGGAACGGGCTCGCCATCACCGCCCTCGCGGAGGCCGGGGCCATCTTCGAGGAGCCTGCCTGGGTCGCCGCTGCCGTGGCCTCCGCGAATCTCGTCCTCGACCTGCACGTCGTGGACGGTGGCCTGCGGCGCGCCTCCCGAGACGGTCGGGCCGGTGCAGCCGCCGGCGTGGCGGACGACTACGGAAACGTGGCCGAGGGGCTGCTGTCGCTGCACCAGGCGACGGGCGAGGCGCGCTGGCTCACCGTCGCGGGCCACCTGCTCCGACAGGCTCGGGACCGGTTCGGGGCAGAGGACGGTGGCTTCCACGACACCGCGGCGGACGCCGAACAGCTCTTCCTGCGTCCGCGCAGTGGGGCGGACAACGCCGAGCCGTCCGGCCAGTCAGCCATCGCGGTCGCCCTCGTCACCCTCGGCGCGCTGACCGGTGACCCGGAGGCCATCGAGGCGGGGCGCCGCGGCATCGACGCCGGCATGGGGCTGGCGCGCCGGGAGCCGCGGTTCGGCGGCTGGACGCTGGCCGGCGCCGAGGCCCTTGCGGCCGGCCCGCTGCAGGTCGCCGTCGTCGGGAGCGGACCGCAGGCCCAGGCCTTGGCGCGCACGACCCACCTGGCGACGAGCCCCGGCCTCGTCATGGTCCATGGTGCCCCCGACTCGCCCGGGATCCCCCTGCTCGAGGGACGGCCGCTCGTGGGAGGCAACCCAGCGGCATACGTCTGCCGTGGCTTTGTCTGCGACCGACCGGTGACCACTCCAGGGGAGCTCTCGGCCGCGCTCTCGGCACGCACCCCCTGAGGCCGCCACCCATCGAAAGAGCAGTTCGTCCCGGTCCGAGACGTGGACTCACGGTGCGAGGGGACCAACCGCTCCTTCGATGTGTCAGAGGGCGGTGGAGAGGTAGTCCGGGGCTGACCGGAGGAACGCCTCGCGAGCGCGCTCTCCTCCGACGAACAGGGCGGTCGCCCAGATGTCCGCCCAGACCAGGGTCGGACCGATGACGGTGACGGAGCCCGGGCGACCCACGTGGCGGCCGGTCACCGGGTCGTAGAGGTGAGCCCCGCGCGCGGCAGTGCCGGACGTGGCGACCGCGCCATGCGTCAACGACACGGTCGTGGCGATCGACGTCCGGTCGCGCGGGTCCTCGATGCCGACCCGCCACGGCAGCGCCCCGGGCCCCGACCGCGGCAGGTCCGCGTGGGCGCCGATGAGGAGGTCACCTCCGGCGTTGATGCAGTAGGAGGTCCCCGCGAGCGTCTCCAGCTCGCGGGCCGCGAGGTCGACGGCCCAGCCCTTGACGAGCCCAGTGGGGTCGAACGCGAGGTCCCCCTCACCCGCGGGCAGGAGCGTGGTGAAGGCACCACCCGTCCGTCGTTCGGCGAGCTCACCCAGGCCCAGGGCCTCCCGGACGAAGGGGCTGCACTCCTCGAGCGTCGTCTCACCGCGGCGCAGTCGGATGACGTCGCTGTCCTCCCGGTAGGTCGAGAAGACCACGTCCATCCCACGGAGCGTCGAGTAGGCGCCGGCCACCGCCCTGGCGGCCGCGGCGCTGTCCACCTCGGGCCCGCGCAGGTGGATGCTCACCGGGATCCCCATCACCTGCTCCACCCACGCCCTTCGTCCCACGGGCGGGACCACAGAGCTCACGGTGCGCGTCGTCATGGTTGTCATCACTGCCTCCTCAGAGGTGGGCTTGGTCGATGGCCGACTGAAGCGACTCCGTGTAGCCCTCCCACGTGACCGTCGCCCCCGACACGGCATCGATGTCCGCGGCCTGGGCGTCGACCGCCTCGGAGTTGTAGACCGGCACGGCGCGAGCGTTGATCATCTGGTCGTGGCGGTCCCGCATCGGCGCCTGGACCGCGTCCGCTGCGGTGATGCTCCCGTCGGCAACGGTGATCTTCACCTGGACCACGCCGAACCGGGTCATCACCTCGTCGCCGAGGTACGTGGCCGACGCGCCGGCGGCCGCGACGCCCGACCCGGACGAGCCGGATGCGGCGCCCGAGCCGGATGCGGCGCCCGAGACATCGGACTGCTGGCTCGAGGCGAGCCGTCTGGTGTCCGCGGTCGCGGTGACGTCGGGCGTCCTCGAGGTGGAGTAGCTGAAGAGCAGGACCAGGGCAGTGAGGGTGCTCATGGCCCACAGGGTGATTCGACGCATGACGGTTTCCCTTTCCGTGTCGGGTCAGTAGGCGAAGCGCTCCTGGTGGATCGCCTCCGGTGGCACGCCGGCCTCGCGAGCTGCGGCGATGACGAGGTCCATCCACTCGGGGGCCCCGCACACATAGGCCTCTCGCTCGCCGAGGTCCGGGACGAGGGCGAGCAGTGCCTCGGCGTCCCCGAGGTGTGCAGCCTGCTCGGGCAGCCAGCTGGCCCGGGCCCTCACCCGCGGCCCGAGGACCGAGACGACCTGGGCGCCCTTGGCGCGGGCGACGCGAACGAGCTCGTCCGTGAGCACGAGGTCGGCGTCGCTGGTCGCCCGGTAGATGACGACGGTCCGGTCGGGCCCCGCGGGCAGCTCCTCGAGGAGGGCCCGGAGTGGCGTGATGCCGATTCCGGCGCCGACGAGCAGCCACCGGTCGCGGGTGGCGGCCCCGGCGTGGAGACGCCCGTACGGCCCCTCGACGAGCACCTTCGTGCCCGGGGTCATCGCAGCCAGGCGCTTCGTGGAGTCGCCGACGATCTTGGCGGTGATCCTCAGGGTCTGCCCGTCCGGAGCCGCGGAGAGGGAGTACGGGTTGGCCCTCGTCCACCCGTGGCCGCCGAGGAAACGCCACTGGAAGAACTGCCCACCGCGCGCCCGCAGCCGCTCCAGGTCGCGACCTGCCACGACGACGGACACGACGTCCGGTGACTCGGCCACGACGTCACGGACGGCGAGGGCGTGCCGGCGGGAGCGGACCAGCGGGAGAACGAGACGGAAGGCCACGACGGCAGCGAGCACAGCGGCATACAGCCCCCACCAGAACACCGTCGCGACGGAGCTGGCTCGGAAGTCCTGGCCCGTCCACAGCTGGTGCGGCAGCGCCAGCCCGGCGCCGAGGTAGGCATAGAGGTGCAGCAGGTGCCACGACTCATAGCGCAGCCGGGCCCGGGCTCGCCGCACCGACGTGACGACGACCATGACGAGCGCCAGCGAGCCGGCCAGGGCCAGCAGCATTCCCGGTGAGTGGAGCACTTCGTCGAGGAAGGTCGTGACCACCCCGGCCCCGGTGCCCAGCGCGTAGCCGACGATCGTCAGCCCGATGTGGGCGAGCATGAGGGAGAAGGACGTGAAGCCGACGAGACGGTGCACCCGCGCGAGCTCGCCCTGACCCCAAGCCTGCTCGACAGCCGGGATCCGCGCCATGAGGGCTACCTGGAGGAGCAGGAGCACCGAGGCCAGCAGACCGGCAAGCCGGCCGAGACTCGTCACCGCGTCGGCCGTCAAGCCGAGCAGCCCGGTCTCGCCCAGGGCGCCGCCGCCGAGCCACAGGCCGACGACGAAAAGGACGAGCGCCCACGCGGTCGCGATGCTCGCGTCCCGCCACCACAGGGGGGTGGGCGGGGGCAGCCGCTGCCGTATGCCGCTGGGCTGGCTGCCCGCGGCGAGTGCCGGTCCCGGGGTGGCTGAGGTCGTCATGGCCTCAACCTCGCCGCGGCGCCTGTGTCCTCACTGTGGGTGCGTCATGGCGTCCGTGTGAGCCGGATCTCAGGACCACCAGCCGAGGAGGCTGCCCCCGATGCGGACGATGAAGGCGCCGACGATGACGACGAAGACGGCGCGGACGAAGCCGCTCCCCCGGGCCACGGCGGTGCGGGCCCCGACGTAGCCGCCGAGGATGTTGCCCACGGCCATGAGCAGGCCGACCTGCCACACGACGTGACCGCCCGGCGCGAACACCGTCAGCGCCCCGAGGTTGGTGGCGAAGTTGGCGATCTTGGCCTTCACGCTCGCCTCGAGGAAGGTGTAGCCGAGCAGCCCGACGAGGGCGAACACGAGGAAGGAGCCGGTCCCCGGTCCGAGCGCCCCGTCGTAGACGCCGATGACGAAGCCCGTGAGCATGGCCAGGGCCACGTGCCGGTGCCCGTGGAATCGCCGGAGCGACTCGCGCCCGAGGTCGGGCCGGAACAGCGTGTAGGCGCCGACGACGACGAGCAGGACGAGGATGATCGGGTTGAAGGCGGACTTGGGGATGTGCAGGCCGATGACGGCCCCACCGATGGCCCCGAGATAGGCCACGGCGGCCATGGGCAGCGCCGTGCGCAGGTCCGCGCCGACCCTGCGGAAGTAGGTGACGGAGCTCGTCGCGGTGCCGAAGATGGAGCTGATCTTGTTGGTCGCGAGCAGCTGGGCGGGCGTGGCTCCGGGCAGGCCGAGGAGCAGTGCGGGGAGCTGGACCAGGCCGCCGCCCCCCACCACCGCGTCGATCCAGCCGGCCACGAAGCCCGCCAGGGCGAGCAGCGCGAGGACGGTCGGGGTCAGGTCGTCCGGCACGAGGCCCGCGCGATCAGGGAAGGTTCCACGCCGCGACGATCGTCTCGATGTCGGCGAGCTCGTGGGCCACCGCGTCGGGCGTCGCCTCGTGGGAGACCTGCTGCTCCACCGGGATCGTCGAGTGCGGGATCCAGATGGCCCGCATCCCGACCTGCTGCGGACCGTGCACGTCCTCGTAGGACCGGTCACCGACGTAGGCGCACTCGTCCGGGGCGACCCCGAGCGCCTCGGCCGCGTGCGCGAAGATCTCGGCCCGCGGCTTCACCCAGGGCACCTCGCTGGAGTACACGTCGGCGTCGATGAGGTCGAGGACACCGTCTCGCTCGAAGACGGCTCGGTGGTAGGCCCGGTCCCAGATCGTGTTGGAGAGGACACCGACCCGGATCCCCGCAGCGCGCAGCCCCTCCCACAGCGGCCCGATGGCCGGGTGCGTCAGGGTGTGCGGCTCCCAGAACTCCCGGTAGGCGGCCGTGCCGGCCTCGGTCCGCGCGTCGCCGGGCGGCAGGCCGCACGACTCGAGGATGTCGTGCAGTCGGGCACTGAGCCCCTCGGTGCGGCCACGGGCCCACGCGAGGTCCTCAGCGGCATACAGCCGGCTCGCGAGGTCCTCGCGCGCACACGCGACCGTGCCGGCTCCGTCGGCGAAGGCGGTCCACTGGGCCCGGAGGTCGACGGTGTGCCAAGGCGTGATCGTCCCGCCCCAGTCGAAGATGACCGCCCGGACTGCCGTCACGAGCCACGCACCTCCGCCAGGACCGACTCGACGACCGAGTCGAGGGCGACCTCGCGGCGCTCGCCCGACCGGCGGTCCTTGATCTCGACCTTGCCGTCGGCGAGGCCCCGGCCGACGACGATGATCGTGGGCACGCCGATCAGCTCGGAGTCCTTGAACTTGACGCCAGGGCTCACGCCCTTACGGTCGTCGACGATGCACGTCAGGCCGTGCGCCTCCAGGTCGCGGGCGATGTCGTCGGCGGCGCGGAAGAGGGGCTCGTCCTTGCCGGCCGCGACGATGTGGACGTCGGCGGGGGTGAGCTCACGCGGCCAGATGATGCCCGAGTCGTCGTAGTTGCCCTCGACGACGCAGGCGACGGCGCGGGAGACGCCGACCCCGTAGGAGCCCATGACGACCGTGGTGAGCTTGCCGTTCTGGTCGAGGACGCGCAGGTCGAGGGCCTCGGCGTACTTCTTGCCGAGCTGGAAGACGTGGCCCATCTCGATGCCGCGGGCACCCTCGAGGACGTGGTCGCAGTTGGGGCAGGGGTCGCCGAAGCGCACCTCGGCGGCCTCGATCGCCCCGTCGCCCTCGAAGTCACGGCCGGCGACGAGGTCGAGGACGTGCTTGCCCGGCTCGTTCGCGCCCGTCACCCAGCGCGTCCCGGGAGCGATCCGGGGGTCGAGGAGGAACCGGATCCCGGTGGTGCCCTCGAGGCCGAGCGCACCCGGGCCGATGTAGCCCTTGACGAGCCCGGGGTGCCGGGCGAAGTCCTTCTCGTCGAAGGCCTCGACGGTGGCGGGCTCGACCTGGGCGCCGAGGCGCTTCTCGTCGACCTCGCGGTCCCCGGGCACGCCGATGGCGAGGGGCTCGCGGGTCCCGTCCGGGTGGACGAGCATGACGACGACGTTCTTCAGGGTGTCGCCGGCGCTCCAGGGCCGGTCCGGGCGGGGGTGGTGCGCGTTGAGATGGTTGACCAGCGTCTCGATCGTCGGCGTGTCCGGCGTGTCCTCCGCGTGCGCCGCGGGGACCCCGTCCCAGCCGACCGGCTCGGGGGCGGGCACGCGCACGGCCTCGACGTTCGCCGCGTAGCCGCAGTTGGTGCAGTGGACATAGGTGTCCTCGCCGACCTCGGCGGTGGCGAGGAACTCCTCGCTCTTGGACCCGCCCATCGCCCCGGCCATCGCCTCGACGATGACGTAGTGGAACCCGAGCCGGTCGAAGATGCGGACGTAGGCGTCCCGGTGGGCCTGGTAGCTCTTGTCGAGGCCCGCCTCGTCGATGTCGAACGAGTAGCTGTCCTTCATGACGAACTCTCGGCCGCGGAGGAGCCCGGCGCGCGGACGGGCCTCGTCGCGGTACTTGGTCTGGATCTGGTAGATCGACAGCGGCAGGTCCTTGTAGGACGAGTAGAGGTCCTTGACGGTGAGGGTGAACATCTCCTCGTGGGTCGGGCCGAGGAGGTGGTCGGCGCCCTTGCGATCCTGGAGCCGGAAGATGTTGTCGCCGTACTCGGCCCACCGGCCGCTCGCGTCGAAGGGCTCACGGGGCAGCAGCGCCGGGAAGAGCAGCTCCTGGGCGCCGATGGCGTCCATCTCCTCGCGCACGATGCGCTCGACGTTGCGCAGCACCCGCAGCCCGAGCGGGAGCCAGGTGTAGACGCCGGGGCTGACGCGGCGGATGTAGCCGGCCCGGACGAGGAGCCGGTGGCTCGGGACCTCAGCGTCCGCCGGGTCCTCACGCAGGGTGCGCAGGAACAGGGACGACATGTGCAGGACCACGGGCGGGCTCCTCGGCAGATGGGCAGGACTTCGACGACGGAAGGATATCTGCCGTATGCCGCTGGGCTCGCCCCCGTTTCCCGTGACCGCAGGCGGTGGCTCGCCCCGCAGGCCTACCGAGTCACTGTCGCCTCGACGTCGAGGCGACCGAGCTTGTCCGGGTTGGCGACGGAGTAGATCCGTCTGATGCGCGCGTCGTCGCGTCCCACACCGTCCGCACCGCCGCCGACTCAGCGGACTACCTCCTCCCCCACCTCTGGGTGGCCCGCTGACGAGGTGGCCCGCCTCGAAAGTCAGTGGAGGCTGGCTCCGCACCTTGGCACAGTGGGCGTGTGCCGCTGACCTCCGTATCGTTCCGGTCCACCTCCGACCCGGCCGAGGCGAGGACCTGGTTCGGCGAGCTCGTCGCCGCCGAGCCGGTCCTCATGTCCGTCATCGCGAGCGTCACCGACGGCCTGGCCGCCGACCCGGCACGGTATGCGAACCCCCGGTGGTGGGCCGGCTCCGACGGTTCCGGACGGGTCGTCGCCGCCTTCATGCGGACGCCCCCGTTTCCCCTGCACGTGGCCGTGGCCACGGAGCCGCAGGCCGTCGCGCTCGCCGAACACCTCGCCGCCGAGGGCTTCACCCTGCCGGGTGTCGGTGGTCGACGCCGGCCGGTGGAGGCCTTTCGCGATACGTGGGTGCGGCTCACGGGCCGGACGGCGCGCACCATGATGCAGCTCGGTGTGTTCGACCTGGTGGTGCCGCCCCGCGTGCCGTTCGACGTCACCGGCCACTACCGCCACGCCCGCCAGGACGAGCTGGAGCTGGTCTCGACGTGGGCGCAGGACTTCGCGGACGCCGTCCACGAGACGCCGCGCCCTGCGCCGCGGCTCGACTCACACGTCGCAGCGGGACGGGTCGGGTTCTGGGTCGACGGCGCTGAGCCCGTGTCGATGGCCTACGCGTCGGCCTCGAACGGGGGTGTCACGAGGGTCAGCGGCGTGTGGACGCCCCCCGCCCTGCGCGGGCGGGGCTACGCCAGTGGGCTCGTCGCGGCCCTGAGCAGCGAGCGGATGGAGGCCGGAGAGCGGTGCATGCTCTTCACCGACCTGTCGAACCCGACGAGCAACAAGATCTACGAGGCGATCGGCTACCGACGGATCGGCGACGACCTCGAGGTCGAGCTGGGCTGAGGGGGCCCGGAGCGCCTGGAGATGACCGGGAGATGATCTGGCGAGGACCCGGACTACCGCAGCACTCCCCCGGCACGCAGCCCGGCTCGGACGAGCGGCCACTGGAGCGGGAGCCGAGCGACCGTGGCCGCGAGGTAGGCACGTCGGCGAGGGTCGGCCGGGTTGCGGTTGAGCCGCCTGACCGCCTGGGCGGTCATGGTCACGTTGGCCGGGAAGACCGCGACCAGCAGCGCGGCCGAGGCCAGTCCGGCGGCCCGTCTGGTTCTCGGCACGAGCAGACCTGTCGCACAAGCGACCTCCGCCGCGCCCGAGGCATAGACCAAGCCGCGACGACTGGGCAGGGACTTCGGCACGATCGGCTCGAACACCTGCGGGCGAGCGAAGTGCAGCACACCCGAGACGAGAAACAGCCCGGCGAGGACTGCTGCGTCCTTCCCCAACGACCCGGCCGGTCCCCGAGCTGCGTCATCATGCATGCGGCACACCTTACGTGGGGGCCTCGCCGGTCACGGCAGCACCGGTCAGGGCAGCACAGGTCAGAGCAGGACGGTGGTGAAGGCGCCGACCTCTCGGAAGCCGCACCGGGCATAGGTGGCGCGCGCCGGGGCGTTGAAGTCGTTGACGTAGAGGGACACCTCGTCGGCCAACGAGTCGAGCACCTGCTCCACCACCGCGGCCATGGCCGGCACGGCGAGGCCCTGGCCGCGCAGGCGCGGGTGCACCCAGACACCTTGGACCTGGGCGCAGCCGAGCGCGAGCGAGCCGACGTCAGCCTTGAAGACGACCTCCCCGTCCTCGACCCGCACGAAGGTGTGCCCCTGCCGGATCAGCGCTGCGACACTGGCGCGGTAGCCGCGGTCGGAACCGAAGTACGGGGGGTAGCCGATCTCCTCGGTGAACATGTGCGCAGCAGCCGGGACCACGGCGGCGAGCTCGTCGAGGCGCGCTGGGCGAACGAGGGGGTCGATCGGAACCCCCAGCTCCGAGGGCCGTGTCGCCGTGGCGAGGAGCGGCTGGTGGGTGCGCACGGCACGGACCGGGCCCCAGGACGGGCCGAGGCGGTTCCACAGGCCGAGGACCTGCTCCGACGGCCCGAAGATCGAGGCGCACTGACGGCGCTGCCGCATGATCCTCGCCGAGAGGTCGGCGATCCCCGCGTCGTCGAGGCCGACCGGGACGACGTTGGCGGAGACCCACGCGAGGCCGTCCAGGCGACCGTCGACCCAGTGCCCGAGGAGCGCTCCTGGATTCGAGCGCAGAGCCCCCTCCTCGATCCGGGCCGCGACGAACACGTTGGCCACCCGGTCACGCGCACACCAGTCGAGGGCGGCTGGGCGGTCGTCGGCCGTCATGGGCCGCACCGGGAGGCGTTGGCGGAGCACCCCCACACTCTGCCTCCCCCGGAGGTCGCCTGTCATCCCGGCGCGCCCCCAGCGTGTGGAACACGCCCGCCGCGGCTGCGAACGCCGTTGTCGGGCCGACGGCGGCGCGGGCCCACCGGTCTCAGCCGACGGTGACGGTCGGGTTGCCGGCCGACTCCTCGTCGACCGGCTCGCCCATCTCCTCGGCGAGGCGCATGGCCTCCTCGATCAGGGTCTCCACGATCTGGCTCTCGGGCACGGTCTTGATCACCTCGCCCTTGACGAAGATCTGGCCCTTGCCGTTGCCGGACGCGACGCCGAGGTCGGCCTCGCGGGCCTCGCCCGGGCCGTTGACGACGCAGCCCATGACGGCGACCCGCAGCGGCACGGTCAGGCCCTCGAGACCGGCCGTGACCTGCTCGGCGAGCGTGTAGACGTCCACCTGGGCCCGGCCGCACGACGGGCAGGAGACGATCTCGAGCTTGCGCGGGCGCAGACCGAGGGACATGAGGATCTGGCTGCCGACCTTGACCTCCTCGACCGGCGGGGCCGACAGCGAGACGCGGATCGTGTCCCCGATGCCCTTGGACAGCAGCGCGCCGAAGGCGGTGGCCGACTTGATGGTGCCCTGGAAGGCGGGCCCGGCCTCGGTGACGCCGAGGTGCAGCGGCCAGTCGCCGCGCTCGGCGAGCAGCTCGTACGCGCGGACCATGGTCACCGGGTCGTTGTGCTTGACCGAGATCTTGAAGTCGTGGAAGTCGTGCTCCTCGAAGAGGCTCGCCTCCCAGACCGCGGACTCGACGAGCGCCTCGGGCGTCGCCCGGCCGTACTTGGCCAGGAGGCGCCGGTCGAGCGAGCCGGCGTTGACGCCGATCCGGATGGACACTCCCGCCTCCTTGGCGCGCCGCGCGATCTCACCCACCTGGTCGTCGAACTCGCGGATGTTGCCGGGGTTGACCCGGACCGCGGCGCAGCCTGCGTCGATCGCCGCGTAGACGTACTTGGGCTGGAAGTGGATGTCGGCGATGACGGGGATCTGCGACTTCTGGGCGATCGCCGGCAGGGCGTCCGCGTCGTCCTGGCTCGGGCACGCCACGCGGACGATGTCACAGCCGGCAGCGGTCAGCTCGGCGATCTGCTGGAGCGTGGCATTGATGTCGGTCGTGGGAGTCGTCGTCATGGACTGGACCGAGACCGGGAAGTCGCTGCCGACGCCGACCTTGCCGACCCGGATCTGGCGGGTCTGGCGCCGCGGCGCGAGAACGGGGGCCGGGGCCGAGGGCATGCCGAGGGAGACAGTCATGGTCGCCATTATCCCCCGCCAATCGAAAGAGCAGTTCGTCCCCCACTCCGGCGCGGCTGGTGCCGCGCCCAAGGGGGACGAACTGCTCTTTCGATGGTTAGCCGAAGATGCTGATCGGCTTGACGATGTCCGCGTAGATCAGCAGGACGGACATGGTGATGAGCACGAGGGACATTCCGTAGGCGATGGGCAGACCCTTGGCCACGTCCACGTAGCCCGGATCGGGGCGGTTGCGCAGCTTGGCCCAGCCACGCTTGACCGCCTCCCACATCGCACCCGCGACGTGGCCCCCGTCGAGCGGCAGGAGGGGGATGAGGTTGAAGACGAAGAGGGCCAGGTTGAGCGACGCGATGAGCAGGACGAGCTGGGCGATCTTCAGCCAGTTGCCGCCCTCGTCGGCCGGGATGTCGAGCGCCGCGACCTCGCCACCGATCCGGCCGACGCCGACGACCGAGATGGGGCCGTTGGGATCGCGTTCGCCGGACCCGAAGGCCGCCTCGGCCACACCGACCATCTTCTCCGGGATGCGCCAGATGACGGAGGCGGTGTCGACGACCCGGTCCCAGACGAAGCGGGGTGCCTCCAAGAGCGGTGTCGTCACGAGCTCCTGCCCGGGCGTGATGCCCATGAAGCCGACGCTCTTGAGGACGAGCTTCCCGTCCTGGGTGACGGGTGCTCCCTGCTCGTCGAGGGTGGCCCGCTCGAGCCGGGCCGGGGTCACGGTGAGGGTCACCTCCTCGCCGCCGCGCTGCACGACGAACGTCATCGGCGATCCGCCGCTGTCCCGGATCGCGGCGGCCACCGCGGTCCACGTGCTGACCGGCGCGCCGTTGATGGCGACGATCCGGTCGTTCTCTCGCAAGCCGCCCAGCTTGGCCGGTGCGGCGGGATCACCGGGCGCGCAGGCAGGGTGCGGGTCGGCCACCGTGGGGGTCGCCGTGGGCACGCACTCGGAGATCAGCCCCACCTTGGGCACGACCTGCGGCAGTCCGTAGAGGGTGATGACGCCGGTGATGAGCACGAAACCGATGAGCAGGTTCATCAGCGGGCCGCCGAGCATGACGACGACCTTGCGGCCGGGGCTCAGCTTGTAGAAGACCCGGTCCGCGTCCTCTGGTCGGACCTCCTCCATCGAGTCCGCCCGAGCCTGGTCGACCATCTGGCTGAACCGCCCTGTCGAGACGGTGCGCAGCTGGCCCTCGACGTCGCCGGGGCGCGGGGGCAGCATCCCGACCATCCGGACGTAGCCGCCGAGCGGGATCGCCTTGATGCCGTACTCGGTCTCGCCGCGCCGGCGGGACCAGATCGTCGGACCGAAGCCAACCATGTACTGCGTCACCTTGACGCCGAACTTCTTGGCCGGCACGAGGTGGCCGATCTCGTGCAGCGCGATGGACAGCGCCACACCAACGACCACGACGAGGACCCCTATGAGAAACAGCACCCGTCCATTGTCACATCCACCCCTGAGATCCCAGGCCTGGCCGCAATTCGATGTGATCGATCGACTCATAGCCCGATCGATCACATCGACCGGGCACGGGGTTGGAGGTGGTCAGGAGAGTCGCAGCCGGGCAGCGTGGCGGGCCCAGGCATCGGCGGCGAGGACGTCGTCGAGCGTGAGGTCGGTGACGCTGGAGCCGGGCTCAGCGGCATACGAATCCACCACGGCCGCGACGGTGTCGACGATGCCGACGAAGCTCACCCGGCCCTCGTGGAAGGCGTCCACAGCCACCTCGTTGGCCGCGTTGTACACCGCCGGCCAGGTGCCCCCGGCCTCCCCGACTCGGCGCGCGAGGGCCACCGCCGGGAACGCCTCGTCATCGAGCGGCTCGAACTCCCACGACTGCGCCTGGGTCCAGTCGACCGGCACGTCGGCGTCGGCGAGCCGCTCGGGCCACGACATGCCGAGCGCGATCGGGACGAGCATCCGTGGCGGTCCGGCCTGCGCGATCGTCGAACCGTCGACGAACTCGACCATCGAATGGATCATCTGCTGCGGGTGCACGACGACGTCGATCCGGTCGAACGGGATGTCGAAGAGCAGGTGCGCCTCAATCACCTCGAGACCCTTGTTGACGAGGGTGGCGGAGTTCGTCGTGATGACCCGACCCATCGCGAAGTTCGGGTGGGCGAGGGCCTGCTCCGGCGTGACGTCGGCGAGCTCGGCCCGGGTGCGCCCGCGGAACGGTCCGCCGCTCGCGGTGACGACGAGCCGCCGGACCTCCTCCGGACGCCCCCCACGCAGGCACTGAGCGATCGCCGAGTGCTCGCTGTCGACGGGCACGATCTGCCCCGGAGCGGCGAGCGCCTTGACGAGCGGGCCGCCGATGATGAGCGACTCCTTGTTGGCCAGCGCGAGCGTCGTCCCGGCGCGCAGGGCTGCCAGGGTCGGCTCGAGCCCGATCGCGCCGGTGATGCCGTTGACGACGACATCACCCCGCCGGGCGGCCAGCGCTGCGCTGGCGCCGGGCCCGGTCAACAGCTCCGGGTCGTATGCCGCTGGGCTCCCTGGCGCTCCCCCGCCGGATGCGGTGCCCGGCTCGGTCCGGTCGGCGGCCTGCCGGATCGCGGCTGCGAGCACGTCCGGCGTGGCCCCGGCCGCGGCGACGACGGGGACGCGGAGGGCCACGGCCTGCTCGGCGAGGAGCTGGACGTTGCTGCCCGCAGAGAGGCCGACCACCACGAACCGGTCGCGGTTGCGCTGGACCAGGTCGATGGCCTGGGTGCCGATCGAGCCGGTGGACCCGAGCAGGATCACCCGGCGGGGGGAGGCAGGAGTCGGTACGGCAGCAGTCACCTGCACATCCTCCCCCACCGGCCGTCAGGCGGTGATGCCGCGGCCGCGGAGCAGCTCATCGCGCTGGAAGGCGTAGGCGACCGCCCACGTCATCCGGAGCCGGTACATCCGGATGTCGTCACCCCACGAGAACGGGCTCGTGCCGTAGTGCGCCGTCCAGTGGGCGTCCACCTCGTCCAGCTCAGGCCCCGGCGCCAGCAGCTCAGCGGTGCCGTGGCTGAAGAGCGCCAGCTCCTCACCGTCGATGTGGGCCACGCTGACGGCCGGCCGGCGCGCGATGTGCTTGGCCTTGGCCGAGCTGCCGTCGGTGCCGAAGGTCCAGGTGCCGTGCAGGAAGTGGCCGTCCATGGCGCTGATGCGCGGCTCACCCTTGGAGGTGACCGTGGCCACGGAGAGGACCTTCATGCCGGTGAGCAGCTGGACCAGCTGCTCAGCCGTCAGGGCGTGCTCAGCGGTGATGATCGAGCGCAGGTGCGTCGAGCCACGCCCCCGAGACGCCTCGAGCAGGGCTTGGAGGGACTCGAGCTCAGTCGTGGTTTCGAGCATCCTCCAACGGTATCCCCGCCCACCGACACCACCCGTTGGCCGGACCGAGGGCCAGGGTCCGGCAGGATGAAGGCGTGCGAGAGACGACCCGCAGGCGCCTGCTGCTCACCCTGCTCGTCCTCAGCGCCCTGCTCGCAGTCTGGGTGATCGCCCGAGCCTCCGGACCGGGCCCGACGCACAGCGGGTCCACCGTCGGTTCACCCGGCCCCGCGGCCACGGCCACGGTCGGCGCCGACCCGACCCAGCGGCATACGGCATCGTCGGGTGCGAGCGAGAGCGCGACGGACCCGGTGTCGGGGCTGCCCTGGATCGCCGAGTCAGCCCTGCCGGCCGAGGCTCGCGACACGCTCGCGCTCATCGCCGCAGGCGGACCGTTCCCCTACCCCCGCAACGACAACCAGACGTTCCAGAACCGCGAGCGGCTCCTGCCGGTCCGTCCGCGCGGGTACTACCGCGAGTTCACCGTCGAGACGCCGGGCTCCGACGACCGCGGCGCTCAGCGCATCATCACCGGCGCCGACGGCGAGAAGTACTGGACCGATGACCACTACGACTCGTTCAGCCGGGTCCGGGAGGGCACATGACGACGTTCCTCGGCAGGTACGACGAGGTGGACGACCACCTCATCACCCTCATCGGGCACGGGTCGGACGTGCGGATCGTCCGGGCCGGTGTCGACAAGCGCACGGTCCTCGACGAGTTCGCCGCGGCCCTGGACCTGCCGGCGTGGTTCGGGCGCAACTGGGACGCGCTCGTCGACGCCCTGCGCGGGCTGCCGACCGAGGAGGGCCGCCGTCTCGAGCTCGTCTGGGACCACACCCACGAGCTGCGTGAGACCGCGCCGGAGACCTACGCCACCGTCGTCGACATCCTCGAGCAGGTCGCCGACGAACGCGAGGACCTCGGCCTGACGGTCATCGACCGCTGAGCCGGTGTCGTCCGTCGGCGGAGGGCGTCAGGTGGTGAAGACCCGCTCGTCGATGAGGCGCTCCTTCACCTCGTTGCCGCGCGTGTGGAAGCGGCCGTGCTCGAAGTCCTTGGCGAACTCCAGCTCGACGTGGGCACGGCCGTGGCGGTTCTTCTCGACGGTGACGACGGTCCAGTCGCGGAACCGCTGGATGTTGCCGAGGTCATAGACGAGGTGCTCGCGCGAGACCACGTCGACCTTGTCGCTGACGATGAGCACGACGTCGGCCTCGTAGGCGAGCGACGACGTGCCCCGCAGGTCGTGGGTGCGCATCCGGTGGCCTGAGGCCAGCGCATCCTTGTCCGCGGCGGAGATGGCCACGATGGGAGCGCCGACCTCGAGAGCGAGGTCCTTGAGGCCCTCGACCGCGGCGGTCGTCCGCTCGTCCTCCGTCGTTCCGGGCACCGGGATCTTCTGGAGGTAGTCGACGAGGACCAGCGGCGCGGCCCCGGCTGCCACGGTGACCTCCCGCACCGTACGGGCGATCTCGTCGAGGGTCGTCGTCGCTCCGGAGGACTCGTGCAGGTGCAGGCGCTCGCCGTAGCCGGTCAACGCGGCGTGGGCCTCACGTCCCCCGGTCAGTCCGGCGAGCAGGGCGTCGAGCGGGGCGCCCTGGGAGCCGGCTTCGAACGCCGCCCGGACCGAGTGGACGTCGGCGGCGTTGCTGATCCCGAAGGTGTCGACGGCTCCCGCGCCCTCGAGCGACTGCAGGGACTCCATGGCCTCCATCGAGATGAGCCGCTCGAGCAGCGTGTGGGCCTCGTGTTCATAGGAGAAGACGAGAGCGGTGCCACCGGCCGCGACGGCGTTCCGCGCGAACTGGAAACCCAAGGTCGTCTTCCCGTTGCCGGCAGCGCCACCGACGAGAACCAGCTCACCGGAGCGGAACCCGCCGGTCAGCGTGGCGTCCAGCGCGGCGAACCCCGTGGGGTGGACCGTGGCGCCGGCGGCGAGGCCCTGCCGGAGCACGTGATCGACCTCGGTGAGCAGGCTGCTCACCGACCGCGGCGGCTGCGAGGGTCCGGTCACGGGGTCACCTGCACGGTTGCCATGGGGACGATTGGAGCACAGCCCGGCGAGCGGCCGCACCCGGTTCGACGATTCTGCCGGGCAGCTGACGTCAGAGCGCCAGGCCGACGTACTTGGTCTCGAGGTACTCCTCGATGCCCTCGAAGCCGCCCTCGCGCCCGACCCCGGACGACTTGACGCCGCCGAAGGGCGCCGCCGGGTTGGACACGATCCCCTGGTTGACCCCGACCATGCCGTACTCGAGCGCCTCAGCCGTGCTGATCGCCCGCGTGAGGTCCTTCGTGAAGAGGTAGGCGACGAGCCCGAACCGGGTGTGGTTGGCCAGACGGACGGCCTCCTCGTCGGTGCGGAACGTCGTGACCGGTGCGACGGGTCCGAAGATCTCCTCCTCGGACAGATCGGCCTCGACCGGGACGTCGGCGAGGACGGTCGGCTCGAAGAACCAGCCGGCCCCGTCCCGCGCGTTGCCGCCGACGACGACCCGGGCTCCCTTGGCGACGGCATCGTCGACGAGGGCCTTGACCTTGTCGCGCGACTTCTCGTCCACGAGCGGTCCGACGTCGACGCCGTCCTCCGTGCCGCGGCCGAGACGCAGCGCTCCCATCCGCTGCGCCAGCCGCTCGGAGAACTCGGTGGCGATGGACTCGTGCACATAGAACCGGTTGGCCGCCGTGCACGCCTCACCCATGTTGCGCATCTTGGCGAGCATCGCGCCGTCAACCGCCCGCTCGAGGTCGGCGTCGTCGAAGACGAGGAACGGCGCGTTACCGCCGAGCTCCATCGAGACGCGCAGGATGCCCTCGGCCGCCTGCTCGATGAGCTTCTGGCCCACCGGGGTCGACCCCGTGAAGGTGAGCTTGCGCAGGCGCGGGTCGCGGATCATCGGCTCCATCACGGCGCCGGTGCGGCCGTGCGCCGTGGTGACGACGTTGAGGACGCCCTTGGGCAGCCCGAGCCCGTCGAGCAGGTCAGCGAGGGCCAGCATCGTCAGGGGGGTCTGGCCGGCCGGCTTGACGACCATGGTGCACCCGGCGGCGATGGCGGGGCCGATCTTGCGGGTGCCCATGGCGAGCGGGAAGTTCCACGGCGTGATCATCAGGGTCGGCCCGACCGGCTGCTTCATCGTCAGGAGTCGCGTGGCGCCGTTGGGCGCGACGCCGTAGCGGCCGTGCACGCGGACCGCTTCCTCCGAGAACCAGCGGAAGAACTCCGCGCCGTAGGCGACCTCGGCCCGGCTCTCGGCCAGCGGCTTGCCCATCTCCAGCGTCATGAGCATGGCGAACTCGTCGGCTCGCTCGACGATCTGCTCGTAGGCGGCGCGCAGCAGCTCGCCCCGGTCGCGCGGTGCCGTGCGGGCCCACGCGGGCTGGGCTGCCACGGCGGCGTCCAGCGCCGCGCGGCCGTCCTCGACCGTGGCGTCGGCCACGTGAGTCAGGATCTCGCCGGTGGCCGGGTCGTCGACGGCGAGGGTGGAGCCGTCTGAGCTGTCGCGCCACTCCCCCGCGATGAACAGGCCCTTGGGCACCGAGTCGAGCACGGACTGCTGCGTCACTGCTGTCATGCGTTCCAGCCTAGATCTGTCGTGGTGGGCCCGACGTCGGAGGGTGGGATACCGCGTCGGTCGGGATGGGCCGCGTCCTCACCGGTCCTCGAGCCCCCACGGGGACTCGTAGCCGGCTGGTTTGGGCGCGGCGAGCAGCTCGAGGAAGGGCTGCGCGTCGAAGGCCTCCGGGCCGAGCACGCCGGCGCCGGCCCACGTCCCCCGAGCGAGCAGCTCGAGCGCGACGACGGGGTTGACGGCGGTCTGCCAGACGACGCACTGGGCGCCGTAGGTCTGCATCGACCACTCGTTGTCGACGACGTGGTAGAGGTAGGTCCGCCGCGGCCGGCCGTCCTTCCCGGTGCCGGTCACCCAGAGTCCCGCGCACGTCTTGCCGGTCATCTGCGGGCCGATGGTCGCCGGGTCGGGCAGGCAGGCGGCGACGACATCGCGCGGGGAGACGTCCACCGGCCCGCTCGAGCTGGGGACGCGAACTTTCTCGGTCCGGTCGAGACCGAGGGTGTGGAGCGTCCTGAGGACGCCGATGAACTCGTCGCCGAGGCCGTACTTGAAGGTCACCCGCTTGGCATCGAGCCAGCGCGGCATGAGGAGGACCTCCTCGTGCTCGACGTTGACGCACTCGACCGGACCGATCCCTTCGGGGAACTCGAACACCTCCGGCTCGCTGAACGGCTCGGTCGTGAACCACCCATGGTCCTTCTCCCACACGACCGGTGGGTTGAGGCACTCCTCGATCGTGGTCCAGATGGAGAAGCTCGGGGCGAAGATCTCGTTGCCGACCTCGTCGTGCACGACGAGGTTGGCCCCGTCCCGGGTGCCGAGCTCGTCGATCTCGCTGAACAGGTGGTCGCTGGCGTAGCGGGCGAACACGTCGGAGAGGCCCGGCTCGACGCCGATGCCGACGAGGGCGAGCCGTCCCTCCGCCTCCCACTGGGCGGCGTGCGCGAACTGCTCGTCGCCGAGCTTGACGCCGACGGTGCCGTACGGGTCGGTCGGGTGACGCCGGGACAGGCTCATCGCCATGTCGAGGTAGTCGGCCCCCGCCGCGCGGGCGCCCTCGAAGATCGGCATGACGAACCGGGGGTCCACGGCATTGAACACGTGGGTGGCGCGGTGCTCCCGGGCGAGGGCCGTGACCGCGGCCGCGTCCGAGGCGTCCACCTGGGCGGCCACGAAGCGCGCCGGGCCGTCAGCCCCCCCGGGGGCCGTATGCCGCTGGGTCACCTCGCGCACGGTGCGCTCGGCCCGTGCCACGTCGTGGTCAGCCACGACCCAGAGGTCGAAGAAGTCGCGCTCGGCCGCGATGCGGGCAGCGGCGTCGCCCACGCCCCCCGAGCCGATCATGAGGACCCGCATGGAGGATCAGGCCACCTGTCGGTTGCGTCGGTTGCTGACCACCTGGCCGGCGATCACGACGGTCAGGGCGATGAGGAACATCACCGTGCCGATGACGTACACCTGCACCGGCACGCCGCGGGCCGAGGCGCCCCAGACGTACATCGGGAAGGTGATGGAGCTCGGACTGGCGTTGAAGTTGGTGATGATGTAGTCGTCGAAGCTGAGCGAGAAGGCAAGCAGCGCCCCGGCGGCGATGCCCGGCGCGGACAACGGCAGCGTCACCCGCAGGAACGTCTGGAACGGCGTCGCACCGAGGTCGGCGGCCGCCTCCTCCAACCGTGGGTCGAGGGTGGCGACCCGTGCCTTGACCGCGACGACGACGAACGAGATGCAGAACATGATGTGTGCGATGAGGATCGCGAGCGGTCCCGTCGGCAGGCCCATCATGAGGAAGAGCGTCAGCAGGCTCGAGCCCATGACGACCTCGGGGGTGGCCATCGGCATGAAGATGAGCAGGTTGGTGCCGGACCGGCCCCGGAACCGGTAGCGCCCCAGCGCGAACGCGATCATCGTGCCGAGCACGGTCGCGACGAGCGAGGCGGTGATCCCGATCCGCAGGCTGAGCCCGACGGCGTCGCAGATGCCCGGTGTGCCGCACGGGTTGGTCCACCCGTCGGTGGAGAACCGGTTGAAGTTGTAGTTGAACTTGCCCTCGGGGTCGTTGAAGGAGAACACCGCGACGATGACGTTGGGCACGAGCAGGTAGGCCAGCACGACGAGCGCGGCGAAGGCGACGAGGTGGCGGCGGACCCAGTTGATGATCGCATCCATGTCAGAGCAGCTCCTCGGTCCCGGCCTTGCGCACGTAGAGGGCGACGAGCGTGACGATGATGAGGAGCAGGACGAACGACAGGGCCGCGGCGAGCGGGTAGTCGAGGACCCGCAGGAACTGGCTGTCGATGACCGAGCCGATCATCGTCGTCTGGGTGTTGCCGAGGAGTCGCGCGTTGATGAAGTCACCGCTCGCCGGGATGAAGGTGAGCAGGGTGCCGGCGACGACCCCGGGCAGCGACAGGGGCCAGGTGACTCGGCGGAAGGCCTGCATGGGGGTCGCGTAGAGGTCCCCGGCCGCCTCGAGCAGCCGGGGGTCGAGCCGCTCGAGCGAGGCGTAGAGCGGCAGGATCATGAACGGCAGGAAGTTGTAGGTCAGCCCCATGACCACGGCGAACGGGGAGAAGAGCAGCGAGTCGGTCGACGTGAGGCCGACCGCCTGCAACGCGTCGGTGATGCCGAGCTGCTGGGCCCACTGGGTGACGACCCAGTTGTCCGACAGGATCGTCTTCCAGGCGAGCGTCCTGATCAGGAAGCTCGTGAAGAAGGGGGCGATGACGAGGACGAGGACGATGTTCTTCCACCGGCCGGCCTTCTGGGCGATGAAGTAGGCCAGCGGATAGCCGAGGAGCAGCGCGAGCACCGTCGCGAGGGCGGCGTAGGTCAGCGAGCGGACCATGTGCGGCCAGTACCGGCTGAAGGCCTCCGCGTAGATGCCGACGTTGCCGGTGAACACGTAGCCCTCGTCGATGTTGCCCTCCTGGAGGGACTGCGACGCCAGGGTGATCATGGGCAGGACGAAGAAGACGGACAACCACAGCAGGCCGGGCAGCAGCAGGGCGTAGGGCACCCAGTTGCGGCGGGTGGGGCTGGGCGCGCTGCCGGTGGCGAGCGGACTGGTGAGGGACCCGGAGGTCGCCGCCTCAGACATCGTCCTCGACCACCGCTCCCGCCTCCGCGTCCTGCGAGGCGTCGAGGGCGAAGCCGTGCTCGGCCGCCCAGGAGACGGTCACGTCCTCGCCGAGCGACGCCCGGGCCGACCCGTCGTTCTGCTGCACCACGGTGAGCTCGCGACCCCAGGGCATCCGGACGATGTACTGGATCGCGACTCCGGTGAAGGAGACGTCCCGGACCGTGCCGCGCAGCCGGTTGGGCCCGCCGACCTCACCGAGCCGCAGCTTCTCCGGGCGGACCCCGAGCCACACGTCGCTCGCGCCCGCCGGCAGATGGTCCGTGGCCACCTCGAGGTCGGCGTCATGACTGCGCACCAGGGTGATGCCGTCGCGTGGCGAGCCGGGCACGACCTCGGCTCGCAGGAGGTTGGACTGCCCGAGGAAGTTCGCGACGAAGGTCGAGTGCGGCTTCTCGTAGAGGGTGGCGGGGTCGCCGATCTGCTCGACGAAGCCGGCGTTCATGACCGCGATGGTGTCGGCCATGGTCATGGCCTCCTCCTGGTCATGGGTGACGTGGATGAAGGTGAGTCCGACCTCCTGCTGGATCCGTTTGAGCTCGATCTGCATCTGCCGGCGCAGCTTGAGGTCGAGCGCCCCGAGCGGCTCGTCGAGCAGGAGGACGTCGGGCCGGTTGACGAGGGCCCGCGCCAGGGCCACCCGCTGCTGCATCCCGCCGGACAGCTGGACCGGCTTGCGGCCGCCGAGGCCCTCGAGCTGGACGAGCTCGAGCGCCTCGGTGGCCTTGCGTCGGGCGTCCTTGTCGCCGCGGCGCTTGAGTCCGAACATGACGTTGTCGAGCACGGTCATGTGGGGGAAGAGGGCATACGACTGGAAGACCGTGTTGACGTTGCGCTGGTGCGCCTTCGTCGCCGTGATGTCCTGGTCGCCGATGCGGATCGACCCGGCCGTCGGCGCCTCGAGTCCCGCGATCATCCGCAACGTCGTCGTCTTGCCGCACCCGGACGGGCCAAGCAGGGCGAAGAAGGAGCCCTGCGGGATCGTCAGGTCCATCGGCTGGACCGCGGTGAAGGTGCCGAACGTCTTGGTGAGCGCGACCAGGTGCAGGTCGCCCTTGCGGGTCTCTCCCATCAGCCCGTGACGATGGACTGGAAGGCGCGGTTGTACTTGGTCTCCTCGTCGGGGGTCAGTCCGCGGAACACGTGCGCGCGGCTGAGGACGTCGGGGGTCGGTGCGATGAGCGGGTTCTCGCCGAGCTCGGCGTCGATCTTGACCAGCTCGTCGCGCGCCCCCTTGACCGGCGGGATGTAGTTGACCCACGCCGCGACCTCGGCCATGACCTTCGGGTCGTAGTAGTAGTTGATCAGCAGCTCGGCGTTCTTCTTGTGCTGCGCCATCGCCGGGATGACGAAGTTGTCCGACCAGATGGTGAAGCCCTTCTCGGGCAGTGCGTACTGGATGTTCTCGTCGTCGAACTGGAGCTGGACGACGTCGCCGGTCCACGCGACACAGGCGGCGATGTCGCCCTTGGCCAGCCCGTCGGTGTACTCGTTGCCGGTGAACTTGAGGATCTGCTCGGAGTCCTTGGCCTGCTGGATCATCTCGAGCGCGGCGTCGAAGTCGGCGTCCGTGAAGCTGGCCGGGTCCTTGCCCTGCTCGAGCAGGACGAGTCCGACGGTGTCACGCATCTCGGTGAGGAGCGTGACCTTGCCCTTGAGTGCGGGGTCGGTGAGCAGCTGGGTGATCGACTCGATCTTCTTTCCGCCGGTCGCCTTGAGGTTGTAGCCGATCCCGGCGAACCCGCTCTGCCACGGGAGCGAGTAGACGCGCCCCGGGTCGAACTCGACGTTCTTGAGGGAGTCCTCGAGGTTGCCCGCGTTGGGGATGTTGGCGAGGTCGAGCTTCTGGACGTACCCCTGGCGGATGAGCCGGGCGACGAGCCAGTCGGTCGAGCACCACACGTCGCGCCCGGTGTCCTGGCCTCCCTCGAGCAGGGGCCGCACCTTGGCGTAGAACTCGTCGTTGTCGAGGTAGTCCTCGGTGTAGTTGACCTTGATCCCCGTCTCCTTGGTGAAGGCGTCGATCGTCGGTCGCGACTTTCCGTCGTCGGTGACGTCGATGTACTCGGTCCAGTTGGACCAGTTGACGATCTTCTCGGTGTCGCTCAGGTCCTGGGCGGCCTTCGCCGTCGGGGCCGCGGACGTGGCCCCGGTGCCCCCCGTGGCGGGTGTCGTCGGGTTGCGCCCCTCCGACCCGCAGGCCGCGAGGAACGCCGCAGCGCTGAGCCCCGCGGCTCCCATCATCGCCGACCGGCGGCTGACGAGGCCACGGGCGAGGGCCGCACGGAAGGCGAGGTTGTCGGAGGCCGCTGGCTGGCGGTTGGAGTTGTTCATGAGGTGCTCCCGGGGTGAAAGCGAAGGGGTGGGGGGAAACGGGTCCGTATGCCGCTGAGCTGGCTCTCGAGGTGAGCTGACCCGGGGAGCGAGCCCAGCGGCATACGGCTCAGTGACTGCTCACGACCGACTCAGGTGCTCATGAGTTGATGTTGGCCATGACGTGCTTGATGCGCGTGTAGTCCTCGAACCCGTACATCGACAGGTCCTTGCCGTAGCCGCTGTGCTTGAAACCCCCGTGTGGCATCTCGGCGACGATCGGAATGTGGGTGTTGATCCAGACAGCCCCGAAGTCGAGCCGCTTGCTGACCCGCATCGCGCGCCCGAAGTCCCGCGTCCACACGCTGGAGGCGAGGCCGTACCTGACGTCGTTGGCCCACGCGACGGCGACGTCCTCGTCGGTGAACTGCTGGACCGTGATGACGGGCCCGAAGATCTCGTTCTGGATCTGCTCGTCCTGCTGCTCGAGGCCGGCGAGCACCGTCGGCTCGAAGAAGAAGCCCTCGCCGAGGCTCTTGACGCGGGAGCCACCGGCGACGATGCGCGCGTGGTCCGGGAGCCGGTCGATGAAGCCCGACACGTGCGCGACCTGGTTGGCATTGTTGACCGGCCCGAACGCCGCGTCGGGGTCGTCCGGCATGCCGACCTTGACGGAGGAGGCGGCGTACTCGCCGAGGGCGGCGACGAAGTCGTCGTGGATCCGCGGTCCGGCCAGGACCCGGGTCGCCGCCGTGCAGTCCTGCCCGGCGTTGAAGTACCCGGCGCCCGCGATGCCCTCGACGGCCGCCTCGATGTCGGCGTCGTCGAAGACGATGACCGGAGCCTTCCCACCGAGCTCGAGGTGGACCCGCTTGAGCTTGTGGGCGGCGCTCTCGGCGACCTGCATGCCGGCGCGGACCGACCCGGTGATCGCCACGAGGGACGGGGTGTCGTGCTCGACGAGCAGCCGCCCCGTCTCACGGTCGCCGGTGACGACGTTGAAGGTGCCCTCGGGCAGGAACTCGGCGGCCACCTCGGCGAGGAGCAGGGTCGTCTCGGGAGTCGTGTCCGACGGCTTGAGGACGATCGTGTTGCCCGCGGCGAGCGCCGGCGCGATCTTCCACATCGCCATCATCATCGGGTAGTTCCAGGGAGTGACCTGGCCGACGACGCCGATCGGCTCGCGGCGGATCCACGAGGTGTGGCCGGCCATGTACTCCCCGGCCGCCCGGCCCTCGAGGACCCGGGCCGCGCCGGCGAAGAAGCGCAGCTGGTCGACCATCGGCGGCACCTCCTCGGACGCGGTCAGCGCGTGGGGCTTGCCGGTGTTCTCCGCCTCGAGCCGGACGAAGTCGTCCGCGCGGGCCTCGATCGCGTCGGCGAACTTGAGCAGGGCCTGCTGCCGCTCGCTCGGCGTCGTCTCACCCCACGTCTCGAACGCCTTCGACGCCGCGGCGTAGGCCCGGTCGACGTCTGCGGCGGAGCTGACCGGGGCCTTTGCGACCACGGAGGCCGTCGCGGGGTTGACGATGTCGGTCGTGGTGTCGGCGTCAGGGTCGACGTACTGGCCACCGATGAAGTTGCGGAGCTGGCGAACCTCGGAAGTCATGCGGGAACTCTAACCGCGCGGCCTCCTGATTCGGAATAGATGCGTCAATCAATCTTCGGAATCAGTTGTCGCCTGCCTTGCCAACCGCGTGATCCACCCGTCAAGATCAAGCCATGCCCACGAAGCAGAGCGCCAACCTCGATGCCGTGTCCAAGGCGATCATCGAGCAGCTTCAGCACGACGGGCGCAAGTCCTATGCGTCGATCGCCACCGAGGTGGGCCTCTCCGAGGCTGCCGTGCGCCAGCGGGTCCAGCGCCTGCTCGACGCGGGTGTCATGCAGATCGTCGCCGTCACCGACCCGCTCCAGGTCGGCTTCCTCCGCTCCGCGATGATCGGTCTGCGGGTGTCCGGCGACATGACCGAGGTCGCCGACGCCCTGACGACCATGGAGGAGGTCGACTACGTCGTCACGACGGCGGGCAGCTTCGACATCCTCGCCGAGGTCGTCTGCGAGGACGACGACCACCTCCTCGAGCTGCTCACCAAGCGGATCCGAGCCCTCCCGAACGTCGTCGCCACGGAGACGTTCGTCTACCTGAAGCTGAACAAGCAGCTCTACAACTGGGGTACACGATGACACTCAACCCGAACGACGTCTGGGAGCCCTCGTCGGACCGGCGGACGCCGGCCGGCACGCTCCTGTCCGACGCGGCCCGCGACCACCTCTGGATGCACTTCACCCGCCACTCGGTGTTCGAGGACCCGGGGTCCGGCGGCCTGGGCCACGCCGTTCCGATCATCACCAAGGGCCGGGGGTGGACGATCTGGGACGACCGCGGCAACGAGTACATCGACGCCCTCGCCGGGCTCTTCGTCGTCCAGGTGGGCCACGGGCGTGAGGAACTGGCTGAGGCAGCGGCGAAACAGGCCCGTGAGCTCGCCTTCTTCCCGCTCTGGTCCTACGCCCACCCCAAGGCCATCGAGCTGGCCGAGCGCCTCGCCGGCTACGCCCCGGGCGACCTCAACCGGGTCTTCTTCACCACCGGAGGCGGCGAGGCGGTCGAGTCCGCGTGGAAGCTGGCGAAGCAGTTCTTCAAGTTGACGGGGAAGCCGACCAAGCACAAGGTCATCTCGCGCAACGTCGCCTACCACGGCACCCCGCAGGGCGCGTTGTCCATCACCGGGATCCCCGGCGCCAAGGAGATGTTCGAGCCGCTCGTGCCCGGCGCCTTCAAGGTCCCCAACACCAACCAGTACCGCGCCCCGCAGCACCTGCGCGACGACGAGAAGGCCTTCGGTCGGTGGGCCGCGGACCGGATCGCCGAGGCGATCGAGTTCGAGGGCCCTGACACGGTCGCCGCGGTGTTCCTCGAGCCGGTCCAGAACTCCGGCGGCTGCTTCCCGCCGCCGGCGGGGTACTTCGACCGGGTCCGCGAGATCTGCGACGAGTACGACGTCCTCCTCGTCGCCGACGAGGTCATCACGTCGTTCGGGCGCATCGGCTCGATGTTCGCGAGCATCGACTTCGGCTTCCAGCCGGACATCATCACCTGCGCGAAGGGGATGACGAGCGGCTACTCCCCCATCGGCGCGATGATCGCGAGCGACCGGCTCTTCGAGCCGTACAAGAAGGGCACGACCTACTTCCCGCACGGCTACACCTTCGGCGGGCACCCGGTCTCTGCTGCGGTGGCCCTCGCCAACCTCGACATCTTCGAGCGCGAGGGGCTGAACCAGCACGTCAAGGACAACGCGCCCGCCTTCAAGGCCACGCTCGACAAGCTCCTCGACCTGCCCCTCGTCGGCGACGTCCGGGGTGCCGGGTACTTCTACGGGATCGAGCTGGTCAAGGACAAGGCGACCCGCGAGACCTTCGACGACGCCGAGTCCGAGCGGCTGCTGCGCGGCTTCCTCTCCAAGGCGCTCTTCGACGCCGGCCTGTACTGCCGGGCGGACGACCGGGGCGATCCCGTCATCCAGCTCGCCCCGCCGCTGATCATGGGGCAGGAGCAGTTCGACGACATCGAGTCCCGGCTGCGCTCCGTCCTGACGGAGGCCGAGGACCACCTCTGACCCGGCCGCCACGGGACTCGCGGTGGGCGGGCGAGCGAGCCCAGCGGCATACGACCCATTCCGTATGCCGCTGGGCTGGCTCCCGCACGCCGCCTTCCTCCGCAACACACCCGGATAGCGACTGCCGGTACCGCCTATGGGCGGCCCAGGCGCGCGACAACCGGGTGTGTTCCCCGGCGTGGGGTGCGGAACCCATCTGGGTACGGCCGTCGTTGACAGGACTGACGACGTCGCCGACACGTGGGAGTGGACATGGGATTCCTCGATCGACTGCTCGGGCGTGAGCCCCTCCAGCAGCAGCACCAGCCGGCCCCTCCGACTGGCCGCCCCTATGACGTGCCCACCCCGAGGGGTGGCGCGTCGAGCGAGGACGAGCGGGCCATCGCGCGCTACCGCTACCTGCTGCGCACCGCCCCTCCAGAGGACATCGAGAAGGTCCACGCCGAGGCGTTCGGACAGCTGTCGCCAGAACAACGGCAGATGGTGCTCCAGCGCCTCACCGAGGACCTGCCCGAGGCGGAGCGTCCCCGCAGCGACCAGCCCGCGGACCTGGCCCGCAGCGCCACCCGCGCCGAGATGCGCCAGCCGGGCTATCTCCAAGGGGCCTTCGGCGGAGGACGGGGGGGCATGGGGATGGGCGGTATGTTCGCCGGCTCGATGCTCGGGACCATCGCCGGGTTCGTGGTCGGCTCGGCCATCGCGGATGCGATGCTCGGCGGCTACGACGGTTCTCCCGAGGCGACGGAAGCGGGCGACTCCGGTGGAGACCTCGGCGGCGACGGTGGTGACGCTGGAGGAGACACGGGTGGGGACGCCGGTGGCGGGGACCTCGGCGGGGATGCGGGCGGAGACGCAGGAGGCGGCTTCGGCGGCGGCGACTTCGGGGGCGGCGACTTCGGCGGCGGCGACTTCGGCGGCTTCGGAGACTTCTGATCCCTCGCCACGTAACACACCCGCTTACCGTCTGCTCGTGCCGGCTGCAACCAGAACCATCACGCGGTAAGCGGGTGTGTTGCGAGGGGACGGGTTCAGATGCCGGCGACGGCGTGGAACAGACCCGCGATCGCGATGATGACCGGCACGGCCGCAAAGGTGCTGATGAAGATCGCGTCCCGGGCCAGGGTGACCTCCCGGCGGTAGCGGACCGCGTACGTGAAGATGTTCTGCGCCGTCGGCAGGGCGGCCGTGACGACGACGGCGAAGAGCGCCTGGTCCCGCAGCCCGAGCGCGAGCCCGACGCCCAGGGCGACGGCCGGCATGGCCAGGACCTTGAGGCCGACGATGGTCCAGACGTGACGTGCCGAGGCCCCGGCCGCCGGCAGCGGACCGCGGCGCAGGGAGATGCCGAAGGCGACCAGCATCGAGGGCACCGCCATGTTGCCGAGCAGCGCGATGGGGTCGCTGACGACGCGGGGCAGGTCGATGTCGAGGACGGCAATGAGCAGGCCCGCGATGGCCCCGATGGTGATCGGGTTGCTGAACATCCGCCGGAGGCTGCGGAGCAGCCTCGGCCGCTCACCACGGGCGTCGCTGTCGAAGAGCGCCATGTACACCGGGGTGATGAGCAGCAGCTGCATCAGCAAGGTGGGGGCCACCCAGGCGACGTCGCCGAGCACGTAGAGCGCGATCGGGATGCCGAGGTTGCCGGCGTTGACATAGCCCGCGGAGAGGCTGCCGATGAGCTGTGAGCCCATCCCCTGCCCCGGCCACCGCAGGCGCGCCAGCAGGACGTAGACGACGGCGATGACCACGAAGCTCGTCACCGACGTGAGCAGGTTGCGCGACACGACGGCGTCGAGCGGTGTCCGCTGCATGACCGTCAGCAGCAGCGCCGGCGACGCCGCGTAGAAGGCGAGGCGCGAGAGGTTCACCTGCGCGGAGTCGTCGAGGACCCGCAGGTGGGCGAGCAGCCAGCCGACGGCGACAATCACCGAGATGGTCGCGAAGCCCTCGAGGACACCCAGCACGCGCCGATCCTGCCAAAGGCAGCCCGACGGTGCCGCACCGGTCCAGATCGCGGGTTTCCGCAGCAAAGCCGAGCGAAGCGGACCGAAGCGGACCGAGCACACCGCGCCGACCGGCATCATGGCGACATGGAGATCGAGACCCTGGACGCCCTCGACGAGCATCTCGACGAGGGTGGCAGCCTGCACGGGCTGCGCCTGCAGAACCTCGACCTCTCGGACTACGCCGTGCCACTGGGCGCTCACGGCGACCTGACCGGCCTCGTGGTGCTCGGTGGCATCGTGCCCCCGGACGTCGCCGAGGTGCTGCACCGCGGTGGCGCCATCCGCTTTCCCCAGGTGTCCGATGCGCCGATCGACCCCTGGCGCGGCCTGTACTACCCCGAGGACCTCTACGCGGGTCTCGAGAAGGGGTACGCCGCCACCCCTGACGCGCAGGCCTACGCGTGGTCGATCGACGCCAGACTGCGCACCGACGCCTACGCGACGCTCGTCCGGGCGATCCACGACGACTCGGTCACCGACGACCTCGACGAGTTCGTCGAGGGTCGGTCGTGCGTCGGCGTGATGGGCGGTCACGCGTTGCTGCGCGGGACCCTCGAGTATGCCGAAGCGGCGGGTTTGGGCCGACGTCTCGCCGAGGCGGGACACGTCGTCGTCACGGGTGGCGGCCCGGGAGCCATGGAGGCGGCCAACCTCGGTGCGTTCGTCTCCGAGAGTGCCGCCCTGCCCGATTCCCTCGCCCGCCTGGCGACCGTGCCGTCGTTCCGACCGGACATCACCGCGTGGGCTCGGGTGGCCATGGAGGTGCGCCGAGACATCCTCCGGGACGTCTTCGGGGACCTCTTCGAAGACCTCCCCCGTGACGAGATGGGTGACGAGATGGGTGACGAGATGGGTGGCGAGGTCGCCGACGAGGTCGGCGACCGGAGGCACGAACCCACCCTGCCCGCAGAGACGCTCGGTCCGACGGCCCGGTCCTTGGGCATCCCGACGTGGTTCTACGGCCATGAACCGCCCAACGTCTTCTGCGACGTCGTGGCGAAGTACTTCTCCAACGCCATCCGCGAGGACGGCCTCCTGGCGCGGAGCAAGGGCGGCATCGTCGTGCTGCCGGGCGCTGCCGGGACCGTGCAGGAGATCTTCCAGGCGGCCACCCCGCTCTACTACGCCCCGGCCGACCAGCCGCTGCCCCCGCTGGTCCTGGTGGGTCGGCAGCACTGGACGGAGACGGTTCCCGTGTGGCCCGCGCTGCAGCAGCTGGCGGCCGGACGTCGGATGGCCGAGGCGCTCCACCTGGTCGACGGGGTGGATGAGGTGTGCGCCCAGTTGGTCGTCGCGACCGGCTAGGGCGGAGTTTCGTCGATTATTACTACGGCCGATTCCGGTACTACGATTCGTAGTATCGACTTCCTGATCGAGGGTGAGGACATGACCGAACCAGACCGTCCGCAACGCGTCGTCGTCGTGGGAGGTGGGATCACCGGTCTGGTCGCAGCACGCCGGCTCGCACAAGCCGGCCATGACGTGACTCTGCTCGAGGCCGCCAACCGGCTCGGCGGCCAGGTCCACACCGTGGACCTCGGCACCCGCCGGGTCGACGTGGGTGCAGAGGCGATTCACCTCGGGTCCCCTGTCGCGCGCAGCCTCGTCGAGGAGCTCGGGCTCTCCGGCACCGTCCTCGGCAGCCGCCCCGGCCAGAGCTGGCTCTGGACCGGCCGCGGCCTCCGGGCGCTGCCGGCCGGGGTGACGCCCAGCGGGCCGACCCGGCTGCGTCCCGTCGTGACGAGTGGCGTCATGAGCGTCCGCGGCCTCGGTCGCGCCGGCCTGGAGCCGCTGGTCGCGCGGCTACGCCCCGGGCTCGCCGATGACGAGGACATCTCGGTCGGCGAGTTCGTCTCCTCCCGGTTCGGCCCCGAGGTGACGCAGCGCTTCATCGACCCGCTCCTCGGCAGCCTCCACGCCGGCGACGTCCACCGGCTCAGCCTCCGCGCGTGCGCCCCAGCACTCGTCGACGCGGCCACCCACCGCCGCTCCATCGTGCGCCGTCGCCCGGCCCCGCCCGCGCCCGCAGGGGGCGCGCCGCTGCCGATGTTCGCCTCGTGGCCCGGCGGCCTCGGGACCCTGACCGAGGCCATCCTCGTGGGCCTCCCGGTCGCGGTGCGCCTCGGATGCCGCGTCGACCGCATCATCCGCTCTGCCTCGGGCTACACGCTCGAGGTGACCCAGCTGACCGGAGGCACCGGCTCCGCCGAGCGGATCGAGGCAGACGGCATCGTCCTGGCCGTGCCCGCTGCCGCCGCCGCTCCCCTGCTCGCCCCACACAGCCGGCGGGCGGAGAGCATCCTCGAGAGGGCCGAGGTCGCCAAGGTCGCCACCGTGGTCCTCGGATACGAGCCGTCGGCCACCAAGGACCTGCGCGTCTTCGCCGGGACGGGAGTGCTACTGCCCTCCACCGCGGGCCTGCTGCTCAAGGCCGCGACGCACCTGTCCCGCAAGTGGCCGCAGTTCGCCGACGACGAGCTGAGCCTCGTCCGCCTGTCCGCCGGCCGCAGTGGCGACAACCGCATCGAGGAGCTGTCCGACGACGAGCTCGTCACGCAGCTGGTCGACGACTACCGCACCGTTGCCGGCGTCGAGGCGCAGCCCCAGGTCCTGCACGTCCAGCGCTGGTCGGACGGGCTGCCGCAGCTTCGGGTCGGTCACACCGCCAGGCTGACCGCGCTCCGCGACGAGGTGAGCCACGCCCTGCCGGGCATCGTCCTCGCCGGATCCGGCTATGACGGGCTCGGCCTCGCGTCGTGCATCGCCTCCGGTGAGGCCGCAGCCGCAGCCCTCTCGCTGCGGGCCTCCCCACCGCCGACGGCCGCCACCCCCGTCAGCAACCCCACCTCGACCAGCGCAGTCGGCGCATGACGACGGTCACGGAGCGCGCCGCCGTCCGTCGCCTGCGCCACGCACCCGAGGACCGCCCGATGATCGTCATCTGGGAGGTCACGCGCGCCTGCGCGCTCGTCTGCCTGCACTGCCGCGCGGACGCGCAGCACCGACGCAACCCGCACGAGCTGACGACCGAGCAGGGGCGGACCCTGCTCGACGACATCGCAGCGTGGGGCGCGCCATACCCCATCGTCGTGCTGACCGGTGGTGACCCCTTCGAGCGCCCTGACCTGGCCGAGCTCGTCCGGCACGGTTCGTCCATCGGCCTGCACATGGCCCTGTCTCCCTCGGTCACCCCACGGCTGACGCCGGAGGTCCTCGCCGAGCTGCGCGCCGCCGGGGCCGGCGCCCTCTCGCTCTCGCTCGACGGGAACACCGCCGCCACCCACGACGCGTTCCGCGGCGTTCCCGGCGTCTTCGACGCGACGCTGCGGGCCGCGCAGGACGTCCGCGATGCCGGCTTCCGGCTCCAGATCAACTCCACGGTGACCCAGGCCAACGTCCACGAGCTGCCGGACCTGCTGCGCACCGTGATCGACCTCGGCGCCTCGCTCTGGAGCGTCTTCTTCCTCGTCCCGACCGGTCGCGGCGAGATGCTCCGGCCGCTCGACCCGCAGCAGGTCGAGGACGTCCTCCATTGGCTCCACGACGTGTCCGACCTCGTCGCGATCAAGACGACCGAGGCACCGCACTACCGCCGGGTCGCGATCCAGCGCGCCAGAGCGAGCGCCGAAGCGACAGCCGAGGGACTGCCCCTCGTCGGCGCACACCCCTCCGACGCACCCGCCGTCGGTGAGCTCCACCAACAGCTGACCGACGCCGTGGAGGGGTTGCGAGCCCAGCGGCATACGGCCATCCGGCGACCGCGCCCACCCATCGAGGTCAACTCCGGCCGGGGGTTCGCCTTCATCGACCACCTCGGCGACGTCTACCCGAGCGGCTTCCTCCCCCACCAGTGCGGCAACGTCAAGGAGACCGGCTTCCGCGACATCTACCAGACGAGCCCGATGCTGCGCTCCCTGCGCGAGCCCGCGCAGTTCGAGGGCAAGTGCGGGGTGTGCGAGTTCCGCGACGTGTGCGGGGGCAGCCGTTCGCACGCCTACGCCGTGACCGGCAACGTCCTGGCATCCGACCCCACCTGCGTCTACGAGCCGACCGGCCAGCACGAGCGCTGACGGCCCGGTCCTGCACGGGCCGACTACGTCCCCCGCAGGACCGGACCGAGCTGCTCGAGGACGCTTGCGTCCTCGATGGTCGCGGGCACGGCCGGCGACCCTCCGTCGGCGATCTCGCGCATGGTCTTGCGCAGGATCTTGCCGGAGCGCGTCTTCGGCAGGCCCGGCACGATGTCGACCTGGTGCAGGGCAGCCACCGCTCCCACCTCGCTGCGGACGCGCGCGACGAGCTCCCGCCGGATTCGCTCGCCCTCGGCGTCCCCGTCGATCCCGCTCTTGAGCACGACGAGCGCGCGAGGGACCTGGCCCTTGAGCTCGTCGTGCACGCCGATCACCGCGCACTCCGCCACGGCCTCGTGCCCAGCGAGGGCGGCCTCGATGGAGCCGGTGGACAGGCGGTGGCCGGCGACGTTGAGCACGTCGTCGGTCCGGCCCATGACGAAGAGATAGCCGTCGTCGTCGCAGTAGCCGCCGTCGCCGGTCAGGTAGTAGCCGGGGTAGGCGGACAGGTAGGAGGACACGTAGCGCTCGTCGTCCTGCCACAGGGTGGGCAGGGTGCCCGGTGGCATCGGCAGCTTGATGCAGATCGCGCCCTCCTGGCCGGGCGGCATCTGGTTGCCCTCACCGTCGAGGACCTGCACGTCGTAGCCCGGCACGGCCACGGTCGGGGAGCCGGGCTTGATCGGGAGCATCTCGATGCCCTTGGGGTTGCACGCGATGGGCCACCCGGTCTCGGTCTGCCACCAGTTGTCGATGACGGGGACGCCGAGCGCCGCCGAAGCCCACTCGTACGTGTCCGGGTCGAGGCGCTCACCTGCGAGGTAGAGCGTGCGGAAACGGGACAGATCGTAGTCCTTGACCAGGGACGCCGACGCGTCCTCCTTCTTGATGGCGCGGAACGCGGTCGGCGCGGTGAAGAGGCAGACGGCGTCGTACTCGGAGATGACCCGCCAGAACGCCCCCGCGTCCGGGGTCCCGATCGGCTTGCCCTCGTAGAGGACCGTCGTCGCGCCGGTGAGGAGGGGCCCGTAGACGATGTACGAGTGGCCGACGACCCAGCCGACGTCGCTCGCGGTGAACATCGTCTCGCCCGGCTGGACGTCGTACAGCTTCTCCATCGACCAGCGCAGGGCGACCGCGTAGCCGCCGCTGTCCCGGTAGATCCCCTTGGGCTTCCCCGTCGTGCCGGAGGTGTAGAGGATGTACAGCGGGTCGGTCGCCGCCACCGTGACGGGGTCGGCACCGGCCTGGGCCGCCGCACCCGACTCGAACTCCTCCCAGTCCACGTCGCGCTCCCCCAGCTCCGCCCGCTCCTGGGGGCGCTGGAGGATGACGCAGGCCTCGGGCTTGTGCTCCGAGCGGTGGATCGCCTCGTCGAGGAACGGCTTGTACGTGACGACGCGCGTCGGCTCGATGCCGCACGACGCCGACAGGATCACCTTGGGCGCCGCGTCGTCGATCCGCGCTGCGAGCTCCTGCGGCGCGAAGCCGCCGAAGACGACCGAGTGGATCGCGCCGATCCGCGCGCACGCCAGCATGGCGATGACCGCCTCCGGCACCATCGGCATGTAGATGACGACCCGGTCACCCTTCTCGACGCCGAGCCCGCGCAAGCCGCCGGCCACGGCTCGGACGCGAGCCAGCAGAGCGGCATACGTGATGGTCTCCTTGGTGCCGGTCACCGGGGAGTCGTAGTGGATGGCTGGCTGGTCGCCCCGACCGGCGGCGACGTGCCGGTCGACCGCGTTGTGACAGACGTTGAGCTCACCGTCGGGGTACCAGCGGTAGAAGGGCGGGTTGTCGGCGTCGAGGATGCGCGTCGGTGGGGTCACCCAGTCGATGAGGTTCGCGGCTTCCGCCCAGAACCCGTCGGGGTCCGTCAGGCTCGCCTCGTACGTGGTGCGGTAGCTCAAGGGGTATGCCGCTGGGCTGGCTCCGTCGCTCATGCTCCCACCCTGCCCGGCCTCCTGCGCCGAGGGCCAGCCCCGACTTCGTCACACGAGACGAGCGGTCAGGACCGGTCGGTGAACGGAACTGCGTCGACGGGATGCCCCTGCGGGGGGTCAGGCGGTGGCGGCGGCGAGCTGGCCGCACGCACCGTCGATGTCCTGGCCCCTCGTGTCGCGGATCGTCGTGGGGATGCCGTGCGCCCGGAGTCGCTCGACGAAGTTCTGCTCCACCCCCGGCCGGCTGGCCGTCCACTTCGATCCCGGCGTCGGGTTGAGCGGGATCGGGTTGACGTGCACCCATCCACGGCCCCGCCGGTTGAGCTTCTGGGCGAGCAGGTCCGCACGCCATCCCTGGTCGTTGATGTCGCGGATCAGGGCGTACTCGATGGAGACCCGTCGGCCGGTGGTCTCGTAGTAGCGGTGGGCCGCGTCGATGGCCTCGTCGACCTTCCAACGCGTGTTGATCGGGACCAGCTCGTCGCGCAGCTCGTCGTCGGGCGCATGGAGCGAGAGGGCGAGCGTGACCGGAATGCCCTCGGCCGCCAGCTTGTCGATCGCGGGGACGAGTCCGACGGTCGACATCGTGATGCCGCGCGCGGAGATCCCGAGTCCGTCCGGCGCCGGGTCGGTGAGCCGTCGGATGGCGCCGATCGCCGCACCGTAGTTGGCGAGCGCCTCCCCCATGCCCATGAAGACGACGTTGCTCACCCGCAGCGGGTGCTCCCGGTCCCCGTCCTGCCCGCCTGCGAGCTCACCGGTTCGCAGGGCCCGGGCGGCCCAGACGACCTGCTCGACGATCTCTGCGGTCGACATGTTGCGGGTCAGTCCGGCCTGGCCGGTGGCGCAGAACGGGCAGTTCATCCCGCAGCCGGCCTGGCTGGAGATGCAGATGGTGACGCGGTTGGGGTAACGCATGAGCACCGACTCGACGATGGCACCGTCGTGGAGCCGCCAGGCGTACTTCATCGTCTGGCCGTCGTCGGCCTGCCGACGGACGATCGGCGCGAGGAGGGGCGGCAGCAGGTCGCGGACGAGGTCGGCCCGGACCGCCTTGGGCAGGTCGGTCATCTGCTCGGGGTCGTCGACGAGCCGCTCGAAGTAGTGCGTGGACAGCTGCCTGGCCCGGAACCCCTGGTGGCCGAGCGACTCGACGACCTCCTTGCGCTCGGCCGGGGTCAGGTCGGCGAGGTGGCGCGGCGGCTTGCCGCGGCGGGGGGCGCGGAAGGTGAGCTCGCCCGGGACAGGGCGCGCGGTCGTCGGCTCGGGCAGCGAGACGGGCGTGGCGTCATCAGTCATGGTGCCCCCATTCTCTCAGCCGCTGTCAAAACGCAGCCCGGATGCCGCCGGGTCGGCTCCTCGTCCGCCGTGCCGCCCGTGCGGGGGAAGGGCGTCAGGTGGACCGGAGGGCTCGCTCCTCCGCGATCGTGTTCCCTCCGTCGACGACGAGCACCTGGCCCGTGACGTAGCCGGCCTCGGGACTGGTGAGGAAGGCGATCGCTGCGGCGACCTCCTCGGCGGTTCCGGAGCGTCCGACCGGAGTCGTCCAGCCCTCCCTCGCCTCGTCCTCGGTCTGGGACGCCGTGGCGATCCAACCGGGCGCGACGGCGTTCGAGGTGAGGCCGTGGCGGCCCTCGTCGACCGCGATCGCCCGGGCCAGCCCGACGAGCGCTGCCTTGCCGGCGGCATAGGCGACCTCGTGGCGCATCGCCATGGCCGCGCCGGTGACGCTGGAGACGAAGACGACCCGCCCCGAGCCGACGGAGCGCAGGTGCGGCAGGCACGCGCGGGTCACGAGGTAGGCGGTGTCGAGGTTCCGCGCGAGGGACTGGCGCCATCGGTCGGGACCGGTGGACTCCAGGTCGCCGCCGAGCAGGTCGGGCACGGTGACGCTCACCATGCCGGCGTTGTTGACGAGGGCATGGAGCCCGCCGTGCCTCTCGAGGCACCCCGTGACGACCTGAGCGACGGCAGCGGGATCGGTGAGGTCGCCGACGTGGCCGGACGCAGTGATGCCGAGGGCTCTCAGCTCGGTGACGCGCTCGTGCACCCGCTCGGTCGTCGCGGCGAGGGCCACCTCGGCGCCCAGCCGGCCCAGCATCCGAGCGGTCTGGAAACCGATGCCGCTCGGGCTGCCCGTACCGGTGATCAGGGCCACCCGCCCGGTCTGGGCGAACGGGATTGCCGTCACGAGACGGCTCGCTCTGCCAGCAGGGACAGCACGGCCCACACGATGGGCACGACGACGATGAGAGAGTCGAGGCGGTCCATGATGCCGCCGTGCCCGGGGAGGATGCTCGACATGTCCTTGATCCCGAGATCACGCTTGATGAGGGACTCCATGAGGTCGCCGATCGTCGCGGCGATGGCGACCGCGACGCCGAGAGCGATGCCGATCCACCAGGGATGGCCCAGGAAGAAGTGGATGGTGAGCGAGCCGGCGACGATGCACAGGACCACCGATCCAGCGAACCCCTCCCAGGACTTCTTCGGGCTGATCGTGGGGGCGATCGGGTGCTTGCCGAGCCACACCCCGGCTGCGTAGCCGCCGATGTCGCTGCTCACCGCCGTGAGGAGGAAGACGAACATCCGTCCCACGCCGTCGGGCTCGGCGAGCAGGAGGACGGCGAAGCCGACGAGGAGCGGCGGGTAGGTGGCGATGAAGATCCCGCCCAGCACGTCCCGCCCGGCTCCGTCGAGGCGGCCGCCCCCCCGCCAGAGCAGCACGGCCGCCCCGGTGAGGACCCAGGCAGTGACGAGTCCGGCCGGGCCGTGGACGTATGCCGCCCAGGTCATCCCCGCCATACCGAGCACAGCGGGCACGAGGGGCGCACGGACGGCGACGTTGCGCAGCGCGACGTGCAGCTCCCACATGCCGATGGCGACCGCGATCGCCACGACGACGAGGAACGACTCCTTCTTGACGAGCAGGGTCGAGATGATGATGACGCCGAGCACGACCCCGACACCGATGGCCGCCTTGAGGTCGCGGCCCGCCCGTGAGGTGGGCTGGGCCGGCGCCGACGGGTCGGGCAGCGCGGCGGCGGCGGGTGGGGTGGTCATCGCGAGGTCATCGAACGGTGCTCATGAGTCGGCCGGCGTGGCGTCGAGGAGGGGGCCCGGGTGGCGGTCGTGTCCGCCGCCCATCACACCTCGAGCAGCTCGGACTCCTTGTGCTTGACGAGCGAGTCGATGAGGTCGGTGTGCTTCTTGGTCAGCGCCTCGAGCTCCTTCTCGGCGCGGGCGCCCTCGTCCTCCCCGACGTCGCCGTCCTTGACGAGCCGGTCGATGTCGGTCTTGGCCTTGCGGCGGACGTTGCGGATCGAGACCCGGCCCTCCTCCGCCTTGTGGTGGGCGAGCTTGATGTACTCCTTGCGGCGCTGCTCGGTCAGCTCGGGCATCACGCACCGGATCTGGTGACCGTCGCTGGCCGGGTTGACGCCGAGATCGGAGTCACGGATGGCCTTCTCGATCTCGTGCATCGCCGACTTGTCGAACGGGACGACGAGGATCGTGCGCGGCTCCGGGTTCTGGAACGACGCGAGCTGCTGGAGCGGCGTCGGAGCACCGTAGTAGTTGACGAGGAGCTTGTTGAACAGGCCCGGGTTGGCGCGACCGGTGCGGATGCCCGCGAAGTCCTCCTTGAGGACCTCGACGGCCTTGTCCATCTTCTCCTCGGCCTCGAACATCGTCTCTTCGATCATGGCTTCCTCGTCCTCGTCCTCGTCCGGGTCACAGCTGGGTCGGTCTGGTGCTCGCGTGCTCGGGCTCAGCCGTTGGTGACCAGCGTGCCGATCTTCTCACCCAGCAGGGCACGTGTGATGTTTCCGGGGCCTTCCATACCGAAGACCACCATCGGCAGCTTGTTCTCCTTGCACAGCGAGAACGCTGCGGCGTCCACGATCCGCAGTCCGTTGGCCAGGCCCTCGTCAAAGGTGAGCGTGTCGTACTTCGTGGCCGTGGGGTCCGCCTTGGGGTCGGCGGAGTAGACGCCGTCGACGCCGTTCTTGGCGATGAGCAGCGCGTCACACTTCGTCTCGAGGGCGCGCTGAGCACTCACGGTATCGGTGGAGAAGAACGGCATCCCGGCCCCGGCGCCGAAGATCACGACCCGGCCCTTCTCCATGTGGCGGATGGCGCGGCGCGGGATGTACGGCTCGGCCACCTGCTGCATGGCGATCGCGGACTGGACCCGCGTCTCGACGCCCTCCTTCTCGAGGTAGTCCTGCAGGGCCAGGCAGTTCATGACCGTGCCGAGCATCCCCATGTAGTCGGCGCGGGTGCGGTCCATGCCGCGCTGCTGCAGCTCGGCGCCACGGAAGAAGTTGCCTCCGCCGACGACGACCGCGACCTGCACCCCACCCTCGACGGCATCGGCGATCTGTCGCGCGATCCCGGCGACGACGCTCGGGTCCAACCCGACCGCGCCACCTCCGAAGGCCTCACCAGAGAGCTTGAGGAGCACCCTCTTGAACGGTGTGTTGCGGGCGTCGGTCATGACGGAGCCTCCTGGTGGGCAGTTCCGGTGGTCGCCCGATCTTTCCACATGGGGGCCTCCCGGGTCGCATCGGCTGCTCAGGCCCGACCCACGAGCGAGACGAGGGTCGCGGCGAGGCGGGCGTAGTCGTCCTCGTCGTTGTACGCCTGGGCGGCCAGACGCAGATGACCGCGGCCGGCGAAGCTGACCGCCGGGACGATGAACCCTGCTGCGAAGAGCTGCTGCCAGAGCGCCTCAGCCCCCTCAGGCGTCGCTGCCGCCTGCTCAGGGAGCGGGACGAGGGTCATGCAGGGAGCGGAGGGTATGCCGCTGGGCTCGCTCGTCGTGCCGAGCGCGCCCGCGATGTGGTGGGCCCCCCAGCGGACGAGGTCGGCGTTGTGTTGGACGTTGCGCCACCCGCCGAGGCGATGCCAGAAGTCGACGCCGTCCGGCAGCGCGAGCCAGGCCGAGTGGTCGACGGTCCCCTGCAGGTCGAAGGAGGCCGGGAACCGTTCACCGTGGCTCCAGGACGTGACGAGCGGCTGGACGTCGGCTCGGCGAGCCGAGTCGACCCACAGTAGGGCGGCCGAGCGAGGGGCGAAGACCCACTTGTGCAGGTTGCCGACCCAGTAGTGGACGCCGAGAGCCTCGACGTCGAGCCCCGGGAGCGCCCCGGGGACGTGGGCTGCGTCGACGAGCACGGGGACCGGCGCGACGGCCGCCGCCACCTCGGCGACCGGCAGGAGCAGGGCGGTCGCTGACGTGATCTGGTCGATGACGACGAGTCGCGTGTCGGGGGTCAGGGCCTCGGTGAACGCCGCGACGATGTCGGCGGTCGACGCGTGGAGGTGGAACGTCGCCTCGCGCGCCGAGCCGCCACGAGCTCGGACCGCCATCGCCACCCTGGGGTAGCCGTGGTTGCTCACGACCACGTCGTCCCCGCGGCCGACCGCGAGCGACTGGAGCACGACGGCGACGCCCTCCGAGACGTTCCGGACGAGGGCGGCCGCCTCGGGGGGCACCCCGACGAAGTCTGCTGCGCGCTCCCGCGACGCGGCGATGGCACCGGGCAGGTCGTCGCGGAACGCGCGCATCGGGGCCGACTCGATCCGCGCACGGGCCCGGTCCTGGGCCTCTCGCACGACGCGTGGCACCGCACCGAAGGCACCGTGGTTGAGGTGGGTCAGGGCAGGGTCGAGCTCGAACAGCTCGGCGATGTCGGCGCGCACGAGCCCATCCTGCCTCAGCGACCATCCCCCGGGGCCAGTGCGAGCGAGCAGGATACGGGGTCCAGGCCGGGGAGGGGCTCGGTCCCCAGAGCACGGGCCCGGGATCGGCCCAGGTTCCAGCCGAGGGCGTCGTCGGTCTCGGGCAGACCGCGCGAGCTGAGGATGCACGCCGAGAGGTCCGGCGTCAGTCCGGAGCGGATCGTCGGGGCGGCGTCGGCGCCGAGCGAGGCGAGGTAGGCGGCGTCGAGCTTGCCGGTCGCCGCGAAGCGGTCGATGTTGCGTTGGGCCACCCAGGCCTCCGGGTCGGCCACGCCGATGGCGAGGACGAGGGCGGCCCCCGAAAGGAGGGCCGCTCTCGGGATCCACCACCCGGAGAGGTGGAGGCCGGCGATGACGACGAGGACGAGGAGCAGCCCCATCCACAGCTCGAAGGCGTCGACGAGCACGCGCAGGACGGTGAAGCCGTAGGCCTGCTGGTAGACGTTCATCCGGTAGAGAGCCGACCCGACGACGACGAGCGCCAGCAGGCACAGGGCTCCGAGGACGAGACGCAGGAGCAGGTGCTCCCGGGCGGTCTCACGCGGCGCCTTGCGTGCGACGAGGGCGACGGTGAGGAGGGTGAGGAACGTGACGGCCGTGAGCTGGCCGAAGCCCTGGTGGACGTACTCCGCGTAGGTCAGCCCGGTGGTCCGCCGCAGGTAGTCGTGCCCTCCCCACATGGCCGCGGTCTGCGCGACGACGAACGCCACGAAGACTGCCAGGACGAGCCCGGCGGGCACGAGCCACTCCCACGCGCGGCTCACGCTCCGTGCCCGCGGAAGGGCGAGCCGGTCGACGCGGGGCGGGTTGATCGCCACGTAGCAGGCCGCGAGCACCGTCCCGCCCACGACGAACGCGGTGAAGAACCGGAGGACGAGGCTGTCGACCGCGACGTCGGGGATGACCGCCTCGGCCCAGGATCCGAAGACCGCGTCGCCGGATGCGAAGAGTCCACCGAAGACGATGAGGGCGGCGAGCGAGAGGGCGATGGTGCGCACCACCGGCCACAGGGACGACACCGAGGACATGGCGGTCAGGGTGCGGCCGAGAAGAGGCAGCCCGCGGACCGCGGCGAGCACCCAGGAGCTCCACCCGGCCACCGCAGGGACGACACCCCGGGTTCCGGTCAGGGCGGTCATGAGGAGCAGCCCGCAGATGCCGACGGCGAGGACCGTGAGCCATTCGGCTGCCCGGAGCACGACAAGTGAGGCCAGCCCCACCCCGACGACCGCCGAGGCGATGGTCCACGGGTCCCGCAGCCGCACCGACCCACTGAGGATCAGGCCGGCAGCGGGCAGGAGGACGAGCAGGAGTCCGAGACCGATGTTCCGGTCCGGCAGGACGAGGGCGGCCCAGGCGCCGATCCCGACGGAACCGAGGACGAGTCCGGGCCGCGTTGAGAGCCCGCGCTCGGGCCAGAGGTCGCCGAAGACGGAGTCCACGAAGGACGGGACCGGTGCGCCCGGTGGGGCTGGAGCGGTGGGCACGGCTGACGGGGTGGACACGGGTGTCTCCTCTGGTGAAGGGGCAGCTGCGGTCACGGGAAGGGGCCGTGGTGTCGGGGTGAGGTGACTCGGGGAGGGCTCGGACGCCGTCGGACGGAGCGGGAGGACGGCCCTGACCCGGGCGCCGGTCGTTCCGGCCTCGGCAGGGATGAGACTGATGCTGCCGCCGTGCAGCTCGCAGACCCAGCTGGCGATGGCCAGCCCGAGACCGGTGCCCCCACCGGACTCCTGCCACGACCCGAAACGGTCGAAGACGTGCTCCGCGTGGTCCGGGGAGATTCCCGGCCCCTCGTCGCCCACCTCGAGCATCCACCGCTCGCGGTCGAGGACACCGGCACTGATGCGCACGGTGCCGCCCAGCGGGCTGTGGCGCACCGCGTTGTCGAGGAGGTTCGCCACGACCTGGGCCAGCCGGTCCGGGTCGGCGTCGACGAGGAGCGCTGTGGACGGTCCTCGGTCCGGAGCATGCGGCGGGGGGCTTCCGAGCACCGTCGCGAACTGGATGCGCCGCTGGTCCGCCGCTGCCGCTCGGGCCTCGGCGACTCCCTGCTCGATCAGCGCCCCGACGTCGACCCGCTCGACCGACAGCGTCCTCAGGCCGCCGTCCACCCGGCTCAGGTCGAGCAGGTCGGACACGAGGTCACTGAGCCGCTCGGCCTGCGTCAGTGCCGTCCGGAGCGCCGCATCGTCCGGGGACACCACCCCGTCGACGAGGTTCTCGAGGAGCCCGCGCTGGGCGGTGAGAGGCGTGCGCAGCTCGTGCGACACCATGGCGACGAGCTGTCGGCGCTGCTGGTCCGCGGTGGCGAGGTCGCCCGCCATCGTGTTGAACGCCCGCGCCAGCTGACCCACCTCGTCGGCCGAGGTCGCCGTCACCCGCCGCGAGTAGCCGCCCGTGGCCATGACGTTCGCGGCGGCGGTCATCTCACGGAGCGGCGAGGTCATGCCCCGGGCGAGCCACTGGACGACGCCGAGGGAGCCCGCGATCGTGACCGGAACGGTCAGCCACGCGGGCACTCCGGCGCGGTCACCTGCCTCCGACACGAGCGAGGCCACCACGATGCTCAGTCCGACGAGGACGGCGAGCTTGACCTTGATGGAGCGCAGGCCGTCGAGGGGCCGGTCCCGGTTCACGACCCGTCCTCGTACGCGTAGCCGACGCCATGGACGGTGCGCACCCGGTGGGCGCCGATCTTGGCGCGGAGGGACTTCACGTGGCTGTCGAGGGTCCTCGTCCGGGCCGCGTCGGCCCAACCCCAGACCTCACGCATCAGCTCCTCCCTCGAGCGGACGGTGCCGCACGGTTCGAGCAGGACGAGGAGCAGGTCGAACTCGAGCGGGGTGAGGTGAACCGGGACTGCGTCGACCGTGACTCGCCGGGTCGCGCGGTCGACGCACACGCCGTCGGCCCGGACGACGGCCTGGTCGCCGGCAACCAGCTGCCCGGCCCGCTCCACGCGCCGTAGGAGGGCCCGGACGCGCGCGACGAGCTCGCGCATCCGGAACGGCTTGGTGACGTAGTCGTCCGCTCCCACTGCGAGCCCGACGGGCAGGTCCGTCTCGTCGTCCCGCGCCGTCAGCATGAGGACCGGCACGGCGCGGCTTGCCTGGATCCGACGGCAGACCTCCAGGCCGTCGAAGCCCGGCAGCATGACGTCGAGCACGACCAGGTCGGGCTCGTGCGTGGCGTGCGCCGCCACGGCTCGGGGCCCGTCGTGGGCCTGCACGACGTCGAACCCCTCGGCGCGCAGCCGGTCGGTGACGGTCTGGTTGATCGTCAGGTCGTCCTCGACCACCAGGATTCGGCTCATGCCCCTGAGACTACGAGCGCCCTTCGGGACGTGACGGGCGCGGCGTCTGGAGATGATGTGAAGAACGGCGCGGGCTCCGGTGCCGCAGGGCACCGGAAGTGGCCCGGGGCGGATGCGCTCGCCCCGGGCCGTCCAGACCCAGCCGTCAGATGAAGAGCAGCTGGGCGCCCGCGGTCATCTCGATGAAGTCCGACGCCGAGATGATGCCCTCGATGTCGTCTCGGAGATCCGCCTCAGTGAGGTGGTTCATGTCCGCGGACAGTCGGCACGCCCACAGGTGACCACCTGACGCGACGATCTGGTCGAGGAAGTCGGGCACCTCGGGGATGTCGAGCTCGGCGATGGCCTTCTTGAGCTGCGATGTGGCGAGGTGGGTCATGCCCGGGATACCGCCGAGCCCCTGAGGCATGTGCATCGCGGGGTTGCCGAGAATCGTCGCCTTCAGGTTGCTCTGGGTCTTCTTGTTGATCATGTCGAAGCCCCAGAAGGTGAAGAACAGGTGGGTCTCGATGCCCTCGCCCAAGGCTGAGTTGCCGAGGATGAGGCCCGGGTAGGCCATGTCGAGCGTGCCCTTGCTGCAGATGATGGCCAGCTTGCGGCCCCCATCTGCAGGCTCGTCGAAGGACGGGACGAATGGTGCCTCGGTGACGGGCGTGTCGGTCATTGGATGCTCCTGCTGTGTCTGGGTGTGGTGGTCAGTCCGGGGTTGCGGCTCACACGCAGCCCTTGGGCTTCGGGACACCGGCGACGTAGGACATCTTCTTGGCCGGCTTGCCCGGGAACATCGTGAACAGCTGCTTGACGGGCAGGCCGAGCTGGGTGCTCACGCGGCGCAGGGTCGGGGTCTCGCCCATGGCCTTGTAGTCCTCGCGGAGGAACGTGACGAGCTTCCAGTGCTCGTCGGTCATCTCGACGTTGATGAGGCGGGCGAACTCGGCACCGAGCTCTTGGGTCCAGTCCGCGGGGTTGCTGAGGAAGCCCTCCTCGTTGACCTCGACCTGGGTGCCGGCGATGGTGGTGGTAGGCATTTGAATTACGTCCTTTCGAGCTCAGGCGTCGGCCGGGATCTTGCCGGACATCGACATGGCGGGGGGAAGGCCGAGCGGGCGGCCGGGGAGCAGCATGTTCCAGTAGATGTGCCGGAAGGCGAGCTTGCCCAGGTGGTTGGCGCGCGACTCCTTCAGCAGCGTCATCGGGCCGATCTTCGGCAGCGGGAACGTGCCGGTGAGCGGCTGCGTGTCGTAGTTGAAGTCGAGCAGCAGGGCCTTGCCGCCGCCGGACTCGACGAAACAGTTGGCGTGTCCGTCGAAGGAGTGGGTCATCGGCTTGCCGGCGATGAGCTCCATGAAGTTCTCGACGAAGATCTCTACGGAGAAGTGCGCGACCGAACCGGCCTTCGACGTCGGGATGTTGCTCGCGTCGCCGAGGGCGAAGACCTCGGGGAACTCCGTCGACTGCATCGTGTGCTTGTCGACCGGGACGTAGTTGAGGTCGTCCCCGAGGCCGGACCGCGCCACGAACTCCGCGCCCATGTTGAGCGGGATGGTCACGAGCTGGTCGAAGGGGACCTCGCGCTCGTCGTACGAGATGAGGACCTTGCGCTCCTGGTCGATGCTCTCGACCATGAAGTCCGTCTCGACCGTGACGTTGCGCTCCTTGAGGATGTGGCCGAGCTCCTTGCTCGCCACTGGCTTGGTGAAGGCGCCGTCAAGCGGGGTGACGAAGACGATCTCCGTCTTGTCCCGCAAGCCGCGCTCACGGAGGTAGTCGTCGGCGAGGAAGGTGAACTCGAGCGGAGCCACCGGGCACTTGAACGGCAGCTCGGTGATGTGCACGACGAGTCGGCCGCCCTTGAAGGCGCGCATCTGGTCGCGCAGGGCGACGGCGCCGTCGTAGGTGTAGAACTCGCCGACCGACTTGTGCCATTCGTCGCCGAGCATCCCAGGGGTCTGGTCGGGGCGGGGACTCGTGCCCGAGGCGACGACGAGGTAGTCGTAGGAGAGCGTCCGCCCGTCCGTCAGGGCGACGGTCTTGGCCCCGGGATCGACCTTGTCGATCTCGGCGAGGACGAGGTCGACGCCATCACCGATGAACGCGTGCTTCGTCTTGCGGATCTGCTCGGGCGTGTTCATCCCGAACGGGATGAAGAGGTAACCCGGCTGGTAGTCGTGGATATCGGTCTTGTCGACAACCGTGATCGTCCAGTCGGTCTTGGGGAGACGGTGGCGGAGCTTGTTCGCGACCATGGTTCCGGCCGTGCCCGCGCCCAGCACCACCAGGGTTTTCTTCGTTGCGGTGGTCATGTCACCATCCAATACCCCCGCGGGTATGGCGCGATACCATTTCGCCTGTGATCCCTACTACAACCAGTAGTAGAGAGTGCACCAACGTGCCGGACCACATCGAAAGAGCAGTTTGCGACGGGCCGAGCGGGCCTTGGTCCAGATGGACCGTGTCGCAAACTGCTCTTTCGATGTGCCTGGGGTTACGACCTCACTGGCCGACGCGGAAGCGCGCGAAACCGGTCGCGGTGGCGCCGGCCTCCTCGAGCACCTTGGCGACCGTCTTCTTCGGCTCCTTGGCGAACGGCTGCTCGAGCAGGACGTTCTCCTTGAAGTAGCCGCCGACCCGGCCCTCGACGATCCGGGCGAGGGCAGCCTCGGGCTTGCCCTCCTCACGGGCGGTGGCCTCGGCAACTCGACGCTCGTTCTCGACCGTCTCGGCCGGGACCTCCTCGCGCGTCAGCACCGACGGGCTGAACGCCGCGACGTGCATCGCGACGTCACGGGCCACCTGCTCGTCGCCGCCCTCGAGCGCAACGAGGACGCCGATCTGCGCGGGCAGGTCGGGGCTCGTCTTGTGGAGGTAGGAAACGACCTTCTCCCCCTCGAGGCGGGCGACCCGGCGGACCTCGATCTTCTCGCCGATCGTCGCGTTGGCGTCGTCGAGGAGCTCCTTGACCGTCTTGCCGTCCGCGAGCGTGCTCGCGAGCAGGGACTCGGCGTCGGCTGCCTTGCTGGCCACGGCGTGCGCGAGGACCTGATCGGCGAGCGCGATGAACTTCTCGCCCTTGGCGACGAAGTCCGTCTCGCAGTTGACCTCGACGAGGGTGCCGACGCCGTCGCCGGCCCGGGCAGCCACGAGACCGTTCGAGGCCGAGCGGCCCTCACGCTTCGTGACGCCCTTGAGGCCCTTGACCCGGAGGATCTCGACGGCCTTGGCGCGGTCGCCGTCAGCCTCGTCGAGCGCCTTCTTGACGTCCAACATGCCCGCGCCGGTCTGCTCGCGGAGCGCCTTGATGTCAGCGGCGGTGTAGTTCGCCATGCTCTGATTCGCTCTTTTCGTCAGTGGGACTGGAAATCGACTCGAACGGTGCGCGCCGAAGGCTCAGGCCTGCTCGGCCGGAACCTCGGTCGCCTCGCTCGACTCGGCCGGAGCCTCGACAGCCTCAGCGGCAGCCTCGGGGGCGGCGGCCTCAGCGGTCTCGACCGGAGCCTCGGTCGCCTCGCTCGACTCGGCCGGAGCCTCGACAGCCTCAGCGGCAGCCTCGGGGGCGGCAGCCTCCGTGGTGGCTCCCTCAGCTGCGGGCGTCACCTCGGGGGCGGCAGGCTCGGCAGCGTCGGTGGCCACAGCCCCGTCCGCGGTGACAGCAGCCTCGGCGTAGAGCTCGCGCTCCCACTCGGCCAGGGGCTCCTCGACGCCGGCCTCCACACCGGAGCGGCCGGTGGACCGCTGGACGAGGCCCTCGGCAACGGCGTCAGCGATGACCCGCGTCAGCAGGGCGACGGAGCGGATCGCGTCGTCGTTGCCCGGGATCTTGTAGTCGACCTCGTCGGGGTCGCAGTTCGTGTCGAGGATCGCGATGACGGGCAGTCCGAGCTTGCGCGCCTCGTCGACGGCGAGGTGCTCCTTCTTGGTGTCGACGATCCACACCGCGGAGGGAACCTTGCTCATCGTGCGGATGCCGCCCAGGGTCTTCTCGAGCTTGTCCTTCTCGCGCTTGAGGATGAGCAGCTCCTTCTTCGTGTAGCCCGAGCCGGCCACGTCGTCGAAGTTCAGCTCCTCGAGCTCCTTGAGGCGCGTGAGGCGCTTGGAGATCGTCTGGAAGTTGGTGAGCATGCCACCGAGCCAACGGTGGTTGACGTAGGGCATCCCGACGCGGGTCGCCTGCTCGGCCACCGGCTCCTGGGCCTGCTTCTTGGTGCCGACGAAGAGGATCGTGCCGCCGTGGGCCACGGTCTCCTTGACGAACTCGTACGCGTTGTTGATGTACGTCAGCGACTGCTGCAGGTCGATGATGTAGATGCCGTTGCGCTCGGTCATGATGAAGCGCTTCATCTTCGGGTTCCACCGGCGGGTCTGGTGCCCGAAGTGGACGCCGCTCTCCAGGAGCTGGCGCATGGTGACGACGGCCATGCCGTGTCCTCCTTGATTCGTGGTTGTCAGTTGCATGTGAGGTCACCACCGCGGAAGCGGCCCGACGTGCGGACCGAGCCCAGCGGCATACGCCTCACTCCTGGCGTCTCGGCGCCACCCCGCCCAGCACGACCGGTGGTCGGGCTGGGACTGCCGTGGTGCGCCCCGGGTCAGGCCCGGACGAAGACGCGCGAATTGGGTCTCGCGCGCCGAGGCACACGTGACCGTCGTTCATCGTAGTGCGTCGCCCCGCGTGCTGGGAAATCGCCTCGACCGGCAAGAATGGCCGCCATGGAGAACGGGTTGAGCTGGTCGAGCTGGTGGGACACCATCCCCGTCTTCGCCGTCCTCCTCGTCGCGCTCTTCGGGCCCGGCTGGCTCGTCGTGCGCGCCCTCGGCACCCGCGGCCTCGAGGCCGTCGCCGTCTCCCCCGCCGTGTCCGTCGCCGTGATCGCCGCCTGGGCCACCGTCACCCAGCGCCTCGGGATCGGTTGGAGCTGGCTGGTGCTCGCCGCCGTCACCGCGGTCACCGCTGCGGGCGGCTGGCTCGTGGTCCGCGGCCTGCGTGCCCACGACCCGGTGCTGACCCCGAAGCGCCGCCTCCTCGGCCGACCGGACCCCCACGCGGCGCTCGCGATCGGCATCGGTGTCGTCATCGCGCTCGCCACGATCCTGCCGGCCATCGGGCGCCCGGACGAGCTCGTCGACAGCCCGGACGCCGTCTACCACCTCAACCGCATCCGGCTGTTCCTCGAGACCGGGAACTTCTCGATCGTCCACCCGACTTTCTACCCCAACGGCTTCCACGCCTGGATCGCGACCGGCCTGCAGAGCGGTGTCGCCCCCGCCCTGGTCGGGACGAACGTCGCCACCGTGGTCCTCGCCGCCGTCGTGTGGCCGCTCGGCGTCGTCACGCTCGTCCGGCACGCGCTCGGTGCGTCGCACATCGTGACGTATGCCGCTGGGCTCGCTTCCGCTGCCTTCGTGTCCTTCCCGACGATCCTCCTCGGGTGGGGCGTGCTGTGGCCCAACCTGATGGGCACCGCGCTCACCCCGGCTGCCCTGGCGATCATGCTCCAGGCCGCGCGCACCGTCACCGAAGGCCGCTGGACGAGGCGGCGACTCGGGCAGTGGCTCGGCTTCGCGGCAGCCCTCGTCGGCCTCGCACTGATCCAGCCCAACTCGCTCGTCGCCCTCGTCCTCTTCGCGCTGGTCTGGTTCGTCACCGCGCGGGTCCGGGCCGGCATCCTCGGCCACGCGGCCTGGACCGCCGTGGGACGTGACCTGGGCATCGTGGCGGCCGTCGGCGTGGCCGGGCTCCTCACCGCTCCCCTCGTCTCGCAGCGCCTGGCCTCGACCCAGTCGTACGAGTGGAAGGGCCACGTCAGCGTCTGGACTGCGCTCGTCGAGGTCGTCGGCGGGCGACTGCAGATCCCCGTCGTGCTCTGGGGAGTGCTCGCGCTCCTCGTCCTCGGTGTCGGCTGGATCGTCCTCCGCGCCCGCGCGGCGCTGCCCGTGGTCGCCATGTGGGGTGCCTGCATCGTCCTCTACGTCATGGCTGCGTCCTCAACCGCCTCGTGGACCGCGCTCGTCACGGGCTACTGGTACAACGACAAGGTCCGGCTGGCCTCCCTCGCGGCGGTCCCCGGCGTGGTGCTCGTCGCAGCCGCAGCGCCCGCGCTCCGGGACGTCCTGCTGAAGGTCCCGGCGCTGCGGGTCCAGGGGCCGGCGGTGAGCCTCGTCGCCCTCGCTGCTCTCCCCTTCGCGACGGTCGTCGCCCACGGACCGACGAGGACCGCGATGCTCGAGCAGTTCTTCCGGCCTGCCGACCCGACCCACGTCATCCTCTCGCGCCAGGCCCAGACCGATCTCGCGGCGCTCGCCGAGGAGATCCCGGCGGGCGAGGGCGTCATCGGGCGCCCCGAGAACGGCACACCGCTGATGTTCGCGCTGTTCGGGACGAACACCTTCTACCGGTCCATCCCGATCCCCGACACCGGCGACGAGAACCTCCTCGGGACCGGGTTCGACGAGATGGCCACGCGTCCGGACATCTGTGCTGCCCTCCAGCGTCACGACATCCGGTGGGCGATCGACTCGCCCCACGTCTACTGGCTCGACCGCCCCGAGCGGTCCTCGGGGCTGTTCGACCTCGCTGCCGTCGACGGGCTCGAGCAGGTCCGCACCGTCGGCGACTACACGCTCTTCCGCGTCACCGGCTGCGGCCTGTCGTCTCGGTAGGGTTCGCCCCATGAGCTCGCCGCTGGTCTCGCGCATGCAGTCCTTCGGGACGACGATCTTCGCGGAGATGTCCGCGCTCGCCGTCCGGACGGGGGCGATCAACCTGGGCCAAGGGTTTCCCGACACCGACGGGCCCCGGGTCATGCTCGACGCGGCGAAGGCGGCCATCGACAGCGGACGAAACCAGTACCCGCCGGGACCTGGCGTCCCCGAGCTGCTCGACGCGGTCGCAGCGCACCAGGAGCGGTTCTACGGGTTGCGCGTCGACCCCACGTCGCAGGTCCTCGTCACGGTCGGAGCGACCGAGGCGATCGCATCGGTCGTCCTGGCCCTGTGCGAACCGGGCGACGAGGTGGTCACGTTCGAGCCGTACTACGACAGCTACACGGCCACCATCGCGCTGGCGGGCGCCACGAGACGGACGTCCGTGCTGCGGTTCCCCGACTTCGCGGTCGACGAGGAGTCCCTGCGGGCGGCATTCTCGGCTCGCACTCGTCTCGTCCTGCTCAACACGCCGCACAACCCCACGGGGAAGGTCTTCTCGCGGGCCGAGCTCGAGCTCGTCGCCGACCTCGCCCGCGAGCACGATGCCTGGGTCGTCACCGACGAGGTCTACGAGCACCTCGTGTTCGACGACTCCGTGCACATCCCGATGGCCACGCTGCCCGGGATGGCCGAGCGCACCATCACCATCTCGTCGGCGGGCAAGACCTTCTCGGCGACCGGGTGGAAGGTCGGCTGGTTGACCGGGCCGACCGAGGCGGTTGCGGCGGCGCGGACGGTGAAGCAGTTCCTCACGTACGTGGCGTCCGGCCCCTTCCAGCCTGCAGTCGCGATGGCCCTCGGACTCGGCGACGACGTCTACGCCGAGCTCGCGTCGTCCCTCCAGGCCAAGCGCGACCTGCTCTGCGAGGCCCTGCAGGCGTCGGGGCTGACCGTGTCCCGGCCGCGCGGCACCTACTTCGTCATCGCCGACGCCGCGCCGCTGGGCGCGGTCGACGGGCTGGAGTTCGCCCGTCGACTCCCCGAGCTGGCCGGTGTCGTCGGCGTGCCCGTGTCGGTCTTCCACGACGACCAGGACGCGGCGCGGACCTTGGTGCGGTTCGCGTTCTGCAAGCAGGACGACGTTCTCGTGGAGGCCAGCCGACGGCTCTCTCGGGTCAGGCGGTCCTGAGCCGCCCTCACCCGGGCCTCGAGCCGACCCGAGCCGACCTCTGCCCACCTGAAGCCCATGGTCCACATCCTCTCGGCGGAGTGGCTGGTCGTCCACAGGTGGGCCCGCTCGAGCTGAGGCGAGAGCGTGACCGGGCGAGGCTCGGTCCATGGTCCCGACCCCGCATCTCGTCGCAGCCCTGGCAGCAGCCGGCTTGGGCCTTGGCCTGGCCTCCGGCCCCCTCGCTCAGGCGACGACTCACGTGTCCGAGCCCACGCCGGTCGGCGCGGCCGATGCGAAGCGGCAGGCCCCGATGCCCGGCTGGCGCGGCTGGGTGTGGCCACTGGCGCCGGAGCCTGAGGTCGAGCGGCCCTCCGATGCCCCGAGGCGGCGCTGGGAGCCGGGGCATCGTGGGGTCGACCTGCGCGCATCGGTCGGACAGGAGGTCCGCTCACCGGCGGCCGGTGAGGTCGCGTTCGCCGCGCGGCTCGCGGGACGATCCGTCCTCGTCGTGCGCCATCCGGGCGGCCTGCGCAGCACCTTTGAACCGGTGGTCGGCTCGCTGCCGGTCGGCTCTCCGGTCGCGCCGGGTGAGGTCATCGGTCTGGTGACGGACGAGTCGACCCACTGCGACCCTGCGACGTGCCTCCACTGGGGCGTCCTTCGCGGACGGGAGTACCTCGACCCCTTGGTCCTCCTCCGCCGGGCTCCGGTCATCCTGCTGCCGCTGGAATGACCGGCCCGATGGTTCGACCGGAGCGGTGGCGGCGTGCGGCCCGCTCGTTCGCGCGACCGGCAACGGGACGCTGTCAGGCAGCGGTGCACGGCCCGCCGCGACTGCGGCGCCACGTCACGCTCTCGGGTGCGCCTGCTCGTAGCTCTTGCGAAGTCGCTCGACCGAGACGTGCGTGTAGATCTGGGTGGTCGCGAGGCTGGCGTGTCCGAGCACCTCCTGCACCATCCGCAGGTCCGCTCCCCCCTCGAGCAGGTGGGTGGCAGCGCTGTGCCGCAGCCCGTGGGGACCGAGGTCCGGAGCATCGGGCAGGTGGCTCAGCACCTCGTGGACGAGGGAGCGCACCTGTCGCGGATCCACGCGAGCCCCACGGCGGCCGAGGAAGAGAGCCGGCCCGGATCGGGGTCCGACCAGCAGCCGTCGCGCCGCCAGCCACTCCTGGAGGGCTGAGGCGGCCGGCACGCCGAACGGGACGACCCGTTCCTTGGCACCCTTGCCCATCACGCGAACCGTCCTCTCGCGCAGGTCGAGGTCGTCGAGGTCGAGGGACACGAGCTCGCCCACCCGGATCCCGGACGCGTACAGCAGCTCGAGCACGGCTCGGTCACGCACATGGATCGGGTCCGCATCGTCCGCCCGGACGGCTGCCACGTCCAGCATCGCGCTCGCCTCGCGCTGCTTCAGGACGTCAGGGAGCGTCCTGCTCCGGCGCGGGGCGACGAGCCGCAACGAGGGGTCCGTCTCGATGCGCCCCGACCGACTGGCCCATTTGAGGAACGTCCGCGCAGCAGCGGCGCGCCGGGCAATGGTCGACCGGGCTGCCCCCCCGTCTGCCTGAGCCCCCAGCCACGAACGCAGGTCCGCGAGCCGCAGCTCGCCGAGGTCGCTCAGTCCGTGGGCGACGACGAAGGAGAAGAGGTGGTTGATGTCGGAGACGTAGGCGCGCGTGGTGTGCTCGGAGCGACCGCGCTCGGAACGCAGATGGCGGGTGAACTCCGACAGGACGGCCTCGAGACCGGCCGGTTCGGGGGCCGGCTGTGTGGGCACCGCCTCCTGGGTCCCCCCCGCGCCGGTCATGAGTGCACCATCGCAAACCGGGACGGCGTGGGCAAGCACCCCGGGCCGACGGACGGCAAGTCGTCGGGACATACCCTGGGGGGTATAGTGAGACGACCCGGTGACCGCGACCACTAGGAGCAACCGACTCATGGCCGCCCCCCTCCTGGCCCTCGCTGCCTTACTGTCCATCTTCATCGGCGTGGCCTTCGGGCTGCTCGGTGGCGGCGGTTCGATCCTCACGACACCGCTCCTCGTCTACGTCCTCGACTTCCAGCCGAAGCAGGCGATCACGGCCAGCCTGTTCATCGTCGGGATCACCTCGATCTTCGGCTTGGTGCAGCACGCGCGTCAGGGGCGGGTCCGGTGGCGGACCGGCCTCATCTTCGGGGTGGCCGGCATGGTCGGGGCTTTCCTCGGCGGCCAGCTCGGCGCCCACCTGCCCGGGTCCCTGCTGCTCGGGGCCTTCGCCGTCATGATGGGCATCACCGCCGTCGCCATGATCCGTGGGCGCCGGAGCCCCGACACCCGTCACGCGAACGGCCTGCCACTCTTCCGCATCCTCCTCGACGGCTTCGCGGTGGGCCTGGTGACCGGTCTCGTGGGTGCCGGCGGCGGCTTCCTCGTGGTCCCCGCACTGGCACTGCTCGGGGGCCTGCCGATGGGGGCCGCTGTGGCCACCTCCCTCCTGGTGATCTCGATGAAGTCCTTCGCGGGGTTCGCCGGCTACGCCCTGCAGTTCGGAGTGAACGGACACGTGGTGCAGGCCAACCCAGAGACGCAGATCGACTGGGCGGTGACGCTGCTCGTGACGGGCTTCGCGATCCTGGGCGCCCTGACCGGGAGCCTGGTCGTCGGTCGGATCCACCCGGACAAGCTGCGCAAGGCCTTCGGCTACTTCGTCCTCGTCATGGCCATCTTCATGCTCAGCCAGGAGGTCGGGGCCACCGTGCTGGACTATGCCGGGCGGGGCTGGCTCGACGCGATGACAGTCGTCATCGCAGTCGTGGCGCTGGTCGGGATCATCGGTTGGCTCATCCGCAGGGCCCCCGCCCCCTCGGCAGGGGCCGGCGATGCGAGCGGGAGCGACGAGGCCGACGAGCGCCGACTCGACACCGCACCGGACTCAGACCTCCGACCGGGTGTTCAGACCTCCGCCACGACGGGGGCGCGCCTGCGACGCTGAGCGCGCCGAGGTAGGCCCAGTCCGGGACGGGGGCGCCTTGCGCCACGACCCGTCCCGCCGTTCCGCGAGCCCCAGCTCGACGAGCCGAGCGAGGACGGCCATGGCCTGCATCGGCGCGAGCGCGGAGAGGTTGCACACCTCGCCGAGGTCGGCCCAAGCCCGGTGCGGCAGCCCATCGTGAACCTTGGCCTCGTCCGGATCGAGGCCATCCGTGGCCAGCTCCGCACCACGAGGCTCTTCGCAAGCGTCCTCCCCGAGCTCTCCCACGAGGTCGATGACCTCTACTGCCGTCGTGACCAGGGTGGCCATGCCCAATCGGATCTTCGCGTGGCAGCCCGCCGAGGTCATCGAGGTGACCGGACCAGGGCAGGCGCCCACGGGTCGACCGAGGTCGACGGCAGTGCCCAGCGTGTTGAGCGAGCCGGAACGCAGGTCGGCCTCGACGACGACGGTCCCCCTCGACATGGCGGCGATGAGCCGGTTGCGTTGGAGGAAGCGCATCCGCATCGGCGCTGATCCGGGGGCCACCTCGGAGAGCACGGCTCCCGTCTCGGCGATGCGCTCGATGAGCCGGGCGTGACCGGACGGGTACGGCCGGTCGATGCCGCTCGCGAGGGCGGCCACGGTGACCCCGTCCACGGCCAGGGTGCCCCGGTGGGCGGCACCGTCGATGCCGAAGGCCGCTCCTGAGATCACCGTCCACCCACGCTGCGCGACTCCCGCCGCGAGATCGGCAGCCAGCTGCTCCCCATACGCGGTGCACACCCGGGATCCGACGACTGCGACGGACTTCCGGGTGACCGCAGCGAGGTCGGCCGGGCCGCGTACCCAGAGGCACCACGGTGGAGTGGGCAGGTCGTCGAGTCGCTCGGGCCATTCGTCGTCGCCGGGCACGACGACCCGCGCGCCCACCTTGGCAGCCGTCGCGATGTCGCGGTCCACGTCCAGTCGGCGCACCCGCTCGGCGAACCGGGCCAGCTTGCCGTGACCGCGCCTGACCCGGTCCAGCGTCGCTGAGGGACCGTGCTCGACCAGGAGATGGTGGACCAGTCGATCACCTGGCTCGACGAGCCGCGACAGAGCCGCTCTGGCCAGCCGGTCCTCCGTCATGCCGCCACCCCCACCTGCCCGCGCATGGACAGCGCGAGCTCGACCTGGTCGCGCCCCGGGCGCTGTAGGCCCGAGAGGTCGGCGACGGTCCATGCGCTGCGCAGGCTGCGGTCGTAACCGCGCAGGCTGATGCTCCCCCGGTCGAGCGCTCGGTCGAGCGGGGCCGTGGCGCTGGCCGGCAGTCGCCAGGCCGGCGAACGCAGCAGCGAGCCCGGAACGTGTGCGTTGAGCGCCCAGCCGTCGATGAGCAGGCCCCGCCAGCGCTCGCGTTGGACAGCTCTGGCTGCCGCCACCCGAGCAGCGACCTCCCGGGTGCTGGCTCCCGGCGGCTGCGCCGCCAGGGACAGCCCCGGGGGCTGGACATGGACCTGCAGGTCGACCCGGTCGAGGAGCGGCCCGGAGAGCTTGCCGAAGTAGCTGCGTCGCATCGCCACCGAACAGGTGCAGTCCAGTCCTTGCCCCCAGCCATTCCCGCACGGGCACGGGTTGGCCGCGAGCACCAGCTGGAAGCGAGCCGGGAACGTGACCGTCTCGTGCGCTCGCGCGATGGTCACGCTTCCGCGCTCCAGGGGCGTCCGCAAGGCCTGGAGGACCGCCTTGTCGAACTCGGGGGTCTCGTCGAGGAACAGGACCCCGCAGTTGGCCTGGGTGATCGCTCCCGGCCGGATGTGGCCGCTCCCCCCACCGATGATCGCGGACTGCGATGCCCCGTGGTGGGGGGCGACGAACGGTGGCCGGGTGATGAGGCGGACGTCCTCCAGGAGGCCGAGGACGGAGTGGATCGCGGTCACCGACATCGACTGGTCCTCCTCGAGCGGCGGCAGCAGCGCCGGCAGTCGCTCGGCGAGCATCGTCTTGCCGGCGCCCGGAGGCCCCGCGAGGAGCAGGTGGTGACCGCCTGCAGCCGCGATCTCCAAGGCGATCTTCGCCTCGGCCTGGCCGAGGACGTCCGACAGGTCCGTGCTCGTCCGCGGCACGCTGGCCTCGTCCCGGGGCGGCTCCTCGACGGGCACCACCACCAGGCCGCGGGACAGGTCTCGATAACGCTGGACGAGCTCGCGCACGTCCGACACCGCGTGCACCTCGACGCCGGTCACCAGTCTCGCCTCAGCCGCGTTCACCGCGGGAACCACGACGTGCCGCACCCCGGCGAGGGAAGCAGCGTGCGCTGCCGGCAGGACACCGGTGACCCCCCGGACCGAGCCGTCCAGCCCGAGCTCCCCGAGGTGCACCACCTGACGGACGACCTCGGCGGGCACGATGTTCATCGCCGCGGCGACGGCGATGAAGATGGCCAGGTCGAACCCGGTCCCGACCTTGCGGCGCCCCGCTGGGGAGAGGTTCACGGTGACCCGGCGCTGGTTGACCAGCATCTCGGCAACAAGGGACGACACCGCCTTGATCCGCTCCGGTGACTGCTTGACGGCCGAGTCACCCAGACCGCTGATGACAAACCCGGGCAGCCCCCCAGCCACGTGGGCCTCGACCTCGACGATGAACCCGTTGACGCCGCTCAGACCGACCGCCTTGGTCCGGCCGAGGCTCACTGGACGCCCCGCAGGTGCGTCAGGCGCGGCATCCCTGCTCGCGGCCGCAGGATCGAGATGACGTCGATCCGAATCGTTCGAGTCTCCAGACGGCGACGGACCGCGGCGGGGCGCGCGTCGAGCCAGAGGCAGGCCAGCCGGCGGAGGCGCTGCAGCTTCTGCCGGGTCACCGCCTCGAAGGGTGCGCCGAACTGCTCGGTGCTGCGCGTCTTGACCTCGCACACCACGAGCGTCTCCGCTTCGCGCGCGACGATGTCGATCTCACCCCGCGCGCAGCGCCAGTTGCGGTCGAGGATGGTGAAGCCGGCGTCGGCCAGGTAACGGCAGGCGAGCGCCTCGCCGTACGCACCCAGTGCCCGGGTCGGTGGGATGTCCATGCGAGCAGCCTTGCCGCATGGTCCGTCTCACGCAGACGGGCGGGTTCGGCCTGTGTACGACGCGGCCCGGACCAAGGGGATGTGGACAGCCCGGGTGCCACAGGGGGTGGTGGCGTCGAGCTGGGAGTCCGGCCTCAAGCGCTCAGGAGAACTCCCCGGACTCCGGCAGCTTGATGTCGGGCTTCGGCAGCTCCTCGATGTTGACGTCCTTGAACGTCACGACCCGCACGTTCTTGACGAACCGGGCCGGCCGGTAGATATCCCAGACCCAGGCATCGGCCATGGTGACGTCGAAGAACACCTCTCCCCCGTCGGTGCGGACCTTGAGGTCGACCGAGTTGGCCAGGTAGAAGCGGCGCTCCGTCTCGACGACGTGGGTGAAGAGTCCGACGACGTCGCGATATTCCTTGTAGAGCTGCAGCTCCATCTCGGTTTCGTACTTCTCGAGGTCTTCCGAGCTCACCTGACCGCCGTTTCTGTCTGATCTGCCGTCATGAGGGCCGGCACGTGGGCCTCTGCTCCCTCATTCAACACCCCTTCGAGCGCCTCGTCGGGCAGCGCCACCGTTCCTGGCTCGTAGACCCCGGGGAGCCGCCAGGAGCGACGGTGGAGCTCGCACGGCCCGATGCGAGCGAGGGCGTCGATGTGCTCGGGGGCGGAGTAGCCCTTGTTGAGGGTCCAGCCGTATGCCGGGTGCTCGGCTCCCAGCCGGACCATCAGCTCGTCGCGCTCCACCTTCGCGATCACGCTGGCCGCCGCCACCGACGAGCACTTGAGGTCGGCCTTGATCATCGTCGTCACCGGTGGCGTCGTCGGTCCGGCGGCGTCGGCGAAGGCGAGCAGGCCGACCTCGTACGGCGCGGTGAGCCAGTCGTGGTTGCCGTCGAGGATGACGAGGTCGGGCACGACCTCGAGCGTGGCCAGGGCCCGGAGGCCAGCGAGACGGAGGGCGGCCATGATCCCGATGTCGTCGATCTCGGCGGGCGACGCGTGCCCGACGGAGTAGGCGACCGCCCAGCGCTGGATCCGCGGCACGAGTCCCCTACGGGCTCGCTCGGTCAGCAGCTTGGAGTCCTTGACCCCGGTGGGAGCCGACCGCACGGTCTCGTCGATGACGACGACCCCGACGCTGACGGGGCCGGCCAGGGCGCCGCGCCCGACCTCGTCCATACCAGCGAGCAGCCGGTGGCCGGCGCGCTGCAGCTGGCGCTCCACCCTCAGCGAGGGCTTCTTCGATGGGGTCCTGACCGCCATTCGCGTGGCCCTCAGGACGACGGGGAGCCGGACGGTGCCGGGACGGTCTCGAAGGTTCGCTCGGGCACACCGAGCCAGGTCACGTGGTCGATGGGCCAGACGATGAAGAGGGCTCGCCCGACGATCTTGTCCATGGGGACGGAGCCGTCGGAGCCGTTGTTGGACGGCGCGTCGTGGTATCGCGAGTCGGACGAGTCGGAGCGGTGGTCGCCCATGACCCACACGTGGTCCGGGGGAACGACGATGTCGAAGGCCTTGCCCTCGCTCGGTGCATCACCGGGTTTGAGGTAGGTCTCGTTGACGGCGACCCCGTTGATCGTGATCGGCCCGGTCCCGCCCTCCGAGACGACGTGGTCGCCCGGGAGTCCGATGACGCGCTTGATGAGGTGGTTCTCGGCGTCCTCGGGGAGGAGGCCGACGAAGACGAGCAGGTCGTGCAAGGGACCGCCAACGTCCGGGGCGCCATTGGTGAGGGCGCCGCTGAGCCACGGGAACGGCTCGGCCGGGTCCTCGAACACGACGACGTCGCCGCGTCGCAGGTCGAACGGGCCGGGGGTCAGCTTGCTGACGATGACCCGGTCGTCCTTGACGAGGGTGTTCTCCATCGATCCCGACGGGATGTAGAAGGCCTGGAAGAGCCAGGTCTTGACCACGAAGGAGAGCACCATCGCGAGCACGACGACGATGACCAGCTCCTTGAGGGCCGCCACGAGTCCGGCGCCGAACCCGCGCTGGTCGTCCGGCTCGTCGTCCGTGTCGTCAGCCAGGTCAGGCTCGCTCCCTGCCCCGTTGCCCAGCCGCGTGCCGAGCTGAGCGGAGCCGTCCCTCGGGTCGTAGGCGTCGTCCACCCCGTCGCCGAGAGACAGAGCGTCGGGGTCGCCGCCACGGTCCGGGTGTGGTCCCGTGGACTCCGGGCGGCCTGGCACTTGCGACATCACTCACCGTTTCGTCGTGGGGAGCACTTCCCCCCGTCCCTGTCCGAGCGACGGGCAGCTAGGGGGTGGCTGAGGATTCGTCGGGGTCGACTGCTCCGAGTTGGTCGAGCGGCCAGTATCGCACCCACACCTTGCCGATGATGTCGTCTCCCGGGACCATGCCGCCGCCCGGCTCGCCGAGGTGCGCTCGGGAGTCTGCGGACCCGGCCCGGTTGTCCCCCATGACCCACAGGCGTCGGGGCGGGACGAGCACGTCGAACGTCATCGTGCTCGGTTGCTGTCCCGGCTTGAGGTAGGGCTCGTCCACGGGGGTGCCGTTGACCTCGAGGCGCCCGTCGGGCCCGCAGCAGCGAACCCGGTCACCCGGTAGTCCGATGACCCGCTTGACGTAGTCGGTCGGTGGACCTTGCCCGACGAGGGCTTCCAGCCCGTCCACGAGACCCTCGAGCAGTCCCCGGTCGGGCACGTCGAGGTTGAAGGCTCGGGAGGCATCGAAGACGATGATGTCGCCGTGCCGGAGGTCCTCGGGGCTCGTCGTCCGGTCGACGAGGATCCGGTCCCCGACGTGCAGGGTGTCCTCCATCGAGCTGCTGGGAATCCGGAACGGGGTCACGAGCAGGGACCGCACGAGCAGGACGAGGAGCAGCGCCACCGCAGGCCCGATGAGCCACCGCAGGTCTCGGTCGCGACGCCGCGCCGAACTGCTCGTCGACGGGGTGGAGGGCTGGGTGGCCGGCTGTGGAGAGGTCGCGGGGGACGACGAAGGCGCGGTGGAACCCGGGCTGGAGGGCTCCTCGTTCACGGGGAACCACTCGACCCGGGGACCACCGCGCCTCGCGTCACGAACGCATCAGGTGTGCGTGTGGATCAGGCCTTGGCCCCGGACTTGGCCGGCACGGTGTCACGCTTCTCGCGGATCTTGGCCGCCTTGCCGCGCAGGCCGCGCAGGTAGTAGAGCTTCGCGCGGCGGACGTCACCGCGGGTGAGCACCTCGATGTGGTCGATGATCGGGGTGTGGAGCGGGAAGGTGCGCTCGACGCCGACCCCGAAGGAGATCTTGCGGACGGTGAAGGTCTCGCCGATGCCGCCGCCGTGGCGGCGGATGACGACGCCTTGGAAGACCTGGACCCGGGAGCGGGTGCCCTCGACGACCTTGACGTGGACCTTGAGCGTGTCACCGGCGCGGAACTCGGGAATGTCCGAGCGCAGCGACGCGGCGTCGATCGCGTCAAACGTGTGCATGATGCTTCACTTTCCTGGGAGCCACAGGCCACCCGTGCGGGATGTCTGGTTCGCGTTCGGTGCGGCCACGTCGGCCAGCAGGGCCGAGCGTGCTCGGTTCCGCTGGCTGGACTCCCCCTGTGGCAGGGGCCGTCGTCAGCCGGACGCAAGGTCCAAGTTTGCCAGAGCAGGCCGCCATTCCGAAATTCGTTGCCGTATGCCGCTGGGCTCGGTCCCAACCGGCGCCTCCCACGCGGGTGGCGGGGCGGCGAGGGGCCGGACCGGCGTGGTCGGCCGCGGAGCCGGCCGGGTCCCGATAGCGTCGGTCCGTGACCATCAACCCCGGGTGGCCGGTGGCCGTCGCGCTCGTCGCCCTGCTGCTCGTCGCTGTCGTCGCGAACATGGTGTTCCGCCACGGGTTGGCCCGGCAATCGGTCGTGGCCGGCCTGCGAGCGGCCGCGCAGCTGACTGCAGCGGCTGCGGTCATCTCGGTGGTCGTCGGGTCGCTGTGGCTCTCGGCGCTGGCGCTGTTCGGGATGTTCGCGATGGCGGTGCTGACCACCTGTCGGCGCATCGACAGCCCCGGGTCGTGGCCGTGGGCCACTGCGGCGATGGCGGCGGGTGTCGTGCCGGTTCTCGCCATCCTCCTGCTGAGTGGGACCATCCCGTTCCACGGCATTGCGCTGATCCCCGTCGTCGGGATCGTTCTCGGCAACACCATGACGGTCCACACCCTGGTCGGCCGACGAGCCTTCGCCGCGCTGCGGGAGGAGCGAGGCCAGTACGAGGCGGGCCTGTCGCTGGGGATGGTGCCCGACCAGGCGATCGACGAGATCATCGCGCGGCGGGTGCCCGAGGGCCTCGTGCCCAGCCTCGACCAGGTCAAGACCTCTGGCGTCGTCACCCTCCCCGGAGCGTTCATCGGCGTCATGCTGGGCGGGGGCAGCGCCGTGCAGGCCGCGACGGCCCAGGTTCTCGTGCTCTTCGCGATCATGGCCACCCAGTCGGTGACGGCCGGAGTCGAGGCTCGGCTCATCCGGGCCAGACGGACGCTGCCCGACGACCTTCGGGCCACCCTCGTCTCCTAGCCCCTTCGTCGCTTGACCAGCTCGACGGTTCCGCGGATCGCTGGTTCGCCGGGCGCGGTCCGGTATCCAGCCTTGCGGTACATCCGCAGGTTGTCCGAGCTCCCGGCGCCCGCGATGAGTGACACGGTCCACGTGCCGTCCGGGGCGGTGTCCTCCGCGAGGCGGAGCAGGCGGCGCCCGAGCCCGCGGCCCTGCAGGTCCGGAGCCACCATGAGCCTGGAGACGAACAGGTCATCGCCGCGCACCGCGGTGCGCACCGAGCCGACGATCCGGCCACCGTGGCGGGCGACCCACGTGTGGGTCTCGTCGAGGCTGGCCCGCAGCACGCCGATCGGCTCCTCGAGCGGAGGGATGTCGAGGCGCTGGTTGGCCATGGCCTCCTGCACCCAGCACGCCTTGGTCAACGTGAACAGCTCGGGCACGTCCGCGGGCACCGCCGGGCGGATGTCGACGTCGAGCCCGCCGTCCACCGTCACCTGCGCGGGGTGGAGCAGGTCCGGACGACGGGCCGCGGTGCGGGCGAGGCGCTGCTCATGACGCCAGGCGGCGATGGCCGCGTGGTTCCCGGACAGGAGCACGTCGGGCACGGCCCGGTCGCGCCACACTCGCGGCTTGGTGTACAGGGGGTACTCGAGCAGCCCGTCCTCATGCGACTCCTCGAGGAGGGAGTCGGCGTTGCCGATGACGCCCGGCAGCAGCCGGGCGATCGCCTCGACCATGGCGAGGACCGCCACCTCGCCACCGTTCAGGACGTAGTCACCGAGGCTGACCACGGAGACCTCGAGACCGAGGTCCGCCCGGGAGTACTCGTAGACGCGCTCGTCGATGCCCTCGTAGCGACCGCAGGCGAAGACCAGCCACGGCTCTCGGGCGAAATCCCGAGCCATCGCCTGCGTGAACGGCCGGCCCCCGGGGCCCGGCACGATGAGGCGAGGCCGCTGTCCCTCCGCACGGTCCGGGTGCGCGACGACGTGGTCGAGCGCCTCAGCCCACGGCTCGGGCTTCATCACCATGCCGGCGCCACCGCCGAAGGGGGTGTCGTCGACGGAGCGGTGCCGGTCGTGGGCGAACTCGCGCAGGTCGTGAGCGGCGACGGTGAGCAACCCGTCCTGCCGCGCCTTGCCGATGAGCGACAGGTCGAGGGGCGAGAGGTACTCAGGAAAGATCGTGATGACGTCGATGCGCATCAAGCGTCAAGCTCCCGGCTCGCGGAAGAGGTCGAAGAGTCCGGGTGGTGCGTCGACGACGACATGGTCGGCGGCGACCGTCGGGACGATCGCCTCGACGAACGGCACCTGCGCGGTGACTCCGTCGGAGAGCCGGATGACCAGACGGTCCTGGGCCGCACCGAGGTCGAGGCCCGTGACCATACCGAGCACCAGGCCTTCGCGGTCCCGCACCTCGAGGCCGACGAGGTCGTCCTCGAACCAGGCCGCGTCGTCCTCGTCCTCGTCGGCTGTGACGGCCGACGCTTCGACCACCAGCCGGGTCCCGCGCAGGCCCTCGGCTCCGGTGCGGTCCGGGATCTCCTCGAACCCGAGCAGCCACGTCCCGTTGTGGTCGCGCGTCGTCCGGACGGTCAACTGCCTCGGCACGCCGGAGCCCGGCGTCGCCTCGGTCTCGAGAACCTCCCCAGGGGCAAAACGACGCTCGGGATCGTCGGTGTGCAGCTGCACCGTGACCTCACCTCGAAGCCCATGTGGCTTGCCGATGCGCGCCACCAGGACCCTGTCGCCGTTCATGATGACCATCCTCTCAGCAGGGTGACGGCTCGGACCAGCTCTGACCAGCTCTGACCAGCACGGAGCACCTCGGACCAGCTCATCCGGCACGCGTCGCGGACCGCGCCGGCCGCGGAGGGAAGCTCGCAGCAGGAGCGAGCCCGGCGGCATACGGCCTGGCCGCTGGGACCGACGCAGAGTGGGGCGCCCCGGGCTCCCGGGACACCCCACTCGACGTGCGGTCGGCGCTCAGCGCGCCCGGTCGGTGTCGACGATGTCGACCCGGACATTGCCGTTTCCGGCAAGCGCGTTCACGACGGTGCGCAGCGCACTCGCGGTGCGGCCGGACCGGCCGATGACCCGCCCGAGGTCGTCGGGGTGGACCCGCACCTCGAGCAGCTCTCCGCGGCGCAGCTCCTTACGACGCACGACGACGTCCTCGTCGTGGTCGACGATTCCCTTGACGAGGTGCTCGAGCGCCTCCTCGAGCATGCTCAGGACTCGTTCTTCTCGGACGTCTCGGTGCGCTCGGCCTCGGCTTCGGCGGTCACCTTCGCCTCGGCGGCGTCCTCAGTGGCGGCCACGTCGGTGCTCGGCGCCGGCTCCGCCTTCTTCGCGGTCCGCTTGCGCGGCGTGCTCGAGGCGTCCTTGTCGTCGGACGACTTGCCGGCTGCGGCGAGCGCGGCCTCGTACCGCTCCTTCTTGGACTGGCCCTGCTCCTTGGTGCGGAGCTTGCCGTCGTTGATGACCTTGAGGAGGGCTGCGACCGCCTCGGTGGGCTGGGCGCCCTGGGCGATCCAGTAGTTGGCGCGCTCCATGTCGATCTCGATGAGCGACGGCTCCTCGGTGGGGTGGTACTTGCCGATCTCCTCGATCGCCCGGCCATCACGCTTGGTGCGGGAGTCCATGACGACGACGCGGTAGAACGGTGCACGGATCTTGCCCATGCGCTTCAGACGAATCTTGACTGCCACTGGTGTGGTGTCTCCTGTTTCTTGTTGTGAACGCGGCGAGACCGGGTGGGAGACACTCGGGGAGCCGACGCTCGGTGTAGGCGTCCAGGTCAGGCGAGAGGATGCTGGCCCGACGGGTACAGCCGACCATTCTGCCAGATGAGCGCCCGTGCCCCGAACGCGTCCCGCGGCGACCCTCACCGCTCGCGCGCGGCGAAGGCGGCTCGGACGCGAAGGGCCTTCGCCACCACGTCCCGCTTGCTCGCGTCGTGCATCGGCTCGAACACCGGGACGACGGCTGGGTCCAGGCTGGCCCGGGCCAACCCCATCCGCAGCTCCGGTCCGGCCACCTTGGCCTCGATGACGCCGCCGACCGGAGAGGCCCGGAGCAGCTCGAACAGCGTCGCGACCGCGGGGACCACCGACGCCGAGAACAAGGGCACCGCGAGCTCACTGGCCAGCTGTGGAGCCAGACCCCTCTGGTCGAGGGCTGGAGGCCCCGCGACGACCGCGGCCACGCGACGCCAGGGCTCATGCCGGTACGGCGCCGCCGGCCAGTCGTCGGCGAGCATCGTGTAGCGGTCGTGGTCCCGCCAGGCCCGACGCCCGTCGGTGCCCGGCAGGTTGAGGAAGTCCCTCGAGAAGCCCTCGTGCGTGAAGCCCACCGACCGGACGAGTCCGGCCGACCGGACGTTCGCCGGTTGGATGTTGGCCTCGATCCGATGCAGGCCCATGCCCTGGGGCTCGTCGCCGAACACCAGGTCGAGGATCAGCTGGAGGCCCTCGGCGAAGAGTCCCTTCCCGACATAGGGGTCGTAGGCGTCGTAGCCGATCGTGGCGCTGTTGAACGAGCCCCGGACGACGTTCGCGACGTTGGCCCGGCCGACGAGCCCGTGGCCGTCCTCGGGCTCCAGGGCGTGGACCATGAAGGTGCGGTAGGTCGCCGACTGGCTCGCGATGATCGCCGGCAGGTTGTACGGGTCCGGAACCGCGAACTCAGACAGCCGCTGCGCCGACCGGGTGACGGCCGCTGCATAGGCTCCATCGTCGGCGGGTGCGGGGGGCCGGACCTCGACCCGGTCACCGCGGACGGGGACCGGGGCGGCGGCGTCAGCGGACAAGGCGGCCTCGCAGCACGATCCCCTTGGGGTCGGCGATCACGGTGACGTCGTCGCGAGGGTCGGCGCCGTAGACGACGAGGTCGGCGTCCTCGCCCTCCTCGATCGTCGGGCGGCCGAGCCACGCCCGAGCCGCCCAGGTCGCGGCGTCGAGGGCCTCGAGCCTGGAGAGGCCGGCCTTGGTCAGCTCGACGACCTCCTGGGCCACGAGGCCGTGGGGCAGGGCGCCCCCTGCGTCGGTCCCGACGTAGATCGGGACGCCCGCCTCGTGGGCGGCACCGATGGTCGCGTGACGCCGGGCGTGCAGGTCGAGCATGTGCTGGTGGTAGGCCGGGAACTTCTCCGCCGCGGGTGCTGCGAGGGCGGGGAAGTTCGCGATGTTGACCAAGGTCGGCACGATCGCGATGCCACGACGGGCGAACTCGTCGATCGAGTCCTCCTGGAGGCCGGTGGCATGCTCGACGCAGTCGATACCGGCGGCCGCCAGGTCGCGCAGCGACTGCTCACCGAAGCAGTGCGCGGTGACCCGCACCCCCTCCTCGTGGGCGGCTGCGATGGCCTCGGCAACCGCGTGCGCCGAGAAGCTCGGGGAGAGGTCACCGACCTCCCGGTCGATCCAGTCCCCGACCAGCTTGACCCACCCGTCGCCGCGGTGCGCCTCCAGCCGCACGGACTCGACGAGCTGGTCTTCCTCGACCTCGTGCGCATAGTTGCGGATGTAGCGGCGGCTCCGAGCGATGTGGCGCCCGGCGCGGATGATCTTGGGCAGGTCCTCCCGGTCGTCGACCCAGCGGGTGTCGCCGGGTTGGCCCGCGTCGCGGATGAGGAGCGTGCCCCGGTCGCGGTCGGCGAGGGCCTGCTCCTCGGCGACCTCCCTGGGCACCTCGCCGTGCGCGTCGAGCCCGACGTGGCAGTGCGCGTCCACGAGGCCCGGCAGGACCCACCCGTCCAGGGTCTGCACGTCGGCCCCGGACGCCGGCGGCGTGAACGACACCTTGCCGTCGATGACCCAGAGCTCGTCGCGGACGTCGTCGCGACCGACGAGGACCTGACCACGGACGTGAAGCACCGGCGCACTCATGCTGCGACCCTACCCAGACCGATCCGGCTGTGGTGCGTGGCGGGGGGCCGGCAGGGTCGAAGCAGCTCAGCCCTTGCCGAGGAACTTCTCGAAGCCCTTGGGGAGCTTGGAGACATCGAGGTCGGCCAGCGGGTCGGCGCCGTCCGGGCTCGCACCGGGCATGCCGAACGCCGACGCTGCCGCCTTGGACCGGCCCTCGGCGGCCCGTTGCGCAGCGGCGCGCTCCTCTGCGGCCCGCTTGGCCGGGTTGCCGCTCTTGCTCTTCTTGCGCTGCGGCTGCTGGGCCCGGCCCTTCTTGCCGGTGCCGGGGATGCCGGGCATGCCCGGCAGACCGCCGCCACCGCCCCGGGCGAGCGACTTCATCATCTTCTGCGCGTCCCGGAACCGCTCGAGGAGCTGGTTGACGTCGGTCACGGAGACGCCGGAGCCCTTGGCGATCCGGGCCCGCCGTGACCCGTTGATCTGCTTCGGGTGGGTCCGCTCGAACGGGGTCATCGAGCGCACCATCGCCTCGACCCGGTCGAACTCGCGGTCGTCAAACGCGTCGAGCTGGGCCCGCATCTGCTGCATGCCCGGCATCATCTTGAGCATCGACTTGAGCGAGCCCATCTGCTTGATGGCGCTCATCTGCTGGAGGAAGTCCTCGAAGGTGAAGTCCTCCTCGGCGAGGAACTTGCGCGCCATCTCGTCGGCCTGGCGCTTGTCGAACGCCTTCTCCGCCTGCTCGATGAGGGTGAGCACGTCGCCCATGTCGAGGATCCGGCCGGCCATCCGGTCGGGGTGGAACACCTCGATGTCGGTGACCTTCTCGCCGACGGAGGCGAACATGATCGGCTCGCCGGTGACCTCACGGATCGACAGGGCGGCACCACCGCGGGCGTCGCCGTCGAGCTTGGAGAGCACGACGCCGGTGAAGGCGACGCCCTCGTGGAAGGCCTGCGCGGTCTCGACCGCGGCCTGGCCGATCATCGCGTCGATGACGAAGAGGACCTCGTCGGGCTGGATCGCCGAGCGGATGTCGGCTGCCTGCTGCATGAGGTTGGTGTCGACGGCGAGCCGTCCGGCGGTGTCGACGATGACGACGTCGTGCTGCTGGGCGCGGGCGTGCTCGACTCCGGCCCGGGAGACGGACACCGGGTCGCCGAAGCTGCGGGTGCCCTCCCCCGTCCCTGCGACGGCGTCGTGGCCGCCGACGTTGCCACGCTCGGGAGCGAAGACCTTGAGGCCGGCGCGCTCGCCGACGACCTCGAGCTGGGTGACGGCGTTGGGGCGCTGCAGGTCGGCGGCCACGAGCAGCGGCGTGTGCCCGCGGTCCTTGAGCCAGCGGCCGAGCTTGCCCGCGAAGGTCGTCTTGCCCGAGCCCTGCAGCCCGGCGAGCATGATGACCGTCGGGGGGTTCTTCGCGAACCGGATCTGGCGGGTCTCGCCACCGAGGATGGTGACGAGCTCCTCGTTGACGATCTTGACGACCTGCTGGGCGGGGTTGAGTGCCTGGTTGACCTCTTCGCCGAGCGCGCGCTCCCGCACGGCCGTCGTGAACCGCTTGACGACGGGCAGCGCCACGTCGGCGTCGAGGAGGGCCAGCCGGATGTCTCGAACCGCCTTGTTGACGTCGGACTCCGAAAGGCGGCCCTTGCCGCGCAGGTTCTTGAAGGTGGCGGTCAGCCGGTCAGACAGGGTTGCGAACACCCGGCAACTTTAGCCGTAGGCGGGTGCCGGTCCGACCCACCCGGGGCCGTATGCCGCTGAGCTCCCTCCGATCGACAGAGCAGTTCGTGACGTGGCGGGCGTCACGAACTGCGCTTTCGATATGCTGGTGGGCGTCGCGAACTGCTCTTTCGATGTGCTGGCGGGCGTCACGAACTGCTCTTTCGATGTGGTGGTCAGGGCCCGTCACAGGTGTCGATGATCATCGCGACCGCTTGCGCCGCCCGGGCGGGGGCGAGCCGGGACCCGCCGAGCTCCGTGACGTAGAAGGTGTCGAGGGTCTGGCCGGCGTACGTGGCGATGTGGGCGGACCGCACGGCGAGGGAGGCCCGGGCGAGGGTGATCCCGATGTCCTGGAGGAGCCCGGCGCGGTCGGTGGCGCGGACCTCGATGACGGTGGCGCTGTCGGAGGCGCTGCTGATGACCATGGCGCGCGTCGAGTCGGGTGAGCCGGATCCGGGGCTGCGGACCGGCCGCGCCGCCTTGCGGCGCTGGAGCCGGCCGAGCGGCGCCCGGTCGCCGGCACCCACCCGGGTGAGGTCCCGGCCGATGATCTCGGGGAGCGGGTTCTCGCCGCTCGGCGAGTCGACCCACCACTCGTTGACGGCCAGCCCATCGAGGGTCCGCACGGTGGCGGAGCGCACGACGAAGCCGTGGGCGGCGAGCAGCCCGGCGGTGTCGGCGAAGAGCCCGGCCCGGTCGCGGTCGATGATGTCGATCCGGTGGGCGCCGCCGAGCGACACGACCGAGACGTGGGCCTCCCCGACGGCCACCTTCTCGATGACGTCCTTGGCGAGGGGCAGCGGCTCGAGGGGTTCCACGGCCCGGGGCCGGTCGGCGCCGTTCGCCGCGACCAGGGCCTGCCGGCAGGCCTGGTAGAGGCGGTGCACGAGTCCGGCCCGCCAGTCGCTCCACGCCTTGGGGCCGGCCGCAGAGGCGTCGGCCTCGGTCAGGGCGCGCAGCAGGTCCAGTGTCATGACCGACCCGCCGACCGCGTCCGACAGGGTCTCGATGGTGGCGGGGTCCTCGGGATCCCGGCGGGTGGCGAGGTCGACGAGGGTGAGGTGCTCGCGAACGAGCCGAACGACGATCTCCCGGTCCGCCTCGGCGACGCCGATCCGCCGCAGGATCCGCTCGGCGATGTCGGCTCCCTCGTGGGAGTGGTCGATGGCGCCGGGCACCTTGCCGATGTCGTGGAGCACGGCGGCGAGGACGAGGAGGTCCGGACGCGCGACGTCCCGGACCATCCCGCTGGCTGAGACGACCGTCTCGACGAGATGACGGTCGACCGTGTGCCGGTGCACCGCGTTGCGTTGGGGGCGGCTGCGGACGGCGGCCCACTCGGGGATCCACCGTTCGACGACGCCCGCCAGGTCGAGCCCCTCCCAGACGGCCACCACCCCCGGACCGGTCGCGAGGAGGTCGGCGAACACGCCGCGGGCCATCTCGGGCCAGGGCTCGGGCGGCTTCGGCGCGTGGGCACCCAGGTTCTGCAGGGTCGCCGGCGACAGGGGGATGCCGTTGCGCGCCGCGACCAGTGCGGCCCGGAGCGGGATCACCGGGTCCGACGCCAGGTCTGCCGACGGTCCGAGGACCGCCTCGCCGTCGTGCCGGTAGAGCCCGTACCCGAGCGGAACCAGCTGCGGGCGCCGCGGGCCCACGCGGAGGGTACGGGCCCGTTGCGACTGCAGGGCGCGGCGGAGCGTGCTGTCCGCCGCGTAGGCGATGGTCCGGGCGGCTCCGGAGAGCTCGGTGAGCAGCTCGTCGGCGTCGGGGTGGCCGAGCAGGGCTGCGCACGCGTCCTGGTCGTCGCGGGTCAGCCGGTCGCGGCCGCGTCCGGTGACGACGTGGATCGCGTCACGGACGTCGAGGATCCGTTCGTACGCCTCGTCGACGGCACCGTGCGGCCGATCTGTCAGCCACGCCTCGGTCAGGGCGCGCAGGACCGTCATGTCACGCAGCCCGCCGTGGGCCTCCTTGAGGTCCGGCTCGATGAGGTGCGCGAGGTCCCCCTGCCTCGCGTGCCTGGCGGTGACGGCTTCGTGGATCTCGGACAGGCGGGTCCGGGCGTTGGCCCGCCAGTCGTGCGCGACCGTCGAGCGGGCGGCGTTGACGACGTCCACGTCACCCGCGATGTGGGTGAGGTCGAGCAGTCCCATCGCCGCGGACAGGTCCTCGGACGCCACCGCCCGGCACTCGGCCACCGTGCGGACGCTGTGGTCGAGGCGCACCCCCGCGTCCCAGATCGGGTACCAGAGGCGGTCGGCGAAGGCAGCGACCTCTGGTCCCGCGAGCCCGCGCGGGTGATGGACGAGGACCAGGTCGAAGTCGCTGAGGGGCCCGCCGTCACCGCGGGCGAGAGAGCCGACGGCCGCCAGGGCGACGCCTGCGTGGCGTCGCCCACCGCACGCCCCGCGCCAGACGTCCTGCAGCCAGCTCGAGCCGAACTCCGCGAGCGCCCGGCGGCGGGCGGGTCCCGCGCCGGGTGTCGCGAAGCCGCGCGTCCCGGCGAGGTCCAGTCGTCGTGTCGTCACATCGGTCATCGGACCTCGCCGGGCCTTTCGCTCGAGGGTTGAGGGTGGTGCAGCGGACTCGCCTGCTGCCGCCCTCGGGGTGTGGGGGTCGCTTGGTCAGAGGGCCTGCGCACCCCGCTCGCCGGTGCGCACCCGGACCACCTCGTCGACGGGGACCGACCAGATCTTGCCGTCCCCGATGCGGCCCGTCTGGGCCGACTTGAGGATGACGTCGATGACGTCGGGCGCGTCGATGTCGTCGACGAGGACCTCGAGTCGGACCTTCGGCACGAAGTCGACGGTGTACTCGGCGCCGCGGTAGACCTCGCTGTGACCGCGCTGGCGACCGTAGCCGCTCGCCTCGCTGATGGTCATCCCGGTGACTCCGAAGGCCTCCAGGGCCTCCTTCACCTCGTCGAGCTGGTGCGGCTTGATGATGGCGGTGACGAGCTTCATGCGTGGGCTCCTTCGGCCTGGTCGGTCATCTCGGTCTGCGCGGCTGGGACGGTGGCCCGGGGGAAGGCGACACCCCGCCCGGTGCCGGCTGCGAAGCCACCGAGGTCGTAGCCGGACTCGGCGTGCTCGGCCTGGTCGATGCCCACGGTCTCGTCCTCGTCACTGATCCGCCAGCCGAGGGTGTACTTCAGGGCGAGGCCGATGATCGCGGTGAGCACGCCGGAGACGAGCAGCGAGACGAGCGCGATGATGACCTGCAGTGCGGTCTGCTGGATGCCACCACCGTAGAAGAGCCCCGTGGAGGTGGACAGCAGGCCGGCACCGATGGTGCCCCAGAGGCCGGCGGTGAGGTGGACGCCGACGACGTCGAGCGAGTCGTCGTACCCGAAGCGGTACTTGAGCCCGACGGCGAGGGCCGCGAAGGCTCCGGCGAGGACGCCGAGGACGAGCGAGCCGACTGGCGACAGCGCACCGCAGGCGGGGGTGATGGCGACGAGACCGGCGACGACACCAGAGGCCGCCCCGATCGACGTGGCGTGCCCGTCCCGAAGCTTCTCGACGACGAGCCAGCCGATGATGGCGGCCGCCGTGGCCGCGGTCGTGTTGAGCCAGACGACGGACGCGACCCCGTCGGCGGCGAGCTCGGATCCGGCGTTGAAGCCGAACCAGCCGAACCACAGGAGCCCGGCGCCGATCATCACCAGGGGGACGTTGTGCGGCCGCATGGCCGTCTTGCCGAAGCCGAGCCGCTGGCCGACGATGAGGGCGAGGACGAGACCGGCGATGCCGGCGTTGATGTGGACGACGGTGCCTCCGGCGAAGTCGATCGGCACCACGGTGGCCGCGCCGTCGGTGACGCCGAAGATCCTGGCTGACAGGCCTCCTTCGGCACCCGAGAGGAGGCCTCCGCCCCAGACCATGTGGGCGATCGGGAAGTAGACGATGGTCGCCCAGATGCCGGCGAAGACGAGCCACGTGGAGAACTTGACCCGGTCGGCGATGGCGCCGCTGATGAGGGCCACGGTGATGACGGCGAAGGTGAGCTGGAAGCCTGCGACGATGGCCTCGGGGATGAACACCCCGGCGCCGAAGACGTCGATGAGCTTGGGGCTGCCCGAGCCGTCGTCGAGGAGCTGTCCGAGCCCGAAGTAGTCGAGCGGGCTGGCGAAGATGCCGCCGATGTCGGTGGGGCCGAAGGACATCGAGTAGCCCCACAGGATGTAGATGACGCCGACGACGCCGAGCGCCCCGAACGACATCATCATCATGTTGAGGACGGACTTGGCTCGCGTCATGCCTCCGTAGAAGAGCGCGAGGCCTGGGGTCATGAGGAGGACCATCGCGGAGGCGATCAGCATGAACGCCGTCGCCGCCTCGTTGATCTCCGGTGCTTCTGCCGCGAGCGGCACCAGTGCGGTTGTCATGGCGATGATCTTGGGGACCGGCCGTTTCGTCGGCTCGCACCGCGTGTTACGGCAGTGTCAACAAGAGTCCCGCACTGTTAGTGGCGAGTTTCGCGCGGCGGGCCCGCCCACGATGTGGACGGGCGAGGCGCCGCTCACCCCGCGCGGAGCGAGCTGCGTCTGGGGTGCCGCTAGTCCAGGAGCGCGTCCACGAAGTCGGCCGGCTCGAACGGGGCCAGGTCGTCCGGGCCCTCGCCGAGGCCGACGAGCTTGACCGGAACGCCGAGCTGGCGCTGGACCGCGACGACGATGCCGCCCTTGGCCGTGCCGTCGAGCTTGGTGAGGACGATGCCGGTGACGTCGACGGCCTCGCTGAAGACCTTGGCCTGCTGGAGACCGTTCTGGCCGGTCGTCGCGTCGAGGACGAGGAGCACCTCGTCGATCTCGCTCAGCTTCTCGATGACGCGCTTGACCTTGCCGAGCTCGTTCATCAGGTCGACCTTGTTGTGCAGCCGGCCGGCGGTGTCGATGATGACGACGTCGACCTCCTGCTCGATCCCCGCCTTGACGGCGTCGAAGGCCACGGCCGCGGGGTCGGCGCCCTCCCGGTCGGACCGCACCGTGGGGACGCCGACGCGGGCACCCCACGTGTCGAGCTGGTCCGCGGCGGCCGCCCGGAACGTGTCGGCGGCGCCGAGCAGCACGTCACGGTCCTCGGCGACGAGGACCCTGGCGAGCTTGCCGACGGTCGTCGTCTTGCCCGTGCCGTTGACGCCGACCACGAGGATGACCGCGGGCCGGGTGCCCACGCGGGACGAGGCGATCCGGCGGTCCATGTCGGGCTGGACGAGGCGGAGCAGGTCCTCACGGAGCCACTCCCGCACCGTCGCCTCGTCGGTGGTGCCGTCGACCTTCACGCGGGTGCGCAACGAGGCGATGAGCTCCTCGGTGGCCTCGACGCCGAGGTCTGAGGCGATGAGCGTGTCCTCGACGTCCTCCCAGGCCTCCTCGTCCAGCCGGCCGCGCGACAGGAGACCCAGCAGGCCCTTGCCGAGGGCGGAGTTGGACCGGGCCAGACGGGCGCGCAGCCGCTGGAGACGACCCCGAGCCGACTCCGGACGCTCGAGCGTCGGGAGTGGCTCGGCGACCGGCGGGAGCGTCTCCGCGGGGCCCTCGGTCGTGACCGGGCCACCCGGCGCGGCGGTCCCGGCGTCGCGCTCGGTGGGCTCGCGGTCCAGGCGCGGGGCCGGCCGGGTCGGTGCCTCGACCTCACGCTCGGGGCCGCCGCGGCCGCGAAGGAGGGAGACGGCGAACCCGATCCCCAGGGCGAGGATGACGACGCCGACGATCAGATAGGTCCAGAGGGTGTCCACGTCGCCCATCCAATCACGGCCGATCGGTGGCCCCGGCGGACCGGGCCACCCCTCGAAGGGAGCGCCGAAGGGGGCCGAGCCCAGCGGCATACGGAATGAGCCGTATGCCGCTGGGCTCGCTCCCGCTCGTTCGCCGGCTCAGGCGGACTGCTGGGCGGTGACGTCACGGAGCCGCTGGGAGACCACCGTGGTGACCCCGTCTCCGCGCATGCTGACGCCGTAGAGGGCGTCGGCGATCTCCATCGTCTTCTTCTGGTGGGTGATGACGATGAGCTGGGAGCTGTCGCGCAGCTCCTCGAAGAGCGTGAGGAGGCGCCCGAGGTTGGCGTCGTCGAGGGCCGCCTCGACCTCGTCCATGATGTAGAACGGCGACGGGCGCGCCTTGAAGATCGCCACGAGCAGGGCGACCGCGACGAGCGACCGCTCGCCGCCCGAGAGCAGCGACAGGCGCTTGATCTTCTTGCCGGGCGGGCGGGCCTCCACCTCGAGCCCCGTCGTCAGCATGTTGGACGGGTCGGTGAGGATCAGGCGCCCCTCACCCCCTGGGAAGAGCCGCTGGAAGACCCGCTCGAACTGCACGGCGGTGTCCGCGAACGCCTCCGCGAAGACCCGTTCGACGCGCTCGTCGACCTCCTTGACGATGTCGAGCAGGTCCCGCTTGGAGTTCTTGAGGTCCTCGAGCTGCTCGGTGAGGAACTTGTGCCGCTCCTCGAGGGCAGCGAACTCCTCGAGCGCGAGCGGGTTGATCCGCCCGAGGGCGCTCAGCTTGCGCTCGGCCTGGCGCAACCGCTTCTCCTGGGCCTCGCGGACGAAGGGCGCGGGCTCCGGCTGCGGCGCATCGGGGTCGGCCGCGGGGTCCGGCACGGCCGGGACGAGCTGGTGCGGCCCGTACTCCTCGACCAGGTCCTCGGGAGAGATGCCGAGCTCCTCGACGGCCTTCTGCTGCAGCTGCTCGATGCGCAGTCGCTGCTGGGCGCGGGCCACCTCGTCGCGGTGGACGCTGTCGGTCAGCTCGCGCAGCTCGTTCTGCAGGGTCGCGAGGTCGCGCCGGACGACGGCCAGCTCGGCATCGCGCTCGGTGCGCGCCTGCTCGGCGCTCCGTCGAGCCGCATCGGCCTCCTCGGCGGACTCGGTGAGGAGGTCGTGCGCCCAGGCCGCAGCGACCCGGACTGCCTCGGCGACCGTGGCCTCGCGCTCGCGTCGGGCCCGTCTGGCCGCGAGTCGCTCGCGGGTCTCCTCCTCGTGCCGGGCGGCGCGCTCGAGCGCCTCGGCGCGGTCCCGGAGCGCACGGACCCGCTCCTCGCGGGTGTGCAGTCCGAGCCGCAGCTCGGTCTCGGTGGTGCGCGCCTCCCGCGCCACGGCGTCGAGACGGTCGCGCTCCTCCGTCGACGGCTCGGCCTCGATCTCGCCCTCGACGCTGGCCGCCTCGAGGCGCTCGAGCAGCTCGGCGTGCTCGGTCTGGTCGGCCTCGAGCGCGGCGGTCGCGTCGGCGATGGCCCGCTCCGTCCGCTCGACCTCGGCCCGCGCCGCCCGGAGGGTCTGACCGAGCGAGCCGAGCCGCTCGGCGATGGCCGACATGCGTGCATCACTCTCGTGCAGCCGCTCGAGGGTGGCCTCGACCCGGTCGTTCACCTCGGCCCGGGTGGACTCCGCGGCGGCGAGCGCGAACCTGGCCCGCTCTCCCGCCCGGGTGGACTCGGTGACCTGGGTCTGCGCGGCCTCGAGGGCGGCCTGGAGCTCGAGCAGGCTGGGGGCGGCGAGGCTCCCGCCCCGGACGAGACCGGGGGCGAAGACGTCCCCGCCGCGCGTCACCGCGGTGACTCCCGGCTCCGAGCGGACGAGCCGGGCGGCCGAGGCGGGGTCCTCGACGAGCGCGACCCGCTCGAGCGCCCGGTCCAGGGCCGGTCGCACGCCCTCGGGACAGTGGACGACGTCACGGGCCCACCGGGCGCCGGCGGGCAGCGCGGGCCACGCCGAGTCGTCGACCCGCCCGGCCGACTCCGAGACGAGCAGGCTGGCCTGACCCGCGTCCTGCACCCGAAGCGTGTCGAGCGCTCGCGCCGCAGCGTCGAGAGAGCTGACCGCGAGGGCCTCGGCGGCGGCACCGAGGGCGGCAGCCACGGCGTTCTCGAGCCCCGGGTCGACGGTGACGAGGGAGGCGACCGAGCCGATGATCCCGTGCGCCTCGAGGTCGTCGCGCGCCGTGGCGAGGAGCGCGGCAGCGCCGTCCTTGCGGCTCAGGCTCAGCTCGAGGGTCTCGACGCGGGCGGCGGCGGTCGTGCGGGCCCGGTCAGCAGCCTGCTCGGCCTCGCGCCAGCGGGCCACCTCGGCCTCCGCCGCCTCGAGCTCCGCCGCAGCCTGCTCGTAGTCCGAGTCGAGTCCTTCCTCGCCCTCCTCGTCCTCCGCGACGCCGGCCTCGAGGCCGGCGAACTCCCGCTCCGCCTCGGCAGCACGCCGCTGGGCCTGCTCGGCGGTGGACCGGAGCCGGCCGAGCTCGGCCTCGCGCGCCTCGATGCGGGAGGCCTTGGCCCCCACCTGCCCACCCAGCTTGGCCAGCCCCTCGCGACGGTCGGCAGCGGCGCGCGTGGCGCGGGCCAGCCGCGACGTCTCCTCCGCGTAGCTCCGCTCGGCCTCGTTGCGGGTCAGCACGGCCTCCTCGAGGGTGGCCTTGAGCTCGTCGAGCTCGGCGAGGAGCATCTCCTCCTGCTCCCGCACGTCGGCGGCTTGCGCGCGCAGCTGCTCCGGGTCACGGGTCGACTGGCTCTCGTCGGCGCCGCCGTCGTCCTCGCTCAGCAGGCGCACCCGCTCCGCGGCGAGCGAGAGCGTCGCGGCCATCCGCTCGACGAGCCGACTGAGCGACACGTACTGGTCCTGGGCCTGGGCGAGGGCGGGGCGGGCATCCTCGGCGGCGCGTTCCAGGCCGGTGATCCGCTGGCCCAGCTCGGCCATCGCCTCCTCGACCTCGGTGCGCCGCTGGATGAGGGCGGACTCGTCCGCGACCTCCTGCTCCAGGGTCGAGGTGAGCTGAACGAGGTCATCGGCGAGGAGGCGCAGGCGCGCGTCGCGGGCGTCGGTCTGGATGACGGCGGCCCTGCGGGCGGTCTCGGCCTGGCGTCCGAGCGGACCGAGCTGGCGGCGGATCTCACCCGTCAGGTCGTGGACGCGGGTGAGGTTGGCCTCCATCGTCTCGAGCTTGCGCAGCGCCCGTTCCTTGCGCTTGCGGTGCTTGAGGACGCCGGCGGCCTCCTCGATGAAGCCGCGACGTTCCTCGGGGGTGGCCCGGAGCACCGTGTCGAGCTGGCCCTGCCCGACGATGACGTGCATCTCGCGCCCGATGCCGCTGTCGGAGAGCAGCTCCTGGATGTCGAGCAGTCGGCACGGCGTGCCGTTGATCGAGTAGTCCGAGCCGCCGTTGCGGAACATCGTCCGGGCGATCGTGACCTCGGTGTAGTCGATCGGCAGCGCGCCGTCAGTGTTGTCGATGGTCAGCGCCACCTCGGCGCGGCCGAGCGGCGCGCGACCGGCCGTGCCGGCGAAGATGACGTCCTCCATCTTGCCGCCGCGCAGGGACTTCGCGCCCTGCTCCCCCATCACCCAGGCGAGCGCGTCGACGACGTTGGACTTGCCGGAGCCGTTGGGGCCGACGATGCACGTGATGCCCGGCTCGAGGCGAAGGTGGGTCGCCGACGCGAAGGACTTGAAGCCCTTCAGGGTGAGGCTCTTGACGTACACGACCCGTTGATTCCTTCTGCCGACCTTGCGCTGCGACCTCCACCTCGGTGCTCGCCGGTGACGGCACCGTGACGGCGCCACCTGCTCGAGATCTCGGTCAGACTACTAACGAGGCTTCGCCTCTGACCGCCGAGGTGCGGGGCTGGTTTGTCGTGTCGGGCGGGATCACGCTGGGGTGATGGGCGCGACGGTGACGGTCAATGATCTGCTCGATGGGCACGTGGCACTGGATGTGCAGTGCTTGGACCGGATCTACCTTAACGGCTACGTGCCGAACCTGCAGGTGCCCGGTCAGGTGGTCTCGTTCATGACCACGCATTTGGGACTGCCGCTCCCGTCGCCGGCGATCATGGAGAAGATCGGCACCGCGTTTCGCCGCTCGGTCAGGAAGTTCGCTGACACGCGGGGTGTCCCGGTGGTCAAGTTCGCCAAGGGGGTTCGGAAGGTCGAGGTGATGCGCCGCTACCTGAACGCGCAGGCCAAGACGGGCGCGTCGGGGGTGGCCGCGATCGGGGTCGCGCAGGAGTACCAGAATGTGTACGCCTCGAGTGAGCGGCAGGGACGCAATGGGATGCCCTGGTTCTCGTTCCACAAGGCCGACCGGCGTGTCACCTGCTTCTACTTCTACCTGTGGGACGCCGATTTCGGGCCGGGTTTCATCAAGGTCTGCGCGTACTTCCCGTACCCGGTCAAGGTCTGGCTCAATGGGCACGAGTGGGCCAAACGGCAAGCCACCCTCGCGGGGATCGGGTTCACCGAGCTGTCCAACGGGTTCGCTACCTGCGATGACCCCGCCGCGTTGCAGGCGATCTGTGACCGGCTCGGACCGGAGGTCATCGGGGCCTTCTTCGACCGCTGGATGAGCGTGCTGCCGCTGCCGCTGACCGACCACGACCGAAGCGCCGGGTACTGGTGGGAGCTGTCGATGCGCCAGGTCGAGGTCTCCCGCACCATCGTGTTCGACGCCCCCCGCCAGGCCCGCGCCTTCTTCGAGGCCCTCGTCGTGGACAACCTCGACATCGGCCGGCCCGAGTCGGTGGAGCTGATCTTCACCGGCCCACCCAAGCGCGGTCGCCCGTTCAAGATCGGCTGCCAGCCCAAGACCAAAGTCGTCACCCGCGACACAGACGTGACCGTCAACGCGTTCTTCAAGCACTCCCGGCTCAAGCAGTACCTCAAAGACGGTCGCGCGCTGCGGATCGAGACTGTCATCAATTGCCCCGACGACCTGCAGTGCCACCGCCGCCTGATCCATCTTCACGAGCTGCAGTCCAAGGCCCGTGACGTCAACGCTCGCCTGCTCGATACTGAACGTGTCGGGCAGGGCTGTGTCCTTGCGAGCCCAGCCTTTGAGCGGGTCGCACAGTCCACCCTCACCGAGGATGGCCGGAGGTCGCCCGCGCTACGGTTCGGAGATCCTCGGGTCATGGCCCTGCTCGGCGCCCTGTGTGTCGGATTGAACGCCCTCGGATTCACCAACCGGAGCCTGCGCGCCCAGGTGAGCCATCTGCTCGGCGTTCCCTACACCGTCAACCAGATGAGCTACGACCTCGCCCGACTCCGCTCAAACGGCCTCATCGGACGCCGACCCGGAGCCAACACCTACGACCTGACCCCCGACGGGCAACGCGTGGCGATCTTCTACACCAAGGTCCACGACCGGCTCCTGCGCCCGCTGATCGCCGCCAACACCCGACCCGCCCCGCTCGAACTGCGCCAAGCCCTGCGAACCATCGACCGACACGTCCGCGGCTACATCGACACCGCGCGGCTCGGAACCGCCGCGTAGAACTCAAGACTGGCGTCAGAGTTTGCGGCCCCAAGGATCGTTGCGGCCCCAAGGATCGCTAGCCAGCCGGCGCGGAACCGCGGACGTCGCGCCCGAGCGAGCACAGCGGCATACGGCCCTGGGGTGGCCGGGTGAGCACCATCGACCACCTCGTGGTCGCCGCGGCCACCCTGGAGGAGGGGGTGCGGTGGCTGGAGGGACGCGTCGGCGTGCCGCTCGAGCCGGACGCGATGGAGCTGCGCCGGGGAGCGAACGAGTGGGCCCTCACGGTTCCCCCCGATGGCCGTATGCCGCTGGGCGGGCGCGCGCCGTCCCGCATCCTCTGGCGCACTCCCCCTCCGTCGACCCTGCTGCCGGACAGCGGGGTTCGCCTCGTCGAGCTGAGGTTGTCGACGCCCGACCCGGAGGCCCTCATGACGCTGCTGGTCGACGTGCGTGGACCGGTCCGGGTCGGCGCCGGACCGCCCGCGCTCGCGGCGACCGTGTCCCGGCGGACCGGGCCCGGCGGAGGCGTCGAGCTCATCGAGATCGGGTCCGTAGAGTGACGGAGTGAGCGACGACCCCCACACGATCACGACGATCGACCGGCTCCTCGAGGTCTACCCGCACGCTCCCGCGGCCACCTCTCTCCGCAAGGAGACGCCCGTCCTGACCCCCTCCTACGCGGCCTTCGTTCGAGCCGCGCCTTTCTGCGTCGTGTCCACGGTGGGGCCGGGAGGGCTCGACCAGTCACCCCGCGGTGACGCTCCCGGGTTCGTCCGGGTGCGCGACGAACGGACCCTCGTCCTCCCCGACCGGCGCGGGAACCACCGGCTCGACACGCTGCGCAACGTCGTCGCCGACCCGCGTGTCGGGCTCCTCTTCCTCGTGCCGGGGGTCGGCCACGAGCTCCGGGTCCGTGGGACGGCTCTCCTGTCGACCGACCCGCACGAGCTGGCCCAGCACGAGGTCCGGGGGGCGGCGCCGGCGTCGGTGCTCGTCGTCACCGTCGAACGGGTCTACTTCCAGTGCGCCCGGGCGATGAAGCGCTCGGGCCTCTGGGACCCGGCGACGTGGCCCGACCCCACCGCGGTGCCGACCGCCGGGCAGATGGCTTGGGAGTCCGGCGGGTTCACGTCACCGGACGAGGCACGGGACTACGACGCGGTGCTCGACGAGCGCCAGGACGCCACGCTCTACTGACCCCGTCGAGAGCAGGTCGCGACACGCGCCGTGTCGCGACCTGCTCTCTCGACCGGTCATTCCCCGCCGGACGCGATCTGCTCGTGGTGGTGGATGACCTCGGCGATGATGAAGTTGAGGAACTTCTCGGCGAAGACCGGGTCCAGGCCGGCTTCGTCCGCGAGCATCCGCAGCCGCGCGATCTGACGCTCCTCGCGCGCAGGGTCGGCCGGTGGGAGGTTGTGCTCCGCCTTGAGCCGACCGACCTGCTGCGTGCACTTGAACCGCTCCGCGAGCAGGTGCACCAGCGCCGCGTCGATGTTGTCGATGCTGCTGCGCAGGCGGACCAGCTCGGCGGGAGTGTCGACCGGGGTCTCGGACGGAGAGTCGCTCACTCCGTCAGGCTAGGCGAGCTTCGGTCACGGTGTGGTGACGCGCCCGCCAACTGGACCGCCGACGTGGGCCGCGCGTCCTGCCTAGCGCTCGACGAAACCGGTCAGGTCCTCCCGCAGGGTGCCCGGCTGGACCACGACCGAGTCGACCAGGCCCGGCCGGCCCGTGGTCGTCGGCTCCTCCCGGAGCAGCTCCTCCAGCCGGGCCAGCGCGGCGGCCGGGCCCTGGGCCACGACCTCGACCCGACCGTCCGCCGTGTTGCGCGCATGGCCGACGAGCCCCAGCTCCAGCGCGCGAGCACGCACCCACCACCGGAAGCCGACGCCCTGGACCCGACCTCGGACGAACAGCGTCGCACGGTGCAGATCGCTCATGAAACCACCGTAGGCGCTCATGCAGACCAGCCCGGCCGGCCAGCCGACGGAGGGGTCGAGGGGAGCGAGCCCAGCGGCATACGGCATCGAAGCCCGCCTCGGCCGGCCACCGCGCGCCTCCGTCTGACCGTCCCCGCCCGTCCTTATGCTCGGTAGCGGGGCCGAGCCCCGTTCGGCCACCCGTCGGCAACGAGGAGGGAGCCACGTGACGACGTCGGCCACACCACGAGTGGCCCGCACTGCGCCCGCCCAGCCGATCAGGGGATCCCACCCCCGACCGGGCGCGAGCCCGTCGTCACGCACGAACAGCCGGCGATCCGGCGAACGGATCGAGGGCCTCGACGGCATCCGGGCGCTCGCGATCGTCGCCGTGCTCGTCTTCCACCTCAACGCCGCGTGGCTGCCGGGCGGCTACCTCGGCGTCGACGTCTTCTTCGTCGTCTCGGGTTTCCTCATCACCACCCTGCTCGTCCGCGAGCACGAACGGACCGGGCGCATCGCGTTCCGGGAGTTCTGGGTGCGGCGCGCCCGCCGGCTGCTGCCCGCCCTCTTCGTCACCGTCATGGTGAGCACCCTCATCGCGCGACTCGTGAGCGGCGAGCTGCTCGTGCACATCGGTCGCCAGATCGTCGGGGCGCTCACCTTCTCGACGAACTGGGTCGAGATCTCCGCCGGGTCGAGCTACTTCGAACAGACGGCCCCCCAGCTGTTCATGAACTTCTGGTCGCTCGCCGTCGAGGAGCAGTTCTACCTGCTCTGGCCGGGCCTGACCCTGCTGCTCGTCACCGTCGCGGCCGCGCGCACGAGGGTCGCCGTGGCGCTCGCTCTTGCGGTCGGCTCCGCGCTCCTCATGGCCGTCCTCGTGGAACGCGGCGCGGACGCGACGCGGGTGTACTACGGGACCGACACCCACCTGATGGGCCTGATGATCGGTGCGGCCCTCGCGTTCGCCTGGGCCAGCCCAGCGCTCGCCAAGCGGCTGCGTCCATCCGGGCTCGGGGCCACGGGGCGCTGGGCCGTCCCCGGCGCGCTGCTCATCCTGCTGACGGGCTTCCGGTTCCTCGACGAGACGGATGCAGCGACCTTCCGCGGCGGGATCCTCCTCGCGTCCGCCGCGTCCGGCGTCCTCGTCCTCGCAGTGCTCGACCGCCCCGCCGGTCGGGCACCGACTGTCTGGCAGCGTCTGACGGGCCACCCCCTGGCGGTCTGGATCGGCGTCCGTTCCTACTCCATCTACCTCTGGCACTGGCCGGTCATCCTCGTCGTCGGCCGCGACAACCCGTCCGCGCCCGGCACGACGAGCCACCTGCTCACGCGCGCCTGGTGCGTGCTCGTGACCATCGCGCTGGCGGACCTCACGCACCGGTTCGTGGAGACGCCGTTCCGGCGGTCCGGGTTCCGCGGGGTGCTGCGCTCGGTCGGCGCGTTCCTGCTGTCCTGGTCCAGACGCACGAGACAGGTCGTCGCCGGTGGCGTGCTGACAGCGACGGTGGCCCTGTCGATCGTCGTCCTCACCGCGCCCGACCAGTCAGAGACGGCCCGCATGCTCGAGGCCAACGAGAAGGCCGCGGCAGCGTCGGCCGCCCGCACGGCAGACCCCGCCGGAGGCGGGACGCAGCCGACGACCGCGCCGCCCGCGAAGGCGACGCGCGCCGCTCCCCCGGTCTCGGCGCCGCGTCCCTCGGGTGCCACGGCCGAGTTCACCATGCCGACCGGCAAGGAGATCGACGGCTACGGCGACTCGATGATGGTCGGCAGTCTCCACGCCCTCGACTACTACTTCCCGGGAATCCGCCTCGATGCCCGGTCCAACCTGCGCTGGTCCGACGGGCTCGCCGCGGTCGAGTCACGAGGGGACCGGACCCGCCGAGCGGTCGTCCTCGCGTTCGGCACCAACGCGGGCGTCGACCGGGAGGCCGTCGTCGACGTGCTCGACGCCCTGGGCCCGGACCGGATGGTGGTCCTGGTCAACCTCATGGGACCCTTCGCCCGGATCGAGGCTGACAACGCCGCCCTGGCCGCGGCCGCGGAGTCACGGGCCAACGTCATCGTGGCCGACTGGGCCGGCGCGGTGCGCAACCACCCCGAGCAGCTGCAGGCCGACCGGATCCACCCGAGCCTCGAGGGGTCGCACCTGTTCGCCAAGACCGTGCGCCAGGCCTTGGCGACACTGAGTGAACGCCACACGGGAAACGCGGTCGTGCTCAAGGACCTCCCGATGCCCTGAGCGGCCGGTCCCGCGCCCGCGCCTCACTCGGCGAGCCAGGCCGCGTAGGCGTCGAACGTGTAGGGCCGGCCGAGGAAGTCCTCCACCAGATCCGCGGCATCCCGGCTGCCCCCGGGCGCGAGCACCTTGTCGCGGTAGGCACCGGCGACCTCCGGGTCGAAGAGGTCGGCCCGGTCGAAGGCGGAGAACAGGTCCTTGGCGATGACGAGGGACCACATGTACGTGTAGTAGGCGGAGCTGTAGCCATCCAGGTGCCCGAAGTGGCAGTGCATGTGCGTCCCCTCGATGTACGGGAACGACGAGTACGCCGCCATCAGCTCCTGCACGCGCGCCGTGAGGTCCGCCACCTCGTTGACGTGCAGGTCGTAGGACAGCGCCGCATAGAACATCTGGGTCCGGGCGTCGTAGCCCTTCCCGAAGTCGTCGGCCCGACGCATCGCCGCGACGAGGTCGGCTGGGATCGTCTCTCCCTCGGCGTTGCGCGCGAACGTGGCGAGCACGTCGGCGTCCCAAGCCCACTCCTCGAGCATCTGGCTCGGCGCCTCGACGAAGTCCCACTCCGTCGCCACGCCGGAGAACCGCACCCATTCCTGGTCGCCGGCGACCACGTGGTGGACGAGGTGTCCGAACTCGTGGAAGAGCGTGACGACCTCGTCGTGCTCCATGAGTCCCCGGTTGAAGTTGCAGACGAGGACACCCTCGGCCAGCTGGGCCCCGCGCACGCCGCGCACGAGGTCGAACTGGGCGGCGTGCTTGTACTTGCCGTCGCGGGGGTGGAGGTCGAGGTGGATCCGGCCGATCCGCCTGCCCCTGAAGGCGACGTCGTACGTCGCCACCTCGGTGTGCCACGTCGGCGCGTCGGAGACCGGGAGCCACTCGAGGCCGAAGAGGCGTCCGGTGACGTCGAGCAACCCCTGGCGGACGCCCTCGAAGGGGAAGTAGGTGCGCACCTGCTGGGCGTCGACAGCGAGCTGCTCCTTGCGGACGAGCTCGGCGTAGTAGGTGACGTCAGCCCCGTCGATGTCGGTGGCGCCCGGGCGGTCCTGCCGCAGCCGCTCCAGGAGGACGGCCTTGTCGCGGGCCGCGCTGTCGGCGGCGAGATCGGTGATCCGGTCGATGAAGTCGGCGATCGCCGGTCCGCTCCCGATCATCTTGACCTCGGCGTCGTAGTCGGCCCAGGACGCGTAGCCGAGCAGGGCAGCCGTCTCGCGCCGCACCGCGAAGATGTCCTGGAGCACCCGGTCGTTGGCCGGCCAGCCGATGGTGAGGAACTGCGTCACGAGCTGCCGGCGCGCCGTGGGGTCCTTGGCGAAGGTGCGGAACGGCACGACGTCGGGGTAGTCGGTCGTGACGGTGACCAGCCCGTCCGCATCGACCGGATGCGCCTCGACCCAGTCCTGCGGCATGCCGTCGAGCTGCTCCGGATGGACCCGGATCGAGCGGACGTCCTCCCGGATGTTCTTGCTGAAGTCCTGGCTGAGCAGCAGGCCCCGCTCGCTCAGCTCGCGCAGGCGGGCTCGGGTCGGGTCGTCCTGGTCGACGCCGGAGCGGCGGAAGTCGCGCAGGGTCCGCGCGAGCAGCCGGCTGGCTTCGGCGTCGAGGCCCGCGGGGTCGAGGTCGGCGAGCGCGCCGTAGAGCTGCTGGTCGAGGCCGAGATCGGTGTCGAGCTTCTGGACGGCCTGCGCCACCAGCTCGGCCCGGTCCCGGACGGCCGAGTCCGGGTGGATCTCGGCGAAGAGGGAGCCCACCGCGGCTGCGTTGGACAGGGCGACCTGCGCGTCGTTCCACAACCGCAGGGCCTCGAGCGCCGACTCCGGGCGGGACTCCTTGAGCTCGTCGACGAGGGAGCGGCACCGGCTCAGCTCGTCGTCGCCTCGCCGGCCGACCCAGTCGAGCCAGCTGTCGTCGGTGGGCAGGGCGAGGGGCGTTGGCTCGGTGGGGTGCACCACGGCACTGTATGCCGCTGGGCTCGGTCCGCGTGGGGGGTGTCCTCGCGCTGTGGGTCAGTCCCACAGGCGAAGCGACCTGGTGAAGATCTGCGCCAGGTCCTCCGGCGTGACGGTCCGGGGGCTGGTGGCCAGCAGGCGCTGCTGCTTCATCGCCCCCTCGACGAGGGAGTCGACGTCGCTCTCGTCGTAGCCGACGGCATGGAGCCCGTTGGGCAGCCCGAGGTCGCGCATGAGGTCCACCAGGACACCCGGGAGGACGTCCCGGGGATCACCGTCCCAGCGTGGCCCACCGCGCGGATCGAGCAGGCGGGCCCCGGCCAGGTGCCGTTCCGGGTCGGCGTCGAAGGTCCAGCGGAAGGCCTCGGGTGCGGTCAGCGAGACGGCCATGCCGTGCGGGACCATCGCCTCCTCGGCCGGGTAGTCCCGCGGCCGGAAGTCCCGCACCTGACCCGCCACGGGGTAGGCGTTCGCGTGCGGCACGTGGACGCCGGCGTTGCCGAAGCCGAGGCCGGCGAACGTCGCTGCCAGCGCCATCTCCCCCCGTGCCGTCTCGTCCTCGCCGTGGTGGACGGCAGGCCGGAACGCACGAGCGAGCAGGGTCATGGCTCGCTCGGCCCACATGTCGGCCACCGGGTTGGCGCCGCAGTACGGGACGCGCTGCTCGGGGGTCTTCCTCGCGTAGCTGGTGTAGGGCCGTGCCGTCCAGCTCTCGAGGGCGTGGCAGAGGATGTCCATCCCGGCGCTGGCGGTGACTCCAGGGGGCTGCGAGGCCGTGAGCCGAGGGTCCACCACGGCGAGGGTGGGCCGGAGTCGCTCGTGGCTGATGCCCGTCTTGACCTTGAGGGCGAGGACGTCGAGGACGCAGATGGTCGTGCTCTCGGCGCCGGTCCCCGTCGTCGTCGGGACCGCGATGAGCGGCAGGAGTGGATGCCGGGGCGCCGCCCCGGCCCCGATGGGCGCGTTCACGTAGTCCATCAGCTCACCGGGATTGGTCAGCATGAGGTTGACCGCCTTGGCGGTGTCGATCGACGAGCCACCGCCGATGGCGAGGACCGCGTCGAAGGGCCCGTCGGCTCCGGCCCTGGCGACGGCTTCCGCGAGGCTCGCGTCGGTCGGCTCGACGTGCGCGGAGTCGTGGACCACCGCCGTGACGCCGTGCGCGCGGAGCTGCTCGGCGACCCGCTGGGGGGCGCCCGTGGCCAGCACCCCGGGGTCGGTCACGATGAGCACCCGCCGCGCGCCGAGCTGGTCGAGGTCGTACCAGATCTCGTCCGCCGCGCCGGCCCCGAAGCGGAGGCGCGGCGCGGCGTAGGTGAAGACGGACTCGTTCATGGGGACACCCTTCCAGCCCGCGGCCCAGCGTGGGGGAACGTCGACGAACGAGGCGGTTCGCCGGGCTGGCTCAGGGCAGCCGAGGCGCCATGGCGGTGCGGCTCGTCCTCGGCCGCGGCTGGCAGGCTGGGCAGGAGAACGAGGACCGGTTCATGAACTGCTCTCGGCGCATCCGGGCTCCGCAGCGGTCGCAGGGGGTGCCGTCGCGGCCATAGGCGTGCAGCGACCGGTCGAAGTAGCCGCTCGCGCCGTTGACGTTGACGTAGAGGGCGTCGAAGCTCGTGCCGCCCTGGGTGAGCGCCTCGGCCATCACCTCGCGGGCGTGGTCGAGGACTCGGCTCAGCACCGGCTTGGTGAGACTGGCGCAGACTCGCTCGCCGTGGACCCGGGCCCGCCACAGGGCCTCGTCGGCGTAGATGTTGCCGATGCCGGACACCAGCGACTGGTCGAGCAGGGCTCGCTTGACCGCGCTCTCCCTCGCCTTCATGCGACGTACGACGGAGACCTGGTCGAAGACCGGCTCGAACGGGTCCGGTGCGATGTGGCGCACCGCATCGGGGATGCCATCGGTGCCCAGGGGTGACAGGGCCAGTCCGCCGAACGTCCGCTGGTCGACGAACCGGAGCTGGGGGCCGTCGTCGGCGAAGTCGAAGGCGGCATGGCAGTGCTTCTCGCGCGGCGCGTCGGCCGGTTTGACGAGCATCTGACCGCTCATGCCGAGGTGGATGATCAGGGCCTCGTCGCCGTCCAGCACGAGCCAGAGGTACTTCCCACGTCGGGAGGCGGCCGTGACGGTCGTTCCGCTGACGCGGTCTGCGAGGTCCTCCGGGCCGGCGACGTGGCGGCGAGCGACCCGGAGTCCGGTGATGGCGGCCCGGGTGATGTGTCGGCCGACGACGTGGTCCAGCAGGCCCCGGCGAACGACCTCCACTTCAGGAAGCTCGGGCATCAGGAGGCTCCGGTATCGGGAGGTGCGGGGCTGTCGCCGTCGTGACTCACGCCGGCCGAAAGCCGTCCGCGGCGAGGGTCTCGGCGGTCTCGGCTGCGTCGGCCCGGCGCGACTCGAGCGACTGCCAGGCCTCTTGGGCGGCCTTCTGCTCGGCCTCCTTCTTGCTGCGGCCATGACCCTCGCCGAGCACCTCCTCACCGAGGACGACCCGAGCGTGGAACTCCTTCTCGTGGTCGGGACCCTGCTCGGCGACGCGGTACTCCGGGGCGCCCTGGCCCACGGCCGCGGCCACCTGCTGGAGGCTCGTCTTCCAGTCCAGGCCCGCCCCAAGGGTCGCCGCCTCCTCGAGGATGGCGTCGAAGTGGTGGTGGATGAACTGGGCCGCGAGATCGATGTCGGTGGAGAGGTACACGGTGCCGATCAGCGCCTCCATGCTGTCGGCCAGGATCGATGCCTTGTCGCGCCCTCCGGTGGCCTCCTCGCCCTTTCCGAGCATGACGTACTGGCCGAGGTCGAACGTGCGGGCGACGTCAGCGAGCGCACGCATGTTCACCACCGCGGCGCGCAGCTTGGCGAGCTGGCCCTCCGGCAGGTCAGGGTGGCTGCGGTAGAGGGTGTCGGTCACGACGAGGCCGAGCACGGAGTCCCCGAGGAACTCGAGCCGCTCGTTGTTGGGGACACCGCCGTTCTCGTAGGCGAAGGAGCGGTGCGTCAGGGAACGCAGCAGCAGCGGCTCGTCGATCTCCTGTCCGACCACCTCTTCGAGGTGGGCGAGCAGGGCATCGACGGGCCGCTGCGGGACCGCCACAACACCCGCGTCGCCGTCGCTCACGGGGCTGCCCACGGCCGGGTCAGGCCTGGTGCTCGGTGCGCTCGGCGGCAGCGTAGTAGCGGCCCTTGTAGGTCCCGCACGAGGGGCACGCGATGTGGGGCTGGGCAGCAGCGCCGCACTGGGGGCAGGTGGTCAGCGTGGTGGGCGTCGCCTTCCAGTTCGCACGACGCGAACGCGTGTTGGACCGCGACATCTTCCGCTTCGGGACAGCCACGTCAGTTCCTCTTCTCTTGCGGGTCGTCCGACAGCAGTCCGCTGAGGCTCGACCATCGTGGATCAATCACTTCATGGCCGTGGTCCGGGTCGTCGGCGAGGCGAGCCCCGCACTCGGAGCAGAGCCCCGGACAGTCCTCCCGGCACACGGGTTGGAACGGCAGCGCAGGCACGACTGCGTCCCGGAGCACGGGCTCGAGGTCGACCAGGTCGTCCACCAGCTCGTACACGTCATCGTCGTCCGAGTCGCCCGCCACCTCGTGGTGGTGCGCCGCCCGGTCGGTGTAGGCGAACAGCTCCTGGAACGGCACGTCGACCTCGAGGTCGACCGGATCCAGACACCGCACGCAGGCTCCCGTCGCCGTGCCGGAGACCGAACCCGTGACCAGCACGCCCTCGACCACCGACTCGAGCCGCACGTCGATCTCCACCGGCGCGCCGGCCTTGATCGAGATGACCTCGGTGCCGAGATCCTCCGGGAGCACCACTGTCCGCTGCAGCTCGTGCATCGTCCCGGGTCGCCGGTGCAGCTCCCGGGTGTCGAGCACCAGGGGCGAACGGGGATCGGGACGGTCCATGACTCCTGCAGCGGGGTAGATGTGGGTTCGGTCCGCGCCAAGGCAGACGTGGACCGACGTCCAAGGCTACCGGAGCGGGCGGCGCGCCCCAAATCAGCGCATCCGGTCCAGGAGCGCCTCGAGCACGGCGTCGGGAACGAGCCCGGAGACGTCGCCGCCGAAGCGGACGACCTCCTTGATCAGCGAGCTCGAGACGTGCTGGAGATCTGGTGCTGCCGAGAGGAAGAGCGTTTCCACCCCGGTGAGGTGACGGTTCATGTGGGCCATGGGCAGCTCGTAGGCGAAGTCGGTCCCGCCTCGCAGGCCCTTGACCATGGACGTCGCCCCGACCTCGAGGCAGACGTCGACGACGAGCCGGTCGGCCCAAGCCGCGATCCGGACGTTGTCGAGGTGGTCGAGCGACGAGTGCAGCAGGTTGAGCCGCTCGTCCACCGTGAAGGTCCCCTGCTTCGCCTCGTTGTGCAGCACGGCGACGACCACCTCGTCGAAGAGGGCCGCGGCCCGTTCGATGACGTCCAGGTGGCCATTGGTCACGGGATCGTAGGAACCGGGGCAGACGCAGCGGCGCGGTTCGGTCGTCACGGGGTCAACCTACGCGACCCCGCCGCTCAGGGGAGGCTCGGCGAACCAGATCGTCGTCTCGCCGTAACGCTTCTCACCGGACAGCTCGAGACCCGGCGGCCAGGTCGGCTGTGGCGAGCGGGTGGATCGTTCGACGACGACGAACGCCTCCGGACCGAGCCAACCGCACTCGACGAGGTCGGTGAGCACCTCGGTGAGCGCGGTCTGCCCTACGTCGTAGGGCGGGTCGAGGAAGACGAGGTCCATTCGGATCCCGGCGGGTGGGCCGGCGCGAAGGACCCGCTGGACGGTGTCGTTGACGACCCGCACGGCCGGCCTGCCGACGACCTCGATGTTGGCGGCGATCACCCCGGCGGCCTTCTTGTCCGACTCGACGAGCAGGACCAGCGCCGCCCCCCGGCTCGCCGCCTCGAGCCCCAACGCGCCGGAGCCGGCGTAGAGGTCGAGCACGTGGGTGCCGTCGAGCAGGCCGTGGTGCTCGAGGCGGCTGAAGAGCGCCTCGCGCACGCGGTCGGAGGTCGGACGGGTGCTGGAGCCCGGCGGCGTGCGAAGCGTGCGGCCGCCCGCCGAACCGCTGATGATCCTGGTCATCTCACCCTCGCTCCAACCAGATGGCCTGGTCCTCGTCGAGGCGCGTCGCGACGGCAGCCGCGAGGGCGGGGTGCCGGCGCAGATCAGGGTCGGTGTCGATGAGCGCGAAGGCATCCTCCCGCGCGTCGGCGATGATCTGCTCATCCTCGGCGCGGGTGAGACGCAGGTGCCGGATGGAGCCGCTCCGGCCGCTCTGACGCGCACCGAGGACGTCCCCCTCCCGCCGGAAGTGGAGGTCGGCCCGCGCGAGCTCGAAGCCGTCGGTGGTGCCGGCGACGAGGTCGAGGCGCTCGACGGCACGTTCACCCGGGTCCGTGGTCACGAGGAGGCACAAGCCGGGCACGCTGCCTCGCCCGACGCGTCCACGCAGCTGGTGCAGCTGCGAGATGCCGAACCGGTCGGCGTCGACGACGACCATGACGGACGCGTTGGGGACGTCGACCCCGACCTCGATGACCGTCGTGGCGACCAGCACGTCGATCTCACCGGCGGCGAAGGCGCGCATCGTCGCCTCCTTCTCGTCCGTCTCGAGCCGACCATGGAGCACCGCGGTGCGGACGCCGGCCAGCTCCGGCTTGGCGCGCAGCTCATGCCACATCGCGTAGACACCGGTCAGCTCGGGCGCCGGCGGGGGTGCCGGCTCCTCCTCGCTCGACCACGCATCCTCGGACCAGTCGACCTCCGCCCAGTCGACCGGCTCCCAGTCGGCGGCGTCCTCCTCGGAGGAGTCGGACGACAGACGCGACCCAGGGTCGGGGTCGCCGATCCGAGGGCAGACGACATAGGCCTGGTGCCCCTTGGCCACCTCCTCGGCGACGCGCTCCCAGGTCCGCTGCATCCAGCCCGCCCGATCCGCCTTGACGACGTGCGTCGCGATCGGCGAACGTCCCCGGGGCAGCTCGCGCAGCGTCGAGGTCTCCATGTCGCCGAAGACCGTCATCGCGACTGTCCGGGGGATGGGGGTCGCCGTCATCACGAGCACGTGTGGTGGAGCAGCCCCCTTCTCACGCAGCGCGTCACGCTGCTCCACCCCGAAGCGGTGCTGCTCGTCCACGACGACGAGCGCTAGGTCGGCGAACTGCACGTGCTTCTGGATGAGGGCGTGAGTGCCGATGACGATGCCGGCCGCGCCCGAGGCCGCGTCGAGGAGCGCCGAGCGCCGGGCCGCGGTGCTCTGGCTGCCGGTCAGGAGCGCGACCTTCGTCCCCCGATCGCTCCCCCCCAGCATGCCCCCCATCGCCAGATCGCCGAGCATCTCCGAGATCGACCGGTGGTGCTGTGCCGCGAGGACCTCGGTCGGCGCGAGCATGGCCGCCTGCCCGCCGGCGTCGACGGCCGCGAGCATCGCCCTCAGGGCGACGACGGTCTTGCCCGAGCCCACCTCCCCCTGGAGGAGCCGGTGCATCGGGCGCTCACGTCCCAGCTCTTCGAGCAGGACCTCGCCCACGAGGCGCTGGCCCTCGGTCAGCTCGAAGGGAAGCCGCTCGTCGAAGGCCGCGAGCAGGCCGCCCGGCCGGGGCCGCCTCGGCGTGCCGACGAGGGCCTCCGACGCCTTGCGCCGCTGGGCGAGGATCGACTGGAGGACGAAGGCCTCGTCGTACTTGAGCCGGCGGATGCCCCGGTCCGGGCGCTCGGTGAGGGGCGGCCGGTGCACGAGCTCAAGTGCTTCCGCTCGGCCGGGCAGCGACCTCCGCGCCCGGACCTCCTCGGGGAGCGGCTCGCGAAGGTGGTCGACCGTGTCCAGCGCCTGGTGGACGAGCTTGCGCATCCGGAAGGCGTTCAGCTTGCCCGTGGTGGAGTACACCGGCACCCAGTGGGTCCGGTAGTACTCGATCTCACCTGCCGCATCCTCGTCGTCGATGAGCTCGTAGTCGGGGTGAGTCAGCTGCAACCGCCGGCCGTACGTCCCGATCTGGCCGACGAAGAAGCCGCGCACCCCCGGGCTGAGCTTGCGTTCGTGCCCGTACGCGTTGAAGAAGGTGACGTCGAGCTGGTGCCCGGCCTCGTCCGCCAGCGTGACGTTGAGCAGCTTCCCGCGGCGGTTGCGCATCGGGCGTGTCGTCGCCGCAGCCACCTCCGCGATGATGAGGACGTTCTCACCGATCCGCAGCCGCGAGAGGTCGGTCAGCTCGTTCGGGGGGAGGTACTTGCGGGGCACGAGCTCGAGGAGGTCGCCGACGGTCTCGAGGCCCTTGTTCTTGGCGAGCGCCGCGGCGTCCGTCTTGCGCAACAGCTTGGTCAGAGGCGAGTCCTCCGTCAGCAGCGCCATGGTCACTCAACTCCGACGAAGGCGGTGTAGACGGGCTGGCCCCCGTCGATGACGGCCACCTCGACACCACGGTGGGCCTCTCGGGCCGTCGACTCGACGGCCGCGACCATCTCGGCCGGGGCCGACTCCCCGAGGACCAGGGTGACCAGCTCGCCCCCGCTCGCCAGGAGACGGTGGACGACATCGCGTGCGACGGCGAGCTGGTCCGACCCGACGATCACGATGTCGCCGTCGACGACCCCGAGCACGTCTCCGGGCTGACAGGGTCCACCGCTGGTCAGGCCCACCCGGTTGGCGATGGTCACGGCGCCGTGGCGGGTCCCGGCCGCAGCGGACTGCATGGCCACGAGGTTGGTCGCGGGACTGAAGCGGGAGTCGAACACGGCCACTGCAGCCACCCCCTGGACGGCGGTGCGCGCTCGGACCACGTGGGCCTCGATCCGCTCGTCGGCGACGACGCGCGCCGCTGCCGCCGCCGCGAGCTCGGTGTCACCGTCGTTGGGCAGCACGATGACACCCCTGACCCCGGTGGCGTGCTGTCGGCGGATCGCGTCGACGAACTGGCCGGTCGTGGCGCGGTGGCCCGGCCCGGACGAGAGGACCACGGCGCCGACCTCCTCGAAGACATCCGCGAGGCCTCGCCCGGCGGCGCACGCGACGACACCGGTCAGGGCCGGGGCCGGCCGCCCGGCAGGCTCCGCGCTCACCGCGTCGGCTCCGAGCTCCGTCGTGTGGGTGCCGCCCTCCACATCCCCGGACCTGCCGTGGTTGACGAGGCGGGTGATGCGGACCCGGTGGGGCCGCCCGGCCTCGATGCCTGCCTCGACCGCAGCACCGGGGTCGTCGACGTGGGCATGGACGTTCCACTCGTGGTCGCCGCCGACGACGAGCACCGAGTCGCCCAGCTCGACGAGCCGCGCCCGCAACCGACCGATCGCCTCGTCACCCTCGGTGGCGAGGAGGTACATCACCTCGTACTCCGGGCCGGGAGGCTCGTCGCGCTGCACGACATCGGCGTCGAGCGGCCGTGTGACCGGCGGGGTCGTGCGATCGGCGTGGGTCGGGCCCCTCCGGTCCGATGAGGAGAGCCCGAGCACGACTCGACCGTCGTCTCCGGCGGCGAGTCGCTCGAGGCACTCGAGCACCAGGACCAGACCGGCCCCGCCCGCATCGACGACCCCGGCCCGCGCCAGCACCGGCAGCTGCTCCGGGGTCCGGGCGAGCGCCTCCTGCGCTGCCGCCAGGACGCGGACGGTCAGGGCGTGCAGCCCGAGAGCCGCGGCCTCCGGGTGTGAAGCCGCCAGCGCCGCAGCGCGTGAGACGGACAGGATCGTCCCCTCCTTGGGATCGGTCACCCCCTGCCAGGCGCGTTCGTCGGCCCGCCCCAGACCGGACACGAGGTCGCTGGCCCTGATCTGCGCGCTGTGGCCCAACCCCTCGGACAGGCCCCTGACGAGCTGGCTGAGGATGACACCGGAGTTGCCGCGGGCCGTCCAGAGCAGGTGGGACGCGAAGTCCTTGAGCATCTGGGCGACGTTCTCGGCGGGCGGCTGGGCGACCGAATCCGCCAGCATCCGGTCGATCGCCGCGTCGAACGTGAGGAAGAGGTTGGTGCCGGTGTCACCGTCGGGGACCGGGAAGACATTGAGGGCGTCGATCTCGGCGCGGCGAGCCGCGAGCACGGAGCGGACGAGGACGGCCCAGCGGCGCACCGCATTGACGTCCAGGGCTTCGAGCGCCCCCACCGGGTCCCGCGTCCCTCCAGTCATCCGGCTCCTTCCGCTCCATCCACACCGGTCCGCGCGGCGACCTGTCGCCCGGACAGAGACAGGAAGTGGTGTGTCGGCAGGCTACTGCGTCGGCCCGACGCTCCGCCGAGGTGGACCGTCTAGCGTTGGTCTCGTGTCCACCCGACCGTCCGCGGAGACCCACCGCAAGACCAGAGCCGACGCTCCCGACGGGTTCTTCCAGGCTGAGGCGGCCGGCCTGCGTTGGCTGGCCGAGGCAGAGCCCCGGGGCGGGGCCAGGGTCGTCGAGGTGGTCGCGGTGGGTCGACAGCACATCGACCTCCGTCGCCTCGTTCCAGCTCCCGCGACTCCCAGTGCGGCGGCCGACCTCGGTCGCGCGCTGGCCACCACCCACGCGACGGGCGCAGCCGGGTTCGGCTCGCCACCAGACGGATGGGTCGGGCAGGCCTGGATCGGGCGGCAGACGCAGCACAACGAGCCCGAGGAGTCGTGGGGCCGCTACTTCGCCGAGCAGCGGGTCCGCCCCTTTGTCCGCAAGGCCGTGGACGTCGGCCATCTCGACCACGCAGCCGCGCGCATCCTCGACGGGCTGTGCGACCGGATCTCTGCGGGCCGCTACGACGACGACCGTCCGCCGGCGCGGATCCACGGAGACCTCTGGGCCGGCAACGTCGTCTTCACCGAGCGCGGGGCCGTGCTCATCGACCCCGCCGCGCACGGCGGCCACGGGCTCACGGACATTTCGATGCTCATGCTCTTCGGCTGTCCGCACCTCGAGCAGGTGCTGACCTCGTATGCGAGGGCCGCCCAGCTCGATCCGGACTGGCGGCGCCTCGTCCCCCTGCACCAGCTCCACCCCCTGGCCACGCACACGGCCTCGCACGGACCGAGCTATGCCGGCAGTCTCCTCGAAGCGGCCCGTGCCCTCACCTGACCGGTGCGTTTTGTTGAGTGGGCACCCTGTCGGCTATTCTTGACCGGTTCCCTTCGCGTCGAGCGGGTGAAGCACGCCCCGTGGACGTGTTGAGCGCCCAAGCCCGGGCCGACCGGAGCACGAGCACTTCGCCAACCCCGACATTCAGGAGATACCCGTGGCTGCCAACTGCGACGTCTGCGGCAAGGGACCGAGCTTCGGTCACAACATCTCGCACTCGCACCGCCGCACCAAGCGCCGCTGGAACCCCAACATCCAGCGCGTTCGGACGTTGGTGGGCGGTGTGACGCCGAAGCGGATCAACGTCTGCACCTCATGCCTCAAGGCGGGCAAGGTCGCACGCTGACCCCACACCTCTCGGCAAGGCCGGCTCCCCTCAGGGACGCCGGCCTTCGCCATTCCCGAAGTGGTCCCAGCCACTGTGCTGGGGTCGGCGGCCCTCGAGCAGAACGCCCGGGGCCTCCCCTTCGAAGAGCGCCCGCACCGCGCCGATGAGTCGCCAGCCGGGCGGGACGTCGCCCGGGAAGGTCGCTAGCAGTGAGTGCTCCTCGCCTCCGGCGAGCACGCAGTCCCACGCCGTCTCGACACCGACCGCCTCCGAGATGACGGCCACGTCCGGATCCAGCGCCGGACGGTCCAGCTCGAGGACGACGCCGCTGGCTCGGGCGATCCGGCCCCCGTCCCGCGCCAGCCCGTCCGAGACATCGAGCATGGCGGTCGCGCCCGCTGCGGCGGCAGCAGGACCGGCCTCAAGAGGAGGACGCGGTCGCCGCTGCACTGCGACGGCCTCCGGATGCCGATCCGCCGCGTCGTGCATCAGGAGGTGCAGACCGGCGGCCGCGAGGCCGAGCGACCCGCAGACCGCGAGGCGGTCACCCGGCCGGGCGCCCGAGCGCAGGACGGGGGCACCCTCGACGTCGGCCATCGTGCCGAGCGCCGTCACCGACACCATGACGACTCCGTCCGGGGCTGAGGAAAGGTCACCCCCGAGCACGGTGACCCCGGCGCCCTCGGATGCCTCAGCAAGGCCCTGGGCCAGGTCGACGACCCATTCGACGGAAGTCAGCGGGTCCGCGACGAGGGTGACCAGGATGCCGGTCGGACGCCCGCCCATCGCCGCGACGTCGGCGAGGTTCTGGGCGACGACCTTGTGGCCGATGTCTGCCCCTGAGGACCAGGCGTCGAGCCAGTCGCGCCCGAGGACGACGGTGTCGGTGGTGACGATGGTCCGTCCGTCGGTCGCCAGGACCGCGGCGTCGTCGCCGGGGGGCACGATCACCTGCGCCGAGGGTCGAAACAGCGGGAGGATCCGGTCGAGGACGTCCTGCTCCTCCAGCCCACGGAGCGGGGTGCCACCCGACAGGCTCGGACCGGGGCGGCTTGACACGAATCACACCTCTTCGTCGCGGTTCGGCGCGGATCGCGCCGGTTTCCATGGGACGGGACGTCCCTAGGCAAGGTAGCGTCAGGGCACGGCCCTTGGCACATCGGCTCCTTCGGCGGCTCCGTGTCGTCGCTGGACTTGCGCAGGGGCCCGGGAGCTGGCTCCCCTCCGGAAGACAAGCGCAGGTTCGTCAACACAGTGAGGTGACACGTGGTCCAGGCCTACATCCTGATCCAGACCGAAGTCGGCAAAGCGGCGGCGGTTGCCGAGGCGATCGCAGGCATCAGCGGCGTGACTCTCGCCGAGGACGTGACCGGTCCCTACGACGTCATTGCGCGGGTCGAGGCGGCCAACGTGGACGACCTGGGTCGCCTCGTCATCGCGAAGCTGCAGGACGTCCCGGGGATCACCCGCACCCTCACCTGCACCGTGGTGCACGTCTGACACCTTCGCCCACACCGACCCCGGCGACGCGCCGCCTCACGAGGAGTGTGGCGGCCGTCGGCGCTGTCCTCCTCGCGTCAGCGTGCTCCGGTCCCCCAGAGGTCGCCCTCGCCCCGTTGTCGGACGACCCCACCTGCACCTCGATCAGCTGGCCGGCCGACGTCAGCACGCTCGGCTCCGTCGACACGAGCCCCGCCGACCCGTCGGTCGCCGCGTGGGGGGAGCCCGCCATCATCGCCCGCTGCGGACTCCGGGCCCCCGCCCCGACGGCGGACTCGTGCGTCGTGATCGACGGCGTGGACTGGGTCGTCCGGGAACTGTCCGACGGCACCGCGGCCGTCACCTACGGCCGGGAGCCGGCCCTCGAGGTCCTGGTCCCGAACGCGCACGGCCCGGTCCCTCTGCTGCTCCCGGCCTTCGGACCTGCCGCGCGATCGCTGCCGGAGACGGGCCGACGCTGCACCTGAGCCCCACCGGCCGGTCGCCCCGGCTCAGCGCAGCCCGGTGCGCCGCACGAGCGCAAGCGAGATGAGCTCGTCGATGAGCGCCGTGTAGGGAAGGCCGGAGGCGGCCCACATGCGGGGGTACATCGAGTGGGGGGTGAACCCGGGCATGGTGTTGATCTCGTTGATCAGCACCCGGCCGTCCTCGGCGTAGAAGCAGTCGACCCGAGCCAGCCCCTCACATCCGAGTGCCTCGAAGGCCGCCGCAGAGAGCCGCCGAACCTCGTCGGAGACGTGCGCCGGCACGTCCGCCGGGCACGAGAGGTCCACGTCGGCCTCGGCGAGATACTTCGCCTCGAAGTCGTAGAAGGCATGGTTGTCGTGGACCGCGACCTCGCCCACCTGCGAGGTGCGTGGGCCTTGCGTGCCGTGCCCCTCGAGGACGGCGCACTCGATCTCGCGGCCCGTGATGCCGGCCTCGACGATGACCTTGGGGTCATGCTCCCGGGCCCGCTCGATGGCGGCCTCGAGGAGCCCCGGGTCGTCGACCTTGCTGATCCCCATCGACGACCCGGCCCGGGCCGGCTTGACGAAGACCGGGAAGTCGAGGGCGGCGCAGGAGTCCAGCGCTGCAGCGCGGTCCGCTCGCCACGCCCGGTCCGTGATGACGGCGTAGGGGCCGACAGGCAGCCCGTGCCCGGCGAACACGACCTTCATGTAGTGCTTGTCCATCCCGGCCGCGGAGGCGAAGACCCCGGATCCGACGTAGCGAATGTCGGAGAGCTCGAGGAAGCCCTGGAGGGTGCCGTCCTCGCCGAACGGGCCGTGGAGCAACGGGAGCACGACGTCGACGTCGCCGAGCTCCCGGGGAGGCTGTCCGGCCTCGAGCACCGTCAGGGCCGTGTCGCGGGTCGACAGCGGCAGGACGACGTGCGCGCGGTCGGGGAGGACCTCGGGGGTGCGGCCGGCGGTCAGCTCGAACCGGGCCGGGTCGTCCGCCACGAGGACCCACTGGCCGTCGCGGGACACCCCGATCGGCACGATGTCGTACTTGTCGCGGTCGATCGCCCGCATCACGCCTGCAGCCGTCGCACAGGAGACGGCGTGCTCGGACGAGCGGCCACCGAAGATGATCGCGACGCGAGGACGGTGGTTCTGGTGCCCGTCGGAGGCGGCTGCGGGGTGTGCCGAGTCCGGGTCGCGGGGCTGCACGGGCTGCTGGTCGCTGGTCATCAGACGAGACTCTATACGGGCGTGAGGTGCCCGCCCGTAGGCTGTCGCGGTGAGCGAGACCCCGGAGCTGCACGTCGACACCATCCTCGTCTCGGCGGGCCGCCCGGCCGCCGAACCCGGCGCCGCCGTCAACCCGCCCGTCGTCCTCTCGTCGACGTTCGTCGCCGACGGGCCGGTCAACTACGCCCGCGTCGGCAACCCGACCTGGCATGCCTTCGAGGAGGCGGTCGGTCGTCTCGAGGGTGGCCGGGCCCTGGTCCACGCCTCCGGGATGGGGGCCATCTCGGCGGCGCTCTCCGTCGTGCCCGCAGGCGGGACCGTCGTGGTGCCCGACACCACGTACAACGGGACCGGTGACCTCCTCCGCGCCTTCGAGGAGGCGGGCGGGAGGGTGCGGCGCCTGCCGGCCACCGACACGGCCGGCTTCGTCGCCGCCCTCGACGGAGCAGCACTCGTCTGGCTCGAGTCCCCCACGAACCCGCTGATGGAGGTCATCGACCTGACGACGGTCCTCGGTGCGGCGCGCGCCCGGGGCGTCGTCAGCGTCGTCGACAACACGCTCCCGACCCCGCTCGGCTGCCAGCCGCTGCGGCTCGGCGCCGACGTCGTCGTCCACTCGGCCACCAAGTACCTCGCAGGGCACAGCGACGTCCTGCTCGGCGTCACGGTGACCGCGGACGACGAGCGGGGGCGCGGCCTCGGTGAGCGTCTCCACCGGGCCCGCACGCTCGGTGGGGCCATCGCCGGTCCGATGGAGGTCTACCTCGGGCTTCGCGGCCTGCGCACGCTCGCGCTGCGGCTGGAGCGAGCCAGCGCCAACGCGGCCGAGCTCGCCCGCCGACTGCACGGCCATCCCGCCGTGGAGCGGGTCCGCTTCCCGGGGTCGGGGGCGATGCTCTCCATCGACGTCGTCGGCGGCGCCGAAGCCGCCGAACGGGTCTGCGCGGCGACTCGCGTCTGGGTGCACTCGACGAGCCTGGGTGGGGTCGAGTCCCAGCTCGAGCGTCGGCGGCGCCACCCGTCCGAGGCAGCGACGGTGCCGGCGAACCTCGTGCGCCTCTCCGTGGGCATCGAGCACGTCGAGGACCTCTGGGCCGACCTGGACCGGGCGCTGGGCGCCGCGCTCTGACACGCTGTCGTATGCCGCTGGGCTGGGCTGGGAGGGCGCGTGCCCTCGGGAGCCGGCTCAGCGGCATACGGCTGACTAGTGGTGCTCCGACTTCAGGTCGCGTGCCATGAGGCGCGGTCCGACCGAGGTCACCGCCTGACCGTCGCGGACGACGCCGACCACCTGCTCGACGATCGGCATGTCGACGCCGTGGTGCTGGGCGAGGCTGAGGATCGACTCGCACGACTTGACGCCCTCAGTGGTCTGCTTCATCTCGGCCGTCGCCTCCGCGACCGTGAGCCCCCGCCCGAGCATCACCCCGAACGAGTGGTTGCGCGACAGCGGGGACATACACGTCGCGATGAGGTCGCCGACACCTGCGAGGCCGAGGAACGTCTGCGGCTCGGCCCCCAGGGCCAGGCCGAGCCGGGTCGTCTCGGCCAGTCCGCGGGTGATGATCGTCGCCTTCGTGTTGTCGCCGAAGCCCATGCCCTCCGCCATGCCGACGGCGAGCCCGACGACGTTCTTCGTCGCGCCGCAGATCTCGGTCCCGACGACGTCATGGGTGGTGTACGGCCGGAACACCCTCGAGGCGCACGCGGCGGCGACGCGCTCTGCGGCAGCGAGGTCGACGCACGCGACCGTGCTCGCGGCCGGTTGGCGCAGCGCGATCTCCTTGGCCAGGTTGGGTCCGGACACGACGACGATCCGCTCCTGCTCCACCCCGGCGACCTGTCCGATCACCTCGCTCATCCTGAGGCTGGTGCCCAGCTCGACCCCCTTCATCAGCGAGACCACGTCTGCCTCGGCGGGGATCGCGTCGCCCCACTCGGCGAGGTTGGCCCGGAGCGTCTGTGAGGGAACGGCGAGCACGACGATCTCGGCGCCCGCGCAGGCTGCCGCAGGGTCGGCGGTCGCACGGACGGTGTCCGGTAGGTCGAGGTCCGGCAGGTAGTCGCGGTTCCGGCCGCCGTTGATCTGGTCGACGACCTCCTGACGGCGCGCCCACATCGTCACGGTGCTGCCTGCCTCGGCGAGGAGCGAGGCGAAGGCGGTGCCCCAGCTCCCTGCGCTCATCACGGCCACCTTGGTCACGCGGTCCCACCCTCGGTCGGTGAGCCGGGCTTCGAGCGCCCGATCTCGTGGTGCTTCATGGGGTCGCCGATCTCGGGAACGCCGTGCCGGCGTGGGTCGAACCGCTCGTGGGTGTGCTGCTCCCCGCGGATCTCCTCCAGCAGGACCGTGATGCGGTCCATGAGGCGATCGGTCGCCTCGCGAAGCGTCCGTGTGTCGATCGGCTGGTCGTAGAGGTCCGAGAGGTCCACCGGCGGGCCGGCCCGCAGGTGCATCGTCTTGCGGGGGAAGAGCCGCAGCCGGTGGCCATAGGGCGAGAGGATCTCCTCAGGCCCCCACTGGGCCACCGGGATGAGTGGGCACCGCGTCTCCAGCGCCACCCGTGCCGCGCCAGTCTTGCCCCGCATCGGCCACAGGTCGGGATCACGCGTGATGGTCCCCTCCGGGAAGATCGCGACCGCCTTGCCCTGACGCACCGCGTCCACCGCGGCGCGGTACGCCTGGGCGGCCGCGAGCGAGTTGCGGTAGACGGGGATCTGGCCGGCCCGGCGGATCACCCAGCCGACGAACGGGATCGCGAACAGGCTCTCCTTGGCCAGGAAGTACGCCTCACGCCGGTTGTCGAACATGTAGTGGGCGAAGATCAGCGGGTCGACGTAGGAGATGTGGTTCGCGGAGACGACGAACCCGCCGCTCATCGGGAGGTGCTCGACGCCGCGCCAGTCGCGCTTCGTCAGGGCCATGAGCATCGGCCGCACCAGGAAGGCGACGAGCCGGTACGCCAAGGGCAGCCGCGTGGGACGCGCACCTCTCACTCGTCGCCACCTCTCGTCGGGGCGCTCCGGACGGAGCCGCCGTGAGCCTTCATCTTGTCCACCTCTCGGCGCAGTGTCGAGCAGCCGGCCCGGCGGTGAGAGAATTCTGCTCAGCATGAGCGACCCGGGCCGCACCACCCCTCCCCCCCGACAGCCGGAGTGGCATCTCGTCGTCCCGGTCAAGGCGCCTTCCGTGGGCAAGTCGAGGCTGGCCCGGGACCTCGACCGCATCGGACTCGGTGCCGACCACGAGGAGATCAGCCGTGCCCTGGCCAAGGACACCCTGGCGGCCGCGTGCCGCACGGTCGGAGCGCGCTGCGTCGTCCTCGTCACGTCGGACGGGTCGGCGGCGGAGGAGTGGTCGGCTCAGGGGGTCGCTGTCGTCCCCGATCCCGGACTCGGACTCAATGCCGCGATCAGCCTGGGCCTCGCAGCCGTGACGGCTGGAAGCCCGGTCGCGGCGCTGCTCGGCGACCTGCCGGCCCTCACTCCCCCAGACCTCCAGCAGGCGTTGGCGGCGGCCGAGATGCACGAGCAGTCGTTCGTGCCGGATGCCGGAGGCGAGGGTACGGTCATGCGGGCAGCTGTGGGCGGTCGGTTCCGTCCTCACTTCGGACCGGGGAGCGCCGACCTGCACGAGGAAGCGGGTGCGACCCGTCTCGGACTGGACCTTCCGCGGCTGCGCACCGACGTGGACGACGTCGCCTCGCTGGCGCGGGCGCTCCGGCTCGGCGTCGGATCTGCCACCACAGCCGCCGTGCGCGGCCTCGATCTGCTTGGATGGGCACATGCAGGCCACGGTCCACGCCTTTGATCCCATCATGCAGACTGGCAGCTTGATCCGGGACGACGGTGTGCTGCTGCCCTTCGACGGCAGTGCCGTGGAACGGGGTGGTCTGCGACTCGTCCGGGTCGGTCAGCGCCTGACCGTCGATCTCCTCGACGACCGGGTCATCGGGCTGCGGATCGTCGGCATCGAGCCACCCAACGGCACCATGTGACGGGTCCGACCACCAGTCGGGGGCCCGACCACCTCGGTCGGACCCCTCGACGGGAGTGCGGGCGCCGGCTCAGCCGGTGGTCTTGCGCGTTGCGGTGCGCTTGGTGGCGGTCTTGGCCGTGGTCTTGGCCGTGGTCTTGGCTGTGGTCTTGGCCGGGGTCGCCTTCTTGGCGGTGACGGCCTTCTTGGCCGGTGCGGACTTCGCAGCCGTGGACCGGCTGGTTGTCTTCCTGGCCGTCGTCGGCGTGGCCGTCGAACGGGTCGCGGCCTTGGCCGGGGTGGCCTTCTTCGTCGCGGCCCTGGCCGGGGTCGCCTTCTTGGCCGTGGCCTTGGCCGGGGTCGCCTTCTTCGTCGCGGCCTTGGCCGGAACGGCCTTCTTGGCGGTCGTCTTCTTCGCTGCGGCCCCCGCTGCGGCTGCCACCGCAGCCGACGCCGTGCCCGCCGAGGCTCGGGTCGCCGCGGACCCCGTCTTGGCCAGCTTCTTCTGGCCCGAGACGATGTCCTTGAAGTTGGTGCCGGCCCGGAACTTCGGGATGCGCGTCTTCTTGATCTTGACCGTGTCACCGGTCTTGGGGTTGCGACCCGTTCGCGCCGCGCGGTTCGCCCGCTCGAACGTGCCGAAGCCCGTGATGCCCACCTTGCCGCCCTTGGCCACCTCACGAATGACGATGTCGAGAACAGCCTCGAGGGCGTCGGAGGCAACCCTGCGGCTGCCAAGCCTCGCCTCAAGGGCTCCGATCAGCTCTGCCTTGTTCACGTCTTCCCTCCAGAGGACTGTCGGTGTCCGCAACCGACGTGCGTCCGGATCGAGTCCGGTTAACCACGACGGTAGGCTCAAGATGGGGCGAGGTCCACCACCTAGGGCCTGTTCTTCCGTTGTGTCGCAACGAGTTTGGATGCCTTCCGCAGCGACACCGCGGTCCGCAGGGCCACTGGAGGTCGGAGCAGCTCGACCTGAACCTGCTTGGCGCGCAGGGCGATCCGGCTCAGGCGAGGGTGCGAACAGCCGCCGGTTCCGGGGTCAGGAAGCTGGCTGCAGCGGGGTCGTCACCGGCTTGTGCGAGGGGCGGGACTCCTCGTAGCGGGTGACCGCGTCCTCGTGGCGCAAGGTGAGACCGATGTCGTCGAGCCCCTCGAGCAGGCGCCACCTCGTGTAGTCGTCGATGTCGAACGGGGCCACGATCTCGCCCGCCGTCACCGTCCTCGACACCAGGTCCACGGTGATCTCCGCGCCCGGGTTGTTGTCCAGGTACTTCCAGATCAGCTCGACATCGTCCTGAGCCACCATGGCTGTGAGGAGACCCTGCTTGCCGCTGTTGCCACGGAAGATGTCGGCGAACCGGGAGCTGATGACCGTGCGGAACCCGTAGTTCATCAGCGCCCACACCGCATGCTCCCGGCTCGAGCCGGTGCCGAAGTCGGGTCCGGCCACCAGCACGGACCCGTGCTCGTACACAGGGTTGTTGAGGACGAAGGAGGGGTCCTTGCGCCATGCCGCGAAGAGCCCGTCCTCGAAACCGGTCCTGGACACGCGCTTGAGGTACTCGGCGGGGATGATCTGGTCCGTGTCGACGTTGCTCCGGCGCAGCGGCACACCGATGCCCGTGTGCGTCTCGAACTTCTCCATGACTCAGGCCTCCTGGGTGACGCGCGGCTCGACCGAGAGGTCGGAGGGGCTGGACAGGGTGCCCCGGATCGCGGTCGCTGCCGCGACGAGGGGGCTGACGAGGTGGGTGCGACCGCCCTTGCCCTGGCGGCCCTCGAAGTTGCGGTTGGAGGTCGACGCGCTGCGCTCCCCCGGCGCGAGGGTGTCGGGGTTCATGCCGAGACACATCGAGCAGCCGGGCAGCCGCCACTCGGCTCCGGCCTCGGTGAACACCGTGTCGAGCCCCTCGGCCTCCGCCTGGAGGCGAACCCGGGCGGACCCGGGGACCACGAGCATCCGGACACCGTCGGCCACCTGGTGGCCCTTGACGACGGCCGCGGCGGCCCTCAGGTCCTCGATCCGGCCGTTCGTGCAGGAACCGACGAAGACCGTGTCGACCCGGATGTCACGCAGGGGGGTCCCCGGCTCGAGGCCCATGTAGGCGAGGGCGTTCTCAGCCGCGACCCGGTCCGACTCGTCGGCAAAGGACTCGGGGTCGGGCACCGACGCCCCGAGGGGCAGACCCTGGCCGGGGTTGGTGCCCCAGGTGACGAAGGGGGTCAGCTCGGAGGCGTCGAGGTCGACCTCGGCATCGAAGACCGCATCGGCGTCGGTGCGCAGCGCGGACCAATCGGCGACCGCGGCGTCCCAGTCGGCGCCGGTCGGGGCATGCGGGCGACCCTTGAGGTAGGCGAACGTCGTCTCGTCGGGGGCGATCATGCCGGCGCGTGCCCCGGCCTCGATCGACATGTTGCAGACCGTCATCCTGGCTTCCATCGACAGGGCGCGAATGGCCTCGCCGCGATACTCGATGACGTAGCCCTGCCCTCCACCCGTCCCGATCTTGGCGATGACGGCCAGGACGATGTCCTTCGCCGTCACCCCGTCGGCCAGGTGCCCGTTGACGTTGACGGCCAGGGTCCGGAAGGGCTTGAGAGGCAGCGTCTGAGTGGCGAGCACGTGCTCGACCTCGGACGTCCCGATGCCGAACGCCAGTGCCCCGAAGGCGCCATGGGTCGAGGTGTGGCTGTCCCCGCAGACCACGGTCATGCCGGGCTGGGTCAGTCCGAGCTGTGGCCCGACGACGTGGACGATGCCCTGCTCCAGGTCCCCCATGGGGTAGAGCCGGACGCCGAACTCCTCGCAGTTGCGCCGAAGCGTGTCGACCTGGATCTTCGAGACCGGGTCGGTGATGGGCCCCGGAGTGGTCGGGACGTTGTGGTCCTCCGTGGCCAGGGTGAGGTCGGGCCGTCGGACGGGGCGCCCGGCCAGCCGCAGGCCGTCGAACGCCTGAGGGCTGGTCACCTCGTGCAGCAGGTGCAGATCGATGTAGAGCAGGTCAGGCTCGCCCTCCGCGCGGCGCACGACGTGCGCCTCCCAGACCTTCTCCGCCAACGTCCCGGACATTGCTCTCCTTCACGCACGATTCGGACAGGAGCGCGCGGTCAGCCGTCCACCGCGACGTCCATCTGCGGACCAGCCTGACCCCAAATTCGCGGCAATGGATTGACGTCTCAGTGCCTGAGACGTCAATATCAGTGCATGGACAACTCTAGTGGAGTCGGCGTACTCGACAAGGCTGCCACGGTGCTCGGCGCCCTCGAGGCCGGTCCGGCCACGCTCGCCCAGCTCGTCGGCGCGACCGGCCTCGCTCGCCCGACGGCGCATCGACTGGCGGTCGCCCTCGAGCACCACCGTCTCGTGTCCCGCGACATGCAGGGCCGTTTCGTCCTCGGTCCGCGACTCGGCGAGCTCGCCTCGGCTGCCGGCGAGGACCGTCTCCTCGCGGCCGCAGGACCAGTGCTCGGGGCGCTGCGCGACCACACCAACGAGAGCGCTCAGCTGTTCCGGCGCCAGGGCGACATGCGCATCTGCGTCGCTGCGGCGGAGCGGCCCGTGGGACTCCGAGACTCGATCCCCGTGGGCGCGACGTTGTCCATGCTGGCCGGCTCAGCGGCACAGGTGCTGCTCGCGTGGGAGGAGCCGGACCGTCTGCACCGAGGACTGCAGGGTGCGGCGTTCACCGCGACGGCACTGTCCGGCGTGCGACGTCGCGGCTGGGCGCAGAGCGTTGCCGAGCGTGAGCCCGGCGTCGCCTCGGTGTCGGCCCCGGTACGCGGCCCGTCGGGGCGCGTCGTCGCGGCCGTCTCGATCTCCGGACCGATCGAACGGCTCTCCCGCCAGCCCGGTCGCCTGCACGCCGCCACCGTGGTGGCCGGCGCCAACAAGCTGACCGAGGTCCTCCGACGCCACCACGCGATGCAGCAGCAGCAACAGCAGCAGCAGAACGTCTGAGCCGGGCGCCGGTCAGGCGTCATCCGCGTCTCCTCCCCCACAGTGACCCGCCGTGGACCCGCCGTGGACCCGCCCACCTGTCACAGTGGAGGAGTGTTCCGGCAACGGAACGGTCACGATGGCTGCCGTGTCCTTCACTGAGGACAACCTTTGTCGAAGTCATGGCGTCAGGCTGTGTGACAACTCGTTGCACGGATTGGGGAGACCATGCAGTACGCACCACCCAGGGGGACCGCCCGCCACACCCTCACCGTCATCGCGCTCGCCGCGCTGACCATGACTGCCAGCGCCTGCGGGCCGGTGACCCCGGCCGCACCGACGGCGGGCACCAGCTCCACCACGACCCCCAGCCCCTCGAGCACCACGACCTCGACGCCGACCGCGCCCTCCACGCCCACCACGCCCACCACGCCCACCACGCCCACCACCAGGCCGACGTCCACGCCCGCCACCAGGCCAACCTCCAAGCCATCGACCAAGCCCACCACCGCGCCAACGAGCAGGCCGTCGGCCGAACCGGTGGTCGTCGTCCTCCGTCCCGGCGACTCCGGGCCCAGGGTGCGGGCGATGCAGGCGCGCCTCAAGCAGATCGGCTGGTTCTCCGGTGAGGTCACCAGCTTCTACGGCACTCGGACCACCACGGCCATCAGCGGGTTCCAGCGCAAGCGCGGTTTCCCGGTGACGGGGGTCGCCGACCAGCGCACCTACGACCGACTGCTCTCCATGACCAGGCCGCCGACCCAGGACGAGCTGAACAACGTCACGCCTCAGCCACCGGCCACGAGCCCGGGCACCGCCAAGTGGGACGCTGACCCGCGCTGCCTCACCGGTCGCGTCATCTGCATCAGCAAGACGACCCGTTCGCTCACGTGGGTCATCGACGGCACGGCGCAGTACTCGATGGACGTGCGCTTCGGCAGCGAGGCGGAGCCGACCCGCGAGGGCGTCTTCTCCATCACCTGGAAGAAGGTCGACGTCATCTCGAACCTCTATGGCAGCGCGATGCCCTACTCGATGTTCTTCAGCGGCGGCCAGGCGATCCACTACTCGGCCGACTTCGCGGCCAACGGCTACAACGGCTCGTCGCACGGCTGCGTCAACGTCCGGAACATGACCCTGCTCAAGCAGCTCTACAACACCGCGCCGGTCGGGACCAAGGTCGTCGTCCACTGGTGAGCCGTGCTCGCTCGGGACCCCTCGCGACAGCCCGACCGCCCGGGAGTTCCGGAGCGCGGTCGGGCTCGTCGTAGTCTGAGGGCGACCCTGGACGCCCCGGGGTCCCGAGGCGAGGAGGTCCGATGCTCAAGGTTGGTTGGAAGGCTTCGGCGGAGCAGTTCGGCCCCCGGGAACTCGTCGACCACACGGTCCGAGCTGAGCAGCTCGGATTCGACTCGGTCTTCATCTCGGACCACTTCCAGCCCTGGCGCCACCGTGCGGGCCACGCGCCGTTCGCGATGTCCTGGCTCGCCGCCGCCGGAGAGCGGACCGAGCGCGTCACCCTGGGCACGTCGGTCATGACGCCGACGTTCCGGTACAACCCGGCCGTCGTGGCCCAGGCCTTCGGCACCTTGGGTGCACTCAACCCCGGCCGCATCATCCTCGGTATCGGCACCGGTGAGGCGCTCAACGAGGTCGCGGTCGGAGCCGCCGGATCGCCGTGGCCGGAGTTCAAGGAGCGCTTCGCCCGCCTGCGTGAGGCGGTCACCCTGATGCGTCGACTCTGGACCGAGGAACGCGTCACCTTCGAGGGCGACTACTACCGGACGCACGACGCGACGATCTACGACCGCCCCGCCGAGCCGATCCCCGTCTACGTCGCGGCAGGGGGGCCGCTGGTCGCGCGCTACGCGGGCCGGTCCGGCGACGGGTTCATCTGCACGTCGGGCAAGGGCCGCGAGCTCTATGCCGACCAGCTGCTGCCTGCCGTGGACGAGGGCCTGAGCAGGTCGAGCCGGACCCGCGACGACATCGACCGGATGATCGAGATCAAGCTCTCCTACGACCGCGACCCCGGCGCCGCGCTGCACAACGTCCGCTTCTGGGCGCCACTGTCACTCACCGCCGAGCAGAAGCACGGGGTCCACGACCCTGTGGAGATGGAGCGGCTCGCCGACGAGCTCTCCGACGAGCAGGTCGCCAAGCGCTGGATCGTCACGAGTGACCCGGGCGAGGCGGTCGAGCAGATCCGGCAGTACGTCGACCTCGGCTTCAACCACCTCGTGGTGCACGCGCCCGGGGACGACCAGGCGCGCTTCCTCGACCAGTTCAGCGCAGACGTCCTACCGGGCCTGCGCGGTCTCTGACGCGGACGCCAACTGGGCTGCGGGTCGGCGGGACGAAAAGGAACAAGGCCCGGATCCTCGGGATCCGGGCCTTGTCACGTGGTAGCCCCGACGGGATTCGAACCCGCGCTACCGCCTTGAGAGGGCGGCGTGCTAGGCCGCTACACAACGGGGCCACGCGCTGCGCCGAGCGACTCGGCACTCGGAGAACCTTACCGTGCCGGCGTGATTTCTCCGAATCGGCCCCCGGCCCTCGAGGGGCCGAATGACCAAGCTGGGGTACCAGGACTCGAACCTAGAACGACTGAACCAGAATCAGCTGTGTTGCCAATTACACCATACCCCAAGGGGTATCACTCCCGGAGCGCGCCCGAGGGCCTTCTGCGAGGTGAACCGAGAGGGAATACTACCGGTCCCCTGCTGCGGCCCCAAATCGGCTCCCCGGGTCTCCAGGGACCGCAGTGACCGCAGTGACCGCCGGGACCGCGAGGACCCCCGTGATCTCGGCGAGCGACCTGACCCGCGCCACCGTGGGCGTGGAGGCCGGCCCCCGGGGTGACGCACCCGCGGACGCGGAGTCGACGGCCGGGGCCGTGTCGGGACGGTCGAGCCAGATCCCCCGCAGACCCGCCCGGATCGCTCCCAGCACGTCCCACTCGAGGCTGTCACCGACGCAGACGCTCATCGCAGGATCGGCGCCGGCGAGCCGACACACCTCGTGGTAGACCCGAGGGTCCGGCTTGCCGAAGCCGAGCGTGTCGGTGGTGACGACACGCTCGGCGAAGCGCGCCGCGAGCCCCAGCGCCTCCAGCTTGAGCGACGTGTCGGCGGTCGTCGAGTTGGTGAGCAGGGCGACCTCGATGCCCGCGGCGTCGCTGGCGGCCAGCAGGCCCGGCACGTCGTCGAAGAGCCGTTGGGCGCGCCGGAAGGCGGGCATGTAGGCGGCGAGGTAGCGCTCGAGGGCGTCCTCGGGCAGCTCGACCTCGAAGCTGCGGGCGACGTCACCGAGCCGCTCGAGGCGCATCCGGTCGATCGTGATCTCCCCGGCTGCGTAACGGTGGAACCAGCGCCCCGGGTCCGCGTAGTACCGCTGCGCCATGTGCCGGTGCGCGCCGGCCCGGTCGGGCCACAGCGCGCGGGCGGCGTGGGTGCCCGCCTCCGTCATCGCGGCGCGCGTGTCGAGCATTGTGTCGTCGACGTCCAGAACGAGGGCCCGTATGCCGCTGAGCGCGCGCTCGAGCGCCCGCTCAGTCATGCGCGTCCCCCAGCCCGTTCGAGCAGCTCACCGTCACCTCGCCGGACCACGAAACCTGTTCCGCGCAGCCTCAGAGCGAGTCACGAAGCGTGCGCAGGCGACTCAGGGTCGAGGTCTTGCCGAGGATCTCCATCGACTCGAAGAGGGGCGGGGAGATGCGCGCGCCTGAGACCGCGGTGCGCAGCGGGCCGAAGGCGAAGCGCGGCTTGATGCCGAGCCCGTCGACGATGGCCGCGCGCAGCGCTGCCTCGATCGTGGGTGCCACCCAGCCGCCGCCGGTGCCGAGCACCCCACCCCCGTGGTCGTCGATGTCGCCGAGCACGCGGATGGCTTCGTCGAGGACCGCGGCCGCGTCGCTGGTGAGCTGCGCCCGGGCATCGTCCTGGATCTCGAGCTGGTCGTCGGCGACGAAGAACGGGGCGACCAGCGCAGGCGCCTCCGTCAGCAGGGACATCCGCTCCTGGATCTGGGCGGCGACCAGCTTGAGTCGGCTGAGCTCACCCAGGGAAGGGTTCTCGCCGAGGATGCCGGCCTCGTGGAGGTAGGGCAGCAGGCGCGTGGCGAACTCGCCGACGTCGAGCTGGCGGATGTAGACGCCGTTGAGCCACTCGAGCTTCTTGAGGTCGAAGATCGGGCCGATCGGGTTGACCTTGGCCCAGTCGAAGGTCCGGGTGAACTCCTCGAAGGTGAAGACCTCGAGGTCGTTGCCCTCGGCGTCCTGCTGCGGCGGGTAGGCCAGCAGGGCCAGGAAGTTGACGAGCGCCTCGGGCAGGAAGCCCTGCTCGCGGAACCAGGTGAGCCGCGCCGCAGGGTTCTTGCGCTTGGAGATCTTCGACTTGTCGGTGTTGCGCAGCAGCGGCATGTGCGCGAACTTCGGCGGCTCGAGCCCGAGCCACTGGTAGAGCAGGATGTGCTTGGGCGTGGAGCTGATCCACTCCTCGCCGCGCACCACGTGCGTGATCGCCATCTCGTGGTCGTCGACGACGACGGCGAGGTGGTAGGTCGGGAACCCGTCGGCCTTGAGGATCACCTGGTCGTCCGGTCGAGGAGCCGACACCCGACCGCGGATGACGTCGTCGAAGACGAGGGGGGCGTCGTCGGGGACGAACATGCGCACGACCGGGGTGTCGGTGAAGCCGGGCAGCCCGGCGCGCTCCTCGCGCGTCCGGCCGTGGCAGAGCCGGTCGTAGCCGGTCGGCTGCTTGGTCTTCTGCTGCCGGTCGCGCATCTGGTCGAGGCGCTCCTTGGAGCACCAGCAGTAGTAGGCGTGCCCCGCCTCGAGCATTCGCTCGACGTAGGGCCGGTAGGTGTCCAGCCGCTCCGACTGGCGGTACGGAGCGAACGGGCCACCGAGGTCCGGGCCCTCGTCCCAGTCCAGCCCGAGCCAGGCCAGGGTGTCGTAGAGCTGCGCCTCGCTGTCCTCACGGAACCGGGCCCGGTCGGTGTCCTCGACCCGGAGCACGAACTGGCCGCCCTGCTGCCGCGTGAAGGCGAGGTTGAAGAGCGACATGTAGGCCGTGCCCACGTGCGGGTCCCCGGTCGGCGACGGCGCCACCCGGGTGCGGACCGGGCCGCTCCCGTCCGACGTGCTCACCCGCGGCTGCGGCGCGTTCTGGAGCTCGACCTGCTCGTCGAGGAGGGTGGTCTCGGGGACCGAGCCCAGCGGCATACGGCCTGGTGTGTGGTTCGTGTCGCTCATGGTGCGACCAGCCTAGTGCGGCTCAGCGGCGCACGAAGGTGTTGGTCAGCGAGCCGATCCCCTCGACGTCGATGGTCACCTGCTGGCCCGGCTGGACCAACCCGACCCCGGCGGGAGTGCCGGTGAGGATGACGTCACCGGGCAGGAGGGTGAACGCGTTGGAGGCGTACTCGATGATGCTCGCCACCCCGTGGACCATGTCGGCCGTCGTGCCGTCCTGCTTCACCTCCCCGTCGAGGGTCGTGACGATGTGCAGGTCGCTGGGGTCGAGCTCGGTCTCGATCCACGGCCCGAGCGGGCAGCTCGTGTCGAAGCCCTTGGCCCGCGCCCACTGCCCGTCGGTGCGCTGCCAGTCGCGCGCGGTGACGTCGTTGGCGATCGTGTAGCCGTAGATGCACTCGGCGGCGTTCTCGGCCTTGACGCCCTTGGTGATCGTCTTGATGACGACAGCGAGCTCACCCTCGTAGGAGACCTCGTCGCTGCCCTGCGGCAGAACCACCGGGTCGAACGGTCCGACGACGGCAGTGTTGGGCTTGAAGAAGAGCATCGGGTGCTCCGGCGGCGTCGTGCCACCCATCTCGCGGACGTGGTCGGCGTAGTTCTTGCCGACGGCCACGATCTTCGAGCGCGGGATCACGGGCGCGAGGAGTCGGACTTCCTCGAGCAGGACCGGGCCCGCGCCGGAGGGCTGCAGGCCGACGTAGAGCGGGTCGCCGGTGAGAGGCGTGATCACCTCCGCGCCGGGGTCGCCCTGGACGATGCCGTATGCCGGGTCGTCCCCGGTCGTGAACCTCGCGATGCGCACGTGGCCAGCCTACGGCCCGCGTGGTCGCGTCCCGGCCGTAACCCCAGCGCGGCGGCGTCGTTCTCAGCGTGCTCGTAGGGTCCACGATCGCTCCCGGAAGGGGTCCCCATGTCTCACCGCCGTTCCCTGCTCGTCTCTCTCGCCGCCGGAGGTGGCGCAGCGGCGCTGGCGCTCGCCGTGACGGTCGGCGCTTCGAGCGCCTTCGCCGTGTCCGTCCCGACATCACAGACGTCGCCGAGCGGGGACGGGCTGCACGACGCCCTCACCGAGCCCGGCGATGTGGTCAAGGACGTGACGGACCGGATCAGCGCCGACGGGGGCGCTCCGGCGCCGTCGCCGGGCACCGGGTCAGGCGGAACGTCCGACGACGCGCCGCTGGCCCCGGTCGGCTCCGCGGTCAAAGAGGTCCTCCGCCCGGCCGACGAGAAGACGGCGGACACGCCGCTCGCTCGCGTGGTGCCCGGGTCGGGACCGGGCGAGGTCCTCAAGCTCTCGGTCAACGCGGCCCCGCTCGCGAAGGCGTGCGTTCAGGTGACCGGCACCGGCACCGCCGTCGCCAACCTCGACGTCACGGTCGGCGGCCACGACATCAGCACGCCGCTCATCGAGGCGCTGCCCGGGCTGCTCGCTCCGTGCCCATCGGGCTCGGCGCCCGAGTCAGAGGGCGCCGACGCGTCGGTGTCCGAGCTGGTCGGGGCGTGTGTGCGGGTCAAGGCTGAGCCACCCTTGGAGGCGAGCGTGCTGCTGCTCGACCACGAGCTCGTCGCGGAGCTGATCGAGGCCGGGGTGCCGTTGGAGAAGCTCGTCGTGCCGTGCCCGCGGCCTGCCGGTGATGGTGATGGCTCCGGTCCGGGCAACGATGGTGGTTCCGACGGAGACGGGTCCGACGGCTCCGATGGCGGCGCGGGTGACGGCTCTGACGGCGGTACTACCGGCGGCGGCTCGGCCGGTGGGTCCGGCACGAGCAGCAGCACCGGGGACGACGCGTGCGAGCCGACGATCACCGCGCAGACGACGGCCAGCAGCTTCCTGCCGACCAGCGGACCGCAGGCCTTGCCGTGGCTGCTGCTCGCGCTCGCCCTCGTCGGCCGCGGTCGGCTGACGCACCTCGTCGGACTCGTGCGGTCCGGCGGTGCGACGCGCGCCACAGAGTTGTGATTTCGCGGTTGCATCGCCACCCGACGGGGTAAGACTGTGAATGGCGGGGCCGGGATCGTGGAGGGTCCGGCCCCGCCCCCCGCGTAACCTGCTGGCGTGAGAATCCTGGACGAGGGCGAGTGGCTTGTCGCCACCGCCGGGCACGAGGCCAGGGTCGACGCCCTCACCGCCGCACACCGCGTCCGGCGGGCCGACGGGCGGAAGCACCCGGTCGAGGACTTCCTGTTCACCTACTACGGCTGGACCTCGGGTCGCCTGAGGCGATGGCACCCGGGCGCCGGAGTGGGGCTGGCCGGCGCCGGGAGTGCGCCGCATCGGGGCTGGCGCTTCTACCGGGTCGAGGGTGATGTGGTGACCGTCGACCTCGCGGCGTTCCTCGATGCGCGCGGTGACACCGTCCGGTTCGTCCGCGACCTCCTGACGCAGACAGCCTCGCGCCCGGGCCGCTTCGGATGCTTCGGCCTGCACGAGTGGGCGATGGTCTACCGCCTTCCCCAGTCCGACATCCGTCACGCGGCGTGGCCGCTGCGCCTCGGGCCCGACGGGACCGACGCGGTCGTCGAGACCCACCAGATCGCCTGCTCGCACTTCGACGCCTACCGGTTCTTCACGCCCGACGCAGCCCCGCGCAACCTGCTGACGCCGACGCGAGCCAGCCAAGCGGCATACGAGCAACCGGGGTGCCTCCACGCCGGCATGGATCTCTACAAATGGGCAATCAAGCTCTCCCCCGCTGTCGGCAGCGACCTCGCGGCGGACGCCTTCGAGCTGGCCCGCGACATCCGCGAGCTGGACATGCGGGCCTCGCCCTACGACCTGCGCGAGCTCGGCTACGAGCCGGTGCCGATCGAGACCGCCGAGGGCAAGGCCCGCTACGTCGAGGAGCAGCGAGGGTTCAGCGAGCGCAGCCAGGCACTGCGCAGCCGACTCATCGCGGCGATCGACCAGGTGGCAGTGCCGATGCGCTCGACTGATGCCTTGGACTGACACTGGTCAGCGCCACGGGAGCGTCCGCTGCCTGTGCTGCCGACGACGGTGCGTGTCGCGTCGTGCGGGTACGAACCTATCCCCGCCCCGTCACCGGTCCCGGCAACGGTGGCGACCCGGCCCAATCGGTCGAACGTGTCCCGTCGAGGCGGTCGCCACGAGCGCGCCGTGGTTGTCGGCGTTCATCGTGGACGCCGCGTCCTTGGTGCGGTTGCCGTTCAGGTCATAGTCGAACTGGTGCTCGGCCACCCTCACCCCCGCCGAGGTCTTCTCCAGCATCGAGCGGACCGAACCGTCCAGGAAGTAGCCGTAGTCCACGGTGTTCCCGTTGCCCTTGACCTCCCGCAACCGGCGACCCGCATCGGTGTACGTATACGTGGTCGTCTACACGCGCATCCCGTATGCCGCTGAGTTCGCTCCCGACAGAGCCTCCAGTACCAGCCCTCCCGTCACCACAGACACCCCCTGGTCCGGCACGCGCCTCACTGGTCCTCGCTGACGGGTGAAACTGGCTCCTACGGCCCCATCTTGTCCTCGGAGTTCCAGTTGGCGGCACGCTGAACGAACTATTCGTTGAACGCTTTCGGACCGATATCGAACTGCTGCTCAGCTACTTGTCGGGCTGCTTCGCAATCAGCCCCTTCAGGCCTCGCCTGATCCGATTGGCCCAGTGGAGCCACGGTCTGACCTCCCACCTACTTCCGCCATCGCGGCTGAGGCGGGACACACTGCTTCGGCAATGCCACAGCCCCCAGACGAAGCTTGGCCGTAAGAAACGACAATATCGCCGGCCCAGCCCCCGTATGGAGAAACAACGTTTGGCGCCCAACGTCTGGGGGAAGAGGAAGATGCCGACGACTCATCGCTAACTATTACACCTGTCGAACTCAACGACCGCCCACTGCCTAACCGCCCCGCGCCGCATGGATGTCTTCCTTGAGTAGCGGCCCGATCAAGTCTCCACACTGCGCCTCCCACGGTATCAAGAATGGCGTGATGCGAAACCTGACAGCGCCGGCGATCAAGTCAGTGCCAGTTTGAAGGAGGTCTTCCACCACACCAAAGCATCGTCGGGCCATCGTCTTATCTCTATTCTGGAGTGCCGGCTCAAGCAGGTCCCACCAGATGCCCCCCACGATGCCATAGGGGGACGACTCCTCAGTTGTCACGCGTTCAAGTATCACGCTGTCCTTATCGGGAAACGACTGGCGCAAGTATGAAACGAGGGAATGTTCGTCGATCACAGACTGGCACCCACCCTACGACAGCGCGTCATTTGGATTTAGGCACGATCCTCCAAGACCGCAGTAGGTACCATTCATGATGGAGCCCACATCCTGCCACCACCAGTAAACATCAAATCCGATAAGGACACTGTTCATGTTCCCGAGAATGCGTGAAGCAGGGGCGCCCTTTACGCGCATGGGCGGGGCGTCTGGGTGCACCTGCTCGAACGGTTGTCCGGTGATATCGCGGACCGCGTAGGAGTTATCGATGAGGCGCCTATTCGCGTCTCTCTGTCTCTTGTATGACTCATTGGCGTTGATATGCTCCTCCACCTTCCCCGCAACATCTTCGGCTTTAAGAGCGTCCCAAAGCTCTGCGAATTCTCTCCGCGCGATGGTCTGCTCGTCCACGCTTAGCAGCATGCCCCCGGCGAGGCGCGCCTTGCGGTCAGCTTCAAGCAGTCCAGCATACTTCCTAGCAAGTTCCAAAACGTCGAGATGATGGAAGTAGGTGCGTCTACCTGCACCGCGCGTCATCTCTCCCGTGCGCTTCTCATGCAACAGGGCTGCGGAAGCCTTGCCGTTCCCGATTACCTTTCGCTCGCCCGGCTTCGCGTACGTGTTGTTGAGTGCTTCCTGAAGAGCCGAGTTGGTCACGGTCGGCGGGCGCAACGTGATCGAGCCGGGCGAATAGTCGTTGCCTTCGATCGGTCGGTGCCCGTCGAGTTCGATGCGGTTGATGGGGTTGCCGCCGGCGAACCCGTACCGGTTGCCGTTGAACGGGTCCGCGGCCAGGTTCAGGTCCGCCAGGGCGCCGTTGTACATGTCCCTCGTGGTGAACCGGTTCAACCCCGGGTCGTAGTCACGGAAGCCCATGTCGTACACGCCGGAGGCGGCATCCCACCGCTTCGCGTTGAACCGGTACACGTTGTACCCCTCGGCTCCGGGCTCGCCCACGGTCGGCTTGTCGATCCCGGTGAACCGGGCCGTGTCGTCGCTGCCGTACGCGCTGTACCCGTACGTCGCCCGCGTCGACCCATCCTGCTTGGTGAGGGTCTCGACGTCGGAGTGCGCGTTGTACCCGTAGAACGAGTCCTCCCACACCCCCGCGCTGGTCTTCTTCGACTGCCCGAGCCGCTCCCCGGTCGCCGAGTACGTGTACCTCGCCTGCACCGCGTCCGTGGCCGCGTCGAGCTCCTCGAGCAGCTGCCCGGTCAACCCCAGGTACGCGAACTCGGTCGTCGCCGCGCCCGCCGTGCCGGCGCCGGTGGTCTTCGAGACGGTCCGGTCCAGCGCGTCGAACACGTACCGGGTCGTGGCCAGCGCCCCGGTGTCGGTCAGCTTGCGGTGCTCGATGACGTGGTCGAACCCGTCGTACACCTTCCGCTCGAGCTGCCTGCCGGCCGAGGTGACCGACTCGAGCCGACCGAACGGGTCATACGTGTAGCCAGCGCTCGACCCGCCCGACGCCGCGGTCAGCAGCCGGTGGCGAGGTCGCCACCCCGCCGATGCTTTGGGCGATGACGTTGCCGTTCGCGTCATGCGTGTACGACTCGCTGCCCACCCCCGCCCCCGTCTTGGTCACGGTCGCGACCCGGTCCACCGGGTCGAACGTGTACACCGAGGTCGTCGCCACCACCGCGGCATGGTCGTCCGCGTCCATCGTGGACGCCGCGTCCTTGGTGCGGTTGCCGTTCAGGTCATAGTCGAACTGGTGCTCGGCCACCCTGGCTCCGGCCGAGGTCTTCTCCAGCATCGAGGAGACCGAACCGTCCAGGAAGTACCCGTAGTCGACCGTGTTCCCGTTGCCCTTGACCTCCCGCAACCGCCGACCCGCATCCGTGTACGTGTAGGTGGTCGTCTTGGCGGCCGGGTCGGTGGCCGAGGCCCCATTGGTGACCTTGGCGAGCAGGTCGCGGGCGTCGTACTCGTAGCTGGCGTACGTCTTGGCGTGAGTAGTGGTCTTGACGGCGCCGTTCTCGGTGTACGTGAACGTTGTCGTCCCGCTGCTGGCACCGGACTCGGTGACCGACTTGACCTGGTTGAGCTGGGTGTAGTCCACGGCGTAGTTCGTCACCGCCACACCCGTGCGTTGGTCGGTGATGCTGGTCAGGTTGCCGTTGACGTCGTAGCCGTAGAGGAAGTCGCGGTTCTCGGTGTCGGTGTCGCCGCTGTTGTCGCGCACGGCCTTGATGCCGTCGGCGACGGCGATGCCGCCCGAGGACTGGGCCAGGGTCACCTTGCCGGTGTTGCCGTCGGCGAAGGTGTACTTGCCCAGGGAGACCCACTGTCCGGCCTGCGTGGTCTGGTTCAGCGTGGGCTTGGCCTCACCGGAGGCGTGCTTGACCGTGTACGCCGCACTCGTCGTCGCACCGGTCACGGCCGGGTACTTCGCGTAGAGCGTGTACTGCCCGTCCTGCGGGATGTTCAGCGTCCACTCGAACGTGTCGCTCCCGGTGCCGGCCGCGTGGGTGCGGTAACCGACTCCCTGGTAGCCGGTCCCGGTCGAGGAGGCAGTCCAAGTCCCGGTGGCCTTCACGTTGCCGGTGTCCCCGTCGTCGACCAGCACGACGTGCGCGCCGACCGGCGCGCCGGAGTCGGCACGCGACTTCAGCTTCCCGTCCGGGTGGTAGTCCCAGGTCATCACCCGTGCCTGGCCACCGGCCGAGGTCAGGGTGCGCCTGGTCTGCTGCCCGAGCGGGTTGTAGTCGTAGGAGGTGATGATGTCCCACGGGTCGGTGGAGGTCTTGACGGCCCCGTGGTCCCAGTAGGAGTACAGCGTGTTGTTGCGGACTGTCTGACCCTCCGACGGCGGCTGCGAGAGCGTCTTGAGCCGGCCGACCGCGTCGTAGCCGTACGTCGTCTTGTTGGCCGTCTTGTACCGGGCGTCGGAGGGGTTGTACGGGGTGAGGGTCTCCTTGACCCGGTTCAGCTCGTCGTAGACGGTCTGGTGGACGAAGTCGTCCGCGACTGCGGCCGTGGCGACCCCGCGGGGTGTGATGACCTTGCTCCGGTTGCCGACCTGGTCGTACTCGAAGCGCGTGTACCGGTAGGTGATCGTGCCGGCGTCGTCCTTGAACGGCGACTTGGCCTCGGCGACCTGGCCGCGAGCGTCAAGGGTGACGGTGGTGGTCTGGTTCTCCTGGTCCGTGCTCGAGACGCCCGTCACTGAGCTCGAACACCTTGCCGTTGGCGCTCCGCCTGCCCGGAAGCTCCCTGACGCGCTTCGCCTTCGGCGCATCCTTGCCGGCCGCAAGGACGCCTCCCCGCGGCACCGCGCCCGCGTTGAGGACGGTGTCCCGTGGCGGCGCCGGCGGCTGCCATGTCGGCGCCGAAGCGGCGCCCACTGAGGCCGCCGCAGTCGGCGCCGCCTCCGCCGACGTCCGTGCCGCGGGAACGACCAGCCCGCTGGCGATGAGGGCCGAAGCCACGATGGACACGCCGGCACGCAGCACGATGTTCACAGGAACTCCCCTGATCCAGCCCATGCCGCCGTGCCGGCACAGGCCGACACGGCGCCAAGGGCGAGCCATTGGCCCGTGGAGGGTGGGCCGCGCCGACAATCCCAGATCGGGTGCAAACACCGCAAACCGAACTGCGGCCCACCCTCCACGGGCCTAGGGTGGTGTGAATCTCGCTGCGCAACAATGCGATTAGCGTCAACGGAAACCGAAGCCGGTATGCTTTCGCCTCTCGAAGCGGACCAAACCTGTGGCGAAGAATTTACGAACTGCTGACCTTTGCGGCGACCAGGCCGCGCACGATGACCTCGAGGCCGACCGCAAACGACCTGGCAACCTCGGCCCCGTCTCGGCCTGCACCACCGGCGTCCCCGGCCTGAGCGAGCCGCTCGTTCTGCTCCAGCGCGACCGAGCCGAGGATGTGGTGGACGAGCAGGTCAGTCACCGCGTCGCATGAGTCAGCCGGCACCCCAGCGCGTCCCACCAGGCCACGCAGCTCCCGCAACGCGGTCACGGAAGCGCGCTCAGCGGCATACGCCATCCCGACGACGTCGGCGGCGTCAGGCACGGGCGCCAAGGCCGCGCGGACTGCGGTCGCCAGCTCGGCCAGCGCAGCCAGGGCTTCGCTCTGCGGCACCTCCTCCCGCACCCCGGGCACCTCCGCCAGCAACGCGGCGGCCACCTCGACGAGGAGCTCCTGCTTGCTCGCGACGTGCCAGTAGATCGCGCCCGGCTGCACGTCGAGCTCGCGGGCGAGGCGGCGCATCGACAGGTCGGCCAGGCCATACCGCCGGAGCAGCTCGACCGCGGTGGAGACGACGTGGTCGCGGGTCAGTGCCACAGGTCACCTCCTCATCGCGTGGGCAACGGTTGACATCGTGCCACGTCCGGGCGGCATACTGAACGCCGTTCAATTGAACGCCGTTCAAGACAGGAGCGCCATGCCGATCTTCGACCAGCTCGCCGACACCGTTCTCGCCGGGACGCCGGCGAGCCACGCCGACGCCCTCGCCGTGCTCCGGGCAGCCGACGACGACCTCCTCCCCCTGGTCGCCGCGGCCGGACGACTGCGCCGAGCCCACTTCGGCAACACGGTGAAGGTGAACTACCTCGTCAACCTCAAGTCCGGCCTCTGCCCGGAGGACTGTGGCTACTGCTCCCAGCGGCTCGGCTCCGGCGCCGACATCCTCACGTACACCTGGCTCAAGACGGACGAGGCCATCGAGCAGGCGACCGCCGGCCTGCGCGGCGGCGCGACCCGGGTCTGCATGGTCAGCAGCGGACGGGGCCCGACCGACCGCGACGTCGAGCGCGTCGCCGGCCTGGTCGGCGCCCTCAAGGAGGAGCACCCCGACGTCGAGGTCTGCGCCTGCCTCGGCCTGCTCAAGGACGGCCAGGCCGAGCGGCTGCGCGCGGCGGGCGTCGACGCCTACAACCACAACCTCAACACCGCCGAGTCGCACCACGACGAGATCGTCACGACCCACACCTACGCCGACCGCGTCGAGACGGTCGAACGCGCCCAGGGCGCCGGGCTGTCCGCGTGTTCTGGCCTCATCGCCGGCCTCGGGGAGACCGACGAGCAGCTCGTCGAGGCGCTCTTCGCGCTGCGCGACCTCGGCTCCGACTCGATCCCCGTCAACTTCCTCATGCCCTTCGACGGCACCCCCCTCGAGGGGACCTGGGAGCTCACCCCGGGACGCTGCCTCCGCATCCTCGCGATGGCGCGGTTCGTCTGTCCTGACAAGGAGATTCGCATCGCCGGTGGTCGTGAGATGCACCTCCGCTCCCTCCAGGGCCTCGCGCTCCACGTGGCCAACTCGATCTTCCTCGGCGACTACCTGACCTCTGAGGGACAGGCCGCCGAGGCCGACCTCGAGCTGATCCGCGACAACGGTTTCGTCGTGCTCGGCGCGGAGGAGGCTGGGGACGAGGCGGGTTCGCACGACCCGTCGATCCGCCGCCGCGGCGCCGGGACCGCGCTCGCCCCCAATGCCTGAGGTCGCCCTGCGCTCGGTGACCGAGCGCGACCGCGGACTCGTGTGGCACCCCTACGCTCCTCTCGACGGTCCGATGCCGTATGCCGCTGAGTCCGCTTCCGGGGTCCGGCTCCGTCTGCGTTCGGCTGAGCGGGCAGCGGTCGAGGCGATCGACGCGATGTCCTCGTGGTGGTGCGCCATCCACGGCTACCGGCACCCCGCGCTCGACGCGGCTGCGCACGCGCAGATCGACGCGTTCAGCCACGTCATGTTCGGTGGGCTGACGCACGAGCCTGCCGTGTCGCTCGCCGAGCGCCTCGTCGCGCTCGCGCCCGGGATGGCGCACGTCTTCTTCGCCGACTCCGGCTCCGTGTCGGTCGAGGTGGCCCTCAAGCTGGCCCTGCAGTACCAGGCGGCGCGGGGGCGACCCGCCCGGCAGCGGTTCCTCACGGTGCGCGGCGGCTACCACGGCGACACGTTCGCGGCGATGAGCGTCTGCGACCCCGTCGACGGGATGCACTCGGCCTTCCCCGGCGTGCTGGCCCGGCACCTCTTCGCCCCGCGCCCCCCGGCGGCCCGGCTGCCGTTGGACCGAGAGCGGCCGGCGGCGTCTGTGGACGAGGTCGACGCCTGGGCCGCTGGCTTCCGGGAGCTGGCCCAGCGGCATACGGACGAGCTGGCCGCGATCGTCGTCGAGCCCGTGCTGCAGGGGGCCGGCGGGATGTACGTCTACGACCCCGAGTGCCTGCGGGTCATGCGGGAGGTCGCCGACGAGCACGGGCTGCTCCTCGTCGCGGACGAGATCGCCACCGGGTTCGGGCGGACCGGGCGGCTCTTCGGGTGCGAGTGGGCGGGCGTCACCCCCGACGTGATGTGCGTCGGCAAGGCCTTGACGGGTGGCTACCTGACCCTCGCGGCCGTGCTGACGACGGCTCGGGTCGGTGAGGTCATCACCCGGTCGACGTTCCGGGCCCTGTTGCACGGGCCGACGTTCATGGCCAACCCGCTGGCCTGCGCCGTGGCGGGCGCGTCGCTCGACCTGCTGGCGCTCGGCTGGCAGGACGACGTCGCGCGGATCGAGCATGGGCTCGCTGCGGGGCTGGCGCCTGCGCGGGACCTGCTGTGTGTCAAGGACGTTCGGGTGCTCGGGGCGGTGGGCGTCGTCCAGCTGGATCGTCCCGTCGACGTCGTTCGGGTCACGCGCGCGGCCCTGGCGCGGGGCGTCTGGGTCCGCCCGTTCCGCGACCTCGTCTACACCATGCCGCCCTACATCACCTCCGAGGAGGACGTCGCGACGATCGGCGCGGCCATCGTCGGCGCCGTCCAGGAGGTGCACGGTCGATGAGCGGCACGGTGTGGGACGACTGGCTCGCCGAGCGTGCGGCACTGCGGGTCGAGCGCGGCACGGTCCGGTCCGACCCGGTCCTCCGGGATGTCGGAGGGCGGGCGCCGCTGGATCTGGCCAGCAACGACTACCTCGGCCTGTCGCGGGACCCACGAGTCGTCGCCGCGGCCCACGCTGCGATCGACCGGCACGGTGCTGGGGCGACCGCCTCGCGGCTCGTCACCGGCACGCTGCCGGTCCATCGCGAGCTCGAAGCGGCACTGGCCCAGTTGACCGGGCAGACGAGCGCGCTGGTCTTCTCGACCGGCTATGCGGCCAACCTTGGCGTGCTGACCGCGCTGTCCGGGCGGGGCGCTGAGATCCTCCTCGACGAGCACGCCCACGCCTCCCTGCACGACGCGGCTCGGATGTCCCGGGTGCCGTACGCCACCTTCCGTCACAACGACGTCGCGGACCTGGACACGTTGCTGGCTGCGCGCCGCGGGTCTCGCGTCGTCGTCGCCGTCGAGTCGATCTACTCCGTGCTGGGTGACGCCGCGCCCCTGGTCGCGCTTGCCGAAGCCGTCGCCCGGCACGACGCGCTGCTCGTCGTCGACGAGGCCCACGGGATCGGGGTCGCCGGGCAGGGTCGGGGGCTCGTCGCCGAGGTGGGGCTGGCCGGCGCGCCCAGTGTCGTCGTCACGGCGACCCTGTCGAAGTCACTCGGATCGCAGGGCGGTGCCGTGCTCTGTCGGTCCGAGGTGCGCGAGCACCTCGTCAACACGGCTCGCAGCTTCATCTTCGACACCGGCCTGGCACCCGCCGCTGCAGGCGCCGCCGCCGAGGCGGCTCGGCTCGTCGCATCCGATCCGTCGCTCGCGGAACGGGTCCGGTCCAACGCCGCCCTGATCTCCGGGATCTGTGGCATCGACCAGTCGGCCGGGGCGGTCCAGTCGATCCCGATGCCCTCTCCCGGGTCCGCCGTGGCGGCGTGCCTCGAGCTGCGTGAGCGAGGTGTGCTGGTCGGCTGCTTCCGGCCGCCGAGTGTCCCTGACGGCGTCTCGCGCCTGCGAGTGACCGCCCGGGCCGACCTCTCCCCCGCCGAGGTCGAGGCCGCAGCCCGCCTCGTCGCCGAGGTCGCCACGCGGCACGAAGAGCACCCTCGACCCAACCCCCAGTCGAGTGTGCAGAACCTGCCGCTGCTGCCGCGCGTGCTCATCGTCACCGGCACCGACACCGACGTGGGCAAGACCGTCGTCACCGCAGCCACGGCGGCAGCGCTGGTCGCAGCGGGACTGAGCCCAGCGGCATACAAGCCCGTCCAGACCGGCGTGGCACCCGGCGAGCCCGGCGACATGGGCGAGGTCGAGCGACTGGCGGGCATCCCCACTCGGGAGGGCGCCCGGCTCCGCGAGCCGATGGCCCCCCGTCCGGCGGCCGCGCTCGAGGGCACCACCCTGCCCACCCTCGCCGACCACGTCGCCGAGATCACCGCCCTCACCGCAAGCCACGACCACGTTCTCGTCGAGGGCGCCGGCGGCCTGCTCGTCGAGCTCACCGAGGCCGGCGAGACGCTCGCCGACCTCGCCCTGGCCCTGGCGGATGCCGCCGCGATCATCGTCGCCCGCAGCTCCCTCGGCACGCTGAACCACACCATGCTGACTCGGGAGGCGTTGCAGGGCAGGGGAATCCGCAGTCTCGGCACCGTCCTTGGGTCCTGGCCGGCCAGCCCCAGCCACCTTGAGCGGACGAACCGGGACCACCTTGCCGCCCGACCTGACGGACTCCTCGGCGCCGTCCCCCACGGCGCTCCAACCCGCGACCCGGCCCAGTTCCACGACGCGGCGCCGACGTGGCTCCCCGGGTTGGGTCAGCGCCTCGGCACGCCCTGACGGATCAGGCCGTAGACGATCCCGTCGGTCAGGGCTCGCCAGGACGCCGCGAGGATCGAGCCGGCGACCCCGATCGTGTCCCACGACGTCTCGCCGTCGGACATCTCGATGAGCACGCGAGTCACCGCGTCCGTGCCGTGCGAGGCGTCGAGGATGCGGACCTTGAAGTCGATCAGCTCGAGCTTCTCGATCTCGGGGTAGGCCTTGGTGAGCCCCTCGCGGATGGCGTGGTCGAGGGCGTTGACCGGGCCGTTGCCCTCCCCCACGGCGAGGTGGCGGGCACCGTCGGCCACGATCTTGACCGTCGCCTCCGACGTCGCGCCGCCCAGCGCGGACGAGTCGGTCATGACCCGCCACGACTCGACCTCGAAGTAGCTCGTGCTGCCCGGCTCGAGCGCCTCGCGGACCATCAGCTCGACCGTCGCGTCCGCCGCGTCGAAGGTCCAGCCGCGCTGCTCCAGGGCCTTGACCTCGGCCAGCACCGCGGCGACGACGTCGGGTCGGTCGGACAGGTCGAGCCCGGACTCCTTGGCCTTCAGCTCGATGCTCGCCCGGCCGGCCATGTCGGAGACGAGTGTGCGCATCCCGTTGCCGACGAGCGCCGGGTCCATGTGCTGGTAGAGGTCAGGGTCGACCTTGAGCGCGCTCGCGTGCAGCCCCGCCTTGTGCGCGAAGGCGCTCGCGCCGACGTAGGGCTGCCGGCTGTAGGCGGGCACGTTGGTGATCTCGCTGATGGCGTGGGCGACATGCATCGCCTTGTGGAAGGACTCCGGGGTGATCGCGTCGAGGCCGAGCTTGAACTGGAGGTTCGCCGCGACGGTGACGAGGTCGGCGTTGCCGGTGCGCTCGCCGTAGCCGTTGAGCGTGCCCTGCACGTGGGTCGCGCCGGCTCGCACGGCGGCCACCGAGTTGGCGACGGCGCAGCCGGTGTCGTTGTGACAGTGCGCCCCGACGCGGGCGCCGGTCGCGGCGATGACGTCCGCGACGACCGCCTCGACGACGTGCGGGAGCATCCCGCCGTTGGTGTCGCAGAGGACGACGACCTCCGCGCCAGCCTCGTGGGCAGTCCGCACGACCGAGAGCGCGTAGTCGCGGTCGAGGTGCCACCCGTCGAAGAAGTGCTCGGCGTCGAGGAAGACGCGCTTGCCCGCGGCCACCAGGTGGGTCACCGTGTCCCGGACCATCGCGAGGTTCTCGTCGAGCGTGGTGCGCAGGGCCTGTTCGACGTGGCGGACGTGGGACTTGGCGACGAGGCAGACGACGGACGTGCCAGCGTCGATGAGAGCGGCGACGAGCGGGTCCTCTCCGGCCGAAGAACCCGCACGTCGCGTTGCCCCGAAGGCGGCCAGCGTCGCGTGACGCAGGTGCAGCTCGGTCCTGGCGCGCTCGAAGAACTCCGTGTCCTTCGGGTTCGCGCCGGGCCATCCGCCTTCGATGAAGTCGACCCCCAGGTCGTCGAGCAGACCGGCAATGGCGAGCTTGTCCGACACCGAGAGGTTGAGCCCCTCCTGCTGGGCGCCGTCGCGCAGGGTGGTGTCGTAGACGTGGAGCGCTTCCATGGCGTGATTCTCTCGTACTCGTCGTGGGTCGGCGTGGCCGTTCGCCCCTCGGGCTCTCATTGATCCGTATGCCGCTGGGCTGGGTGTGCTTCGCGGCTCTCCCCCGCTGGTGGCCGGGGAAACAAAAAGACCCCCCGGGTAGGGAGGTCTGCGCGACGAGGGTCTCTCGTCGCGCTACGTGATAATGAGCGTGCTGGTGGCAGCCCTGAGGAGGTGCGTCACGAAGTCATCGTGGCAGCCCGCTCCGTCGCCCGAAACCGCGCGTCCGCATGCTGGACCGATGGCGCCCGGCCACGAGACCTTGCCGCGCAGATCCGTCGAGTGTGCACTTCCTGCCCCGAGGGCCCGCCCGAGTGTGCACTTCCTGCCGGCACGAAGTGCACACTCGACGGTGGGTGGGCGCGCTGGGGTCAGGTGGGCGGCTCGGCCCGCCCAGCGGCATACGACCTGGCGGCGGCCACCAGCGCCTCGAAGAGCCGTGGGTCCTCCCCCTCCTCGGGGTGCCACTGGACCGCCAGGCGGAAGAGCGCGGCCGGGTGCTCCATCGCCTCCAGCGTCCCGTCCGGTGCCCACGCCGCCGCGACGTAGCCGGGGTGGGTGACGACGGACTGGTGGTGGTAGCTCGGGACGTCGACCTCGGCCCCGAGCAAGCCGGCGAGCCGGGTGCCCGGCACCGGGTGGACCGGGTGGCTGCCGTAGGTCGCCGGGGCGGGCGAGTGGTCGTCGTGGCCCACCCGCTCGGGAACGTGCTGCTCGAGCGTCCCGCCCACGGCGACCGCCATCACCTGCATGCCACGACAGATGCCGAGGACCGGCAGGTCGAGTTCTCCGGAGACGTCCGCGATGGCCATCTCGGTCGTGTCGCGGTCTGGCCGGGAGGCCTGCACCGTGGGGTGGCCCTCAGCCTCGTAGAGCTCCGGAGCCACGTCGGCACCGCCCGAGATGATGACGCCGTCGAGCCGCCGCAGCAGCTCACGCACCAGCCGATGGTCGTCGTCGGCCGAGTCGAGCCGAGGAGGAATGAGCACCGCGATGCCACCAGCCTGCTCGACCTTGCGCACGTAGGAGTGCGGGACGAGTGCCGACGGCACGTCGACCCAGTCTCCCCGCGTCGCCCGCTCGACGTACGAGGTGATCCCGATGATCGGCGTGTCCGACACCTCGCCCCCGATCAGAGCGGCGTGACGTACGCGCCGGAGATCCCGCCGTCGACGAGGAAGGTCGAGGCAGTGATGAAGCTCGACTCGTCCGAGGCGAGGAAGAGGACGGCGTTCGCCATCTCCTCCGGCTCGCCGAAGCGGCCCATCGGCACGTGGACCAGGCGACGCGCGGCACGTTCCTCATCCTTGGCGAAGAGCTCCTGGAGCAACGGGGTGTTGACCGGCCCGGGGCACAGGGCGTTGACGCGGACCCCCTCACGCGCGAACTGCACGCCCAGCTCACGCGACATCGACAGGACCCCTCCCTTGCTCGCGCTGTAGGAGATCTGCGACGTCGCCGCGCCCATCACGGCCACGAACGATGCCGTGTTGATGATGGAGCCGCGCTTCTGCTCGAGCATGTAGGGCAGGGCCGCCTTGCAGCACAGGTAGACCGAGGTGAGGTTGACCTCCTGCACCCGACGCCACGCATCGAGGTCCGTGTCGAGGATCGAGTCGTCCTCGGGCGGACTGATGCCCGCGTTGTTGAACGCGATGTCAACGGAGCCATAGGTGTCCTTCGCGACCCTGAAGAGCTCGTCGACCTCATCCTTGCTCGTCACGTCGACCATGACGAACGTGCCCCCGACCTCGTCGGCGATCCGCGGCCCGTTGACCTCGTCGACGTCGCCGATGACGACCTTGGCGCCCTCCTCCGCCAACCGTCGGACCGTCGCGAGCCCGATCCCCGAGCACCCGCCCGTGACGACCGCGACCCTGCCCTCGACCCTGCCTGCCATCTCTCCTCTTTCCTTGCTGCTCTTCAGGTTCCGTCACTCAGTGCTGATGAAGACGTTCTTGACGTCCGTGAACGCGTCCAAGGCATCGGGGCCGAGCTCCCGTCCGATCCCGCTCTGCTTGAAGCCACCGAACGGCGTCCAGTAGCGGACGCTGCTGTGGGAGTTCACCGAGAGGTTGCCCGCCTCGACGCCGCGAGCGACACGCAGGCCGGTGCCGAGGTCACGCGTCCAGATCGAGCCGGACAGCCCGTAGGCCGTGTCGTTGGCCTTGGCGATCGCGTCGGCCTCGTCGTCGAAGGGCATGACGGCCACGACCGGCCCGAAGACCTCCTCCTGCCAGACCCGGTCCGACGTGGAGCGCGGCAGGACGACCGTAGCCGGGTACCAGAAGCCCTGACCCTCAGGCGCCGTGCCGCGGAAGGCCACGTCCACCGGCTCGTCGGAGGCCTCAACGTAGGACGACACCGTCGCGTGCTGGTCGGCGCTGATGAGCGGTCCCATCTCCGTCGCCTCGTCGCGGGGGTCAGCGACGACGACGTTCTTCACGGCCGTCTCGAAGCGCTCCATGAACTCGTCGAAGGCGCTGCGCTGGACGAGGATCCGACTCCTGGCGCAGCAGTCCTGCCCGGCGTTGTCGAAGACACCGTAGGGCGCCTGCGCAGCCGCCTTCTCGATGTCTGCGTCGGCGAAGACGATGTTGGCGCTCTTGCCGCCGAGCTCGAGGGTGACCCGTTTGACCTGGTCGGCAGCGCCCCGCATGATCCGCTGCCCCACCTCCGTGGAACCGGTGAAGCACACCTTGCGCACGTCGGGGTGGGTGACGAACCGCTCCCCCACGACAGAACCCTTGCCCGGGATGACGGTGAAGACGCCCTCCGGCACGCCGGCCTCGAGGGCGAGCTCACCCAGGCGCATCGCCGTGAGCGGGGTCAGCTCGGCTGGCTTGAGCACGACGGCGTTGCCCGCGGCGAGCGCCGGCGCGAAGCCCCACCCGGCGATCGGCATGGGGAAGTTCCAGGGGACGATGATCCCGACGACGCCGAGCGGCTCCTTGAACGTGATGTCGATGCCGCCCGGGACGGGGATCTGCTTGCCGAAGTTCCGCTCGGGCGCCGCGGAGTAGTAGGCGAGCACGTCGCGCACGTTGCCGGCCTCCCAGCGTGCGTTGCCGATCGTGTGCCCCGAGTTGGCCACCTCGAGCTGCGCGAGCTCCTCCTGGTGCTCCCCGACGAGGTCGGAGAAGCGCCTGAGGAGCCTGCCGCGGTCACCGGGTGCGACGGCCCGCCATGCGGGCCCGGCTGCGACAGCCCTGGCGATGATGGCGTCCGTGTCCTCGACCGACGTGAGCGCGACCGTGCGGACGAGGGCCTCGGTGGCTGGGTTGATGACGTCGTGGGTGGTGCTCATGGTCCTTGCCTCTCCACTCGCTCTCCGTTCGAGGTAACCATCGACCACTGGGAGTCTCCCGATACCTCGAACGAGAGATGGGGTCGTATGCCGCTGGGCTCAGAGGCGCTCGAAGCCTCTCCGGCGCTCCCAGTCCGTCACGGCGGCGTTGAAGGTGCGGAGCTCCACGTCTGCCGCATTGACGTAGTGGTCGACCACCTCGTCCGTGAACAGGCGCCGTGCGAGCGTCGACGCGTCGAGCAGGTCACGCGCCTCCTGGAGGGTGGTGGGCACCTGCTGCCGGCCCGACGTGTAGGCGTTGCCCTCGAAGGCCGGCTCGAGCTCGAGCCCCTCCTCAATCCCGTGGAGACCGCCCGCGAGCATCGCCGCGACCGCCAGGTAGGGGTTGACGTCACCGCCGGGGACGCGGTTCTCGACCCGGAGCGCCGACCCGTGGCCGACCACCCGCAGGGCGCACGTCCGGTTGTCGTGGCCCCAGGCGATGGTCGTGGGGGCGAACGATCCGGGCTGGAACCGCTTGTAGGAGTTGACGTTCGGCGCATAGAAGTAGGAGAACTCCCGCATCGTGGCGAGGATCCCCGCGAGGAAGTGGTCGAAGAGCTCGCTGTGCCCGTGCGAGCCTGCCTCGTCGGCAAACGAGATCGCCCCGTCGGAGCCGCGCAGGGACAGGTGGATGTGGCACGAGCTGCCCTCGCGCTCGTCGAACTTGGCCATGAAGGTCAGCGACTGGCCCCGTCGTGCGGCGATCTCCTTGGCCGCGTTCCGGTAGATGACGTGGTTGTCGCAGGTGCGCACCACCTCGTCGTAGAGGAAGGCGATCTCGTGCTGGCCGAGGTTGCACTCCCCCTTCGCCCCTTCGACGACGACACCGGCCCGGTACATCTCGTTGCGGATCTCGCGCAGCAGGGGCTCGACACGGTCACCGCCGAGGATCGAGTAGTCGACGTTGTAGCGGTTCGCCGGGGTGAGCCCGGTGTAGCCGCGGTCCCAGGCGGCGTCGAACGAGTCCTCGAAGACGATGAACTCGAGCTCGGTCCCGCAGTAGGCGGTCAGGCCCAGCGCCGCGGCCCGGCCCGCCTGGGCCTTGAGCACCGATCGGGGCGCCTGGGCGACCGCACCACTGCCGTCGAGCCAGGTCAGGTCGCACTGGATCGTCGCCGAGTGGGGGGCGCCCGGTGTGCGGCACAGGGTGGTCAGGTCGAGGTCGAAGAACATGTCACCGTAGCCGCGCTCCCACGAGGAGATCGCGAAGCCGTCGACGGTGTTCATCTCGACGTCCACGGCGAGCAGGTAGTTGCAGCCCTCCGTCCCCTGCTCGAGGACGTGGTCGAGGAAGAAGTGGCCGTGCAGTCGCTTGCCCTGGAGCCGACCCTGCATGTCCGTGAAGGCGACGACGACCGTGTCGATCGTCCCGTCGTCGATCTCCGAGCGGAGCTGGTCGAGCGTGAGCTTCGGTGCTGCTGCCATGCTGCGCCTTCCTGGTGCGTCTAGCCGATGAGCCCGCGCAGCAGTGCGGAGGTCGCGTCACAGTGCTCCTCCATCACCGCCCGTGCGCGCTCGGGGTCGCCGGCGAGGATCGCCGTCACGATCTGGTGGTGCTGTTCGTTCGAGTGCTCGATGTTGCGCCGCAGCACGGGGATCGCGGTCAGCATCTCGTGCAGCGCGGCCTGGGCCCGGGTCACGGCGTCCACGAGCATGGGTGACCCGGAGAGCGTGGCGATGGCCAGGTGCAGTCTCGAGTCGGCAACCCGGTGGGCCGCCGGCTCAGCGGCCTGATCCACCTTCTCCAGGCTGTCCACCAGCCAGGCCCGCTGGTCCGCCGCGAGCGAACGGGTGGCTGCGACCCAAGCGGCACCGGGCTCGACCACACGACGGAAGGCGAACGCGTCCTGCATGTCAGCTCCGCTGCGGACATACGAACCGTTCACCGCGGAAGGGTGCTCAGCGGCATACGTGACCCTGCTGCCACCTCCGCGCCCGCGCCGCGTCGTCACCAGGCCGGAGTCGCGAAGGGCTGCGATGGCATCGCGCAGGGTGTTGCGGCTGATCCCGAGCCGCTCGGCGAGCTCGCGCTCCGGAGGCAGCTGCTCTCCGTCGCGGAGCACGCCGAGACGGATCGCGCGAGCCAGCTGCTCGACGGCGTGCTCGAAGGCGTTGCCGGACGCCGGACGCAGGACCGCATCCGGCAACGCCGTCGTCGCGAGCTCCCCCGCCGGTTTGTCCCGCACCATGTCTCAGCCCAGCAGCTCCGCGGGGGCCTTCGTGTCATGGCCCTCGGGGACGTCCCGCATGAAGTGGTTTCGCCCCACGGCGAACCACATGACCGTCGCGAAGACGATGACGACTCCGACGGCGATCGGCGCGTAGTTGAACGTGTCGTCCCCCCACGTGCCCGGGGCGTAGGCGGGCAGCATGAACAGGACGACGATGATCGCCACCCAGCCGATCGCGATCCAGCCGATCGGCGCGCTCCAGCGCCCGAGGTTCCAGCGCCCGGGCCGGAACTCCGGGTGAGTGCGACGCAGGAAGACCGGGACGATGTAGGCGATGTAGAGCCCGATCACGGCGATCGACGTCACCGCCGCGTAGGCGACGATGCTCCACAGCGCCGGTAGGGCGACGACGATGGAACCGGCGACGCACAGCCAGATGGAGTTGGTCGGAGTCCCGGTCCGGGGGTTGACCTTCGACCACCAGCGCGAGCCCGGCAGCGCGTTGTCGCGCGAGAAGGCGAACGACATCCGCGAGTTGGCCGTCACCGAGGCCATCCCGCAGAAGAACTGGGCGACCGCCGCGATGAGGAGCATGAACTTGCCGAGCCCGGCCCCCGCCGCGTCGATGAAGATCTGGGCAGGAGGCAGCCCGGTCACGGTGGCGCGCTGGGCGTCGTAGTCCTGGATCGCGGCCGTGACGGAGACGAGCAGGATCCAGCCGGCGATGATCGACACCCAGACCGAGCGGACGATCCCCTTGGGCGCCTCGATGGCGGCACCCTTGGTCTCCTCCGCGACGTGGGCCGAGGCGTCATAGCCCGTGTAGGTGTACTGGGCCATGAGCAGGCCGACGAGGAACGCGTAGGGCAGGAAGCCCAGGATCGTCACATCGAAGCCGGTCTCGTTGCGGAACTCGGTGAAGGTCCACGAGAGCGACTGGTGCTGGTCGGGCACGAGCCAGAGGATTCCGACGATGACGGCGACACCGATGAGGTGCCACCAGGCGCTGACGTTGGAGAGGACCTTGACGAGGTTGACGCCGAAGGTGTTGAGCAGCCCGTGCAGCGCGATGATGACGAGGAACGCGACGAAGGTGCTGGTCGCGGTGACCTCGAGGCCGAAGGTCAGGTTGAGCAGAGCCATCCAGGTGATGGCCGCTCCGTAGTCGATCGCCGCGGTCACGGCGATCTCTCCGAGGAAGTTGAACCAGCCGACGTACCAGGCCCAGATGCGCTTGTTCCGGCGGGCGAGCCGCCCGGCCCAGTAGTAGAGACCACCGGCCGTCGGGTAGACCGAGCAGATCTCGGCCATCGCAAGGGCCACGCAGAGGACGAAGATGCCGACGACGGGCCAGCCGATCGAGATGGCGATCGGGCCACCAGCGTCCATGGCCAGGTAGTAGGTCGTGATGCACCCGGCAAGGATGGAGATGATCGAGAACGAGACGGCAAAGTTCGAGAAGCCGCTCATGCCCCGGTGCAGCTCCTGCTTGTAGCCGAGTTCCGCGAGCAGGGCTTCGTCGTCGTGGAGGTCAGCAGCCGCCCGGTTGGCCAGCTCCTGATCGGATGAAGGAGGAACGCTCATGCACTACCTCACAAACATCAGGCAGCGGACCTTCGCCCACCGCGTCGAATGATGTGACGCATCCAATACCTGCGGAAGTCCACCCGTCAATGGTTCCTGATCAAACCATTTGTTGAAGGAGTCGCTCGAGGGTCACCGCGACCCCGTCGTCGTCGTTCGACGGGCAGACCCGGTCGGCCACCGCTCGCACCTCGGCGTGGGCGTTGGCGACCGCCCAGCCGACTCCGGCCCAGCGGATCATCGGCACGTCGTTCGGCATGTCGCCGAAGGCCCACACGCGCTCTGCCCCGATCCCCAGCCGGGCCGACCACCGCTCGAGCGCGACTGCCTTGGTCACCCCAGCCGCGTTGATCTCGGCCAGGCCGCCGGCGCCGGAGAAGGCGACGTGCGCCCGGTCGCCGACCACCGCAGTCGCCCGCTCGAGGAACTCGTCGTCCCCGAGCGTCGCCGACTTGGCCAGCAGCTTGCCCACCGCCTCGTCGTCGAGATCATCGATCGCGGCCTCGACCGCGTCCCCGGGGACGACATGGGACGGATCGTGGGGGAACTCCGACTCGAACCACAGGCCGCTGCCCCGCTCCGCTGCGAAGGCGACGTCCGGCACCGCTCGGCGCAGGTCAGCGACGATGTCGCGGACGAGACCATGCTCGAAACCGGAGCTGGTCCGCACTCTCCTCGCCGCGACGTCGTAGACGAACGCTCCGTTGGCGCAGATGGCGGTGCCGTGCCCACCCACAGCAGACGCAAGCTCGTCGAGCCAGCGCGGCGGGCGGGCGGTGACGAAGACGACCTCGATGCCGGCCTCCTCGACCGCGCCGAGAACTGCCGCGGTCCGGTGGGAGAGCGTCCCGTCGGACCGGAGCAGCGTGCCGTCGAGGTCGGTCGCGATCAGACGAGGCGCGTCATCCACCCGTGGGAGTCCTCGGCCCGGCCGTACTGGATGTCGAGGAGCCTGCTGCGGATCGCGCTGGCCACCGTGTCCTCGTGGCCGTCGCGGCGGTGGTCGACCGAGCCGCCGTCCCACCGCAGCTCACCGACAGGCGTCACGACGGCGGCGGTGCCGCAGGCGAAGATCTCGACGATGTCTCCGGAGGCAGCGCCTTCCTTCCACTCGTCGATCCGGATCCGCCGCTCCTCGGGCTCGAGGTCGAGCTCCTTGGCGAGCTCGAGGATCGAGGCCCGCGTGACGCCCTCGAGGATCGTTCCGGTCAGCTCGGGTGTGACGATCTTGCGGTCCCTGGTGACGAAGAAGAGGTTCATCCCACCCAGCTCCTCGATGTAGGTGTGCGTCGACGAGTCGAGGAACACCGCCTGGTCACAGCCGTGCTCGGCGCCCTCGAGCTGCCCGGCGAGGGAGGATGCGTAGTTCCCGCCGCACTTGGCGGCGCCCGTGCCGCCGGCGCCGGCGCGCGCGTACGACGTGGAGATCCACAGGGTCACCGGCTTGAGGCCGCCGGTGAAGTACGCGCCCGCCGGTGAGGCGATGACCGAGTAGGTGACCCGCTGCGCCGGGCGGACCCCGAGGAAGGCCTCCGACGCGAACATGAACGGGCGCAGGTAGAGGCTCTTCTCTCCCTCGGCTGCAGGGACCCACTCCTGGTCGACCGCGACGAGCTGTCGCAGCGACTCGATGAAGTCGGCCTCGGGCAGCTCCGGCAGCGCCAGCCGCCGAGCCGAACGGGCGAACCGGGCGGCGTTGGCCTCCGGGCGGAACGTCCAGACGGAGCCGTCCGCGTGCCGATAGGCCTTCATGCCCTCGAAGATCTCCTGGGCATAGTGCAGCACCGCAGCGGCGGGGTCGAGCTGGAACGGGCCGTAGGGCTGGACCCGCGCGTCGGTCCACCCGTCGGCGGCGCTCCAGTCGATGACGACCATGTGGTCGGTGAAGGTCTTGCCGAACCCGGGATTCTCGTGCACCTGGGCGATCCGCTCGGACGAGGTGGCGTCCTCACGACGGGTGACCTCGAAGGACAACTGGGTCATGGCAAACCTCCGTAGCGGCACATCAGCAGTGATCCACTGCAGGCTATCGCCCACCGGATGGGACGGCGAAAAGGGCCCGATCGAGAGAGCAGTTCGGCCCGTGGCGCTCGGGTTCCCGGGGCACGACCTGTCGCGAAGGGCTCTTTCGATCGGCGCGGAGTGCTCTTGCGGTGATCAGAGGCGAGCGGCGATCGCGTCGCCGACCTGGGTGGTGGAGCGAACCGCGCTCCCCCGCTCCGCGAGGTCGGCTGCGACGGCGGCTTCGACCCGGGCCGCCTCGGCTGCGAGCCCCAGATGGGTGAGGAGCATCCCCACCGAGAGGACCGCGGCCGTGGGGTCGGCCTTGCCCTGGCCGGCGATGTCCGGGGCCGACCCGTGCACGGGCTCGAACATGCTCGGCGTCGTCCGCGCCGGGTTGATGTTGCCCGATGCGGCGAGGCCGATCCCGCCCGCGATGGCGGCGGCGATGTCGGTGATGATGTCGCCGAAGAGGTTGTCCGTGACGATGACGTCGAAGCGACCCGGGTCGGTCGCCATGAAGATCGTGGCCGCGTCGACGTGCTGGTAAGCCGTCTCGACGTCGGGGAAGTCCACGGCCACCTCGTCCACGGTCCGGCGCCACAGGTGACCCGCGTGCGTGAGGACGTTGTGCTTGTGCACGAGGGTGAGGTGGCGGCGGGGGCGGGCCTGCGCGCGGGCGAACGCGTCCCGAACGACCCGCTCGACCCCGAAGCGGGTGTTGACGCTGACCTCGGTGGCGATCTCGTGGGGCGTGCCGACGCGAAGGGACCCGCCGTTGCCGGTGTAGGGGCCCTCGGTGCCCTCGCGGACCACGACGAAGTCGATGCCGTCCGGTGCCACGCGGGCGACGTCCAGGGGGCTGGCCACACCGGGGAAGAGCCTCGCCGGGCGGAGGTTGACGTAGTGGTCGAGCGCGAAGCGGATGGGCAGGAGCACGCCCCGCTCGAGGACGCCGCTCGGGACCGAGGGGTCGCCGATCGCTCCGAGGAGGATCGCGTCGTGGCCGCGCAGCTCCTCGAGGACCGAGTCGGGCAGGGTCTCCCCGGTGGCGTGCCAGCGGCGAGCGCCGAGGTCATAGTCGGTGGTGGAGAACGTCGTGCTCCCGGCGGTGGCCGCCGCCAGGACCTTGAGCCCTTCGCCGACGACCTCGGGGCCGATCCCGTCGCCGCCGATCACGGCGATCGAGTAGTCCTTCTTGGCGCCCTCTGTGCGCTGCGCTGCTCCCATGGGATCAGACTAGAACCCGTCTTGTGATGTGGGACGCACGTCTCAGGAAATGACATGCCTGAGGCCCTCGCCCCACGAACGGGAGAGGGCCTCAGTGGCAGTCGAAACGGGCTCAGTCGTCAGTGTGGCCCTGGTCGCGCAGGTCCATGGACTCCTGCAGCGCCTGGCGGGCGGCCTGGGCGTCTTCGCTCATGGCAATCATTCCTTCTTCGCAAGTCGAACGTGGGTGAGTTTCAGGGCTCGAGCCCGGGTGGGCGAACCGTCAGCCGGAGGGAACGCGGGATCGCCGCGGCGAGGTAGCTGACTACTGGAACTCGCCGCGGCCGGCAATGAGTACGACCTGCCGCGTCATGTCAAATACGGTACGCGCGCCTACCCGGAGGTACAGGGGGTTTCCAGAAAATGAGACGCCGTGCCCGGGATGTGAGGAAAAGATCTTCACGATGTGACCGACCTCACCGAATCAGGTTCGTCCAGAAGGCCGTATGCCGCTGGGCTGGGACGGCGCCCAGCGCGCGGTCCCAGCCCAGCGGCATACGGAAAGTGGCAGTCAGTCCTGCAGGTTTACGACGGTGAACGTCTTCGCGTCGACCGCGGCAGCGATCTCCGCAGCCAGCTGCGATGACACCGCGCTGTCCACGTTGAGCACCCCGATGGCCTGGTCGGCCGCACGGGACACCTGCATGCCGCCGATGTTGACGCCGGAGTCGCCGAGGATCCGGCCGACGGCGCCGATGATGCCGGGGCGGTCGGAGTACTCGAAGATCAGCATGTGGTCCGAGAGGGGGACCTCGAGGTCGTAGCCGTTGATGCCGACGAGCTTCTCGACCATCTTCGGTCCAGTCAGCGTGCCGGAGACGCTGACGATCGAGCCGTCGCTCAACGTGCCACGCAGCGTCGTGACGTTGCGGAAGTCGCCCGCGGCCGCGTCGGTGACCAGTCGGACCTGGCAGTCCCGCTGCTCGGCCAGCACCGGGGCGTTGACGTAGGTCACCGGGTCCTCGACGACGTCGGTGAACAGGCCCTTGAGCGCGACCAGCTTCCAGACGCTGACGTCGTGCTCGGTGATCTCACCCCGGACCTCGACGTCGAGCTGTGCCGGAACCGCCCCCGCGACGGCAGTGAAGATCCGGCCGAGCTTCTCGACGAGCGGAATGCCCGGGCGGACCTCCTCGGCGATGTAGCCGCTCGACACGTTGACTGCGTCGGGAACGAGCTCGCCGGAAAGGGCCAGCCGGACCGACTTGGCCACCGAGATGCCGGCCTTCTCCTGCGCCTCCTCGGTGGACGCACCGAGGTGCGGGGTCACGACCACCGACTCGTGCTCGAAGAGGGGGGACTCGGTGGTGGGCTCGGTGGCGAACACGTCGATGCCGGCACCGGCCACTCGGCCCTCGGCCACCGCCCGGGCCAGGGCTGCCTCGTCGACGATGCCGCCGCGGGCCGCATTGATGACGCGCACCGACGGCTTCACCTTGGAGAGTGCGTCCTCGCCGATGAGCCCGATCGTCTCGGGGGTCTTCGGCAGGTGCACCGTGATGAAGTCGGACTGGGCGAGCAGCTCGTCGAGGCTGACGAGCTGCGCACCGACGAGACCGGCCTTGGCCGGGGACGCGTAGGGGTCGTAGGCGATGACCTTCATCCCGAACCCCTTGAGGCGCTCTGCGACGAGCGCGCCGATCCGACCGAGGCCCACCACACCGACCGTCTTGTCCAACAGCTCGACACCCGAGTACTTGCTCCGCTTCCAGGCGCCCCCCTTGAGCGCCTGGTTGGCCGGCGCGATGTTGCGCGCCGTGGCCAGCAGGAGAGCGATGGCGAGCTCCGCGGCGGAGGTGATGTTGGAGGTCGGTGCGTTGACGACCATGACGCCCGCCTGCGTCGCTGCCTGGACGTCGACGTTGTCGAGACCGACACCCGCGCGTGCGATGACCTTGAGGCGCCGGCCTGCCGCGATCGCCTCACCGTCCATCTTCGTGGCCGAGCGGATCAGGACCGCGTCGACGTCGGCGAGAGCAGGGAGGAGCTCGTCACGGTTGGCTCCGTCGCAGGTACGGACCTCGAAGTCGGGGCCGAGGGCCTCGATCGTTGCGGGTGACAGCTCTTCGGCGATGAGCACAACGGGCTTGGTCACAAGGGATCCTTTCGGGGCGGGTGCGCGGCCCGAGGACGTACGCGGGCCGGTCAGCGGCACCGCGATGTGCCGGGGGCAGTCTAGGCGCAGGCAACGCTCGAGGTCATCAGTTGTAACCAGCATGTGAACGCAATCGGCTCACGGGTGACCCGTATCACGTGCTGGACCACCCGTCCGGATGCCGGACGGATGAGGGTGCGAGGCGAACTGAGGCGCCCCGCGTTGGACGACGGACACCCCGGCTGCCCCTACGTCACTGACCCCCCTCGCGAGTCAGTGGGTACCACTGACCCCCCTCGCGAGTCAGTGGGTACCACTGACTCTCTGTGCGGGTCAGTGACGTAGGCGGTCAGGTAGGTCCTGCGGGCGCCGTGAGCGGACGCCGCCAGGCTGGATGCGCTGGGGACGCGGTTCTCCCGGGAACGCACGGAACTCGCGGAAGAGGGCACCACCGATCGGAACCGGGCCCGAGGGTTGGTGGCCCGGCCCCGGGGACAGGGTCAGTCGAGCAAGGCCGCGCCGAGGTCCTCGCCCGCCTGAGCGCCCGGCAGGACGGCGTAGACGCCGCTGCTCAGCGGTGTCGTCCAGATGTTCAACAGGTCGGCCTCGGCCAGTCGCTGCTGGATCGGGACGAACTGGCGCACGGGGTCGGCCTGGAACGAGACGAAGACCAGTCCGCAGTTGGAGCGCTGCCCCGGGGCCGGCGGATCGTCATAGGAGTAGGGGGCGCGCAGGATCCGCTCATGGGGCTCCGTCGCCATCGCCCGGCGCACGTGCGAGACCGGGTCGATGACCGGGAAGCCGAGATCGTCCGTCGCGGCGAGATCCGGTAGGTCCGCCTCGACCCGTCCGGTGAGGGGCGCCCCCGAGCCGAGTCGCCTGCCGACGGCGTGCTCGCGCCCGGCACGGTCGATCTGGTCCCAGGTGTCGAGGTTCATCGCGATGCGCCGGATGACGAGGGAGGTGCCGCCGGCCAGCCCCTTCGGGGCTGGGGTCCCCGCAGCCTCGGCACCGTCGCCCCCGGTCGCCGGATCGGCGCCGAGCCAGACCAGGCGGTCGTCGCTGCCGTCCGTCGCCGGCTGGACCGTTCCGTCGACCTGGCCGAAGAGGTTGCGAAACGGCATCCCCGGTCGCGCGTCCGTGAGTGGCTCACGGAAGCCCCGCTGGACCCACCGCTGGACGGCGAGCGGTTCGGCCCCCACGACGAGCCGGCGCGCGGCGTGGGCGACCGAGACCGGCGAGTCGGCGCGGATCTGCAGCAGCACGTCGGTCTGGGGCCAGTCCCGGTTGAGCCGGTCGACCGCAAAGGCGGGCAACGGCGCCAGCCAGGACGGGCGCACCGCGTCCAGCCCTGCCGCAGCGTAGAAGCCGGGCCCGACCGCGACCGTGACGCTGAGACGCGACGGCACCGCGGCGAGCTCCGGCTCGAGGTCCGTCAGCGGTCCCCGGGCCGCCATGAGCCGCTCGATGTCGTCGGTCCACACCCGCATGAGCCGGCGACACGTCAGCCTGGTCGCCCCCTCAGGAAGGTCGAGCCCGACGAAGGCCGCGAACGGCTGCGGCGCATCGACCACGCCGGACTGGCGGCTCCCGCGGAACGGCAGGACGGCAGGCCGTACCGCTGTGGGGGCCGCCGCCCGCGACCCCACGCCGGCCCGGTTCGCCTCCACCGCGAGATGGGTCGCGGCAACGGCTGCGGCACCGGCACCCCCGGCGAGCAGCCCGGTGCGCAGCACGGCCCGCCGGTCGAGGCCCTCCATCAGTCGCCCTCTGGGACGTACGTCTCCTCGGCGCCCGCGAACGTCCTGACCGGCACGGTCCACGCGAGCTCGTCACCACGGCTCGTGACCATGACCAGCACGACGTCGTCGCCGTTGACGAGGGGCCCGGTGAGCCCGAGGAGCATCAGGTGGTCACCCCCGGGCGCGAGGTCGACGGACTCGCCGGCCGGCACGCTCAGGCCGCCCTTCTTCTGCATCATCGTCATCGAGCCGTCGGCCTGTTTGGCCATGGTGTGCACCTGCACCTCGCCGGCCGAGGGACTGGTGCCCCCGGTGATGGTGAGGTCCTGGTCCGAGCGGTTCGTGACGGTCCCGAAGACCGCGGTCATCCCGGAGCCGGCCTTGGCCCAGCCGGACTCGAGCGTCACGGTCCCCGCCGGCGCGTCGTTCGACGGACGGGCCGACGGGACCGCGGCGGGGGTCGCGGCACCGGCCGTCGGATCCGAGGACGACGTGCCCGGGTCGGCGGCCGTGCCGCACGCCGCGAGGCTCAACATGGCGGCAAGCGTGAGTGCAGCTGCGAGACGGCGCGGTGCCGGGTGGGCGCACCGGGAGGTGGTGAGGGTGGAGCAGGGGGTCATGAGGGGTCCTTCGGAGTCGGCGGATCGGGCAGGCATGACCGCGACGCAGCGCCCCGGGCGCACACGTCGACCGTCCTTCGACGCGGATGCGTGAGGACTCAGGTCAGGCCGGCACCGGTGGCCCGCGGCCCGGGACGACCGCCACGTCGAGGTCGCGCAGCCAGCCCCGCAGCAGGAAGGTGACCGCGCCGGAACCCTCGACGGCAGGAGGAGCAAGCCTCGGCAGGACCGGCACCGCGAGGTCGACGACCCGCCACAGCGCGGTCTCGCCCCGAGCGAGCACGAAGGACAGGACGAGGGCTGCCCCGAGGTGCGCCACCGTCATCGTGGACAGGCTCACCTGGCCGCCCGTCGTCGCGACGGATCCACTGCAGTCGAGCAGCAGGTGACCGTGGTGCACCGAAGCCGTCGTGCAACCTGGCCCGCCGGAAGCGCCGGCGACGGCAGTCCCGACATAGGCGAGCACGGCGTGCCCGGCGAGCTGGCCCCCGGCGAGCGTCGGGAACAGGTGCCGCACACCGCGCTGCCGCCCCGACCCGAGCAGGGCGACCGGCCAGGTGAGCACGGCGAGCGCAGCCACGCCGAGCGGGTGGACCATGCCGCCACCCGCGACGTGCCCGGCCAGGGTGAGTGAGGTCGCGACGGCGAGGAAGACGAGCGCACGCAGCGCGCGCATCGCTCCCCGGCCGGGCTCCAGCATGCCCCCGATCCTACGAGGTGGGAGCGTGGACTCCCCCGTCCGCCCGGGAAGCCGGCCCCCCGGCCCAGCCACCCGGTCATCGGCGGGCAGAGCCAGCCCGGACGCGACGAAGGGCATGCCGCGGACCGAGCCCAGCGGCATACCCTCCATGTCGTGCCCGGCCGAAGCGGCCCTCAGCGGGCGGCGGAACCCTCCGTGTAGTCGGAGTCGGTCTGCTTGACCCACGCCATCAGCTTGCGCAGCTCGCGGCCGGTCGCCTCGATCGGGTGCTGGGCACCCTTCTCGCGGAGCGCCTTGAACTCGGGCGCGCCGGCGTCCTGGTCGTCGATGAACCGCTTGGCGAAGGCGCCGTTCTGGATGTCGCCGAGGACGGCCTTCATGTTCTCCTTGACGCTCGGGTCGATGACGCGCGGCCCGGAGACGTAGTCGCCGTACTCAGCGGTGTCGGAGACCGACCAGCGCTGCTTGGCGATCCCGCCCTCGATCATGAGGTCGACGATGAGCTTCAGCTCGTGGAGGCACTCGAAGTACGCGACCTCGGGCTGGTAGCCCGCCTCGACGAGGGTCTCGAAGCCGTACATGACGAGCTGGCTGGCGCCACCGCAGAGGACGGCCTGCTCGCCGAAGAGGTCGGTCTCGGTCTCCTCGGTGAAGGTCGTCCTGATGCCGCCGGCGCGCAGTCCACCGATCGCCTTGGCGTAGGACTTCGCGAGGTCCCACGCGGCGCCGGAGGCATCCTGCTCGACCGCGAGGAGCACGGGCACACCACGGCCGTCGGCGAACTCGCGCCGGACGATGTGGCCCGGGCCCTTGGGCGCGACCATAAGGACGTCGGCGTTCGCCTCGGGCTTGATGTAGCCGAAGCGGATGTTGAAGCCGTGCCCGAACAGCAGCGCGGCTCCGTCCTTGAGGTTGGGCTGGATGTCGTTCGCGTAGACCGAGCGCTGGACCTGGTCCGGCGTCAGGATGACGACGAGGTCGGCCTCCTTCACGGCGTCGCCGACGGTGCGGACCGTGAGGCCCTCGGCCTCCGCCTTGGCGATGCTCTTGCTGCCCTCGGCCAGACCGACGCGCACGTCGACGCCGGAGTCGCGCAGGTTGAGTGCGTGGGCGTGGCCCTGGCTGCCGTAGCCGATGACCGCGACCTTCCTGCCCTGGATGATGGACAGGTCGGCGTCGTCGTCGTAGAACATCTCGGCCATGGGGGCCTCTCCTTGGTTCGTTGTGTTGGGTGTGGTTCAGGGACAAGCATGGGGCCGTATGCCGCTGGGCTCGCTCGGCGTCCACGCCCGGCCGGCGCGGCCGCTGGGTGTCAGGCGCTCCGCAGTGAGCGGTCGGTGATCGACCGCCCGCCACGTCCGACCGCGACCATGCCGGACTGGACGAGCTCCTTGATGCCGAACGGCTCGAGGACCTCGAGCAGGGCCTTGAGCTTGTCGGTCGTGCCGGTGGCCTCGATGACGACCGCATCGGTGGTCACGTCGACGACCTTGGCCTTGAAGAGCTGGATCGTGTCGATGACCTGGCTGCGGGTCGCGGGGTCCGCCCGGACCTTGACGAGAAGGATCTCACGCTGCACCGACGAGGCCGGGTCGAGCTCGACGACCTTGAGGACCTCGATGAGCTTGTTGAGCTGCTTGGTCACCTGCTCGAGGACGCTGCCCTGGACCTCGACGACCACGGTCATCCGCGAGATCTCGGGGATCTCGGTGGGACCGACGGCGAGCGAGTCGATGTTGAAACCGCGACGGGAGAACAGGGCCGCGACGCGGGTCAGGACGCCGGGCTTGTTCTCGACGAGCACGGACAGGGTGTGCTTGCTCATTCCGCCACCTCCATTGCTCGGATCGCGCACCGCTCCGGGCCTCGCTCGTACCTCACTCGTTTCCTCACGGCACTCACTCCTCGCGCTCCCAGACTGGCGCCTCGTGGCGGGCGGCCATGATCTTGTCGTTGCTGACTCCGGCGGGGACCATCGGCCACACCATCGCGTCGCGGTGGACGACGAAGTCGATGACCACCGGTCGGTCGTTGGTCTCCAGCGCCTGCTTGATCACCGCGTCGACCTCCTCGGTCGTCTCCGCGCGCAGGCCGAGGCAGCCGTAGGCGTCGGCGAGCTTGACGAAGTCGGGCACCCGCTGCTGCATCGGCTGGAGGTCGGTGTTGGAGTAGCGCTCGTTGTAGAAGAGCGTCTGCCACTGCCGGACCATGCCGAGCGAGCTGTTGTTGATGATGGCGACCTTGATCGGGATGTTGTTGATGACGCAGGTGGCGAGCTCCTGGTTCGTCATCTGGAAGCACCCGTCGCCGTCGATCGCCCACACGGTGCGCTCAGGCTCGGCCACCTTGGCGCCCATGGCCGCCGGGACGGCGTAACCCATGGTCCCGAGGCCCCCGGAGTTGAGCCAGGCGTTCGGCCGCTCGTACTGGACGAACTGGGCCGCCCACATCTGGTGCTGCCCGACCCCGGCGACGTAGGTGCCCTCCGGGCCGGTCAGCTGCCCGATCCGCTGGATGACGTACTGCGGGGAGAGGGTGCCGTCCTCGGTGTCGGTCCACCCGAGCGGGTAGGTCTGCTTCCAGCCGGCGACCCGCTCGCGCCAGGCCGCATAGTCCCAGGCGTCGGACTGCTCGGGGCCGGCGCTGGCCTGGTCGGCGCGGATCTGCTCGATGAGGTCACCGATGACCTCGCCCACGTCACCGACGATCGGGACGTCGGCGATCCGGTTCTTGGAGATCTCCGCCGGGTCGATGTCGGCGTGGATGACCTTGGCCTCGGGGGCGAACGTCGACAGCTGGCCGGTGACGCGGTCGTCGAAGCGGGCGCCCAGGGCGATGATGAGGTCGGACTTCTGCAGGCTCGTGACGGCGGCGACCGTGCCGTGCATCCCCGGCATACCGAGGTTGAGCGGGTTGCTGTCGGGCACCGTCCCGCGGGCCATGAGCGTCGTCACGACCGGGATCTGGGTCAGCTCGACGAGCTCTCGGAGCCGGTCGCTCGCGTGGGCGCGGACGACACCGCCACCGACATAGAGCACCGGGCGCTTGGCCGCAGCGATGAACCGCGACGCCTCCCGGATCTGCTTGCTGTGCGGGCGGGTCACCGGTCGGTAGCCCGGCAGGTCGATCTGCGGCGGCCAGCTGAACGTCGTCATGGCCTGCAGGGCGTCCTTGCTGATGTCGACGAGGACGGGCCCGGGCCGGCCGGTGCTCGCGACGTGGAAGGCCTCGGCGACGGACTGCGCGATCTTGGCCGGGTCGGTGACGAGGTAGTTGTGCTTCGTGATCGGCATCGTGATGCCGCGGATGTCGGCCTCCTGGAAGGCGTCGCTGCCGATGCTGGCGCTGGAGACCTGGCCGGTGATCGCGACCATCGGCACCGAGTCCATGTGCGCGTCGGCGATGGCCGTGACGAGGTTCGTCGCACCCGGACCCGAGGTGGCCATGCAGACCCCGACCCTGCCGGTCGCGGCGGCGTAGCCCTCGGCCGCGTGGCCGGCCCCCTGCTCGTGGCGGACGAGGATGTGGCGGACCTTGCTCGAGTCGAGCATCGGGTCGTACGCGGGGAGGATCGCACCTCCGGGAATGCCGAAGACCGTGTCCGCACCGACCGCCTCGAGGGCGAGTACGAGAGCCTGCGCACCGGTGACCTCGATGGCCGGCACGACCGGAGCAACCGTGACGTCGGTGCTCGAGTGGTCGGCGGGGGGCTTCGGGCGGGCCCGTTGGGCCACGTCCGCGGGCGAAGGCGCCTGCTTCGTGGTTTCGCTCACGGTTCTCTCCGGTTCGATCGGCTCGGGTGCCTGGGGTTTCGGTTCCTGGGGGCGGACCCCCCGTGGGTGGCCACAAAAAAACCCTTCAGTCCTGTGGCGGACGGAAGGGGAAGCGCGCTGACCGGTGCTGGCTGGTCGGCGCGCTAGGGAAGTACGAGAATTCGGGCCACGCGTCCACCGTCCTACGCGCCCTCTGGGAAGTCAATCGGCCGTGCTCCATGTCTCACCATGTGGTGATGTGATCTCACCAACTGTCATGGCCCGGGGGTCCTGGGAAAGTCGGTTGAGCGGGCCCACGCCGGGCCGGACACTGGGGGCATGTTGAGCGACGACGAAGCGGGGAGCGAGGGCACGGGCCCCGGAGAGGACGCGGGGAGCACCCCGGCCGCCGGCCCCGACCCGACCGACCGCCTCGGTCTGACCGGCTGTGACGTGCGGCCGCTCACGTCCGAGGACGCCCGCGCGGTCTTCGAGCTGATGGCGGCCGGCGAGCTCGAGACGATCGGGGTGGTCGCCGTCGAGGAGGGCGACATCGTCAGCGACTGGCAGCGCCCGAGCTTCGACCTGGCGACCCAGAGCATCGGGGTCTTCGAGACCGGCCGCCTCGTCGGCTACGCGGAGGTGGCGATGGGCCGGTGGGCTGACGCGGCGGTCGCGGCCGACCATCGGGGCCGCGGGATCGGGACCGGGCTCGCGCTCTGGACCCAACGCGTGAGCCGACGGGACGGCACCGGACTGGTCGGCCAGCCGGTGCCCCACGGCTCCCCGGGAGAGCTGTTGCTGCGCTCGCTGGGTTACGAGGAGCTGTGGACCTCGTGGGTGCTGGAGATGCCGGAGGGCGCCACGATCGACTCGCAACCCGTTCCGGACGGCTACACGATCCGGCCCGCTGAGGACGAGGCCGACTTCCACGCAGCCCACGTCGTCGTCGAGGACGCCTTCCTCGAGTGGTCGGTGCGCGAGCGCGGGACGTATGCGGACTTCGCGGCGCAGGTCGTCCTTCGGCCCGGCTTCGAGCCGTGGCAGATCCGGCTGATGACCGAGCGGTCGGGCGAGGTCGTGGGCACGTCGATCCTCCAGCTGGGCGAGGACTGCGGTTATGTGAGCCGGCTGGCGGTCCGTCGAGACGAGCGGAACCGTGGTCTGGCCCGGGCCCTGCTCGTCGACTCGTTCGCCGTCGCCCGGGAGCGCGGCGCGACCCGGTCCGAGCTGTCCACCGACTCACGCACCGGTGCGCTCGGCCTCTACGAGAAGGTCGGCATGCAGGTCACCTCGACGTGGCACCACCTGGCCATCCAGACCTGACCCCGGGCGAAAGAGCCCCACCCAATCGAAAGAGCAGTTTGTCCGCCTGCTCGTGGCCCGCGGGCCGCGCACGAGCGCGGACAAACTGCTCTTTCGATGCGTCAGTCGCAGACGGCGCCGCGGCTCGCGCTGCCCACGAGCTTGCGGTACTTGGCGAGCACGCCGCGGGTGTACTTCGGCTCCGGGTGGGTGACCCCCGCCGCTCGGCGGCGCTCCAGCTCCGCCTCGTCGACAAGCAGGTCGAGCGTGCCGTTCGCCACGTCGAGACGGATTCGGTCGCCGTCTCGCACGAAGGCGATCGGACCGTTGTCCACGGCCTCGGGGGCGACGTGCCCGACGCAGAGCCCGGTCGTCCCCCCGGAGAAGCGCCCGTCGGTGAGCAACAGGACGTCCTTGCCCAGGCCCGCGCCCTTGATCGCCCCCGTGACCGCGAGCATCTCGCGCATCCCCGGACCGCCCTTGGGGCCCTCGTAGCGGATGACGACGACATCGCCCTTGCCGAGCGTGCCCTGCTCCACGGCGTCCATCGCCCCGCGCTCGCCGTCGAAGACCCGCGCGGTTCCCTCGAAGACGTCCTCGTCGAAGCCGGCCGACTTCACCACGGCGCCCTCGGGGGCGAGGGATCCCGTGAGGATCGTCAGGCCGCCCGTCTTGTGGATCGGCCGCGACATCTCTCGGATGACCCGGCCGTCGATGTGCGGCGGCTTGATCTCGTCGAGGTTCTCGGCGACGGTCTTGCCGGTCACGGTGAGGCAGTCGCCGTCGAGCAGGTCGGCCTCGAGGAGCGTCTTCATGACGACGGGGATACCGCCGATGTGGTCGATGTCCTTCATAACGAAGGCGCCGAAGGGTTTGACGTCCGCGAGGTGCGGGACCTTCCGGCCGATCCGCTGGAAGTCGCCCATCGTCAGGTCGACCTCGGCCTCGTGGGCCATGGCGAGGAGGTGGAGGACGGCGTTGGTCGAGCCACCGAAGGCCATCACGACGGCGATGGCGTTCTCGAAGGCCGGCTTCGTCATGATCTGGCGGGCGGTGATGCCACGGCGGAGCAGCCCGACGACCGCTTCGCCGGACTTGCGCGCGTAGGCGTCGCGGCGGCGGTCGGTCGCAGGGGGCGCGGCCGAACCGGGCATCGACATGCCGATCGACTCGGCCACGGCGGCCATCGTGTTGGCGGTGTAGAACCCGCCGCACGCGCCCTCACCGGGACAGATGGCGCGCTCGATCGCATCGACGTCCTCGCGCGACATCAGTCCCGCGTTGCAGGCGCCGACCGCCTCGAACGCGTCGATGATGGTGACCTCCTTCTCGGTGCCGTCCGAGAGCTTGGCGACACCGGGCAGGATCGTGCCGGCGTAGAGAAAGACGGAGGCCAGGTCGAGCCGCGCGGCGGCCATGAGCATCCCGGGCAGGGACTTGTCACACCCGGCGAGCAGCACTGAACCGTCGAGGCGCTCGGCGCTCATGACGGTCTCGACCGAGTCGGCGATGATCTCGCGGGAGACCAGTGAGAAGTGCATCCCCTCATGACCCATCGAGATGCCGTCGGACACCGAGATCGTCCCGAACTCGAGCGGGTAGCCACCCGCCGCGTGCACGCCGTCCTTGGCCGCCTTGGCGAGCCGGTCGAGCGACAGGTTGCACGGCGTGATCTCGTTCCACGAGCTGGCGATCCCGATCTGCGGTTTCGCGAAGTCGTCGTCCCCGAGGCCCACGGCCCTGAGCATTCCCCTTGCGGCGGCCTTCTCGAGTCCGTCCGTGACGTCGCGGCTACGGGGCTTCATGTCAGGGGTCTGGGTCATGCGCCACAGCATAGAACTGCGTCCGCTGAGTGGACCGGCCATCTCAGATGCCGTATGCCGCTGGGTTGGCTCCCCTCCCAACGCCCGCCTCAGCCGCGGCTGACGTGGAAGCGCTCCAGCTCGCAGGCGCCCCACTCGAGGTCGGCCCAGTCGCCCGCGTAGCGCAGCACCGCGACACCGCTCGTCGCGAACCCTCCGGCGAGGGCCTCGTGGGCGGCGCGCGAGCCGTCACCGTCGCTGAGCATGCTGGTCAGCTGGGCGACGGTCGGGTTGTGGCCGATGAGAAGGACGGACGCCGTCTCCCCCGAGTCCTCCCGGATCGTCTCGAGGGTCTCCTCGACTCCGCCGGTGTAGACGCTCCTGCGGTACTCGACGAACTCGGTGTGGGCGCCACCCTGGCGAGCGGCATCCCAGGTCTGACGGGTCCGGACCGCGGTCGAGCAGATGACGAGGTCGGGGACGAGGCCCTGTTCCTTGAGCCACGCCCCGGCAGCGGCGGCGTCACGCCGCCCGCGGGCGATGAGCTCGCGGTCGTGGTCGGGCTTGCCGGCACCGTCCTCGGCCTTCGCGTGACGCATGAGGACGAGGGTCTTCTCTCTCGCTGCGCTGCTCATGCTCCGAGCATGCCCCCCTCCCGGCTTCTTGTCAGCCCTGTGCCCGCGTCCGGTCGAGCGGTGTCCGACACACTGGGAGAGGCGGCTCGTCTCAGCCCCCGGAGACGGCGTTGATGATGTGCACTCGCGCACCGGGAGGCACGGTTGTGGCCAGCCCCTCAGCGCGCGAGACGTCCTCGCCGTTGACGAAGACCTTGACGTGCGGCCGCAGCAGGCCGCGTTCGTCGCGGACCTTGCCGTCGAGGATCCGGTGCTCCCGGAAGGCTGCGTCGAGCAGCTGGCCGACGGTCTGTCCACCGTGATCCGCGGGGACCTCCAGCTCGCCGATCCCACCGACGAGGTCGCGCAGCAGTCCCGGGAGAATGACTCGGGTCGTGGTGGTCATGAAACCCCTCTGTCTGTCGTGCCGGCGGGTCAGCCGACCTGGGCCGCGCGTACGGCCAGGACGTCGGGAAGCTGGGTCGCGATGCGGGTGAAGCTCTCGCCCTCGTCGGCGGAGGCGAAGACGTCCCCGTTGCGGGTGCCGACGTAGATCCCGACGGGGTCGCCGTCGTCGAGGGCCGCCGCATCCCGCAGGACGCAGGTGTAGCTGTGGTTGGGCAGCCCGTTAGCCTGCTGCCGCCACGTGCGGCCGGCGTCGTCGGTGCGCTGCAGCTGGAGCTGGGTGCCCGGCGGGATGCGCTCGCCGTCGTCCTGGACCGGCACGTTCCACACGACTCCCGGTGTGCGTGGGTGGGCGAGGATGGCGAAACCGAAGTCGGTCGGGAGCCCCTCGGCGATGGACTGCCACGACGCGCCGCCGTCCTCCGAGCGGTAGACCCCCTTGTGGTTCTGGGCGTAGAGCTCACCATCGACGCCGCGCGCGACCTTGTGGACGCACTGGCCGAACTCGGGGTACTCGTTGTCGGGCATGAAGTAGGCGCGGATCCCCGGGTTGCTCGGCTCCCACGTCTCCCCCGCGTCGGCGGATCGGTAGACGCCGCCCGCGCTCATCGCGACGAGCATCCGCTCGGGGACCCCGGGCTCGGGGACGATCGTGTGCACGGCACCACCGCCGAAGCCGGGCTCCCACCGCGGTCGGTGGGGGTGGTTCCACAGCCCCCGCACCAGCTCGAAGCTCTCGCCTCGGTCGGTGCTGCGGAACAGCGCGTGCGGCTCGACTCCCGCCCAGACCACGTCGTCGTCGTTGGGGTCGGGCGTCAGCTGCCACACCCGCTCCAGCGCGGTGTCGGTGTCGCTGGGGAAGGCGAGCGCCCGCTCCGCGCTCTCGCTCCAGGTCCGTCCGGCGTCCTCGCTCACCTGGACGGTCGGCCCCCAGTGCCAGGACTTGACGCCCGCGAGCACCGCCTGCCGGCCGGCCCGCGTGTCGAAGGCGACCGAGGCCACCTCGCTCATGAGGAAGTGGGGCCCTTCGAGCGACCACTCCTGCCGGTCGGAGCTGCGGGCGAGCCACAGGCCCTTGCGGGTGCCGATTGCCACGATCGTCTCAGCCATGTTCACAGTGTCCACTAGGCCACCGACAGCCACAAGGTTCCCGCTCGCTCCCGCTCGCTCCCACTAGAGAGGATCCCGGATGCCGCCGGGCTCGCTCCCGCTCGAGAGCGCAGTTCCCGCCACCGACGCTCACCCAAGCGGGCACGAAGTGCACACTCCATGGAGGGTTGGGCGGCACGAAGTGCACTCTCGATCGGGGGGTTGGGGGTACGAACTGCTCTTTCGATCGGGTCAGGGGCGGGGTGCTGCGTTGACGAGGTTGTCGAGCGGCCGGTCGTCGCGCAGCGCCTCGACCTGCCGGCGGAGCAGCGCCAGCGCCCTCGGTGCCATCGCCGCCGTGGCGCCACCGACGTGCGGGGTGATGAGCACCCCCGGAGTGCGCCACAAGGGGTGGTCCTGCGGCAGCGGCTCCGGGTCGGTCACGTCGAGCGCCGCCCGGAGACGGCCCGAGGCGCACTCCGCGACGAGCGCGTCCGTGTCCACCACCCCGCCGCGGGCCACGTTGACGACCAGGCCGCCGTCGGGGAGCCGGGCCAGCAGGTCCGCGCCCACCAGGCCTCTCGTCCCGTCGTTCAACGGGACGATGAGGATGAGGACGTCGGCGTGCGCGGCGAGGCGGGGCAGCTCGTCCATGCCGTGCACCGCGTCGACGAGGTCGTCGCCCGGGCGGGCCCGGGACGCCACCACCGTCACGTCGACCTCGAAGGGCAGCAGGCGCCGGACGATCGCCCGACCGATCTGCCCGTAGCCGACGACGAGAACGCGCCGGTCGGCCAGCGCCCCCCAGATCCGGGGCCCGGCCCACTCGCCCCGGTCCTGGGCACGGACGTGGTGCGGGAGGTCCCGACACGAGGCGAGGACCAGCGCGAGGGCCAGCTCGGCCGTGCTCGCATCGTGGATGCCGGCGCCGTTGCACAGGCTCACCCCCTCGGGGATGGCGCCGAGCACCGACTCGTAGCCGGCCGTCAGCAGCTGGACGACCTCGAGCCGAGGCAGCTCCTCGAGCCGCTCCCGCGCGGGGGGCGCGCCCATGTACGGCGGGACGACGAGCCGGATCTCGACCCCGCGTGGGTGGGGGCCGGAAAGGTCCCACAGGACCGGCTCGACGCCCTCGACGGAAGCGAGCCCAGCGGCATACGACTCCTCGGGAACGGACACCACGACGGGGCGAACGGCACTCATGGGGCTCAACCTACGTCCCGACGGCGACGTTAGGCTCCTCGGGTGAAGCCACCCCACGTCATGTCCGTCAACCTCGGCAAGGGGGTCCCCCGGCCGTATGCCAGCGGGCCGACCACGGCCATCGACAAGGGCCCGGTGCCCGAGGGGACGCTCGTGGAGATCCGCGACCCCGGCTCGAAACGGGGCGGTCTCGGCTCCGGCCTCGTCGGCGACGACATCGGCGACCGACGGCACCACGGCGGCGCGCAGCAGGCGGTCTACGCCTACGCGCGTGAGGACCAGCAGTGGTGGGAGGAGCAGCTGGGGCGCGCCCTGCCGCCCGGCTCCTTCGGCGAGAACCTCACCACGCTGGGGGTGGACACCACCCACGCCCTGATCGGCGAGGTGTGGCGGCTCGGCGAGGTCGTCCTCAGGGTGGAGGTCCCCCGCATCCCGTGCGCCACGTTCGCCGGGCACCTCGGTGTTCGCGGGTGGGTGAGACGGTTCGGCGACGCGGGGCGCACCGGCGCCTACCTCTCCGTCGTCACCCCGGGCGTGATCGAGCCCGGCGTGACGGTCGAGGTCGAGCGTCCGGACCACGACATCGATCTGCTGCTCAGCTTTCGCGCCGCCCTCGGCGACCTCGAGGCGGCCACGCGCGTCCTCGAGGCCCGCGTGCTGCACCCCGACGAGCAGGTCTGGCTGGCTGACAAGGTGGCCCGCCGCAGACGGTGACGGATCAGGTCGGTGGGACAGAATGAGGTATGCCGTCCCGCTCGCGCCTGACCACCCGTCGGCTCCTCGTCGGCCTGGCCGCGCCGCTCCTCGCCCTCGCCGCCTGCACGGGCGCGCCGGCGGAGGACGACGGAGCCGCCCCGACGTCGGCGCCGACCGCCGCCACGTCGACGACCACGAGCACCGCACCGGACGCGACGGCCCCGAGCGACACCAGCGCGAGCGGCACCTCCCCCGCTCGCGAGTCCGGGCCTGCCCGGACGCTCCTTCGAGGGCTCGAGATCGCGTGGTCGATCGCCCCGCTGCCGGACGGCTCCGCCCTCGTCAGCGAACGGGACACGGGCGACATCCACCACGTGCCGGCACCCGGGTCCGGGGCCAGCCCGACCGTGGTCGGCCGGCTCCCCATCGAGCGCACCAGCGGCGAGGGCGGCCTCCTCGGTCTGGCCGTCCCCGAGGACTTCGACGTCAACCCGGTCTTCTACGCGTACTACTCGACCGACAGCGACAACCGGATCGCCGCGGTGCCGTGGCACGGTGACCGCATCGGCGAGCCCAAGGTCATCTTCGACGGCATCCCCCGCGGTCACAACCACAACGGTGGACGCATCGCGTTCGGGCCGAACGGCTACCTCTACGTGGGGACCGGCGAGGCCGGCGACACCTCGCTCTCGCAGAACCGCGAGTCGCTCGGCGGCAAGATCCTGCGGATCACCCCGGAGGGCGAACCCGCGCCGGGCAACCCCTTCGGAGGGTCCCCGATCTGGAGCTATGGCCACCGCAACGTCCAGGGGCTCGCCTGGGACAGCGCGGGCCGGATGTGGGCGAGCGAGTTCGGCGCACAGACCTGGGATGAGCTCAACCTCATCAAGCCCGGTTCGAACTACGGCTGGCCCGAGGCGGAGGGCAGGGCAGGCAACCCCGACTTCGTCGATCCGGTCGTCCAGTGGGCCACCGCCGACCTGTCACCGAGCGGGATCGCCATCGGTCCCGACGGCGCCGTCTACCTGGCCGCGCTACGCGGGGAGTCCGTGTGGCGGGTGCCGATCCGGTCCGACGGGAGCGCGGGTGAGCCCGAGCGCCGGCTCCGCGGGACCTACGGGCGCATCAGGGACGTCCGTTTCGTCTCCGGCCGGCTGTGGCTGACGACGAGCAACGGGTCGGACGACCGCCTGATCTCCCTGCCGCTCGCAGACGTCGGCGTGGGTTGAGCGCCACCGCCACCACCGCATGACTAGGGTGCGGAGCAGTGCAACGCACCCGACGTTGCATCCCAAGGAGGTAGGCATGTCGCAGTACGACGAGATCCTCGACCAGGTCCCGGTCCAGCAGCTCGCCGGAGAGTTCGGCGTCGGCGAGGAGGACGTCCGCGCGGCCGTCGAGCAGGCCCTGCCCGCGCTGCTCGGCGGTCTGCAGGCCAACGCCGAGGACCCGGCCGGGGCCGCCTCCATCGCGCAGGCCCTGGGCGAGCACGACCGCGGCGCGCCGCGTGACCTCGCGGAGGTCGACGTCGCGGACGGCGAGAAGATCGTCGGCCACATCTTCGGAGGCAACACCGACCAGGTCGTGGACCGGCTGACCGGCGCGAGTGGCGTCAGCGGGGTCAGCGGGGTCAGCGGGGTCAGCGGGGTCAGCGGTGCGGGCGGGGTGAGCGGCGACCTGGTCAAGAAGCTGCTGCCGATCCTCGCGCCGATCGTCCTGTCGTGGCTCGCCGGCAAGCTCCGCGGCCAGGGCGGCCTCGGCGGGGTTCTCGGCGACCTCATCGGCGGAGGGTCGCCGAGCGCCCAGCCCCCGAGCGCCCAGCCCCCGGCCCCCGGCCCGGTGGACAACGGCCCGCTCTTCCCGGGCGGCCAGGGCGCGCAGAGCGGCCCGACGCAGGCACCGGGAAGCACGGGCGCCGGTCAGCCGCAGGAGTCCGGCTCGAACCCGATCACCGACATCCTCGGTGGCATCCTCGGCGGGTCCGGCCGGGGCGACGTCCTCGGTGGGATCCTCGGCGACCTCCTCGGCGGAGGCCGCCGGCGCTGACTCACAGCGAGGCCCGGCCGCTGGTCCGCGGGCCCGCTCTCCCCTCCTTCGCAACACACCCGCTCACCGCGTGCCCACCCCGGCCACAGCAGGGGGTCGCAGGCGGTAAGCGGGTGTGTTGCGGGTGGACTGAGGAGGGAGTGCGGGCGGTCAGGCGCGGGGGAAGGCCGGCGGGTGGACCTTGGCCATCGACTCGAGGACGCGCACGACCTGGCAGCTGTAGCCGAACTCGTTGTCGTACCAGACGTAGAGAACCACCCGGTCGTCGGCCGTGATGGTCGCGCGGCCGTCGACGATCCCGGCGTACTGCGATCCGACGAAGTCAGACGAGACGACCTCCGGGCTGTCGATGTAGTCGATCTGCTTGTGCAGCGCCGAGTGGAGCGCGGTGCGCCGCAGGTAGGTGTTGATCTCCTCGGGCGTCGTCCCCCGCTCGAGCGTCAGGTTGAGGATCGCCATCGACACGTCCGGCGTGGGCACCCGGATCGAGTTGCCGGTCAGCTTGCCAGCGAGCTCGGGCAGGGCCTTCGCGACCGCCTTCGCGGCGCCCGTCTCCGTCAGCACCATGTTGAGGGCAGCCGAGCGACCCCGACGCTCTCCCTTGTGGAAGTTGTCGATGAGGTTCTGGTCGTTCGTGAAGGAGTGGACCGTCTCGACGTGACCGCCGATGATGCCGAACTCGTCGTGGACCGCCTTGAGCACCGGCACGATGGCGTTCGTCGTGCACGACGCCGCAGAGAGGATCGGCTCGTCACCCGCTTCCGCGGAGGTGATCATCTCCTCGTTGATCCCCGCCACGATGTTCGGCAGGTCGCCCTTGCCCGGGGCGGTGAGCAGCACGCGGGCCACACCGGGGCAGGAGAGGTGCTGGGCGAGTCCCTCCCGGTCCCGCCAGCGGCCCGTGTTGTCGACGACGATCGCGTCCTCGATGCCGTAGGCGGTGTAGTCGACGCTCGCCGGGTCGTCCGAGTAGATGACCTGGATCAGGGTGCCGTTCGCGAGGATGGTGTTGGCGGTCTCGTCGACCGCGATGGTGCCCTGGAACGACCCGTGGACCGAGTCGCGGCGCAGCAGGCTCGCGCGCTTCACCAGGTCGTCGTCGCTGCCCTTGCGCACGACGATGGCGCGCAGGTTGAGGCCGTCTCCGTGGCCGGCGTGGTCGACGAGGATCCGGGCGAGCAGCCGACCGATCCGGCCGAAGCCGTAGAGCACGACGTCGGTGCCGCGCCGGCCCTCCCCGCCCTCACGTCCCGTTGACCCCTTGCGCCCGGCCACCTCGCCGAGCTCGCCCCGGACCCACTCGGTGAGGTCGGCGCCCTCGCCCTCCTGCTTGTACTTGCGGGTGAGCCGGCCGAGGTCGACCGAGGCCGCGCCGGGGTCCGCCGCGGCGAGCGCCTGGATCATCGGCAGGGTGTCCTGCAGGTCGAGCTCGACCTCGTCGACCCGGCGGGCGAAACGGTGCGCCTTGATCAGGTGGATCGCGTTCTCGTTGATGAGGCCGCGCCCGTAGATCGAGGTCACGACGCTGTTCTGCCGGTAGAGGCGGCCGATGATGGGGATCATGGCCTCGGCGAGGGCCTGGCGCTCGGACCAGTCCTCGTAGTGCTCGTCAGCGGTCGCAGCGCTGGTCGGCTGGGCCGGGTCGGTCGACTGGTCAGTCACAGGGTGCGTCATCGTCACGAGCCCCGAGACTAGGTGCCGCCCCAAGGAACAGCCGACAGGACTGTGCTCGGCCCGTGACCAATCTCACGGGCCGAACGGCCCCACGATCAGCCCAGACGGGCCAAGATGAGCGTCCGCGCCTTGCCGGCGTCGGCCTGCCCCTTCATCTCCTTCATCACCTGGCCGATGAGCGCGCCGGCCGCCTGCACCTTGCCCGACCGGACCTTCTCCGCGATGTCAGGGTTGGCCTCGATGACCCGGTCGACGGCCGCCTGGAGCGCGTCGTCGTCCTGCACCAGCTCGAGGCCCCGTGCGTCAGCGACCTGCGTCGGGGTCCCCTCACCCGCGAGAACACCATCGAGCACCTGGCGGGCCATCGAGTCGTTGAGGCGACCACTCGTCACGAGACGGTCGAGCTCGGCGACGTGCGCTGGGCTGAAACGGAGCCCAGCGGCATACGACACGAGGTCCTGGCCCTCGGCGTTCGCGCGCCGGGACGGCTCACCGAGCCACCACTTCTTCGCCGCGGCGGCACCCGCCCCCGCGGCCACCGTCTCCTCGATCAGCTCGACCGCGCGCGCGTTGACGACGTCGCGCATCTCGAGGTCGCTGAAGCCCCACTCGCCCTGGAGGCGCCTGCGGCGCAGCCCGGGCGGCTCCGGCAGGGTGGTCCGCAGCGCGTCGACCGTCTCCCGGGTCGGCGCCACCGGGACGAGGTCGGGCTCCGGGAAGTAGCGGTAGTCGTCCGCGTCGGACTTGACCCGGCCCGACGTCGTCATCCCGGTGTCCTCGTGCCAGTGCCGGGTCTCCTGGAGGACCGAGCCGCCCGCCTCGAGCGTCGCGGCCTGCCGCGACATCTCGTAGCGGACCGCGCGCTCGACCGAACGGAGCGAGTTGACGTTCTTGGTCTCGGTCCGGGTGCCGAGCGGGACCGCGAGCTGCGCCTCGCCCCGCGGGTCGTCGCCGACCCGCACCCGGAGCGACACGTTGGCGTCGCAGCGCACCGAGCCCTGCTCCATCTTGACGTCGGAGACGTCGAGGGCGCGCAGCAGGTCCCGCAGTGCCGACACGTAGGCCTTGGCCACCTCCGGGGCGCGCACCCCGGCCCCGACGATCGGCTTCGTGACGATCTCGATGAGCGGGATGCCCGCCCGGTTGTAGTCGACGAGGGAGTACTCCGCCCCGTGGATCCGACCCGTCGAGCCGCCGACGTGGAGCGACTTGCCGGTGTCCTCCTCCATGTGGGCCCGCTCGATCTCGACGCGGAACACCTCGGTGCCGCCCGCACCGTCGTCGACCTCGACGTCGAGGTAGCCGTTGAAGGCGATCGGCTCGTCGTACTGGGAGGTCTGGAAGTTCTTCGGCATGTCCGGGTAGAAGTAGTTCTTCCGGGCGAACCGGCACCACTCGGCGATCTCGCAGTTGAGCGCCAGACCGATCCGGATCGCGGACTCGACGGCCTTCTCGTTGACGACGGGCAGGGCACCCGGCAGGCCGAGACAGACCGGGCAGACCTGTGAGTTCGGCTCCGCGCCGAACTCGGTCGGGCAGCCGCAGAACATCTTGGTGAGGGTGTGCAGCTCGACATGGACCTCGAGGCCCATGACCGGGTCGAACCTTGCGACGACGTCGTCGTAGTCGAGGACGGGGTCCATCCCGACGGACGCGGCGGATGTCACAGCCATCTCAGGCTCCCTTCACGAGGCCGGCGGCGAGGTCCGGTGCCTTGGACAGGATCGGGGCGCCCCAGCGCTCGAGGAGGGCCTGCTCGAGGGCGGCGCCGACACTGTAGAGGCGCTCGTCCTTCATGGCGGGGGCCAGGATCTGGATGCCGGTGGGCAGGCCGTCCTCCTCGGCGAGACCGGACGGGATCGACATCCCCGGGACGCCGGCGAGGTTGGCGGGGATCGTCGCGATGTCGTTGAGGTACATGGCCATCGGGTCGTCGAGCTTGTCGCCGAGCTTGAAGGCCGTCGTCGGTGCCGTCGGGCTGAGGAGCACGTCGACCTTCTCGTAGGCGCGCTCGAAGTCCTGCGCGATGAGGCTGCGGACCTTCTGCGCCGACCCGTAGTAGGCGTCGTAGTAGCCCGAGCTGAGGGCGTAGGTGCCCAGGATGATCCGGCGCTTCACCTCGGGGCCGAAGCCGGCGTCGCGGGTCGCGGCCATGACCTGCTCGGCCGTCGGCGCGTCGACGCCCTCGGGGAGCACGCGCATGCCGTAGCGCATGGCGTCGAACTTCGCCAGGTTGCTCGAGGCCTCGCTCGGCAGGATGAGGTAGTACGCCGCGAGGGCGTAGTCGAAGCTCGGGCAGCTGACCTCCACCACCTCGGCCCCCTGCTCGACGAGCAGCGCGACGGACTCCTCGAACCTCTCACGGACGCCCGGCTGGTAGCCCTCGCCGCCGAGCTCCTTGACGACGCCGATCCGCAGGCCGGTGACGTCGGCCCGGCGCGCCGCGTCGACGACCGGGGGGACGGGCGCGTCGATCGACGTGGAGTCGAGCGGGTCGTGCCCGCCCATCACCTCGTGGAGCAGCGCCGTGTCGAGCACCGTCCGGGCGCAGGGCCCGGCCTGGTCGAGCGAGCTGGCGAGGGCGACGAGGCCGTAGCGGGAGACGCCGCCGTAGGTCGGCTTGGTGCCGACCGTGCCGGTCACCGCGGCCGGCTGGCGGATCGAGCCGCCGGTGTCGGTCCCGGTCGCTAGCGGCGCCTGGAACGACGCGACGGCGGCGCTCGAGCCCCCGCCCGAGCCGCCGGGGATGCGCTCGAGGTCCCACGGGTTGCGGGACGGGCCGTAGGCCGAGTGCTCGGTCGAGCTGCCCATCGCGAACTCGTCCATGTTCGTCTTGCCGAGGATCGGCATCCCCGCGTCCTTGAGGTGCCGCACCACGGTCGCGTCGTACGGCGGGACCCACCCCTCGAGCATCCGGCTGCCGCACGTGGTGGGCAGGCCCCGGGTGGTCATGACGTCCTTCACGGCGATCGGGACGCCGGCCAACGTGGCGAGCCGCTCCCCCGCGGCGCGCCGGGCGTCGACGGCGCGGGCCGTCGTGAGCGCACCCTCGGCGTCGACGTGCAGGTAGGCGTGCACCTGCCCGTCGACCGCGGCGATCCGGTCGAGGTAGGCCTGGGTCACCTCCACCGAGGAGATCGACTTGCTCGCCAAGCCCTCCGCGAGCTCCGCCGCTGAGGCGCGTGTCAGGTCAGTGTTCACATCAGTTGCCTTCGTCCGAAAGGAAGTTCACGAAACGGTGCCGTATGCCGCTGAGCTGGCTGAGCGGCATACGAGCTGGTGGTCGGTGGCTCGGTCCTTGCTCGCCCCGAGGACCGAGCCGAATCGGCCCTCCGGTCCTCCCTCGCTGGCGCTCGGTCGATCCTCACGCCTTGGCTCAGTCCTCATCGAGGATGCGGGGCACCGCGAACCGGCCCAGCTCCCGCTCGGGGGCGCCCGAGAGCGCCTCGTCCGGGGTGAGCCCGGGACGGACCACGTCGGGACGGGTCACGTTGGTCAGCGGCATGGGGTGCGACATCGGCGGCACGTCCGCGATGGGCGCCTGCTGGACCTTGGCCACCGACTCGAGGATCACGGACAGCTCGCCGACCATCCGGTCGAGCTCGGCGTCCGACAGGTCGATGCGCGCCAGCCCGGCGAGGTGGGCGACGTCTTCGCGGGACAGGGAGGACATGCGGGTCAGTCTATGGGGCGGGCCGACCGGGAGCGGACGGGTGACCAGCCGCAGCGGCGGCTGGTCACCCGAGTGTCTCGCGTGGTCAGCGGTGCGGTCGGTTGCGGCGCTCGATGACCTGTTCGCGGACGAGGTTGCGGGCCGTCCCCCAGATGCCGTGGCGGAAGAGCAGGACGATGAGGACGAAGATCGCGCCGGTGATCATCGCGATGCCGCTGATCCCGGCCGAGGCCAGGTAGTCCTCGAGGTAGACGACCACGCCGGCGCCGACGAGGCCACCCCAGAGGGTGCCTATGCCGCCGAGGACGGTGATGAGGACGACCTTCCCGGACGTGGTCCACCCGACTTCCTGGAGCGAGGCGAAGCTGTGGCTGATCGAGAAGACGCCACCGGCCAGCCCGGCGAGCCCGGCGGAGATGACGAACGCGACGATCTTGTACCTCTCGACGTCGTAGCCGAGGGCGCGGGCGCGGGCCGGGTTGTCGCGGATCGCCGTGAGCACCCGCCCGAACGGCGAGTTGACGACGCGCCAGGCGATGAGGATGCCGACGAGGATGACCCCGGCACCGGCGTAGTAGAAGTAGAACGAGTCCGTCTCGACCGCCTCGACACCGAAGAAGTTCTTCGGGATGTTCTGCAGGCCGTTCTCCCCGCCGGTCAGGCTCCGCCACTGGTTGACGATGAAGAAGAGCATCTGGGCGAACGCGAGGGTGACCATGGCGAAGTAGATCCCGGTGCGCCGCACCGAGAGGTAGCCGATGGGCACGGCGATCACCATGGCGAAGACGGCGCCGCCCAGGACGGCCAGCGGGAAGGGCACCCCCGTCTTGATGGCGATGACCCCGGTCGCGTAGGCGGACCCGCCCCAGAAGGCCGCGTGCCCGAAGCTGAGCAGCCCGGTGAACCCGAGGAGCAGGTCGATGCTGATCGCGAAGAGGCCCCAGCAGAGGATGTCCATCGCGACCGGCGGGTAGATCTGGTAGGGCAGCAGGACGAGGACCGCGAGCCCGGCGAGCAGCAGCACATAGCGCCAGGGACTGCGCCGGGAGAGGATCGAGGGCTGAGCGAGGTCGACGTCGGTCTTCGCGGTGAGCTGCTGGTCGGTCATGCGATCTCCTCCCGTCCGAAGAGCCCTGCGGGCCGGACGAGGATGACGAGGGCCATCATGATGAAGATGACGATCTGGGCGTAGGCGGGGGCGTAGGCGACCCCGTAGGCCTCGACGAGCCCGACGAGGAACCCGGCCACGACCGCCCCGAGGATCGACCCGAGGCCCCCGATGACGACGACGGCGAAGAGGATGATGACGAAGTTGCTGCCCATCTCCGCGGTGATGGCGCGGCTCGGGGCGGCGAGGACACCGGCGAGCCCGGCCAGGGCGATGCCGAACCCGAAGACCGGGGTGACCCAGCGGCCCACGTTGATGCCCAGGGCCCGGGTCCGCTCCGGCGCCTCGGTCGCGGCGCGGACGATCATCCCGATGCGGGTGCGGGTGAGGAGCAACCCGACGGCGATGCACACGACCACCGAGAAGAGACACGCGAAGATCGCGTAGGTGGGCAGGCCCACGCTGCCGACCGTCACCTGACCGCCCAGGCCAGGTGGGATCTGGTAGGGCAGCCCGGAGACGCCGTACCGCTGCTTGACCGCCTCGACCAGCACGAGGGTGAGCCCGAAGGTGAGCAGGAAGTTGTAGAGCGGGTCGAGCTGGAGCAGCCAACGGATCAGGGCGCGCTCCATGAGCACCCCGAAGCCGAACATGATGATGGGGACGATGACGAGGGCGAGCCAGAAGTTGACGTTGAGCTCGGCGAGGAGGACGGCCGCCAGGACCGCTCCCAGCATGTAGACGGCGCCGTGCGAGAAGTTCACGACGCCGAGGACTCCGAAGATCACGGCGAGGCCCAACGCGGACACGGCATAGAAGCCGCCGGCCGCGAGGCCCTGCAGGGTGTACTGGATGAAAGCGCTCATGGTGCCGACCTTGTCGTCATCGGTCCCGTCGCGGCGCGGGGTGCCGGCTGCCTCGCAGCAGCCGACACCTCCGCCGACCTCGTGGGATCAGGTCACATCTTGCAGGCGTCGGACACCGGGCCGAACGCCTCTGCAGCGGGGATCGTCGTGAGGATCTCCTGGTAGTCCCAGTCCTCCTTGACCTGGTCCTTCGTCTTGACCTTGGCGAGGTAGGAGTCGTGCAGGACCCGGTGGTCGGCGGCACGGATCTCACCGTTGCGGAGGAAGACGTCGTTGACCTTCTTGCCCTCGAGCTTGGCGACCACGGCATCCGCGGCGTCCGTGCCGGCCGCCTGGACCGCCTCGAGGTACTGGAGGGCCGCCGAGTAGTTGCCGGCGTGGGCGAACGACGGGCGGGTCTTCGTCTTCTCGGTGAACCGGTCGGCCCACTTGCGGTTCTCGTCGTCGAAGTTCCAGTACCACGCGTCGGTGAACTGGGTCCCTGAGAACTGCTCGACACCGAGCGAGTGGATGTCGGTGATGAACATCAGCCCGACCGCGAGCGTGGCCTTGTCCTGCATCCCCGCCTGGTTGTACTGCTTGACGAAGTTGATGAGGTCACCACCGGCGGCCATGATGCCGACGACGTCCGGGTTGTCCGCGGCTGCCTTGGTGATGAACGTCGAGAAGTTGTCGTTGGGGAACGGGGTCGGGATGGACTGGAGGATCTTGCCCCCGGCCCCCTCGACCGCCGTGGTGAACGACTTGTTCATGTCCTGCCCGAACGCGTAGTCCGGGTAGACGATCGACCACGTCTTGCCGCCGTTCTTCACGGTGGCTGCGCCGGTGCCGTGGGCGAGCATGTACGTGTCGTACGCCCAGTGGAAGGTGTACTTGTTGCAGGACGCCCCGGTCAGGGCCGTCGTTGCCGCGCCGATGTCGATGAAGAGCTTCTTCTTCGCCTTGGCCTGGGTCGCCACGGCCAGGGCGGCCGAGGAGGTCGGGACGTCGAGGATGATGTCGGCGTTCTGCCGGTCGTACATCTCCTGGGCCTTCGTGTTGGCGACGTCCGGCTTGTTCTGGTGGTCGGCCTGGACGATCTCGATCGTCTTGGCCACCGCGTCGTTGCCGTACTTCGCCTTGTAGTCGTCGATCGCCATCTGGATGGCGACCGCGGAGTTGGGCCCGGAGAGGTCCTTGTAGACCCCGGACTGGTCGTTGAGCAGCCCGATGATGACCTTGTCGTTGCTCAGCTTGGAGTCGCCTCCGGTCTGCGGGCCGCCGGTCCCGCCGCCGCAGGCCGCCAGTGCTAGCGAGGCCGAGGCCGCCATGGCCACGGCGCCCGTGACCTTCTTTCTGCCACTCATGTCCCCTCCTGGGATGTCGTGCTGGGGTGGTGCGTGATGTCGTGCTGGTTGGTCGTTCGGGTCCTGCGTCGGGGTCGGGATGGTGCTACATCCCGAGATAGGTGAGCAGCTCGCTCTCGCGGGTCTGGAACTCCTCGTTGTCGAGGTGCTCGACGACCCTTCCCTGGGCGAGGAGGTAGTGCCGGTCGGCGACCGTGGAGGCGAACTTGACGTTCTGCTCGACGAGCAGGACGGCCACCCCGTGCGCCTTGATCTCGCGGATGATCTCCCCGATGCTCTGGACGATGACCGGGGCGAGCCCCTCGCTGGGCTCGTCCAGCAGGAGCAGCCGCGCCCCCATCCGCAGGACCCGCGCCATGGCCAGCATCTGCTGCTCGCCGCCCGACAGCTTGGTGCCGGGAAAGTCCCTGCGCTCGTAGAGCGCGGGAAAGAACTCATAGATCCGGTCGAGCGCCCAGCCGTCGTCGTGGACGACCGGCGGCAGCGTGAGGTTCTCGGCGACGGAGAGGGTGGCGTAGATGCCCCGGTCATCCGGCACCCAGCCGATGCCCAACCGAGCCCGGCTGTCCGCGGACCGCTTCACGAGCTCGACCCCCTCGAAGGTGACGGAGCCCTGGACCTGCTTGTGCAGACCCATGATGGAGCGAAGGAGGGTCGTCTTGCCGGCACCGTTGCGGCCGACGAGCGTGACGACCTCGCCCTGCCCGATCTGGAGGCTCACGTCGGACAGGACGCGGGCCTCGCCGTACCACGCGGAGACCCCGGTCACCTCGAGCGTCGATCGCGGCCGCCGCTCAGTCATGGGTTGCTCCGAGGTAGGCGGTGATGACACGCTCGTCCGTCCGGACCTGCTCGTAGCTTCCCTCGGCGAGGACCTGGCCGGACTGGAGGACCGTCACCGTGTCGGCCAGCGAGCCGACGACGTGCATGTTGTGGTCGACGAACACGACGGTGCGCCCGGTCGAGATCTGCTTGACGAGCGCGATGGTCCGGTCGACGTCCTCGATGCCCATCCCGGCCGTCGGCTCGTCGAGGAGCAGCAGCTTGGGGTCGAGCGCCATGGCGATGGCCAGCTCGAGCGCCCGCTTCTGTCCGTAGGCCAGGGAGCCGGCCGGCGCCCCGGCCCGGTCCACCAGGCCGACCTGGTCCAGCAGCTCCATCGACCGGTCCTTGAAGACCGACATCCGCTTGACCGACCGCCAGAACTGCATCCCCATGCCGGTCGGGCTGGCCAGGGCCAGCTCGAGGTGCTCACGGAGGGTCATCTGGTCGAACAGGCTCGTGATCTGGAAGGAACGCGCGATGCCTTGGTGCGCGATCTGCTCCGGTGCCTGGCCGGTGATGTCCTGGCCGTCGTAGACGATGGTCCCCGAGGTCGGGGTCAAGAACCCGGTCAACAGGTTGAACAGGGTCGTCTTGCCGGCCCCGTTGGGACCCACGAGCGCGTGGATGGTGCCCTCGAGGACCGTGAGGCTGACGTCGGAGACGGCCTTGAACCCCCGGAACTCCTTGGTCAGGGAGCGGGTCTCGAGCAGTGGCGTGCCTGCGGACACCTGCACCTCCTCGTGCGACTCGTGGCCTGTCCGGTCTGGCCCGATCTGGTTTGATCCGGCGCGGTCGGGACGGGCGTCCTGACTCCGGCAACTCTAGGAGGCGGCGAGACGCAGGACACGGTTGTTCCCCACACACCTGCCGCAGCCCTATGGCCGGTGGACACATGGGCTCGTGCGGACCGGGGCAAGGTCAGTCCGGTGAACCCGTTTCGAGGAGGCGCACGAACTGGGCCTCGTCGAGGACCCGCAGCCCGAGCTCCTCCGCCTTGGCGGCCTTCGACCCGGCGTTCGCGCCGACGACGACCCAGTCCGTCTTGCGCGAGACGGAGCCCGCCGCCTTGCCGCCGCGGCTGAGGATCGCCTCCTTGGTCTCGTCACGCGAGAACCCCTCGAGCGACCCGGTGACGACCACGGTCCTGCCCTCGAGCGTCCGGGCGACGGACGCGTCCACCTCGTCCTCCATCCGCACCCGGGCCGCGGCCCACTTGCGGACGATCTCGGCGTGCCAGTCCACCGCGAACCACGCGGTCACGGACTCGGCGATGATCTGCCCGACCCCCTCGGCCTCGGCGAGCTCCTCGATCGACGCGCGCCGGATCGCGTCCATCGAGCCGAAGGTCGTCGCCAGTGCGCGGGCCGCGGTGGGCCCGACGTGCCGGATCGAGAGAGCGACGAGGACCCGCCACAACGGCTGGGTCTTGGCCTTCTCCAGCTCGGCCAGCAGCTTCTCCCCGTTCGCGGACAGGACCCGGCCATCGACGACGTGGGCGGGATCGTCGGTCCTCTTCGCCGCGCGCGTGTAGAGGCCCACCGCCGCGAGCCGCTCGCGCGTCACGCCGTAGGCGCCCGCCTCGGGGCTGTCCTCCGGCGGCGCGAAGAGGTCGCCCTCGTCGGTGAGGATCCCCGACTCGAGCAGGGCGATCGACCCCTCCCAGCCCAGCGCCTCGATGTCGAGCGCCGAACGCGAGGCCAGGGCGAAGACCCGCTCACGCAGCTGGCTGGGGCAGGAGCGGGAGTTGGGGCAGCGGATGTCCTTGTCCCCCTCCTTCTCCGGCGCGAGCTGCGTGCCGCAGGACGGGCACTGCGTCGGCATGACGAAGGGGCGTTCGCTGCCATCGCGGAGGTCGACGACCGGGCCGACGATCTCCGGGATGACGTCTCCCGCCTTGCGCAGCACGACGGTGTCCCCGATGAGCACGCCCTTGCGCTCCACCTCGTGCTGGTTGTGCAGCGTCGCCTGCTCGACGGTCGACCCGGCCACGACGACGGGCTGCATGACCCCGTAGGGCGTCACCCGCCCCGTGCGTCCGACGTTGACCCTGATGTCGAGGAGCCTGGTGTTGACCTCCTCCGGCGGGTACTTGAAGGCGATCGCCCACCGCGGCGCCCGGGACGTCGCGCCGAGCTGCCGCTGCAGGGTCACCTCGTCGACCTTGACGACGATGCCGTCGATCTCGTGGAGCCCGTCGTGCCGATGCTCGCCGTGGAAGGTGACGAACTCCTCCACGTCGGCGATGTCGTCGAGCACCTTCACCTGGTCGGACGTGGGCAGCCCCCAGGATCGGAGCGCCGCATAGCCCTCGCTCTGCCGGGCGATGTCGAAACCGCGGCGGGCGCCGATCCCATGGACGAGCAGCCGCAGCGGACGGCCCGCCGTGACCTTCGGGTCCTTCTGCCGGAGCGAGCCGGCGGCGGCGTTGCGGGGGTTGGCGAAGGGGGCCTTCCCGGCGGCGACGAGCGCCGCGTTGAGATCGGCGAACCCGGCGGTCGGGAAGAAGACCTCGCCGCGGATCTCGACGAGCTCCGGCACGTCGTCCCCCGACAGCCGCTCAGGCACGCCCTCGATGGTGCGAACGTTGTTGGTGACGTCCTCGCCGGTCCGGCCGTCTCCCCGCGTCAGCGCCCGGACGAGGCGGCCCTGCTCGTAGAGGAGGTTGACCGCGAGGCCGTCGATCTTGAGCTCCGTGAGGAAGTGCGCCCCGGCACCGACCTCGCGCTCGACGCGCTCGGCCCAGGCCCGCAGCTCCTCGAACGAGAACGCGTTGTCCAGGCTCAGCATCCGCTCGAGGTGGTCGACCGTCTCGAAGCCCGTGGCGAACGCCGACGCCCCGACCTTCTGGGTCGGGCTGTCCGGCGTGCGGAGCGAGGGCCACTGCGCCTCCAGCGCGTTGAGCCGCCGAATGAGCCCGTCGTACTCGGCGTCGCTGATCGTCGGCGCATCCTTGACGTGGTAGGCGAACTGGGCCGCGCTCGCCCGCTCCGCGAGGTCGGCCCACTCGTGGTGGACCTCGTCGGGGATGGCGTCCTCGATGGCCTGGCTCCCGGTGCTGTCGCTCACCCGCCCATCCTGCCAGCCACCGCCGACGGTCAGGTGGGAGCGAGAGCGAGCCCAGCGGCATACGGCTTGGTCGCGGACCGGCAACGACGCGGTCACGATCTGGACGACCACGCGCGGACGGGTTTGGGCCCCGAGGCCTCCATCAGCGACACTCTGGTGAGGGGTTCAGCTGTCCTGCCACCACGACGGGGGTCGAGGCACTGGCAGGTCCGAAGGGGATACATGCGCGTGAAGGTCACCATTCGCTCCGTTCGTCCGGCGTTGGTCGCCGTGCTGGCCGTCGTCGGCCTGACCACCGTGACGGCGTGCTCGCCCGACGTCCTCCCGACCGCGGACGGCGGCAGCGCCCGCACCAGCGCCAGCACCCCCAAGGCCACGCCGACCCCGACCCCGACGACTCCGCCGGTCACGTGGGTCACCACGCCGAGCCCCGGCGCCGAGGGCGTCGCCGTCGACACGACCGTCTCCGCCAAGACGAGGAACGGCACCCTGACGAAGGCCGCGCTCTCCTACGTGAGCAAGAAGGGCGTGGAGGTCCCCGTCGACGGGTGGCTCGAGTCCGGCACCTGGACGGCGAGCGACCTGCTCGAGCCGGGGGTGCAGTACACCTTCGAGCTGACCGCGAAGAACGACGACGGCGAGACCGAGCGCGCCAAGCGGTCCTTCACGACCGCCGACCTCACCCTCGACGACCAGGTCTGGACCAAGGTCTACCCGAGCGGCGGCACCGTCGGGATCGGGATGCCGGTCATCGCCACGTTCGACCTGCCGGTCGTCGACAAGGCGACCTTCGAGAAGCACATGGTGGTCACGTCGACACCGAAGCAGACCGGTTCGTGGTACTGGCTCTCCGACCGCGAGGCCCACTGGCGACCGAAGGCGTACTGGCGGCCGGGCACCCAGGTGCACGTCGAGGCCAACCTCAACGGGGTGCCGGCAGGCGGTGGCCGATGGGGTGAGCAGTCCGTCGTCAGCGACTTCACGATCGGCCGGTCCGTCGTGGCCAAGGTCAACCTCGACACCCACCTGATGGACGTCTACATCTCGGGTCAGAAGGCCCGGACCGTCCCCATCTCCGGCGGGCGACCCGGCTGGGAGACCCGGTCCGGCATCAAGGTCATCATGGAGAAGTTCACGAACTTCACGATGAAGGCCGAGTCGATCGGCCTCAAGGAGGGCGACAAGGACTACTACGAGGACGTCAAGGTCAAGCGCGCCCTCCGCATCACCCACTCCGGCGAGTTCCTCCACTCGGCCCCCTGGTCGGTCAGCCAGCAGGGCAAGGACAACGTCAGCCACGGCTGCACCGGCATGAGCGACGCCGACTCCATCTGGGTCTACGACCAGATGCGGATCGGGGACGTCGTCGAGACGGTGGGCTCCGAGAAGCCGATGACGATGGGCAACGGGTACGCCGACTGGAACCTCAGCTGGACCACGTGGAAGCAGGGCTCCGCCCTCTGACCCATCCGGTGGTGGGCTGGGAGGCGACGAGGGCCCGCGTGGCGTGAGGCCGCAGCGCGCGACGGTCAGGCCGGATGCCGCTGGGCTCGCTCGCGTCGGGCGGCCCGGGTCGGGCGCGTGGGACGGGTCACGACGACGGCCGCGCCGAGGACGAGCGCGGCCCCGGCGAGTTGCCAGGCCCCGAGCCGCTCGCCGAGGAAGAGGTAGCCGAGCCCGACGGAGACGACCGGGATCAGGTAGGTGACGAGGGAGCCGACCTGCTGGCCGACCGCCCGGAAGACGTCGAACTGGAAGAGGTAGGCCACGCCGGTCCCGAGGATGCCGAGCGCCAGGATCGAGAGCACGGGCCCCGTGCCCGGCCCCACCGCGTCGACCGCGGGCGACCACGGAGCGGGGAACCGGTCGCGGTGGAACGCCCACCAGACCCCGAGGACGACGACCATCTGACCGGCCGCGACGGTGAGCAGCGCGGACGGCAGCTGCAGGCCGCCGAGGTCGGTGTGGGCGAGGTACTTGCGGACCCACGTCCACCCGACGCCGTAGGAGGCGCCGGCCACGAGGGTCAGCCCGAAGCCGACGAGGTCAGGTTGGCCCACGGAGTCCCATGGCTGGGCGATGAGCGCGACGCCGAGGAAGCCGACGACGATCGCGGCGACCCGTCGCGCGGGCAGCCGCTCCGACGGGACCATCGCCATGGTGGCGATGACGGTAGCGATCGGGGTGATCGCGTTGCCGATGCCCGCGAGGGCGGAGCTGACCCGCTCCTCACCGAGCGGGAAGAGGACGAAGGGCACCGACGCGAGGAAGACCGCGACGACGAGGAGGTGACGCCAGACGGCCCAGGACCGTGGCAGGCGTCCCCCGGTGAGGTGGAGCAGCAGCACGACCGTGACGGCGCCGAGCAGGACCCGACCGGTGGCGATCTGCACGGGCGAGAACCATCGCAGCCCGATCTTCATGAACAGGAAGCTCGCGCCCCAGATGATCGCGAGCGACCCGAACTTCACCTGCCAGGGCACGCGCTGGGCTCGTCGCACGATGGGTGTGTCCGGGCCGGCGCCACTGTCCACCGTCGTCGTCTCTCGCGTCACTCGCACACGATAGCGACGACCGCCGACAGGCTCCCGTGAGATCTACTTCAGCTCGGCGGAGGTGAGGCCGAGCAGGCGCCTCGCCACGACGAGCAGCTGGATCTGCTGGGTGCCCTCGAAGATGTCGAGGATCTTCGCGTCCCTGGCCCACTTCTCGAGCAGCTCGGTCTCGGCGTAGCCGGTCGGCCCACCGAGCTCGACGCAGGCGAGTGCCACGTCGACACACGTCCGCCCGGCCTTGGCCTTGGCCATGGAGGCCTCCATGGAGTTCGGGCGGCCGTTGTCGGCCATCCAGGCGGCTCGCATCATGAGCAGGTAGGCGGCCTGGTACTCCGCCTCGAGCTCGGCGAGCCGCGCGGCGGCGGCGCTCTGGCTCAGCGGCGGGCGGTCCCAGTCGACGGTGACGCCGGCTCGGGCGAGGAGCTCGGTCGTCGTGTCGAGACAGGCCCGGGTCAGCCCGACCGCCATCGCGGCCACGAGGGGCCGCGTGTTGTCGAAGGTCGCCATGGCGCCGCCGAACCCGGTTTCCGTGGAGATCTCCGGGTCGCCGAGGAGGTCCCGGGCCGGGACCCGGCAGTTGTCGAGGTGGAAGCTGGCCGTGTCGGAGGCACGGATGCCGAGCTTGTGCTCGAGGCGGACGAGGGTGAAGCCGGGGTTGGAGCGCTCGACGACGAAGGACTTGATGGCCTTCTTGCCGAGGCTGCGGTCGAGGGTGGCCCACACGACGACGAGCTCGGCCCGCTCCCCCGCGGTGACGAAGATCTTCTCGCCGTTGAGGACGTAGTCGTCGCCGTCCTTGACGGCGGTCGTGCGGATCGCGCCGGAGTCGGAGCCGGCGTCGGGCTCGGTGATCGCCATGGCCGCCCAGCGCCTGCCGTAGCGGGCCTTCTGCTCGGCATTGGCGACGGCTGCGATGGCCGCGTTGCCGAGGCCCTGCCGGGGGATGGACAGGGCGAGGCCGACGTCGCCGCGGCAGGTCTCCATGACGGACAGGACGGAGGAGAGGTTGGTGCCGTTGCGGTTGCCGTTGGCCCGCGGCTCCCTGCGGCCCGCGCCGACCCCGGCGACCCCGGCGATCTCGGCGATCTCGACGGGGACGTCCTGGCTGCGGGTGGCCCCGGCGGCGCCGGCTCCCTGGCCGGTGCCGGAGTCGGTGAGCCCGTCGATGACGGCGGAGACGAGGTCGAGCTCGATGGGGTAGCTGTGCTCGGCCCGGTCGTACTTGCGGGAGATGGGTCGCATCACCTCCTCCGCGAAGCCGCGGGTCTGGTGGAGCAGGGGGATGAGCTTGCGGGGGACCTCGAGGTTGATCATGGGCTGGGACTCCTTGTCGTATGCCGCTGGGCTGGGTTCGTCTGCTGGGTTCGTCTGCTGGGTGCGCCGGCCGGGTGGGCCGGGTGGGCCGGGTCAGACGAGCAGCACTCCCTCGAGGAGGCCCGCGCCGCGGAGGTCGCGGTACCAGCGCTCGTTGTCGAACTCCTTGACGAAGCCGTGGCCGCCGAGCAGCTGGACGGCCTGGGAGCCGATCTGGGCGCCGTGGCGCGCGGTCAGCTGTCGGGCGTTGGCGATGAGGAGCGCGGCGTCCTTGCCCTCGTCGAGCCGGGCTGCGGCACGCCAGACGACGAGACGCAGGCCGGCGAGCTCGATGGCGACGTCGGCGACGCTGAAGGCGACCGCCTGACGCCGCGCGATCGGCTCGCCGAAGGCATGGCGGGTGGTCACGTAGGGGACGAGCTGGTCGAGGGCGGCCTGGGCGGTGCCGCAGGCGGCGGCGGCCCAGGCGAGCCGGGCCCGCCGGACGGCGTCGAGGTGGTCCTCGGTCGTGCCGAGCACGTTGGCGGCGGGGACGACGACGTCCTCGAGCACGAGACGCCCGGTCCGCGCGGCCCGGATCCCCATCGCGGGGTCGTCGGTCACGCTCACGCCGCGGGTGCCGGCCTCGACGATGACCAGGCGCGGGGCGCCGTCGACGAGGGCCGAGACGACGAGGAGGTCGGCCTTCTCGGCGCCGACGACGAGCGTCTTCTGCCCGCTGAGGACGAGGTCGCCGCCCCTGGTCGTCGCCGTCGTGCTCGGCGAGAGGGGGTCGAAGAGCGGTCCGTCCTCCATCAGGGCCAGCGTCGCCACCGCCGGGAGACCGTCCCCGGTGAAGTCCGGGAGGTAGGTGGCCTGCTGGGCACTGGAGCCGTAGTTGGCCAGGGCAGTCGCGACGGCGGCAGGGGCCATCAGTGCCGCCGCGATCCCGAGATCGCCCCGTGCAAGCTCCTCGAGGACGAGGGAGCTGGTGACGGCCGAACGCTCCTCGGCGATGCCGCCGAGCTCGGTCGGCACACCGATGAGGGGCAGCCCGAGATCGGCGGCGGCCCGTCGCACGGACTCGGGGACGGCCCGGTCCGTGTCGGCCTGCGCGGCGGCCGGTCGGATCACGTCGGTGGCCAGCTCGGCCGCGGCCGAGCGGATCATCTCCTGGTCCTCGGTGGGGGTCAGGTCGAACTCACGCCGAGGTGTCGCGGCCGTGGGGCGGGTCGGCGCGCCGCGCCCCGGCCGCGCCGGGAAGGACCGCTTGGCGGCCGCGTCGAGGGCGACGAAGGCGCTCCGGCTGCCCCGATAGAGGAGGTGCTCGACGGTCCTGCGGATGTCGGGGTTGTGGAGCATCGGCAGCGAGCCGGCTCGGGTGATCAGGCGCAGCCCGATCCGCTGTCCGCGCTCGGCGAGGGTCAGGGTGTTGAGGGCCATGGCGGCGGGATCCTTCGGTGGACGGTCCAGGGTGGCAGTACCACGTCAACGATCTTACGCGCAGTAGGTTACGGTTGCGTCACCGGGCGGAGCGGTTCGCGGGGCTCAGGTGGCGGCCCGTTCAGCCAGCTCGGCGGCGGCATCGACGGCAGCGCGCTGAAGGTCCCGCGCCGTCTGCGGGGGTGCTCCCGCCACGCCACACGCGGGGGTCACGACGACGTCCGAGAGCGAGCCCAGCGGCATACCGACCCGGGTCCAGGCATCGACGAAGCGGTCGGCCACGTCGACCGCCCGGGTGACCGAGCCGTCGGTCGGGACGATGCCGGCGAAGAGGCGGAGGCCGTCCTCGAGCGCGACGGCGACGCCCTCCCAGCCGCGGGGGGTGAGCTGGGCGATGTCGAGCGACAGGGCGCTCGGGCGGGCCGCCCGGAGCAGCGGCACGGGGGCGTTGGGGCTGCAGGTGTGGATGACGGTGTCGCCGTCGTGGGCGGCGAGCACCGACGCGAGCCCGGCGGCCGCCACCTGCGGGTCGATCGCGGGCAGCCGACCGAACCCGGAGACGGTGGGCAGGCGCCCCGCGAGCACCGTGGTCAGCGACGGCTCGTCCACCTGGAGCACGACCTGCGCCCCGGGGACGAGACCGCGGACCGCCGCGACGTGCAACCGCACTCCCTCGGTCAGGGAGTCGATGAGCTCACGACACGCCCCTGCGTCGACGAGGGCCCGCTCCCCGCGGGGGAGCCAGAGTGATGCGGCGAGGGTCCACGGCCCGGCGACCTGGACCTTGAGCGGCCCGGTGTACCCGTCGAACGCCTCGGCGAGCTCGTCGAGGTCCTCGCGCATCAGGGCCGCGGTCCGGGCGGCGTCCAGCCCCGGCCGGTCGACGAGCCGCCATCCGTTGGGCTGCAGGTCGACGGGGAGCTCGACGAGCAGCCCGGCCGTCCGGCCGACCATGTCCGCTCCCGGCCCGCGTTGCGGCAGCTCCGGCAGGTAGGGCAGCTGTCCGTCGAGGACCTCGCGCACCTGGGCCAGGGCGTCGCGCACCGACGTTCCCGGCCACGAGCCGATCCCGCTTGCCTGAGTCACAGGGCCCACCCTAGGGGCCGCTGCCCCGCAACACACCCGCCGGTCCCGCGGTGGTGCCTGCTGCACCAGGGGTGTGCACGCGGCAAGCGGGTGTGTTGCCTCGGCAGGGGTTGCACCGGCAGGGGGCCTAGGGTGGCCGCGTGCCGACGCGCCGCGACTTCTCCGGACCCGGAGACCTGCGCGCCATGCAGGCGATGTGCTCCCGGGTCTGGTCCCCGAGCGCCCGCTTCCATCCCGGCCAGCTCGCCTGGAACCGCTACTGCGAGCCGGTGGACCCGACTCGCCCAGGACCCGACGAGGCGATCGCGCTGTGGTGGGCCGACGGCGAGGTCGTCGGCTTCGGCTGGGCGGAGTCGCCGGACTGGCTCGAGCTCCAGCTCGACCCGACCCGGCCGGAGCCGGCCGGAGCGGTCGCCGCGGAGGTGGTCGCGTGGTTCGAGGACTGGAGCGACGCACCCCGGCAGTCGGTGCACGTCATGGCCGGCGACCAGAGCGAGCCGGCCCTCGCCGAGGCCGGCTTCCGTGCCGACCCCACGTCGTGGCACTTCACCCACCACCTGCTCGACCTGCGCGAGCTCCCGCCGCTGCGACACGTCCCCGGCTACGGCTTCCGCCCGGTCGAGAAGGCGGACGCAACCGCCCGGGCTGCGGTCCACCGGGCCGCCTGGGCCGACGTGGGCCACTCCCGGTTCACCGCCGAGGCCTACGTGCAGCTCCGGCAGGCGTGGCCCTACCGGCCCGACCTGGACTGGGTGGCCTTCGACCCGACCGGCGCCCTCGTCGCGTCGGCACTCGTCTGGCTGGACGACCGGACCCACGTCGCGCTGGTCGAGCCGGTCGGGTGCCTCCCGCAGCACCGGGGACGGGGGCTCGCCGGGGCGGTCACCGTGGCCGCTCTCCACCGGGCCCGCGATCTCGGGGCGCGGACCGGGCTGGTCAGTCCCCGTGGCGACGACGACCATGCCGGGCCCCGCCACCTCTACCAGTCGCTGGGCTTCCACCCGGTCGCGCGCACCGTCACGTGGACGCGGTCGCTCGACTGAAGCCCGGCCGGATGCCGCTGGGCCGGCGGTGCGCGCGCCCGCGCGGTCCTGGCGTGGCGGAGTGGCGGACGCTCGGCACACGGCGTGCGCGCCCGTGTTCGAACCCGCTGACTCAGGTCTGACCGAGCTCAGTCACGGTCCAGCCGTGCGGAGGCGATCGTGGCCGAGCCGACCACCCGAGTGCCCTCGTAGAGGACGACCGACTGGCCCGGGGCCACCCCGCGGATCCGCTCGTCGAGGCGGACCTCGACCCGGTCGCCGTCAGCCCAGGCGGTGGCCGGAACCTCGGCGCCGTGGGCCCGGACCTGCGCCCCGACCCGGACGACGCCCGCAGGCGCCGGGCCGCACCAGCGCGCGTGGTCGCCGGTGATCGCATCGACACCGAGCAGGTCGGCCGTCCCGACGACGACCTGGTTGGTGTCGGTCCGCACCTCGACGACGTAGCGCGGCTGGCCGTCGGGCGCCGGGCGCGAGAGGCCCAGCCCCTTGCGCTGCCCGACGGTGTAGCCGAACGCCCCGGCATGCCGGCCGAGCACGGCGCCGTCGGTGTCGACGATGTCACCCGGCGCCTCTCCGAGGGCCCGCCCGAGCCACGCGCGGGTGTCGCCGTCAGGGATGAAGCAGATGTCGTGGCTGTCCGGCTTCCGCGCCACGAAGAACCCGCGCTCCGCGGCCTCCTCGCGGATCTGCGGCTTCGTCGTGTCGCCGAGCGGGAAGAACGCCCGCGCGAGCTGCTCCGCGTCGAGGACCCCGAGGACGTAGCTCTGGTCCTTCGCGGAGTCCACGGCCCGGTGCAGCTCGCGCCGCACTCCCCCGCCGACCCCCGGGACCTCGACGACCTGGGCGTAGTGGCCGGTCGCCACCGCGTCGAAACCGAGCGCGATCGCCTTGTCGAGGAGTGCGGCGAACTTGATCTTCTCGTTGCACCGCAGACACGGGTTGGGCGTGCGCCCGCGGGCGTACTCGGCCGTGAAGTCCTCGACGACATCGCGCCGGAACCGCTCGGCCATGTCCCAGACGTAGAACGGGATGCCGAGGACGTCCGCGACCCGTCGCGCGTCACCGGCGTCCTCGATCGTGCAGCACCCCCGCGCCGACTCGCGGAGCGTCGCGGCGCTCTGCGACAGGGCCAGGTGCACGCCGACGACATCGTGTCCGGCGTCGAGCATCCGGGCCGCGGCGACGGCCGAGTCGACCCCTCCGCTCATCGCGGCGACGACCCTCACGACGTCGCCCTCCGCGCGCGCCGCGCCCGCTCGACCGCTCCGGGCAGGGCGTCGATGACGGCGTCGACGTCCGACGGCGCGGACGGGTGGCCCAGGGTCAGTCGCAGGGCGCCCCGGGCGTCGCTCTCGGTGAGGCCCATGGCGAGCAGCACGTGGCTGGGCTGTGGGACGCCGGCCTGGCAGGCCGACCCGGTCGAGCAGGACACGCCGGCAGCGTCGAGCAGGTAGAGCAGCGAGTCGCCGTCGCAGCCCTCGATGAGCAGGTGGGCGTTGCCCGGGAGGCGCCGGGAGGCGTCGCCGGGGGCCCAGAAGCCACCGGGGCGGATGCCGAGGCCCAGCCCGATGGCCCGCTCGAGGAGGTCGTCGCGCAGCGCGGTGAGGCGCCGGGCCTCGGGCTCGAGGGTCTCGGTCGCCTGGACGAGAGCCTCCGCGAAGCCCCGGATCGCCGGGGTGTCCAGCGTGCCCGAGCGCAGCTGCCGCTCCTGGCCGCCGCCGTGCGACAAGGGGACGAGCCGGACGTCGCGGCGGGCGACGAGCGCCCCCACGCCGATGGGGCCGCCGAGCTTGTGCGCCGTGACCGACAACAGGTCGGCGCCGCTCGCGGCGAAGTCCACAGGGATGTGGCCGACGGCCTGGACGGCGTCGGTGTGGAAGGGGATCCCGTGCTCGTGGGCCACCTCGGCGAGCGAGCGGATGTCCTGGACGGTGCCCACCTCGTTGTTGGCCCACATGACCGAGGCGAGGGCGACGGACCCGGGATCCTCCTCGATCGCCCGTCGCAGCGCCCCCGGCTCGACGAACCCCTCGCTCGTTGGCTCGACCCAGGTGACCTTGGCGCCGTCGTGCCGCACGAGAAACTCGACGCAGTCGAGGACCGCATGGTGCTCGACCGCGCTGACGACGAGCCGGGTCCGCGCCGGATCCGCGTCGCGGCGGGCCCAGTAGGTGCCCTTGACCGCCAGGTTGTCCGACTCGGTCCCCCCTGAGGTGAAGAGGATCTCGGACGGACGGGCCCCGATCGCCGTGGCGATCCTCTCGCGGGACTCCTCGACCACCCGGCGCGAGGCGCGGCCGGTGCGGTGGAGCGACGACGCGTTGCCGACCTGCGCCAGCTGCTCGGTCATCGCCGCGACGGCGACGGGGAGCATCGGCGTCGTCGCCGCGTGGTCGAGGTAGGCAGTCACCCACCGATTCTAGGTGCGCTCCGCGCCCGCCCCGAATCCGGACCGGATGCCGCTGAGCTCGCTCCCGCGCACCCCCACGTGCCGCTCCTCCCGGCCTCTCACCGGGATGCATCTGCCTATGATCGGCCCCATGAGGCAGCCCAACCGCACCCTCAGAGCGCCGTCCCCGCACCGCGCGGTCGCTGCCCTGGCGAGCCCGGTCATCGGCTACTTCGTCGCCCGGCTCCTGCTCGAGCTCTTCGTGCTGCCCGAGCTGCCCGTCTATGTCGCCTGCCTCGCCGTCGCGGTCGTCCTCGGATACCGCGCCTGGACCGCCCGCATCGACCTGCGCGACGACTCCCTGCGGGTGCACAACACGCTCGTGTCGACGACGGTCGCCCGGGAGCACGTGCGCCGGGTCGCCGAAAACGGGCGGATCGAGTGGCAGGCCGGGCGCAGCCGGGCGACCCGCTCCCCCGCCGAGACCCTCCGGGCGCCGTGGTGGACGGTCCGGACGGGGGCGAGCACCTACGCCCGCAACCGCGAGGAGCTGCGCAGCTGGGTCCGGACCGCCTCCCGACGCCACCCCGACGACGAGGCCGCGGCCTGAGCGAGAGCGAGCCCAGCGGCATACGCCTCGGGTGGCGCACCGACCCGCTGACTGACCCGACGCGGACCGACCCGACGCGAAGGGGCCCCCACCGCGCACGGTGGGGGCCCCTTCGACCGGACGAGCTCTCAGCCCTTGGCGGCCTTGATCGCCTCGGTGGCCTGCGGGAGGACCTTGAAGAGGTCACCGACGACACCGAAGTCCACGAGCTCGAAGATCGGGGCCTCGTTGTCCTTGTTGACGGCGACGATCGTCTTGGACGTCTGCATTCCGGCCCGGTGCTGGATCGCACCGGAGATGCCGCACGCCACGTAGAGCTGCGGGCTGACCTGCTTGCCGGTCTGACCGACCTGCGAGGTGTGCGGGTACCAACCGGCGTCGACGGCCGCGCGCGAGGCGCCGACCGCGGCGCCGAGCGAGTCGGCGAGCGCCTCGACCGGGGCGAAGTCGCCGCTGGTGCCCCGACCGCCGGAGACGACGATGGCTGCCTCGGTCAGCTCGGGGCGTCCCGTGGCCTGCTTCTCCTTGGACTCGGTGATCCGGGCGCTCTTGGCCGCCTCGGACGGCGCGAAGTCGACGACCTCGTCGGCTGCCGCGGCCGGAGCCTCCTCGGGCGCAGCCGAGTTGGGCTTGACCGTGACGATCGGCGTGCCCTTGGTGATCGTCGCCTCGACCGTGTAGGAGCCGGCGAACACCGACTGGGTCGTCGCGACGCCGCCGCCCTCACGGGGCTTGACGTCGACGGCGTCGGTGATCAGGCCGGACTCGGTCTTGATCGCGAGCCGGGCCGCGATCTCCTTGCCCTCGGCGTTGGAGGGGATGAGCACGGCGGCGGGCGAGGCCGACCCCACGAGCTGCGCCAGGAGCTCGGCCTGCGGCGCGATGAGGTGGCCCAGCACGTCCGGTGACTCGACGCGGTAGACCTTGGCGGCCCCGAACTTCGCGAGCGTCTCCTTCGCGGCGTCGAAGCCGGAGCCGATGAAGACCGCCGACGGCTCGCCGAGGCGGCGCGCGATCGTCAGCAGCTCGGACGTGGTCTTGCGGACCTTGCCGTCGACGTGGTCGACGAGCACGAGAACTTCAGCCATGGCGATGTCTCTCCTTCTAACGGCTGCTGAGATCAGATGAACTTGCGCTCGGCCAGGAAGGCGGCGAGCTTCTCGCCGCCGTCACCCTCGTCGGTGACGATGGTCCCCTGGGCGCGAGGCGGGCGGGCTGCGAAGGAATCGACCTTCGTCCACGAGGCGTCGAGGCCGACCTGGGCGGCGTCGAGGCCGAGGTCGGCGAGGCTCCACTGCTCGACCGGCTTCTTCTTCGCCGCCATGATCCCCTTGAAGGACGGGTAGCGCGGCTCGTTGATCTGGTCCGTGACCGACACGAGGGCCGGCAGCGTCGCCTCGATCGTCTGGGTCGAGACGTCGCCGTCGCGGCGGATCGTCGCGGTGCCACCGTCGACGGTGAGCTCCGCGGCATAGGTCACGGCCGGCAGGCCGAGGCGCTCGGCGAGCATCGCCGGGACGACGCCCATCGTGCCGTCGGTCGAGGCCATGCCGGTGATGACGAGGTCAGCGGGGCTGTCCGCGGTGAGCTTCTTGATGGCCTCGGCAAGGACGAGGGAGGTGGCCGGGGCGTCCGATCCGTGGATCGCGTCGTCCTTGACGTGCACTCCCTTGTGGGCGCCCATCTGCAGGGCCTTCTTGATGGCATCGGCTGCCTGGTCCGGACCGACGGTGAGCACGGTCACCTCGCCCTCGCCGGCCTCGACGATCTTCAGGGCGGCCTCGACGGCGTACTCGTCGAGCTCGGACAGCAGGCCGTCGACGTTCTCGCGGTCAGTCGTGTTGTCAGATGCGTTGAACGTGCGGTCGGCCTGGGCGTCGGGCACGTACTTGACACAGACGACGATGTTCATGGGTGAACGTCCTCTTCCGTAGCTGGTGGGTGAGCGGGGTTGCTCGGATCATCCGGAGGCCCGCCCCGGCATTGCCGTCCATCTTGTCACTGAGCGCTCGCATACCTCGCACCGCCTGGGCGTGACACTCACCACCCGTGGGCTGGCTCACGTGCAAAGTGAGGCCGTATGCCGCTGGGCTGGTTCGCGCTCGGCCGTGCACTCCCAGCGCTCCCGGGCTTTCACGCCGACAACTTCGCCGGGGCGAAGTTGTAGCGGCCAGATCTGCGGCCGGGCCGACGAAGGATCGCCCCGGCGAAGTTGTAGCGGCCAGATCTGCGGCCGGGCCGACGAAGGATCGCCCCGGCGAAGTTGTGGGGCAGGTAGTCAGTCGGGGTCGGGCGCGGCGGTCTCGATGACGTGGAAGGCCGGTTCCTCGTAGGGGTGTGCCGACAGAAGTGCCGCCAGGACCGCACGCCGCGACGACCGGGGGATGGTCACCTCGACTCGGTGCTCGGGCAGTCGCTCGCGCTCACCGACCGTACCGATCGCGGGGTTGGCGCCCAAGCCAGGACGGAACTGGCCAGTCCCCTCGACGAACCAGGCGCACTCGGTGTAGCTGCCGATCGCCCCGGCACCGGCTGCGAACACGGCGGCAAGGACGTCCTCGGTCGACTCGACGGGCGAGTAGAAGACGAGGACGTCCAGCCGCTCGGTCACTTGCCCTCGAACTTCGCCTTGCCCGGGCCCTGCTCGACGAAGGAGGCCATCCCGGTCTCGCGGTCACGGGTCGCGAAGAGCCCGGCGAAGAGCATCCGCTCGATCTCGAGCCCGGTCTCGAGGTCGACCTCGAGACCCCGGTCCACGGCCTCCTTCGCGGCACGGATCGCGTAGCTCGCGGCCCCGACGTACTGGGCAGCCCACTCCCGCGCCGCCGAGTAGACCTCGGCCGCGGGAACGACCTTGTCGGCGAGGCCGATGGCCAGCGACTCCTGGGCGTCGACGAACCGGCCGCCGAAGATGATCTCCTTCGCCTTGGCCGATCCGACGAGGCGCGCCAGCCGCTGTGTGCCACCCGCACCGGGGATGATGCCGAGCAGGATCTCGGGCTGGCCGAGCTTCGCGTCGTCGGCGACGACCCGGAAGTCGCACGCCAGGGCCAGCTCACAGCCACCGCCCAGGGCGTAGCCGGTGATCGCGGCGATGACGGGCTTGGGGATGCGGGCGACGGCGGTGATCGACGACTGGAGCGGTCCGGAGCGGTCGACCATGTCCGTGTAGGACATCGTCTGCATCTCCTTGATGTCCGCGCCGGCGGCGAAGACCTTCTCGCCGCCATAGACGATGACGGCCTTGACGTCGTCTCGCACGGTGGCCTCGGCCGCCGCAGCCCGGATCTCCTCCTGGACCTGGACGTTGAGGGCGTTCATCTTGGGCCGGTCGAGCCGGATCGTGCCGATGCCGTCCTCGACCTCGAGCCGCACGAACTCACCCATCACACGCCCCCCTGCTGAGAGCCGTCGACGCCGGGCTGCGGCTGGTCGTCGGCCGGCAGCCAGGACTGGAAGAAGAACTGGACCGCCTGGAGGATGTGGTTGATCGACAGCGGCGTGAGGAGCTTGAGGTCGGCCCACGCGGGGACGACGTGCTCGGCGGAGACGACGAGGCTCTCCTGGACGAGGCACATCTTGACGACGTTGAGCTGGAGCGTCATGTCGTTGCACCGGGCGAGCCGCTCGTTGCGGTCGGCGGGGACCGGCTCCTGCAGCTGCCACTGACCGAAGAAGCGGACGAGCGGGATCTCGCCCTCCGCGGCGCGTGCGAAGAGCGTCTGGTCGTTGACCGAGAACTCGAGATCCCCGTCCTTGTCCACCTTGGCCTCGACCCCGAGGTCTGCTAGGGCGGCGAGGATGCGGTCACGCACGGGGGTCTCGCTGGCGGCGCCGTTCGGCGGTCCGGCGGGGACGTGCGGCTGGAAGTTGGGCAGGGAAGTCGGATCCGTCATGCGCCCACCGTAACGAGGGCGACCGGCTGAGTCACACGGAGGCGGGTCACAAACGATGCGGTATGCCGCTGGGCTCGCTTCCCCACCAGCGCACCGCGGGTGCCCTCCCGCCCTCGAGGGGTGGCGGGCCAAGGCACCGGGGCGCTCTAGGCTGTGCCCCGTGCCGCCGCCTCCACCCGGAATGCCCGACGTCCCGCCCCTGCCGGGTGCGCGCCCGACCGCCGGCGGGGTCGAGTTCTGCGTCTATGCAGGGCACGCGACCGGCGTCGAGGTGTGCCTCTTCGACCGCGACGCCGCTGGGCAGGAGACCGAGCGGCGGATCCCGCTGCGGCACCGGGCCCACGGGACGTGGTTCGACACGGTTCCCGGCGTCCGGGCCGGCCAGCGCTACGCCTTCCGCGCCGACGGCCCGTGGGAGCCGGCTCGCGCCCAGCGGTACAACCCGGCCAAGCTCCTGCTCGACCCGTACGCGCGCGCCCTGGACGGCGACGTCACCCTGGACCCGGCCGTCTTCGCCCATCAGGTGGGACCCGACCTGACGGGTGACCTGACCGTCCCAGACGGACGGAACTCAGCGGCATACGTGCCGAGGTGTGTCGTCGTCGACGACACGTTCGACTGGGGCAGCGACCACCCACCCCGGAGGTCGCTGACCGAGTCGGTCATCTACGAGGTCCACGTGAAGAACGCCACCGCGCTCCACCCGGGTGTCCCGGCGACGCTGCGGGGCACCTATGCCGGGCTCGCCCACCCCGCGTTCATCGCCCACCTCACGAGCCTCGGCGTCACCGCCGTCGAGCTGCTGCCGGTCCACGCCTTCACGCACGAGCCCGAGCTGGTGGCCCGGGGCCTGACCAACCACTGGGGCTACAACACCCTGGGCTTCTTCGCCCCGCACGCGGGCTACGCCGCCGCCGACGACCCACAGGGGGTGCTCGACGAGTTCAAGGGCATGGTCAAGCTGCTCCATGCGGCCGGGATCGAGGTGATCCTCGACGTGGTCTACAACCACACGGCGGAGCAGGCCCAGGACCGGATGTCGCTCTCCTGGCGCGGGCTCGACCCCCGGGCGTACTACCGGCTCGACGCGCGCGGGCAGGACATCGACGTCACCGGCTGCGGCAACACCGTCGACCTGACCCACCCCGTGGTCGTCGCCATGGTGCTCGACTCGCTGCGCTACTGGGTCGAGGAGTGCCACGTCGACGGGTTCCGCTTCGACCTGGCCGTGGCGCTCGCGCGGGGTCGGGACGATGCCTACGACCCCACGCACCCCTTCCTCGTCGCGCTCCGCGCCGATCCCGTCCTCTCCCGCGTCAAGCTCATCGCGGAGCCCTGGGACGTCGGCCTGCACGGGTGGCGGACCGGCCAGTTCCCGCCGCCGTTCTCCGAGTGGAACGACCGGTTCCGCGACAGTCTGCGGACGTTCTGGCTCCGCGACCTGGCTGCCTCCACCGTCGGCGAGACCGGCCACGGCGTCCGCGACGTCGCCACCCGTCTCGCCGGTTCGCAGGACCTCTTCGGGGCCCGCGACCGCGGCACCATCGCGTCGGTCAACTTCGTCACCGCCCACGACGGCTTCACGCTCGCCGACCTGACCGCCTACGACGTCAAGCACAACGACGCCAACGGCCAGGGCGGGAGGGACGGCTCCGACGACAACCGGTCCTGGAACCACGGTGTCGAGGGCCCCACCGACGACGAGACCGTGAACGCGAGGCGGCGCCGCTCGATGCGCAACCTCATGGGCACCCTCCTGCTCTCGAGCGGCGTGCCCATGATCAACGCCGGTGACGAGTTCGGCCGGACCCAGCGCGGCAACAACAACCCCTACTGCCAGGACAACGAGATCTCCTGGTACTCCTGGGATCTCGAGCCGTGGCAGGAAGACCTGCTGGCCACCGTGCGGCACCTCGTGGCGCTGCGGCGAGAGCACCCGGTGCTGCGGCAGCGTCAGTTCTTCTCCGGACGGCAGGTGCATCCGGACGGGTCGACGGACCTGGCCTGGTACGGCGGGGACGGCCACGAGATGGGCCGGCGCTGGGACGGACCCGCCGTCGACGCCCTCCAGGTGCTCTTCAACGGGGCCGTCGTCGGGCATCGGTCCGTTCTGCTGTCCCTCAACGGAAGTGCCTGGGCAGCCGAGCTCACGCTTCCGGCGGCACCGGGCTCAGCGGCATACGAGCTGCTGTGGGACAGTGCCGACGAGCGCCCCGGCACCCGCGGGCCACGAGTCGCAGCGGGCTCCGAGTTCACGATGAGCGCGTCGTCCCTCCGGGTGTGGACCGCCTTCGACCCCACCTGACAACGCAACACACCCGCCTACCGCCTGATGCCCCCAACTGCAGCAGTGGGGACTTGGCGATGAACGGGTGTGTTGCGGAGTGCGTGCGGGTCAGGCGGTGCGGGCCAGCCCGAGCTCTGCGGCCGAGGCCAGCGCCGAATGCCTCGGGACGACCCGGATGCTGTAGCCGAAGGAGCCGGTCCGGGTCAGCGTCTGCGACCCGGCGAACTGGTGGATCCCGCTCTCGTAGCCCTCGACGAACTCCAAGGGCGCGGCGGCGGTCTCGCGCAGCTGGTCGTTGTCGGAGACCCGGCCGTGGACGAGCTGCACCTCGACGTCCTCGGGCGTCAGGCCCGCCAGGTCGACGTAGGCCCGCACGTGGAGCGTGTCGCCGATCTGCGGGCTGTCGGAGACGCCCGACGGCTCGACGTGGTCGACGCGCACCTTGGGCCAGGCCTGGCGGACCCGGGCCTTGTAGGCGGCCAGCTCGCGGGCGCCCTTGAACTCGGGCCCGTTGAGGGCGCGTCCAGCGGCGGCGGCGGGGCTGTAGAGCCGCTCCGTGTAGTCCTGGACCATCCGGCTCGCGAGGACCTTCGGACCGAGGGTCTTGAGGGTGTGGGTCATCATCGAGATCCAGCCGTGCGGCAGGCCGGCCTCGTCGCGCTCGTAGAACGACGCGGCGACGTTGTTCTCGATGAGGTCGTAGAGCGCGGCCGCCTCGATGTCGTCGCGGCGGTCCGGGTCGTCGACGCCGTCAGCGGTCGGGATCGCCCAGCCGTTGTGGCCGTCGAACCACTCGTCCCACCAGCCATCGAGGATCGAGAGGTTGAGCCCGCCGTTGAGGGCGGCCTTCATCCCCGACGTGCCACAGGCCTCGAACGGCCGGAGCGGGTTGTTGAGCCACACGTCGCACCCCGGGTAGAGGTGCTGCGCCATGGCGATGTCGTAGTTCGGCAGGAAGACGATGCGGTGCCGGATCTCCGGGTCGTCCGCGAACCGCACCATCTCCTGGATGAGCCGCTTGCCGGTCTCGTCGGCGGGGTGCGACTTGCCCGCGATGACCAGCTGGACGGGCCGGGACGGGTGGAGCAGGAGGCGCTTGAGCCGGGCCCGGTCGCTCAGCATGAGAGTGAGTCGCTTGTACGTCGGCACGCGACGTGCGAAGCCGATGGTGAGCACGTCGGGGTCGAGCACGTCGTCCACCCAGCCGAGCTCGGCCTCGGTCGCACCACGTTTGAGCCACGAGGACCGGACGCGACGGCGCACTTCCGCGACGAGGTTGGCGCGCATGGCGCGTTTCGTCTCCCAGATCGCCTGCTCGGGAACCTCGTCGATGCGCTCCCACGCGTTGGCGCCGGCGATGTCGGCCGTGCCGAGGTGCGTGCGGGCCACGTCGTAGACGGCCCGGTCGACCCACGTGGGGGCGTGGACACCGTTGGTGATGCTCGAGATCGGGACCTCGTCCTCGTCGAAGCCCGGCCAGAGGCCGTCGAACATCTCCCGGCTCACGTGGCCGTGCAGCTGCGAGACGCCATTGGCGCGCTGGGCGAACCGCAGCCCCATGACGGCCATGTTGAAGATGCCGGGCTGGCCGCCCTCGTAGTCCTCGGCGCCGAGCGCGAGGAGCCGCTCCAGGGGCACGCCCGGGACGGCGTTGGCGCCGCCGAAGAAGAGCTCGATCTTGTGCGCGTCGAAGCGGTCGATCCCGGCCGGGACCGGCGTGTGCGTCGTGAAGACCGTCGCCGACCGCACCGCCTCGAGCGCCTCGTCGAACGTGAGGCCGTGGTCCCGGACGAGCTCGGTGATCCGCTCGACGCCGAGGAAGCCGGCATGCCCCTCGTTGGTGTGGTAGACCTCAGGCGTCGGTGCGCCGCTGAGCCGGGACCAGATGCGCAGCGCCCGGACGCCGCCGACGCCGAGGAGCAGCTCCTGCTCGAGGCGGGTGTCGCCGCCGCCGCCGTAGAGCGACTCGGTGACCTTGCGGGTCTGCTCGTCGTTGCCCGGGACGTCGGAGTCGAGCAGCAGCAGGGGGACGCGGCCGACCTGGGCGCGCCAGATGTGCGCGTGGAGGGCCCGCCCTCCCGGGAGTCCGATGGAGACGACGGCGGGCGTGCCGTCCTCCTCCCGGACGAGGGACAGCGGGAGCCCGTCGGGGTCGAGCACGGGGTAGGACTCGAGCTGCCAGCCGTCCCGCGACAGGGACTGCTTGAAGTAGCCGGTCTTGTAGAACAGGCCGACGCCGACGATGGGCACGCCGAGGTCGGAGGCGGACTTGAGGTGATCGCCGGCGAGGATGCCGAGGCCACCGGAGTACTGCGGCAGGACGGCGGTGATGCCGAACTCCGGGCTGAAGTAGGCGATCGCGGACGGCGCGGCGTTCCCGGCGGCCTCCTGCTCACGGCTCCACGTCTGGTACCACCGCTCGTTGGTGAGGTACGCGTGGAGGTCGGCGTTGGCGGCGACGACGCGCGAGACGAACTCGTCGTCCGCGGCCAGGGCGTCGAGCTCGGCGGCCGAGAGCCGCGACAGGAGCCGGACCGGGTCCTCCTTCGTCGCGGCCCACTTCTCCGGGTGGACACTGGCGAAGAGGTCCCGGGTCGGTGGGTGCCACGACCAACGGAGGTTGCTCGCCAGGACGCCGAGGCCCTCGATGCGGGGCGGCAGGACGGTGCGGACGCTGAAGCGACGGATAGCCTTCACGAGGGGACAGCATACGGGGACCCGCCGAAAATTCTTGCAGCGCTTGCAGCGCCTTTTCAGAACGGTGATGCCGGATGCCGCTGGGCTCGCTCCCAGCCCCCGTGCCCACCCCCTCGAGTGTGCCATTCGTGCCACCTGACGCCTCGGCAGGAACTGCACACTCGACGAGGGACTCGGCCGGGCTGGGAGGGTCCGGAGAGGGGGACCGAGCCCAGCGGCATACGCCCTGGGTCTGGAGCTCCCGGCGAAGTCC